>NZ_JAOWLB010000004.1 GCF_025751555.1 Ruegeria aquimaris
GATGGTGACAGCATCAGGGCGAAGCTGAATGCGCGCAACGTCCTGCCCGTTATCCCAATGCGAAAATCCCGTAAGAAACGTATCGGTGTCGACCGCTCGCTTTACCGCCTGCGCAACCTGGTCGAGCGCTGCTTCAACAAACTAAAGAACGCCCGCCGCGTGGCAACTCGCTACGACAAAACCATGGAAAGCTTCCTGGGTTTCATCGACATTACCTCCATCCGGCTTTGGCTCAGACATTTGTCAACATGACCTAACTCGCCGGTTGGAGCCTGATGATAGAGTAAAGGAACTGGGCGATGCCAGCGTACCTTTTAGCTTCGACACTCACGCCATGATTTATTCAGACGAGGCACCGGCACTTGAGGCCGCGTTGCATCGAGAGTTTTCAGAACGTCGGATCAATCAGATCAATATGCGCAAGGAGTTTTTCCGTGTGAGTTTGCGCGAAGTCGAGGAGGCAGTTCTGCGGTTGGCCCCAGACGCGAGCTTCTTTAAGGATCGCGAGGCTCAAGAATGGCATGAAACGCTTGCCCGTCGGAAACAGCTTCTTGACGATCTGCAATCAAGCGAGCCTCAGTTGCCAAGGGAAATCTGACCCTCTGGCCAATGCGCCCCGAGCTTGGTTATATGCGGCGCACGTCATCCGAGAGGCTTCTGCATGATCCGCTATGAATACAAGGTCGTTCCCGCCCCCGCCCGCGGCACCAAGGCCAAGGGGGTCAAGACGCCCGAGGGGCGGTTCGCGCTGTCGGTGGAAAGCCTCTTGAACCAGATGGGCACCGAGGGCTGGGAGTATCAGCGTGCCGAGCTCTTGCCCAGCGAGGAGCGGACCGGGCTGACCGGGTCGGTCACCAAGTGGCGCAACGTGCTGGTGTTCCGCCGGGCGTTGGCCGAGGGCGCGGTGGCCCCGGTGACCGCGGAAGGAACGCAACCGGAACCGGTTGCGCCCCCCGAGCCGGAAGACCTGGCCGAAACGGAAAAAGAGCCGGATGACGGTGTGCCGCGCGCCCGTCCGATTCCCGGCCCGGACGCGATGAAGGAGCAGTTGCGCGCGCCTGCCCCGATCTCCTCGCCGGTCAAGGACCCGCCGTTGCGGGTGGTCAAATCGGAGGCGGACGAGGACTGACCCTGCGCCTCATGTGCCGATGTCGAGCGCCAGCGCATGGATGCGCGGCACGATGTCGCCCAGCGCCGCATGCACCGCGCGGTGCCGCGCCACCCGGCCCATGCCGACAAAACCGGCGGCGCGGATGCGGATGGAGAAATGGCTTTCACCGCCTTCCTGGTACCCGGCATGGCCGCGATGACGTTCGCTGTCGTCGCTGATTTCCAGTTCGGTGGGCGCAAAGGCGGCCTGAAGGCGCGCGCGCATCTCCTCGGCGATGGGCATCGGCATAACTCCTCTTCTGGTCTGGTCCTGTGCTGATTTCCGCCCGGCGCCGGATATTTTTACCGCCGCCCTCTTCTATCTGTCGGCACATAGACTAAACTCCTGCCTCCGAGTCGAGAAGCATCAGCGAAAGGGCCCGAGATGAGCAAGCCAGATCCGTTCGGATTCGATATGTCCGTCTCCTCCGCAAAGAAGAAGAACCCGCGCGGGCGGCGGGGCATGTCGGGCGCATCCGAAACCTCGGTCCGGGTCTGCGAGCACGAGGGCTGCACCGAGGCGGGCAAGTTCCGTGCGCCCAAGGCACCCGATGTGCTGGACGACTATTTCTGGTTCTGCCACCAGCATGTGCGCGAGTATAACCAGAAGTGGAACTTCTTCGACGGCACCACCGAGGCCGAGATGAACGCGCAGATGTCCAAGGACAAGGTCTGGGAGCGCAAGACCCGGCCGATGGGCGACCCCGAGGCGCGCGCCTGGGCTCGGCTGGGGATCGAGGACCCGCATCAGGTGCTGGGCGCCAACGCGACCCAGAACCCCGGCCGGGCGGCCGCGGGCGGCCGCAAGCTGCCGCCGACCGAACGGCGCGCGATCGAGATCCTGGAGGCCAAGGACAGCTGGACCAAGGCGGAGGTGCGCGGGGCGTACAAGAAGCTGATCAAGGTGCTGCACCCGGACATGAACGGCGGCGACCGCAGCCAGGAAGACCAGTTGCAGGAAGTGGTCTGGGCCTGGGACCAGATCAAGGACAGCCGCAACTTCAAGTGATTGGCGACGACTGACGCATGCGTAGGCAGTCCTTGCCGCTCACAGACTTTTGGCTTCTTTCTGGTTACAAATACTCAAATTCCACCTTCGCCGCCAAGGCTACCGGTGACCTTTGTGGCCCTGACGTGACCGCGAGGCAGGCTTCGGTCGGAGCGAGGGGGCTGTCTGCCCCCTCGCGCTCCCCCGAGAGTATTTCTGACCAGAAAGAAGCAGGGCGCGGGATCAGCTGCGGATGTAGCGGGTCATCTCGCCCGGATCCGGGTGGTAATCCCATTCGGTGCCGTTTGTCGCCATGGCGGCGTTGACCACCTGTTTCTGCGCCAGCCGCGCCCAGATCTCCCGCTCGATGGCGTCGAGGTCGAAGCGCTCGGAGATGAGGGCGACCAGTTCGGCTTCGATCCTGGCTGTCTCTGGCGTTCCGGCGAGGTTCTCCCATTCGCCGGGATCGGTATCGAGATTGAAGAGCTGCGGGTTCGAGCGGTGGCAGTAGAGGTATTTCCACGGGCCTTTGCGGATCATGAAACTGGGGCGCATGATGCCCTCGCCGTGGTATTCCGAGATCACCGGCACCTCGTCCAGCGGTTGGCCGCGCAGGGCGGGCATCAGCGAGCGGCCCTCCATCGGGCGGGCGGGGGTGATGCCCACCAGATCGAGGAAGGTGGCGGGCAGGTCGATCAGCGAGACCGGCGTGTCGATGCGGCGATGTCCGGCGCCGGGATGGTCGATGATCAGCGGGATGCGGGCGGACCATTCATAGTGGCTGCGTTTCTGGATCAGGCCCTTTTCGCCCAGCATCTCGCCATGGTCCGAGGTCAGGATCACCATCGTGGTGTCGCGCAGGCCCTGCTCGTCGAGTACGTCCAGCAATTCGCCCAGCTTGTCGTCGATGTAATGCGCAAGCGCGGCAAAGCCGCGCCGCATGGCGAGCAGGTCGGTCTTGTTGCGGATGCTCTTGCGGTCGAGCCCGTACCAGCGCAGGAATGCGCGGTCGAAATCGGAATAGCGCGCGTCCATGTCCGCCGGGTAATGCGGCAGCGGCAGGTCGGCGTTCTTGTACATCTCCCAGTATTTGCGGGGCACGATATAGGGCGGGTGCGGGTTGGTGTAGGAGACCGTGAGCATGAACGGGCGGTCGGGCGCGTGGCGCAGGTATTCGAGGGCGCGGAAATGGGTTTCCTCGTCATATTGCAGCTCGGCGCTCCAGCCAGGGCCGATGTTCCCGGCCTGGTATTGGGGGGCGAAGTCGAAGGCCATCGCCTCGGGGTCGTTTTCGTCGAGCAGCGGGTAGGACCAGAGGAAGCCCGAGGGGTAGATGTCGGTGTTGAGGCGGCGGCGGAAGCCGTGCAGCTGGTCGGCGCCGATGAAATGCATCTTGCCCGAGAGCACGGTGTCGTAGCCCGCATTGGTCAGGTAATGGGCAAAGGTCGGGATGAAGCTGTGATAGGGGTCGCCATTGTCGTAGCAGCCGGTGGTCGAGGTATGCAGCCCGGTCATGAAACACGAGCGTGCAGGCACGCAGATCGGGCTGGGCGTATAGGCGGTGGTGAAATTCACCGCGCGGTCGGCCAGCGCCTTCATGTGCCTAGTGCGCGCGATCGGGTGACCGCAGGCCTCGAGCATGAAGGGGGTCATCTGGTCGGCCATGACCACAAGGATGTTCGGGGGACGCTGTGACATGATGGGCCGTGTCCTGTGCAAGGGCATTGCCGGAACGCTAAGGGCGGCGCGCGGGCCTGTAAATCCGGAAAGGCCGGGCGGGCGTCCGACGGGCTGGAGCATGTCTGTTACATTCGGCTGCTAGCAGGGATTGGGCCACGGCGGGATGCGCGCGGCCAGTATTCAACCTGATGATGGATTGGTTCACGGATGATCCCCGACCTTGCCCCGATGCTCCCCGACATCTCATTGTTCCTGGCGCTTGGCGCCGCGCTGGCGCTGGCCGCCTATCTGGCGCAGAGCCTGCGCCGCCCGGATTGGGGCCTGTGGCCCGCCGCCAGGGGCTGGCGGCACCATGCCGCCTTTGGCCTGTTCCGGCTTTACTGCGGCGCGACCGTCGTGTTCGCCCTGTCCGAGGTCTGGGTGGGTGGCTGGGGCCATTGGCTGCGCTATGCGGTCGGGGTGCCGCTGATGCTCACCGCCTTTGGCGTGACGCTGTGGGGGTACAGGTTCCTGGGTCTCGACAATACCTATTGCGAGAGCGGCGGGCTGGTGACCGGGGGCATCTATGCCTATTCGCGCAACCCGCAATATGTGACCTCGGTCCTGGCCACGGTGGGCTTGGGCATTGCCAGCGGTTCGGCTCTGACCCTGGTGCTGGCGGGCGGTCTCTTTGCGCTCTATTTCCTGTTCGTGCTGAACGAGGAGCGCTGGTTGCTCGACGGTTATGGCAGCGCCTTCCATGATTACATGGCGCGCACGCCGCGTTTCCTCGACGAGCGCAGTCTGCACCGTATGCGGGACGCGCTTCTGAACTGAGGCCCTGAAATGAAGAAGGGCGCGGCCTTTCGACCGCGCCCTGTTTCGTCAGGCCAGGGAACTCAGCCGCCCTGATTGGTTTGCAGGGTCGACAGGACCTGGTCGATGGAGAAGCTCGCCGGCTTTTGACGCGGCGGGTATTTCTCGAACGTGCTGAGGAACTGCGCCACGAAGGCCTGTGCGGGCACCAGCAGATAGGCCCGTTCCAGCCGCCATTGCGAATAGTTGATGGATTCGTGGTCGGCCTTCTCGAACGGGTCCGAGTACATGTTGAACACTTTCGGCAGTCGCAAGTAGGTAAGCGGATCCTGCCAAACCTCGAAACTTTCGGCGCGCTGCTCGGCAAAGACCACTTTCCACTGGTCATAGCGCAGGTTCATCAGGTCCCCGCCATCGGAGAAATAGAAGAACTCGCGCCGCGGACCCTTGTCGGCCTCACCCCGGAAGTAAGGCATGAAGTCGTACCCGTCGAGATGCACCGGTTCGTTGCCCTCGCCAAAGGGCGCCTCGGTCAGCATCCGCTCTTTCATGTCGCCATCGCCCAGTGCCGACATGAAGGTCGGGAACCAGTCGAGGTGGCTGATGATGGTGTTCGACTTGCGCCCCGGCTCGATCACGCCCGGCCACTTGATCATCATCGGAACGCGGAAGCCGCCATCCCAGTTGGAGTTCTTTTCGTTGCGGAACGGGGTGGTGCCGCCGTCAGGCCACGAGAAGACCTCGGCGCCGTTGTCGGTGGAATACATCACGACTGTGTTGTCGGCGATGCCCAGTTCCTCGAGCTTGTCGAGCAACTGGCCGACCATCTTGTCATGCTCGACCATGCCATCGGGGTAGACACCCAACCCGGTGACGCCCTGGCTCTCTTCCTTGAGATGGGTGAAGATGTGCATCCGGGTAGTGTTGTACCACAGGAAGAACGGCTTCTCCTCGTCATGCGCGCGCTGCATGAAGTCGAGCGCGCCTGCGGTGACCTCTTCGTCGATGGTCTCCATCCGCTTCTTGGTGAGCGGGCCGGTGTCTTCGATCGTGCCATCGACATTGGATTTGATCACGCCGCGGGGGCCGAATTTTTCCTTGAACGCGGGATCCTTGGGATAGTCGGCGTTCTCGGGCTCTTCCTCGGCGTTGAGGTGGTAGAGGTTGCCGAAGAACTCGTCGAACCCGTGGTTTGTGGGCAGATGTTCGTCGAGGTCGCCCAGGTGGTTCTTGCCGTACTGGCCGGTCATGTAGCCCTTGGACCGCATGTATTCGGCGATGGTGGGATCCTTTTCGCTCATCCCCTCCTTGGCGCCCGGCAGGCCGACTTTGAGCAGGCCGGTGCGGAAGCCCGACTGGCCGGTGACAAAGGAGGCGCGGCCGGCGGTGCAGGATTGTTCGCCATAGCCATGGGTGAACAGCATGCCTTCATTGGCGATGCGGTCGATATTGGGGGTCTCGTAGCCCATCATGCCCTGGTTATAGGCCGAAATGTTCCAATACCCGACATCGTCGCCCCAGATGATGAGAAAATTCAATGGCTTGTCTTGGGCGGCGGCGATGTTTCCGGTCATCGAAACGCCCGCGCACATCAACGCAACGGACGCCGTTCCCCTTATTTTCTTAAATACTTTAGTAGCAAGCATCGGAATCTCCCCTTTCCGTGTTGGTTTTCCGCTGCAATTCGTGTTCGCGATAGTAAGCCTTTTGCGGAAAGATGCTTAGCATTTTCGGCCAAAATCGATAACCTTGTCACATGGCAAGAACCGCTGACGGATCGCCATCGGCTCGGGAGATTGAAATGAACCGTCTCGACCTTGTGTATGCTCCAGCATTGAGTCCGGTCTTTGGAGCGGCCGCCCTGCCCAGTAGCCTGTTGGAACGTTTTGCGGAGAAGGCCGGGCTTCCTGGCAGTATCGTGGACGATCCGAAAGGGTTCGTGCCGCTCTATGCCACCGAGTTGTTTCTTGATCTGGTCCAGCGAGAAAAGGGGCAGGACACCTTTCTGTTCGACAGCCTTTCCATGGACCCGAGTGAGCGAAGCCAGGCGCATTCCGTTGTGGGGGTGCCCCTGCCGGAAGGCTTCACCAGCAAGGAAGCGCTGGATGTCATGACCCAATCCTTTAACGGGCATATTACCGGTGCCCGTTTCTCTAGCGAGATACAGGGGGGGCGGATCTGGGTGCTGCGAACCACCGCGGCAACCGAGTGGTCCGATTTGTGGTCGGTGCTGCAATACAACCTGAGTATCATGCTGGCCGGCGTGCGCCGGACTTTGAACTCCGAGATACGACCGGTCTGTCTACGCTTGCCGGCGCGCTTCAGCTCCGAGCATTTGCCAGAGATCCTGGACCTGCCGGTCGAGCTGGACGCAGGCCATTTCGGTCTCGCCTTCAATCTTTGCGACGTCATCCATGCGGACCGCATGTTGGATCAGACCTCGGCCTCGAAACCGGTCACTGTAGCGAACCCGTTATCCAACAATCTGATGGCTGCGCTTTCGGAATGCATGAACGAGTTCGCTATGTCTTCTCCCAACTGCTGTTCGGCAGATCGGGTGGCCAACGCATTCGGGTTAAGTACCCGCAGTTACCGACGAAAGTTGGCGGCGATTGGCACAAGCCACGCCCAACTGCTTTCGAATACCCGTCTGAAAAATGCGTGCAGGATGCTTGCAGGACAGTCACAAAGCGTCACCCAGGTCGCCTATGAACTGGGCTATGGCAACCCTGGCGACTTTACCCGCTTCTTCAAAGGGCGGATCGGCTGCACGCCGATGCAATACAACCAGATGCACGCAAAGGCGCAGTGAGGCGCGATCAACCTGTCGCGAAGCGCCGCAGCGTTCTGGCGCAAAAAGCGCCCGCCGGGGCGCTTTTCGCCTTTCCCTTGCGGCTGGCGACGATATGTTGCACCACGATCAGATCGGGCCCGGAGCGCGCGCGGGCCAAGCGACAAGGACGAAGGCATGGCTGACGGAATGACCGATATCAACGCAAAACCCACCGAAGAGATTTCCGTCCGCGAGGTCTTTGGCATCGACACACCGATGGTGGTCAAGGGGTTTGCCGAACGCAGCGACCGGGTGCCCGAGATCGACCCGACCTATAAGTTCGACCCCGACACCACGCTGGCGATCCTGGCGGGCTTCTCGCATAACCGCCGGGTGATGATCCAGGGCTATCACGGCACCGGCAAATCGACCCATATCGAACAGGTCGCCGCCCGGCTGAACTGGCCCTGCGTGCGCGTCAACCTCGACAGCCATATCAGCCGTATCGACCTGATCGGCAAGGACGCGATCAAGCTGCGTGATGGCAAGCAGGTGACCGAGTTCCACGAGGGCATCCTGCCCTGGGCGCTGCGCAACCCGGTGGCCATCGTGTTCGACGAATACGACGCGGGCCGCGCCGACGTGATGTTCGTGATCCAGCGGGTGCTGGAGCATGACGGCAAGCTGACGCTGCTGGACCAGAACGAGATCATCACGCCGAACAAGTATTTCCGCCTGTTCGCCACCTCGAACACGGTGGGTCTGGGCGATACCACCGGCCTTTATCACGGCACCCAGCAGATCAACCAGGCGCAGATGGACCGCTGGTCGCTGGTCGCGACGCTGAACTATCTGTCCCATGACGCGGAAACGGCGATCGTGCTGTCGAAGGCGCCGCATTACAACACCGCGCAGGGCCGCAAGACCATCGCCCAGATGGTGACCGTGGCAGACCTGACCCGGACCGCCTTCATGAACGGGGATCTGTCGACCGTGATGTCGCCCCGGACGGTGATCAACTGGGCGCAGAACGCCGAGATCTTCCGCAATGTGGGCTATGCCTTCCGGCTGTCCTTCCTGAACAAATGCGACGAGCTGGAGCGCCAGACGGTGGCCGAGTTCTATCAGCGCTGTTTCGACGAGGAACTGCCCGAAAGCGCGGCAAGCGCCAGCCTGGGCTAGGCCCGGCGCACCATGCATATCGGGCTGATCGGTGGCATAGGACCGGCAGCGACGGCGGCCTATTATCTGAAGCTGGCGGACAGGTGCCGCGCGGCGGGCGTGCCGCTGCACCTGACCATCGAGAATACCGAGATCTCTGAACTTGCGCGCAACGCGCAGACCGACCGTCGGGCCGAGCAGGCCGCGATCTATGCCCGCGCCATCGACCGGCTGGCTGCGGCCGGGGCAGAGGTTGCGGCGATCACCTCGATCGGCGGCAGTTTCTGCGAGGATGAGACCCGCGCCATTGCCGCATTGCCGCTGGTAAGCGCCTTTGGCGCGCTGGACGGCTGGTTCGTGTCCCGCGGCATTGGCACCATCGGCATTCTGGGCACCGAAACGGTGATGCGCAGCCATCTCTACGGACGGATGCAGCGGACACGCACCGTGATCCCCGCCGGCCGGGAGGCCGAGATCGGCCAGGCCTATGTCGCGACCGCGATGGCGGGGCACGCGTCGGACACGCACCGGGCGCTGTTCTTTGACGCCGGTCGGCGGATGATCGAGGACATGGGGGCGGAAGCCGTTCTGCTGGCGGGAACCGATCTGTGCCTTGCCTTCGACGGGCAGGATCCGGGGTATCCGGTGGTGGATGCCATCGACGTGCATGTCGAACAGCTCTTCGGGTTGGCCAGCGGCGCGGTGGGACTGGACGGGACGAACCCGGCCCCTTGATCCGTCAGTGTGACGGTTTCGGGCTGAACCGTGCGGCGATCAGGCCGACGGCGACGCCGATGCAGACCGCGGGCCAAGTCTGGGTTCCTACCAGAAAGACAACGATCAGCAACGCCGCAACCGGTTTGCCCATGCCTACCGTTGTCGCGGCCGCGAGCCCGGCGGCCAGCGCCACGGCCACCTCGCCGCCGCCTTGCAGGAGATGCGCGGCATAGCCCGCTGCCCCGCCCGCGAAGATGAGCGGAAAGATAGCCCCGCCCCGCCAGCCGGTGGACAGGCAAAGCACCATCGCCAGCACCTTGAGCAGCGCGATCCCGATCAAGGCCATGGCCGTGGTCTCTGCACCCATCGCGACCATGGCGTCGAACTCGTGATGGCCAGAGAAACGCACGAAGGGAAACAGTGCCGCGACCGCCCCGAATAGCAGACCGCCCAGAGCCGATTGCAAGACCGGGCTGGTGATGCGGCGCTCGACCTGTGTGGAGACAAAGGCGCGCGCATAGAGAAAAACCGCCCCCACAAGCGCCCCGAACACGGCAGGCAGAAAGGCACCAAGCAAATCCGACCCGTCGCCCGGGCTGGCGTAATGCGGCAAGTGCAGCCGGTGAAATCCCTCTTGGAACAGGACATGCCCGGCCAGTTTGAACCCGACGAAACCCGCCACGGCGGCGACGAAGCCGAGATAGGGGAAACTGGCATCCAGTGCCCGTTGCCAGCCGGTCTTGCCCTCGTCCTCAACGGTATAGGCGTAGCCGCCCGGCGGCGACGCATAGAGGCCCGCCAGCGCCGCCGAGATACTGGCCTGCCCGATCGTCCGCGCCTCGTCGGCGCTGCGCGCCAAGATCATCGAGACGAGGACCGATATCTCGGTGATCGCGGCGATCAGCCCGGCCTCGGGGCCGAGCGCGCCACCGAATCCCACCGCAAAGATGGCGCCCAGCGCGGTCATCAGGATGGTGCGCTGCTGCTCCTTCATCGGGTCCGAGGCGGCGGCGATCTGCTCCTCAAGTGTCTGGACATGGTTGCTGCCCCGCCGGGTCAGCCCGACCAGCACGCCCCCGGCAACGCAGGCGGCCAGGATATAGAGCGGCGAGGAGGCAATGTCTCGATGCCAGACGAAATCGGTGATCCAGATCATGCCTTTGAGGACCAGCGCGGCGAAGGCACCGGCCAGCAGACTGACCAGAACGGCAATAACGGTGATACGCATGTGCTCCCCCCGGGGCCATTCACCTTGGCAGGTCCAGACTAGCCCACCGGTACCGCCCCCGGTCAAGCTTTGGCTTTGTCGGGGCCGGAACCGCCGGTTTTTCCGACGGGCCCACTGGTCAATGGCGGACGATGGTTCTAGGTTGCCGTCCCAGAAGCGAAGAGATGCAGGGCGCCATGAGCAAACCGACCGACAACCCCGCCGATCCGTTCAAGAAGGCATTGGCCGAGGCGACCAAGGTCATGGCGCATGACCCCGAGCTGACGGTCAGCTATTCGGTCGACCCCTCGGGAGTGTCCGGCGACACAATGCGTCTGCCGCAGGTTAGCCGCCGGCTGACCCGCGACGAGGTGCTGCTGGCGCGCGGCACGGCGGATGCGCTGGCGCTCTATCGCCGTTATCACGATGACGCGACCCACAGCCGCTATGCCCCGCCGGGCGACATGGCGCGCGATCTGTACGAGGCGATGGAGACCGCCCGTTGCGAGGCGATGGGCGCCCGCGACATGCCCGGCACAGCGTCCAACATCGACGTGAAGATCACCCATGAGGCGCTGCGGCGCGGCTATGACCAGTGCAAGCAGCCCTCGGAAGCGCCGCTGCCGGTGGCGGCGGGCTATCTGGTGCGGCATCTGGCGACCGGGCGCGACCTGCCTGCGGCTGCCGCCAATGTGATGAACCTGTGGCGCGGCTTTATCGAGGAACAGGCTGGCGGCACGCTGGAGAACCTGAGCGATATCCTGTCTGACCAGGCCGAATTCGCCAAATTCGCCCGCCAGGTGATCAAGGACCTCGGCTATGGCGACCAGCTGGGCGATGACCCGGACGAAATGGACGAGGATCAGGAGGATCAGGCCGAGGACGACGCCGACGAGCAGCCCGATCCCGACAGCACCGGCCAGGACGATCAGGACGAGCAGGACGCCGACGCCGATCCCGAGCAGAGCCAGGAACAGCAGCAGGACGAAAGCCAGGCCCAGGTCTCGATGGACGAACTGGCCGACGAGGAGCTGGCCGAAGAAACCGAGATGCCCGATGGCGAGGCGCCGCTGGAGCCGCCCCCGCCGCCACCCGCCTCGGAGGCCGATCCGAACTACAAGGTCTATCTGGATAGCCATGACGAGGAGATCGCCGCCGAGGAGCTGGCCGAACCGGCCGAGCTGGAACGGCTGCGCGCCTATCTCGACCAGCAGCTCGAGCCGCTGAAAGGCGCGGTGAGCCGCCTGGCCAACAAGCTGCAACGCCGTCTTCAGGCACAGCAGAACCGCAGTTGGGAGTTCGACCGCGAGGAGGGCATCCTGGATGCCGGGCGGCTGGCGCGGGTTGTGGCCAACCCGACCACGCCGCTCAGCTTCAAGGTGGAAAAGGATACCGAGTTCCGCGATACCGTGGTGACGCTGCTCTTGGACAATTCCGGCTCGATGCGCGGCCGCCCGATCTCGATCGCGGCGATCTGCGCCGACGTGCTGGCGCGCACGCTGGAGCGCTGCAACGTCAAGGTCGAGATCCTGGGCTTCACCACCCGCGCCTGGAAGGGCGGGCTGGCGCGCGAGGCCTGGTTGAACGAGGGCCGCCCGCAGCAGCCCGGCCGCCTCAATGACCTGCGCCACATCATCTACAAGGCCGCCGACGCGCCGATGCGGCGCACAAGGCAGAACCTGGGTCTGATGATGAAAGAGGGGCTCCTGAAGGAAAACATCGACGGCGAGGCGCTGGAATGGGCGCATCGCCGGATGGTGGCGCGGCGCGAGCAGCGCAAGATCTTGATGGTAATCTCGGACGGGGCGCCGGTGGATGATTCCACGCTCAGCGTGAACCCCGCCAACTATCTGGAAAAACACCTGCGCGACGTGATCGCCATGGTGGAAAAGCGCAAGCAGGTCGAACTGCTGGCCATCGGCATCGGCCATGACGTGACCCGCTATTACCAGCGCGCGGTGACGATCACCGATGTGGAACAACTGGCCGGTGCCATGACCGAGCAGCTGGCGGCGCTTTTTGACAGCGACCCGCGCGCCCGCGCCCGGGTGATGGGGATCAAACGCGCCAGTTGAGTCCGAATGGCAGCGCCTGCAAAAGCGCCGGACGCCTCCGGCGGGAGTATTTGCGACCAGAAAGAAGCGCGAGGTTTTCTGCTTCTTTCTGGTTGGAAATACTTCGGGGGGTCTGGGGGGCAGAGCCCCCCAGCTTGCGGTCTCAAGAAACCTTCATCCCATGCCAGAAGGTGAAGAAGCGGGACAGGCGGTTTACAAGCCCGGATGTGAGAATGCGGCGGCGTGCAACCAACCGGGCTGCGGCCCGTTCTTCTTGCGAGAGGGGGTGCAGATGGGCGGGGCGGTGTTTCAGAAGCGCGGTATCGGTATGCAGGATCATGTCGGGTCTCCTTTGATGTGTTCCCACGATGGCGGGACCGGACGCGCGGCGCTTTCAGACGGTGCTGAGAAACCCTTGGGAAACGCCTTATTTTCACTCTGGACTTGCCGAACCTTGCAAAGCCGGGTGTTAATCACCCATGCGCTATGTCTTTTCCGACTGCGTCCTGGATGCCCGGCGGCATGTTCTGCTGCGGGACGGCGCGTCTGTTGCACTTGAACCGCAGGTGTTCGACCTGCTGCACCTGCTGGCGCGCAATCCCGGGCGGCTGGTGAGCCGGGACGAGATTCTGGCCGAGGTCTGGAACGGGCGGATTGTCTCGGAAAGCGCGATCAGCGCCCGCATCGCGGCCGCACGCAAGGCGGTGGGCGATGACGGCAAGGCTCAGCGGATCATTCAGACGGTCACCCGGCGGGGATTGCAGATGGTGGCGGAGGTTGTGGAACACTCCGACGACACCGGCTCTGCGGTTGGGTCAGAACCGATCGAAGAGCCGCGCATTCGTTACACCACACTGCCCACGGGGCACTCCTTGGCTTATTCGGTGTCGGGCACCGGCCCTCCAGTGATCCTGATCGGTCAGACCCGCTCGGACATTGCAGCAGAATGGCGCCTGCCATTCGAACGCCACCGGTTCGAAGCCTTGTCGCGTAAGAATACGCTGATCCGGTTCGACACCATCGGAGCGGGGCAATCAGATCCCCGGCCTGATCGTTCGGCGATCAATGAGCAAGCCGACGATATCCTGCACCTTGCCGATACACTGGGGCTGGATCAGTTCGCGCTTTATTCCCAATCCGGCGGCTGTTCCCAGGCCATTTACATTGCGGCGCAATATCCCGACCGCGTCACCCGCCTTGCCATGATGGGCGCCTATGCCGAGGGACGTGCGGTGCGCGACAGCGCGGATGGCAAGGAGGCCGAACCCTTGCAAGCCATGTTGCAAACCGCGCGGTCGCGTTCGGATAGCACCTTCTTCGAAGCCTTCCTGCTGGCGTATCAGCCCGAAGGACCGCTGGACTCCGTCCGGGCCTATGCCCGGATGATGCTGGACGCGGCGTCCAAGGACCATGACCTGCGCCATCGCGACGTGATCAATCATCATTCCAGCCTGCAATTCCTGCCCCGGATCACTTGTCCGACACTGATCCTGCATTCCCGCCATGACGCGGTTCATCCGTTGTCGGAAGCCCGCAAGCTGGCCGCTGGCATAGCAGGGGCCGAAATGGTGGTGCTCGAGGGCGCCAATCACGTTCCCTGGCAGGGCAATGCGGCCTATGACACCTACTTGGAAACGCTGACCAGGTTCCTTGCGACGGAGGCACGCTAGACCTTCATGCGCTATGTTTTCGCCAATTGCCTGCTGGACACCGACGCACTGACGCTGATGCGGGACTCCCAAGAGGTTGACATAGAGCCGCAGGTGTTCGACCTGTTGCACCTGCTGGCGCGCAATCCCGGGCGGCTGGTGAGCCGCGACGAGATCCTGGCCGAGGTCTGGAACGGGCGAATTGTCTCGGAGAGCGCGATCAGCGCCCGCATCGCAGCGGCACGCAAGGCGGTGGGTGATGATGGCAAGGCTCAGCGGATCATTCAGACGGTCACCCGGCGGGGTCTGAAGTTCGTGGCCGAGGTAACGGCGGACACGCCGCCTGCCCTGCCCCGGCCTGCCCCCATGGTCCAGCGCATCCGGTACACACGCACGGCGGAGGGGAAGTCGCTGGCCTATGCCGTCATCGGGACCGGCCCGCCAGTGGTGCGCGGCGGCTACAACACCACCGATCTGGAGGCGGAGTGGAACACGCCCTCGGAAAGGGCGATGTTCGATGCGATAGCCGAGCGCCACAGCCTGCTGCGGTTCGATCCGATCGGGTTCGGGCGGTCGGAGCGGTCACTGGAGGAATTCTCGTTCGATACCCTGGCCGAGAACCTGAAACAGGCGGCGGACGCGGCCGGGTTCGACCGGTTCGCGCTCTACAGCGAATCCGGCGGAGTTCTGTCGGCGCTGCGCTTTGCGGTCAAGTACCCGGAGCGGGTCAGCAGGCTGGCCATTGTTGGCGGTTATGCCGAGGGGCGCGGGCGGCGGAACCCCGAACTGAAATCCGACGTGATGCAATCGCTGGTCACCGAAGGCTGGGCCGCGCAGGAGATCAGCTTCGTCTCGGCGATGATGCTGAGCTATTTTCCCGAAGGTCCGCTGGAGGCGATCCACGACATGGCGCGCAACATGATCAACGCTTCGTCGCGCGAGACCATGCTGAAAGTGAGGGCAGCGATCCACGATGTCACGCTGATGCCGCTGTTGCCGCAGGTGCAATGCCCGACCCTGATCATCCATGCCCGGCATGACAATGTGCATCCGCTGTCGGAGGCGCAGAAACTGGCGGCGGGGATTCCGGGGGCCGAGCTGATGGTGCTGGAAACCGCCAATCACATCCCGATACCGGGCAACGCGGTCTGGGACGAATACCAGCGGGCACTGCTGGCGTTTCTGAGCTCAGAGACCGGATCGCCCACACCCGGGTGATGGGGATCAGGCGCGCGAACTGCCCCTCCGCGCGGTGGCGTTTGCGTCACGTGCGGACGCCTCCGGCGGGAGTATTTGTGACCAGAAAGAAGCCTGGGGTAGTGCTTCTTTCTGGTTAACAATACTCAAACCCCACCCTCTCAGCCTGGATATCGGTTTGCGGTGGCGCGATACGCTCGGCGATCAGAGACGGGCGCGCGGCGGGTTGAACAGCGATCGACGGCGGGCGGCGCCTGTCGGGAGCTACTGGCCCAGCATCTCGTTGAACGGTTTGTATTTTGCGCCATAGCAGGGCGACAGGAGGCCGGTCACGTTGCGGGTTTCCAGCACGGTCTTGCCATCGGCGCTGAGCGTCACCTCCCAATAGTCGCGGCCGATGTAGCTGCCGGTGCTGTTGCGGGCATCCGAGGTGGCGCAGAGTCTTATCGTTTCGCCCGCGCGGGTCAGGGGGGAAATCCGTGCCTGGCCTGGGTTTGCCGGATCGGCAAGCTGCTTGCCGATCGCCTCGGCGGCGCTGCGGCGGGCAATTTCGGCGGCCGGGCGCTCCTCTTCCTGCGCGGCGAGCGGCAGGGCAAGGCAGGCAAACAGCGGCAATGCGGTGAGGCGGATCATGCAGGCATGATAGGGGATGGGGCGCGCGCGACAAGTGTGGTCGCGGCGGTGCTGGACATTTCCGCCGCCGCGCCGCACCTTTCGCCGCGCAGGATGAAGGAGGCCGCAGCATGTATCAGTCGTTCGAGGTGACCGCCCGCCCGGATCAGGGACCGCCGCGACTGGCCCGGCTGCGCGAAGAGCTACAGGCCGAAGGGCTGAGCGGTTTTCTGGTGCCGCGCGCGGATGCACATCAGGGCGAATATGTCGCCGCCCATGACGAGCGGCTGGCCTGGCTGACAGGGTTCACCGGCTCGGCCGGGTTCTGCGCCGCGCTCATGGATGTGGCGGGCGTGTTCATCGACGGGCGCTATCGCACCCAAGTCAAGGCGCAGGTGGCGGGTGTCTATACGCCGGTGCCCTGGCCGGATGTGACCCTGACCGCATGGCTGAAGGAGAAGCTGCCGCAGGGCGGGCGCGTGGGGTTCGACCCCTGGCTGCATGCGGCGGGGCAGATTCGTTCGGCCGAGGCAGAGCTGGCGGGCAGCGGCATCGCGCTGGTCCGCTGCGATAATCTGGTTGATCGGATCTGGGAGGATCAGCCGCCGCCGCCGATGGAACCGGTCAAGGCGCATCCGCTGGAATTCGCGGGTGAAAGCGCGGCTGACAAGGCGGCGCGTCTGGCCGAGGAGTTGCGCCGCGCCGGGCAGAAGGCGGCGGTGATCACCCTGCCCGATTCGATCATGTGGCTGTTGAACATTCGCGGCGCGGATATTCCGCGCAACCCGGTGGCGCATGGTTTCGCCATTCTGCATGACGACGGGCGGGTCGATCTGTTCATGGCGGCGGCCAAGCTCTCGGGCTTGGGTGACCACCTGGGGACGGCCGTGACGCAGCACGAGCCCGAGGCGTTTCTGGACGCAGTGGCGGCGCTTGTCGGCCCGGTGCGGGTGGACCTGAGCACGGTACCGCAGATCGTGGCCGACCGGCTGGGCGACCGTCTGGCCGAGGGCGGCGATCCCTGCGCCCTGCCCAAGGCGCGCAAGAACGCCGCCGAGATCGCGGGCGCCGCCGAGGCGCATCTGCGCGACGGGGCGGCGATGGTGGAGTTGCTGGCCTGGCTCGACGGGCAAGAGCCGGGCAGCCTGACCGAGACACGGGTGGTCAGTCGGCTGGAAGAGTGCCGCCGCCGTGACAACGCGTTGCAGGATATCAGCTTCGAGACCATCGCGGGCACCGGGCCCAATGGTGCGATCATGCATTACCGGGTGACCGAGGAGACCGACAGCCGTCTGGAGAACGGGCATCTTCTGGTGCTGGACAGCGGCGGCCAGTATCTGGACGGCACCACCGACATCACCCGCACCATCGCCATCGGCACCGTGGGGGACGAGGAGAAAACCTGTTTCACCCGGGTGCTGAAGGGCATGATCGCCATGTCGATGCTGCGTTGGCCCGTGGGGTTGGCGGGGCGCGATATCGAATGCGTGGCGCGCCTGCCGCTGTGGCTGGCCGGGCAGGATTTCAACCACGGAGTCGGCCATGGCGTCGGCGCCTATCTCAGCGTGCATGAGGGGCCGCAGCGGCTGGCCCGTGTCAGTCATGTGCCGCTGGAACCCGGCATGATCCTGTCGAACGAGCCGGGATATTACCGCGAGGGCGCGTTTGGCATCCGGATCGAAAACCTTGTGGTGGTGGAAGAGGCCCCCACCCTGCCCGGCGGCGACGCGGAGCGCGCCATGCTGCACTGGCGCACGCTGACCTTTGCCCCGATCGACCGGCGGCTGATCGTCGCGGAGATGCTGACGGGTGAGGAACGCCGCTGGCTGAACGACTATCATGCCGAGGTCGCGTCGAAGATCCGTCCGAGGGTGGGCGAAGACGCGCGCCGCTGGCTGGATGCCGCAACCGCACCGATCTGACCGACATAGAAATGTTACACCACGGATACAACAAGGCGGCAACAGAACCCCGCTGGAAAGATGGACAGGAAGGAACCGAAAATGAGCGACCATATCACCATCCGCAAGGCACCGGGCAAGTGGAGCGTGCGCTCGGGCGGCGCGGTGCTGGGCGAAAGCGCCAATGCGCTGGAGCTGAGCGAGGGCGACTATGATCCGGTGATCTATTTCCCGCGCGAGGATATCGCCATGGCGTTCCTCGACCGCTCGGACAAGACCACCCATTGCCCGCACAAGGGCGACGCCAGCTATTATTCGATCGTCAACCGCTCGTCTGTGACCAAGGACGCGGTCTGGAGCTATGAGAACCCGCTGCCCGCGATGGAGCGGATCAAGGGCTATCTGGCCTTTGTGGTGGGCGACAGCGTCAAGGTCGAGCAGATCTGAGGCGACCCGCCCATCGGTCAGGCGAGGTCAATCGGCAACCACCGCATCGACCTCGATCTCGACCAGCCATTCGGGGTTCACGAACCGGTTTATCGCCATGATCGTGTCCACCGGGCGCGTGTCGCGGCAATATTCCTTGCGCGCCTCGATCGCCTGTTTCCAGTTGTCGATATCGGTCAGAATGACGCGTGTCCTGACGATGTCGTGCAGGCCGGACCCGGCCTGTTCCAGCGCGGCCTTGATGATTTCGAAACACTGCCGCGTCTGGGCATAGACATCGCCGATGCCGACGGTCTTGCCGTCCGGGCCCACCGGCGCCGTGCCTCCGACAGAGATATAGGGCCCCACCCTGACCGCGCGGCTGAAGCCGACGATCTCTTCCATCGGGTTACCATTCGAGATGAGTTGACGTTTGAAGGACATGGGCGCTCTCCTTGCACGACCGCGCAGGAACTGTAGCATGATCCCCGGTTTTCCGGTTCGGTAATCGTTCGGCGGCGATGCGTCTTTTGGTGGAATATGTTAACATGTTAAAGTACATTCCACGCAGACTGGCACGGACAGGAGCAGACACATGACCCGGAACATCCTTTTCATCATGTTCGACCAGCTCAGGTGGGATTACCTGAGCTGCTATGGTCATCCGCATCTGCACACGCCCCATATCGACCGGCTGGCGGCGCGCGGGGTGCGGTTCGACCGCGCCTATATCCAGTCGCCGATCTGCGGCTCTTCGCGGATGTCGACCTATACCGGGCGTTATGTGCATTCCCACGGGGCATCCTGGAACGGCATCCCGCTGAAAGTGGGCGAGATCACCATGGGCGATCACCTGCGCAAGGCCGGGATGGGCTGCTGGCTGGTGGGCAAGACCCATATGCGCGCCGATGCCGAGGGGATGGCCCGGCTGGGACTGGAACCCGACAGCCTGATCGGGGCGCGGGTCGCCGAATGCGGCTTTGACGTGTTCGAGCGTGACGACGGCATGCTGCCCGAAGGGCCGGATGGCGCCTATGACCCGGACGGGGCCAAGACCTATAACGAATGGCTGCGCGACAAGGGCTATGACAGCGACAATCCCTGGCACGATTTTGCCAATTCGGGGCTGGACGCGGACGGCAACGTGCTGTCGGGCTGGTTCCTGAAGAACTCTCCCGAGGCGGCCAATATCGCCGAAGAGGATAGCGAGACCCCTTATCTGACCGGGCGCGGCATCGAATTCATGCAGCAGGCCGAAAGGCCTTGGTGCTGTCACCTGAGTTACATCAAGCCGCACTGGCCCTATATCGTGCCGGAACCTTATGCCAGCATGTACGGGCCCGAACATGTGCTGCCGGTGGTCCGCTCGGAGGCGGAGCGGCAGAATGCGCACCCGGTGCTGAAGGCGTTCATGGACACCAAGATCGGCCAGACTTTCTCGCGGCAGGATGTGCGCGAGGCGGTGATCCCGGCCTATATGGGGCTGATCAAGCAGGCCGACGACCAGATGGGGCGGCTGTTTGCCTGGCTGGAGGAGACCGGGCGCGACAAGGATACGGTGATCGTGCTGACCAGCGACCATGGCGATTTCCTGGGCGATCACTGGATGGGGGAAAAGACGTTTTTCCACGATACATCCACCCGGGTGCCGCTGATCATCTTTGACCCCAGCCCCGAGGCGGACGCGACGCGCGGCACGGTCTGTGACGCGCTGGTGGAATCGATCGATCTGGCGCCGACCTTTGTCGAGATCGCGGGCGGCACGGTGGCAAACCACATCCTGGAGGGCGAGAGCCTGATACCGATCCTGCGCGGCGAGCGCGCGGGCACGCTGCGCGACTATGTGATCTGTGAATACGACTATTCCGGCTCGCCGCTGGCCAAGCTGCTGGGCGTTTCGGTGCGCGACGCGGTGATGTTCATGATCGCCGATGCGCGCTGGAAGCTGATCCATTGCGAGGGCGGCTATCGCCCGCTGCTCTTCGATCTGGAGAACGATCCGCAGGAACTGGTGGACCTGGGCGAGAGCGATGCACATGGGGAGGTGATTGCGGCGATGTACGACAAGCTCTTCCAATGGGCGCGGCGGCCGTCACAGCGCACCACCCGGTCAGAGGCACAGCTGATCGAGATGCGCGGCAAGTCGGGCCGCCGTGGCATCGTGCTGGGCGTCTATGACGAGAACGACACCCCGCTGGACCTGACGGTGAAATACCGCGGTCGCACGGCAAGACCCTGGCAGGAGATCGTCAAGCCGAAGGAGTGACCCGCCGACCCTCTTCGGAAAACATGCGACAGAAACAAGGATTTGGAGTACGGTTGCGCATCCGTAGTCCGCATGTTTCGAGGGGGAAGATACATGGCGCTGGAGGTCATCGGGGCCGGATTCGGCCGCACGGGTACTAATTCACTGAGACTGGCATTGGAGCACCTGGGCTTTGGCCCCTGCCACCACATGTTCGAGGTGCGCGACAATCCCGAGCAACTGCCCGCCTGGGAGGCCGCCGCGCGGGGCGAGGCGGTGGACTGGGACGCGATGTTTCAGGGCTATCGCTCACAGGTGGACTGGCCCGGTGCGGCCTATTGGCGGCAGCTGGCCGCACATTACCCAGGGGCCAAGGTGGTGCTGAGCGTGCGCGATCCGGATGCCTGGTTCGACAGCATACAGGCGACGATCGGGCCGTTCATGACAGTGATGCGCGGCAAGCATCCCAATGATCACATGAATGCGATCTCCGAGATGTGCGCCGATTTCATCGCGCGGGACATCTTTGACAACCGGATGGACGACCGCGCCCATGCCACCGCCGTTTTCGCGGCGCATGTGGACGAGGTGCGCGACACCATCTCGGCCGAGCGGCTGCTGGTCTACGAGACCGGCAGCGGCTGGGGGCCGCTCTGTGATTTCCTGGGCGTCCCGGTGCCCGACGAGCCCTATCCCAACACCAACAGCAGCAAGGAGTTCCGCGCGCAGCAGGGCATCACGACCTGACGGCCCGCTATCCGCCGGGTCACTGCACCCGGCGGTAGCGCAGGAGATTGCCGCGCGGCAGATAGATCAGCTCGATCCGGTCGTCCTCGGGCATCTCCAACCCGTAGCAGGCGGTTTCGCCGGTCTCGATCTCGCGCAGCGCCAGATAGCGGGCGCCGGTGGGAAAGTCGTCGCACCAGTCCTGGATGCTGATGGCTTCGGCGGTGATGTAGTCGCCGTTGTAGCGGGTGACCCGCTCGGCCCCGGTGATTTCCAGTGTCTCTGCCGGGTCGTCCAGCGAGTGCCAGCCGCCCTGCATGGCATCAAGCAGGCTGTCGGCCTCGGTCCAGGGGCGGGTGGTGACCGACCGCGCGATCAGCTCGGCGGAGCTGTCGTAGATGGCGGTCATGTCGCCCTCGACCGAGATTGGCGCGCCGGTGGTGAGGCCGCGCATGAAGCCCATCAGATGCGCCGGTGTTTCGGGCTGGTCATAGACATAGATCAGGAACCCGTCGGCGTAGAAGCTGCAATAGGAGCCACGGTCGCCGATGGCGCATTCCTGAAAGGTCCCGTTGTTGGAATAGGGCTCACCATAGGTGCCGGGCGGAGCCACGGCCGGGGTCTCGGGCCTTGTGTAGGGCCCGATATTGTAGCGGAAGTCCTTGGCGGTCTTGCCGGTGTCGATCTTGCGGAACAGGTTGGTGACATAGCCGCGCGCCTGGCAGTCCGTGTCTCCGGTGATATCGAAAGCCTGCGGGCTGACGCAGAAGGCGATATCCTCGTGATCGAAGGTCCAGCCGTCGGCGGTGGCGGTGACGTAATAGTACCGGTTCTTCAGATCGCCGGTCAGCACCGTCAGGCATTGGCCCGGCTCGAAGATGTACCAGCCTTCGCTGACCCAGTCGGTATCTTTCTTGTAGCCCAGCGCCACCGATTGCGTGGCGGTGCTGTCATTGCAGATCTCGAGCCCTGCCAGCGTTGCGGTGGGCGTGCTCAGCAGGAGGGCAAGAAGGGAAAGCTGGGGAAAAATGGAGTTGGTTTTCATCCCGCCAGCCTAGGGCGCGCGGCGGACTGCTGGCAAGCGCTCAGAGCTTAGGCGCGATGCTGGGCGGGGTGATCTGGCGGCGCTTCAGCACCGCCTCGCGCCAGGTGATGAAGCTGACCGAGGCCAGGATCAGCGTGCCGCCCGCGATCACCCAGGGGTCGATCCCCTCGCCAAAGACAAGCGCGCCCAGAAGCGTGGCCCAGATCAGTTGCAGGAAGGTCACCGGCTGGGTCACCGCCACCGGCGCGGCCTTGAGTGCCAATGTCATGAAATAGTGCCCGGCGGTGGCGAAACAGGCGATGGTGAACAGCACCGCCACCTGATGCCAGGTGGGGGTCTGCCAGACCGCCACGGCAAAGGGGATCATCGCCACCGTGACCCAGACCGACAGATGCGCAACCACCACGGCCGGGCTGAGGTCATCGACCGCCACCTTGGCCAGCAGGTAGGAACCGCCCAGCGTCAGCGTGGTACCGAGCATCGCCAGATGGCCGGGCGAGACCTCGCGAAAGCCGGGGCGCAGGATGATCGCGGCGCCGACCAGCGCCACGAAGATGGCGGTGATCCGGCGGGCGGCCAGTTTCTCGCCCAGGAACAGGGCGGCGCCCAGGCTGACATAGACCGGGGTGAGATAGTTCATCGCGGTGACCTCGGCCAGCGGGATCTGGGTCATGGCGAAGAACCACAGCATCACGCCCACCGAATGGATGGCGCCGCGCACGCCGAAGATGGTCCAGTGGCGGCGGGTCAGCCGGGCGGACAGGATCTGGCGCAGCGCCGGCAGCAGGAAGACGATGCCGAAGAGATAGCGCAGAAAGGCCGACTGGATCGGGTGCATCCCCTGCCCCATCGACTTGACCAGCGCGGTCATCACCACAAAGCAGAGCCCCGCCGCTAGCATCCAGAGGATACCGGCAACCGGGCGGGAGTCGGGGGGCAGGTCCGGGGTCATGCCAGAGGTTGAACACGCAATTTTCGACCGGGGCAACCCTTCACATGACAACAAATTCCGGCGCGGGTCACGTGAGCAGGAGTTTGGCGGCGATGGTCCACATGGTCAGCCCCACCAGCGTGTCGAGCACCTGCCAGGCGCGGGGGCGGGCAAACAGCGGCGCCAGCAGTCGCGCGCCATAGCCCAGCGCAAAGAAGAAGGTGAGGCTGGCCACCGCCGCGCCGATGCCGAAACTGAGCCGGTCGGGGTATTGCGCCGAGATCGAGCCGATCAGCACCACGGTATCGAGATAGACATGCGGGTTGAGCCAGGTGAAGGCCAGCACCGTCAGCAGCACCGGGCGCAGCGGCAGGCTTGCGCCGTTTGCGGGGCCTGTGTCCAGCGCCTCGACCTTGGTGAAGGCCGCATGCAGGCTGCGCGCGCCGTACCAGATCAGGAAGGCCGCGCCGCCATAGCGCATCAGCGGCTCGAACCAGTCCGCCGCCTGTGTCAGGCTACCGAAGCCCGCCACTCCGGCGGTGATCAGTAGCGCATCGGAGAGGGCGCAGGTCAGGCAGACGATGAACACATGCTCGCGCCGGATGCCCTGGCGCAGGACAAAGGCATTCTGCGCCCCGATGGCGAGGATCAGGCCGAGGCTGAGCGCGTATCCGGCGAAGAAGGCAGGCGACATGGGCAGTGGTCCTTGATTGTGTCGGGGTTTGACTAGATGGCGCACGAAGTTTAAGCCAGTTAAAGATACTGACAGTGGTTTAGAAATTCTAATGCAGTTCGATCCCCAGCATCTGGCGGCCCTGGCCGCCATCCTGCGGCTTGGCAGTTTCGAGGCTGCCGCAAGCGCGTTGTCGGTGACGCCTTCGGCGATCTCGCAACGGATCCGTGCGCTGGAGGAGCGCACGGGCCTGCCACTGATCCATCGCGGCACGCCCTGCACCGGCACTGCCGCCGGGCTGCGGCTGGCGCGGCACGCCGAAGACGTCGGCCTGTTGGAGGCGCAGGTGAGCCGCGATCTGGCGCTGGACCAGGGGGCGGGGCCGGTGCGGGTGCGGATCGCGGTCAATGCCGACAGTCTGGCCACCTGGTTTCTGGAAGCGATGACCGGGGTAGAGGATGTGCTCTTCGATCTGGTGATCGACGATCAGGATCATTCCGCCGACTGGCTCCGGCGTGGCGAGGTGGCCGCCGCCATCACCGCCCATGACAAGCCGGTACCGGGCTGTGACGCGCATCCGCTGGGCGCGCTGCGCTATATCGCGACGGCGAGCCCGGTGTTCATGCGGCGCTGGTTTGCCGGGGGCGTTACGGCCGAGGCGCTGGCGCGGGCGCCCTGCCTGACCTTCAACGCCAAGGACCGGCTGCAACAGCGCTGGATCGAGGCGCAGACCGGCGCGCGGCTGAACCCGCCCTGCCACTACCTGCCGTCCTCGCAGGGGTTTGTCGATGCCGCGCTGGCCGGGATCGGATGGGGGATGAACCCGCGCGCGCTGGTGCGCGGACCGCTCGACCGGGGCGAGCTGTTGCCGCTGATCCCGCACAGACCGCTGGACGTGCCGCTGACCTGGCAGGTGAGCCGGGTGCTGACCCCGGCGCTGGCGCCTCTGACCCGCGCGGTGAAGCGGGCGGCGGCGCTGGGCTTGAACCCCGTCTGAGACTGCCGGATAAGTGTGGAACAACCTTTGGAGGACCCGCCATGTTTGCCCGCGACGCGCTCAGTTATGCCGCCCTGCCCTTGCCCGACCGGGTCGAGATGAGTGACGACCAGATGCTGGCGGCAGCCGAGGCGTTTCACGACACCATGCGGCGGCGACATACGGTGCGCGACTATTCCGACCGGCCGGTGCCGCGCGCGGTGATCGAGGCTTGCATCCGCACGGCAGGCACCGCGCCCTCGGGTGCCAATCACCAGCCCTGGCATTTTGTGGCGGTGGGTGATCCGGCGCTGAAGGCGCGGATCCGCGAAGAGGCCGAGGAGGAAGAGCGGCGGTTCTATGCGGGGGGCGCAGGCGATGAGTGGATCAAGGCGCTGGAGCCCATCGGCACCAATGCGGTGAAAGAACACCTGACCGTTGCGCCCTGGCTGATCGTGGTCTTTGCCCAGCGCTGGGGCAAGTTCGACGATGGTACCCGTTACAAGAATTACTACGTTCCGGAAAGCGTCAATATCGCCACCGGCTTCCTGCTGGCGGCGCTGCATCACGCGGGGCTGTGCGCGCTGACCCATACGCCCAACCCGATGCGGTTCCTGAATGACGCTTTGGGGCGGCCCGCGTCCGAGAAACCCACGATGATCATCGCGGTGGGACATCCGGCGGCGGATGCGACCGTGCCCGAGGTGGCCAAGATCAAGAAGCCGCTGAGCGAGATCGCGAGCTTCGCGGAATAGCGCTTACATCGGCCAGAACACCAGGATGGCCGGGATGGTGACCGCAACGATCAGGAGTTCCAGCGGCAGGCCCATGCGCCAGTAGTCACCGAAGTGATAACCGCCGGGGCCGAGGATCAGCGTGTTGTTCTTGTGCCCGATCGGGGTCAGGAACGCCGCCGAGGCCGCCACCGCCACCGCCATCAGGAACGGATCGGGCGAGACGCCCAGCGCATTGGCCATCTGGATGCCGACTGGCGCGGCGACAATCGTCGTTGCGGTGTTGTTGAGCACATCCGACAAGGTCATCGTCACCACCATCAGCACGGTCAGGATGGCCCAGGCGGGCCAGCCCGCCGTCAACGTCACCAGCCCGCCCGCAATCAGCTGGGTACCGCCCGACGCCTCAAGCGCGGCGCCCAACGGGATCATTGAGCCCAGAAGCACCACCACCGGCCATTCGATATGGTCGTATAGCTCGGCAATGGGCAGGATGCCGGTCAGCACATAGGCCACAACCACCAGCCCCAGCGCCACCGGCAGGTAAAGCAGCCCGACCGAGGCCGCCAGCACCGCCGCGCCAAAGAGGCCGATGGCCAGCCAGGTCTTGTCATTGGCGGTCACGCTCAGGCCCCGCGTGGCCAGCGGCAGGCAGCCCAGCCATTCGGTCACGTCCGGCCCCCGGTCGCGTGGGCAGAGCAACAGCAGGATATCGCCCGGCTGCACCTCGGTCCGGCGAATGTGCTGGGTGATCCGGGTGCCCTGACGCGAGATGCCCATCAGCACGGTGTTCTGCCGCCAGCTGAGCCCCAGCCCCTGCGCGGTGCGCCCGGCGATGCGGGCGCCGTCGGTCACCACCACCTCGATCACGTCCAGCCCCTCGCCCGCCGCCGTCAGCGCCTGCTGCCGCTCCTTGTCGGAGAAATCGAGGCTGAGCGCGGCGCGGAACTCATCCAGCGCCTCGGGCGTGGCCTCGATCACCAGCGTGTCGCCAGCGGCCAGGATGGTGTTGGCGGCGCGGCCATAGCGGCGCTGGCCGTCGCGGATCAGACCCAGGAGCGCGACATCGGCCTTTTCCGCGTCGGCATCCAGTTCGGCCAGGCGTTTGCCGACATGGGGCGAGCCTTCGGGCACCGTCAGTTCGGCAATGTATTCGGCCAGCGCATCCGCGGCCTCGGCGGCGCCGCCGCCGCGTGTCGGGATCAGCCGCCAGCCGATCAGCGCCACAAAGATCAGCCCCGCCAGGGCCGCCGCGCCGCCGACCGGGGCGAAATCGAACATATGGTATGGCTCGCCCAGCGCCTCGGCCCGGATCGAGGCGATGATGATATTGGGCGGCGTGCCGATCAGCGTAACCATGCCACCCAGAATGGTGGCGAAGGACAAGGGCATCAGCGTCAGCGCCGCCGCCCGCCCTGCCTTGCGCGCGGTCTGGATATCGACCGGCATCAGGAGCGCCAGCGCCGCCACGTTGTTCATGAAGGCCGAGAGCACCGCGCCGATGCCGCCCATCAGCGCGATATGGGCGCCCAGCCCGCGCGAGGCATCGACCAGCGTGCGGGTGATCAGGAACACCGCGCCCGAGCGCACCAGCCCGGCGGAGACCACCAGCACCAACGCCACCACGATTGTGGCGGGATGGCCAAAGCCGGAGAACGCGTCCTTGACCGGCACCAGCCCCAGCACCACCCCCAGCATCAGCGCCGAAAATGCCACCAGATCGTAGCGGAACCGCCCCCAGAGCAGCAGCGCAAACACCGCCACGAAGAGAGAGAAGAGCAGGATCTGGTCAAGCGTCATGGGCAAAAACTCCGGTCGTCAGAGCAGCTTACCCCGCGCCGGAGGGAAGGGCCACAGGCTCAGCGCGTTTCGCTCTCGGTGTCGCGGCGGCGGGCCAGCGCCACCGCCGTGACCAGTGCCAGCGCCATCAGGACCAGCGCAAAGGGATAGTCGAGCAGCTTTTGCGGCTGACCGTTCAGCAGGGCCAGCGTCTGCGACAGCGAGATTTCCAGCCTGGGACCGAGGAAGAAGGCGATGATGAAGACCACGACCGAGATGCCGAAGGCGGACATGACATAGGCGAGAAGCGCAAAGACAAGCATCACCCCGATGCCGAACAGCCCGCCCGAGGCCAGTGCCACGCCGACGAAACACATCAGCAGCGCCGAGGCAAAGATGAAGGGTTCCGGCGCCGAGACCACCCGCACCCAGAACCGCAAGCCAAGCTGCCCGACCCAGAGGTTGATCAGGTTGGCGATGATCATCGCACCAAACAGGCCATAGACCAGCTGCCCCTGCTGCGAGAACAGGAAGGGGCCGGGCTGGATACCATGGATCATGAAGGCGCTGATGATCAGCGCGGCGCTGACGCTGCCGGGTATGCCGAGGGTCAGCATCGGGATCATGTTGGCGCCCATGACCGAGGAATTGGCCGATTCCGACGCGGCGATGCCGTGCAGGCTGCCCTTGCCAAAGCTCTCTGGCTCCTTCGACGCCTGTCGGGCCGAGGCATAGGACATGAAGGCCGCCGCCGTCGAACCGATGCCGGGAAGCGCGCCCAGGATGGTGCCGATCACCGCGCCGCGCAGCATGGTGAAGCGGCAGCCCCAGTATTCGGCCCAGCTGACGCTGCGATCGGCGCGCGGCTGGTTGCGCGGCAGGGTGATTGCCGGGCGCACGGTGCCGCGCGTTTCGCTCAGCCGTTTGAGGAGTTCCGAAATCGCCAGCATGCCGATCGCGACCGAGGCCAGCGGCAGACCGTCGTAAAGTTCGTAATTGCCGAATATCAGCCGGGGCGAGCCATGTTCGGGATCGGTGCCCACCATTGCCGCCATCAGGCCCAGCGCGATGGCCACCACGCCCTTGACCAGCGACTGGCCCATCAGCCCGGCGATGACGGCAAAGGCGAGCAGCATCAGGCCCAGAACCTCGACCGGGCCCATGCGCAGCGCCAGGATCGCCATCGGCGCCGAGACGGTGATCAGCACGATGTCGCTGAACGTGTCGCCGGTGATCGAGGAGAACAGCGCCATCTTGGTCGCCTTGAGCGGTTTGCCCTGTTTCGCCAGCGGATAGCCGTCAAGCGCGGTTGCCGCTGCGTCCGGCGTGCCGGGGGTATTGAGCAGCACCGCCGGGATGGCGCCGCCGACCAGACCGCCCTTGTTCACCCCCACCAGAAAGGCGATGCCGGTGAGCGGGTCCATGCCAAAGGTAAACGGAATGGCGATGGCCGTCGCCATCACCGGCCCGATCCCTGGCACCGCGCCGACAAACTGCCCCAGCGCCACGCCGAACAGGATGAAGAGCAGGTTGATCGGGGCAAGGGCATCGCCGAACCCGGCGAGAATGACGCTCAGTTCCGGCATCTTTGGCCTTTCGTCATGAGGGTGCGGTTACGGCAGCGGGCGGTCGAGCAGCACCGCCACCGTGAACCAGATCGCGGCGGGCATTCCGGCGGCCCCGAGCAGCAGCCAGAGCGGCCGCCGTTCATGCGCCAGCCACATCAGCAGCAGCGCCATGGGCGGTGCGACCAGGACAAAACCCAGCCAGGACATCGCCGCCAGCCCCAGCACCAGAACCCCGGCAAAGAGCATGGCGCGCGCCCAGTAAAACCGCCCCGGCCTTGCGTCGCCCGGCGGGCGGATCAGCAGCGCCAGACCGCACAGGCCCAGCACCACCGCCAGGATACGGGGCAAGGTGCGCGGCTTGAGCCAGCCATAATCGGCCGCCTGCGCCTGCCAGGGGATGATGCTGACGAAGAACAGCACCCCCAGCAGGATCAGGAACAGGCCCAAGAGCCGGTCGCTTGTCTTGGCTTGCATCGTCAGTGCATCACTTGCCGAACAATGCGCCCACGTTCACCAGCCCGTCGCGCAGCATCTTTTCGGTGCCCTCGGGGCCCATGTTCTCGATCGGGGATTTCAGCGAGTTCATCACCACCGTCTTGACCTCTTCGCTGTCGAGCGCTGCGGCCAGCGCCTCGGTGAGCGCCATGCGGGCATCCTCGGGCGTGCCCTTGGCGGCGGCAAAGAAGAACACCGGATCGACATAGATGTCATAGCCCTGTTCCGGCAGGGTCGGCGTGTCGGGGGCATAGTTGTGGCGGGTGTTGTTCATGCTGGCGATCATCTTGATCTCGCCGCTTTCCAGGAAGGGCAGATGCTCGCCCGCCTCGAACCCAGCGATGGCCTGACCGCCCAGCACCAGTTTCAGGTTCTCGGCCCCGCCCTTGGTCGAGAGGAACTGGAACTCGGCCCCCGATTTCGCCATCACCTGCCGCATCGCCAGTTCCTGCGGCTTGGCGTCAAAGGCCAGCGGCGCGGCCCCGTTGGCCTTGGCATATTCGATCAGCCCGGCGACATCGTCGAACGGCGCATCGGCACGGGCAAAGAGGCCCAGCTGCGCCCGCGCCGCGGTGCCGAGATAATCGAAACTGTCCAGATCGAAACCCAACTCTCCGGGCTTGTTCACCAGGTTCACCAGGATCGGCATGTTGACCCCGAGGCCGACCACCGAGCCATCGGCGGGGCGGTTGGCGATCCCGGCGAACATGGCGACGCCGCCGCCGCCCGGCTTGTTCTCGGCAATCACGTTCCAGCCGGTCTGTTCCTTCATCACCTTGGCCACGACCCGGCCGATGGTGTCGGTCGAGCCACCGGCACCGAACCCGATCTGAAGCGTCAGGTTGCCCTTGGGCGCCCATTCGGCCTGGGCGACCCCGGCCACGAATAGACCGGCCGCAGCCGCAAATGCGGCGAGTGTCTTGCGCAATGTCATGGTTCTGTTCCTCCCTGAACATGGCCTGCGTCCACGGGAGCGCCCGCGTCGCATCGTCGTAGGCTCTGGGTCGAGTACAGCACACACTACTTAACACGTCAACAAATTTCCGTGAACCCGGCAGGGCGCGCAACGGGGATTGAAGCCCCCCCGGCCCTTCGTCTATAGAAGCGCGGTCAAGCCAAATACGTCGGGAGTTCCACATGGCCGGCCATTCCAAATGGGCAAACATCCAGCACCGCAAGGGCCGGCAGGACGCCGCGCGGTCAAAGCTGTTCTCGAAGTTCTCGAAAGAGATCACCGTTGCGGCCAAGATGGGCGACCCGGACCCCGACAAGAACCCGCGCCTGCGCCTGGCGATCAAGGAAGCCAAGTCGCAGTCGATGCCCAAGGACAATATCGAACGCGCGATCAAGAAAGCGGTCGGCGGCGATGGAGACGCCTATGAGGAAATCCGCTACGAGGGTTATGGCCCCAATGGCGTGGCGGTGATCGTCGAGGCAATGACCGACAACCGCAACCGCACCGCGTCGAACGTACGCTCGACCTTCACCAAGCATGGCGGCAACCTGGGCGAGACCGGTTCGGTGGGTTTCATGTTCGAGCGCAAGGGCGAGGTGGTCTATCCGGCCTCGGTGGGCGATGCGGACACCGTGATGATGGCGGCGATCGAGGCGGGCGCCGAAGATGTGGAAAGCTCGGAAGAGGGCCACGTGATCTGGTGCGCCGATACCGACCTGAACGAGGTATCGACGGCGCTGGAATCGGCGCTGGGCGAATCGGATTCGACCAAGCTGGTGTGGAAACCCTCGACCACGACCGAGCTCGATCTGGATGCGATGCAGAAGCTGATGAAACTGGTGGATGCGCTGGAAGACGATGACGACGTACAGCGCGTGACCACCAATTTCGAAGCCTCCGACGAGGTGATGGCGGCGCTCTGACCCCGCCCAAGGCAGGGGTCGCTGCCCCCGCCGCCCGTTCCGGGCGACTCCCCCGGAGTATTTCCGACCAGAAAGAAGCAGCAGGGCCTGCTCTCTTCATTTCGCCCCAAATACTCCGGAGCGCGAGGCAGAGCCTCGCTTGGCCCCTTCCGGCCATGCGCGCGCTTGCCCGGCAGGGCACTGCGCGTTAGACGAAGCGCCATGAAACGCTTTCTGATCCTGCAACTGCGCCCCGAGACCGATGCCGCCGATGCCGAGTTTGCCTCGATCCTCGACAAATGCGGCATCGGGCCCGAGCGGGCGCATCGCATCCGGCTGGATTGTGAAGACCTGCCCGAGGGGCTGGATGTGACCGATTACGCGGGTGTCATCGTCGGTGGCGGCCCCGGCTGTGTCAGCGACGATCCCGCCACCAAGCCCGCGACCGAGGCGCGGATCGAGGCGGCGATCCTGGGGCTGATGCCGCAGATCACCGGCGCCGACCATCCCTTCATGGGCTGCTGCTATGGGCTGGGCGTGCTGGCGGCGCATCTGGGCGGCGCGGTCAGCAAGGCGCGCTATGGCGAGCCGGTCGGCCCCTCGACCTGCACCCTCACCGAAAGCGGCACCACCGATCCGCTGACCGCCGGTTTGCCGCCGGTTTTCGAGGCCTATGTCGGCCACAAGGAGGCCGTGCAGGCGCTGCCGCCGGGCTGTACCCATCTGGTCGCCTCGGCCCCCTGCCCCTATCAGATGATCCGCTGGGGCCAGAATGTCTATGCCACGCAATTCCACCCCGAGGCGGATGCGGATGATTTCGAACAGCGCATTCAAATCTACAAGGATCACGGCTATTTCCCGCCCGAGGATGCGGCGCGGCTGATCGCGCTCTGCCATTCGGCAGAGGTCACCGCACCCGGCGAGATCCTGCGCCGTTTCGCCCAGCGCTACGGCTGACCCAACGGCGCCGTTGCCTGCTGCCCTGCTGCCGTCCTAGGCTGAGAGCAAGACAGGGAGGACGGATATGGGCACGAATACCGCCGATGCGATCATCGTGGGCAGCGGGCTGGCCGGGCTGGCTGCCGCCGCCGAACTGGGCGACCGGGGCAAGCGGGTGATCCTGCTGGATCAGGAACCCGAGAGCTTCCTGGGCGGTCAGGCCTTCTGGTCGCTAGGCGGGCTGTTCATGGTCGATACCCCAGAACAGCGCCGCATGGGCATCCGCGACAGCGCCGATCTGGCCCTGCGCGACTGGCTGGGCAGCGCGCAGTTCGACCGCTCGGAGGACGCCTGGCCGCGCAAATGGGCTGAGGCCTATGTGGAATTCGCCGCCGGCGAGATGCGACCCTGGCTGCACCAGATGGGCCTGCGCTGGTTCCCGGTGGTTGGCTGGGCCGAGCGCGGCGGCTCCTATGCCGACGGGCATGGCAATTCTGTCCCACGCTTTCACATCACCTGGGGCACCGGGCCGGGCGTGCTGGAGCACTTTCTGCGCCGGGTGCAGGACCATGTGGCGGCGGGCCGGATCGAGATGCGGTTTCGCCACCAGGTCAGCCATATCATCATGCAGAACGCTGCCGCGACCGGGGTGTCGGGTGAGGTTCTGGCCCCGGACACTGCCCAGCGCGGGCAAAAGACCAACCGCGACGAGGTGGGCGAGTTCGAGGTCTATGCGCCCTCGATCCTGGTCACCTCGGGCGGGATCGGCGGCAATTTCGACCTAGTGCGCAAGGCCTGGCCACGCGACCGGCTGGGAGAGCCACCGCGCGACATGGTGGCGGGCGTGCCGTTCCATGTCGATGGCCGGATGATCGCGATTTCGGAACGCGCGGGCGGCCATGTCATCAACGGCGACCGGATGTGGCATTACACCGAGGGCGTGCGCAACTGGGATCCGATCTGGCCCGACCATGGCATCCGCATCCTGCCCGGCCCCTCGTCGATGTGGTTCGACGCGCGCGGCAACCGGCTGGCGCCGCCCTGTCTGCCGGGGTTCGACACGCTGACCACCCTGCGCGAAATCCTCAAGACCGGATACGAATACAGCTGGTTCGTGCTGACCCAGAAGGTGATCAAGAAGGAATTCGCGCTGTCAGGGTCTGAGCAGAATCCCGATTTCACCTCGGGCAGATGGTCCGAGGTGATCCGCCAGCGCATCCTGTCGGGCAAATCCGCCACCGCCCCGGTAGAGGCGTTCAAACAGCATGGCGAGGATTTTGTGGTCGCCCACAGCCTGAGCGAGTTGGTGCGTGGCATGAACCGGCTGGGCGAGGTGCCGATCGACGAGACCCATCTGCGCGCCCAGATCGAGGCGCGCGATGCGCAGATGGACAACCCGTTCACCAAGGACACGCAGATCATGGCGATCCATGCCGCGCGCAACTATCGCGGCGACCGGCTGATCCGCACCGCCAAGCCGCACAAGTTCCTTGACCCCGTCAACGGCCCGCTGATCGCGGTGCGCCTGCATGTGCTGACCCGCAAGACGCTGGGCGGGCTGCATACCGACCTGGATGGCCAGATGCTGGGCGCCGATGGTCAGGTGGTGCCGGGCCTTTTTGCCGCCGGAGAGGTGGCGGGGTTCGGCGGCGGCGGCTACCACGGCTACAACGCGCTGGAAGGCACCTTCCTGGGCGGCTGCATCTTCTCGGGCCGCAACGCCGGGCGGTCACGGGCAATTGCCTGAAGATCAGGTAGCAGCCCGCATTTGGTCTGCCCCGACAAATCCTAGTCCATCAGACCCAGCTGACGGACAATTGTAGCACTGTCGTAGTAGTCGCGCCCCTCGACCACCTTACCGTCCCGAACCCGCATGACCGAGCAATATCGCACCTCGGCCCGCCGACCGGTCGGCTGGAAATCGCCAAGGCTGGACCGTAGAACCCCGGTATGCGTCCCGGTGTTGCGGAATTCGACCGTCGCCCATTCGCCACATTGGCTGACGATCACATTCTCCACCTTGCACAGCCCGTCGGGAAAGGCCTCGCGCCAGCGATTGTAGTCAGCCTTGTAAGCTTGTTTGCCCGGCAGTTTTTCACCGCGTGCAATGTCTTCGAAATCGCAATCCTCGGCGATCACGGCGGCGCCGCGCTCGGGGTCGCGCATGTCCCAGGATTCGTGAAACTGGCGCACCACTCTTTCGGTTGGATGCATGGCTTTGCCTCCCTTGCCATATGCGGGCAAGGGTACCCGTCCGGCTTGGCTTGTGTCGAGGGTGCTCTCCTTCGAGCGGACCACCCTGCCCCCATCCTCTTGCTAAAAATATCCCGGGGTGAATGCGGCGCAGCCGCAGAGGGGCAGCGCCCCTGCTACCATCTGCCCGAAGCGCCGCCGCCCGAGGAAGAGCCGCCGCCGAACGACGACCGCCCCGAGCCACCGCCATTGCTCTCGCTGATCCTGGGGATCGTGCGGGTCTCGCTGTTGTGATAGGCGCAATGCCTGCAATCGTAATCCACCCGCTTGCGCCCCTCGCGGGATTTGGTGGCGGCGGTCAGCACGGTCGAGGTGGTCGAGAGCGTGCGATAGTTGCACTGCGGACAGGCGCCAAAGGAAGAGAACCAGCTTTTGTACCGGTGAATGTCGATATGGCCGCAGCCGGGGCAATGCCAGACGTCGTAATCGACGGATTTGAGAAACTCCTCCAGCCGCTGGCCGCCGTCGAGATGTTCGTCATCGGCCTCTTCCCCGGCGCGGATCATCATCGTGCGGCATTGCGGACAGGGGCGCGGCCGGTTGCGCAGATAGCGGCGCAGCCACAGCGCCAGCCCGCCCAGCGGCACCAGCACCAGCGCCAGCATCCATTCGCCGATCCGGTCGACCGCGCGCGCGATCCAGGACCAGCCACGCTGTGCCGTGCCCATGTCCCAGGCGCCGGGATAGCTGCCGGTCAGTTCGCGCACCGTCTCGTCCACGCCCGCCTCGATGCCCTGCTGGTATTCGTCGCGGCGGAAATACGGCAGGAACCCTGTGTCGATCACCCGTTGCATGCGAGTGTTCCAGCCGCTGTCATATCCAGCGCCGATCTCGATACGCATCCGCCGGTCATGACGCGCGACCAGCACCAGAACCCCGTCGTTACGGCTGGCGTTGCCGATCCCCCAGGCGTTGAACAGCCCGGTGGCAAAGGGTTCGATCTCGCCCTGATGGCCGTATTGCCCCATGTTGTCGATGGTCAGCACCGTCATCTCGATGCCCGCGTAGTCGTAGAGGTCGATCAGGACCTTGCGGATGCGGCTTTCGGCGTTGTCATCCAGCAGGTCGGCATAGTCGTTGACGTAGACATCCATATAGCCGGGATAGGTCGCGCCATCCGCACCGGTGACGGTGCGCGCGGATTTCTCGACTTCGGATTTAACGGGTTCCGCGGCCTCGACCGGCGGATTGGGCGGCACCACCGAGGCGGGCCGGGTCAGCAGGCCCGCGCCATAGCCGATGGCCCAGCCCAGAAACAGCACGAGCCCGGCGATGACCAGCGCCACGCGGATGTCCTGTTTCGTCATGCGACCTCCCTGTTGGCGCCACCTTAGCCGCAGCGCGGGACCCGGGCCAGGCGATCACGGCTGAGAGACGAACCTCAGAACCGTACTCCCCGAAGCATCGGTCAGGCTCAGCGCGTCCGCCTCCAGCACATAGCCGGTGACCTGGGCCAGCGCCTCGACAAAGCGCCTGTCCAGCGCCTCGGCCTCTTGCGAGCAGGCCATCATGGTCATTCCCATATTGTCGGGAAAGCTGATCCGCCCCGGACCGATCTCGGCCTCGCCCTGAAAGCTGTTGCAACCGCCCCGGCCAAAGTAACGCCCGCCAGCCTCGAAGGAGATGCCCGGCATGCCCGGCCCCTCGACCGGCACCCCGGCGATCTCGCGCAGTGCCCAGTCGCGCCCGTCAAGCCCGGTTGGCGCAGCCTTAACCAGCATCAGATCCACGCTGTCGCCCGCATCACGGGTCAGCACCGGGTTATGCGTGTCGGTGGTGAACAGCAGCTTGTCCCCCATCAGGATCCGCGCCGAGACGGAATAGCTCATTGCCGGGTCGATCAGCGCGTCGTCATAGGCCAGTTCAAAGGCCTGCGGCACAGCGCCCATCGCATAGCGGCGCGACGACAGGACCGTGGCCGCCACATCCATGCGCGAGACATCGAGAAGCTGCACCTCCAGCACCGCACCGGGCGGCAGCGCGATGCGCTCGCGATAGCCCGCGGTTCCGGTCACCGTTCCCGCCATGGCGCTGCCTCCGATCAGGGCGCCCAGGCACAACGCCATCCATCCAGAAAATCGTTTCATGCCACCAAAACCTTTCAACAAAGAAGCCTATCCACCTCAACAGATCGGATCAGAGAAGGCGCGTTCAAGTCAAGCGCGCTGAAACGCTCTGTTTCAGGCCGGATCAAAGCGGCCAGATGAACGGGATCAGCGCCGAGACCAGCAGACCCATGGTCAGGTTCAGCGGAATGCCCACCTTCATGAAATCGGTAAAGCGATAGCCGCCGGGCCCGTAGACCAGCATATTGGTCTGGTATCCGATGGGCGTGGCGAAAGAGGCCGAGGCCGCGATCATCACCGCCACCACCAGCGGGCGCGGATCAAGACCGGTTGCCTGCGCCAGACCGATGGCAATCGGGGTGACGACCACGGCCACCGCGTTGTTCGACACCAGTTCCGTCAGCACCGAGGTGAGCAGGTAGATCGCCCAGATCACCAGAAAGGGCGGCAGGCCGCCCAGGCCCGGCGCGATGGCCTCGACAATGAGCCGCACCGCGCCCGAGCTTTCCAGCGCAGCGCCAATGGCCAGCATGGAAAAGATCAGCGCCAGCAAGCGACCGTCAATAAATGAAAACGCCTCGTCCGCGTCGATGCAACGGGTGACCAGCACCAGCGCCACAGCCACGATCGACAACATCAGGATAGGCGCAACCCCGAGACCCGCCAGCGCCACGATCCCCACCAGCGAGGCCACCGCGATGGGCGCGTGACCGCGCCGATAGGCCCGCGCCGAGGGGTGCGAGACATCGACCATCTCCATATCGGCAGCCAGCCGCTGGATATCGGCGGGCGAACCTTCGAGCAGCAGCGTATCGCCTACCTTGACGATCAGCTGGTCCAGTTGGCGGCCGATGTTCTGGTTGCGGCGGTGCACCGCCAGCACATAGACCCCATAGCGCCGGCGCAGGCGCAATTCGCCGAGCGACCGGCCCACCATGCGGCAGCCGGGGGTGATCAGCACCTCGACCGTTGTGGTCTCGACCGCCGAGACCTGATCGACACGCTTCAACTCCTTGTTGCTTTGCAGGCTCAGAAGTTCGGTCATCTGGGTGCGCAGCACCACCCGGTCGCCGACCTGCAATTCGATCCCCTTGAGGTTGCGGCGCAAGGACAGGTCGCCCCGGATCACGTCAATGAGCCGCACGCCGGGCCGTTTGAACAGCTGCACCCCCGTCACCTCGCGCCCGATCAGGTTGCTGTCGGGGGGGATCACCGCCTCGGTGAAGAATTTCATCTTGGACTTGTCCGACAGAAGCATCGCCATGCTGTCGCGTTCGGGCAGCAGACGCGGGGCGATGAAGCGCAGATAGATCATGCCCCAGGCCACCACCGCGATGCCCAGCGGTGTGACCTCGAAGATCGAGAATGCCTCAAGCCCCTGTGCCCGCGCCACGCCGTCGACCAGCAGGTTGGTCGAGGTCCCGATCAGTGTCAGCGTGCCGCCCAGGATCGCGCCATAGCTGAGCGGGATCAACAGCTTGGAGGCGGCGACATCGAGCGTGCGGGCGATCTGGACAAAGACCGGGATCATCACCACCACGACCGGCGTGTTCGACACAAAGGCCGAGGCGACCACCACAAAGGCCATCAACAGGCCGATGGCAAAACGGGCATTGGTCTGTGCCTGCCGCTGCGCCACCGAGGTAAAGGCATCAAGCGCACCGGTGCGCACCAGCGCCCCCATGATGATGAACATGGCGGCGATGGTCCAGGGTGCAGGGTTCGACAGCACCGGCAACGCGGCATCATATGGCAGCACCCCGGTCACCAGCATTACCGAGACGCCCAGAATGGCCACCACCTCGGTCGGGAATACCTCGCGCAGGAACAGGATGAACATCAACCCCACGATCCCGAGGGTCAGGATGGCGCTGCCGGTTTCGCTCAATGTCAGGAATTGCATTTCGAACTGTTATGATCCAATCGGGCCAGGCATCAGTGCCGGCGTCAAGTTTCCCGTATCGTCCCCGTCTGGGCAAGCCCATCCTTGGGCCGCGGCTGTACCAGGAACACGCCCAGCAGGATCAGGCCCATGGCCGCCCAGATATAAGGCGAATAACTCTCTCCCAGCAGCGCCATCGCCCAGAGCACCCCGGTCGCGGTGACCACATAGCTGACCTGAACCGCAAAGACCGCGCCCGCCTGCGCCACCAGCCAGACATAGCCCGCATAGGCAAAGACATGGATCAGCGAAGAGGCGATCAGCGCCCATTCGGGCGCCCCCCAGGGCGCCAGCGGCGAGATGAACTGGCCCGAGGCCAGCGCCAGCGGCAGGGCAATCGCGGCGCCCAGCAGCGAGGCGCCGAACAGCACCTGGATCGCGTCAAGCCCGGCGGTGCCCCAGCGCGAGACATAATTGCCCTCGACCGCGTAGCAGAGCGGCGCCACCAGTGCCAGCGGCAGCCAGGCCAGCATCGCGCGGTCGGGCAGGCTTGCCTCGGGCAGCACCAGCAGCAGGACCCCCGCCAGCCCGGCGGCCAGGCCGCCGAAGCGGCGCGCGCTGAACGGCTCCAGCCCCAGGCCCAGGGCAATCGGGAAAGCCATCATCGGAATCAGCGACATCAGGATCGACATCAGCCCGGCGGGCAGATGCATGATGGCCCGGTAAGAGGCGGCGTTGGGCACCAGCGTGCCCACCAGCGCGATGATCAGGCACAGCGCCAGGGTCCGCCGGGTCACCGGCAGGCCCCTCCCGCGCAGCAGGGAGACAGCGGCCATGACACCCGCGCCGATCACCAGTTGCCAGAAGATCAGGCCCAGCGGCTGATGCCCGGTGCTGACCGCGATCTTGGTCAGCGGCTGGGTCAGACCCCAGCCGGTCCCGAACAGCAGCAACAGGCCGACATGCAGGGCCAGCGCGCGACGGTTCATGGACCGGACTGCTCCAACCGGCCGCCCACGCGCACCATCGCGATCCGGGTCGCGGCGCCGCTGCGGTCGTCGGTCTCGATATAGACGCCCGACACCGTCGCAGCACCCAGCGCCGGGGTGAAACGGGTCTTGGCCATGCCGGTGATGAAGCGGCGCATCGGCTCTGCCTTGTCCATGCCGATGACCGAGTCGTAATCGCCGCACATGCCCGCATCGCTCAGATATCCGGTGCCCCCCGGCATCACCATCGCATCCGCCGTGGGTACATGGGTATGGGTCCCCACCACCAGGCTGGCGCGCCCGTCGCAGAAATGGCCCATCGCCATCTTCTCCGAGGTCGCCTCGCAATGCATGTCGACGATCACCGCATTGGCCAGCCCGCCGCGCGGATGCGATTTCAGCACCGGCTCGATCGCCGAGAACGGATCGTCATAGGGGCGCTTCATGAACACCTGGCCCAGCACCTGCGCCACCAGCACCTTGCGCCCGCCCGGCGCGTTGAACAGGCGATGCCCCCGCCCCGGCGCGCCCTTGGCATAGTTGATCGGCCGGACGATGCGACTGTCGCCCTCGATGTATTGCAACATGTCCTTCTGGTCGAAAGCATGATCGCCAAGGGTCAGGCAATCGGCCCCGGCATCGAGCAGCACCTTGGCATGTTCGCCCGACAGGCCCATGCCGTTCGAGGCGTTCTCGCCATTCACCACCACAAAATCGAGCTTCCACTCTGCCCGCAGCCGCGGCAGGTGCTCCACCACCGCCGCGCGCCCGGCGCGGCCCATCACATCGCCAAGAAAGAGTATCTTCATGCCCCCGGTCCTAGGCGGCGGCGCGCCTTCGGGCAAGCGGGAAATGCAGGGGGCGCTGCCCCCGGCGCCTTCGGCGCCTCCCCCGGAGTATTTTCAACCAGAAAGAAGCAGGCGCGGGATCGGGCTTCTTTCTGGTCAAGAATACTCAATGCGCGCGGGCCGAACCCGGGCGAAAGGTCAAAAGCTCAGCACCCGGCTTTCGGTGACCACCATATCGAGCGGCTGGTCCGTGGGTTCCAGCGGCAGCGCCTCGGCCTCTTGCGCGTCGAAGGCGAAACCGATGGCAAGCGTGGCCCGTTTGGCGCGCAGCCCCTGCAAGGTACGGTCGTAGAAACCGCCGCCATAGCCCAGCCGCCCGCCGCGCGCGTCAAAGGCCACCAGCGGCACGATCAGGATCTCGGGTTCCATCCAGTCGTCGATTTCCGGCACCATGGCGCCAAACGGCCCCTCGCGCAGCGCCCCGTCCGGGTCCCAGCGCGAAAACCGCAAGGCCAGCCCGGCGCCCTGAATGACAGGAACGCCCACGGGACCGTGGGCGGCGGCCTCGGCCATGGCGGGCAGCGGGTCGATCTCGGTCCGGATCGGCATATAGCCTGACAGTGGCACACCGCGATACCCGGCTAGGATTTCCGACAGCCGCCCCGCAGCACCCGGGGGCCGTGCATCGAAGGCCAGTTTACGGCGGGCAAAAGCCGCCTTGCGGGCGGCGGCCTTGATCTCGGTCAGGTCGTCCATGCGAAAGCCTTTACAGCAAGAGGACAGAAGCCAGCCCGAGGAACGCGAAGAACCCCACCACATCGGTAACGGTGGTGACAAAGGTGCCCGAGGCCAGCGCCGGATCGACCCCGGCCTTTTCAAGAAGCACCGGAATGCCGGTGCCCGCCAGCCCGGCCACGACCAGATTGACCACCATTGCGGCAGCGATGACGATGCCCAGCATCGGCAGGCCAAACCAGACATAGCCGACCAGCCCCATCACCACGGCAAAGACCAGCCCGTTGGCCAGGCCCACCACCACCTCGCGCCGGATCACCCGGCCCAGGTTCGAGCCCGTAAGGTCGCGGGTGGCCAGCGCGCGCACCGCCACCGTCAGGCTCTGGGTGCCGGCATTGCCCCCCATCGAGGCCACGATCGGCATCAGCACCGCCAATGCCACAACCCCGGCAATGGTGTCCTCGAAGATCGAGATGACCAGCGAGGCCAGAATCGCCGTCGCCAGGTTGACCGCCAGCCAGGGCAGGCGCTGGCGGGTGGTCTCCATCACCGTATCGGACAGACTGCTTTCCTCGCCGACACCGGCGAGGCGCAGGATGTCCTCTTCATGCCCCTCGTCCAGCACGATCATCGCATCGTCGATGGTAATCACCCCGACCAGACGCCCCTCGTCATCGACCACGGGCGCCGAGATCAGGTGGTACTGGTTGAAGGCATAGGCGACATCTTCCTCGTCCTGATCGACGGGAATGATCTGAAACGTCTCTTCGGCAAGACCGACAAGCGGCACATCGCGCCGGGCCGACATGATCCGGCCCAGGGTCACGTTGCCGATCGGGTGCAGGCGCGGATCGACCAGCACCACGTGATAGAACTGATCCGGCAACTCATCCGAGTTGCGCATGAAGTCGATGATCTCGCCCACCGTCCAGTGTTCGGGGGCCATCACCACCTCGCGCTGCATCAGGCGGCCGGCGGAGCCTTCGGGATAGGTCAGCGACTGCTCGACCGCGACCCGGTCGGCATCGTTCAGCGCGCCGAGGATCGCCACCTGCTCGGTCTCTTCGAGATCCTCGATCAGGTCGACGACGTCGTCGCTGTCCAGTTCGCGCACCGCCTCGGCCAGAACCTCGGGCGTCAGCTGGCGGATCACGTCCTCGCGGATGCTCTCGTCAAGCTCGGACAGGATCTCACCATCGAACTCGCGGTCGTAGAGGCGGATCAGGTCCGCCCGGTCCTGGGCGTCGATCTGTTCCAGAAGGTCGGCGATGTCGGCCGCGTGCAGCGGCTCCATCAACTCGATCAGACGTTCGCGATTGCCAGCCTCGACCGCCTCGAGAATCTCGGCCACGACCTCGAGATCGAGCTCATAGGCGTCCTCGTCGCGGGGCTTTTCCAGATCGGGTGTGTCGGAACCTGTGCTCATGGTTAGCCCCTATGCGAATTGGCCGCGAATTTGAAGAAGCAGCTATCAGAAAACAATGACAATGCCACGATTTACCGCCGGGCCGCGCATGTTTTAGGGTAGCGTCCGTTTTGTACTGCGCGAAGGAGATGCGGACCATGACCGGCAAGACGATCCTCAGGGGGCAGGTGCTGTCCTATGCCCACTCTCCGTTCGACGGCGCGCCCGCAGATGTGGTGCAGGTCGATGAGGCCGTGCTGATCGACGGCTCGCATATCGCGGCTGTCGGCACGCTGGCGGCGATGCGCGCGGCGGCACCGGGTGCCGCCGAGACAAACCATGGCGGGCGTGTCATCCTGGCCGGTTTTGTAGATGCGCATGTGCATTATCCCCAGACGGCGATGATCGCCAGCTGGGGCAAGCGGCTGATCGACTGGCTGAACACTTATACCTTTCCCGAGGAGCGCAAGTTCGCCGATCCGGCCTATGCGTCCGAGATCGCCGCGCGCTATCTGGACCTGACAGCGGCGCATGGCACCACCACCATGTGCAGCTTCTGCACCATCCATCCAGAGAGCGTGGAGGCCTTCTTTGCCGAGGCGCAGGCGCGTGGGCAGCGGGTGGTGGCGGGCAAGACCTGCATGGACCGCAACGCCCCCGAATTCCTGCGCGACACGGCGCAGAGCGCCTATGACCAGTCCAAGGCGCTCTTGCAGAAATGGCACGGGGTGGACCGGATCTCCTATGCGATCACGCCCCGGTTCTCGCCCACTTCCACACCGGAACAGCTGGACGCGATGGGCGCGCTCTGGGCCGAGCATGCCGATTGCCTGATGCAGACCCATCTGAGCGAACAGACCGACGAGATCGAATGGGTCAAGGGGCTCTACCCCGAGGCACGGGACTATCTGGACACGTACGAGCAGCACGGGCTCTTGGGCGGGCGTGGGCTTTATGGCCATGCCATCCACCTGGAAAAGCGCGAGCGCGACCGGCTGCGCGAGCATGGCGCCGGGCTGATCCATTGCCCGACCTCCAACACCTTCATCGGCTCGGGCCTCTTTGACATGGCCGGGCTGATGGCTGAGGGGCAGCGGATCGGGCTGGCCACCGATACCGGCGGCGGGTCCAGCTTTTCGATGCTGCGCACCATGGCGGCGGCTTATGAGATCGGCCAGCTGCGCGGCGTGCCGCTACATGCGGCGCAGCTCTTGTGGCTGGCCACCCAGGGCTCGGCCCGGGCGCTGCGGATGGATCACCAGATCGGCAATGTCGCGGCGGGAATGGAGGCCGATCTGGTAGTGCTAGACCTCGCCTCGACCCCCGCCATCGCCCAGCGCAGCGCGGCGGCCGAGGATCTGTGGGAGGCGCTGTTCCCGACCATCATGATGGGCGACGACCGCGCCATTGCCGAGGTCTGGATCGGCGGCAGGCGGGTCTGACGACCCTCTCGGCAGGCGAAAGATTTTTCGTCGAAAAATCTTTGCCTCCGGCGGGAGTATTTTTTGCGAAATGAAGGGGCTCAGCCCATCAGCGCGCGGGCAAGGCGGTTTTGCCGTTCGATCATGCGCGGCAGGTCGATGGTGGTGATCTGGCCGTCGCGCACGATCTGGCGGCCTTCGACAAACAGGTGCTTGACACGGGTCGGCCCGGCCAGCAGCAGCGCTGCGGGATCCCAGCTGCCGGCGCTGTCGATGCCCGAGACATCCCAGATCGCGATATCGGCGCGTTTGCCTAGTTCGAGCCGGCCGCAATCGGGACGGCCCAGCACATCGGCGCCGCCGCGGGTGGCGATCTCGAGCGCCTCGCGGGCCGACATGGCATCGGCGCCCCGCGCCACCCGTTGCAGCAGCATCGTCTGCCGCGCCTCATTCATCAGGTTGCCGCTGTCATTGCTGGCCGAACCATCGACCCCCAGACCCACCGGCACGCCCGCGTCCCGCATCGCGCGGACCGGGGCGATGCCGCTGCCCAACCGACAGTTGGAACAGGGGCAATGGGCAACGCCGGTGCGCGTGCGGGCAAAGAGATCGATCTCGGCCCCGTCCAGCTTGACGCAATGGGCGTGCCAGACATCCGGGCCGGTCCAGCCCAGATCCTCGGCATATTGGCCGGGGCGGCAACCGAATTGCGCCAGGCTGTAGGCGATATCCTCGTCATTCTCCGCCAGATGGGTGTGCAGCATCACGCCTTTGTCGCGCGCCAGCAGCGCCGCGTCGCGCATCAGTTCGCGGCTGACCGAGAAGGGCGAACAGGGGGCAAGGCCCACGCGGCACTTGCTGCCCTCGCCCGCGTCGTGAAAGTTATCGACCACCCGGATCATGTCGTCCAGGATCGCGGCCTCTCGCTCGACCAGCGTATCGGGCGGCAGGCCGCCGGCGCTTTCGCCGATGCTCATGGCGCCCCGCGTGGGGTGAAAGCGAAGGCCAAGCTCGGTCGCGGCGGCGATGGTATCGTCCAGCCGCGCGCCATTTGGGTAGAGATACAGGTGATCGGAGCTGAGCGTGCAGCCCGAGAGCGCCAGTTCCGCCAGCCCGATCTGGGCCGAGACGAACATCTCCTCCGGACCAAAGCGCGCCCAGATCGGATAGAGCGTCTTGAGCCAGCCAAAGAGCAGCGCATCCTGCCCGCCCGGCACCGCACGCGTGAGGCTCTGATAGAGGTGGTGATGGGTGTTCACGAGGCCCGGCGTGACCACGCAGCCGCGCGCCTCGTGCACCGCGCCGCTGGTGGCGAGACCTTGGCCGATGTCCGCAACGACCCCGTCTCGGATCAGGATATCGGCGCCGGAGAGTTCGCGGCGACCCGCATCCATGGTCAGGATGCAATCGGCATTACGGATGAGGATTTCGGACATGTCGACACACTTCTCTTGGTCTCACCCGTCTCATGGAAGTGTGTGATGCGCCGATGGAAAACGGGGTCAAGAACCGGCACTTGCGAAGTCTAACCCAGCGGTCGGCGGACCGCAAGACATCAGACTCGGCTCAGGATCTCCAGCGCCGCCGCGTGCACCTGCGGATTGGCCGCGGCGAGCGCCCTGCCCCCTTCATGAGCCGGTCCCCCCTGCCAGTCCGTGACAACACCCCCCGCCGCCCGGATCAGGGCAATCGGGGCCTGGATGTCGACCGCCTTCAGCCCTGCCTCGATGACCAGATCCACCAGCCCGGCGGCCAGCAGCGCATAAGCGTAGCAATCCATACCGTATCGGGTGAGTTTGACCCGTCTCGACACCGCCCGGAACGCCGCCTCTTCATCGCTGCTGCCCAGTTCGGGGAAGGTGGTGAACAGCACCGCGTCCTCCAGTGTGGCGCCGTGCCGGGTGCCCAGAGCGCGCCGCCCCAGCGGCCCGACCATATGCGCCCCCTGCGGCGTGCCGATGAACCGCTCGCCGATATAAGGCTGATCGACCACCCCCAGAAACGGACCGTTCTGGTCCGAAAGGGCAATCAAAACCCCCCAGGTCGGCGTGCCTGCGATGAAGCCCCGGGTCCCGTCGATCGGATCGAGCACCCATGTCCGGCCCGACCGGCCCGGAACATTGTCGAATTCCTCGCCATGGATACCGTCCTGCGGCCGCAGATCCGCCAGGATCGCGCGCATCGCCAGCTCGGCGTCGCGATCAGCTGCCGTTACCGGATCGAACCCGGCGGTCAACTTGTTTTCCGCGCCCAGGTCCGCCTGCCGGAAATAGGGAAGAATGGCCTGCCGCGCGGCGTCGGCAAGCAATTCGGCGATCGCGACATCTGTCAGGTTTGCGTCTGTCATGACGCTGCTTTGCCATCGACGGCGCGGCAAAGCAACAGGCGTCGGACCGTCAGGCGACGTCGCTGAGGACGCGCGCCAGTTCGAACAGGCGGCGGCGCTGATTCTCGGGGATTGCATAATAGGAACGGACCAGATCAAGCGCTTCCTTGTCGCCCATCAGGTCGGCGGGCACGCTGGCCTTTTCCGAGTTGCCCCTTTGCGCATCATCCAGCCCTTCGAAGAAGAAGCTGACCGGAACATCCAACGCCTCGGCGATATCCCAAAGACGCGACGCGCTGACCCGGTTGGCACCGGTCTCGTATTTCTGGATCTGCTGGAACTTGATGCCGACCTGCTCGGCCAGCTGCTGCTGGGTCATACCAATCAGCCAGCGCCGGTGGCGGACACGCTTGCCCACATGGACGTCAACAGGATGAGTCATTGATTTCTCCTCTAACACACAGACAATCGTCCGGGGAAAACGACCGGAAGGGCGGACATGCCCTATTGTCCGGCATTGCAGACTAAGGTTTTGCTAATGACACTTGGCAACCCGAACCTTACCTCTTTGGAATATGACGAAATTACCAGTTGAATTCAAGTTGGTTGAATCGTCCGACCTGCGCATACACCTTTGGTTGTGCGATATTTTGACACGCACAACCTGTGTAGAGTAACCCCAGGCAGCGTCCGGAAAATGACCGCGACCATCTGGCCATGTGGCGTCCGGTCTGTTTGACAGCCGCGACGCACTTGACCTTTATGGCAAGAGAATCAAGAGGTAACAGCAATGCGTTCATTCACTGTGCTCGAGGACGCCACCCCGGCTGCCCTGGTCGACAGGCCGGTTCCAACGCCAGGCGCGGGGGAAATCAGGGTCGACATTCGCGCGTGTGGGCTGAATTTCGCCGACCTGCTGATGCAGAAAGGCACATACCAGGATACCCCTGCCGCGCCTTTCACTTTGGGGCTCGAAGTGGCCGGTATTGTCAACGCCGTGGGCCCGCAAGTCGACGATTTTGCCGTGGGCGACCGAATCGCCGTCTACTCCGGACAGGGCGGTTTGGCGGAACAGGGGGTATTCTCCGCCGATCGCGCCGTGAAACTGCCCGATGCGATGAGTTTCGAGCACGCCGCCGCCTTCCTGATCGCTTATGGCACCAGCCACATGGCTCTCGATCACCGCGCCCGGTTGCAACCGGGCGAGACGCTGCTGGTCACCGGAGCCGCCGGTGGGGTCGGGTTGACAGCGGTCGAGATCGGCAAGCTGATGGGCGCCCGTGTGATCGCCCATGCGCGCGGGGCAGAAAAGCTCGAAATCGCGCGGCAGGCTGGCGCCGACCTGCTGATCGACGCAAGCGAGGATCTGCGCGCCCGGCTGCTGGACCTTGGCGGGGCGGATGTCGTCTATGACGCAATCGGCGGCGAGGTGTTCAAGGCCGCCTTTCGCGCCACCAATCCCGAAGGTCGCCTGCTGCCGATCGGTTTCGCCGGTGGCGACGTTCCGCAGATCCCGGCCAACCACCTGCTGGTCAAGAACCTGACGGTGATCGGCTTCTATATCGGCGGCTACCTGAAATTCCGGCCCGAGATCATGCGGCAAAGCTTCGAAACCCTGTTCGGCTGGTACGAGCAGGGCAAGCTGAAACCGCATGTAAGCCATGTCCTGCCGCTGGACCGTGTCGAAGAGGGGATGGAACTGCTGCGCAGCCGTGCCTCGACCGGCAAGGTGGTGATCACGCCCTGACATCGGACAAGCCGGGGTCAGCCCCGCCCCTATGTCGCCCGGATCAACACACAACCCTGGCGCCCGCCACACCCGGTCAGCCGACCGCGCGGAGATGGCCGCTGCCCAGTGTCTTGAAGTTCTTGCGCACCAGGGCTGCCAGTTCCTCGACGATCTGGCCCTTGCCATCGGTGCCGCCATACAGGTTGATCTTGTGCACCGGCAGGTCGGGCAGCGCGCCCGGTTCGATCTGCACCAGGTGCTTGGCCTCGGTGCCGTCCAGCATCGCGTGCACCGCCAGATCGGCGGAAACGGTCGCCTCGATGGTGCGGTCATTCTCGGTCTCGACCGCCAGATCCCAGGGGATACCGGCAGCATCGAGCGCGGCGATTACCTTGGGCCGGAACAGGCACCGCCGCCCCAGGGCGAGCCGCAGGGGCCGCTGCCGCCAGGCAGAGCCACCGGCGGCCCCGACCCAGCGCAGCGGCAGTTCCGCGATGGTTTCGCAGTGATCGCCGCCGCCCGGCTCGGTGGTCAGGATCAGGTCGCACTCGCCCCGGTCGTAGAGCTCCTTCAACTGCGACGAATAAGAGGACAGAAGCTGCACCTTCACCCGGGGGAAGCTGGCGTTGAACTGTTGCAGCACGCGCGGGATCGCCGGGTAGACGATGTCATGCGGCACGCCCAGAATCACTTCGCCCTCAAAGCCCTGATCGGTCAGTCGCGCGATCACCTCGTCGTTCAGCGCCACCATGCGCCGCGCATAGGCCAGCAGCTGCTCGCCCGCCGCGGTCAAGGCGATGCCGCGCCCGGACCGGTCCAGCAGCTCCAGACCCAGTAACTCCTCCAGCCGCTTGAGCTGCATGGACACTGCCGACTGCGTCAGGTGCAGGAAACCGGCCGCGCGGGTCACGCCGCCGCTGTCGGCCACGGTGACAAAGCTGCGCAGGGTGGTGATATCGAGATTCCTAATCATCACAAGCCTTGATGTGTTGCGTCAAAATCATTCATTTCCATGTTGCTTATAACCCACCATATACATCAAGGCAATTGATGAAACACAAAGCAATCATCACAAAATCGAAAGGAACAGCACATGACCGCATTTACCACTGCACAGCGCTGCCGCCCTGCCCCCGTCTCCCGCCCGGGTGTTGTGACCCGGCTGGCGGCTCTCTGGCGGCAGCGCCGCGCCCTGACCCGGCTGGACGACCGGGCGCTGGACGACATCGGAGTGAGCCGCGCAGAGGCCGAAGCCGAAGCGCGCCGCCCGGTCTGGGATGCCCCCGATTTCTGGCGCCGCTGACCCCTGCCCGACCGGCGATTTTCCCCTGACTCGGCCCGTCCCCGTGACGGGCCGCCTTTTTGTGCATCCAGAATGTAAATTTAACCGGGAAAACAGCCCGGAAACTCGCGGAATTCCGTCCGAACGTCTTGAATTGAGGGGCAAGCTCTCCGATATTTGATCTGACCGCCGTCGGGGGCAACCTGGCGGCCGGAAAACGTTTTTGAGGGAGACCAACATGGCTCAATTCGACACGATCCGGTCCGCAGCCGGTTCGCGCGCCGTCCAGATCGACGAGGGCTTGCGCGCCCATATGAACAAAGTCTACGGCACGATGTCCGTGGGTATGCTGATCACCTTTGCCGCCGCCTGGGCGATCTCGGGCCTGGCCGTGACGACCGATCCCAGCGCCGCCGCCGCACAACTGAGCGCCGACAAGTTCCTGACCCAGTTCGGCTATTCGATCTATGCCTCGCCGCTGAAATGGGTGATCATGTTCGCCCCGCTGGCCTTTGTCTTTGGCTTCAGCGCCGCAATCAACCGTCTGTCGGCCGCCGCCGCGCAGCTGGTATTCTATGCCTTCGCCTTTGTGATGGGCCTGTCGATCAGCTCGATCTTTCTGGTCTTTACCGGTGAATCGATCATCCAGGTGTTCCTGATCACCGCCATCGCCTTTGCCGGTCTGTCGCTCTTTGGCTACACGACCAAGAAGGACCTGAGCGCGATGGGCACCTTCCTGGTGATGGGTCTGATCGGCCTGATCGTCGCCTCGGTGGTCAATATCTTCCTGGCGTCCTCGGCGATGGCCTTTGCGATCTCCGCGATCGGCGTGCTGATCTTTGCCGGTCTGACCGCCTATGACACCCAGAACATCAAGAACACCTATCTGCAAATGGCCCATTCGGGCGATCAGGAATGGCTGGGCAAGGCCGCCATCATGGGTGCGCTGAGCCTCTATCTGGACTTCATCAACCTGTTCATGTTCCTGCTGCAATTCCTGGGCAACCGCGAATAAGCCAGAGGCACACTGAAAGAACGAAGGGCGGGGTCATCCCCGCCCTTTTCCGTTTCCGTACCGACTTGATCAGTTGCAGTTGAGCGGCACGGCCAACCCTCGCGGGCGTTTGGATGTCCCGGCCTGATGGACCTGACCACCGGCAAGGCAACCGGTCAGGCGCGGCACCGATTGGGCAAACCCCGCCCCGGTCCCCTCGGGCAGGCGGTCGATACCATCCTCGCCCGTGCGCAGGACCGCAAACAGGATCCCGTTCACCTCGACCGTGCTGAGGAACGTGTCGACGTCACCGGCGCCGACCTCGACCGCGGTGGCCGGGTCGCGGCCGCCATTGGCGATGGCAACCCCGGCCAGACTGCCGATATCGCCCTTGTCGCTTTGCAGGCGCGGCGTCGGTTTGCCCGCCAGTTCGGCCGGCAGGCTCAGCCGACGGGCGACATAGTCGGCACCGCCCTTCTCGGCGGTAATGGTCTTTGGCTCGCCGTCAATGCCGGTAAAACCGACCCCCTCGCGATGGAACCAGCTGGCGCAGGCGGAGAGGGACAGCAGGGCAGCGACGGGGAGCAGAAGTTTTTTCATGATGGGCTTGGACTTGCTGGGACTTGTGGCAGACACCACAGCCTAGCCCCGCAAAGGCCGTCATGGCAAGCAAGTCCTTGCCTCCAGGCCGCAAGACACATCCGGGGAAAAACGGCAAAAGGCCGCGCCTTGCGGTGCGGCCCTTTGAACGGTTCTGCAAGCGCAAGATTACTTGATCTTGCCTTCCTTGTACTCGACATGCTTGCGGACGACCGGATCGTACTTACGCGCGGTCATCTTTTCGGTCATGGTGCGAGCGTTCTTCTTGGTCACATAGAAGTGGCCCGTGCCCGCGGTCGAGTTCAGACGGATCTTGATGGTCGTCGGCTTCGCCATGGTTATCTCCTGCGTCCGAAAAGGCAGGAGCCCTTCGGTTGAATTCTGTCTTGAGGCTGCGCTTTTACCCGGCTGACGGGCCGAGTCAACCGGATTCCTTGCAGTATTCCGGAATTTCCGGACAAAGCCAAAATAAGGTGCCGGACCTGCGATTTTGAAGACTCACGGTTTCGTGATATGGTCGTGATCCAAGACCGAGGAATGCCAAGCCGGATGATATCGGTGCGAGGCGACAGGTTGGCAAGACTCCCCGATCGGGCACATTTTAGGCCAGACTTTTTGGGGGATATCATGACCGAATGGAAGATCGAGGGCGAGGAACTCGCCAATTGCAACTGCAACTTTGGTTGCCCGTGCCAGTTCAGCGTTCTGCCGACCACCGGCAATTGCGAGGCGGTCGTCGTTTTCGACATTCAGAAAGGCCACTACGGAGACACCAGGCTCGATGGCCTGCGGGCCGCCGGCGTCTATCACTGGCCAGGCCCGATTCACGAGGGCAACGGCCAGATGCAGATCATCATCGACGAACGGGCTGACGCAGACCAGCGCGCCGCTCTGGAAGCGATCATCAAAGGTGAGGACACCGATGAGATGGCCACCATGTGGTATGTTTTCAGCGCCATGGCGCCGAAGAAATACGAGACATTGTTTGTACCCATAGAACTTGATTGGAGCCGTGAAGACCGAACCGGCCATGCCAAGGTCAAGGGCGTCTTCGACGTCGAAGTCGGACCGATCCCGAACATCGTCTCGGGCCAGCCGCATCGTGTCGCAATCAACCTGCCCCACGGGTTCGAGTTTCGCCACGCCGAGGCGGCATCAGGAAGCGCCAAGACGGTCGGCGGTGCGATCAGCCTGACCTTTGACGCGACCCATGCCCATCTTGCCCGGTTGAACCTCTCGGGCCACGGCATCGTGGATGCCTAGTCAGGCACCGGCAATGGCAGACCAGAACCCAAGCTCGCCCGCGCGCTCGGTCGAACGATTGCTGCGGCATGACGCCTTGATCGTTCTCGGCGGCGTCGCCTTTGTCGTCATCATAGCGGCCTGGTACACGATTGCAGGTATCGGCATGCAGATGAGTGCGGTCGAGATGACCCGGATGGCCCGTCCGATCGGCGAGCCGATGCGGATGGGTCCCGGCATCGAATGGACGCCGGGCCGCGCGGTGCTGGTGTTCCTGATGTGGTGGGTCATGATGATCGCCATGATGACACCGAGCGCCACGCCGGCGCTGCTGCTTTATGCGCGCATCAAGGGTATGGGTCCCGATCGCGCCATAGCGGGCCGTCTGGCCGGAGTGTTCCTTGCGGGCTACCTTCTGATCTGGGCCGGGTTCAGCGTGGCAGCCACGCTTGCGCAATGGGGGCTGGGCCAGCTGGACCTGACCAGCGATCCAATGATGACCCTGTCGGCGGGCTGGTTGTCCGGCGCATTGCTGCTCGCGGCGGGATTTTACCAGTTTTCAAATCTCAAACGGACCTGCTTGAAACATTGCTCCAGCCCGGCGGAGTTCCTGGTGGCACATAACCGGCCAGGCCCCAAGGGTGCTCTCACTCTTGGCGCTCACCACGGCATCTACTGCATCGGTTGCTGCTGGGCCCTGATGGCCCTGCTCTTTGTCGGCGGCGTCATGAATCTCTACTGGATTATCGGCATCGCTCTTTATGTGGCCGCCGAAAAACTCCTGCCCGACAAACGCTGGCTCGCCCCGGCCCTCGGCGCGGTCCTGATCATCGCCGGCGGTCTCGTTCTGACCGGACTGTCGATACCGACGGGTTGAACGGAATACGGACCCCCGGACCCGGTCCAAGACAAAGGGTCCGCAACCTGACAGGTCAAAGGAGAAAACCATGGCCTTGTTCATCACCTACGCATCTTATTCTCAATCCGGCATCCAGGGGCTGATGAAAAAGCCCGAAGACCGCAGCGGCCCCATACAGGCCCTGCTGGACAAAGTCGGCGGCCGGGTCGTGGCGCTTTACATGACGACTGGGACCAATGACATCGTGATGGTCAGCGAGGCGCCGGATGGGGCCGATACCGTGGCCGTCGGCATGGCTGTGGCGGCCTCGGGTTCGGTGTCCAAGGTCGAGACGGTACGGGCCTGGACCGGGGCGGAATTTGTCGCCATCGCCAAGAAGGCCGGGACCCTGACCGGCGCCTACACGCCGCCAGGATAAACAGACAACGCGCGCGGAGGGCCTGTAAGCCGGATTCTGTTCCGGGGTTTCCCCCTTCGATGACCATTCCTCTGGGGCGCCTGTTGCCAGGCGCCTCTAGCTGCCAACCCGACCCCTCTCGGCTGAAGCGACCTAGCGGAGGTATCGGCCGAAACCGACGCGTCCCGCGCGGGGGTCCTATTTGGCATTGCTCCCGGTGGGGCTTGCCGTGCCGCCCCTGTTGCCAGGGGCGCGGTGGGCTCTTACTCCACCGTTTCACCCTTGCCGCGACCTGCGCGGCGGACTGTTCTCTGTGGCGCTTTCCGTCGGGTTTCCCCGCCCGGGCGTTACCCGGCACCGCTACTTCATGGAGTCCGGACTTTCCTCGCGGGGGTCGCCCCCACGCGGCCATCCGGCCCTCCGCGCAGGGTTGCAGTTAGGCGCTGGTGCGACAGAGGTCAAGAGGGCGAGACAAGCAGGGGCGCTGCCCCTCTTGGCCTGCGGCCAATTCACCCCGGAGTATTTTTAGCGAAATGAAGAGACATGGTCTTTCACACTTCATTCCGCCACAAATACTCAAGAAAGCCAGATCGAGCCCGGCAAGCTGCGGGCTCAGGGCGCGACCTGTCCGAAGGGCGCGAAATCCTCGGGCGTGAGCGGCCCGCGCGCCCATGGCCTGTGACGCAGGCGCACGGCGGCCAAAAGGGTGTCATCATCGACCGGCGCGCTGAACCCGGCGGCACGGGCGCGAACGCGGAACGCTTCCGGCGACGGGTTCCCGGTCCCGGGATCACAAAAGGTTGGCGCAGCCAGGCCCGCCCGGGCGAGTCGCGCCCAGTCGAATCGCGGACCGGGATCGCATTTGCGACCGGGCGCCATGTCGGAATGGCCGATCACGCCCTCGGGCGGGATCGCCCAGCGGCGCAGGATATCTGTCAGCAGGATTTCCAGCCTGGCCATCAGCGGCGCCGAAAACGGATGATCGCCGCGATTGTCAAGCTCGATGCCGATGGAGCGGGAGTTGATGTCGTCCAACCCCCGCCACTCCCCCGCCCCGGCATGCCAGGCGCGGTCGGCCTCGTCCACCATATGCCAGAGCCTGCCATCGGCGCCGATCAGGTAATGGGCCGAGACCTCGGCCGCCGGATCGCAGAGCCGGTCCAGCGCCGCCTCGGCGCCGTCCATGGCGGTGTAGTGGAGCACCACCAGCGACGGGGAAAGCCCGTCGCGGCGGGGGCCGAAATTTGGCGAGGGATGCCAGACCGAGGTCACGCGGCCCTAGTTCTGCACCGCGCGCCGGAATGGCGCCGGATCCCAGGAACAGGCATAGCCGTCGCCGTCCGGGTCCAGCCCCTTGCGGTCGCGTTGCGGACCGCCATTGGCCAGAAACTCGGCCTGGGCCTGATCGGGCGAGGCGAACTCGGCGCAGTTGCGCTGCGCCTTGGCGGCCAGGTTGAAGCCCGCGCGGCTGTACATCTGCGTGCCCTTGGGATGGCTGGTCGACAGCGCGTATTGCACCACGTTGGGCGTGCCGTCGCTGGTACGTTCGGGCAGCGCGGTGGGCGCGATCACCTGATAGTTGGCGCGGTTCTGCGCGATCCGTTCGGCATCGCTCTGGATCGTCTGTCGGCTGGCCACCGCCTGGAAATCCTGCTCGTCCGAGATCGACGGGCTGCTGATCAGGTCCGGCGCCGGGTTCGAGGGGCTGGCCTGAACCGGCGCGACACCGGAATTGGCATTGGCCGCCGCCAGCGCCGCCGCCGTTTCGCGGGCAATGTCATCGGCGGTATCGGTCGGCTGCGGCGTATAGGCGGTGGCGGTTGTGGCGACCGGGTCCTCGATCGGGTTTGGCTGGATCAGCCCATCGGGCTGGGCGGGCGCCAAACCCTCGGTCGAGACGGCCGAGGGCGGAATCAGCGGATCGCCGTTGATCGTCTGCCCCTCCAGCACCGCCTCGCGCTGGGCCTGGTATTCGGGCGTGTTGAAGCCGACCCCGGCCGCCGAATCCGGGATCGCGGGATCACAGGCCGCAAGCACCCCGATCACGGGAACCAGATAGAATGCGCGCATGTTTGCCGTCCTGCTCTTTTGCTTTGCCGACAGGTTTACCACCATTTGCCGGGCTTGGCCACAAAGCCCGCCGCCTGCTCCAGCGCGTAGGCGGTGTTCAGCAGATCGCCTTCCTCCCACGGGCGGCCGATCAGTTGCAGGCCCAAGGGCAGCCCCTGCTTGTCAAGCCCGGCAGGCACCGACACACCGGGCAGACCGGCCAGGTTCACCGTCACGGTAAACACGTCGTTGAGATACATCTGCACCGGATCGGCCTCCGCCATCTCGCCCAGACCAAAAGCGGCCGAGGGGGTGGCGGGTGTCAGGATCGCATCGACCCCAGCAGCGAACACATCCTCGAAGTCCTTCTTGATCAGGGTACGCACCTTGCGGGCGCGGTTGTAATAGGCGTCATAAAACCCCGCCGACAGCACATAGGTACCGACCATGACCCGGCGCTGCACCTCGTGCCCGAACCCTTCGGCGCGGGTTTTCTCGTACATCTCGGTGATGCCGTCACCCTGCGCCAGCTTGGCGCGGTGGCCATAGCGCACCCCGTCATAGCGGGCCAGGTTCGACGACGCCTCGGCCGGCGCGATCACGTAATAGGTGGGCAGCGCGTATTTGGTATGCGGCAGCGAGATGTCGCGGATCTCGGCCCCGGCGGCGCGCAGCATCTCGGTGCCCTGCTGCCACAGCGCCTCGATCTCTTCGGGCATGCCGTCCATGCGGTATTCGCGCGGGATGCCGATCACCTTGCCGCGGATATCGCCGGTCAGCATCGCCTCGAAATCGGGCACCGCCAGATCGGCGCTGGTCGAGTCCTTGGGGTCATGGCCACACATCGCCTCGAGCATGATGGCGGCGTCGCGCACGTCCTTGGTCATCGGCCCGGCCTGATCCAGCGAGCTGGCAAAGGCGACGATACCCCAGCGCGAGCAGCGGCCATAGGTCGGCTTGATGCCGGTGATACCGACAAAGGCGGCAGGCTGGCGGATCGAGCCGCCGGTATCGGTGCCGGTCGCCGCCAGGCACAGATCGGCGGCCACGGCGGCGGCGGAGCCGCCCGAGGAGCCGCCCGGCGTCAGCGCCGCGTCGTCATTGCCGCGCCGCCAGGGGTTCACCGCATTGCCATAACACGAGGTCTCGTTGGACGAACCCATAGCGAATTCGTCCATGTTGAGCTTGCCCAGCATGACGGCACCGGCGTCGGCCAGTTGCTGGCTGACGGTGGATTCGTATTCCGGCTTGAACCCTTCAAGGATATGGCTGGCCGCCTGAGACGGCACGCCCTTGGTGCAGAACAGGTCCTTGATGCCGATCGGCAGGCCGCACATCTTGGGCGCGTCACCCGAATGCAGCCTTGCGTCGGCGGCTTTTGCACGCTCCAGCGCGATCTCGGGGGTCTTGTGGACGAATGCGTTCAGCGCCCCTGCGCCTTCGATGGCGGCAAGGCAGGCTTCGGTCAGCGCGACCGAGGTGGTCTCGCCCTTGCGCAGCGCATCGCGCGCCTGGGCCAGCGTCAGCGTGTTCAACTCGCTCATGTCTTACTCCACCACCTTGGGAACCGCGAAAAACCCCTCGCGCGCGTCGGGCGCGTTGGAAAGGACCTTAGCCTGCTGGTTGCCGTCGGTCACCCCGTCGGCGCGGCGCTTCAGCCGCATCGGCGTAACCGAGACCATCGGCTCGACGCCCTCGACATCCACCTCGTTCAGCTGCTCGATGAACCCGAGTATGGTGTTGAATTCGGCGGCGAGCGCCGGCAGCGCGTCCTCTTCCACCTTGATCCGGGCCAGCTTGGCCACTTTGGCGGCGGTGCTTTGGTCAATCGACATCGGTTTCCCTCATCTGCGTCAGGCCCGCATTTACCGCCCCATGGGCGCGGTCGCAAGGGCAACGGAAAGGCGATGGTCAGCCGCGCCGCCTGCGCAGATAGGCCAGCGCCGCCATTGCCGCGAAAATCAGCGCCAGAACCCCGGCAAAACCGCCATTGCCGGTCAGTTGCATCGCAACACCGGTGATCGGCCCGCCGATCATGCCGCCCACACCAAAGGCGATGGCAAAGGCGGCATTGCCCGCCACCAGGTCGCTGCCGCTGAACCGGTCGCCCAGTTCCGACATCGCCATCGTGTACAGGCCACCCGCCGTGGCGCCAAAGACAAAGAGAACGCCCAGGAACAGCGGCAACCGGTCGGGCAGGCCGGGCAACAGCAACGCGCCCAGCGCGGTCAACAGAGCACAGAGCACCATCACCTGCCGGCGCGAGGTCCGGTCCGACAGCCATCCGATGGGGATCTGCAACACCGTATTGCCCAGGAACGCCACCGACAGGGCCGAGGTTGCCACCGCCACCGTCAGCCCCGCCGACAGGCCAAAGACCGGAAACAGCGACAGCATCGCCCCCTCCCAGAAGGCATAGACACAGATCGCCGCCAACAGGGTCGGCGCCCGGCGCAGGAACCCCAGCGGCGACACCGGCGCCTCGTCCGAGACATCCGGCGCATGGGCGCGCACCGCCATCACCACGGCGATGGCCAGCACACAACACGCCGCGCCGACGGCAAACGGGGTGAAGCTCTGGAACCCGACCAGCGCCAGCGTGAAGGGCCCGGCACCAAAGCCCACCGACAGCGCGGTGGCATAGATGCCCACCACCCGGCCCCGGGTCTCGGGGCGGGCGAGCTGATTGATCCAGGTCTCCGACACGATGAAGATGCCCACATCGGCCATGCCCAGCATCAGGCGCAGTACCAGAAACGCGCCAAAGGAGCGGGTCAGCCCCAGCGCCACGATCAGCAGCGCCGACATCAGCAGCGAACCGATGGCCACCTGCCAGCTTCCGAATCGCTCGATCAGGCGCGGGTAAAAGGGCGAGGCGATCATGATCCCCAGCGGCGTCATCGCCGCGTTGACCCCGATGGCGGCCTCGCTGATACCCTGCTCCTCCAGCACCAGCGACGAGAGCGGAAAGCTGAGGCCAACGGTCAGCGCAAAGATGGTGGTGCAGGCAATCGCCCCCGCGATCCCGGCGCGCCGCGCCCTGTCGGTCATGTCGGCCGCCGTCATCGCTCTCTCCCTGCGCATCCGGGCAGATGACCGGCCCGGGCGGCAAAGGTCAAGCGCCCGCAAACGAAACGGCCCGCGCGAGGGTTCGCGCGGGCCACCCAGTCAGACGACGGGATCAGAGATCCTTGGCCGCCTTGTGTTCGATCTTGGTCCAGTTGGCCGCCGCTTTCGAGATGGTGCCGGCCTTGTCCTGTTCGAACATCTTGTAGATTTCCTCGTTCAGGAAGACATAGAGCTTGCCGTCGACCACGGCGGCGTAGTTCGGGTCGCCGTCGAACTTCTTGCCGACCGAGACGCCAAAGGTGCAGAAACCGCCGTTCTGCACGGAGTAGTGATCGGGGTTGGCCTGGAACGCCTTGAGGTTCTTTTCCGAGGCAAAATAATAGGCCACGCCGTCATGCACGGCGGTATGCGCGGCGCTGCCTTCGCGGTTCTTGCCCTTGTCGAGCAGTGCGACCGGGTCCGAGCCATGCAGGCCCAGCGGCGCGCCAGCGGCGGTCAGGCCGGGCACCACGTTGATTTCGTCGGCGGCCATGGCCGGGCCAAAGGCGAGCAGGGCCGACAGGGCGGCGGCGGTAAAGGTGATCATGCGAGACATCGTTTGGTTTCCTTTCGGTTGACTGATAACGCCCGGCCAGTTGATTGGCGGGTGTGTCAGGAAACTGCATCACGAGGCCGCTGCCGTGAATGTTCAGACGTTCAAGCAATACGACAGATCGTTCAAACGATTGAACGAATGATACAAATAATAGAACTTATTAGTATGGAAAATTCAAAGTTTGTGACAATAGAGGCGAATTGGTGAATCCGGCATCAGAGCGCCAGGCGCGAAACCCCCTGCTCTGACAACAGCCTCACCAGTTCGGCACTATCCACCTGCTGCACCGGCACGGCGTCACGAATCGCCAGATGCGCCGCCGATCCGGTGGCCTGCCCCATCGCCATGCATTGCGGCATCCCCCGAACCGAGGCAAAGGCCACCAGGTCAGCCGACAGGATGCGACCCGCGAACATCAGGTTCGCAACCGCTTTCGGCAGCAGCGACCGGAACGGGATGGTGTAATAGCCGCCGCGCTCGACCATGGCGTCATGGGTCATCTGGTCCGAGGTGCGCATCACATCGTCGATCGGGTTGTCACAGGCGACGATCCCGTCGGCAAACTTGGTGCCCGCGGCCAGATCGGCGCCGGTGACCTTGTACACCCCTTCCAGCTTGCGCGTTTCGCGCACACCCACGGTGGGACCCAGCTGCGCCATATGCGCAGCCTCGAATCCGGGCACATCCGTGCGCAGGAACTGCGCCAGTTGCAGACAGCGCCGCCGCCCCTCTTGCGTGGCACGGGTGACATCGGCAGGGTCGGTGCCATCCACCCCGCGAATGGCGACCGAGTTGCAGAAGACCGTGCCGGGGTGAAACCCCTTCATCAGGTAGAGCTGCGCCAGATGCGGATGCAGCCGCCCCTCGGCGATGCCCCGGGCGGCATGCCGGCGGAAATAGGGATCGTTCTCGGCAAACACCCGATCCCAGTCCGCGCCCTCCATGAAAAAGGACAGCGTCACCGCCATCATGTTGCCCTGCCCGTCACCCAGCGTGAAGGGCACGCCCGCCTTGGCCGAGATATCGCCATCGCCGGAACAGTCGATCACGATCCGCGCCGCAATCCGCTGCGGTCCGCGCCGGTCGAACACGTCGACGGCCGCGATACGGTCACCCTCCATGACCGGAGCATGCGCCACCGCGCCCAGGAAAACCCGCACGCCCGCCTCTTCCAGCATCTCGAACATCATCGTGGTGGCGGCGTCGTGGTCATACTGGATCTCGGGGCCGAAATTCTCCAGCGTACATGGGCGCTTCTCGGCCATCGGCGGGTCCATCGCCATCAACCGGCCCTCCAGCTCCTGCATCAGACCGCCGATGCTTTCACCCTGCGGATAAGCCGCGCCCCAGGGCATGCCGGGGCAGAATGCCATGACCCCACCCACCTTGGTCCCGGCCTCGAGCAGCACCACATCGAGCCCCAACCGCCCTGCCGCCACCGCCGCGCCAAAACCGGCGGTGCCGCCGCCGATCACCAGTACATCCGCCGATATTTCCTGCATCCCTGCCTCTCCGCCTGCTGTTTCCCTTTTGTCCGCCACAGAAACATGGCACGTCTGTCCCGTTCGCGACCGGTTCGGCCCGACCCTATCGCGATTTCCCGCAACCTCTCCGTAGATTTTCACCCGGCGGGTGCTAGGGTGATCTGAAACGCAGTTCACGGAGAGAAAGACACATGAAGATCATCTGGCTGGGACATGGCAGTTTCCGGATCGAAAGCGGCGAGGCCATGCTGCTGATCGACCCCTGGCTCAGCGGCAACCCCGCCCTGCCCGAGGATCAGCACGACGCCGCCGTCGCGGGCGCCACCCATATCCTGCTGACCCATACCCATTTCGACCATGTGATCGACGTGCTGCCGCTGGCCAAAAGGCTCAGGATCCCGGTCGTGGGCCAGTACGACCTGATGGGCTTTTGGGGCGAAACCGAGGGGATCGAAACCATCGGGTTCAACAAGGGCGGCACGGTCACCCTGAACGGTGTTCGGGTGTCGATGGTGCCCGCCTCGCACAGCTCGACCTTCTCCACCCCCGAGGGGCTGCGCACCGGCGGATCGGAAGTGGGCTATATGATCAGCGCCGAGAAGCACACCATCTATCATTCGGGCGACACCGCGATGATGGCCGACATGGACTGGATGGGCGAATATTACAAACCCGATATCGGCATCCTCAGCGCGGGCGGCCATTTCACCATGGACATGAAGAGCGCCGCCTGGGCGTCCAAGCGCTTCTTCAACTTCAAGACGGTGATCCCGGGCCATTACAAGACCTTCCCGATCCTCGAACAATCGGCCAAGGCGCTGATCGACGGCCTGCCCGATGTCGACGTGATCGAGCCGGAGGTGATGCAACCCATCGACATCTGAGGCATGGCCGTCATCACCCCCTCGCCCGAGCTTGGCGCCATCGTGCGACGATGGCTCCGCGCTTATGCGTCAGGGGACAAGGAGACGGTGACCAACCTTTTCTCGGCCGATCCGGCGCTGGGATATATCGGCTCCTCCCATGGCGAGATCTGGCGCGGCGACACGCTGCGCCGGGGCATGGCGAGCTATATGGAGGACATCCCCAGCTTTGCCTGGGACCGGGACGAGTTTCGCGGCTTTGAATGCGGCGAACTGGGTTGGGTCGAATGGTTCGGCGAGCGGGTGTCGCTGGATACCGGCAAGGAGATCACCTTTCGCTCCACCTTCGTTCTGCATCTGGAACAGGGCGTCTGGCGGATCGTGCATGTGCACAACTCGAACCCGGTTTCGAACATGGAGGCGCTGGGATACGAATCGCGCGGGTTCGAGGATCTGCTCGAAGCAGCACTTGCCACCCCGGCCCAGTTTCAGCGCACCGGCATGGCCACGATCATGTTCACCGATATCGCCGACAGTTCGGTGCTGGCCGAGACCCTGGGCGACGCCCGTTGGTCAGTTGCCGTGCGGGCGCATCTGAAACAAGTCGAAGGCATTGTCACCGAGCATGGCGGCACGCTGATCAAGACCTTGGGCGACGGCACCATGTCGGCCTTTCCCTCGGCCTCGGCGGCACTGTCCGCGGCGGTAACGTTGCAGAACATCATAACGAACACCACCGAGGAGCCGCATCTGCGCATCCGGATCGGCCTGCATACCGGCGATCTGGTCGAACAGGACGGCGACCTGTTCGGCACCGTCGTGAACAAGGCCGCGCGCGTTGCCGCGCTGGCGGCGCCGGGCGATATCTGCCTGTCGGACGCCACCCGCATCATGGTCGGCGCCGCGCGGCACTTCCGGTTCTCCCCACCGGTCGAAGTCAGTCTCAAGGGGCTGGAAGGGCGGCATGTGACCTATCGTCTGGAGTGGCAGGAATGAGCGCACCGCTCCAACCCAGCCCCGAGATCGCCGCCATCGCGCGCCGCTGGCACGAAGCCTATGCCAACGGCGACAGCGCCACGATGGTCAATCTGCTGACGGATGACGCGCTGTTGTGCTACGTCGGCACCGCCCCTGACGAGATCGGCAAAGGCACCGAGTTCCGGCAGGCCTTTGGCCGGTTTGTCGATGCCCACCCGCGCATGCGCCTGCGCTTCATTTCGATCGACGGTTTCGCCTGTGGTCCGGTGGGTTGGTCGATCACGCTGCACGAGGCCAAGGCCCCCGACAGCACCGCCGCCGTGGTGCGGACAACCCTGATCTTTCACCTGCAACAGGGCCAATGGCGCATCGCGCATGTCCACAACTCGATCCCGCGAACCAATACCGAAGGTCTGGGGCGAGAGCTTGCGCGCTTTGATGAGCTTCTGGATGCAGCCCTGTCCGGAACCGAGGCACCAGCCCGCACCGGGCTCGCCACCATAATGTTCACCGACATCGCCGACAGCACCGCCATCGCCGCCGCCATCGGCGACGCCCTATGGTCGGCTGCGGTCAAGACCCATATCGGCACTGTAAAGTCACTGATCGAAGGCTTGGGCGGGACATTGATCAAGTCGCTGGGCGACGGCACGATGTCCAGCTTTCCATCGGCCCGTGCCGCGCTCTCCGCCGCCGCAGCCGCCCAGCAGGCAGTGGCCCAGGCCGAAGCCGAGCCGAGGTTGCGGATCCGCATTGGCCTGCATACCGGCGACCTGATCGCCGGCGACACGGACGTTTTCGGCACCGTGGTCAACAAGGCCGCCCGCATTGCCGCCCTTGCCGGGCCGGGTGAAATCCGCGTCTCCGATGCCACCCGTCTGATGGTCGGCGACAGCGGCGGTTTTGTCTTTGCCAATCCCGCCGCCGTGGCCCTGCGCGGGCTCGCGGGCGAGCACCTGACCCATCTGCTGGAGTGGCGAGACTAACCGAACTGCTCTTCGAACCTGTCTTTCTCACCCTGAGGACTGCGGCGCGCGCTGCAAGGCTTCGATGCCGAAATCTACCCGAATGTTTCCGGCCCCTTGCATGTCTCCTGTCGGCCCGAAACCTGCACGCATGCAAGAGATTGCGGGAAAGCCGCCCGAGGCTTTAGAAAGAGAACAGTCGTCCCCATTTCCGCCGGCCGGAGGCTCTGTATGCCCGACCGCTATCAGAATTCGCCAGAACTCGCCGCCATCACAAGGCGGTTTCTCCAGTGCACGGCGCGGCGCGACGGATCTTCCAGCGGACTATTCTCACACAGCAGCGCGCTTCTCTACCTCGGGTCCGCCGAGGGCGAGTTGTTCACCGGCGACGTGCTGCGCAGGTTCTTTTCCGAAACCCGCGAAGAGCTTGCCGTCTTCCGTTACGAGGATATCGACGTTCACGCATTCGAGCGGGACGTCATGGGCTGGTCGGTCTGGAGTGCAACAATGGTCACGCCGGAAACGGGCGCAAGAATCCAGTTCCGGGGCACCATCGTTTTCGGCCTCGAAGAGGCCCAGTGGAAAATCGTTCATATCCACAACTCGAACCCGGTCCCAAACGCCACCTCGCTGGGCTACGATCCGGGCAACTTTGACGAGATCGCCAAGGCCGCCGCGCGCGACCGGCCAAACCTCGGACAGGCCGGGCTGGCCACCATCATGTTCACCGACATCGCCGACAGCACGCTGATAACCGAAACCATCGGCGATACCGCGTGGAGCGATCTGGTTCAGAACCATGTACGCGAGATCAAGACCATCGTGACCGGGCACGGCGGCGAGCTTGTCAAGACACTTGGGGACGGTACCATGTCGGCCTTTTACGGTGCCGGTCCCGCGCTGATGGCAGCTCAGGCGATCCAGGAGCGGATGGCCGAGCGCGAAACGGAACCTCCCCTCCACGTACGTATCGGCGTGCACAGCGGACAGGTCACCGAGGCCAGCGGCGATTTCTTCGGCTTGGTGGTGAACAAGGCCGCGCGGATCGCAGGCCTCGCGCAACCCTGCGACATCCGGCTGTCGGACGCCACCCGCGCACTGGTCGGGAGCCGCGATTTCCGCTTTGCCGACCCGGTCACCACGTCGCTCAAGGGACTCGCGGGCGAACATGTCATCCATCGGCTGGAGTGGCGGAAATGAGTGGCGTTGTCGCCTCTCCCGAACTGCTTGCCTTTGCGCGGCGCTGGATGGACGCGATTCCCAACAGGCGACCGAACGATCTGCGCAACCTGCTGACCGAAAGGGAACACCTGCGTTTCGTCGGAACCGGCGAGAACGAGATCTGGTCGGGTGCAGCGGTACGCGAGGGGATCGGCGCATTCTTTGGTGTCATCCCTGAGATGATCAGGCATCAAGAGGTCTTTGCCGAAGCTTACGAACACAACGGCACCGGCTGGGCCTGCATGTGCCACGAGCTGATCTTTGCCAACCAGCCCGACCGGGTGTTCCGGATCCGCTCGACCCTGATCTTCACGCTCGAGGACGGTGCCTGGAAGATCGTGCATCGCCATGGATCGGTCCCGATCCCGAACATGGAGTTCACCGGCGCCGCACAGACGGCCATCGCCGATCTGGTCGCCGCCGCGAAACAGGGATTCTCGCTGGATCAGCGCGAGGGCTTCGCCTCGGTCATGTTCACCGATATCGTCAATTCCTCGCGCCTCGCCTCGACCATGGGCGACCGGCTGTGGTCGTCCGAGGTGGCCCGCCATTTCAGCACGCTGCGCGAGATCATCGAGGCGCGGGGCGGGCAGTTCGTCAAATCGCTGGGCGACGGCACCATGTCGAGCTTTCCCTCACCCGAACAGGGATTGCGCGCCGCGCAGGCCATATTGCGCGCGACCGAGGCCTCGGACGGCCCCGCCATCGCGCTGCGGATCGGCATCCATACCGGCGAGGTGATCCAGACCAGCGAGGATTTCTTTGGCACCGTGGTCAACAAGGCCGCCCGCATAGCCGCCGCTGCGGCACCGGGCGAGATCGTGATTTCCGGCGATACCCGCGATTTGACCGGCGCTGTGGAGGGCCTCGTCATTCACCCGCCGACAGATATCCCGCTCAAAGGCTTCGACGGCCTGCACCGGGTCCACCGGCTGGAATGGCGGTCATGATCCAGCGCTCGCCCGAGATCGAAGCCATCGTCCGCCGCTGGACCACCCTGATCCGCAGCCACAAGGTGGCCGACCTGCCACATTACCTGTCGCAATCCGACGCGCTGGTCTATATCGGCAGCGCCGATGGTGAGCTCTGGCGTGGCCAACTGGTGCGCGACGGCATCGCCGATCATCTGGCCGAAGTCCCCGATTTCATCGAGGAGGACATCGAGATCGAAGCCTATGAGCATGGCGAGACCGGCTGGGCCACCTACCAGAGCCATTACACCTTTACCGGCACCGGCAGCCGGGGCACCCACAGGGTGACCTTTGTCTTTGTGCTGGAACGCGGCGGCTGGAAGATGGTGCAGCACCATATCTCGCAGGCCGATTCGAACCGCGACAAGCTGGGGATCGAGCACACCGCCTTTCAGCGCCTGATCGCGGCGGCGCAGGCCGGATCGCACCGGTTCGGCACCGGCGGACTGGCCACCATCATGTTCACCGATATCGTCGACAGTTCCGCCCAAGCCGAGGCCATGGGCGATACCGAATGGGTGCGCCTGCTCGATGCCCATTTCCGCCGCGTTGAAACCATCGTGACGGATCACGGCGGCACGCTGGTCAAGTCGCTGGGCGATGGCACCATGTCCTCGTTCACCTCCGCCACCGGCGCGGCCCGCGCGGCCTCGGCCATTCGAGCCGGGACACAAGACTCGCGCCTTGCCCTGCGCATCGGCCTGCATACCGGCGAAGTGGTGGAAAACCGGGGCGATTTCTTTGGCACCGTGGTGAACAAGGCCGCCCGCATCGCCTCGGCCGCCGGTCCCGGCGAGATCCTGGTCTCGGACGCCCTGCGCCAGATGGTCAGCAGTGACGCAGGTTGCCGTTTCTCGGCCCCGGTTTCCTTGCGTCTCAAAGGGTTCGAGGGCGAACACGCGGTTTACCGTCTGGAGGGGGACGCATGACCCCCGAGGCTGCCCGCCTCGCCAGCCCGGTGCAACCGGGATAATGCCGGGCCTCTTGACATCAACCGCCTGAGACCGGGTGATCAGCGCCCGTCACCCCTTGCCGCGCACGGCCAGCCCGTTCGCCTTGCGGATATGCCGGGCAAGCTCCGTCACCCGGTCCCGCAGGTCAAGGATATCGAGCTTGGCCGGACCTTCGCAAACCAGCCGCGCGGCACCAACCTTGTCGGCGGCCTGATGAACCTTGCCGTCCTTGCGATAGAAGAAAAACGCGTGGTCAAAGGCACCACCCTCGGCGGGATGGTCATAGATCCGGGGATGCAGGGTTTGCAGCGCCGCCTGCAAGGCCGTGTGATCGATATAATTTTCGATCTCGCGCCCCTTGGTGATCCAGACCATGCCCCATTCGTCGGTCAGTTCCCGCTTGATCCGCTCGGGAGTCCCTTTCAATCGCGCCCGCGGCCCCGCCCGGTCGCTGTCCATCACGATGGCCATGTTGCGGTTCATCCGGCGCAGGTCGATCAGGTCCTGTATCCCGTCCTCCTCCGCCCCTGCCGACAGATGCGACACCAGCCCGCCGCCATAGAACAGGATCGAATAATGGATCCCCTCGCGCAGCTCCGGATCCGCCGCCGCGATCCAGTGGTTGAGGTAGATGCGGTCCGACGGCCCCTCGACCCAGATCACCATATTGGCTTGCAACAGGTCCGAGGCGTGCAGGCCCAGATCGTCGAGCAGGTGCCACTTGTCCTGCCGAACCAGCGCCGGGCGCACCCGGGTCTGTCGCCCGTCATTCTCGACATGAAAGATCGCCGCGCCGGGCGTGTCGATAAAGGCCGCCGAATGGGTGGCGATGAAATACTGGTTGTCGGTGTGGTCGCGCAGGTATTCCACCAGCTTGCGCTGCAAGAGCGGATGCAGATGGATTTCCGGCTCTTCCATGCAGATGATCTGGTTCTGGTGGATGGTGCAGAACGAGGCGATCAACACCACCTCATGAATGCCGGTGCCCAGACTGTCGAGCGGCAGCACCTTGCCGTCGATATGCACCAGCAGGTGCGAGCGGTCATGTGGCACCTCGATCCTTGCATCGGGCTTGCCGGTTACGTCCTGAAGAAAGGCGTTGATCTGGGCAAAGAGCTTGCGGTTGTCATCCAGCCCGAAACTGGGGTTCTGAAGACGCGCCAGTTCATAGATCAGCCCCTTGCCGGTCTGATCATCGAAACTTTCATCGGTATTGCCGAGGATGCGCTTGGCGGGGATGAGTTTGGTGGGTGGGAAGGAAAGGTGCGTGCTATTCAGGAGCACTCGAACGACTTGCTGCATCCAGTGAATACGAGGATAGTTGATTGTCTCGTCTTGCACGGTCCCCCAGAGTTTGCGCCATTCATCCTCAATCAAGAGTGACAACAAGTCATCCTCTCCTGGTTCGTGTACGAACTGACTTGTTGCTCCGGCACGTTCCTGAGTGACCCAGAGTAACTCCTCGGCAGCGAGGCGGTCGGCGATCATTTCGATCTTCTCTTGATACTTTCGGACTTCGACCTCTGCCGGTGGAAACCGCTCCCAGACCGCCTCCAGAAACCGCTCCTTAGGCACCCCAACCGCCGCCACGAACTCGCCCTCCTCTCCCGATCCGCGATGGATCTCGGGCGAGTTCGGCTCCAGCCGCTGCGACTTGCCTTCGCAGAACGGCAGGCGGTCGTGGATGAAGTTCAGCACGATGGACTTGCCCGCGTTATTGGCGCCGACAAAGAAGTTGATCTCGGAAAACGGGCCGATGTGCTGCATCTCTGCCCCGATGCCGCGATAGAAGCGGATCGCCACCGCATCCAGAAACACCTGTACCATTTGCGCCCCCTGCCCTGTCCGGACCGGCAGTGAACCGGATAAACCGCAGGTTGAAAAGAGGGAAAGGCCTCAGATCCCGGGTTTGGGTGGCGCCTTGGGCGTGAACTCACAGCGGTTGGGCTTGATGTCGATCAGTGGCGTGCCGTCCAGGCAGTCGAGGCCGCGCACCACCAGCGTCGTGCCCTCCACCCGCTCCAGCCGCACCCGCGACAGGCCGATCGGGTTGGGCCGCTGCGGCGAGCGCAGGGCAAAAGTGCCAAAGAGCTTGCCGTCGCTCTTGGGGTTCTGGATGACCAGATCACGGCGGCTCTTGTCCAGCCAATAGAGCACGTCGAGCCAGGTATACTCCTCCACCCCGCGCAGCGCAGGCGCCCAGCGCGCATCCAGCTCGATCCGGCATTCCGGCCCGTCCTCGCGGCCCTGCCGGGGACAGTCCTTGCGGTCGGTCCAGGGGGTGCGGATGCGGCCGATGAAATAGACGCCCGCGTCGGTGCCTTCGGGCAGGTCCACCACTTCTTCGCCTTCGCGAAACCTGAATTCCATCTCAACCCTCTTCCTTGTCCCGCCGTTCCGCAAAGAACCCGCGCAGCAGCTCCGCCGCCGCCTCGCCGCCGATACCGTCATAAACCTCGGGCGCGTGATGGGCCTGCGGGTGCGAAAACACCCGCGCCCCATGCGCCACCCCGCCCGATTTCGGATCGGCCGCGCCATAATACACCCGCCGGATGCGCGCCGCAGCCAGCGCCGCCGCGCACATGGCGCAAGGCTCCAGCGTCACATAGAGGTCATGCCCCACCAGCCGCTCGGACCCGGCGGCGGCACAGGCCGTGCGCAGGGCCACGATCTCGGCATGCGCCGTCGGATCGCAGGTCTCGCGCGTGCGGTTGCCGGCGGCGGCCACCACGCGCCCGTCGGGGGCCACGATCACCGCGCCCACCGGCACCTCGCCGCGCGCGCCCGCCGCGCGCGCCTCCGCCAGCGCCTGATCCATATGCGATCTGAAAACCATGCCCGACCCTGCCCCGATCATCCATCTTCCGCAAGCGCGGCAAATGGTCTATTGCGCGGGCATGAGCAACACCCCTCCCCCCGGCGAGCGCATCGCCAAGATCCTGTCGCGCGCGGGCGTCGCCTCGCGCCGCGAGGCCGAACGCATGATCGAGGCCGGCCGCGTCGCGGTCAACGGCAAGGTGATCGATAGCCCGGCGCTGAACGTGACCGAACGCGACCGCGTGACGGTCGATGGCGCGCCGCTGGCCGCCGCCGAACCGGCGCGGCTGTGGCTCTATCACAAGCCCAGCGGCCTGGTGACAACAGCGCGCGACGAAAAGGGGCGCAAGACCATTTTCGACGACCTGCCCGAAGAGATGCCGAGGGTGATGAGCGTGGGCCGCCTCGACCTCAATTCCGAGGGGCTGTTGCTGCTGACCAATGACGGCGCCATCAAGCGGCAGCTCGAACTGCCCTCGACCGGCTGGCTGCGCAAGTACCGGGTGCGGATCAAGGGCACGCCCAAGGATGAGGATTTTGCGCCGCTGCGCCAGGGCCTGGTGATCGAAGGCGAGCGGTTCCAGCCGATGATCGTGACACTCGACCGCCAGCAGGGCGCCAATGCCTGGCTGACCGTCGGCCTGCGCGAGGGCAAGAACCGCGAGATCCGCCGCGCGATGGAGGATATCGGGCTGGTGGTGAACCGGCTGATCCGGGTGTCCTATGGCCCGTTCCAGCTGGGCAATCTCGAACCCGGCAAGGTCGAGGAGGTGCGCCGCCGCGTGCTGCGCGACCAGCTAGGACTGGATGCCGAGGACAAGCCGACCGACGAACGCCCGGCCCGCCCCGAACGCAAGCGCAGGCCCGCGCCGGGCGCAGCCAAGGCCGCCGCCGCGCGGAACGAGGCCCGCAAACCGGGGTCCAAACCGGTTGGCAAGCCCGGGTCCAAAGCAGTTGGCAACCCGGGGACCAAACCGGTCGGTAAACCGGGGACCAAACCGGTCGGCAAACCGGACAGTAAAGCGTTCGGAAAACCGGGCACCAAACCGGCCCCGTCCCGGCCCGCGACCGCTGGCAAACCCACCGCCCCCAAGGGGCCGCGTCCGGCCAAAGGCGCAAAACCGGGCACCCGGCCCGGCACCCGCCCCACCGGCGGCAAACCGCGGTCCTGAGCCGATTGCCCCAACCTTCCCCCTAGCAAGGCCGCGCCGCATCGCCTAGATTCCCGAGGAGGTATTCTTCAGGGGAACGGCATTGTCGCAAAACAGCATACAGAAACTGGCCTATACCGCGCTTCTGGTGCTGCTCTTCGGTGTGGCCACCGGCTGGTTGGGGGGGCTCTGACCCGATGGCCCAGCGCTATGGCGGCAAATACAGCCCCGAGACGGACCGCGCCCAGGCAGACGGCGCCAAGGCAGCGCCACCCAAACGCGGCCAGTTCGAAGGGGCCCGCGTGGACCCCGCAGGCGCGCGGGCAAACGCGATGTTCGTGCCCGCCATTCCGCTGGTCTTCACCTCGCTGAACGATGGCGCCATCGGTCTGACGCTTGGCCTGATCGCCGCCGGTTTCTGGACCGGCGCCGCCCTGCTCTTGCGCGAGGGGCTGAGGGCCGAGGCCGCCTATCACGCCCGCCGCGTGGCACGCCGCCCCGCCTTCCCGCGCAAACTGGCGGCAACGCTGCTGACCGCGCTGGGAACCGGGGGCGCCGTCTACAAATCCGGCTTGATCGACGGCGACGCCTCGGTTCTGGCCGCCGGTCTCTTTGGCCTGGCCGCAGGCGCGCTGCATCTGGTGGCCTTTGGCCCCGACCCGATGCGCGACAAGGGGATGGAGGGGATCGACACCTTCCAGCAGGACCGAGTCGCCCGCGTGGTAGGCGAGGCGGAAACCCTGCTTGCCGATATGTCCGACGCCATCCGCCGCGCTGGTAACCGCCAGATCGAGGCCCGCGTCGAACGTTTCCAGACCACCGCGCGCGAACTGTTCCGCACCGTCGAAGAGGACCCGCGCGACCTGACCGGCGCCCGCAAGTATCTGACCGTCTACCTTCAGGGGGCGCGCGACGCGACCGTCAAGTTTGCCGACATCTACCCTCGCACCCGCGACCAGAAAAGCATGCTCGATTATCTCGCGCTGCTCGACGATCTGGAGCAGAATTTCGCCGCCCGCACCCGCAAGATGCTGCTGGACGACCGCAGCGACCTGACCATCGAAATCGACGTCCTGCGCGAAAGATTGCAGCGCGAAGGCGTCCGGCTGGACTGACCGGCCCCGAACCCAAAGGAACCCACCGATGTCCGACAGCATCCAGAAGAAAGCCGCCGAAGCCGTCAGCCTGGTCGAGGAAGTCACCGCCGTCACCCTGCCCGAACCCACCACCGAGATCGTGCCCCTGGCCGAGGCCGACGCGCCCGTCGGCGCCGAGATCCGCAAGCGGATGGGCGAGATCGACATGGGCGACACCAATTCCATCGTCCGCTTCGGCTCGGGCGCGCAGGCCGAATTGCAGGAGATCAGCCAGGCCATGCTGGCCGATGTCCGCAACAAGGACGTGGGCCCCGCTGGCGACAGCCTGCGCAACATCGTCACCACCATTCGCGGTTTTTCCGTCAGCGAACTGGACGTGCGCCGCGAACGCAGCTGGTGGGAAAAACTGATCGGCCGCGCCGCCCCCTTTGCCAAGTTCACTGCCCGCTATGAAGAGGTGCAGGGCCAGATCGACAAGATCACCGACAACCTCTTGCGGCACGAACACACACTGTTGAAGGATATCAAGTCGCTCGACCTGCTCTATGAAAAGACGCTGCGCTTCTACGACGAGCTGGCACTTTACATCGCGGCGGGCGAGGAAAAGCTGGACGAGCTGGACAACCACGACATCCCCGAACGGGCCGCCGCCGTCGACGCCGCGCCCGAAGGCGAACAGGTGATGAAGGCGCAGGAACTGCGCGACCTGCGCGCCGCCCGCGACGATCTGGAACGCCGGGTGCATGACCTGAAACTGACCCGCCAGGTGACGATGCAGTCGCTGCCCTCGATCCGGCTGGTGCAGGAAAACGACAAGTCGCTGGTGACCAAGATCAACTCGACCCTGGTCAACACCGTGCCGCTCTGGGAAACCCAGCTGGCGCAGGCCGTCACCATCCAGCGCAGCGCCGAGGCCGCCGCCGCGGTGCGCGACGCCAACGACCTGACCAACGAGCTGCTGACCGCCAATGCCGCCAACCTGCGCGAAAGCAACAAGCTGATCCGCAAGGAGATGGAGCGCGGCGTGTTCGACATCGAAGCCGTGAAAAAGGCCAATGCCGACCTGATCGGCACCATTCAGGAAAGCCTTCAAATCGCCGACGAAGGCAAAGCCAAGCGCGCCGCCGCCGAGGAAGAGCTCAAGAAGATGGAGGCCGAATTGCGCGACACGCTGGCCGCCGCCCGCGCCCGTGCCGATGGCACCGGCGACACTGCTGGCACCGCCGTGCCGGGCTGATCCCTTGCTGCACTTCCTTCCGATACGCAGATTGGTCGTGCTGCTGGCGCTTGGGGCGCTGGCGGCGTGCGACATGCCGCCGCGCACCTCGCCTGTGCCACCGGCGCGGCCGGCCGGGCTGGCCCCCGTCGGGTCCGAGGTCGTACCCGCCTCGGCCGCCAGCCAGGATCTCGCGCGTTACTACAGCGCGGTGCAGAACGACCTGCTCACGCGCGGGCTCCTGCGCACCGATGGCGGCGGCCCCGACACGCCCTATGACGCCGAGGATCTGGAGCGGAATTTCGTCGACATCGCGTTTTTCAACGAATATTCCGGCAATGCCCCGGTGCCCACCGGCGGCCGTTCCAGCGGAAGGCTCAGCCGTTGGACCGCGCCGGTGCGCATCGGTGTCGAATTCGGGCCAACCGTGCCACTCGACCGCCGCGACAAAGACCGCGCCAATATCCAGTCCTACGCCGCACGGCTGGGCCGCCTGACCGGCCACCCGGTCTCGACCGCCGAGCGCAACGCCAATTTCCACGTCTTTGTCGCCGGGCTGGATGACGGGCCCTTTGTGCAGGACCGGCTGCGCCGCCTGGTGCCGGGCATCAGCGAGCAGCAGCTTGACCTCTTCGTCAACTTGCCGCGCGATTTCTACTGTTTCGTCTTTGCCGCCACCTCCGCCGACGCGCCCTATACCTATATGCGCGCCGTGGCGCTGATCCGGGCCGAACATCCCGATCTGGTGCGGCTCAGCTGCGTTCATGAGGAAATCGCCCAAGGGTTGGGCCTGTCCAACGACAGCCCCGCCGCGCGGCCCTCGATCTTCAACGACGACGACGAATTCGCCCTGCTCACCAGCCAGGACGAGATACTGCTTGCCATGCTCTATGACAAACGGCTCAGTCAGGGCATGAGCGCCGAGGAAGCCCGCCCGTTGATCCGCATCATCGCGCGGGAAAAGATGGGCTTGTCGCTGTGACGTCAGCGTAAGGAAAAGGACCAAGACACATGGGTATTTTCGATTTTCTGTCCGGCCAATTCATCGACGTCATCCACTGGACCGATGACACCCGCGACACGATGGTCTGGCGGTTCGAGCGCGAGGGTCACGAGATCAAGTACGGGGCAAAGCTGACGGTACGCGAGGGGCAGGCGGCGGTCTTCGTCCACGAGGGCCAGATCGCGGACGTGTTCACCCCCGGTCTCTACATGCTCGAGACCAACAACATGCCGATCATGACGACCTTGCAGCACTGGGACCACGGCTTCAGATCGCCGTTCAAGTCCGAGATCTATTTCGTCAACACCACCCGGTTCAACGACCTCAAATGGGGCACCAAGAACCCGATCATGCTGCGCGACCCGGAATTCGGGCCGACCCGCATCCGCGCCTTTGGCACCTATTCCATCCGGGTCACCGATCCGGCGCGGTTCATGACCGAAATCGTCGGCACCGACGGCGAATTCACCATGGACGAGATCAGCTTTCAGATCCGCAACATAATCGTGCAGGAGTTTTCCCGCGTGATCGCCGGGTCCGGCATCCCGGTGCTGGACATGGCCGCCAACACCCAGGACCTGGGCAAGCTCATCGCGGCGCAAGTGTCCAAGCCGCTGGCCGATTACGGGCTGGAAATGCCCGAATTCTATATCGAGAACATCAGCCTGCCGCCTGCGGTCGAGGCGGCGCTGGACAAACGTACCTCGATGGGTCTGGCGGGCGATCTGGGCAAGTTCACCCAGTATTCGGCGGCCGAGGCGATGACCGCCGCTGCCGCCAACCCCGCCGGCGGCGGCATGGCCGCCGGTCTGGGTGCCGGGATGGGCATGGCGATGGCCCAGCAGATGGCGCAACCCGGCCCCTGGGGCGCCGCCCCCGCCGCCGCCGCTCCGGCGGCCCCGCCGCCGCCGCCCGTCGAACATGTCTGGCATATCGCGGTCGACGGGCAGACCTCTGGCCCCTTCTCCAAGGCCAAGATGGGCCGCATGGCTACCGAGGGGACCCTGACCCGCGACACCTATGTCTGGACCGCCGGGCAGGACGGCTGGAAACGGGCCGAGGACGTGCGCGAACTGGCGCAGCTCTTCACCATCTTGCCGCCGCCCCCACCGCCCCCCGGCATCTGAACCGCGCCGACGGAAACAGGGACCAGCGTCGTTTAAGCCAGGCATAGCTTGTCCAAGGAGCCTCCGACATGTCGCCTCGCGCAGCCTATTCCCGCCTCCAGATTGCCTTGCATTGGCTCATCGCGATCCTGATCGCTGCCGCATGGCTCACGCATGAGAACATGGGCCGGGCGCTGAAGACCCGGATTGAGACCGGTGCCACCGGGTTCGAGGGCAACACGCCGCATGTCTGGCTGGGCATCGCGGTCTTTGTCCTCGTGCTGATCCGCATCGTGGTGCGCCGCGTGCAGGGCGCCCCCGGCCCGCTGCCCGGCGCAACCCCGCTGATGGAGCAGGCCGCCCTCTGGGGCCACCGGCTGCTCTATCTGCTGATGGTGCTCACCCCCGCCCTGGGCGCGGTGGCCTGGAACGCCCATTCCGAAACCGTGGGCGAGTTGCACGAGACGGTGGGCGGCGCGCTGATGCTGGTGGCGCTGGCACATGCGCTGGTTGCGATCTGGCACCAATATGTCAAAAAGGATGGCAGTTTGACCCGGATCACCCGACCACAAGGCTGAGGCATGACCGATACCCCCCCGCCCCCGCCCGGTGCCGCCCCGGCCCCGGTGCAGGAGCACCGCTTTCCCTGCGCCCAATGCGGCGCCGACTACCGGTTCAACCCGGGCGCGGGCACGCTGGTCTGCGACCATTGCGGCCATACCGAACCGATGCGCGCCGACCCGTGGAAGGGTGCCAACCTGCGTGAGCTGGATTTCGACGCCGCCATGGCCCAGACCCTGCCCGAGGCCGAGATCGAGGAGACCCGCGTCCTCTCCTGCCCCAACTGCGCAGCCCAAGTGGAATTCGACCCCGACACCCACGCCGCCGAATGCCCGTTCTGCGCCACCCCGGTGGTGACCGACACCGGCATTCACCGACATATCAAGCCCCGCGGCGTGTTGCCCTTCTCGCTGGATGAACGCAGCGCCCACAAGGCCATGACCGACTGGCTGGGTCGGCTCTGGTTCGCGCCGAACGGGTTGAAGGAATACGCCCGCAAGGGGCGCCGGATGCAGGGCATCTATGTGCCCTACTGGACCTTCGACGCCGATACCAAATCCAGCTATCGGGGCGAGCGCGGCACCGTCTACTACGAGACCCGCACCGTGGTGCGCGACGGCAAGACCGTGACCGAACAGGTGCCAAAGATCCGCTGGTCGCCGAAATCGGGCCACGTTGCCCGGTTCTTCGACGATGTGCTGGTGCTCGCCTCGCGCTCGCTGCCGAAATCGCACACCGACGCGCTGGAACCCTGGGACCTGGCCGCGCTCGAACCCTACCGGCCCGAATATCTGGCCGGGTTCCGGGCCGAAGGTTATACCGTCGAGCTGGCCGAGGCGCATGGAGAGGCGCGCGCGCATATGGCCCGCGTCATCGAACGCGACGTGCGCTTCGACATCGGCGGCGACCAGCAGCGCATCCATGCCATCGACACCACGGTGTCGGACGTGACCTTCAAGCATATCCTGCTGCCCGTCTGGCTCGCTGCCTATAAATACCGCGGCACCACCTACCGCTTTGTGGTCAACGGCCGCACCGGCCGGGTGCAGGGCGAACGCCCCTGGTCCGCGATCAAGATCACCATCGCCGTGGTGCTCGGGCTGCTGGTCGCCGCCGGTATCGGCTACCTGGCTGCAACCAACCAGTAGTTGAAACCGCGCGCAGGACGCCTAGCTGTTCCTCATGCGATATCCCGCGCGATCAAAGGACTCCGCCATGCGCCGCCTTGCCCGCTGCACCGCCACCCTCCTCGCCCTGACCCTGCTGGCCGGCTGCCTGCCCACTGGCGACGGTATTCCCGCCGGGGCCTCGCCCGACCGCTATGAACGCGCCAAGGCCAACCGAGACAGCTACATGTACCAGGGCATCTGACCCTGCTTCTTTCTGGTCGAAAATACCTCCGGGGGAGTCGCGCAAGGCGCGACGGGGGCAGCGCCACCTCGGCCCCTCCGGCAGGGGCGCCACCGGGTTCACCCCGCCCTACTGGCTTTGCAGCTTGCGCGCCTCGGTCCGGGCCAATCCCACCAGCTCCCGTACAAACGGTTTCTCCAGATCCTCGCGGCGCACCGCCGCGTAAAGCCGCCGGGTGATCCCCGTCTCGGTCAAGGGCCGCGTCACATAATCGGAACTGTACTTCACCTCGCGCACCACCCAATCGGGCAGCACCGAGACCCCCCGGTTCGACGCCACCAACAGCAGAATCACCGCCGTCAGCTCGGCCTGGCGCACCTGCGCCGGTTCCACCTTGGCCGGGATCAGCAACTGGCTGAACACATCCAGCCGCGACCGTTCCACCGGATAGGTGATCAAGGTCTCGCCCCGGAAATCCTCGGCCTCGATCCACGGTTTCTCGGCCAATGGATGGGTCGAGGCGGCGACAAACACCGCGTTGTAATCGAAGAGTTCCACGAACTCGACGCCGGGTATCTCCTCGGGATCCGAGGAGACCACCAGATCGACCTCTTCCTTTTGCAGCGCGGGCAGCGCATCAAACGCCAGACCGGGCCGGATATCCACATCCACATCCGGCCAGCTCTTGCGAAACGCCTCCAGCACCGGGAACAGCCATTCGAAACAGGCGTGACATTCGATGGCGATATGCATCCGCCCCGACCGCCCGTCGCGCAAGGACGAGAACTCGGCCTGCATCGCCTCCACCTGCGGCAGGATCTGCTCGGCCAGCCTGAGCAGCCGCATCCCCGCCGCCGACAGTTTCATCGGCTTCGACCGCCGCACGAACAACTCCACCCCCGCCTGATCCTCCAACCCCTTGATCTGATGGCTCAGCGCCGACTGGGTGATGTTCAGCTGATCGGCGGCGCGGGCCAGCCCGCCACATTCATGGATCGCCTTTATGGTCCGCAAATGCCGGAATTCGATATGCATCCTACAGTTTCGCTCATGTTGTTCTTGAGTATTATGAAGTTGTCTCACAATGCTGCGGGTGCGACAAGAGGCGAAACATCGCCCCTTGCGCAGGATGACCGCCCAAATGACCGCCCCCCAGATCTCCTTCGAATTCTTCCCGCCGAAAAACCTCGAAGCCTCGTTCCGGCTCTGGGATACGGTGCAGGTGCTGGCGCCGCTGGCCCCCCGTTTCGTCTCGGTGACCTATGGCGCCGGCGGCACCACCCGCGAGCTGACCCGCGACGCGGTTGCCACGCTGCACAAATCCTCGGGCCTCAACGTGGCCGCGCACCTGACCTGCGTGCAGGCCAGCCGCGAGGAAACCCTGGCCATTGCCGACAGTTTTGCCCAGGCCGGTGTCACTGACATCGTCGCCCTGCGTGGCGACCCGCCCCAGGGCGCAGGCCGCTTTACGCCGCATCCCGGCGGTTTTGCCAATTCGGTGGAGTTGATCCAGGCCCTGGCCGAAACCGGCAAATTCGCCATCAGGGTCGGCGCCTACCCGGACATCCACCCCGAAGCCGCCAGCGCCCAGGCCGACATTGACTGGTTGAAGGCCAAATTGGACGCAGGGGCGGATGAGGCGCTGACCCAGTTCTTCTTCGAGGCGGAAACCTTCTTCCGCTTCCGCGACGCCTGCGCCAAGGCCGGCATCGACAAGCAGATCACGCCCGGCATCCTGCCGATCGAGAACTGGAAAGGCGCGCGCAACTTCGCCCGCCGCTGCGGTACCCATATCCCGGCCTGGGTCGAGGACGCCTTTGACAAGGCCACCCGCGACGGGCGCGAGGATCTGCTGGCCACCGCCATCTGCACCGAGCTCTGCTCCGAGCTGATCGAGGGCGGCGTCGACAAGCTGCATTTCTACACGCTGAACCGCCCCGAACTGACCCGCGATGTCTGCCACGCCCTTGGCGTCACGCCCAAGGTGGCGCTCCAGAACGTCGCGTAACGGTTGAGCATCCCGCAGCCCCTGCTAGCGTTCCTCCGACCTGACCCGGAGGAACGCACATGACTTTCGCCAAAGGCCCCGAAGAGCTGCTGGGACCGGCCGACATGGCCAATATCTCCGGGCTCGACTTCATGCAGGGCATCCTCGACGGCCGCCTGCCCGCCCCGCCCATCGCGCGCACCATGGGCTATCACCTGCACGCGGTCGCCGAAGGCCGCGTCACCTTTCGCGGCACGCCGACCTTCGCTGTCTGCAACCCGCTCGGCGCCGTGCATGGCGGCTGGTACGGCACCCTTCTCGACAGCGCCATGGCCTGCGCGGTACAGACGATGGTGCCCCAGGGCGCGGCCTATACGACGCTGGAATACAAGATCAACATCATCCGCTCGATCCCGACCGGAACCGAGGTGGATTGCGTAGGCATCGCCGACCATGTCGGCCGCTCCACCGGGGTCGCCCATGGCGAAATCAGGGGTGTCGAAGACGGCCGCCTCTATGCCACCGGCTCCACCACCTGCATCGTGCTCAACATCCCGCGCGGCTAGGCCCCCCCGGGAGTATTTCAGATCAGAAAGAAGCAGCACGCGTTCGGGCTTCTTTCTGGTGAAAAATACTCCCGCCGGAGGCGCCCGCCCTCGCCACCGGAAAAACGGCAACCGAAAAGCCGTCCACCCGCCACACGCGCCCGCCCGAGGCGACGGAACGGCGCCGAGACATCGTGTTGCGCCGCAAGGCGCGCTATCTGGAAACAGCCCGTCCCAGCCGAAAATCGCGCGTCGGCATATCCAACGCGGGCAGCCCCCCGGGCTGCGTATCTGCGCTCACGCTCTCATGCAGGCGCTCGCTGCGGTCGCGGCCGACGCGGCGGGCCGAGCGGAACAGGAATATCTTGCCCCAGCCGCGCCAGGTCCCCACCGAAGGCGCATCCACACTGGTGGGAAACCGCATGCGCCAGTCCTGTGGCAAAGGCAACTGATGGCGCTCCGAGCGCTCCAGCATCCAGACCAGCGACAGGTTCGACAGCGGTCGTGCCGCCTCGAACCCGCCCAGCTGCCCGCCAACGTCACCGTGGCAGCCGGGAAACCAGACCTGTTCCACATGGCCGTCATAACCGGGGTCATACTCCCACAGGATCGGCTCGAACACCTGTCGGGTCTCGTGCAGCGCCAGTGCCTGGTACCCGTGCCGGATACTGCGGCCCAGCCGATGGCTGTGGAACGCATGCCGCTCCTCGGTCAGCCGCCACAACAGCGGCAGCCGCAAGCCCAGCGCCTTGACCGTGTCCCAGACCCCCACCATCTCGATCGGCAGCTCCGAATGGCAGTAGAGCCGCCGGAAATCCGCCGCATGACCGCCGTTCGGGTTGCATTCGTAATGGCGGTAAGCCTGCCGGATATTGCGCTCGGTCGCATGTTCCGCCCGCAGCAGCCCGACGAGGTCGATCACACCGGCCAGGCTCCGCACCGCGAATGCGCCGCGTGAATAGCCGAACAGGAACACCCGGTCACCGGGCCGGTAGCGCGAGGCGAGATAGCCATAGGCGCGCCGGATCTGCCGGTTCAGCCCGCGTCCGACCATCACGTCGGTCGTGGTCTTCCAGCTGGTCCACTGCACCCCCGCCTCGTAATAGACCGAGGCGCGCGGCCCCATCTCGCAGATCAGCCGGAACAGGCGCCCGGCATGGGTCTCATTCCCCGGCTCCAGCGTCGACATGGTGCCGTCCAGGATAATGACATGGGTCTGCGGCCCCCGTTCAAGGGTCTCGCCCGAGTGCTCGGTGCTGAGCGGTCGGCCCAGCCAGCCAAGCAGACGTCTATTCAGCCATGACAGGTTCAGCATTCAGCAGTTCCCACACTCTGAGGGGCGTAAAGGGCATGTCCGCCTGCCGCACCCCCCGGTCCCAAAGCGCGTCCTGCACCGCGTTGGCGATCGCGGCCAGCGACCCCACGGTGCCCGCCTCGCCGCAGCCCTTCATCCCCATCGGGTTGGCTGTCGACGGCACCGGCACCGAGGCAAATCCAATCATGGGAACGTCCGCCGCGCGCGGCAAGGCATAGTCCATGAACGTTGCCGTGAGCAGCTGCCCCTCATCGTCATGCACCACATGCTCCATCAGCGCCTGGCCCAACCCCTGCGCCACCCCGCCATGCACCTGCCCCTCGGCCAGCAAGGGGTTGATAAGGTTTCCGAAATCGTCCCACACCTGATACCGATCCAGATGTGCAGCGCCGGTTTCCGGGTCGATCACGATTTCGGCAACATGAGCACCGTTGGGATAAGAGCGCGCGGGCAGCGTGGCGCGCGCCTCATGGGTCAAGAGCTCGGCACGTCCGTCCGCCCGGGCCATCTCGGCGGCCTCCAGCAGGGTCGGCGTCAGGTTCGACCCCGGCGCGCGAAAGGTCTCGTTATCGAATGTCACGTCGCTCTCCTCGACCCCCATCTTGCCCGCCAGATAGGGCATGAATGCGGCGACCATACGGTCAACCGTGGCCAGTGTCGCATGGGTCTGCACCGTGACCGAACGCGACCCGCCAGTGCCGCCACCCTGCGCGATCCGGTCGCTGTCGCCCTGCACGACCCGGATCCGTTCCACCGGAATGCCGGTCTGGTCCGAGAGGAACTGGGCATAGACCGTCTCATGCCCCTGTCCGTTCGATTGCGTGCCCACCAGCAGGTCCACGGTGCCATCCTCGTTGAACACGACTCGGGCCCCTTCCGAAGGATCGCCCAGAATACTTTCGATATAGTAACACAGGCCCTGCCCCCGCAGCAGGCCCCGCGCCGCATCCGCCGCCCGCCGCGCCGCGAACCCGGCGGTACCCGTCTCGGCCAGCGTCAGCAGCCGGTCGAACGCACCCACGTCATAGGTCTCGCCCGTGGGCGTCTTGTAGGGAAACGCCTCGGGCCGGATGAAATTGCGCCGCCTCAACTCGGCACCCGACACACCCAGCTCTCGTGCCGCCCGGTCCATCGCGCGCTCCAGCACGTAAATCGCCTCGGGCCGACCCGCGCCGCGATAGGCGTCGACCTGGGTCGTGTTGGTGTAATAGCCCTCGACCTGCAACCAGACCGAGGGGATATCATAGACCCCGGTCAGCACGCGGGAAAACAGCTGCGTCTGGATCGCCTGCCCGAAATGGCTGTTATAGGCGCCCAGATTGCAGCGGGTCCGCACCCGGTAGGCGGTGATCTTCAGATCGGCGTCAAAGGCCAGCTCCGCCACCGAACTCAGGTCGCGGCCATGATTGTCGGTCAGCATCGCCTCGGTCCGTTCCGACATCCAGCGCACCGGGCGGCCCAGCACCCGTGCCGCATGCGCGACCGAGAAATACTCGGGGTAGGGAAACGCCTTCATGCCAAAGCCGCCGCCCACATCCGGCGTGGTCACCCGCAGATCCTCGGGCGCCATTCCCAGCTTCTCCGAAAGCTGCGCCTTCAGCCCCCATACCCCCTGCCCGCCATAGGAAAAATGCAGCCGCCCCTCGACCATCTCGGCAAAGCAGCCACGCGGCTCCATCGAATTGGCGATGATCCGGTTGTCATCGACGCGCAGCGACACCACCTGCGCCGCCGCGGCAAAGGCGGCCTCGGTCGCCGCCTCGTCGCCCATCCCCCAGTCAAAGGCGCGGTTTTCGGGCGCCTCGGGGTGCAGCACCGGCCCGCCCGGACCAACATCGGTCTTGACCGCCAGGTCGCGGATATCCATGCCCATCATCTCGATCGCGTCGCGCGCCTGATCCGCGGTCTCGGCGATCACCGCCACCACCGGCTCGCCTACAAATCGCACCCGGTCGCGCGCCAGCATCGGACGCTCGGGCGACGCTCCCTTGCTGCCATCGCGGTTGGGCATCGCGGCCCCAGTCATGCCCACAGTGATCCCGGCGGCCTCCAGATCGGCCAGCGTCAGCACCAGATGCACGCCCGGCGCCGTGCGCGCCGCATCGATATCCAGATCCAGGATCTCACCATGCGCCACGGGCGAGCGAAAGAACATCGCCACTAGCGCTCCACCCGGCGCGAAATCCTCCATGTAACGGCCCTGTCCGGTCAGGAACCGACTGTCCTCGACCCGGGTCACGGGTTGGCTTTTTCCGAACTTTTCCATGGGTCTCTCCTGCGCGGGGGCTTGCGTTCCGACACTAGCCCCGCCCGGGCCATTGTCCAGTGACCGCCGGTCATTTCCCGGCTTTCCGGGAATCGCCTGTCAACACTGTGTTGCGGGTGTTGATCGTGGAAAAATGCGCCCAATTCGAGTATAAGCCTGCATGACCAGCTGGGAACCCGATGCATGTTTCGATTTCACCGCCGCCCTCGACGGCGGGCAGGAGGTGACGCACCCGGTTCACGTCAAGGGCAGCGGCCCCGCGATCCTGATCCTGCAAGAGCTGCCCGGCATCGGCCCCGAAACGCTCGATCTGGCAGACCGGCTGGTGCGCGCGGGCTTTACCGTCTACCTACCGCATCTCTTCGGCACCTTTGGCAAGATCACCATGGCCCGCAACATAGCGCGCCTGTTCTGCGTCCGGCGCGAGTTCAACATCTTCCTCAAAGGGCGGCAAAGCCCGGTCGCCAGCTGGATGCGGGCGCTGGCCCGCCATATCCGCGACCGGCAGGGGGGGCCGGGCATCGGCGTGATCGGCATGTGCCTGACCGGCAGTTTCGCCCTGACACTCATGGCCGATGACGCGGTGCTGGGCGGGGTTGCCAGCCAGCCCGCGCTGCCGCTGCTGGGCGGCGGTGCCCTGCATATGAGCGAAGCGGACATTGCCGAGACCAGCGCAGGCATGGCTGCCAAGGGTCCGGGCCTGGCGCTGCGCTATCGCGGCGACCGGATGTCGCCCGCCCGCCTGATGCGCCGGATGGAGGAGGTGTTCGGCGACGGGCTGGACACGGTCGAATATCCCGGCAACCGGCATTCTCTGCTGACGCTGCATTTCCACGAACCGGCCTATAAACGGGTCGAGGCCTATTTCCGCACCCGGCTGGGCGCCTGATCCGGCGCCACCCCAAGGTGAGCCAGCAGCCAGGAGCGGAAGAGGCGCGCGGGCTTGCGCAACCGCGCGCGATCCTCACAGACCAGATGATAGCGCTCCAGCCCCGCCGTCTCGACCCCGGGCAAGCAGCGCACCAGCCCATGCCGCGCCATCAGCGTATCGCTGGCAGGCGCCCGCGCCAGCGCCAGCCCGACCCCTTCGGCCGCCAGCGCCGCCGCCATCACCGTGTTGTCGACAAACAGAAACTGCCCCGCCGCCGGTGACAGGCGCAGCGCCTCGAAGAGCCGCAACCAGCCCGCCCGATGGGCCGACACATCGATCAACCGATGCCGCAACAGGTCCTCCGGGCGGGTGATCCCAGCCGCCAGATCGGGATGCGCCACGGGATACAGCCGCTCGCCCATCAGATCGTCCGCCTGCCCGCCAAACAGTGCCGGATTGCCGAACACGATCTGCATATCCGCCACCGAACCCTGAAAATCGGCCACGTCATTGCCGGTGCTCAAGCGCAGATCGACACCGGGATATGCCGCCATGAACCCGCCCAGCGCCGGAGCCAGAACGCCCTGGGCAAACAGCAGGATCGAGCGGACATATACGATCTGCTCACCGCCGCCGCCGAACAGGCCAGCCGTTGTGGTCTCGAGCATCAAGAGCGACTGCTGCACACCGGGCAGATAGGCCCGCCCCCTCTCGGTCAGCACCACCGAATGCGCACGCCGTTCGAACAGCGCCACGCCCAGATGCCCCTCCAATGCCTTGATCTGCTGGCTGACCGCCGCCGCCGACATGTTGAGCTGCGCCCCCGCTCGGGCAAAGCTCTGCGTCCGCGCCGCCGCCTCGAAGACACGCAACCAGTTGAGCGAGGGGATCCGCGATACCATGACCACAAGGCTAAGCTGAACTTACCCTGACCGGCAAGACTTACCGTTCTGAACCGCGCCGCACCACCGCTACCCTGCCGGAAACGCGACCAAAGGAAACCCCGATGCCCAGCCCCATTCCCACCACGAACGGCCAACTCTCTGCCGAGCAGACCGCGCAATACTGGCAGAACGGCTTCCTGCACCCGTTGCAGGTGATGCGCCAGGATGAGGCCGCCGCCCTGCGCGCCGAGCTGGAACAGATCGAGCGCGACTGGCTTGCCGCCGACCTGCCGCTGCCGCTCAATATGTACAAGCGCGTCAACGCCCATGTGGTGATGCCGCTTGCCGCCCGCATCGCCCGCGACCCGCGCATCCTCGACCTGGTCCAGGGCGTGCTTGGCCCCGACCTCCTGGTCTGGTCGGCCGAATTCTTCATCAAGGAACCCCGCACCACCCATGTGGTCGGCATGCACCAGGACCTGACCTATTGGGGCATGGGCGAAACCCCCGACCAGGTGACCGCCTGGCTGGCGCTGTCGCCCGCGACGGTGGAAAGCGGCTGCATGGATTTCGTGGCGGGCAGCCACAGGAACCCGATCCTGCCCCATACCGACACCTATTCCGAAAACAACCTCCTGTCGCGCGGGCAGGAGATCGCCGTCGACGTGGCCGAGACCGACAAGACCCATATCGAGCTCGCGCCGGGCCAGATGTCGCTGCACCACGGGCTGACCATCCATGGCTCCGGCCCCAACCGCTCGGACGACCGCCGCATCGGCATGGCGATCCGCTATCTCAACCCCAATGCGCGCCAGTTGGTGGCCGAGCGCGACTATGCCATGCCCGCGCGCGGCACGGACAGTTCGGGCAATTTCATCGCTGTCGACGCGCCCGCACGCCTCTTCGCCCCCGAGGCGCTGGCGCTCTACGAGCGCATCCGCGCCGACCAGGCCAAGGCCCTTGCCCAGGGCGCCAGCAGCGCGGTGCCGCTGTATCAGACAGCCGGATAGACCCCCGGCGGTGCGCCCAGAGCCACGGGTGCGCCGTTTCAGTATTTATGACCAGAAATAAGCAGCAAACGAAGCGCCCCGATCCGGCGGCCGTCCGTCCGCAAGGGGATAATCCTGCCGTGGGACAGGGGCGGCTTCTTCCTGGTGCGGTCATCGGCTCTCCAGCCTGTACCGCATCCCCAGCCTGCGGCGATTCTGGTTAACAAAGACTTGCCGCTTCTTTCTGGTCAAAAATACTCATTTCCGCCCCCTCCACCCGCGATCCGGCCCGAAGCAACAAGAAAACATGGCCAGCCGCCTTTTCCTTCGCCTCGCCTTTGGGTAATTGATCCCTCGATTGACCGAAGGGATCCCCATGATGGCGATGGAAAAGACATTCGACGCGGCCGAGGCCGAGGCCCGCATCACCAAGGCCTGGGAAGAGGCCGGCGCCTTCAAGGCGGGCGCCAACCGCTCGCGCGACGAAAGCTTTACCATCATGATCCCGCCGCCCAACGTCACCGGCGCGCTGCATGTGGGTCATGCCTTCAACAACACGCTTCAGGACATCCTGACCCGCTGGCACCGGATGCGCGGCTTCGACACGCTCTGGCAGCCGGGCCAGGACCACGCGGGCATCGCCACCCAGATGCAGGTGGAAAAGATGCTGGCCGCGACGGGGCAGCCCTCGCGCCGCGAACTGGGGCGCGAGAAGTTCCTGGAAAAGGTTTGGGAATGGAAGGGCCAGTACGGCGGCACCATTGTCGATCAACTCAAACGCCTCGGCGCCTCCTGCGACTGGTCGCGCAATGCCTTCACCATGGCGGGCGCCGCTGGCGACCCGCGCACCGGCCATGAAAATTCGCCGAATTTTCATGATGCGGTGATCAAGGTCTTTGTCGACATGTACAACAAGGGCCTGATCTATCGCGGCAAGCGGCTGGTCAACTGGGACCCGCATTTCGAGACCGCGATCTCGGACCTCGAGGTCGAGAATATCGAGGTCGCGGGCCATATGTGGCACTTCAAATACCCGCTCGCGGACGGCGCCACCTATACATATGTCGAGAAGGACGAAGACGGCAACATCGTGCTTGAGGAAGAGCGCGACTTTATCTCCATTGCCACCACCCGGCCCGAGACCATGCTGGGCGATGGCGCCGTGGCCGTGCATCCTTCGGACGAACGCTATGCGCCCATCGTGGGCAAGCTTTGCGAAATCCCGGTGGGACCCAAGGAGCACCGCCGCCAGATCCCGATCATCATCGATGAGTACCCGGACAAGAATTTCGGCTCGGGCGCGGTCAAGATCACCGGCGCGCATGATTTCAACGACTATCAGGTGGCCAAGCGCGGCGGCATCCCGCTCTACCGCCTGATGGATACGCGCGGCCAGATGCGCGCCGACGGCGCGCCCTATGCCGAAGAGGCGGGCAAGGCGCAGGACTATGCGCGCGGGCGAGCGTTCACCGAGAACGAGATCGACGTGATCAACCTTGTCCCCGACCACCTGCGCGGGCTCGACCGGTTCGAGGCGCGGGCGAAAGTGGTCGAAGAGATCACCAGCGAGGGTCTCGCCGTGATGACCGTGGCATCGGACCCGCGCCTGGGCACCGCCGCGCTGAAACCCGGCGCCGAGGGGGCAGATGCCATCGTGCCGCTGGTCGAGGCGAAGCCCATCATGCAGCCCTTTGGCGACCGCTCCAAGGTGGTGATCGAGCCGATGCTGACCGACCAGTGGTTCGTCGACGCCGAAAAGGTCGTGGGCCCGGCGCTGGACGCGGTGCGCGACGGCACGGTCAAGATCATCCCCGAGTCGGGCGAGAAGACCTATTACCACTGGCTGGAAAACATCGAACCCTGGTGCATCTCGCGCCAGCTGTGGTGGGGGCACCAGATTCCGGTTTGGTATGGATTCGACCTGTCGACCAACGGCTTTTCCGACGATGAGAACGACGGAGCGCTCGACCTTGTCGAGATGGGCCGCCTGCTGTCGGAACAGAAACTGCTGCTCGGAGACGAACATCATTTCTGCGCGCCGGATTTCGAGGCGGTCATCCGGCAGGTGGCCGATGCCGAGGCGCCGCTGCCCACGCCGCTAAACCATGCCCGCGTGATCGAGGTCGAAGACCGTTCCGCTGCCGTGCACGCGCTGGCGGCTGGCCTGGCCGAATACGAGATATCGCAGGACCCGACCAAACTTGTCTACCCGGTCTGGCGCGACCCCGACGTGCTCGACACCTGGTTCTCCTCCGGCCTCTGGCCCATCGGCACGCTGGGCTGGCCCGAGGATACCGACGAGATGCGCCGGTACTTTCCGACCTCGGTCCTGATCACCGGCTTCGACATCCTGTTCTTCTGGGTCGCCCGGATGATGATGATGCAGCTTGCGGTCGTGAACGAGGTGCCGTTCCACACCGTCTACCTGCACCAGCTCGTCCGCGACGAGAAGGGCAAGAAGATGTCCAAGACCACCGGCAACGTCATCGACCCGCTGGAGATCGTCGACGAATTCGGCGCCGACGCGCTGCGGTTCACCAACGCGTCGATGGCGGCGATTGGTGGTGTGCTGAAACTGTCGAAAGAGCGGATCACCGGCTATCGCAACTTCACCACCAAGCTGTGGAACGCGGTCCGCTTTGCCGAGATGAACGGCGTCTATGACGGTACAAAACGGTCAATCACCCGCCTGGAAGACGTACAAAACGGTCAATTCGCGGTGAACCGCTGGATCATCGGCGAAACCGCCCGCGTGCGCGAAGAGGTGGACGCGGCGCTCGACAGCTACCGCTTCAACGACGCCGCAAACGCCTTGTACGCCTTTGTCTGGGGCAAGGTCTGCGACTGGTATGTGGAGCTTTCAAAGCCGCTCTTGCAAGGCGACGACACCGCCGCGCAAGAGGAAACCCGCGCCACCATGGCCTGGGTGATGGACCAGTGCATGATCATGCTGCACCCGATCATGCCCTTCATCACCGAAGAGCTTTGGGGGCTGACCGCCGAACGGGCAAAGATGCTGGTGCATGCCGATTGGCCCACCTACAAGGCCGCCGATCTGGTTGATCCGGACGCGGATCGCGAGGTGAACTGGGTGATCTCGGTGATCGAGAACACCCGCTCGGCCCGCGCCCAGATGCGCGTGCCCGCTGGCCTCTATGTGCCTATGATCGTTACAGAAATCGACGATCACGGACAGGCCGCCTGGGACCGGAACGAGGCACTGATCAAGCGTCTGGCGCGGATCGACAGCCTGACCAAAGCGGATGTCATGCCCAAGGGCTGCATCTCGATCGCGGCCCCCGGCGCGGCCTTTGGCCTGCCGCTTGCCGAGATCATCGACATCAGCGCCGAGAAAGACCGGCTGGAAAAGGCCAAGGCCAAGCTCGCCAAGGAGTTGGGCGGGTTGCGCGGACGTCTGAACAATCCCAAGTTCGTGGAGTCCGCGCCAGACGAAGTGGTTGAAGAGACCCGCGAAAACCTCGCCGCCCGCGAAGAGGAAGAAGCCCGGATCGACGAGGCGTTGGCCCGTTTGGCAGAACTCGGCTAACCCCTTCACTTCGCTGAAAATACTCAAAAAACCACCCCCTTCGGTATCGCATCCGATGGGGGTGGTCCCTGACGCAATCGAAAGCTGACCCGCCGCGCCTTTCGCAAATAACAGCGCGCAATGTCACCGTTTCCATGTATCATCGCAGGGACGGGTGAAGGGGCTGCAACGGGGGACCCGGTCATGGAACGCCGGCTTTGCGCCATTTTGGCCGCCGACATGGCAGGCTACTCGCGCCTGATGGAGCGCAACGAAACCGACGTTCTGGCGCGCCAGAAACTCCATAGGCGCGAGTTGATCGACCCCGCCATCGCGCAGGCGGGTGGCCAGATCGTCAAGACGACCGGCGACGGCATGCTGACGCGGTTCGACACGGCGCAGGCCGCCGTTCGCTGTGCGTTGGAAATTCAGGAAGCCATGCAACAGCGCGAGGCCGACACCCCGCACAAGGAGCGCATCCAGTACCGTATCGGCATCAACATCGGCGATATCCTCTTGGAAGACGGGGATATTTTCGGCGATGGAGTGAATGTCGCGGCGCGGCTGGAAGCGATTTCGGAACCTGGCGGGATCTGTATCTCGGACATCGTACACCAGATTGCGCAGGATCGGGTAGCGGAGCCTTTCACCGATCTGGGCCTGCAAAAGGTCAAGAACATCACCCGCCCGATCCGGGTCTGGCAATGGGTACCTGACAGCAGCCGGGACAACAGCCCCGATACCGCCCGTTCACAAGCCCAGCATGTATCGTTCTGCATTGCTGGGGATGGCACCCAACTGGCTTGGGCGCGCGTCGGCAAAGGGCCGAGCGTCTTGAAGGCACCGAACTGGCTCAACCATCTCGACTATGAATGGCGCAGCCCGGTCTGGGGTCCGTTCCTGGAGCAGATGTCGCAAAGATGCGACCTTGTCCGCTTCGACCAACGCGGCAACGGGCTTTCCGATCGGGACCCGGTCGAGATTTCCGACGACGCGATGATCTCGGACATCGGCAGCATCGTCGAGGCGGCCGGCCTGAACCGGTTCGTGCTCTTTGGTATCTCGCAGGGTTGCGCATTCTCTGTACGTTATGCCGCTGAAAATCCAGGAAAGGTTTCTGGCCTTGTGCTGGTCGCTGGCTATCTCCGGGGCGCACTCATGCGCAATTCGCCCGAACAATCGGCCCTGTCCGAGGCGACCAATGTGCTGATCCGCGAGGGTTGGGGGTCGCCCAACCCTGCTTACCGGCACCTCTTTACCGAAAGCATGATGCCGGATTCCACCAAGGCGCAGAAATCGAGCTTTGACGAGTTGCAGCGCGTCTCTTGCGCGCCGGATGTGGCGGCCCGGATCAATACGATGAACGCCTCCGTCGATGTCTCGGCCTATGCGCCACAGGTCAAGGCTCCAACACTGGTGCTGCATTCCGAGGGCGACCGCCGGGTGCCGGTGGCCGAGGGGCGCCGCATGGCGGCAATGATCCCTGGCGCGCGGTTTGTCACCCTGCCCGGCAACAACCATGCACTGATCGACGGATCACCGGCGCTGGACATGTTCCTGTCTGAGTTTTCGGCTTTTCTGGCAGAGATTGTCGAAAATTGAGATCGAAGATTGGCGGATAACCTCGTCTCTTCGCACATGGTGAGACCGAGCCAGCGAATTACAGCTGTTAGAAATGGAAATCACACTGACACGCAGGTCAATTCCTGAAAGGAATTGCCACAAATCCTCGCCGAGGATTTGCCTTCAGACTTTCGCGAAAGTCTGTATCCGCTACTTGAAGACCGGTGCGCGCCCCTGCATCTGGGCGGCGATCACTTCCATCTGGTCCGGCTTGCCGATCAGCTGCGCCTGTTCCTGCGATTCCGCCAGCAGAATATCGGTTCGCTGCTCCGATTCAGCAAGCTCGATCAACCGCTTGGCGGAACGTATCGCCGACGGGCTCTTGCCCGCGATCTCTTGCGCCAGCGCGGTGGCCTCGGCCAGCGGATCCTCGGCAAGTTCGGTCACCAGCCCCCATTCAGCGGCCTTGGCGGCCCCGATGGGCCGCGCGGTATAGGTCAGCAGACGCAGCACATCCGAGCGCACCAGTTGCGGCAACAGAACCATGCCGCCCATATCCGGGATCAGGCCCCATTTCATTTCCAGCACGGACAGTTTCGTATCCGGTGCGGCAATCCGGATATCGGCGCCCAGCGCGATCTGTAACCCACCGCCATAAACCGCCCCATGTAGCGCCGCGATCACCGGTACTGGCACCCTGCGCCAGACCAGCGCCACCTCCTGAAAGTCATTTGCATCGTGATGGCTGCGCGGCATCAGCATCTGGACCGGATCCTTGCCGGCAAAGGCCGCGAAATTCGACACGTCTAGTCCGGCGCAGAAACTCTTGCCCTCGCCCGACAGCACCACCGCCCGCGCGTCCGAGGCCGCAACCTCTTGCCCCGCCGCGATGATCGCCTGAAACATCGCCTGATCCAGCGCATTCATCTTGTCCCCCCGGGTCAGGGTGACAAATGCGATATGGTCCTTGTATTCGACGGATACGCGCGCCATCGGTGCCTCCATTCCTGTTTGGCGCCAGACTGCCCGCTCTTGTGTTCAAGCGCCAGCCCGACGTGGGGGCAGATCAGGGCAGGTCGGCGGCCTTCATGCGCGCAAAACCGGGGCTGTCGAGCGTCATGACGTAGAACCGCTCGCCCACCTGCTTGCCGCCGGTGGTGATGCCCAACCGGCCATCGGGGTCCTGCACCGTACGCAGGATGCGCCCCTGCCCGTCGAACTGGATCAGCATGCCGCGATGGATCGGCGCGGGGCGCACCTTGGGGCCCAGTCGCCAGACCACCTTGCGCAGGAAGGGGTAAGGCATCAGCGCCTCGGCGGGCACGCGGGGGCTGGCAAAGGCCAGCCAATAGGTGCCGTCGCCCTGCGCCTCGAGATTGTCGGGATAGCCGGGCAGGTTGTCGAGGAATACCTCGGTCTGGCCCGCCTTCTCGCCCTTGAGCCACAGCCGGTGCACCCGCGCCCGCCCGGTCTCGTTGATCAGCAGGAAATCCTCTTCCGGCGAAAGGGCGACGCCGTTGGTATAGACAAAGCCGGTGGCGATCTTCTCGACCCTGCCGTCGGGCGTGCGCCGGGCGACATAGCCGGTGTCGGACTGTTCCCAGACGGTCATCACCGAGGTGGGCTTGGTCCCGCCCAGGGTTCGGGGATCGAACCGGTCGGTGGAGTTCGAGAAGTAGATGGTGCCGTCCCGCCCCAGATCCAGCTGGTTGGCATAGATCACCGGGGCGCCGTCGATCTGGTCCACCACGGTCTCGACCTTGCCGGGCGCGTTCCAGCGCAGGATGCCCCGGAAACTGTCGGCGATGTAAAGCGCGCCATCGGGTCCGGCCTTGAGCCCCAGCGGCCGCCCACTCAGCCGGTCGACCAGTTCCGGCACCGCCCCGTCGATGCGATAGAGATTACCCGCCAGCGAGGTCGTGTAGACCGTTCCGTCCGGCATCACCGCGAGATCCTCGGGCCCGATCTCTCCCTCGGGGAGCGGCACGAACTCAGCCTTGTCCAGTACCCGGTTCTCGGCGAAATCACCGGTAAATCCGGGGTTTTCCGGCGGGTGATAGGCCACGGGCGCCACCGGAATGGGCCAGAACAACAGATAGCCAAGGCCAGCGAGCAACAGTATCAGAACGTAACGCATGGGCACCTCTTTGCACTTAGGCGCACCATGCGAGGCGGGACCAGCAAAGGCAAGTCTTGCCCGGCACCGCGGCTTGCGCTTATGTGGCGCGCATGACCGGACCTCGATACACCCCGCTTGCCCAATCGCTGCCCGCCACCGTGCCCTTTGTCGGCCCCGAGACACAGGAGCGCCAGCGCGGCGCACCCTTTGCCGCCCGGCTGGGTGCCAATGAAAGCATCTATGGCCCCTCGCCACGTGCGATTGCAGCAATGCAACAGGCGGCGGCTGAGGTCTGGATGTATGGCGACCCGGAAAACCATGACCTGCGTCAGGCGTTGGCCGCGCATCACGGGGTGCGCCCCGACAACATCATGTTGGGCGAAGGGATCGACGGGCTGTTGGGATATCTCGTTCGCCTGATGGTGGGACCGGGCGATCCGGTCGTCACCTCCGAGGGTGCTTATCCTACCTTCAACTATCACGTCGCGGGCTTTGGCGGTGAACTTCACAAGGTGCCATACGCGGGCGATCACGAGGACCCGAGGGCGCTCTTTGCCAAGGCGGGTGAGGTCGGGGCCAAGCTGGTCTACCTCGCCAACCCGGACAACCCGATGGGCAGCTGGCACAAGGGGGCCGATATCGTCGCCGCGATGCGGGCGCTGCCCGAAGACACGCTCTTGGTGCTGGACGAGGCCTATGTGGAATGCGCCCCCGAAGGCACCGCCGCGCCGGTGGATGCTGACGATCCGCGCCTCGTGCGGATGCGCACCTTCTCCAAAGTGTATGGCATGGCGGGCGCGCGGGTCGGCTATGCCATTGGCGCGCCCGAGCTGATCGCCGCCTTCAACAAGGTGCGCAACCATTTTGGCATGAACCGCGCGGCGCAGGCCGGGGCGCTGGCAGCACTGGCCGATGGCGATTGGCTGGCGCATGTACAGACCGAGATCGCCACCGCCCGTAACCGGATTGCTGGGATCGCACAAGAAAACGGGCTGACACCGCTGCCATCGGCCACCAATTTCGTGGCGATTGACTGCGGTAGTGACGGTGTGTTTGCAAAGGCTGTTCTCGATGCGCTGGTCTCGCTTGGCATTTTTGTACGGATGCCTTTCGCCGCGCCGCAAAACCGCTGCATTCGCGTCAGCTGCGGCCCCGCTGCCGAACTGGATGCCTTTGCCGTCGCCCTGCCCCGCGCGCTGGAGATCGCGCGCGGTTGATCGCCAAGGTTTTACCTGACATTTACGGGAAAGCCCCTAAACTTCGGTGTATGGACGACCATCGCATCGGGCGGGCGCCCGATTACACCAATGCGGCACTGATCATGCTGGGCGTGAACCTGACATGGGTTTTCGTCCTGATCTGGGCCATATGGGGTATGCCCGCGTCGCTCTTGCTGGCCATGGCCCTGAACCACGGCATTACCCGGCTGGCAAAGCGGGTGCGATAGCTCAGGACGCGATCACGCCTGCCGCCGCTTCGAGCGCACCCTTGCCATGGGGCACATTGAGTGCCGTCAACCCCGCCTGGATACTCCCGAGCAATCCCATGACCATCTGGCCGTTCAGGTGACCCATATGGCCAAGGCGGAAGAACTTGTCGCGCGCCGGATCACCGGGCGCGGCCATGCCGAGGCCGATCCCCAGTGTCAGACCAAGGGTCTGCTCGGTCCACTGGCGCAGGGCAGTGCCCTTGCCGCTGTCAAGCCGGAGCGCCGTCACCGCATGGCTGCGGAACGCAGGATCGGCCACGTTCAGAACCAGATCGCCACCCTCGGCCCAGATCTCGCAGGCGGCCCAGATGGCGCGGGCCAGCTTGGCGTGGCGCGCCCAAACATGTTCGATGCCCTCGCCATGGATCAGGTCAAGCGCCGCGCGCAGGCCATAGAGGTGATGCGTGGGCGCGGTGCCCCCGAAATACTGAAAGAACTCATCCGGATTGCCGCGCGGCACCCAGTCCCAATACCAGGACACGCGCGGCATGGTGGCCCGTTTGGCCGCCGCCTTGTCATTGAAGTAGACAAAACCGACGCCGGGCGGCACCATCAGCCCCTTTTGGCAGGCGGTGACCATGACATCGACGCCCCAGGCGTCCATCTCGAACACATCGCAGCCGAAAGAGGCGATGCAATCGGCCATCAACAGCGCCGGGTGCTCCAATTCGTCGAGCAGCTTGCGCAACCCGGGCACATCGTTGCGGATCGAGCTGGATGTATCCACATGCACCGCCAGCACTGCCTTGATCTTGTGCGCAGTATCAGCGCGCAGCGCCTCGGCGATGCGGCCCATGTCCCAAGGGGCGGATTTGCCGAAGTCGATGATCCGGGTCTCTGCCCCGAGTCCTCGCGCCATTTCGGCCCAACCATGCGAGAAGCGGCCTGACGCGGGCACAAGCACCGTTTCTCCTGGGGCGATGGTGTTGGCCAGTGCCGCCTCCCACGCGCCATGGCCGTTGGCGATGTAGATTGCAACATTGTGTTTCGTCCGGGCCATGCTACGCAGGTCGGCCGTCAGCCCGGGCATCATGTCAATCAGCGCACCGGCATAGATGTTGGGCGCGGGTCGGTGCATGGCGCGCAGCACCTCTTCGGGCATTACCGACGGCCCCGGAATCGCCAGATACTCGCGCCCCTGCGCCAGGGAGATATTGCCGGTCATGTCCATGCCTCTTGTCTGTGTTGGGCACACCCTAGCCAGCGGTTGCGCGGCGTCAATCCACCCGGCGCGACGCGGCCAGCGCCGGGGCGATGACGCAGAGCATCTCGAACAGGATCGACGCCGCCAGAAAGGCGGTACCGCCGCTGCTGTCAAAGGGCGGCGACACCTCGACCAGATCGGCACCCGCGATGTTCACACCCGCCAGTTCCCGCACAACCTGCAAAGCCTGAAAGGCGTTTGGCCCGCCGACCTCTGGCGTGCCGGTCCCGGGGGCATAGGCCGGGTCGACGAAATCGATATCATAACTGACATAGGTCGGACCGATGCCGGCGATCCGCCGCGCCTCGGCCATCACATCCTTGAGACCACGGTCGAATAGCTCCTCGATGGTGACGATTCGTATGCCTAGCGCGGCGGCAAACTCTCTGTCTTCCGAATCGTAGGCGGTACCGCGAATGCCGATCTGGATCATCCGGGCCGGGTCCAGCAGCCCCTCTTCGACAGCGCGGCGGAAGGGGGTGCCATGGGTGTACATCGAGCCGCCGAAATAGGAATGAAAGAGGTCGGTATGGCTGTCGAAATGGATCAGTCCCAGGGGCGCATCAGCAGCCAATGCCCGCAGCACCGGCAGGGTGCACAGGTGGTCACCGCCGACACAGACAGGCAGGATACCGGCCTTGTGCACGTGCGTCACCGCCTTGGTAATCCGGTCCATCGCATCCGACAGGTCGGCCGGATTGGGCGGCACGTCGCCCAAATCAGCACAATTCACCGCCTCGAACGGGCGCACCCCGCTGACCCCGTGTTGCGCGCGGATCATGGTGGACATGTCACGCACCTGCCGTGGTCCGTGGCGCGGGCCGGGGCGGTTGGTGGTTCCGGCATCCCAGGGCAGGCCGATCAAGCCGATGTCGACCTGTGGCAGGCGCGGGTCATCCAGGCCAATCATCGGCAAGCGCATGAAGCTGGCGATGCCCGCGAACCGGGGCAGATCGAACCCCGAAACCGGTTGAAACCCTGTGTCCGCCATCCTGAATCCTTTCCCGGATCAACATCTTTGGACAACACCCTGCCCGGATGCGCCGCCGGGTCAAGCGGCGCAATGCTTGCGCCACGGCGGTCTCCTGCTTAAATGGGCCGACCATGACACGCGATCTGTCCCCCCTCCCCCGACCAAAGGCCCGACCATGAGCGCAAAACCGATGTCCTCGCGCGAGCTGGTGGGCTGGCTGTGGCGAAACTACCTCAAGAGCCGGATGGGCCTGCTCGGCATCGCGCTGCTGTTCATGCTGCTCGAAGGTTCGATGGTGGGCGCGATCAGCTACATGATGCAGCCGATGTTCGACGAGATCTTTGTCAACGGCAACGCGGATGCACTGGTCTGGGTCAGCCTCGCCTTTCTGGTGATCTTTTCGGTGCGCGGCATGGCCAGCGTCGGGCAAAAGGTGCTGCTGGCGCGGATATCGCAGGAAACCGCCGCGCATCTGCGGATGGACTTGCTCCGGCGACTGATCCGGCAGGACACCGCCTTTCACCAGACCCATCCGCCCGGGTTCCTGATCCAGCGGGTGCAGGTGGATGTGGGATCGGTCAACCAGGTCTGGCAGGTGATCATCACCGGCGCGGGCAAGGATCTGGTGTCGCTCGTTGTGCTGTTGGGTGTAGCGGTGAACGTCGATCTGGTCTGGACATTGGTGATGCTGGTGGGCGTGCCGATCGCCTTCATGCCCATTGCGGCGGCACAACGCTATGTTCGCAAAAAGGCCGCAATGGCCCGTGATCAGGGCGCGACGCTCGCCACCCGGCTGGACGAGATTTTTCACGGCATCGTACCGATCAAGCTGAACGGGCTGGAGGATTACCAGATCGGCCGTTTCGGCGGACACATGAACACATATGTCCGGTCCGAAGTGCGCGCCTCGTTCGGCACCGCCTCGATCACCGGGCTGGTGGATGTGATGGCGGGTTTGGGCTTCATGGGCGTCCTGCTCTATGGCGGGGCCGAGATTATCGCGGGTGAAAAGAGCGTTGGCCAGTTCATGAGCTTTTTCACCGCCATCGGCCTCAGCTTTGACCCGATGCGGCGGCTGGCCTCGATCTCGGGCACCTGGCAGGCGGCGGCAGCGGCGCTGGAGCGGATCAAGGACCTGCTCGACGCGCCGATCCTGCTGTTATCGCCGCCCAAGCCGGTTGCGGCCCCTTCGGGCCTGCCAGGGATCGCGCTCAAGGATGTTTCGCTCTCTTATGGCGACGCGCAGGTTCTGCGCAAGCTGACCCTTACGGCCGAGCCGGGCAAGACCACCGCTTTGGTCGGCGCCTCGGGCGCGGGCAAGTCCACCATTTTCAACCTGCTGACGCGCCTGGTGGATCCGCAATCGGGCGTGGTCACGGTAGGAGACGTGCCGGTCGGTGAGATGTCACTGGAGAAATTGCGCGACCTCTTCTCTGTGGTCACGCAAGAGGCACTGCTGTTTGACGAGACCCTGCGGGAAAACATCCTGCTGGGTCGCACCGATGTCAGCGAGGCGCGGCTGAAACAGGTGCTGGATGCCGCCCATGTGTCGGATTTCCTGCCCAAGCTGGAAAAGGGGCTGGATACGCTGGTCGGCCCACGTGGGTCCGCCCTGTCGGGTGGTCAGCGGCAACGGGTAGTAATTGCCCGCGCGCTGCTGCGCGATACGCCCGTTTTGCTGTTGGACGAGGCGACCTCGGCGCTTGATGCGCAATCGGAAAAAGTCGTTCAAGCGGCGCTGGACCAACTGTCGGGCGGGCGCACGACGCTGGTCATTGCGCACCGCCTGTCCACGATCCGCAACGCCGACAAGATCGTGGTGATGGAACGCGGCGAAGTCGTGGACCAAGGCAGCCATGAGGAGCTTCTGTCTCGCGGTGGCATCTATGCCGACCTCTACCGTCTGCAATTCGAAGGCGGCAAGGAGTTGGTGGATCCGGTAGGCGCAGCCGCCCAGCGCACGCATGCCAGCGACATGGACACCTCGGGCGGTTGGTACAAACGGCTGATGTCGCGGGTGTTCGGCTGATCTCCTGCCCGCTTACCGCCCCTGTTTCACCTCCGGTCTCTGGGCCAGTTCGGCGCCGAGCCAGTTCAGATACTCCCCGATCGCGGCTTCGTCGCGCTTGCAGTAGGACCACTTCAGATGCCTCTGCACCGTTATGAACCCTGCCTGTTTCAAAATCTCCAGATGCCTGCTGGCCGTGGGTTGCGCGACACCAAGCGCCTTTGCGATCAGCGTCATGCAAACCCCGAACTCTGCCGGGTCCGCCGACAACTGTTCCCCAAAATGTCGCTGCGGTTCCGCCAGTAGCCGTAGCACCCTCAGTCGAGGCGCGCTTGCCATAGCCTTGATTTGATTTGGCCTGTTCATGTTTGCCCATCATATAGTTATTTAGCTAAATGTAAATGTGAGTCGCGCCATGTTGGACCTGTTGCATTCCTCGATCATCGAAGGCACCATCGTCCGCTGGGGAAAAACCGGTACCGGCCCCGCTCTGGTGGCCATCCACGGGACACCGTTTTCTTCGCAGGTCTGGCGCAAGATCGTGCCGTATCTCGCGGACCGCAGAACGGTCTATTTTTTCGATCTTGCCGGATACGGCCAATCCGAAATGCGCGATGGTCAAGATGTATCGCTTGCGGTTCAGAACAGAATTCTGGCCGCGTTGTTCCGGGAATGGGGTCTGGAGCGCCCCGATGTTCTGGCCCATGATTTTGGTGGCGCAACCTCCTTACGCGCTTACTTTCTCGACGGCCTTCGTTACGACTCCTTGACGATCTTCGATGCCGTTGCGCTGGCCACCTGGGGTTCGCCGTTTGTCCAGCATGTCCGCCAGCACGAGGCCGCGTTTTCCGGGATGCCGGATTACATGCACATGGCGTTGCTGCGCGCGTATTTGCAGACCGCCGCGCACCGCCCGCTTTCCGAGGAGGCGATGCAGATCTACACGGGTCCCTGGACAGGTCCTGTCGGGCAAGCGGCTTTCTATCGTCAGATCGCGCAGATGGATCAGACACATACCGACGAGGTTCAGCGCCTGTATTGCCGGATGGATTGTCCGGTCACGGTGCTTTGGGGAGAGCGGGACGCCTGGATCCCCCATGACAAAGGCAGAGAGCTGGCAGCGTTGATTTCAGCGCGCGCCTGCACCCTGGTTCCAAACGCGGGCCATCTGATGCAAGAGGATTGCCCCGAAGCAATTGTTGCCACCGTACTGAAACAAATCTCCGAAACGTAAGGGCTCTGCCTCCCCTATCCCCGTCGCAGTCGCGAGGCGGCGCGGGCGAGTGCCTCGATCCCAGCCCAGTCGCCCGAATGCACCATGTCGCGCGGCGCGACCCAACTGCCGCCTGCGCAGACCACGTTGGGCAGGCTCAGATAGGCTTCCGCGTTGTCGGGTGACACACCACCGGTCGGGCAAAAAGAGATCTGCGGCAGAGGGGCGCCAATGGCCTTGAGCGCGGGCGCGCCGCCCGATGCCTCGGCCGGGAAGAACTTGAGCATGTCATAGCCCATCTCCAACAGACGCATCGCCTCGCTGGCGGTGGCGGCGCCGGGCAGGAGCGGCAGACCCTCCGCCTCGCACGCGGCGATCAACCGGTCAGTTGCCCCCGGCGACACGCCGAACCGGGCACCGGCGGCCTTGGCGGCGCGGACGTCTTCGGGTGTGACCAGAGTGCCAGCGCCGACCACGCCGCCCGGCACTTCGGCCATGCGCCGGATCGCGTCGAGCGCGGCGGGTGTGCGCAGAGTCACTTCGAGCGCGGGCAGCCCGCCCGCGACAAGCGCCTCGGCCAGTGGCCGCGCCTGCGCCGCGTCCTCGATCACCAGAACGGGCACGATCGGGGCCAGTTCGCAGATAGCCCGCGTTTCGATGGATTTCATCGCCCTACCCTCCAAAGATGCTGGCGCCGGTGTCAGCGGATCCGACAGCCGCGCGGAAAGCCGAGAACAGCTCGCGCCCGGTGCCGAATTGATTGCCCGACAGGTCTGCCAAGACGGGCGCGCGATTCAGCGCGCTTTCTGTCAGGATGTCGAGAACGCCTGCCACGGCATCGACCCGCACGATATCGCCATCCCGCAATTGCGCAATCGGGCCACCGTCCAGCGCCTCGGGCACGACATGGATGGCGGACGGAACCTTGCCCGAGGCACCAGACATTCGGCCATCGGTGACAAGGGCCACCTTTTGCCCGCGCCCTTGCAGGATCGACAGGATCGGGGTCAGCGAATGCAGTTCGGGCATGCCGTTTGCCTTTGGTCCCTGAAACCGGACCACCACAACCATGTCACCGGTGAGTTCCCCGGCCTTGAAGGCGGATTTGACCTCTTCCTGATCGTGGAAAACCCGCGCGGGCGCCTCGACGACCCGGTGTTCCGGGGCGACAGCCGAAACCTTCATCACCGCCGTCCCAAGTGAGCCTGTCAGTCGCGACAGGCCGCCGGTCTGCTGGAACGGGTCCGAGGCAGGGCGCAGGATCTTTTCGTTGAGACTGTGGCCCGGGCCCACCTGCCATGTCAGCCCGGCATCGGTCAGCTTTGGCTCCTGCGTATAGCGCTCCAGCCCCTGCCCTGCGACCGTCTGCGTGTCGGGGTGCAGCAGGCCCGCCTCCAGCAGGGTATGGATGGTGTATCCCAGACCGCCTGCGGCATGGAAATGATTCACATCCGCCAGACCGTTGGGATAGACCCGCGCGACCAGCGGCACGACCGATGAAATCTCGGCAAAGTCGGCCCAGTCCAGCAGGATGCCCCCTGCCCGCGCCATCGCAACAAGATGGATGAGCAGATTGGTCGATCCGCCCGTCGCCATCAGCCCGACGATACCGTTGACATAGGCACGCTCGTCCAGGATCTGCGCGACCGGGGTATAGCTGTCGCCCAAAGCGCTGAGCGCAAGCGCGCGGCGCGCGGCCTCCTCGGTGAGGGCATCGCGCAGACTGGTATTCGGCGGCACAAAGCTGGCCCCCGGCAGGTGCAGCCCCATGAACTCCATCAGCATCTGATTAGTGTTGGCGGTACCGTAGAATGTGCAGGTTCCCGGCCCATGATAGGCCGCCATCTCAGCCGCCATCAGTTCGGCCCGGTCGCACTCGCCCGCCGCGAATTGCTGGCGCACCTTGGCCTTTTCATCGTTGGGCATGCCGCTGGTCATTGGCCCGGCTGGAATAAAGACGGCAGGCAGGTGCCCGAAGGTCTGCGCCGCGATCACCAGGCCCGGCACGATCTTGTCACACACGCCCAGAAACACCGCCGCATCGAAAGTGTTGTGGCTGAGCGCCACACCGGCAGCCAAAGCGATCACGTCGCGGGAGAACAGCGACAGTTCCATTCCCGGCGCGCCCTGGGTCACGCCATCGCACATGGCCGGCACGCCGCCCGCCACCTGCGCCGTTCCGCCCGCTGCCCGGGCCGTGCGGCGGATCAGGTCCGGATAACGCTCGAACGGCTGATGTGCCGACAGCATGTCGTTGTAACTGGTGACGATCCCGAGGTTGCCAGCGCTGCCACTGGCCAGTTTCTGCTGATCCTCTCCGGCCCCGGCATAGGCATGCGCCTGACCCGAGCAGCTCAGATGCGCGCGCGCGGGCCCATTGGCCCGCGCCACATCCATCCGGTCAAGATAGGCGGAGCGCGGGGCGGAACTGCGTTCCGCGATCCTGTCGGTGACGCGTTTGATGACCGATTGAACCATGCTCAACCTCCTATCTGGCGCCACCGGCGCCCGTCGCGATGCATCAGCATGAGCGCCTCCTCGGGGCCGGAACTGCCCTGATCATAGGGGAAGGGTTTGTCTCTGGTCCGCTCCCACCCTTCGATAATGGGATCGGCCCACGCCCAGGCCGCCTCAACCTCGTCGCCGCGCATGAACAGCGTCTGGTCGCCCCGGATCACATCCATCACCAGCCGCTCATAAGCGTCCTGGGGCCGGGAATCGGCGCCCAGCGCCTCGGCAAAGCTCATATCAAGCGGCACCTCGGCCAGACGAAAGCCACCCGGACCCGGGTCCTTGATCGTGGTCCGCAGGGTGATCCCTTCGTCGGGTTGCAGCCGAATGATCAGCTTATTGCCTTGAACCGGTTCCACATTGGGGAAGATCGTGTGCGGCGGGTCACGGAACTGCACCATGATCTCGGAGACCCGCGCGCGCAGCCGCTTGCCGGTTCTGAGGTAAAAGGGAACCCCGGCCCAGCGCCAGTTGGCGATCCGGACCTTCATGGCGATAAAGCTTTCCGTGCGGCTTTGCGGGTCGCCGACATGATCAAGGTATCCGTCTTCGCCCTCATCTGCACGGTATTGCCCGCGCGCGATGTCGGATGGCGCGACGGGGTCGAGCGCTTCGATCACCTTGACCTTTTCATCGCGCACCGCGTTGGGCGTGAACTTCGAGGGCGGCTCCATCGCGGTCAGGCAGAGAAGCTGCACCAGATGGTTCTGCACCATGTCCCGCATGGCGCCTGAATGGTCATAATACGCTTCCCGCCCCTCGATCCCAAGGCTTTCGGCGACGGTAATCTGGACATGGTCAATATGGGTGGCGTTCCAAAGGGGTTCGAACAGCGAGTTGGCAAACCTGAGCGCCATCAGGTTCTGCACCGTCTCCTTGCCCAGATAATGGTCAATGCGGTAAATCTGATGCTCTCGAAAGAACTTTCGCAGACTGGCGTTCAGTTCGCGCGCGGTTTCGAGGTTCCGGCCAAACGGCTTTTCCACCACGATACGCGCATCAGGCATCGCCATCCCGTGTTTTTCCAGTTGTCCGGCAATACCGGCAAAAAGCGACGGGGCGACCGACAGGTAATAGGCGCGCACGACATCCGGTCTGAGTTGGCCCTTTAGCGCGCTCCACCCCGCATCCGACATCGCATCGACCGATACGTAATCGAGACAACCAAGGAACCGCCCCAGAACCTCGGCCCGGTCGGATGTCTCGGGCGTGAATTCCTCGATGGCGGCCCTGACATCGGCCTTGAACTCGTCCGGGGTCATCTCGGAACGAGCGCTACCAATGATCCGCGCGTCTTGCGGGACCTGGCCTACTTCGTAGCGGTGAAACAGTCCTGGCAGAATCTTCCTGCGGGCCAGATCTCCGGTGGCGCCAAAGAGGACAAGATCGAATGGTTCGACGGGGATTACGCGGGATACCATCTTTTCATCCTTTGCTTGTACCTGGACAGATCACACCAAAGTCACGTCGCATCCAGCAGATGTTAGCGATAACAATGACGCGTCCTCTTTACCCGATAGCCAAAGAATATCAAGTCATCGGGAAAACAACACAACGCTCTCGCGCCCTTGAGACCGACCTACCCCTCGAAAACGCGAGTATCGCGACCAGAGACGTGTCCCAGGACCGCTGTCCTTTGCGCCGTAACGATTATTCTTTTAAATCAGAAGGCTACGCTTTCGTGTCAGCGAACTGAAACTTCAATCCCGACGCGCATGAGAAAGGTCAATGATTGCGAATCACATGGGTCTCAACCGCAAAAGTGAAGCCTATCCCATTGTAAGAAAATGCAGAATCATAGAACTTTGACACTTGGTTGTCGCTGCGCGAGACTGGGCCCATTTATTGCCGTCGGAACAAGGTAGACAAGCACATTGATACGGTGAACTTATCCAGTGTTCACCTGTGGAGAAAATGTGGATACTTCTGTTTGCACATCAGAAAACGATAATAATTTATCTTCTTTCGTCATTTGTCCTACAAATTCGTCAAATATTGACAATATATTTCTTCGTCGGCGTAGAGGGAGTTATCCACATTCGTGGTGTGTCACAAGGTTAGTGGGACAGATCAATTTGCAACATGAGATGAGAGTCCGCCATCAATATGCTGAAATAAAAAGATAAAATTTGAGTGGGTTGTAAGGCCTCGTCAACTGGGAAAAACCCACGCTTGATCACTTTACATCGAGAAGGTTTGGGTTCGATCAGCCCTGCTGACGGAACCACTCCGTTACCGCAGGGCGCACCGACTGGACACCCTCGTGACGTCCTTCGGTAATGATCTGGCGGAGTTGCTCCAAATTCGTTCTCAATAACAAGCTCTTGACCGGCCCAATTGAAGCAGGGCGCATCGACAGGGTACGGATTCCCATCGCCGCCAAACAGACCGCCTCGATCGGGCGACCCGCGTCTTCGCCACAAAAGCTGAGCTGCGTCCCGGACTGTTCGCACCGTTCAACTATGTTTTCGATGAAAGTCAGGAAACTACAGTTCAACGTATCATAGCGGCGACGCACACGCTCGTTTTCGCGGTCCGCGGCAAAGAAGAACTGCTTGAGATCGTTGCCCCCGATGGACAGAAAGCCAACCTCGTCAAAGAATTTTTGCGGAGCAAAGGCCAGCGAAGGGGTCTCGAGCATCGCACCGATTTCCAACGATTCCGGCAACTTGTGACCCAGAATTCGCTCTCGCTCGACGGTCTTGTCCACCTCGGCGCGGGCAGCACGATACTCTTCAGCCTGCGCGACAAACGGGAACATGATCGTCAACGGACGGCCAGCTGCGGCACGGATCAGGGCCTGCAACTGCATTCTCATGACACCCGGTTTGTCCAGACCAACCCGGATCGCGCGCCAGCCCAGCGCGGGGTTCGGCTCGTCGGTGGGTTTCATGTAGGGAAGCACCTTGTCCGACCCGATATCGAGCGTGCGGAACACCACGCGCTTGCCCTTGGCCGCATCCAAAACCCGGGAATACAGCGCCACCAATTCCGAGCGTTTCGGCATCTTGTTGCGCACCAGGAACTGCAACTCGGTACGGAACAGCCCCACCCCCTCGGCACCCGAGCTTTCGAGCGACGGTAGATCGGCCATCAGGCCCGCATTCATGACCAGATTGACACGGTGCCCGTCCAGCGTGACGGCAGGGGTTTCCCGAATCGACACATAGCGCGCCTGTGCATCGGCCTGCATCGCGATCTTGTCGCGAAAGGCGGTGACAACGCTGTCTTCGGGCCGCAGGTGCACGATGCCCTGATCGCCATCGACCATGATATGATCGCCGTTCAGGGCCTCGGTGGTTATGCGTTCCGCGTGCACGACCAACGGGATTGCCAAGGCACGGGCGACAATCGCAGCATGGCTGCCAACCGAGCCCTCTTCGAGCACGATCCCCTTGAGCGAGCGGCCATACTCCAGTAGGTCGCCCGGACCGATATTGCGTGCAACCAGGATCGGATCGGCGGGAAGATCGGCACCTGTCTGTTTGCCCTGGCCGGTCAGGATGCGCAGCAAACGGTTCGACAGATCGTCAAGATCCGCCAGCCGTTCGCGAAGGTAGGCATCCTGCACCTGCTCCATTCGCGCGCGCGCCTGCGACTGTTCCTTTTCCACCGCTGCCTCTGCGCTCAGACCGCGGGCGATGTCCTCTTCCATCCGCCGCATCCAGCCTTTGGAATTGGCAAACATGCGATATGCTTCAAGGACTTGCAGCTGCTCCTTATCGCCATGCTGCGACATTTCCAGCATCCGGTCGACGCCGACCCGCAACTCTTCGATCGCCTCGTTCAGCCGCTCCAACTCGCGATGCGGATCGTCGGCAATCGGGTTGGTGATAACCACGCGGGGTTCATGCAGCCAGACATGACCTTCGGCGGCGCCTTCTTGGCCGGTCCCGCCACGGAACATCGCGGATTTCTGGTGGAGCGGCGACAGAGCGGCGCCTTCTCCCACAAAAGCACCCAGTTCGGCCATTTCGGCCAGAACCATCGCGACCACTTCCAAGGCATAGACCTCGTCGGCGGAAAATTCCCTCGCAACGCGGGATTGTACGACCAGCACCCCCAGCTTTTCGCCAAGCCGCTGAACCGGGATGCCCAGAAATGAGGAAAAACGCTCTTCCCCGGTTTCCGGCATGTAGCGGAAACCTTTGGCCGAAGGTGCATCAGGCGTGTTGACCACCTTGCCGGACTTTGCGACGCGACCGACCAGACCTTCGCCCAGGCGCATGCGGGTCTGGTGCACAGATTCAGGCTTCAGCCCTTCGGTGGCACATAACTCCAGCGTTTCGGCATCACGGAACAGGTAGATCGAGCAGACCTCGGTTCCCATGCTGTCGGCGATCAGATGCGTAATGCGGTCCAGACGGGCCTGTCCGGCCTCGTCGGTCGCCATCGCCTCTCGCAGCCGCCCCAGCAGCTTGCGGGATTCGCTTTCGGTTCCGTCCGCCATGGGCCCTCTTGCCGTTACAGGGTCAGGCGCGCCCGGCTTGGATTGGATCAGGCCGCCTTGTCCAGTTCAAACGCATCATGCAGCGCCTGAACGGCAAGTTCCATGTATTTCCGGTCGATCAGAACGGAAATCTTGATCTCGGAAGTTGTGATGACCTTGATGTTGATCCCCTCATCCGAGAGGATCTTGAACATCTTGGCCGCAACGCCCGACTGGCTGCGCATGCCGATACCGACAACCGAGACCTTGCACACGTCATAGTCGACTATCAGCGACTCGAATTCGAGATGACCGGCATCGCGCACGGCATTCATCGCCTTTTCGGCGCGCGCCACCTGATCGGTCGGGCAAGAGAAGGTCATGTCGGTAATGCCCTCCTCGGACACGTTCTGCACGATCATGTCCACGTTCACCCCGCCATCGCTGAGCGCGGTAAAGATGGTGGCGGCGACACCCGGGCGGTCCTGAACCGAAACAACGGTCATCTTGGCCTCGTCGCGGGAATAGGCCACACCGGAAACGACATTGGATTCCATGATTTCCTCCTCATCGACGACCAGCGTTCCCGCCTCGTCCGTTTGTTCCTCAAAGCTGGAGAGGACACGCAGTTTCACCTTGTAGCGCATGGCCAGTTCGACCGAACGGGTTTGCAGCACCTTGGCCCCCAGCGAGGCCAGTTCGAGCATTTCCTCGAACGAGATCTTTTCAAGCTTGCGCGCCTTGGAACAGATGCGCGGGTCGGTGGTATAGACGCCATCCACGTCGGTATAGATGTCGCACCGTTCGGCCCCAAAGGCCGCAGCAAAGGCCACCGCCGTTGTGTCCGAGCCACCCCGGCCCAGCGTTGTGATCCGGCCCTCGGGGCTGACACCCTGGAACCCGGCGACCACCGCGACCTTCATGCCTTCGGCGAACTTCTGGTTGATATTGTGCGGCGGGATATCCTCGATCCGGGCCTGACTGTGGGCGCTGTTGGTGAGCAGCGGCACCTGCCAGCCCTGCCAACTACGGGCGGGGATATCCATTTCTTGCAGGGTCAGGGCCATCAGCCCCGCGGTCACGTTCTCGCCCGAAGACACGACGGCGTCGTATTCACGCGCGTCAAACAGGGGCGAGGTCTCATTGACCCAGCCCACCAACTCATTGGTCTTGCCCGCCATGGCCGAAACGATGACGATCACGTCATAGCCCTTGGCGACTTCGACGCCGACGCGTTTGGCCGCGCGGCGGATACGATCGAGATTGGCAACCGATGTGCCGCCGAATTTCATCACGAGCGTTGGCATGGGGGCAAAGTCTCCGCGCCTTGGAAATGGTCCCGAGCCTCTTATGCGAGGGGGGGTGCAAGAGCAAGGGGACATTCAGCACGCACCGATGTGACGCAGGGCCTCACCCAACCGGGTGGGGTTTACAGAATGTGGTCCAAATGCCAGCGTTGGATGACTGAACTCCAAATCAAGGATTACCCATGCGCGCCCCCCTTCTCGCCGCTGTCCTCTGTGTTTCTCCGCTGGCTGTGTTTGCCGCCACCGTCTCTGGAACCGACGGGCAGAACGCTTTGGGAACCGTGCCTTGCGCAACGGCCGGTCTGGTGCTGTCCGACTGTCCGGCGGAACTGCGCCGCAAGGAGGACGGTACCGCAACGCTGGCTGTCATCCTGCCGGGTGGCGAAGTGCGCAACATCTATTTCGAAGGTGGCAAGCCGGTGTCGAGCAGTTCACCCTCATCCATCAGTTCGGAAACTATCGGCGGTACAATGCGGATCTTCATCGAGCCCGGCGAAGTCTTTGAATTGCCGGTTGCAGCAGTCGCATCTCAGTAAGGATGCGCCCGCCCGTCCCAGGTTTCGAAACATCCGCTGGTATCCGTGGAAAGCGCAGCAAACCGCGCAACCAGCCCGTCGGCGGCCGCCTCCGCCGTGATATCGGCGGCCCCGCCGCCCATATCCGTCTGCACCCAACCTGGGTGATAGACGCCGACGGCAATCCCGTCGCCCGCAAGATCCGCAGCCAGATTACGGCCCAGATTCAGCGCCGCCGCCTTGGAGGCGCGATAGATATAGCTGCCGCCAGGCGCCCGTGTGTGGGATGCCATCTGTGACGAGATGATCGCGATCTTGCCCTGCGAGGCGCGCAGATTCGGCAGCAGCGCCTGAATCGTCAGGAACACGCCGGTGACATTCGCCGCAAACGTATCGGCCCACATCTGGGCCGGATATCCTTCGATTGTCTGCCCTTTGTCCAGATAGACACCGGCATTGCAGATCAGCAAATCCACATCCTGCCCGGCCAGTGCGGCGGCCATACTCCGTTGCTGCGCCGGGTCAGTCACATCGAGTGAGATCTCGCAACTTCCATCTCGCGCAGTGCCGGTTACCCGGTGGTCTTGTGCGCGATAACGCTGAGCCAGGGACTTTCCTATTCCCCGGTTCGCTCCGGTGACAACAACGTGCACGTCAGTTGGCCTTTCGGTTGGGCAGGAATGGCAATGGGGACACCGGAATACCGTCCTCGAGCAAGGCCTTGGCATCTTCGACCCGGGCCTCCCCATAGATGGAGCGCTCAGGCGTTTCGCCCAGATGCATCTTGCGTGCTTCGGCAGCAAAATCTTTGCCGACATAGTCGGAGTTCTGTTCGATTTTCTTACGGAACTCCGCCAGCGCCTGTTCCGCCGAACTGGCCGGAGTGCTGAGCGGGCGTTCCTTTTCCAGCGATCCGGCGGCGGAGCGCGCCGGACGGACCCGGGGCGTCATCATCGCTTTTTCAACCTGATTGCCGCCACAAATCGCACAACACACCAAACCGGATGCGGCCAGCTTGTCGAACGCTGTCGCCGATTGGAACCAGCTTTCAAAGCTGTGGCCTTCGCTACATTTCAGAGAATATTGAATCATCAAGACATTCCCGTGCGGTCTGACAAGTAAATATCCACCATGCCCTTAAGATCAAGTGACCCTTGTGCCGCGATGCATTCAATTCCGCATCTGACGCAAATGATCGAGATCAACCAGGGAAAGCAAACGCGCCAGGTCCGGCTCACCGGCAACCTTGGCCGCCTTGGCGACCGAGAACCATTTGCGGCGCCTTTCACCGCGTTCGGGATACCTGTCGGCCAGTTCGCTGACATGGATCGGATAGACCTGCACCATACAGGGCACCGGCCCTCGTTTCCCAAGGATCTTTGAATAGAAAAAGAGTCCTACACTGCTGGCATGAACGGTCCCGATGACACCAGCCTCTTCCCAAGCCTCGCGCGCAGCGGCACCGGCACCATCGCGCCCCTTCATCGGCCAGCCCTTAGGGAGTATCCAGCGCCCTGTGCGGCGCGTCGTTACCATCAGCACCCGAAGTGTCTCGCCCTTGAACCGATAGCACAAAGCGCCATACTGCATTTGCGGCCTTGCAAGACCAAGTTCGACGGGAAACTCTGGCTGAAGCTGTGAATTCATTGACCCACCGATTGAGCACACTTGCCACTGCCCCCGAAACTACGGCTTCGGGGTAAAGCAGTCCTTATCTCATGGCCACACCCCGGTACATATGCGAATTCGGCCGGCTCGCCCGTTCAGCGCGCTCTTAGCGCCATTCGGTTGCTTAGGCGGGCGACCAGATCGCCATGCGGGATGTCCGCATCGATTGCCAGCTTGCGCAATCCGAAATGCACATGCGCGATCTGCTGGTAGTACCGGGTATAGACATAGTTGACCGATGCACCGGCCATAGCGCCAAGAATCGGCACGGATTGAACCGCCAGTTTCTGGCCCATCGCCGCCGCCAGCCGGGGCGCAACCGCGGAAATCATCTTTTGCATCGCATTGCCGGTCAAGGTCAGTCTGAGCGAGACAAAGCCCAGGTCGGCCCCATCGTCCACCGCAAGCGGACCCGCAGCCGAGAACACCCGGATACAGTCGAACTGTACATTTTCCGAAGCCGGGTCAAAACCGTACTCGGCCGCTACGTCCTGTATCGCCCGCAACAGCACCGTGGTCGTAACCGGCAGTTCCACCAGAGCGGTAGATAGGCCGCCAAGCCCTCCAGCCGCACCCATGGCCGTTGTCCAGACCATGTTACCCCGTTCCGTCTGTTTCGGCACCGCGCGCCGCGACCCTTGCGCCGCTCGCATCGCCAGAGAAAGGGCGCGTTCGGTCGCCTCGGTCAGGCCGCCCCGCACCTGCTGCGGCAGTTTGTCCAAAAGCGACTCGGCCTTGCCCCCGACCGCGTTCAGCACCTGAATACCGATGCCCCCGGCCGCCCGGTACCGCTGTGCAAGCGCATCCAGTTCCGCCTCGACGTCAACCGGCGCGACAATCACGATATCCTGCATGGACTCACCTCCCGATCCTCTTCAACATCGGGTGTGTTCAACCGGATTTCAACGGATCACCTTGTCCAGCGGGTAACGTGGCCGGTGACGCCCTTCCAGGCATCCGGCGTCAGTTCCAGCCCCAGAACCCGATCCGGGTTCGTGGGCGGCGGCATGATCACGCCATCAAGCCGGGAGAAGCCGAACCGGCTGTAATAAGGGAAATCGCCTACCAGCATCACCCGATCCCAACCGCTGTTGCGCCCGGCCTCAAGGCCTTCCTGGATCAGGAATCCGCCCAGCCCCTCACCCTGATGGGTCGGGTGCACGGCAACCGGCCCCAGCAAGAGTGCGTCCTCGGCCCCGACATGGACCGGCCAGAACCGGATCGCACCCGCCATGGTGCCATCACTGTCCCGCGCCACCATCGACAGGCCCGTGACAGGCGGGACGTCATCACGCAATCGGTAAGATGACAGCGCAGTGCGGCCCGGAGCAAAACACAGGTCATAGAGCGCCTCGACTTCCCACCAATCGTCCGGTGTTTCCGGTTTGACTTCGATCACCTTCCGCCCTGCCTCTCCTCTTGGGTGGAAATCGCCCTATCACTTCGTTACCCCTAGGGCAAACGCTTGGAGACGACCGCACATGTTCTACAGACCCGAAGACGGGCACGGCCTGCCGCATAATCCGTTCAACGCGATCATCACGCCGCGCCCCATCGGCTGGATATCCACCCGCGCCGCGGACGGCACCAACAATCTCGCGCCCTACAGCTTCTTCAATGGCGCCGCCTATGTCCCGCCACAGGTGATGTTCTCGACCACGGGCAGCAAGCCCGACCAGGACAACACAAAGGACACGGTCGCAAATATCGAGGCAACCGGTGTCTTCTGTGTGAACATCGTCGAATACGCGATGCGCGATGCGATGAACGCGACCTCTCAGACGCTCCCGCGTGAGGTGGATGAATTCGCCCATGCCGGGCTGACCCCAATCGAATGCGAAACCATTGCCTGCGCCCGCGTCGCAGGTGCCCCCGCCGCGCTGGAATGCAAGCTGACCCAGATCGTCACCCTGCCCGGCATGTCAAACCGGGTGGTCTTTGGTGAGGTGACGGGCATCCACATGCGCGACGACTGCCTGAAGGATGGGATTTTCGACGTCACGACCTACCAGCCGCTGGCCCGGCTTGGCTATCGCGACTATACCGTGGTGCGCGATCTCTTCACGCTCGCCCGGCCTGACGACTGATGCCACTGCCCGAGGCCAGCCGCCGCTACCCGATCACCCTTCCGGACGGAACGGAACATACCGGCACGGTCTTTCTTAACCAGGTGATCGACCATCCCCGGCTCCAAGTCGGCGACTACAGCTATGCTTCGGACTTCGACCCTCCTACGGATTGGGCGACCCGGCTGGCGCCCTATCTGTTCCCGAATTCCCGCGAAACGCTGACACTTGGGCGGTTCTGCCAGATCGCCCACGGGGTGCGTTTCATTACCGCCTCGGCCAATCACGCGATGGACGGAATCACCTGCTTTCCCTTCCCGGTTTTCGATCCGGCGCAAATGACCTCCTACCAACCCGACTGCCGCGATACCGTGGTGGGCCACGATGTCTGGATCGGCTATGGCGCGATGATCCTGCCCGGCGCCCGGATCGGAGACGGCGCCCTCATCGGCGCCGGAGCGGTGGTACGCGGCACGGTGCCGCCCTATGCGGTTGTTACCGGTAATCCCGCGCGGGTGATCCGCTACCGGTTTGACCCGGACACCATTGCTGCGCTTCTTGACCTGCGCTGGTGGGACTGGACACCCGACCTCATCAGCCGGGCCGAACCGGCACTCCTGACGGGCGATCTCGCTGCGCTTACCGCTCTCGCCCTCTGATCCCACTTTCCTCTTGCCTGAAATATCCCGGAGCGCGAGGCAGCGCCTCGCATCCCGCGCCAAAAGGCGCGGCAAGAAAAGAGCGCGCGCCGTTAGGCGCGCTCCGCTTGGTAAAAGTTCAATGCGCGCCCAGGATGCCGGTCCGCACCGAGTAATCCACCGCCAGCCCGTAATCGGGGTCATCGTCGCTGTCGACCATCAGATGCCCGGCCTTGGTCAGCAGCTGGTGGCAGTCGCGGCTCAGATGCCGCAGCATCACCTGCTTGCCCGCCGCCTCGTATTTCAGCGCCACCGCCTCGATCGCCTGCAAAGCCGACTGATCGACAACCCGGCTCTCCTTGAAATCGACGATCACGGTTGCGGGGTCCTGTTCGACCTCAAAAAGCTCCACGAACCCATCGGTCGAACCAAAGAAAAGAGGCCCCTGAATCTCATAGACCTTGGCGCCCTTCGCCGTGTGCGACTCGCGCGTCACCGCATGGATGCGCTTGGCATTGTTCCAGGCATAGGCCAGCGCCGAGACGATCACCCCAACCACCACGGCAACGGCCAGATCCTCCATCACCGTGACTACGGTGACCAGCACGGTGACGAAGGCATCGGTCAGCGGGACCTTGCGCAGGATCATCAGCGAGTTCCATGCAAAGGTGCCTATCACCACCATGAACATCACACCCACCAGCGCGGCCAGCGGAATCTGCTCGATCAGCGGTGCGCCCACCAGGATGAACACCAGCAGGAACAGCGCCGCCGCGATACCGGCCACACGGGTCCGCCCGCCGGATTTCACGTTGATCATCGACTGGCCGATCATCGCGCAGCCGCCCATGCCGCCAAAGAAGCCGGTCACCACATTGGCCGCACCCTGGGCAATGCATTCCTGGCTGGCGCCACCGCGCTTACCGGTGATGTCGCCCACCAGGTTCAGGGTCAGCAGCGACTCGATCAGTCCGATCGCCGCGAGGATCACCGCATAAGGCAGGATGATCTCCAGCGTTTCCCAGTTCAGCGGCACCATCGGGATATGAAACTGCGGCAAGCCGCCCTCGATCGAGGCCATATCGCCCACGCGCGGCACATCTAGCCCGGCGCCGATCACCAAAGCGGCGACCACGGCGATGCCCGCGAGCGGCGCAGGGATCACCCGCGTCACACGCGGCATGATCCAGATCACCACCATGGTCAGCGCCACCAGCGCCAGCATCAGGATCAGCGGGCCACCTGACAGCCATTCGCCGCCGCCCATCCCGTGGCCGGTATTTTCCATGCTGCCCGGCACCTTGAACTGGCCCATCTGCGCCAGAAAGATCACGATGGCCAGCCCGTTGACAAAGCCCAGCATGACCGGATGCGGCACCAGCCGGATGAACTTGCCCCATTGCATGACCCCGGCGACCAGCTGCAACAGCCCCATCAGCACCACGGTCGCAAACAGGTACTCGACCCCGTGCTGCGCCACCAGCGCCACCATCACCACCGCCAAGGCCCCTGTCGCGCCCGAGATCATGCCCGGCCGCCCACCAATCAGCGCGGTGATCAGCCCGACCAGAAAGGCCGCGTAAAGCCCCACCAGCGGGTGCACCCCGGCGACAAAGGCAAAGGCCACCGCCTCGGGCACCAGCGCCAGCGCCACGGTCAGCCCCGACAACAGCTCGATCCTGAGCCGCGAGGCAGTCAGCGGCTCGTCCGGCATCCAGCGCAGGTCGGGAATGGCGAGACGATTGGCAACACTTGCCAGGAAGGCACGGGGCATGGGGCAGATCCAGATGGGGAAGTTCGCGTTCCGGGCTTTCTAACGAATCGCCACCCATACGGCCATGGCGCAGCACGGGTAACAGCTATGCGTTGCGCGCATGACTTTCGCTCGCGGTAAGGTGACTTGCACGCGGCCCGTCCGCTGCTCACCTGTCTGGCATGCGTTCCCTGATCCCCTTGCTGCTATTCGCCCTGATCGCCCTGCCCGCCCATGCCCAGGACATGCAGGGCAACGATACCGCCGGAAACTGGCGGGTCACCCATCACCGGCTGATCGGCATCTGGGATTCCATGTGCGACGAGCGCGTCGAGCAAGGGCAATTGGTACAGCGCTGCTATCTGCGGCATGTGGACGTGTTCTCGCCGCAACCACGGTTTGCCGCGCAATACCTCTTTGTCACCCCCGACGGCACAGGCTTCGCTGTCGAAATCGGGATCGAGCCGGGCACGCTCTTTGCGCCCGGCGGCATCCGGATCGAGAGGGCTGGAGAACGTCTCTGGCACAGCAACTGGCCCGGTTGTCTGGCCGGGCTCGGCTGCACCTTCTCCGAGGGCCGAGCCGAGACCCTGATCGCGGCGATGCGGCAAGGCGGAAGCTTTCGCTTCACGTTCCGAGACCGCCACGGAAAGGCACAGGATCGCACCTGGCCGCTGGGCCAGTTCGAGGCGGCCTGGCAGGATTTTCTCGATCAATCCCGCCAGCGCGGCCTGACCGGCGCAGACGCCCGTCAGGGCGGATAAGCCCCACCCTTGAAAAGCGCGCCGGAATCCGCACAACTCGGACGCGAAACGCCCGCAACAGGAAAAGGCCACCGATATGCGCAACACCAAGATCGCCGTGATCGGCGGCTCAGGCATCTATGACATCGACGGGCTGGACGCGGCGGAATGGGTCAGCGTCGACACCCCATGGGGGGCGCCCTCGGACCAGATCCTGACCGGGCGGCTTGGTGGCGTCGACATGGCCTTTCTGCCCCGCCACGGGCGCGGCCACGTACATTCCCCGACCGAGGTCCCCTATCGCGCCAATATCGACGCGCTGAAACGGCTGGGTGTCACCGACGTGATCTCGGTTTCCGCCTGCGGATCGTTCCGCGAGGCGGTGGCGCCGGGGCATTTCGTGATCGTCGACCAGTTCATCGACCGGACCTTTGCCCGCGAGAAGAGCTTCTTTGGCACCGGCTGCGTCGCCCATGTCAGCGTCGCCCATCCCACCTGCCCGCGCCTGTCGGACGCCTGCGAATCCTCTGCCCGCGCCGCTGGCATCACCGTGCATCGCGGTGGCACCTATCTGGCAATGGAGGGGCCACAATTCTCGACGCTAGCGGAATCGAAGATGTACCGCGAACACTGGGGCGCCGATGTGATCGGCATGACCAACATGCCCGAGGCGAAACTCGCCCGCGAGGCCGAGCTTTGTTATGCCTCCGTCGCGATGGTCACCGATTACGACAGCTGGCACCCCGATCATGGCGAGGTGGACGTGAGCCAGATCATCGCCACGCTGATGGGCAATGCCGACAAAGGCCGCGCCATGGTCAAGGGCCTGCCCGCCCTCCTGGGTGCCGCGCGCACACCCTGCCCGCATGGCTGCGACCGGGCGCTGGAGCATGCCATCCTGACCGCACCCGAGGCGCGCGACCCGGCGCTGCTCGCCCGGCTTGACGCGGTTGCCGGTCGGGTGTTGTAGGCAAACAGGCGCTTGACCGCGACCGGGAAAGCAGGCTGACTGCGATCTGTTCAGTTTGGAGAACAGTCATGCCCCTTGATCTCTGGCTTGCCTTTGTTGCCGCTTCGACTGCCCTTCTGCTGATCCCCGGCCCCACAGTGCTGCTGGTCTTGAGCTATGCCCTGTCCAAGGGGCGTGGTGTGGCCGTTGCCTCGGCCACGGGAGTGGCTCTGGGAGATCTCATCGCGATGAGCGCCTCTCTCGCAGGGCTTGGCGCATTGGTGCTGGCCTCGGCCACGCTGTTTGCGGTGCTCAAATGGGTCGGCGCCGCCTATCTTCTGTGGCTGGGCTATCGCCTGTTCCGCAGCGCGGGCAGCGCGGGACTGGCGCAGATGCGCGTCTCGCCGGATGTGAGCGAACGGTCGGTCTTTGCCCATGCCGCCGCTGTCACAGCGCTGAATCCGAAATCCATCGCCTTCTTCATCGCCTTCGTGCCGCAGTTCCTGCGCCCCGAGGTGCCACTGATGCCGCAGTTCGCCGTGCTGATCGTAACCTTTGTCGGGCTAGCCGCATTGAACGCCCTTGCCTATGCGCTGCTGGCCGACCGGCTGCGCCGCTGGGTTGACCGGCCTTCGGTGATTGTGGGGCTGACCCGAACCGGAGGCGTGACCCTGATGGGCATGGGGCTTGCCACCGCATTGCTGCGGCGCCCCGCCTAGCTGTCCTGATGCGCCTTCATGAATTCGCGGATGAAGCGGCGAATCTCGCGCGCGGCACTGGTATCGAGCGCCTTGCAGGTTTCGACAAAGGCGTCCCGCTCTTTCTTATCCAGCCGCAGAACAAGCTGCGCATCCTTGGTAGAAGCGTTTTTTCCGTCTTTCTTGCCCACGAATCCATCCGCGCGGTTGAAGATTTGGCATATGCATTGTATATACAATGCATAGAATATGTCGGTGCGCCGCACCGTAACAAAAAGACCGAGGCAATTGCAATGAACCTGCATACCGCACAATCGCTACTGATCCAGGACCGGCGGGACTGGGTGAAACCACATCTCTCCTGGCTTCCCGCGACGCTCTACCGCTCTTTCGCCAGCCTCAAGACCCGGCGCTGACCTCATCAGGCCCACCTCTGTTGGCGCGTCTGTTGGCGCGGCACCGTCCTCCCTCTTGCACCAGCGCGTTTCATGCGCCAAACCGCTGGAAACGCAGATCTTACAGGGGGACCTCATGTCCAGAACGAAATCGGTTCAGGATTACATCCGCACCATCGTCGATTTCCCGCATGAGGGAATCCTGTTTCGGGATGTCACCACTCTGTTTGCTGATCCGCGCGGGTTTCGCATGGCGATCGACCAGATGCTGCACCCCTACGCGGGCGAGCGGATCGACAAGGTCGTCGGATTGGAGGCGCGCGGCTTCATCCTCGGTGGGGCCATTGCCCACCAGCTGAGCGTCGGTTTCGTGCCGATCCGCAAGAAAGGCAAACTGCCCGGCACCACGATCAGCCAAGACTACAAGCTGGAATATGGCGAAGCGATTGTCGAGATCCACGATGACGCGATCCAGCCGGGCGAAAAGATCCTGCTGGTCGACGATCTGCTGGCAACCGGTGGAACGGCGGCCGCAGGCATCAAACTGATCGAGCGGCTCGGGGGCGAGATCGTCTCTTGCGCCTTTGTCATCGATCTGCCGGAGCTTGGTGGCCGAAAGGTTCTGGAAAAAATGGGAATGGACGTGCACGCCCTGTGCGAATTCGAAGGGCTGTGATCACGTTGTTTCACTAAATTTTGATTGGCTGAACCAAAAACCTGCGGCTTAGGCCGCGTTCTTCTGCCGTCAAGTGAGCGGGCCGCCAATTTGCGGACATCCGGTACCCTGAATTTTGCGTAATCGACTTCGATGCCAACACCGGCAGCAAACCGAAGGAGATACCGAATGTTTCGAAAGTCAGCCCTTGCTACCGTCGCCGCTGCTCTGTTTGCCACCTCGGCCGGCGCGGGTGGCAACGCCAAGGATATCGTCGATACCGCCGTGGGCGCGGGCTCGTTCTCGACACTCGTGGCCGCTGTTCAGGCGGCAGGGCTTGTCGATACCCTGAAAGGGGATGGCCCCTTCACCGTTTTTGCCCCGACGGATGAAGCCTTTGCCGCGCTGCCTGCGGGCACGGTCGAGAACCTGCTGAAACCGGAAAACAAGGACCAGCTGATTGCCGTGCTCACTTATCACGTGGTTCCCGGCAAGGTGATGTCGACGGATCTGAGCGACGACATGACCGCGACGACCGTGCAGGGCGGCGCCGTGACCATCGATCTGGATAACGGCGTGATGGTAAACGATGCGACCGTATCGGCAGCGGATATCGAAGCCAGCAATGGCGTTATTCACGTCATCGACAAGGTTATCCTGCCGAAGGGATAAGCCGCAGATGCGGGGCCGGACGAACCGGCCCCGCTTTCCCGATCAAGGGCGCACGTAGGCATAGCCCTGTTCTTGCAGTTCGATGAGGCGCACAACGCCCGAAGGAACGACGGTCGCCTCTGCCATCAGCTCAATCTCGTGCCCAGCCTTCTTGCTCATCGCTGCCTTGGTGTTGCCGCAGGCTGCAAAAGACAGGTTCTCCATCTCCAAGCTCATGGCCGAGATACGGTCCGCGACCGGGCTCTTGCCCGGAATGTACATGTTGAGCCCCGGACCATAGGCCACGACCTCCACCATGACCGTATCGCCGATGCTTTCATAGTGCTTGGTGACATTCGCGACGTTGTTGAGCGCCATGTTCATGACCTGAGGATCATTCTCGTCCACATGAACAGCGACGTAATGCGTTTTGCCTTCGGCCCAGGCTCCGCTCGCCGTCGAAAGAGCCAGAGCAGCTGCCAGAAAAAGATATTTCATTTTCGTGTTCCTCCCTGAACACTATCATTGTCACGCAGTAGGAGGGATATGCATAGAAAAATCATATTTCTTGCATTCATTTATCTGTGACAGTTGGCTTTATGCGTAACAGTGAACGGGTTTTCCTGTAGCCCTGTCCGCGACTTGCTGTTGCGAGCAGAGGCACAAAACCCAGTCTAACCGCGCAGGACCGCTCCAGGGTTCATGATACCTACGGGATCGAGCGCTGTCTTGATCGCCCGCATTGCCGCCAGCTTCACCGGGTCTCCATAGCGGATCAGGTCATCGGCCTTCAGCCTGCCGATCCCGTGTTCGGCGCTGACCGATCCGTCCAACGCGTGAACGAGGTCGTGAACGGCGCGCTGGACCTGCCCGGCCACTGCCGCGAACTCGGTCCGGCTGTGCCCTTTGGGCGGGAAGACGTTGTAATGCAGGTTACCATCGCCAAGATGGCCGAATTTGTTGATCCGGAAAGGTCCGATTTCTGCAACAGCGGCGGCGGCCCGCTTGATGAAGTCCGGGATCGCCGAAAGCGGCAGAGACACATCGTGGCTCGAGACTGAGCCGATCAGCCGATTGGCCTCGGGCAGGTGTTCGCGAACAGTCCACAGCGCGTGGCGCTGCGCCTCACTTTGGGCGATTACTCCGTCGTCAGCGAGACCAGCGGAAAGCGCGGTCTCGAACAGATGCTCCAGCGCCTCGCTTGCCGCACGACCGCCCGAGAGACCCAGTTCGACCAGAACGCACCACTCCGGCAGTGTTTCAAAAGGCTGACGCACCTGAGGCAGAACTTCGGTCAGGAACTCAAGGCCCTGCCGGTGGATGAGTTCGAAAGCGCTGACCGCCTCGCCGACTTGGGCGCGCGCCAAAGACAGCAGCTCCAGCGCCGCCTTGGGCGACGCCACAGAGAGCATGGCCGTACCGATTGACCCCGGCACCGGCGATAGTTTGAGCGCAGCCGCCGTAATGATGCCCAGCGTCCCCTCGGCACCGATCAGCAGGTTGCGAAGATCATAGCCGGTATTGTCCTTTCTGAGCCGCGACAACCCGTGCCAAATCTGACCCGAAGGCAACACAGCCTCCAGTCCCAGGCACAGGTCACGGGTATTGCCGTAACGCAATACGTTCACCCCACCCGCGTTGGTCGACAGATTTCCACCGATGCGGCACGATCCTTCGGCGGCCAGCGACAGGGGAAACAAGCGGTCTGCTTTGGCCGCAGCCGCCTGGATATCGGCCAGGATGCATCCGGCCTCGGCGAGCAGTACGTTTTCTTCGGGATGGACGGCGCGGATGTGGTTCATCCTTTCCAGTGAAACGAGAAGAGGCGCGGGGCCATCTGGCATCACCTGCCCACCGACCAACCCGGTCCCACCGCCATAGGGTACCACCGGAACCCTCCATTGGCCCGCCGCACGCACAAGGGTTGCGACGTCATCCACCGTGCGCGGCAGCGCAAGCACACCCACCTGTCCCTGCCAGCGGCCACGCGGCTCGGTCAGATAGCGTGGCTCGACCGGGCGCAGGACGCCCTCGGGCAACAGCCCGCTCAGATGAGCGGCAAACGGGGCATCGGCGGCATTCAGCGTCATGACCCCACTGATGCCTCAGCGTCACTTCCCCGGCAAGCCCTATTCATCGGGGCGCAGGTAACGCGGTTCCAGCACGATTACCGTGGGACGATCCGGCAGGTTTCGCAGGCTGACCTCGATCGAGGAAACCCCATCGCGGCGAATGTCGAACTCGTTGCCAATCCCGGCCAGAAAGGCGTTCAGCGAATACCCCGAAAACCAGTGCATCGGGATCACGACCGAGGATTTCAGGCGTCTGAGCACCTGCATCATTTCCGGCAGTGACATGGTCGTGCCCCCGTCGACCGCAGCCATGACCACATCAAGCCGCCCCAGCGCCGCAAATTGCGCATCGTCGGGGACATGATGCAAATGACCAAGATGCCCAATGCAGAGCCCAGCCACCTCGAAGACAAAGATCGAGTTCCCGTTCGGCTCGATACCGCTGAAATCCGACCTGATATCGGTCGAAACATTGCGCACCAGCATCTCGCCCAGATCGAGATAGTGGTCGACCCCTTCGCCAAACGGCCCCCACCCTTCGAGGACATGGGGAATCGCCGGGTCGGGAAAGGCTGTCCAATGCGTCTCGTGCGCGTGGTTCATGGTCACGATGTCGGGGATCAACGGTGCGGTGCCGAGAAAACCGGTGAAATCCGTCACCGCTGTCAGCCCACCCTCGGTCTGAAGCAGGAAAGAGGCGTGGGCAATATAGCTGATCCGCACCGCGTATTGCGGCACCGGGGCCCGCCAGTTGGCCAGTTGCACATACTCCAAGCCCGGGGCGGCATCGGCTATAGCGATGCAATGGCTTGGACGGCGCTCTTGCGCGCTGATCGGGGTGGTGATCAGGGCAAGAAAGAGAATGACAAGCGAGCGCAGCATCGGTATCCCTCCTGTCCGCAAAGATAGCACGGCTTGACCCGACGTCGAACCTCGCTCAATTTCCCAACAAGTCGCGCGCGATGACTTCGCGTTGAATCTCGCTGGTGCCTTCGTAGATGCGCATGACGCGGGCATCGCGATACAGCCGCTCGATCTCGTACTCGCGGGAGTAGCCGTTGCCGCCATGCAGTTGCAGCATCTGATCGACGACCCGGCCGCAGGTTTCCGAGGCGACCAGTTTTGCCATCGACGCTTCGCCGCGAATCGGGATTCCGCTGTCCAGCAGGCGCGCGGCCCGGAGCATCAACAACCAGGCCTGATCCAGAGCACAGCGCATATCGGCCAGCACAAAACGGCTATTCTGAAAGGCCGCCACCGGTTGGCCGAACACCCGCCGTTCCTGCGCATAGGACAAACCCAGTTCAAACGCCCGTTCGGCGATGCCCAAGGATTGCGCGGCAATCGCGACCCGGCTGGGCGCCAAGGCGCCAAGAGCCACACGATATCCTTGCCCAACCGCTCCGACCACACTTGACGCGGGCACCCGGACGCCATCGAAATGCAGTTGGGCGGTGCCTGATGACCTGAGGCCCATCTTGTCCTCGACCCGGCCCACGGTGAAACCGGGCGCACCGGCCTCGACAATGAAACATGTGACCGCCCCCTCGCCCGCCTCGGGGGTCTTGGCGAATATCACAAAGACGTCGGCCCGGGCAGCACCGGTGATCCACTGTTTCGTGCCGTCGATGATCCAACTGTCGCCTTGCAAGCGCGCCGTGGTGCGGATTGCTGCGGCGTCCGACCCGGCCCCCGGTTCTGTCAGACCAAAGGACAGCGCCCCCCGTTCGCCGCGCGCCACGGGCCGCAGAAACCGGTCGCGTTGATCCTCGGTGGCGTGCGCGGCAAGGATGGCCGCCGAAAGGTTCGACGCCACCATGATCACCGCAACCGATGCGTCCGCCCGGGCGATCGCCTCGACTGCAAGCGCATAGGCGAGATTGTCGGCCCCGGGCCCGTCGTCCTCGGCAGAGGTCTTCATTGCCATCCCACCCAGCCCGGCCAGTTCCGACACCAGCGCCGTTGGAAAGGTCCCGTTGCGGTCTCGGTCCGCAGCACCCGGCGCCAACCGTTCGTCGGCAAATCGCGCCATTGTTTCGCGTATCGCGCGCTGCTCGTCGCTGAAATGGAACCCCAGCCGTTCGATATCCGGAAACTTCCCCATACCTTTGCCTTCCCCATGCTTGTTCTGGGGCAGCTTCGGCACCGGGAGTGCGTCGGGTCAAATTCTATGATTGTGACGCTGCGTTATTGGACGCCGCGTGCCCTCAACCCGCGTCAGTGCGCCCCCGCCTGTCCGAGCGCAAGGCGGCATAGAGAACGTGGGTTCGCCAGCGTCCATTGATCTGAAGGTAGGATTGCGCGACCCCTTCGTATTTGAAACCCGAGCTTTCCAGGAGCCCGCGCGATGGCAGATTCTCGGGCAGGCAAGCCGCCTCGATCCGGCTGAGGTCAAGCTGAGTAAATGCGTGATGCACAACCGCTCCGATGGCCTCGCGCATATATCCCTGACGAGCATAGGCCTGTCCGGTCCAATATCCAAGCGTCCCGGCCTGAGCCGGGCCGCGACGGATGTTGTCGAGTGTGATCGCCCCGACCAGAACGTCATCCTCGCGCCGGAACAGGAACAGGGGAACCGCCGTATCACCCGATACCGATCGCTGTGCCCAGTAGACCCGGTTGGTGAAACTCTTGCGGCTGAGGTGGTCTGTGGCCCATGCCGGTTCCCACGGGGTCAGGTATCCCATGGACGCCCGCCGCAACGCCGCCCAATCGCGAAAATCGGAATGGACGGGCGGGCGCAGACTCAGCCGCTCGGTCTCGAGTTTCAGCTTGCGCCTGCCCAACAGCATCACGCCGCGCGCCTCTCCTGCAATTCGGCGAGACCGGGCGCTCCGGTCACCGGGCCATAAAGCGCCAGCGCAGCCGGGGCGGACACCGCCATATTCTCGGCAAAGGCACGAACATCCGCCGTCGTGACCGCGTCGATCCGGGCAACCGTTTCCTCCAGCGAAGGCACGGTGCCCCAGATCTGCACCAGCCGCGCCAGCCGTTCAGCCCTGTTCGACGGGCTTTCCAGGCCCATCAGCATCCCGGCCTTCATCTGCGCGCGGGCGCGCGCCACCTCGGCCTCGGACATGTCCTCGGCGGCACGCTTCATCTCGTCGATGGTGATCGTCGCCAGTTCGCCCAATTGCTCGGCACTGGTGCCCGCATAGATGGTCGTGGTGCCGGTGTCGGCATAGGCGCCAGTCTGGGCAAAGATGGTGTAGCAGAGGCCCCGCACTTCGCGCACTTCCTGGAACAGCCGCGAAGACATGCCACCACCCAGGGCAGACGAATAGATCTGTGCGGTATAGATAGAATCGTCACGATACCCCGGCCCTTCGAAGGCCAGAGCGAAATGCGCCTGTTCCAGCGCCTTATCGTGTCGCGCCTCACCGCCGGTAAACCGGGCAGGAGCGGGAATGAGACCCTTGCACGGCCTGAGATGACCGAACATCTCGGTCGCCAGCCGCACCAGCTTGTCGTGATCGACCGCCCCTGCGGCAGACAGAATCATCTGCTCGGGACCGTAGTGCTCGGACACAAAGGCAGACAGATCTTCGCGAGAGAACGCCCGCACACGTTCCACCGGCCCGAGAATGGTCCGGCCAAGCGGCTGATCGCGATAGCTTTCTTCCTGGAGCCAATCAAAGATGACGTCATCGGGCGTATCATGCGCCTGTCCGATCTCTTGCAGGATCACTCCGCGTTCGACCTCGATCTCGCGCGGGTCGAACACCGGGTTCAGGACGATGTCGCCGATCACGTCCAGACCCAGCGCAACATCGTCTTTCAGGACCCGTGCATAATAGGCGGTCACCTCGCGCGAGGTATAGGCGTTGATATAGCCGCCCACATCCTCGATCGCTTCGGCAATCTCAAGCGCGCTACGGCGCTTGGTGCCTTTGAACGCCATGTGTTCAAGGAAATGCGCGATACCGTTCTGTTCGATCCGCTCGTGGCGGCCACCGGCGGTTACCCAGATGCCGATGGCCGCCGATTGCAGGCCCGGCATATGTTCGCTGACGATCCGGAAACCGTTGGCCAGTTGGTCTTGTCTTACAGTCACTCGGCGATATGCCCTCTGATATGATCCTGGATGGCCGCCAGATCGTTGGCGATGCGGGTCAGCCGTTCCGGACGTTCATACAGATCGGACATGCGCGGGGGAAGAGGCGGAAACACTCCGCTAGCCTGTTCCACCGCAGCCGGGAATTTCGCCGGATGCGCGGTGGCAAGCGTGATCATCGGCGTGCGGTCACCCACACGAGCCTCTTCGGCGACCTTCACACCCACAGCCGAATGCGGACAGAGCAATTCACCGCTGGTCACGAGCGTTGCCTTGATCGTTGCCAGCGTTTCCTCTTCCGACGCGCGGCCAGAGGTGTAGACCTCGCGCAAGCTTTCCATCGCACCCTGGCTGACGTCGAAACCACCGGACTTCAATTCGGCCATCAGCTGCGATACCGCCGCGCCATCTTCGTCATAGGCGTAGTAGAGGGCACGCTCGAAGTTGGACGAGACCTGAATATCCATCGACGGGCTGACCGACGGAATCGTCTGGCCCTTGAAATAACCCTGCCCGGACAGGCAGCGATGCAGGATATCGTTCTGGTTGGTGGCCACGACCAGCCGGTCGATGGGCAGACCCATGCGCTTGGCGATATAGCCCGCAAAAATGTCGCCGAAATTGCCGGTCGGCACGGTAAAGCTGACCTTTCGGTGCGGCGCACCAAGGCTGGTGGCGGCGGAAAAGTAGTAGACGACCTGGGCTAGGACCCGCGCGAAGTTGATCGAGTTCACCCCGGCCAGCCGGACACCGTCGCGGAAGGCAAAGTCGTTGAACATGTCCTTGACCCGCGCCTGACAGTCGTCGAAATCGCCATCCAGTGCCAGCGCGTGCACATTGCCATCCGCTGGTGTGGTCATCTGGCGGCGCTGCACCTCGCTGACCCGGCCATGCGGGAAGAGGATGAAGACATTAACCGCGTCGAGCCCACGGAACGCCTCGATCGCGGCGGAGCCGGTATCACCCGAGGTGGCGCCGACGATGGTCACCGTCTCGCCCCGCCGTTTCAGGGCCAGTTGGAACAATTGCCCGATCAGCTGCATGGCAAAGTCCTTGAAGGCCAAGGTTGGGCCGTGGAACAGCTCGAGCAGGAAATGGTTCTCGTTCAGTTGCTTCAGCGGTGCCCGGGCAGCATGACCGAACCCGGCATAAGCGCGCGCGATTGCGCCCTTGAACTCGTCTTCGGAAAACGAACCGCTAACGAAGGGCCACATCACGCGAAACGCGATCTCTTCGTAGGGCAACCCGGCAAGGGCAGCGATCGCGTCTTGGGTCAGGGTCGGTATCTCGGCCGGCAGATACAGGCCGCCATCACGCGCGAGACCGGTCAACATCGCCTCTTCAAAGGTCAGTTCGGGTGCCTGGCCCCGGGTTGAGACATACTTCATGGATATCAGCCTTTTGTGCGGGCGCGGCTGCGCCACAGGAACAGCAAGGTCATCGCGACCCAAACGAGGGCCAGTCCAAACCAGGTGATTGCGTATTGCAGGTGGTCGTTCGGAATCCCGGCGGAATCGACCGGCAGCGGCGTGACGCCCGGGTCGGTCCGGCTTCGGGCGATCACCAGAACCGGTTCGGTTCCCAGCTCCGCCGCCATCGCCGGGACATCCCGCGCGAACCAGATATTGGAATTGCGATCCGGTTCGGGAGTATACCCGTCAATCTCATCCGGCCAGTGCAGGTTGCCGAAAACCTCCAACGGCCCGGGCGCGCGTGCGGCCTGTTTTGCCGCGGTCGAGACAAAGCCGCGGTCGACCAGAATCCGACGACCCGAGTCGGTGAGGAATGGCGCAATGATCCTGTACCCGGGCCCTACCATCTTTACCGACACCAGAACATGCAACTCTTGTGTGTCGAACACACCGGTAATCGCCACAGGCAGATACTTGTCTTGGTCCGGGTCAGGAAGCGCCGGAAGCGACACCGTCGCCCCCGCGATGCGGTTGTCGATCTCGGCGAGCAGCCCCTCTTTCCAGGCCAGCCTGCGCATCTGCCATGTCCCCAGGGACAGGAGGATGGCAAGGCCCGCAATCCCGAAAATCAACAAAAACAAAACCCGGCGCATTGTGGCTCCGTCAGGAAGGTGTTCGGCCCGGCGCGGGCCGGTGCCTTGTTATGTTGGGAAAGCCCGACAATGCAACCGGGCAATTGTATCGGGTGCAATAGTTCGTATCGCGAGAAAAAGGAAAGCCGCCTTGGCGGCGGCTTTCCGGGATATCGCGTTGAACTTTGCGCTCAGAGCAGCGGCCACTGGCCCCAGATGTAGACCGCAAAGAACAGGAACAGCCAGACCACATCAACGAAGTGCCAGTACCAGGCGGCGGCTTCGAAGCCGATGTGCTTCTCGGGTGTGAAGTCGCCCTTGAGCGCGCGCAGCAGACAGATGGTCAGGAAAATGGTTCCGATGATCACATGGGCACCGTGGAAACCCGTTGCCATGAAGAAGTTCGAGTAGAACTGGTCGCCGCCAAATGTCCAGTCTTCGTGCAGAAGCAGTTCGGCATATTCATAGGCTTGCAAGAAGGTGAACAGAACGCCAAAGACGATGCCGATGGACAGCCCCTGGATCAGCGCCTTGCGGTCGTTGTTATGCACCAGCGCGTGGTGCGCCCAGGTCACGGCGCAGCCCGACAGGAGCAGAACCAGCGTATTGATCAGCGGCAGGTGGAACGGATCGACCGCATGAATGCTCGGCGCCACATACTCGGTGCCGATATAGTCCTGCATCGGATACATGCGGTGTTTGAAGAACGACCAGAACCAGGCGAAGAAGAACATCACTTCGGACATGATGAACAGGATCACGCCGTAGCGCAGACCAAGGCGGACAACCGGTGTATGATCGCCCTGACGGCTTTCAACGACAACTTCGGACCACCAGGCGAACATGACGTAGAGCACAGCCACCAGACCAGCCCAGAACAGCCAGGCGGTGATGCCATGCATCCAGAGCACAGCCCCGAACAGCATGACGAAACCGCCAATCGCGCCGATCAGCGGCCAGATCGACGGGGCCAGAATATGATAATCGTGGTTCTTAGCGTGTGCCATCAGTGTCCCTCACCTTGCGGCGTTAGTTCGTATTGGTTTCCGCCTGCTTGTCGAGGGCGGCATAGCCCTCGGGCAGGTCGATTTCGTAGAATGTATACGACAGCGTGATCGTATGCACATATTTCGCGTCCCGATCATTTACGATCTCGGGATCGACAAAGAAGCTGACGGGCATCTGTACCCGTTCGCCCGGTTGCAGCACCTGCTCTTCGAAGCAGAAACAGGCGATCTTGTCGAAATAACCGCCTGCCGAATAAGGCGCGACGTTATACGATGCCTGCCCTGCCACCGGCCGGTCCGTCGGATTGTAGGCCTCGTAAAAGGCCAGTCCGGTCTCGCCGATGCGCAGTTCCATCTCGGTCTGCACTGGACGGAACTCCCACGGCATGCCGCGCTCTTTCGAGGCGTCAAAACGGACCTTGATGGTCTTGTCCAGGATGGTGTCAGACCCGGTTTCGGCCACGCCGGTGGCGCCGCCAAAACCTGTGACCCGGCAGAACCAGTCGTAGAACGGGACCGATGCCCAGGACAGCGCGCCCATCACGAGCACAACCGATACCAGCTGCACAACTGTTTTCCGAGGTCCGTTCAACGCCATCAGTTCTGCGCCTCCACATTGCCGCGCGGCGGTTCGAAGTCCCCGCGGGTCACTTTGACCACGGTCAGACCGAAGATGATCACGATGAACCCGGCCAGGGTCAGCGCCACACCCAGATTCCGGCCAAAGCGTCGATGATGCAGTTCATGGGTCGGACGCAGGCTCATTACCAGCCTCCCAGCCCGTAAGGCTTGAGCAGGGCTTCGACCAAAATCGCACCGAAGTGCAGGAAGAGATACAAGAGCGACAGTTTGAAGAAACTGCGCTCGACCCGGAAATTATCGACCTCGGAGTCGTTTTCGTCACGACGCCAGATCCGCACTGAGCCCATCAGAAAGAGCGCGTTCAAGAGCAGTGCAACAGTCAGGTAGACCGGGCCGCCGATATCCGAGAAAGCGGTACCCAAAGCGAGCAGCGCAAGCAGGATCGTGTAGACGAGAATATGCACCCTCGTGGCGCGGCGACCGTGGGTCACGGTCAGCATCGGCACGCCTGCATCGTCGTAGTCCGAGCGCATGAACAGCGCCAGCGCCCAGAAATGCGGCGGGGTCCACATGAAGGTCAGCGCGAACATCAGCCAGGGTTCGACCGACATGTCGCCGGTCGCCGCGATCCAGCCGATCACCGGCGGGAACGCTCCGGCGGCACCGCCGATGACGATGTTCTGCGGTGTCGTCCGCTTAAGCCACATGGTGTAGACGACCACGTAGAAGAAGATGGTGAAGGCCAGAAAGGCCCCGGCATAGACATTTGTGGCCAGCGCCAGCATCATCACCGACATGCCGGAAAGCGCCAGGCCCAGCGCCAGCGCTTCGCCTGGCTCGACCTTGCCCGCCGGAATCGGACGCTTCTTGGTGCGCTTCATGACGCGATCGATATCCGCATCCCACCACATGTTCAGCGCGCCCGACGCGCCGCCACCGATCGCGATAAAGAGGATCGCGCAAAACGCAATGAAAGGGTGCACGGGAATCGGCGCGGCCAGAAGCCCGACCAATGCGGTGAACACGACAAGCGACATCACGCGCGGCTTCAGCAGCGCGAAATAATCGCCAAAGCCAGCCTCGTCTTGGCGGTTCGCGATCCGGGAAGTGCTGGCGTTGATGCTTGCGTCGCTCATGCGCTCGTCTCTTGGGGCGAAAGCTGCGCGGTGGTCGCGCAGCTCTTAATCAGTGGTGTTTCGGCGATCGTAACGCCGGGTGCGGATCAGTTGGAAGCAACCTGGATAGACCGCGGAACACCCGCATACTCTTCCTTGGCGCCTTCCAGCCACTTGGCATATTCCGCTTCGCTCACAACCTTGACCGTGATCGGCATATAGGCGTGATCCTTGCCGCAAAGTTCGGAGCACTGGCCGAAATACACGCCCTCTTTCTCGGCAGCGAACCACAACTGGGCAAGGCGACCGGGAACGGCATCCTGCTTCACGCCAAAGGCCGGGATGGTCCAGGCGTGGATGACATCGGCGCCGGTCACGCTCATGACCACGACCTTACCCACGGGCACGACAACGGCGGTGTCGGTGGCAAGCAGGTACTCGTCTTCGGAATAGCCGTGCTCGGCCAGGGCATCTTTTTCAAGCTTGAAGCTTTCAAAGCCAAAACCTTCGTCAGTGTACTCGTAGCCCCAGTACCACTGATAGCCGGTCACCTTGATGTGGATATCAGCGTTGGGAATTTCCTGATTCTTGAACAGAACCGGAAGCGAGAATGCACCAATGAACACAAGAATCAGAATCGGCCCCACGGTCCACAGGATCTCGACCGGAGTATAGTGCGAAAACTTGGCGGGGGTCGGGTTTGCGCGGCTGTTGAAGCGTACGATGCACCAGACCAAGAGGCCAGCGACGAGGATACAGATCGCCGTAATGATGACCAGCACCATGTGATCGAGCGACTGCAACTCGCGGGCCAATTCAGTGGCGGCCGGCTGGAAACCCATGGCTGCGTCTACCGGTTTCCCGATCGATTCAAGTTCCTGCGCCATTGCCGGAAGGCCGGTAAACGTGGCGAGAAGCGCTGAAAGCGTCAAAGCGTTCTTCATGTTCTGTCCTGATCGTTTGATCTTTGCGTCCCTTACGGACGAATAATGAATCGAGATCCACTCCGCCCGTTGTCTTTGGTCGCGTTAAAAATCATATTCCGGGAGGCAGATAAAGCAAAATGCTTGCGTCAAACAGACGCTATTTTTGATCTGGATCAAATGACAAGGACGCAAACCATGGCGCAGGACCGTTTTCGCCCCTTTGAAACCGCGCTTCCGCTGGACCAGGCTCAGACGATCCTGCGTCAGGCGACGGACGGCGCCGAGGACGGCGAAATCTATGTCGAGCGGCGCAAATCAGAGGCCCTGAGCTTTGATGACGGGCGCCTTCGCTCGGCGTCTTATGACGCGTCCGAAGGATTCGGCCTGCGCGCCGTTTGCGGCGAGGTGGCGGGCTACGCACATTCGACCGAAGTCTCGATCCCCGCGCTGCGCCGCGCATCCGAAACCGCGCGGCTGGCGGTTCAAGAAGGCGGTGGCACCCTCGCCGAGGCCCCGAAACCGACCAACAGACGTCTATACGCCGAAGACGATCCTATTGAGTCGGCCTCTTTCCCGGTAAAGATCGAGACCTTGAGAGAGATCGACGCGTTCACCCGCGACCTTGACCCAAGGGTGGTGCAAGTCTCGGCGTCGATTGCGGCCAGCCTTCAGGAAATCGAGATTCTGCGCCCCGACGGCGTGCATGTCAGGGATGTGCGACCGATGACGCGTGTGAACGTATCCGTGATCGTCGAACGCAGCGGCCGCCGGGAAAGCGGCAGCGCCGGTGGTGGAGGTCGTGTCGGGCTCGATGGCCTGGTCGACCCGGCCTATTGGCAGGCCCAGGCGCGGGAGGCGCTGAGAATCGCGCTGATCAACCTGGATGCCGAACCCGCGCCTGCGGGCGTCATGGAGGTTGCCCTTGGGCCGGGTTGGCCCGGGATCCTGCTGCACGAGGCAATCGGCCATGGGTTGGAGGGCGATTTCAACCGCAAGGGAAGCTCGGCCTTTGCCGGGCTGATGGGTCAGCAGGTGGCCGCACGCGGGGTTACCGTGGTCGATGACGGCACCCTGCCCGACCGCCGCGGCTCGATAACCATTGATGACGAGGGCACGCCCTCGCGTCGCACCGTACTGATCGAGGACGGAAAACTGACAGGCTATATGCAGGACAGGCAGAACGCCCGTCTGATGGGGGTCGAACCCACCGGCAACGGGCGACGTCAGAGCTATGCTCACAAGCCGATGCCACGCATGACCAATACTGTTATGCTGGGCGGCGAGGCCGACCCCGCCGATCTGGTGGCCGAGATCAAGGACGGTATCTGGGCGGTGGGATTCGGCGGCGGTCAGGTCGACATCACCAATGGCAAGTTCGTATTCTCGTGCACCGAGGCCTACCGGGTGCGCAACGGCCGTATCGGTGCCCCGGTCAAAGGAGCCACCTTGATCGGCGACGGTCCTTCGGCGCTGATGCGCATCCGGGGGTTGGGCAATGACATGGCGCTCGACCCGGGCATGGGCACCTGCGGCAAGGAAGGCCAATGGGTGCCGGTGGGTGTGGGACAGCCCACGGTGCTGATGGACGGGCTGACGGTTGGAGGGTCGACAACCTGAGGCCAGACGGCCCGAAAACCGGCGGTAAGGTAAACGACTTTGTCGCCGAAGCGCGCGCCATGGTCGGCACCGGGCAAGAACATGCAAAGAAGATGTCAAATTTAGTTCATTGCTTTCAATTAGTTAGCCGCAGTAGCGCGTAATGGTCAAAAAAACTGCGCCGAATTTAGTTTGATTCACCGCCTGTTAACGGGCCGGGCTGTAAACCTGTTTCTGCAAACAGGCGGAGCGACGGATGACCGAGGAACAGTTTTCTTCCTATCACCCCCCACTCCCACCCACCACGGAAGAGGACCGGTTTTCCTGGCTCCGCCTTTTGCGCTCGCGCAGAGTTGGCCCGACAACGTTTCGCCGACTGATGCACGAGCATGGCACGGCGCAGAACGCGCTGGCCGCGTTGCCTGAAGTGGCACGTGCCGCCGGGGTCGAGGGCTATGAAATATGCCCGCCCGGTGTTGTCGAAGCAGAGCTCAAGGCCGCAAAAGCCGCGCGAGCGCGGCTTTTGTGCCTGGGTGATGACGACTACCCCCTTCACCTGGCCGAGTTGTCGGATGCGCCGCCGATCCTGTGGCTGATTGGCGACCCGGCCCTGTTGCGGCGCCCGATGATCGCAATGGTGGGCGCGCGAAATGCCTCGTCGCTGGGCACCCGCATGGCGCGAGCCTTGGCGCAGGATCTTGGTGCGGCGGGTTATGTCGTGGTCTCGGGCCTGGCGCGCGGTATTGATACCGCCGCGCATCTGGCCGCACTGCCCAACGGCACCATCGCGGTCATGGCCGGTGGCGTCGACACGATTTATCCCGCCGAAAACACCCATCTGGCGGGCGATATCGCAAGACAGGGGTTGCGGCTATCGGAACAACCGATGCGCCTGGCGCCGCAGGCCCGCCATTTCCCGCGCCGCAACCGTATCATCTCGGGCCTGGCCCAGGCCGTTGTGGTCGTCGAGGCGGCCGCCAAGTCCGGCAGCCTGATCACGGCGCGCGATGCGCTGGATCAGGGCCGCGAGGTGCTGGCTGTACCCGGTCACCCCTTCGACGCCCGCGCCGCCGGCTGCAACATGCTGATCCGCGACGGCGCCCATCTGGTGCGCAATGCCGAAGATGTGATCGCCGCCCTTCCCGCCCTGACAGCGCCGGAACCGCAGCCCGACCTGTGCGACCTGATGCAACAGCCGGCGCCGCCACCCAAACGCAGCCTGCGCGAGACCGCGGCGCTGCACAGCCAGATCCTGGACCGGCTCGGCCCCTCGCCGGTGGCCGAGGATCAGTTGATCCGCGATCTGGCCGCCAGCCCGGGTGAGGTCGCCCCGGTGCTGGTCGATCTGGAATTGGAAGGCCGCATCAACCGTCAGGCCGGCGGGCTGCTGTCGCGCGTCAACTGAGCCCTCCCGACACATGCCAAGGGCCCCGACGGACCGGTCCCATCTGCCTCTGACACTTGGAACAACTGCGCCCAAACAGCACCGATTGACAATCGGGGCTTGCACCCCACATGTTGCCCCGCCATAGAACGCGCCGTGTCCGATGAAAGAGGTTGTCACTTAAATGCCTGTTGTTGTTGTAGAATCCCCTGCCAAAGCGAAAACGATCAACAAATACCTCGGCTCGGACTACACGGTTCTGGCATCTTATGGACATGTGCGCGACCTGCCTGCAAAGGACGGATCGGTTGATCCCGAGCATGATTTTGACATGACCTGGGAGGTCGCCGCCGACAGCCGCAAGCATGTCAAGGCGATTGCCGACGCGCTTGCCAAGGATAACGAACTGATCCTCGCCACCGACCCTGATCGCGAGGGCGAGGCGATCAGCTGGCACCTGCAGGAGGCTCTGACCAAGCGCCGTTCGATCAAGAAGGGCACCGCCGTCAGTCGCGTCACCTTCAACGCCATCACCAAGGACGCGGTGACCAAGGCGATGCAGAATCCCCGCCAGGTCGACATGCCGCTGGTCGAGGCCTATCTGGCCCGCCGCGCGCTGGACTACCTTGTGGGCTTCAACCTGTCCCCGGTGCTGTGGCGCAAGCTGCCCGGAGCGCGCAGCGCGGGCCGGGTGCAATCGGTCTGCCTGCGCCTGATCGTCGAGCGCGAGATGGAGATCGAGGCCTTCAAGCCGGTGGAATACTGGTCGGTCAAGGCGCTGTTGGAAACGCCCCGTGGCCAGGTCTACGAGGCGCGGTTGGTCACGCTGGCGGGCAACAAGCTCGACAAGATGGACCTGTCCAACGCCACCCAGGCCGAACTGGCGGTGCAGGCGATCACCAGCCGCGCGCTGAGCATCCAGTCGGTCGAGGCGAAACCGGCGGCGCGCAACCCTTCAGCGCCCTTCATGACATCGACCCTGCAACAAGAGGCCAGCCGCAAGTTCGGCATGGGCGCGCGCCACTGCATGAGCGCGGCGCAGCGCCTCTATGAGGCGGGGCACATCACCTATATGCGGACCGACGGCATCGACATGGCGCCCGAGGCGGTCATGGCCACCCGCGACGCCATTGCCGACCGGTTCGGGGCCGAATACGTGCCCGACAACCCGCGCATGTACAAGAACAAGGCCAAGAACGCACAAGAGGCACATGAATGCATCCGCCCCACCGACATGCGCAAGGATACAGCCGCGCTGAAGCTGAAAGACGAGGATCAGCGCCGTCTTTATGACCTGATCTGGAAACGCACCATCGCGTGTCAGATGGCCGCCGCCCGGCTGGAGCGGACCACGGTCGAGATCGGCAGCGCCGATGGCCAGGTCGGCCTGCGCGCCACCGGCCAGGTGGTGTTGTTCGACGGGTTCCTGCGCGTCTACGAAGAGGGGCGCGACGATGTCGAGAACGACGAGGACAAGCGCCTGCCGCAGATCTCGATGGGGGAAAAGGCCGTCTTTGCCAAGACCTCGCTGGCCGATCAGTTCGCCAAGGCAACGGGGGATACCCCGCTGACCGAGGGTGCCAAGATCGCCAAAGAGGCGATTCTGTCCGAGAACGAGGCCGTGCTGGCGCTGCAACACCACACCCAGCCGCCGCCGCGCTATACCGAGGCGACGCTGGTCAAGCGGATGGAAGAGCTGGGGATCGGGCGCCCCTCGACCTATGCCTCGGTCATCACCACGATTCAGGACCGCGAATATGTCCGCAAGGACAAGAACCGCCTGATCCCCGAGGAAAAGGGGCGGATCGTCACCATCTTCCTGCTGAACTTCTTCCGCCAGTATGTGGGTTACGAGTTCACCGCCAATCTGGAAGAGCAGTTGGACGATGTCAGCGCGGGCTCACGCGATTACAAGGATCTGCTGGGCCGGTTCTGGCGCGATTTCTCGGCGGCGATCAGCGAAACATCCGAGCTGCGCATTTCCGAAGTGCTCGACAAGCTGGACGAGGCATTGGCGCCTCAGCTCTATCCGCCGCGCGAGGATGGCTCCGACCCGCGGATCTGCCCCAAATGCGGCACCGGCCAGCTGCATCTGAAAACCTCGCGCACCGGCGGATTCGTCGGCTGCGGCAACTATCCCGAATGCCGCTATACCCGCCCGATCAGCGGCGATGCGGACGACAGCGCCGAGCGGCTCCTGGGCGAGGATGGCGGCGACGAGATCTGGCTCAAGGCGGGCCGGTTCGGGCCCTATGTCCAGCGCGGCGAGGTTAGCGAAGAGAACAAGAAGCCGCCGCGCGCCAGCCTGCCCCGTGGCTGGTCGACCGATGACATTGACCTCGAAAGAGCGCTGCTGCTGCTGAATCTCCCGCGCGAGGTCGGCGCCCATCCCGAAGATGGCGTCATGATCGAAGCGGGGATCGGGCGGTTCGGCCCCTTTGTGAAACATGGGACGCTCTATGCCAACCTCAAGGAGGTCGACGAGGTCTTTACCATCGGCATGAACCGGGCGGTCGAAGTCCTGGCACAAAAGGCCGCAGGCCGCGCCGGGCGTGGCGCCGCGGCGGCCCCGCTCAAGGAGTTGGGCGAACATCCGGAACTGGGCGGTGCGGTCAACGTTCTGAACGGGCGCTACGGGCCTTATGTCAAGTGGGAGAAGGTCAACGCGACCCTTCCCAAGGACGTGGAACCAGCCAACGTGACGATGGAGATGGCCGTCGCGTTGATCGCCGAGAAGTCGACCAAGAAGGGCACCAAGAAGAAAGCCGCCCCTCGCAAGAAGACCACCAAGAAGACCGAGGATTAAGCCAGCTTAGGCGGCGGGGATTACCGCCGCCCCAGCCCCGCGACCAGCCGCTCCATCGCCCGTTCAAATGGCGCCGCTTTTGACCCCTGCGCAATCGAGAGGGCGGCGCGGTCAAAGGCGGCGGAAAGCACTTCGGCCAACGCCCGCATCTCATCCTCGTCGACACCGCCAACCACCAGATCGAGCCCCGCGCGCAGCGAGGCGCGCCCGCCGCCGGCGTCGATTCGGCTCATTTCCTCGGGTCCCAACACCGCCGGTCCGTCGATCAGCAACAGCCGCGCCCGGCCCGGCTCGGACATGGCCCGAAAAAACGCGGCACTGCCTGCGGCCATTGCCTCTGCCCCGGCGTCGACGGCCTCGGCGTCGATCCGGCGCGCCAGCGCCTCGGCCTCGGCCTCGACCACCGCGCGAAACAGATCGGCCTTGTCGGTGAAGTGGTGGTAAAGCGCGCCGCGCGTCACCTCGGCAGCACGCACGATCTCGGGAGTCGAGGTCTCGGCATATCCCTTGTCCACGAACAGCGCCCGCGCGGCGGCGATCAGACGTGCCCGCATCGCGGCGCGGCGGTCGGCATTGGGGACGGGGGTGTTTTTCTCTTGCATACATACAGCCTGTATGTTTAATTCCAATCAACATACAGACTGTATGCATGTTGAGGGGAAAGGCAATATGAAAACGACCAGTATTACCCCGTGATCCAGACCGGCGACGTGCAGGCACCGCCGATTTCTATCGCAGCGATTTCGGGTTCAACACCGCGTTCGCGGCCGATTGGTACGTGCATCTTCAATCCAGCGCCGACCCCTCGGTCAATCTGGCCATTCTGGACGGGCAGCATGAAACCATCCCCGCCCAAGCCCGCGGCCCCGTGCGCGGGGTGATCCTGAAATTCGAGGTGGCCGACGCGGCGGCGGAATATGACCGGCTGTCGGCGGCGGGCCTGCCGATGCTGAAACCGCTCAAGGACGAAGCGTTCGGGCAACGTCATTTCATCACCACCGACCCCAATGGCGTCTTGATCGACGTTATCACCCCGATCCCGCCCAGCGCCGAGTTTGCTGCACAATACATTGCCGAGGCCCTGCCTCAGTAACATTGTCGGGTGGGGCAACCCGCCCGGCCCCGCCGCCATTCCGTAGAAATACCATCCCCCGAACCTGTCATTGACTCCGCGATGACGCAGCGGCAAAACCGGCGCAATCACCAAGTCATTGGGGGAGTTTCCATGAAGAAAGTCTATGCCAACGCCACCGAGGCACTCGATGGGGTGCTGCGGGATGGCATGTTGATCGCGGCGGGCGGGTTCGGCCTGTGCGGCATTCCCGAGCTACTGCTTCAGGCAATCAAGGAATCGGGCGTCAAGGACCTGACCTTTGCCTCGAACAATGCCGGTGTCGACGATTTCGGCATCGGCATCCTGTTGCAGACCAAGCAGGTCAAGAAGATGATCAGCTCTTACGTGGGCGAGAATGCCGAGTTCATGCGCCAGTATCTCTCGGGCGAGCTGGAACTGGAATTCAACCCGCAAGGCACCCTGGCCGAGCGCATGCGCGCGGGTGGCGCGGGCATCCCGGGTTTCTACACCAAGACCGGTGTCGGCACCGTCATTGCCGACGGCAAGGAACACAAGGACTTCAACGGCCAGACCTATATCCTGGAGGAAGGCATCTTTGCCGATCTCTCGATCGTCAAGGCCTGGAAAGCGGACGAGACCGGCAACCTCGTGTTCCGCAAGACCGCGCGCAACTTCAACCTGCCTGCCGCGACCTGCGGCAAGATCTGCGTGGCCGAAGTGGAAGAGATCGTGCCGACAGGCTCGCTCGACCCTGATTGCATCCATCTGCCCGGCATCTATGTGCACCGTCTGATCCAGGGCGAGCATGAAAAACGTATCGAGCAGCGCACCGTGCGCAAGAAGGAGACCGCATAATGGCTTGGGACCGCAACCAGATGGCCGCCCGTGCGGCACAAGAGCTTCAGGACGGTTGGTATGTGAACCTCGGCATCGGCATTCCGACGCTGGTTTCAAACTACATCCCCAAGGGTGTGAACGTGACCCTGCAATCGGAAAACGGCATGTTGGGCATGGGCCCCTTTCCGATTGAGGGCGATGAGGATCCCGACCTGATCAACGCGGGCAAGCAGACCATCACCGAACTGCCGCAAACCGCCTATTTCGACAGCGCGACCTCATTTGCGATGATCCGGGGCGGCAAGATCGCCATGGCGATCCTGGGCGCGATGGAAGTGGCCGAGAACGGTGATCTGGCGAACTGGATGATTCCCGGCAAGTTGGTCAAGGGCATGGGCGGCGCGATGGATCTGGTGGCCGGTGTCGGCCGCGTGGTCGTTGTCATGGACCATGCCAACAAACATGGTGAGTCCAAAGTGCTGAAAGAGTGCACCCTGCCGCTGACCGGGAAGGGCGTGGTCGACCGCATCATTACCAACCTTGGCGTGCTGGACGTGGTCGAAGGCGGTCTCAAGATCGTCGAACTGGCCGACGGGGTCAGCGAAGAGGAGTTTCGCGCAGCGACCGAGGCAACTCTGGTCAACTGATCGACACAGGTATTGTGACAGGCCCGCCCGTTCCGGCGGGCCTTTTCTATTGCAGGGCGGTGAACACACAACCGTCGGTGATCAGTTGCGGCGGCGTCGCACACAGGCCGCGCGCCACCTGATACGCAGCCAGAACCTTTGGGACATAGTCCCGCGTCTCGGCAAAGGGAGGAACGCCGCTGTGCTGACGTACCGCGCCTTCACCGGCGTTGTATCCAGCCAGCACCATGACAGGGTCGCGCCCGAACTCTCCCATCAGCCAATCGAGATACTTGACGCCGCCTGCGATATTCTCGTCTGGAGACAGGCTGTCGGAAACACCAAAGCGTGCGGCCGTCGCGGGCATCAGCTGCATCAGCCCCTGGGCCCCTGCCCGGCTCACGGCATCCGACTTGCCCGCCGATTCCACCGCGATCACCGCCAGGACAAGAGCCGGGGAAACGTCGGTCCCTATCGTAGAGCGGAGAATCGTACGCCCCTGCGCGCGCGCAATCTCCTGCAAGGTCTGCATGCGCGGGGCATCTATCCCACCGCCGGACAGTGTCGCAAGGATCTCGTCAATACGACCCGGCGCCGACTGTTCCAGGGCTGGCGACACCTTGTCCCAAAACCAGGCATATCGTCCCTGTTTGTCGGGCACCGGCAGGCTGGAGGCGATTTCGGTCTCGGGGGGTGTGGATTCCTCAACCGGTCGTGCACGGCCGCCAACCGGCGCCAAAGCGTGCTCTTCCGCTGTAATCTGAACATCCACGCGCGGACGGGTTCCGGGTGCCGGAGCCTTGATCCGTTTGGACTTCACCTCTGGAAACGGTGGCGGGCTGTCGGCCGAAACACTCATAGGCATCGCCACAAGGGCGATTCCCGCAATCATCGCAAGGTATCTGAGGTCCATCTGCTCGCCTCTAGATATGTTTTTTGCAGTTTTGTGCGGAACAACGGCGCCAAAAGCCAGAAAAACCTGTCAAAATGCGGCGATTTCGCCTCATTTGAAGCCTTTCGGCACCGGCACAACCATGACGGGCAGCTTTCTGTGATTTTCTTTTTATTTGAATTCAAGGCGTTACGCAAAAAGTGAGGGAAAAGTTAAATTCGGGCAGAAAATTTCTGGTTTTGGCCCAAATCCTGCCACGGCTGACCGGCAAATATACACCCATACCGCGACGGACATGAGCCAACGAGAGAGAGCAGGTTCAAACGGACGGCGAGGTTGAGAAAAAATCTTGTGATCCTTAGGAGGGACTAACCATGATCAACTTCATCAAAAACTTCCGCAAAGACGAAGATGGCGCAGTGACCGTTGACTGGGTCGTGCTGACCGCAGCTGTCGTGGCCCTGGCCGCCGTCGCCTACAACGGCATCTCTTCCGGCACGGGCACCCTGTCGGGCGCCATCAACACCGAACTGAGCGGCGTGACGCCGTCGACCGGCCTCTAATAGGCAGGCTCGCCAAATCAGAACGGGGCCGCGTCTTTGAAAAAAGACGTGGCCCTTTTTTCTGAACTCAACGCGACGGAGGTACTGCCATGCTGAAACGCTACAAGCTCTTCGCAAGTGAAGAAGACGGCGCCGTCACGGTTGACTGGGTGGTTTTGACCGCCGCAGTCGTGTCCCTGGCGGGAATAACCTACTCGGCAATCAACGGCCCGACCGGAGACGTGTCGTCAGCCGTTTCCGACACAATCGGTGGGGTGACGGTGGACAGCGGTCTCTAGACCCGTCTGCGCCTAGCCTGACCAAAGACTTCAATTGTTCTCAATCGGCAAACAACCGACAAGTTGGAACCCCTATTCTGACACAATTGCGGTGCAGAAATATCAAGTTGAACCCCACGACAGTCGGCGATCAGGCTGATGTTGGAACGGGTACGGAAAAGAGGTGATAGGATGCGAGCAGTATTTGGACTGGTTCTGATCGTGGGCGTCGCACTCGCCGGAGGCGCGGTGATGATGGCCCGGAACTACATTTCGGCATATCAGAGCGAGCTCGCACGTGAACGCCAGGCGCGCGCTCAGATCGTTCCGACCAAGGAAGTGATCGTTGCCGCACGCCCGCTCCGCTACGGTGAACGCCTGACAAAAGAAGACATTCGGCTGGTGAAATGGCCGGTGAACGCCATCCCCGAGGGCACGTTCACCGATGCCGCCGCGCTGTTCCCCGAGCGGGAAGAAGACAACCGGTTCATCCTGCGGGCCATCGAGAAGGATGAGGCAATCATGACCGTCAAGGTGACCAAGCCCGGCGAGGATGCGGGTTTGACCTCGCAGCTCGAACGCGGCATGCGCGCCTTTGCGATCAAGGTTGATGTCGCTTCGGGTGTGTCGGGCTTCCTGCGCCCGGGTGACCGCGTCGATGTATACTGGACCGGTGGCTTGAATGGCACTCTCGAAGGGATTCAAGGCGAAATCACCCGCCTGATCCAAAGCAGCATTCAAATCGTAGCCGTCGATCAATCCGCTGGCGGAGATCTGACCGGAGCGACCATTGCCCGGACAGTGACTGTGGCCGCGCGTCCCGAACAGGTCGCCGCGCTGGCCCAGGCGCAGACCACCGGCCGTCTGTCGCTGGCCCTGGTTGGCGTCGATGACGATACGGTGGTTTCGGCCGTGGAGGTCGATCAGCGCAGCCTTCTTGGCCTGGGAGCGCTGCAATCGGCCCCGGAAGCTGTGGAAGAAAAGGTTTGTACGATTCGGACCCGCCGCGGTGCAGATGTTGTCGACATCCCGATCCCCTGCACGAATTGACATCCGGTTCGACACCAAACATGCGACCGCGTCCAGGCGCGGTCGTTTTTGTCTTGTTGCTCAATCCACACATAAAGAGCGGACCCAAAAGCATTGATTCTTGCAAAAAAACGGCAAGTCGCGCACACTAATCAAAAGATCGGGCAAAAAGACCCGCACCTGAGGCGTGATCGGAAAGGCAGGTCACATGAGTATTGACGGTTGGATCAAGGCGGCCCTTACCGGGCTTGCGTTGGCGTGGGGTCCGGTTTCGGGGCCTGCCTCGGCGCAGGATTTGCGTGTGGTCAAGAAGGGCATGGCCGAAACGCTCGATGTCCCGATGAACCGGGCCATCGTCGTCGAAAGCGACGTTCCCTTCGCCGAACTGTCCATTGCCAATGCCGGCATCGCGGATATCTCATCGCTTTCCGACCGTACGATCTATGTTCTAGGGAAATCTCCCGGCCTGACGACGCTGACTCTTTTTGACGCCGGGGGCCGTCTGATCACCAACGTCAACGTTCGGGTTTCGGCCGACGTGACTGAGTTCAAGGAACGCCTGAAACAGATCCTACCCAACGAGCGGATCGAGGTGCGCACAGCAAACGACGGGATCGTGTTGTCCGGCACCGTATCCAGTTCCGCGCGCCTGCAACGCGCTCTCGATCTGGCCGAGCGTTATGCGCCCGAGCGGGTATCGAACCTGATGAGCGTGGCGGGCGTTCAACAAGTCATGCTCAAGGTGCGCTTCGCCGAGATGCAGCGCGCTGTCTCCAAATCGCTGAGCGCTTCGCTCGGCTTTAGCGGCGGCAATGCGGTCGGTGGCATCAACACGCTGAACAACCAGCCTGCTCTGACCAACGCGATCGCCGGCAGCATTCCGGCCCTGAACGACAATACCGGGGCAATTCTCTTTGGCTTTAGCGCGGGCGCGACCCAGGTTCGCCTGCTTCTTGAAGCGCTGGAGCGGAAAGGCGTCGTGCGGACCCTGGCCGAACCCAACCTGTCGGCCCTTTCGGGACAGGAGGCAAAATTCCTTGCAGGCGGCGAATACCCCATTCCCGTGGCACAGCGTGACGGGCTGTTCTCTGTCGAATACAAGCCCTTCGGCGTCGAAATGTCGTTCATTCCGCGCGTGGTCGACGGAGACCTGATCAATCTCGAGCTTCTGGCGGCGGTGTCGTCCTTGGACCCCAACAACTCGGTCACAGTGAATGGCTTTGACATCGCGGCGTTCCAACGCCGCGAAACCTCCACCACTGTCGAACTGCGCGACGGCGAGAGTTTCGCCATTGCAGGTCTGATCGAAGACGAGTTCCTGGATAACAATTCCCAGCTTCCCTGGATCGGCGATGTACCTGTTCTGGGTGCACTTTTCCGCAGCGCGAATTATCAGAGATCACAGACCGAACTGGTGATCATCATCACCGCGCATCTGGTTTCGCCAACCCGGGGCGAAGCGCTGGCCCTGCCTACGGATCGCGTCAAACCCCCAAGCGAAACGGATCTGTTCCTGCGCGGCAAGACCACCCGTACGGAACGGGCGCGTAGCGGCGCCGCCTCCGAGGTGGCGCGTCAGGATTTCAGCGGTTCCTACGGCTACGTGTTGGAGTGATCAAAGGATGAAACCGATGCGGAAATGGTTTGTTTGTCTGGGATTGGCAGGGGCTGTTTCCGCCTGCGGCCTCGAAGCGGGCTACGAGGTCGATTCCGGGACCTTTGGCAACGCCACGCTGAACAACGTGCAGATGATGAACGGCGAACGCAGCTATGCACAGACGCTCGCCGACCGGTTTGCCCGCGAAGTGCCCACGCAGATCAACTTTGCCTTTGACAGCGCACAGTTGGATGCGGCGGCTCAACAGACTCTTACCTTGCAAGCCGACTGGATCCGCCAGTTTCCAGAAGTGCGTTTCCGTGTGTATGGCCACACCGACGCTGTCGGTTCGGCCGGATACAACAAAAGCCTGGGCATGCGCCGGGCACAGGCGGTCGTGTCCTTCTTCGCCAGCCGGGGGATCAGCCGCTCCCGTCTGGAAGCTGTTGTTTCTTATGGAGAAACACAGCCTCTGGTTCCCACCAGCGACCGTGAACGGCGCAACCGTCGTACAGTAACTCAGGTTTCTGGCTTCGTGGACAAGCATCAGAACATTCTCGACGGAAAATACGCCCAGGTCGTCTACCGCGAGTACATCAAGAGCGCTGAACCGAAGACATCGCTCAAGATTGAAACAAGCTCCAGCGCGTTCGAACAATAACGGTGAATCGGGCGGTATCGTCGCCCTATTCCCTACAATTGGTTCTTTTCGGCCCAAATCTCGCCCAACTTACCCGCGACATTGCTTTCAGAAGGTGACGTGCGACCAGAATCTCGGTCGCATGCGGGATTAGACGAGCCAGATTGCCGAACGGTGTCTGCCTCTGCCTCCCGCCCCGTAAAGAGGATAAGGCAATGAGCAGCGCAATGCCGCAACCGGAAACAACACCGATCCTGGCCTGCACGGTCAGCAGGGATGTGCAGAATTTCGACCTCTTGATCGAGGACATGGAAGCCGCGATGGGCGAAAGCTGGGGCGATCTCGGCTTTGCCGAGGCACTGGCCTTTTTTGGCCAACCCGACGCCGAGGCGCTGGAGTTCATCGCGCTCGCAATAGATTCCGACGACGAGGACAACCTTGTCCTTATGGGGGAGATCATTACCCAGGCCAAATCCCGTGGGATCAAGGTGATCCTGATCGCCGAAGACGTAACCCCGGCATCGTTGCATCAGCTGCTGCGCAAGGGGGCAGACGAATTCGTGCCCTATCCGCTTCCCGAGCGGGAGTTGCAATCGGCCATAGACCGGTTGAGTGAGCCGGAACCGCAACCCGAACAATCACACCACAACACGGCGCATCTGAACAAAGGCGCTTCACGTGAAGGGGCCTTGATTGTCGTGCATGGCCTGGCCGGTGGCACGGGCGCAACCACCATGGCCGTGAACCTGGCTTGGGAACTCGCCAACATCGGCGGAGACGACGCCCCGCGCGTATGCCTGTTGGACTTTGACATGCAGTACGGTTCGGTCTCGACCTATCTCGATCTGCCTCGTCGTGATGCCGTGTTCGAGATGCTGTCCGAGACCGCCAACATGGATGAAGAGGTTTTCGGCCAGGCGCTGCTGAGTTTTGAGAACAAGCTACAGGTTCTGACGGCACCGTCGGACATGGTGCCCCTGGACATCATCACGCCAGAGGACATCGCGCGCGTGATCGAGATGGCGCGGGCGCATTTCGACTATGTTGTCGTGGACATGCCCAAGACACTGGTTCAGTGGTCGGAAACGGTGCTTCAGGCCGCCCACATCTACTTTGCGATGATCGAGCTCGATATGCGGTCGGCGCAGAACGCGCTGCGGATGAAGCGCGCGCTACAGTCCGAGGACCTGCCGTTCAACAAGCTCCGCTTCGCGCTGAACAAGGCGCCCAAGTTCACCGATCTGAGCGGCAAGAGCCGGGTGAAGCGGATGGGAGAGTCGTTGGGCATTTCCATCGACCTTCAGTTGCCGGACGGCGGCAAACAGGTCACCCAGGGTGCGGATCATGGACTGCCGCTGGCATCCTCGGCGCCCAAGAACCCGTTGCGCCGCGAAATCGCAAAGCTGGCGCAGTCCTTGCACGAACTTGGTCGCAACGACGCAAAAGCAGCCTGAACACTATAGACGAGGGGGTCGAACGTGTTTTCGAGATACAGGAAGACGGACAAGGCAGAACCAGTCGCCGCAGCTACTGCGCCGAAAGCTGAGTTGCAGATCGCGAAATCCGACACAAATAAGCCCGCAAGCCTTCGCAAACCCGTGCAGAAGACTGCGGCCGAAGCGCTCCCCATGGATCGCGAGCGCAAGCGCAAGGAGCGGATGAGTGAGATCAAGATCGAGCTGCACCGCGATCTGCTTGAGAACCTGAACCTTGCCGCGCTGGAACATGCATCCGAGGCAGAGCTTCGGTCCGAGATCACCGCGATCACCAACGAGATGCTTGAAACAAAAGGCATCGTGTTGAACCGCGACGACCGCGCCCAGCTCAACAAAGAGCTGTATGACGAGGTCACCGGCCTTGGCCCCTTGGAAACCCTGCTCCAGGATGAGACCGTAAACGACATTCTGGTGAACGGGCCGCACCAGATCTTTGTCGAACGGGCCGGCAAGCTTCAACTGACCGACATCACGTTCAAGGATGAAAAGCACCTGCTGCGGATCATTGACAAGATTGTCAGCGCGGTCGGTCGGCGCGTCGATGAATCGAACCCCTATGTCGACGCCCGTCTGGCTGATGGCTCACGCTTCAACGCGATGGTGCCGCCGATCGCGGTCGATGGTTCTCTGGTGTCGATCCGGAAGTTCAAAAAGGACAAGCTGGGCATCGATGACCTGGTCAAGTTCGGCGCCTTCACCGAAGAGATGGCCGCCTATCTTCAGGCCGCCGTCGCCACCCGGCTGAACGTGATCGTGTCGGGCGGTACCGGTTCGGGCAAAACGACCACGTTGAACGCGTTGTCGAGCTTCATCGACAATTCCGAACGCATCCTGACCATCGAGGATACGGCGGAACTTCAATTGCAACAGACCCATGTGGGCCGGATGGAAAGCCGCCCGCCAAACGTCGAGGGCAAGGGAGAGGTTTCCCCTCGCGACTGTCTGAAGAACGCGCTGCGGATGCGCCCCGACCGTATCATCGTCGGCGAGACGCGCGGCGAGGAAGTCATCGACATGCTTCAGGCCATGAACACCGGCCACGACGGTTCCATGACCACGATCCACGCCAACTCGGCCCGCGACGGGGTCAGCCGACTGGAGAACATGATCGCCATGGCCGGGATCGAAATGCCGATCAAGGCGGTCCGCTCCCAGATCTCTTCGGCTGTGAACCTGATCGTCCAGGCCAGCCGCCTTCAGGACGGCAGCCGCCGCATGACCTCGATCACCGAGATCACCGGGATGGAGGGCGACGTCATCTCGATGCAGGAAATCTTCCGCTATCAGCGGGTGGGCCTGACCCCCGACAACAAGATCATCGGCCATTTCACCGCCACCGGCGTGCGCAGCCATTTCTCGGAACGGTTCCGCATGTGGGGCTATGACCTGCCGGCTTCGATCTACGAACCGACCACGATGTAAGGATAAAACCATGCAACTCAGCGCCGAACCAATCATCTACGGCCTGATCTTCGTCGGGGTCCTGGTCCTGGTCGAGGGTCTCTATCTCGTCGCCTTCGGGAAATCCATCAGCCTCAACAGCCGGGTGAACCGCCGGCTGGAAATGCTGGACAAGGGCGCCGGTCGCGAACAGGTGCTGGAGCAGCTCCGCAAGGAGATGCAGCAGCACATGAAGTCGAAGTCGATCCCGCTTTACTCTCTGCTGGCCGAAAAGGCGCAGAAAGCGGCCATCGCCTTTACCCCGCGCCAGTTGATCATGATCATGGGTCTTCTGGCCTGTATCGCCTTTGTCGGCCTAAGCGTCGGCACCCAGACCGAGGTCAAGATCCGCGCCGCTATCTCGGTCGCGATCGGCATCGGCGCGGTTTATATCTGGGTCAATCACAAGGCCAAGAAGCGCCTTGGGCTGATCGAGGAACAATTGCCGGATGCGGTGGAACTCATGGTGCGTTCGCTGCGTGTCGGTCACCCGTTCGTGTCTGCGATCCAGATCGTCGCAAAGGAATCCGAAGATCCGATCGCCACCGAGTTTGGCATCATCGCGGACGAGGCCGCCTATGGCCGCGAGATCGGCGAAGCGCTCAAGGAAATGGCCGAACGCCTGGACATGCAGGATCTCCGCTTTCTCTCGGTTGCCGTCACCATTCAGCAGCAATCGGGCGGCAACCTGGCCGAAGTTCTGGCGGGCCTGGCCAAGGTGATCCGCGCCCGTTTTCGCCTGTTCCGCCGGGTCAAGGCCATCACTGCCGAGGCGCAATGGTCAGGCAAGTTCCTGTCCGCCTTCCCGCTGGTCGCGCTGATGGTGATCCTGATCAACGATCCCGGCTATTATGACGGCGTGCAGGATCACGAATTGTTCATTCCGGCCTGTTTCGTTGTGGGCATCCTTCTGACGGTGAACCTGTTCGTCATGCGCATGCTGACCAATATCAAGGTGTGAGGAGATCGACATGGAATTGCTGAACACAATGAACGATTTCATCACCGCCAATCTGGGTGAATTCGGGCCCCTTATCGTGGTGGGCGGACTTGGTCTGTTCATGATCCTGCTGACCATCCCGATGATGCTCAATCAGCCCGAGGACCCGCTGAAGAAGCTCAAGCGGGATCAAAACCCGAAAACGCCCCAGAAATCGAAGAAGGAGCAACTGCGTCAGGCCGGTCGCAACGAACAGCTGCAACGTTTCGCGACCTTTCTGGAGCCGCAAGACGCCGACCAGCTGTCGGCGATGCAACTGAAGTTACGGCAGGCCGGGTACCAATCGAAGGATGCGGTCCGCTTTTTCCATTTCGCACAGATGGCGCTCGGCCTGGTCGGTCTGTTTCTGGGCGTGATTTATGTGACGGTCATCAACGCCGATCAGAATTACGACGGGCAGGCGATGCTGATGCGCGTTCTGGGACCCGGCGCCGTGGGGTATTTCCTGCCCAAGTACTGGATCACCCGCCGGGTCGACACCCGCAAGGAGAACATCACCCGCGCCTTTCCCGATGCGCTTGACATGATGCTTGTCTGTGTCGAAGCCGGTCAGTCGCTTGACCAGTCGATCGTTCGCGTTGCGCGCGAACTGCGCGCCTCATACCCCGATCTGGCGGACGAATTCGAAATCGTCGCTTATGAGATGAAAGCGGGCAAGGAAAAGGACAAGGTGCTACGCGACATGGGTACCCGCTGTGGTGTGGTCGATGTGTCGTCCTTTGTAACCGTTATGATCCAGTCGTCTCAGTTCGGTACGTCGATTGCCGAGGCCCTGCGCGTCTATGCCGGGGAAATGCGAGACAAGCGTGTGATGCGTGCCGAGGAAGCGGCAAACAAGTTGCCAACAAAAATGACACTCGCCACAATGATGCTGACCGTGCCGCCCCTGCTGATCATCCTTGTCGGCCCATCGGCAAAAGGTATCATGGATCTGGGCAACATGAGCAAATGACAAGATGAAACAACAGGGTGGGCGACCTCCCGCATCGACTCTGCTGAAAGTTATGGCCATCGTCGCAACAGTGACGGTGGCCAATTGCACGAGGGACGATGCGGCGGCATTGCCGGACAGCCCCTTTCCGCCCGGCGTCGACCATCGAAAAGAGGCGGTAAACGGGGTCGAGGTTGGTCAGCGGCTGATGGCGGCGGGGGAGTATGAGCTTGCGCTGGACAGTTTCACGCGCGCCGCACTGGATCAGGGCATGACCCCCGAGATCCTGACCGGGATCGGTACCGCCAATCTGGGCCTGGGACGTCTTGGGCAGGCTGAACCGATGCTGAGGCGCGCGGTCAGCGAGGCGCCGGATTGGCCCGAGGCCTGGAACAACCTTGGCGTGCTCCTGATGGAAACAGGCGAATTGTCCGAGGCGAAGCAGGTTTTTCAGAAAGCCTATGCGCTCGACAATGGCGAAAGTGACTCAATCCGGGACAATTTGCGGATAGCACTCGCAAAATCGGAAAATGTTGTTCATACTGAGCCGCAACAAGAAGAATTCAAATTGGTGCAGCGGGGGCAAGGCGACTTTGTGATCCGTAAGACACCGTAACGAGGGCAAGAGCAGCAAAAGGACGCAAAAATGCGCCACCTTATCCTGATTCCGGTCATGCTGGCAGGCAGTCTGACCCTTTCGGCGTGTTCGGACAATGCCGACGAAACTGTCGAGCGGGCATTCCAGGACGTCAACGTCGTGGATGAAACCAATCTCAACGATGTGATGCTTACGGTCGCGGACCCCAACGAGGCTGTCGACTATTTCCAGCGCGCCCTGAAAGACAATTCGGATCGCATCGATCTGCAACGTGGGTTGGCCAAGTCCCTGACGCGCGCCCACCGCAATACCGAAGCCGTGGCGGTCTGGGGCAAGGTCGCAAAGATGGACGGCGCCATTCCGGATGACGCGGTCGACTATGCAGACGCCCTGATCCGCAACAACGAGTGGGAGCGCGCCGAGCAGGTCTTGGATTCCGTGCCCCCCACCCACGAGACGTTCAACCGCTACCGGCTTGAGGCGATGGTTGCGGATTCCAACCACGAGTGGAAGAACGCCGACACGTTCTATGAAACCGCAGTTGGTCTGACCACACGGCCTGCCGGTGTCATGAACAACTGGGGGTACTCCAAACTGACGCGCGGCGATTTCGCCGAGGCCGAGCGTCTGTTCGGAGAGGCCATTCGCCAGGACAGCAGCCTGTTCACCGCCAAGAACAATCTGGTTCTCGCCCGGAGCGCACAGCGCAACTATACACTGCCGGTTGTGCCGATGACACAAACCGAACGGGCGCAACTCTTGCACACGATGGCGCTTTCGGCGGTCAAACAGGGCGATCTCACAACCGGAAAATCACTGCTGCGCGAGGCGATAGACACTCATCCCCAGCACTTCGAGGATGCGGTCCGGTCCTTGCGTGCGCTTGAACTCGGCTGATCCGATGGTCATCCCTGCCCAGGCGGCGCTTTGGTTTGTACCTTTTGTACTGCCGATCTGCCTCTATGTCGCCTATACCGACCTGCGCGAGATGAAGATCCGCAACCATGCCGTAACAACTCTGGCTGCGGTTTTTGTCTTTGTCGGCCTGATCGCCTATGCTCCGTTCACCAGCGAATGGATTTCGGGCCGCATAGGCCCGATCCCTCTGGCCTTGCCGACCTATGTCTGGCAACTCCTGCACCTTCCTGTGGTGTTGCTGATCGGCGTGTTGCTGAATGCGGCAGGGGCGCTGGGGGCTGGTGACGCCAAGTTCGCCGCCGCCGCTGCGCCCTTTGTCTGGACCGGCGATCTGAGACTTGCGACAGGTCTGCTGACAGCCGGGTTGCTGGGTGCCTTCGTCACCCACCGCATTGCCAAGCATTCGCCATTAAGGCGGATCGCACCCAACTGGAAAAGCTGGGACACCGGCAAGAAGTTTCCGATGGGCCTGGCCCTGGGTGGAAGTCTGGCGGCCTATCTCGTGCTCGGCGCGATCCACGGCACCTGAGTACAAAACCCGCCCCCTGCCCGCCCTTGTCCTGCCACATTGATCGGACAAACTGATACTCGAAGTGATCGCTTCACCGATCAACCCGGGAAACTTTTCGGACCGCTACGATGAACATGCAGCCTACCGCCGTTCTGGCGCCTCCCGCTCCGAAACGGATGTCTGAAATGCAGCTCCCCATCGTCATGATGCGGGACATTCTGCTCAAGACGATCTTTCGCAAGACCGTCGAAACCGTTTCGGAAATCGCCGAGGCCATTTGCCTGCCGGTTACGGTGGCGCAAGAACTCGTCGACATGGCGCGGACCCAGAAACTGCTCGAGGCGACCGGTACGCTCAATGCCAACAACGGCAACGAGATGGGGTATCAGCTGACCGATGCCGGCAAGGCGCGCGCGCTCGACGCGCTCAGCCAGTCGGAATATTTCGGTGCCATGCCGGTACCGCTCGAGGTTTACCGGGAGCAGGTCAAACGGCAATCCATTCGCAACATTCAGGTCACCCGCGACCAGCTGGTCAAGGCGATGGGCCATCTGGTACTGCCCGACAGCCTGCTGGGCCATCTCGGCCCCGCTGTCAGCGCCGGCCGCTCGATCCTGATGTATGGCCCACCGGGCAATGGTAAATCCTCGATCTCGAACGGGATCCGCGACGCGCTGGGCGACAATGTCTATGTGCCGCGCGCGATCGAGTATTCCGGCCAGGTCATCACCGTCTATGACCCGATCGTCCACACGGCCATCGAACAGGAACCCGACGACCCGACCCAGCTGCGCCGCCGCGCCCGCTTCGATAGCCGCTATGTGATGTGCGCGCGTCCCACGGTGATTACCGGGGGTGAGCTGTCGCTGTCGATGCTCGATCTGGTCTACAACCCCACCGCGCGCACCTATCAGGCGCCCTTGCAGCTGAAATCCACCGGCGGCATCTTCATCATCGACGACCTTGGCCGCCAGGCCGAGCCGCCACAGGCGATCATCAACCGCTGGATTGTGCCGCTGGAAGAGGGCAAGGACATCTTGGGCCTGCAATCGGGCGAGAAATTCGAGGTTCCCTTTGACACGCTGGTGATTTTCTCGACCAACTTTCACCCCAACGAGATCTTCGACCAGGCGGCGCTGCGCCGGATCTTCTTCAAGATCAAGATCGACGGCCCGAACCAGGAAAACTTCCTGAAAATCTTTGCCATGGTCGCCCGCAAGAAAGGCGTGCCGCTCGATGAAAAGGCGCTGGTGCATCTGCTCAAGGTGAAATACCCGACCATCGACAACATCTATGCCAATTATCAGCCGGTCTTCCTGATCGACCAGATGATCGCTATTTGCGAGTTCGAAGGCATCCCCTATCAGATGAGCCCCGACCTGATCGACCGCGCCTGGGCCAACATGTTCGTCAAGGACGAGAAGATCGTGAAATGATCGGGATCGCGGGCTGTGGCCGGATGGGGGCACCGATGCTGGCCGCCCTGAGACGCGCCGGATTCCAGGCGCAGGGCTTTGATATCCGTCCCCTTGGTGATTTTCCCGGCGCCGATCACGGAATTACTGATGACATAGAAGTGTTTTCGCAAAGCTTGCGTACCCTCATCACTGTTGTCCGGGACATATCGCAAACTGAACAGGTATTGTTCACAGACCAGAAACTCATTCACGCAAAACACCTCGATTGTGTCATCATCTGCTCCACCCTGTCGCCCCGCTACATACGCGAGCTGCGGGCGCGGGTGCCGGATCATATCGCCCTGATCGACGCGCCGATGTCCGGCGCGCAGGTCGCGGCCCAGGAGGCGCGGCTCTCTTTCATGCTGGGTGGCGAGCCTGCCGATCTCGCGACGGCCCAACCGCTTTTCGACGCCATGGGCAGCCACTTTCACCACATGGGCCCCTATGGGTCGGGCATGCAGGCCAAGGTGCTCAACAACCTGCTCGCTGCCGCCAACACGGCGATGACGCGGCTGGTGCTGGACTGGGGTGATGCCGGGGGCCTCGGCGAGGCCGCGCTGCTTGCCCTCATCCACACCAGCTCGGGCCAGAACTGGTTCGCAAGCAATTTCGACCAGATCGAATTCTCCCGCGACGGTTTGAGCGCGGACAATACGATCGGCATTCTGGTCAAGGATGTCGAAAGCGCGCTCGACGCCGCGCCGCCGGGCGCCGACACCACTCTGCCCCGCGCGGTACAAGACCTGATCCGCAAATTGCGACCACGCCCTTCCTCTTGCTGAAAATATCCCGGGGGAGTCGCCCGGCACGGGCGGCGGGGGCAGCGCCCCCTTCCTTTGCCCGAGGCAGGTGATAGTGTCACCGCCATGCCGCAGCTCTCCGCGCTCCTCACCGACTGGTTCACCGCCAAGGGCTGGTCCGTCCATCCCCATCAACAAGCGATGTTTGATCGCGCCGACCGCCCCGCGACCCTGCTCATCGCGCCCACCGGTGGCGGCAAGACCATGGCCGGGTTTCTCCCCACACTGGCCGAGCTGGCAGCGGGACAGCATCAGGGCCTGCACACGCTCTATGTCTCTCCGCTCAAGGCGCTGGCCGCCGATATCAAGCGCAACCTGAGCACTCCGGTTGACGAGATCGGCCTGGCCATCCGGATCGAGGATCGCACCGGCGACACCTCGGCCACGCAAAAGAAGCGTCAGCGCGCCGACCCGCCCCATATCCTGCTGACCACTCCGGAAAGCCTCGCGCTCCTGACCTCGTACGAGGACGCGCCACGCATGTTCGCCGGGCTGCGCCGCGTGGTCGTCGACGAGATCCACGCCCTGGCCGAAAGCAAGCGCGGCGACCAGCTGATGCTGGCGCTGGCGCGGCTGCAAACGCTCTGCCCCGACCTGCGCCGGGTGGGCCTTTCGGCCACGGTCGAGGACCCGGAGGCCATCGCCCGCTTCCTTGCCCGCCACCCCGACCCTTGCGAGATCCTGCTGGCTGATCCCGGCCCCGATCCCGATATCGCCATGCTGGAAACCGAGGAAATGCCGCCCTGGTCGGGCGGCGGTGCCGCCTATGCCATCCCCGCCGTGTTGGACCAGATCCGGCGGCACAGGACGACGCTCATCTTTCACAACACCCGCGCCCAGGCCGAGATCTTCTTTCACAACCTGTGGCTGGCCAATGACGAAGGTTTGCCCATCGGCATCCATCACGGCAGCCTCGACCGGACACAGCGCGAACGGGTCGAGGCGGCGATGGTGCGGGGCGAACTGCGCGCCATCGTCTGCACCGGCAGTCTCGACCTGGGCATCGATTGGGGTGACGTGGACCTGGTGATCCAGATCGGCGCCCCCAAGAACGTCAAGCGGCTGGTACAGCGGATCGGGCGGGCCAATCACCGCTATAACGCGCCCTCCAAGGCGCTGCTGGTGCCCGCCAACCGGTTCGAGGTGGTCGAATGCATCGCCGCGCTTGAGGCGGTGCGCGCCCACGCGCTCGACGGTGATCCGCGCGGTCCCGGGCCGCGCGACGTGCTCTGCCAGCATATCCTGATCGCCGCCTGTTCCGGCCCGTTTGACGCCGATGCACTCTTTGCCGAGATGACCTCCGCCGGGCCTTATGCCGATCTTGCCCGGTCCGAATTCGACGCCTGTCTCGATTTCTGCGCCACCGGCGGCTACGCTCTGCGCGCCTATGACCGCTGGCAGCGCCTGCAACAGCGCCCCGACGGGCAATGGCAGTTGCGCGACCCGCGCAGCGCCCAGCGGATCCGCCAGAATATCGGCACCATCCAGGACACGGATACGCTCAAGGTGCGGCTCCGGCGCAATCGCGGCGGCAAGCCGCTGGGCGAGGTCGAAGAAGGTTTTGCTGCCTCGCTTACCCCCGGCGACACATTTCTGATCGGCGGCCAGATCGTGCGGTACGAGGGCCTGCGCGAGATGGTAGTCGAGGTCAGCCACCGCGCCGACAAAAAGCCCAAGATCGCTACCTTCATGGGCACCAAATTTGCCACCTCGACCCAGCTCAGCGCCCGCATCCTCGACCTGTTTTCACAGGCCGACTGGCCGCAGCTGCCGCACCACACCGCCGAGTGGCTGGCCCTGCAACGCCAGGTCTCGCGCCTGCCCGAACGCGGGCGGCTGCTGATCGAGAGCTTTCCGCAGGACGGGCGCGAGCATCTTTGCGTCTACGGCTTTGCCGGACGCAACGCGATGCAGACGCTGGGCCTGTTGCTGACCAAACGAATGGAGGAGACGGGCCTGAACCCCCTGGGCTTTGTCGCCACCGATTACGCGGTGCTGATCTGGGGGCTTGAGGCTACAACCGACCCGGCGCCGCTCTTCGAAATCGACAGCCTGCGCGCAGGGCTCGATCAGTGGCTGGCCGGTAACGCGGTGATGAAACGCACCTTTCGCGCCTCGGCCACCATCGCCGGGCTGATCGAGCGCAATCTGGGCGGCCAGCGCAAGACCGGGCGGCAGGCGACCTTCAGCTCGGATATCCTCTATGAGACCTTGTTGAAATACGACCCCCATCACCTGATGATGCAGATCACCCAGGCCGAGGCGATGCGGGGGCTGGTCGATTTCGGCCGCATCGAAGAGATGATCGCCCGGGTCGGCGACCGGATCGACCTAGTGCGGCTGGATCGGGTAACACCACTGGCCGCGCCGCTGTTTCTGGAGGTCGGCAAGGTGCCGGTGCAGGGTGCCGCCGAAGAGCGGCTCTTGGCCGAGGAAAGCGCCCGTCTGCTGGCCGATGCCGGACTGACCGCCTGAAAAAGCTTGCGCATCCCGGCCCCACAGGCAAAGAACACATCATGAACGGATATGATTTCACCTTTGCCGGGGCGCGGCTTACGGCGCTTGGGTCTGGCGCGCTCTGGTGGGGCGAGCAGCGACTCTTGTGTGTGTCAGACCTGCATCTGGGCAAATCCGAACGCATCGCGCGGCGCGGGGGCATCCCGCTGCCACCCTATGAGGTGACCGATACGCTGGACAGGCTTGCCGCCGATCTGGCGCGCACCGCACCCGAGACGGTGATCTGCCTGGGCGACAGTTTCGACGATGCCGAGGCCGCCCGCGCCCTGCCCGAACCCGCCCGCCTGCACATCGCCACGCTCCAAGCCGGGTTGCGCTGGGTCTGGATCGAAGGCAACCACGACCCCGGCCCGGTGGACATTGGCGGCACGCATCTGCGCGAACTGACACTTGGGCCGCTGCTGTTTCGCCATATCGCGCAAGATGGAGCACAGGGAGAGATCTCGGGCCATTACCATCCAAAGGCGGCGCTGCGCCTGCGCGGGCGCAGCCTGTCGCGCCCCGCGTTCCTGCTCGATCAGGACAGGATCGTGATGCCTGCCTATGGTACCTATACCGGCGGCTTGCGCAGCGATGCGCCGGTGCTGGCCCGGTTGATGCGCCCCGGGGCGCTGGCCATCGTCACCGGCCCCAGCCCGGTCGCGGTGCCGATGCCGCGCTAGACGATCCCCGCCTCTTCCAGTCCCGGGCGGTACTTGCGGCTGACGGGGATCAGATCGCCATTGGTCAGGCGCAGATGGATCTTGCCGCCGCTGCGCTCGACACTTTCGATCGCGGCATCGGTCACCCAATGGGACCTGTGGGTACAATGGCCGGAGATCGGCGCCATCTCGTCTATGGCATCGCCGAAGCGCGACCGGATCGTGTGTATGCCCTGATCGGTCACCACATCCACATAGTGGTCGCGAACAGTGAGGCGCAGGATTTGCTCCGAGAACCCCTCGGGCAGACGTTTATAGATCCGGGGTTGCGGCGGTTCCGGCTCTGCCGGTCCGGGCAGGCCCCGCCGCAGGATGATCAGGCCTGAGGCAAAGATGGTACCATAGCGCGCCATGCTCCACACGTCCGGGGCCGCATCCGCGGTGGGCATCGCAAGCAAGCGAATCAAAACCCACAGCGCAGGTGTGAACAGAAGCGTCACCAGGATGACGATCAACAGATCCTTGCGCAAGAGCGCCGCGCCCGGCGCGTGCCGCTCGACCACGCTATGGCTCAGCCGGGCGATACCGCCCGCGACCCCCATTACCAGCAACCAGAAGAGAAACCGCTGCCCAAAGGACATGCCATGCCCGCCAAACGGATCAGAAATACTGGCCAGAAGGGACAAGAACACGAATGCCGGTCCAATCAGACCCCGTTTGTCGGCACTCAGAAATGATCTCAGTTTGGAAATCATGAAAAACTTACGTGAACTGATCTGACGCGGAATACCGTCATACAGCAAATCAATCCCTGCCACAAATAGCGCACGTACCGGAATGAGACAGAATGTTGCGCTTTGGCGTCAGGCGACGTAGAGACCCACGCTTGGTAGTCGATTTCTTGAAACCACTTCCTTGTCTACCGGTCAATACCGGCAAACGGACAGCAACTGGTGTCAGGGCCAACGTGGCAATTGCACTCGATGGCCCTGACCTGTGACCGCAACAGTCAGGCGGTCAGGCCCTTTGGTTCGGGCAAATTGTTTGCACGCGTGCAGGCGGTAAGCGTGTTGGCCAGCAGGCATGCAATGGTCATCGGGCCAACCCCGCCAGGGACCGGCGTGATGGCACCGGCAACCTCGGCACAGCTGTCGTAGTGGACATCACCAACCAGCTTGGTCTTGCCGTCCCGTTCGATCCGGTTGATGCCCACGTCGATCACCGTGGCGCCGGGCTTGATCCAGTCGCCGGGCACCATTTCGGGTCGGCCCACAGCGGCCACCACGATATCGGCGCGACGCACAACCTCGGCCAGGTTCTTGGTGCGCGAATGCGCGATGGTCACGGTGCAGCTGTCGCCCAGCAAGAGCTGTGCCATCGGCTTGCCCACGATGTTCGAGCGCCCGATCACCACGGCATCCATACCGCTGAGGCTGCCGTGATGGTCGCGCAGCATCATCAGACAGCCGAGCGGCGTGCAGGGCACCATGCTCTTCTGACCGGTTCCCAGAAGCCCCACGTTCGAGATGTGGAACCCATCCACGTCCTTGGCCGGGTCGATGGCATTGATTACCAGGTCTTCGTTCAGGTGTTTCGGCAGCGGCAGTTGCACCAGAATGCCGTGAACCTCCGGATCGTTGTTCAAGCGGTCGATCAACGCCAGAAGATCCTCTTCCGAGGTCGAGGCATCAAGCTTGTGCTCGTAAGAGTTCATGCCAACCTCGACCGTCTGCTTGCCCTTGGAGCGGACATAGACCTGGCTGGCCGGATCCTCGCCCACCAGGACAACCGCAAGGCCGGGGATAATCCCATGCGCCTCTTTCAGCGTGGCGACCTGTTCAGCCACTTGCGCCCGCAGCTTGGCTGCAAAGGCTTTTCCGTCGATGACTTGCGCTACCATGCTTGTCCCTCTCCTTAGTCACGTACCGGGGCCGAACCAGCCCTCATGCAGCCCCAAGCACGCGTTCTTCGCGAGCGATGGACCAATCGATCAAAATGCGCCACAGCTGTTCGGCCAGATCAGGGTCCAGCCCTTTGAGCAGCGCTTCGTTGCGCACATTCTGCACCACCGCTTCGACCCGGTCCGGAATGCGGGCCGGAAGGCCCTCTGCCGGTTTCAGCTCTGCAGCGCGGTCGATATAGGCCGCGCGCCGCACCAGCATCTCGACCAACTGGCGGTCGAACCTGTCGATCTCTGTTCTGAGGTCCCGCATCGAATGGCATTGGTCCGGCGGTGTCAGAGGTGGCATCAGAATCTCCTGTGGCCCGGGGTGATCCCGGGCCACGAGTTGACGTATTTGACGGCTTAGAACAAGCCCTCGATCTGCCCTGCGTCATTCAGACGGATGGTTTCGGCGGCAGGCTTCCGGGGCAGACCCGGCATGGTCATGATCTCGCCGCAGACCACCACGATAAATCCGGCACCGGCGCTCAACCGAACCTCGCGCACCGGAACCGAGTGGCCGGTGGGCGCACCACGGCGGTTCGGATCGGTGGTGAAGCTGTACTGGGTCTTGGCCATGCAGACCGGCAGGTTGCCATATCCGGCCTCTTCCCATTCCTTCAGCTGACCGCGGATCTTCGAGTCCGCCAGAACTTCGTCGGCACGATAGATGCGCTTGGCGATGGTTTCGATCTTTTCGAACAGCGGCATTTCGTCGGGATAGATCGGCGCGAAATGCGCGACACCAGAGTCGGCCAAGGCCACGACCTTGCGCGCCAGTTCTTCGGATCCTTCCGAGCCCAGTTCCCAATGCCGCGCCAGCACGGCCTCGACGCCATGCGCGCCGCAGTAATCCTTGACCGCCTGGATTTCGGCCTCGGTGTCGGTGACAAAGTGGTTGATTGCCACAACCACCGGCACGCCAAAGGACTTCACGTTCTCGATATGACGGCCCAGGTTGGCACAACCCTTCTTGACCGCCGCAGTGTTCTCTGCGCCCAGATCGGCCTTGGCCACGCCGCCGTTCATCTTCATCGCCCGCACGGTGGCAACGATCACCACGGCCGAGGGGGCGATGCCCGCCTTGCGGCACTTGATGTTCATGAACTTCTCGGCCCCCAGGTCAGCACCAAAGCCCGCCTCGGTGACCACATAATCGGCAACCTTGAGCGCGGTCTTGGTCGCGATGACCGAGTTGCAGCCGTGGGCGATGTTGGCAAACGGGCCGCCATGTACAAAGGCCGGGTTGTTTTCCAGTGTCTGCACCAGGTTCGGTTGCATCGCGTCTTTCAAGAGAACGGTCATCGCGCCTTCGGCCTTGATGTCGCGGCAATAGACCGGGGTCTTGTCGCGGCGATAGGCGACGATGATGTCACCCAGGCGCTTTTCAAGGTCTTTCAGGTCGTTCGCCAGACACAGGATCGCCATCACTTCCGAGGCCACGGTGATGTCGAAACCGGCTTCGCGCGGGAAGCCGTTCGACACACCACCCAGCGAGCAGGTGATCTGGCGCAGCGCACGGTCGTTCATGTCGACAACACGACGCCAGGCAACCCGGCGGGTGTCGATATCCTGCTCGTTGCCCCAGTAGATGTGGTTGTCGATCATCGCCGACAACAGCGAATGGGCGCTGGTGATGGCGTGGAAGTCGCCAGTGAAGTGCAGGTTCATCTCTTCCATCGGGACGATCTGCGCATAGCCGCCACCGGCGGCGCCGCCCTTCATGCCGAAGTTCGGCCCGAGCGAGGCTTCGCGGATACAGATCATCGCCTTTTTCCCGATGCGGTTCAGGCCATCGCCCAGACCCACGGTGGTGGTGGTCTTGCCCTCGCCCGCCGGGGTCGGGTTGATCGCGGTCACCAGGATCAGCTTGCCGTTCTCGCGGTCCTGGACCGAGTTGATGAAGTTCTGGCTGACCTTCGCCTTGTCATGGCCATAGGGCAGCAGATCCTCGCTGGCGATGCCCAGCTTTGCACCGATCTCCAGGATCGGTTTCTTGTTTGCCTCACGGGCGATTTCGATGTCGGATTTGTAGGCCATGGGTGCAATCCCTGCTTGGTGTCCCGGTATACCGGCGCGCACGCGCCGGGCTTGGGCACAGGATTAACGTCGCAAATCGCTCGGCATGATGTGGATTCCGACATTTTCACGACGTGAAACGTCGCGACCCGATTTCCCCGGACGCAGATCGGAAACTCCGGGTCGTCAAGGGCGCCAAGCGCGCTGTTCAGGGACAAACAGGGTCAATTGGTCGCCAACCGCCAGTTTCCCGGGCCTTTCGACCCAGGCGGTGACGCCGCGCCGCCCCTCTGCGGCAGGTTTGAAGGCGGCGCCATGTCCGGGTTCTTCGGCCTCGATCTCGCGTCCGGGCAAAACACAGGGCCGGTTTTCCATGTCGATGGTCAGGGTGGTTCCCGCGCCACTCTGCAAACGCGACGAAGGCGGCACATGGGTGAAGTCGGGAATGCCGCGGACCACGATCGAGGCGCCGAGCAAGGCCGGGTCGAGCCGGTCGAGTCCCATCTCAGCGGCAATCGCCGCCAATTCCTCGGCCGACAGGATAGTCAACTGGCGGACATTGCGGATCTCGGTGTCACGGTCATAGAGGTTGCGGACCCGCACACAGGAAGGGCGAGTTGCGCCCTCGTGCCGTTCGCCGGGAATACCGGCGAAGCTCAGGTCCAGCGCAGCGACCGGTTCGGCGCGCAGAGAGCCACCCGCAGGCACGTGGCCCAGCCATTCCACCCGGCCGAGATGGCCACTCTTCTCCAAAACAGGCACCCAGTCCCTCCATCATCCGCATGCTCGGCAACCCTAGCGGTATCGCGGCGATCGACCAGCCCAAACGACAAAGGCCCGGACATACGCCGGGCCTTGTGTTGTTCTATTCTCGCTCAAGCCGTCGGTTCAGGCTCCATGCCCCCGCGCGGCGCGGGTTTCGGCTTGGTCTTGGGGATCGCGGTCACGCTGGCTGCATTGCCCTTGTCAGCATTGTCGTCTTCGTCATCCCCGGCTGTGGGCGGTTCCCCCCGCATCACGCGCTTGATCTCATCGCCTGTCAGCGTCTCATACTCCAGCAGACCCTGAGCCAGCCGCTCCCAATCTTCCTGCTGTTCCGTCAGGATCTGGTGGGCGCGCTCATAGCCCTCCTGAATGAAGCGTTTGACCTCTTCCTCGATCAGTTCCTTGGTATGGGCCGAGACCGAGAAACCGGCAGTATTGCCCGAATATCCCTCATGCGCCTCGGCATAGTCGATATTGCCGACCTTGTCGGACATGCCCCAGCGCATAACCATGGCGCGCGCCAACTGGCTCGCTTGCATGATGTCGCCCGCCGGTCCGTTCGAAACATGGTCTTCGCCATACTTGAGAACTTCTGCCGCCTTGCCCGCCATGGTCATGGCAAGCTTCTGCTGACACTCGTCCTTGTGCCAGTTCAACCGATCCATTTCAGGCAGGCTGACCACCATGCCCAGCGCGCCGCCGCGCGGAATGATCGTGGCCTTGTAGACCGGATCGCACATCGGCAGGGCAAGGCCCACCACCGCGTGACCGGCCTCGTGATAGGCGGTCTTTTCCTTCTGGTCCTGGGTCAGCACCATCGAGCGGCGCTCGGCCCCCATCATGACCTTGTCCTTGGCGTTCTCGAAATCCTCCATGGTCACAAAACGCCGGCCAACACGGGCCGCCATCAGCGCCGCCTCGTTTACCAGGTTGGCCAGATCGGCACCCGAGAAGCCCGGCGTGCCACGCGCAATGATGCGCAGATCGACATCGGGGCCCAGAGGGGTTTTGCGGGCATGTACGCCCAGGATCTTCTCGCGGCCCTTGATATCGGGATTGCCGACGGTGACCTGACGGTCAAACCGGCCCGGACGCAACAGCGCGGGATCCAGCACGTCCTTGCGGTTGGTGGCAGCCAGGATGATGACGCCCTCGTTGGCCTCGAACCCGTCCATCTCAACCAAGAGCTGGTTTAGGGTCTGCTCGCGCTCGTCATTGCCACCGCCGTAACCGGCGCCACGATGGCGGCCCACGGCATCGATCTCGTCGATGAAGACGATACAGGGCGCGTTCTTCTTGGCCTGTTCGAACATGTCGCGCACGCGCGACGCACCGACACCCACGAACATTTCAACAAAGTCAGAGCCAGAGATGGTGAAGAAGGGCACGCCCGCCTCACCCGCGATGGCGCGCGCCAGCAAGGTCTTGCCGGTGCCCGGAGGGCCCACCAGCAGCGCGCCCTTGGGGATCTTGCCGCCCAGACGGCTGAATTTCTGCGGATTGCGCAGGAATTCGACAATCTCTTCCAGCTCTTCCTTGGCCTCGTCGATACCCGCCACGTCGTCAAAGGTCACGCGGCCATGTTTCTCGGTCAGCAGCTTGGCGCGTGACTTGCCAAAACCCATGGCGCCACCGCGCCCGCCGCCCTGCATCCGGTTCATGAAATAGACCCAGACGCCAATCAGCAACAGGAAGGGTAGCAGCGTGATCAGAAACGACTGGAACCCGGATTGCTGCTGTTTCTCGGCGCGGACCGGAATGTCCTTGTCGATAAGCAGGGTCGTTACCTCGGCATCGCCCGGTTTGATGGTGACATAGTCGCGCCCATCCGCGGTGCGATACCTGATCTGTTCGCCGTCCAAGGTCACCTTGGTCACACTGCCCGCATCCACGGCACTGACGAATTCGGAATAGGTCTTTTCCTGGCTCTGCAATGTTCCGCCCGACCCGCTGAACAGGTTGAACAGGGCGAGGATCAACAGAAACAGGACGACCCAGAAGGCGATGTTGCGTGCGTTGCCCAAGGACATTCTCCCAAAACTTTCCGGCCGTACGGAGGTACAGCCAGCTTGAACCTTAAAATAGAGATGATCGGGCGAGGTTCAATGCGATAAAAGGGAAGCATAGAAGTCTTCTTCCCCACTCTCCAACCGCGCCGACCATCCCCTTGATTCTCCGGCCAAGGGTGCGGCGATCAGGCTTTCGCCCTGCCAGATGGCCGGTGTCGCCTGCAATGACGCATGCGGACGGCCGGTATCGCGCCAGTTCGGACATTGCTCCAGGCCTTGGGGGCCCAGCGGGCGGATCTCGGCCTCGGGCAGCACTGCCCCGGACAATACCCAACGGCCATCCCAAAGCTCGCCCATCTGAGCCCGCATATCTTCGACCGCCTTGTATTCGCGGCAAATCCGCGCCTGTCTGCCCTGGTTCAGGATCAGGCACCCGCCCAATTGAGCCGAGCGTTCGTGGCGCAGCGCGCTCATGGCCTCGGCCACCGCGACCCGACGTGGCGGGTAGCGACCGCCACCGATCCAGCACACGACGTGCAGCAGCAAACGGCGTGCGATCTCTTCCGGCAAGGTGCGAAAGCCACGCAAATCCAGCAGCACGTCGCCAGCGTCGATCAGGGCGAGGTCTTTGGCAGCAAGAAACGTGTACCAATCCAACGCCTCGCGCGCGCGCGACATATTTCCGGCGACTTCTGTGAGGACCCGCGCATCCAGACCAAGCGGGCGCAACGAATCGAGGACCTTGCGAACGCGAATCCGTTCGTACCGGGTGTCGGCGTTAGACGGGTCTTCGAACCAGGCCAGGTTCTCAGACCTCAGATAGGACCGAAGGGCCTCGCGCGTAACCCCGAGCAGCGGCCGGACCAGTACCACGCCATCCTGCATCCGTCGGCTTGGCATGGCCGCAAGCCCGGAAACCCCTGCTGCGCGACCGAGCCGCATCAACAACGTCTCGGCCTGATCGTCCGCTGTATGGGCCAGCGCAAGCGTCACGATCTGGTGGCGATGTGCCCATTCAGTCAACAAGGCATACCGCGCCCTGCGCGCGTGATCTTGCAGGTTGCCGTTTCCGTCCCAGCCCCGCCAGTTCAGCGTCTCGTGGGAAACCCCCAGGTCGGCCGCCAGCCGCGCCACCCATTGCGCCTCATCGGCGGCCTCCGGGCGCAGGCCATGATCAACCGTCGCAGCGAACAGCTCGACATCCTCGTTCGCAAAACACTGGCTGGCCAGATGTAACAGGGCCACGGAATCGCCGCCGCCGGATACGGCAATGCCCAGCCGTTTTGGCGGCTGGGCAGGAAACTGTGCCCTAAGGACTGACAGAAGCTCTGCTGAGGTATTCGTCAAGAGCACCCCAGAGAAGACATTTCGCGTCCCGCGTCCGCGACCGCCGCCGCGTTCGGGAAACGCACGGACACCTCGCCCAAGGTGACACAGGCCTGGCTGGTCTGGCCGAGCTTGCCCAGCGAGGCGCCGAGCTTGTACAGCGCTTCGGCGGCGACGGGTCCGGTGCTGTCACCGCTGAAACTGGCGAGATATGCCCGCGCGGCCTCACGGGTATCGCCCATAGCTTCAAGCGCCTTGCCGCGCATCAGACTCGCCTCTGCCGCCAGCGGGCTGCCGGGATAGGATTGGTCGAACGTGGCAAGAAGATCAGACGCGGTGCGATAATCCCCCGCCTCGAACGCCTGTTTCGCCGCCTCGAACTCGGCCTGTTCGCCCACGGCGAACTCGGTCTGAGGTTGCGGCGCGGCAGGTGCCGGGGCCGCAACCGACGGTGCGGCCCCCCCCAGGGTCGATGTTTCCGACAGCTTCCCGATATCGCAGTTTGCTTCAAGCTCGCACAACCGGAACTCAAGATCACCGACCCTGTTGGTGCCGTCGGACACGATGCGGTCGATTCGCGCGTTGAGCTGCTCGGTCAGACCGGTCAGGCGTTGCAACTCCACCTCGATCGCATCCACGCGTTCCAAGACCGTGTTTCCGGACAGGTTGGGCGACGGCGCGCCGGTCGTCGAGAACTCACGTTTCAGCCGCTGAATTTCGACATGCAGAACGGTCAGTTCCTGGCGGATATCCGCCAGTGTCTGCTGTTCCTGTGCCGGGGCCTGTCCCGTCAGAACAATCGAGAGCCCGAGTGCCAACGCCGCCAGTCTCATTGGGTCACCCCGTCAATCCGGCCGTCAGAACCGTCACCGCGCGGCGGTTCTTGGCATAACAGCCCTCGTCGCTGCAAATCTCGATCGGGCGTTCCTTGCCATAACTGACGGTTTTCAGTCGCGACCCGGCGACCCCGCGCGAAACCAGGAACTCGCGCGCGGCATTGGCCCGGCGCGCGCCCAGAGCGAGGTTATACTCTCGCGTACCCTGCTCGTCGGCATGGCCTTCGATCGTGGCGGTGTAGTCCGTGTTGGTCAGTAGCCATTGCGCCTGTGCCGACAGAATCGATTGCGCCTCGTCGCTCAGGGTGGACTGGTCCACCGCAAACAAGACCCGGTCGCCGATGGCCTGCTGGAAATAGGCAGGCGAGGTCGGGTCACTGGCCAGACCAGTTCCACCGACACCGTTGTTCAGATTGACAGCATCGTCACCGCCGAGGCTGTCAGGGTTGGTGCATGCCGCCAAGGCCACCAGGGCGGCTGCGGCTGCGATCTTGCTCAATACGTTCATTCCAAGTGCCTCATGTGTCCTTGTTGTTAAGGCTTTCATACCACAGCCCCTGCCCCATGTGAACGCGGGTACAGGTGGGGAAAACCGGGTGTTACTGCAATAGCGGCGACCAGGTCGGATCACTGCCGCCGTCCGGGGTCCGGACCGGGCGCAGGTTGCGGCCCGAGATGTCCACCGAATAGAGCGAAGCGCGCCCGTCCGCGCCTTGCGTTTCGCGGGTGAACATGATGACGCGCCCGTTTGGCGACCAGGTCGGCCCCTCGTCCAGGAAGGACGCGGTCAACAGGCGTTCTTCGCTGCCGTCGGTCCGCATGACACCGATGTGGAACCGCCCCTTGTTTTGTTTGGTAAAGGCGATCAGATCGCCGCGCGGCGACCAGACCGGAGTGCCGTAGCGGCCCTGACCAAAGCTGATCCGCTGCGCCTCGCCGCCCGATGCGGCCATGATGTAGAGCTGCGGCGTGCCCGAGCGGTCGCTTTCGAACACGATACGGCTACCGTCGGGGGAATAGCTGGGCGCGGTCTCGATCGACGGCGCGCTGGTCAGGCGCGCGCTCTGCCCGCTGGCGATGTTCATGGTGTAAAGGTCGGTATTGCCGCCCTGCGCCAGCGAAAACAGCACCGTCTGACCGTCGGGCGAAAAGCGCGGCGCAAAGCTCATGGTGCCTTCCTGGCTTTGCAGTACCCTTTGCTCGACCCGCCCCACATCCAGAATATGGATGCGCGGGAAGCCCCCCTGATAGCTGGTGTAGAGCACCCGGTCCCCAGTCGGAGAAAAGCGCGGCGCCAGCACGATAGAGGTGCTGTCGGTCAGGTACTGCACATTCGCGCCGTCGTAGTCCATGATTGCCAGCCGCTTGCGTCGCTGATCCTTGGGGCCGCTTTCAGACACGAACACGACGCGGCTGTCGAAATAGCCACCCTCGCCGGTAATCCGGCTATAGACCGCATCGGCCACCTTGTGCGCCATCCGGCGCCATCCGTCGGTGGTACCCGCAAATTGCAGCCCACTGCCCAGTTCCGTTCCCGCGAACACGTCCCACAGCCGGAACCGAACCGTCAACCGATCGCCCGACAGGCTGACACTGCCGGTGACCAATGCCTGAGCGTTGATCGCCTTCCAGTCGGCAAACTGGACCGGCGCATCAAAACTGGTGACCTGGCTGATATAGGCGCTCGACGGGATCTCCCGGAACAATCCGCTGCCGGTCAGGTCCGCCGCCACGACCTGGGCGATCTGGGTGGCGTATTCGGTCGCTGCGACACCGTCAGGCACAAAGTTGGGCACTGCCAACGGCAAGGGTTCGATGATCCCCTCGTCGATTGTGATCCTGAGCGGCTGGTTCTGCGCCTGCGCCGGCGCGGCAAGCAGTGTGGCGCCGACAAGCAGGCTGGTCAGAAATCTCATCATTTGATCCGCATCCTCTCGGGATTGAATGTCATTTCGATATCGCGCCAGTGATCGTATTTTTCACTGGGAAGTTTATAGCCTTTGGCCCCGCAACGGATGATAGCACGCCGGGCGGCCTCATACGCCTGTTTCGCCGCACCTGACGATCCGCCCGAGCTTTCGATCATCCGGATCGTCCCGGTATCCGGCGTTCCATCGGCGTTCATGCGCACCGACACCACAACAGTAGTGTTCAGCGCCTCGGTGGAAAGCGACCCGACGTTCCAGCACTCGGACACCGCCACGCGCAGCGCGTCTTTTTCGCCGCTGGTCAGCGGCGGCCCGCTCGGCGCCGGTGCCGCTGCCGGTTCGGAGGCCTCGGCCAATGCTTCGGCCAGCGCCGCGTTCACCGCGGCGTTCGGGGTGGCGGCGGGTTTCTCCGTCGGTTTTTCCGTGGGCTTTGCCGCCGGTTTGGCTTCGGGCGTCGCTGCGGGCTTGGTGTCCGGCTTCGCCGCCGCCGTCTGGGTGGGCTGCGGCCGCGTCTTGGGGCGCGGCGAACGCGATGGCGCGACCTCGACGGTGGGTTCCGCCTCGGGCGTGATCCGATCGGTTGCTTCCTCGGGCGCGGTGGCCTGCTGTTCCGGCTGGGGCGCTTCGGCCCCCTGCTCGGCGCTGACCGGCGGGGTCTCCACCGGATCGGGCCGCGCATCAGGCGGTGGCGGCGCCACCGGCTCGGGGGCCACACGCTCGACCGGGCGCGGTTTGGGCCGCTTGCCCGGCGGCTCGGGCAGCAGAACCGTTTCCGGCTCCGGTTGCTCAAGGCTGGGGGCCTCGGCGGGTTGTGCCGGTTCCGGCGTGGGAGCAACTGCCTCAGGGGCCGGTTCGGGCTCGGGCGCGGGGACCGACACGGGTTCAGGCCGGGTTTCCACCGGCTCGGGCTGTTGTGCCGGTTCGACAGGTGCGGCTTGTTCTACCGGGGCCTCGGGTTGGGCGGGTTCCGCCGGGTTCTGGATGATCTCAGGCGCCTCGCGCGGTGCGCTGAGCGCGGCGAATTCCTCGGCCGAGATCACCGAGACTTCCTGAATTTCAAAGGGTAACGGTTCCGAGCGGAAGGCACCGCCCAGAAAGGCCCATGCAACCAGAGTGACATGGGCGATACCAGAGATCTTGGTGCCGGTCTGCAACCCGCTGCCTCACTCTCCGCTGCCGTCAAGGCGGGGGCCGCCGGTATCTGTGACAAGCCCCACATTGGAAAATCCACCCGCGTTCAATGCGCCCATCACCTGCATGACCTGAGCATAGGGAATGTTCCCATCCGCCCGCAGGTAGACCCGGTCGCTGGTGCGCTCGGCCGCAATCGCGCGCAGGCGGGCAATGAATTCTTCCCGTGCCACCGGCGTGGTCTGGATCTGTACCTCGCCCCCGACGGTGATGGTTACGGTCAACGGTTCCTCGTCATCCGAGGGCAGCGCCCCGGCGGCGGTCTTGGGCAGCTCCACAGGCACCCCCACCGTCATCAACGGTGCTGCCACCATGAAGATGATCAGCAACACCAGCATGACGTCCACAAAGGGCGTCACGTTGATCTCGGACATCGGCCGGGCCCGGCCACGCCGCCGTCCGCGGCGGCGCCCTCCGCCCGCATCCGATTGTTGAACCGCGGCACCCATGGCTCAGCTGTCCAGCTGGCGTGAAAGGATGGTGGCGAACTCGTCGGCAAACGCCTCGTAACCTGCAAGGATCCTGTCGCTGTCCGAACTGAGCTTGTTGTAGAAGATCACCGCTGGAATTGCGGCCAACAGGCCCAGCCCCGTCGCCAGCAGAGCCTCGGCAATACCGGGGGCCACAACGGCAAGGTTGGTGTTCTGCTGTTCGGCGATCTGGATAAAGGCATGCATGATACCCCAGACCGTACCGAAAAGACCGACGAATGGTGCGGTGGACCCGACGGTCGCCAGCACCGGCAAGCCGCGCTGAAGCTCCTCGGCCTCCTTGGCGATGGCCACATCCATCGACCGGTCGATACGCGATTGCGCCCCGGCGATCAGCCCACCGTCGTTGCGGTGCGAGCGCCGCCATTCGATCATGCCTGCGGCAAATATCTTCTCCGAGCGTCCCGAAGGCTGCGTGCCGATCTGTTCAAAGAGCTCGTCCAGAGGCTCTCCTGACCAAAAGGCGCGATCAAACCTGTCCGCCTCGCGCCGCGCGGCGCGGTAAGAGATGTGTTTCTGGATGATGATCGACCAGGCCCAGAACGAACTGACCATCAGCAACAACATGACCAGCTTGACGGTAAGTGTCGCGCGGGCAAAAAGACCCCACATCGAGAAATCGATTTCCTGCGCCAGCGCCAGGGCTTCCGTTTCCATGAACCTGCTCATTTCTGCCGTTCGGCCGCTTTTTTGGCCTTGTTTCGCGGCAGGCTATAGCAGATTCTTTGCGATTTCCAACAGAACAGATGCGGTGCCGCAAAATGTTACATCAATGCGCGAATCTCCGCCGGGAGCCGCACCGGGCGACCTTCGGCATTCATGCAGACGGCAGTCACGGTGGCACGGAAAACCTCGGTCTCGCCGCGCCGCACCAGTTGCGACATGGTCAGCCGCGCGCCTGACAGCGACACGACATCGGTCTCGATCACCAACTCGTCCTCAAACTTCGCAGGCGCCAGATAGTCTGCCTCGATCCGGCGCACCACCCAGACCAGACCAGCATCGCGCATGGCATTCTGGTCGTTGCCCAGCTTGCGCACCCAATCCGACCGTGCCCGCTCGATATAGCGCAGGTAATTGGCGTGATAGACGATGCCCCCCATGTCGGTGTCTTCGTAATAGACCCTGACATGATACACATGGCTCATTGCGCGCGCTCCATGCGGGCAAACAGGCGAAGCGCATGGGAAGCGTCCCGCGCCGCCCCCGGCAGGACCGGATCATAGGCAGCCCGGATCAAACCGGCAATCTCAGGTCTGAGGATCGTTGCGTCACCCGCCAGCGCGAGCGGGGATTGGGTGGAAAATGCCTGTTCCGACCACAAAAGCATCACCTGCACCACCTGGGTCAGCGCGAGGGTCTCCGCCGGTTGGTCCGACATCTCGGCATCCATCCGCAAGAAGACAAACGCCGCCTTGATCGTCCCGTCCTTGTCAAAGCGGAACGCCCGGTACTGGTTCGCGCCCGCCGCGATCAGCTTTTCGACCAACGGTCCCAGATCGGGAATCAGCCGGTCCAGATCGGGGACGGCCAGCAGTTCCTCCCAGTCGCGGAAGAAGAAGACCATGCAGTTGGCGCCAAGCTCGGGATCGGTTTCGGCCATCTTGTGCCCCGCAACCGCGACAACCGCTTCGAACGCGCCCTTGACCACCGACAGGGTCCGGTCCTCGACACCGAACACGATGGGCACGATCGGACGCCCCCAGCGCGCAAACAGGAAGGTACCGTCAGAGCGGGTGAAATGTCGTGTGATCTCGGTATGGTCCATGTGCCCCGCCTACCCGATCCATCCGGGTTATGGAAGGTACTCGTCCCGCCAGCGCAACACGATGTTGAACGAAATCGAAATCCGTGCCGCGTGGCTGAGGTTCACATGCACCATGTGATGCAGGAAAGCGGGCCAGAGCAGCATGTCGCCCCCCTGCGGCAGGATCCGGTGTTCGGGGTCGACCTGCGGGTCGCCCTTGATCGCCAGCATATTGGCCTGCGGGCGCGGGTCGAAAAAGCTGATCGCGTTGGGGGTTCGGTCGCTGCGGCCCGGCGGTGCATCTTCACCTTGTGGCACCCGCACATAATAGGTGCCCGACAGCCAGGAATGCGGATGGTTGTGCAGGTCGTGATAGTCGCCGAACCGGTTCACATTGGGCCAGGCCTGCACCCTGAAATCCAGCGGATAGTCGATGCCGGTACCGCGCGCGTAATCCAGAACCGCCCGCTCGACACAGGACTTGAGCCAGCCCAGCGCCGGATGCGGATGCGCGAAGAGATCACCGGACAGGTAGTCGGTGGTCATCTGGTCGTGCTCCGCATCCATCTGCTCGATCAGTTGGGCAAGGATCGGGTTGGCCTGATCTGCCCCCGGCAAGCGGATCCGCATCAGGTGAGTCGGCCAAAGCGCGGTAAAGTCCGGCGTGGTCATTCGTTCCCCTTCCCCCAGACCGCGCCATTGACCGGCGCCGATTCAGAATAGCTCTGCCTGCCCCGGTGCGGAAGGTGCCGCAATTCCCAGATGCGTCCACGCCTTTTGCGCCAGCATGCGCCCACGCGGGGTACGCTGGATCAGCCCCTGTTGCAGCAGATAGGGCTCGATCACCTCTTCCAGCGAATCCCGGCTCTCGCTCAGCGCCGCCGAAAGGGTCTCGATCCCGACCGGCCCGCCTCCGTAACTCTCGGCGATCAGTCGCAGATAGCGCCGATCGGCCCCGTCAAGACCCAGCTGATCCACACCCAGCCGGGTCAGCGCATGATCGGCCAGTTCGCGGGTGATGCGCCCGTCGCCCTCGACCACGGCAAAATCGACGACCCGGCGCAGCAGCCGCCCGGCGATCCGCGGGGTGCCGCGCGCACGCCGCGCGATCTCGCGCGCGCCCGCCTCGTCGGCAGGCGCGCCCAGCTTGCGGGCGTTTCGGGTGACGATCTCAAAGAGTTCGTCCACCGTGTAGAACAGCAGCCGGGTCGGAATGCCGAACCGGTCGCGCAAAGGGGTCGTCAGCAGACCCATCCGCGTGGTCGCCCCGACCAGGGTAAAGGGCTGCAACTCGATCCGCACGGTACGCGCAGCCGGTCCCTCGCCGATCACCAGATCCAGCTCGAAATCCTCCATCGCGGGATAGAGCACCTCTTCGACCGCCGGGTTCAGCCGGTGGATCTCGTCGATGAACAACACGTCGCGCGATTCCAGATTGGTCAGGATCGCCGCCAGATCGCCCGCCTTGGCAAGCACGGGGCCGGATGTCATTCGGAAATTCACCCCCAGCTCGCGCGCCATGATCTGCGCCAGCGTGGTCTTGCCCAACCCCGGAGGTCCATGGAACAACGTGTGGTCCATCGCCTCGCCCCGTTGCCGGGCGGACTGGATAAAGATGCGCAGGTTCGCCCGCGCCTCGGCCTGGCCAATGAACTCGCTCAGCGCCTGCGGCCGCAGGGCGCGGTCGTTATCCTCGGGTAGCGGCTCGGGCCGCAGGGTCGGGTCGGCGTCGATCATCGGTCACCTTTGGCGCGTCTACATGTCATGACTTGGGGGCCAGCAATCTCAGCGCCGCCTTGATCAGCGCCGCCTCTCCGGCATCCGGCGCCTCTGCCGCCGCCTGCGCGACGGCTCCTGCCGCATCGGACGGGCCATAGCCGAGGTTCGCAAGCGCGGACAATGCGCCTGCGGTCGCCGCGGCGGCCCCGGCCGGTGCCGCCGACTGAGGCCGCGCGGGCGCTTTCGGTTCCGGCGCCTCGATCACCTCGACCGCGCCCTCCATCGCCTGGGCCACCGTGCCACCCATGGCCATGACCCCCGGCGCCTTGTCCTTGAGGTCCAGCACGATCCGCTGAGCGGTCTTCGGACCCACACCCTTGGCCGACTTGACCGAGGCCCAGTCACCCAGCGCAATCGCGCGGCTCACCCCGTCCGGACCCAGCGCACCCAGGATCGCCAGCGACACCTTGGCGCCCACCCCCTGAACCGAGCACAACAGCCGGTGCCATTCCTTTTCCACCAGCGACGGAAAGCCATAAAGCTGCATCAGGTCCTCGCGCACCACCATGTCGGTATAAAGCGCGACCACCTCGCCCACGCCCGGCAGGGCCGCCATCGTCCGGTCCGAGCAATAGACGATGTATCCGACACCGCGCACGTCGATCAGGATATGATCGGTCGCGCGATAGTCCAGCCGCCCGGTCAGCTTTCCGATCATGCGCGCACCTCCCTCAGGCTCAGCGCCTGCGCTCCGCCGTAATAGGCGTGACAGATTGCGATGGCCAGCGCGTCAGCCGCATCTGCGCCCTTGGGCAGGCAGCCTGGCAATTGCAGCTTGACCATGTGAATGATCTGTTCCTTCTCGGCATGCCCGACACCGACCACCGTCTTCTTGACCCGGTTCGGGGCATATTCCCCCACCGGCAAGCCCGCCTGCGCCAACGTCAGGAGCGCCACCCCGCGCGCCTGGCCCAGCTTGAGCGTGCCGGCGCCGTCCTTGTTGACGAATGTCTGCTCGATAGCGGCCTGATCAGGCTGGTACTTCGCGATCACCTCGACAATCTGGTTGTGCAGCGACAACAGCCGCTCTCCCAGATCGTCGCCATCCGAATGGCACAACCCGTTTGCAACATGGCTCAGGCGGCTTCCCTTCGATTCGATCACACCCCAGCCCATTGTTCTGAGCCCCGGATCGATGCCAAGTATGCGCATGCTGCCGCCCTGTTCTGCTCTTTTTGAAACTTTTCTCACGAACTAGCACGAAACAAGAACATTATCCAAGCGATTTGCGCTCACTCCCGTTTTCGACGTCTCGCGGTTCGTTTGCGTCATCGCGCCCAAAAGCGACATGCTGCAACGCAGAAAACGACATGTTTCGAACCCGATTTTCACCAATGTTTCAAAGGGGTTTCAGCGATTCTTACCTATGTCAAAAATGCATGCCGCACTTGCGCTTTCTGCACTTGCACGGTCTCGAATGAACCCCTAGATGCCCGCCATCAGAAAACGAACACGACTTACAGTCTATCACCAAGGACACAGAAAATGGCTGCACTGGACACCACCCGCACCATCACTGGCTCGAACGGCCTCGTTGGCCGGATCGCAGCCGTTTACAACACCTTCGCAACAGCAATCGTCGAATGGAACGACGCGCGCGTCACCCGCAACGCCCTGGCTGAACTTTCGGATCGTGAACTGGAAGACATCGGCCTGACCCGCAGCGATATCGACGCCGTTGCCGCTGGCAAAGGTGGTTTCTGAGCGAGTTTCCCGACCTCCCTCTCGGGCAAAAGAAAACGCCGCATGCCGATAGTCCGCATGCGGCGTTTTTTCTGCCGAGGGAAAACTCAGCGCAGAACCGGTCCGATTTGCTCCGCAAGCAAGACACTCAGCGGATCGGGCTGCATGACCCAGGCACCGGCCTGTTCCACCGCCGTTCCGCCGGCGAGTTTCTCGACGCGGTAACCATAGGTGTCGCTCCCCAGACTGGCGAGCAGAAACCCCTTGAAGACGAAAATGCCGGCGACGAGCAGCAGCAACGCCCGAAGCGGAAGCTTGATCCCGCCACGGCGTGGCTTCATCTCGATCAAGCCGTCTTTGCGAATCCGCCCGTAATATCCACGAGTCATGGCCTCGTGTTTCTTGGTCAAACGACGGACCCGGTGGTCAAAGTCGATACGGTTATCGACCATGGCAGCCTCCATACACTGGCCCCCACCAGCGTTGAAACAAAGCTACGTCGAAATTGGGGCGAAACCAAGACCCACACCTAAAATGCCCCTAAAACTGGTCTAAATTCGGCCATTTTTGGACAGCAGCAGCGTCGTCCAGTCACCAATCTTTTCCCGTTCCACCAGATTGGTTCCAACCTGTGCATAAACCGCGATCACGTCATCGGCCTGTTCGTTCAAAATACCCGACAGAATCGCGTATCCCCCGTCGCGCAAATGCGCCGCGACATCGGGCGCGAGCGCCACAAGCGGTCCTTTGAGGATATTGGCGAAGATCAGGTCATAAGGGGCATGCTTGCCAAGCGCGGGGTGATCGAACCCGGCGGCTTCCAGGCATGTGACCGCCCCCGCCATGCCATTGGCCTTCAGGTTTGCCTCGGCCACCTCGACCGCGACCGCGTCGATGTCCGAAGCCAGCATCTCGCCATCCCAGACCCGCGCGGCGGCCATGGCCAGCACGGCGGTGCCGCAGCCGATATCGGCCACCTTGCGCGCCTCGAACCCCTGTGCGATCAACCGGTCGAGCGCGCGCAGGCAGCCGAGTGTCGTTCCGTGATGTCCGGTACCAAAGGCCATCGACGCCTCGATCAAAAGCGGAATGCGGCCCTCGGGTACCTTGTCGGCGTCATGGCTGCCATAGACAAAGAACCGCCCGGCCTCGACCGGGGACAGTTCGCGTTTGACATGGGCGACCCAATCCGTCTCGGGCAGTTCAGACACGACAAAAGGCTGCGCCCCATAGGCCGCCGCCAGCAGCGCCAGTCCGGCGCCGTCGGGTGTCTCGGTGAAATACCCGCCGACCTCCCACAGGCCCGAGCTATCCTCCAGTTCAAACACACCCACACCCGTCGGTTCGGGGGTCAGTTGCTCCATCGCCTCGCCCAGCGCCTCGGCCTGGGATTTGCCGGTCAGGGTGGTCAGCGCGGTAAAGGTGGGCATCAGCGTCTCCTGTATCTATCGGGATGCGCGTAGGGCCGTGGCGGCGCAAGGTCAAGCGGTGGCAGCATCTGGCGGCCAAGCCCGATGACGAACCGCCAGCCCCAATAAGCCGCCCCCAGTCCGACAACCAGACTGCACAAGGCCTGGGCAAAGATCACCCCCTCGGCGCCGTAGAGACCCGCCAGCCACAACGCGGCGGGGAGGGTTAGCACCCCGTCGCGCAGCCAGTTGGTCAGCGTCGCGCGCCGTGCCTTGCCCAGCGCATTGAACGCAGCGTTCGACACGAATAGCAGTGCGGCAAACACAAAACCGCCCGCGCCCACATGGGTAAAGGCGCGCAGCACCTCCTGCGCGGGGCCTTGCAGGTCGAACACCGCGGCGATCCCCGGCGCGGCCGCGCTGAGCACCGCCCACATGATCAGCGTATAGCCAACCCCGAAGAGCACCGCGTCCCGATATGTCGACCGCAGACGCGCGTGTTCGCGCGCGCCGAAGTTCTGGCCAAAGATACCGCCAATGGCCCCCGCCAGCGAGAAGATACCGCCAAAGGCCACGACCGTCAGTCGTCCGACAACCGCCCAGCCCGCCATCGCCTGATCACCGAACTGCGCCATGACCGAGGTCAGGATGTAATTGCCGACCGGAGCGGCCAAGTGGGTCAGAATGGCCGCGACGGCAATCGCCATAAAGGGCCGGAGCGTGCCCCTCACATCCCGTCGCCGGGGCCGCGCCAGCAGGTCGTGCGGCCCGGTGGCAAAGCGAAGCGCCATCCCCAGCATGACGAAGCGCGACAGCACCACGCCCAGCGCCGCACCGTCCAGCCCCATGCCAAGGCCATAGATCAGGAACGGGTCGATCACCATCGCCACACCGCCGGATGTCAGGGTGACGGACATCGAGCGCACCCCGTCGCCTTCGGCGCGCAGCGCGCCATTGGCGACCATGCCCGCCGCCATCACACCCAGCGAGGGCACCGTCATAGCAAGATAGCGCGCCGCCAGCGCCGCCGTCTCGCCGGTCGCGCCGGACAGGCTGACGATCTGGTCGCGAAACACAAAGATAAGCAGGCCGACAAGGCTCTGGACGCCAAAGGCGATCAGCATCGCGCTGGTGGCGTGCCGTCGTGCCAGGCCACGCCGCCCCTGCCCGATCCCGCGCGAGACAAGTGCCACCGCGCCAATCATCAGCCCGATGCCGACGCTGACCGACAGGAACTGGATGGCAAAGGAAAACCCGATCGCTGCCATCAGGCGCGGCTCGCCCAGCCGGGAAATCCAGTAGAGATTGGCGGCATCCACCAGGAAAACAAAGGTGATGCCCATGGCGCCGGTCAGGGTCATCCGGACGACATGCCCCATGGTCGAGCCGCTCAGGAATCTCCCGCGCCGCTCCACCCGCGCCTACTCCGCCGGGGCGGGTGCGTATTTCGACAGCACCGTTTCGTTGCCCGGTTCGGGATGGCGGGGAATGAGCAGTGACAGCGCCAGCGACCCCAGCGCCATGCATGCGGCCAGACCAAACACTGCCGAGGGCGAGACCACCCACAAAAGACCCAGCAGAACCGGCAGGAACACTGCCGCGATATGGTTGATGGTAAAGGCCACGGCAGCCGTGGGGGCGATATCGGCCGGGTCGGCGATCTTCTGGAAATAGGTCTTCAGCGCCAGTGCCAGCGCAAACAGGATATGATCGATCACATAGAGAACCGCCGCGATCATCACTCCCCAGCCAAACCAGTAGATGCCGCCGTAACAGGCAAAGACCAGCGCCAGCCCCGAATACTCGAACATCAGCGTGCGCCGTTCTCCGAACCGCGCCACCGCCCGGCCCAGCATTGGCGCCGCGATCATGTTGATCACCAGGTTGATCAGGTACAGGCCAGTGAGTTCATGGACGTCGAAGCCGAACTTCTCGACCATCATAAACCCTGCAAATACAACGAAAATCTGCCGTCGTGCACCCGCCATGAACTGGAGCAGATAGTAGAGCCAGTAGCGCCGGCGCAGCACCAGTTTTCTGACCTGCGGGGTTGGCGCCTCGAACTGCGGATAGGCCAAGAGACAGAACAGAGCCATCGCCGCCGTCAGCCCGCCCGCCGCCATGAACACGGTGTTATAGCTCAGCTCGAACCGGTCCCAGGTCAGCACGATCAGCCCATAGATCACCAGCGTCGAGGCCGAGCCGGTGGCGACCAGCCATCCCAGCACCTGCGGCGCCCGGTCCTTGGGCAGCCATTGCAGTTGCAGCGACTGGTTGACCGTCTCGTAATAGTGAAAGCCGATCGAGCTGAAGAGCGTCACCATCAAGAGCCCGCCGAGGCTTGGAAACCACGCCGTGACGGCGGTCGCGACGCCCAGAAGGACCAATGAAACAAGGCCCAAAACCTGTTCACGCATCACCAGCAGCACGGCGATCACACCGATGGCCAGAAAGCCTGGGATCTCGCGCACCGTGTGCAGCAGGCCGATATCGGCACCGTCGAAATTCGCGGCCTCGATCACAAAATTGTTGAGCAGCGCGCTCCAGGCGTTGAAGGCAATGGGCATGGTCATCGCCATCACGAACAACAGCGTGACGGGACGGCGCCAGAACGGCAGGCTTTGCGCCTCGGACAGGGGAACGAGCGATCTCATGAATTTCCTCTACGCCCAATCCGAACCCTTGGCGAGAGGAAAGCCGGGGCCGCACAGTCACCTTGCGCCGATGCGCAGAACCCCGAATTGACCGTTTTGTACCGGCCCCGGAGCACCGATTGACCGTTTTGTACACCGCTTCCGCGCCCGAGATGACATAAATCAAATCAGATATTGGAATGTTTCCCTATAAGTCATCAACCGGAATCGGAGGATGCCCGCCATGGATATCGTCAGCCTTGTCGAGCGTATCGGCGAAGCCCCCACCGCCGCCCTGTTCGGTCTGATCACCGGCATCACCTTTGGCGTCGCCGCGCAGCGGTCGCGCTTCTGCCTGCGCGCCGCGACGGTGGAGTTTGCCCGTGGCCAGATGGGCGACAAGGTAGCTGTCTGGCTGCTGACCTTTTCGACCGCGCTGGTCTGGGTGCAGGCGGCGCAGCTGATCGGGCTGATGAACGCCGCCGATGCCCGCATGATGGCGGTGCCCGGCAGCTGGTCGGGGGCGATCATCGGCGGGCTGATGTTCGGCGCGGGCATGGTGCTGGCGCGCGGATGTTCCGGGCGCTTGCTGGTGCTGGCGGCGACCGGCAACCTGCGCTCGGTCGTGTCGGGGCTGATCTTTGCGGTGGTGGCGCAAATGAGCCTGTCGGGCCTGTTGTCGCCGCTGCGCGACAAGCTGGCGGCGCTGTGGATCACCGAAGGCGGGCGCAACATGAACCTGCTCTCCACCTTTGGCCTGCCGGAATACGGCGGTCTGGTGCTGGGCCTGATGTGCGCGGTGGTGGCGCTGGTGATCGCGCGCCGCAACGAGATTGGCGCCGCAAGGCTGGTCTTTGCCTCGGGCGTGGGGTTTGCCGTGGCGCTGGGCTGGGTACTGACCTATGCGCTGAGCCAGGTGGCCTTTGAACCGGTGCAGATCGAAAGCGCCACCTTCACCGGACCCTCGGCGCATACGCTGATGTTCTTTCTCGACCGGAACGCGGTTCTGGAATTCGATGTCGGGCTGGTGCCGGGCGTGTTCATCGGCGCGATGATCGCGGCGGCGCTGGCGGGCGAGATGAAGATCCAGGCCTTTGACGGGCCGGTCACCATGCGCAAGGCAATGATCGGCGCGGCGCTGATGGGGTTCGGCGGGATGCTGGCGGGCGGCTGCGCCATCGGGGCAGGCGTGACCGGCGGCTCGATCTTTGTCGGTACCGCCTGGGCGGCGCTGTTCTTCATGTGGGTGGGGGCCATGGCCACCGATTTCCTGATCGACCAGCGCGCCGCCAGCCCCAGAGCCGCATAGGCGCGCGATCACGAAAACGCGAGGTCACGGATTATTTCCGGCGCGCTGGCGTCCTTTGTTCTGCCGGTTGCATGAGGCACCGGTTGCGTGAGATCAGAAGGACACCCGATATGACCCTGAAACCCAGCCTTGCCCTGGCCGCCCTGTCGCTGGCCATTGCCACATCCGCTCTGGCGGGCGCCGCGATCCAGACCGGCGACACCGCCAAGGGCGCGGTGCTGACCGATGGCAATGGCCTGTCGCTTTATACCTTTGACAAGGACACGCCTGCCGTGTCGAACTGCTATGACGATTGCGCGGCAAAATGGCCACCGCTCGAGGCCGCCAATACCGCCCGGCCGCAGGGCGAATTCGGCATCGTGCTGCGCGCCGACGGCTCGCGCCAGTGGACCCACAAGGGCATGCCGCTTTACACTTGGGTCAAGGATGCCAAGGCCGGTGACATCACCGGTGACGGGGTCAAGGGCGTTTGGCACCTGGCCCGTCCCTGACGGCGGAGCGGTTGAATGGCGGTCCTCGACCAGATCGAAGCCCTGATCCCCGACTTGCGCCGCTATGCCCATGCGCTGATGCGGGACCGCGAGGCGGGCGACGACCTGGTTCAGGATTGCCTGGAACGGGCGGTGGCAGGCCTTGCCGGCCGCCGCCCGGACGGCGCGCTCAGGGCCTGGCTGTTTCGCATCCTGATCAACCGGCATCGCGACCTGCGCCGCCGCGCGGCGCGCGCGGGCCATCTGGTGGCGGTCGAGGATCTGGTGGTGGAACCGGCCCATCCCGCAGGCCAAGACAGCCATATGGCGCTGCGCGAGACCGAGGCCGCGATTGCCCGCCTGCCCGAGGATCAGCGCCGCGCGCTCTTGCTCGTGGCGCTGGAAGGGGCCAGTTTCGACGAGGCGGCGGCAGCGCTCGACATTCCCAAGGGCACGCTGATGTCGCGGCTGGCCCGCGCGCGGGCCAATCTGAGATCCATGACCGGGCGCGGGGAACCCTCCGCTGGCCCGCGCAAGAAGGGCAGAGGCGCATGACCCAGGACCCGCTGAGCGACGAAGAGCTGATCGCCTATTTCGAGGACGCGCTGCCACCCGCCGAGCGCGCCGCGCTGGAGGCGCGGCTGGCGCAGGATCCCCGCGCGCAGGCGCTGCTGGAGGACTGGGCACGGCAGAATGCCGAGATCCGCGCGCTTTATGGCGAAACGGATGCCGAACCGGTGCCCGCGCGGCTGCGCGAGGCCCTGCGCCCGCCCCCGGCGCCGCGTGCGCCGCTGCTGCGGCAGGCGCTGGCGGCCATGGCCCTGCTCGCGCTGGGTCTTGTCGGCGGCTGGGCCGGCCACGCCCGGCTGGGCGCCCCCGCCCCCGCCCCGGCGCTGGCCGAGGCGGCGCTGACCGCGCACAGGACATATGTCGTCGAGGTGGTGCATCCGGTCGAGGTGCCCGCCAGCCAGCGCGACCATATGGACAGCTGGATGTCCAAGCGCATCGGCACCCCGGTCAGCCCGCCGGACCTGTCGGCCTCGGGCTTTGCCCTGATGGGCGGGCGTGTCCTGCCCGCGGGCGACCGTGTGGCCGGGCTCTACATGTATGAAAATGCCCAAGGTCAGCGGATTACCCTCTTTGTGGCGCAGCAAGAGGCAGGCGACAGCGCCTTTCGCTTTGGTGGAGACCGGCAGACCGAAAGCCTGCACTGGGCCGAGGGCGGGCTGGGATTTGTCCTGACCGGCGCCCTGCCCCGTGACGCTCTGCGCCAGATGGCCACCAGCGCCTATGAGCAGTTGCTGTAGCAGCGGAGAGGCCGGACAGGGGGCGCTGCCCCCTTGGCCTTCGGCCTCACCCCCGGAGTATTGCCGACCAGAATGAAGCCGGACCGGGCTGCCGCTTCTTTCTGGTTCAAAATACTCCGGAGCGCGAGGCGGAGCCTCGCAAAAAAACTCAAAGAAAGCTCTGCGGGTCGATATCGACGCTGAGGCGCAGGTCGCCCTTCAGCCGCAGCGGCGCGATCCAGCGGGCGATCGCTTCTTGCAGCGGCGCGCCCTTGGGCGCCTTGACCAGGAGCCGCACCCGGTGGCGGCCCCGGACGCGGGCGATGGGGGCGGGCGCCGGGCCGAACACCTGCGCCCCGACCTGACGCAGGGGCGCGTCATTGCGCGCCAGCGCGTTGCCGAGGTCGAAGACCGGCCCGGCCTCGGGGCCGGACAGGATGATCCCGGCCATGCGCCCGTAGGGCGGCACGCCCGCGGTCTGGCGCTCGGCGGCCTCGGCCTGCCAGAACCGTTCCTCGTCGCCGCCGAGGATGGCGCGGATCACCGGGTGGTCGGGCTGGAACGTCTGCAACAGCGCCTGGCCCGGTTTCTCGGCGCGCCCTGCCCGGCCCGCCACCTGGCGCATCAGCTGAAAGGTGCGTTCGGCGGCGCGCAGGTCCGAGCCTTGCAGGCCCAGATCGGCGTCGATCACCCCCACCAGCGTCAGTTGCGGAAAGTTGTGCCCCTTGGCCACCAGCTGAGTGCCGATGACGATATCGGCCTCGCCCGCCGCGATCTGTTCGATCCGCTCCTTGAGCGCGCGGGCCGAGCCGAAGAGATCGGAGCTGAGCACCGCGAGCCGCGCCTCGGGAAAACTGGCGGCGGCCTCTTCAGCCAGCCGCTCGATGCCGGGGCCGACCGGGGCCAACCGCCCCTCGGCGCCGCAATGGGGGCAGGTGTCGGGGATCGGCTTGGTCTCGCCGCATTGGTGGCACATCAGCCGTTTCAGGAACCGGTGTTCGACCATGCGCGCGTCGCAATGATCGCAGCCGATCTGCTGGCCGCAAGCGCGGCAGAGCGTGACCGGGGCATAGCCGCGCCGGTTGATGAAAAGGAGCGACTGTTCGCCTTTGGCCAGCCGGTCGGCCACCGCCGCGCGCAAGCTCGGCGAAATCCAGGTGCCGGGGGTCATCGCCTCGGCCCGCATGTCGATGGCGCGCATTTCGGGCAGGGTGGCGGCGCCGAACCGGGACGAAAGCTCCAGCCGTTCGTATTTGCCCGCCTCGGCATTGGCCCAGCTTTCGAGCGACGGCGTGGCGCTGGCCAGCACCACCCGCGCGCCGCAGATCGCCGCGCGCAGCACGGCCATGTCGCGGGCATTATAGAGAACGCCATCCTCCTGCTTGTAGGAGGTGTCGTGCTCCTCATCCACGATGATCAGGCCCAGGTCGCGGAAGGGCAGGAATAGCGCCGAGCGGGCGCCCACCACCAGTTGCGTCTCGCCCTGCCCCACCATGCGCCAGATGCGGCGGCGTTCGGTCATGGTCGCGCCCGAGTGCCATTCGGCGGGGCGCGCGCCAAAGCGCGCCTCGACCCGCGTAAGGAACTCGGCCGTGAGCGCAATCTCGGGCAGTAGCACCAGCGCCTGACGGCCCATGCGCAGCGCCTCGGCCACCGCCTCGAGATAGACCTCGGTCTTGCCGGCGCCGGTAACGCCCTTGAGGAGCGTGGTGCCATAGCTGCCGCTGCGGAGCCCTGCGCGCAACCTGTCGGCCGCGCCCGCCTGATCCTCGGTCAGCGGCTTGCCGGGCAGATCGGGGTCGAGATGCGGATAGGGCAGATCGCGGGGGCTGTCCTCTTCGCGGACGGCGCCCTGTTTGACCAGCCCCTTGACCACGGACGAGGTCACCCCGGCCATCTCGGCCAGTTCGCGTAAGGTGAAGGCCAGCCCACCATAGTCGCGCAGCACCGCGAGCACGCGGGCCCGGGCCTCGGTCATGCGGTCGGGTTCGGCCCCGCCCAGCCGGTATATCTTTCGCATCGAGGGCGGATCGCCCAGGCCCGGCGCACGGGTGGCCAGGCGCAGCATCGCGGGCAGCGGGGTCAGCGTGTAATCGGCGGCCCGGATCAGAAAGGCGCGCATTTCCTCGCGCATGGGCGGGACATCGAGCACCCGCAGCACCGAGCGGACCTTGGAGCGGTCGAAATCGCCCCGGCCCGGTCCCCAGATCACGCCCAGCACCTTGCGCGGGCCAAGCGGCACCTCGACAAAGGCGCCCGCGAAACAGCCGCCTTCGGGTGCCTTGTAATCGAGCGGCCGGTCGAGCGGTTGCGTGGTCAGGACCGAGACAAGGGAACCAGCATCGTAGAACGCTCCTTCTTCCATTGCCGATTGCCCCCGGATCGCCTGCTGCCGACACCGCCCGGTGGCTGCGGCCTGGGATCGGCAGGGCGCAGCGGGCGGTCTCATTTGGTTCGAGGTACCGCAGATGCTGCGGCAAGGGCAAGACCGGGCAGGAGGCGGCTGCTCCGACCGGCAGCGGCGCGGCCCGAAACCGGAGGCGATGGCGCGGGGTTTGACGGTGCCCGATCGGCGATGAACCGGTGCCAGAGGCGATACCGGACAAGCGTTGGAGACCGGCTGCGCGGGCCCGGATCATGCGGCGGATCGCGCGTTAGGGTGGTACCGGGCCGGGATCGCCGCTTGCCGGGTCGTTCGCCGCATTTCGGGGCGCCGAAGCAGGCGGCGTCTCCGAAATGCCGATGTGTCCCCTCCCCGATGCGGCGGCGAGGTCGCGGCTCCGGTGATCCCCCGGCGGGGACGGTCACAGGCAGACCGTCCTGACGGAGTTGCCGGACCTAGATGAGGTCGCCCCTGGCCTTGCCCATCGGCAGGCAACGGACCGGAATACCGAATGGCCTGTATCCCGGGCGTCCCGGTGGCGCAGGATGCCGTTGCAGGGCACGCATGACGGCGACAGGCCGGTCAGGTCGTGCTTTCGAACCGGCAGATCGACATCGCAGCCAAGGCGGGCCTTCTCTCATTTGGCGGGTGGGACTCCCGCTCCGGGGCGGGCTGCGTTAAGAGGGGCAATCCCGCGTGAATCGCTGACAGGAGCATCCATGAAATTCTTCGTTGATACCGCCGAGATCGACGCCATTGCCGAGCTGAACGATCTGGGCATGGTGGATGGCGTCACCACCAACCCCTCGCTGATCAAGAAATCGGGCCGCGATATCATCGAGGTCACCCGCGAAATCTGTGCCATGGTCGATGGGCCGGTGTCCGCCGAGGTGACGGCGACCGATGCCGAGACCATGATCGCCGAAGGGCGCAAGCTGGTCGAGATCGCAGGAAACATCGCGGTCAAGGTGCCGCTGACCTGGGACGGGCTGAAAGCCTGCAAGGTGCTGTCGGACGATGGCCATATGGTGAACGTGACGCTGTGCTTCTCGGCCAATCAGGCGTTGTTGGCGGCCAAGGCGGGGGCGACCTTCATCTCTCCGTTCATCGGGCGGCTCGACGATATCAACCTGGACGGGATGGAGCTGATCGAGGATATCCGCACCATCTATGACAATTACGGGTTCGAGACGCAGATCCTGGCGGCCTCGATCCGTTCGGTGAACCATATCCTCGACAGTGCCCGGATCGGCGCCGATGTGATCACCGCGCCGCCCGCCGTGATCAAGGCGATGGTGAACCATCCGCTGACCGACAAGGGGCTGGATGCCTTCCTGGCCGATATCAAGGCGGCGGGGATCAAGATCCTCTGAACAGGATCGTCCCCCGGAACCGGGGCAAAGAAAATTCGTCGAATTTTCTTCGGCGCGCCGCGCGGCAGCGCGGCGCCCGGCCCAACGGGAGGCGCCCGATCGGCAGATCGGGCAACGACGGGCGGGAGCGGCCCGCCCCATGGGTTGCATCCACAGGTAGAAATCTGCCCAGATGTAGATTTTTTCAGCGGCAAAGCCGCGATCCCGTGTTATAAAACCGCCCAACAAGAATACGAGGCTGGAATGAGCAGTAGCCCGAAACTGGACGACATGCTGCGCGAGGCGATCCTCGCCAAACCGCAATCCGTGCTGGATGACAAGGATGTCATGCATGCGCTTGTGGCCGCCAACGAGCGCGCCATGGGCGGCAATATCATCGATCTGCGCGGCATCGCGATGGAGCGGCTCGAGGCGCGGCTGGACCGGCTGGAGGACACCCACCGTTCGGTCATCGCCGCCGCCTATGAGAACCTGGCGGGCACCAACCAGGTGCATCGCGCGGTGCTGCGGCTGCTTGAGGCGGCCGATTTCGAGACCTTCCTGCGCGATCTCGGCGGCGAGATCGGCGAGATCCTGCGCGTCGATTCGGTGCGGCTGGTGCTGGAGAGCGCCCAGCCGGAACAGGGCCGCACGCTGGAGCGGCTGGGCGAGGTGCTGAGCGTGGCCGAGCCGGGTTTCATCGAACGCTACCTCACCGGCGGGCGCGGCCCCGGCGCGCGGCAGGTCACCCTCAGGCAGATGCAGACCGGGTCGCGCCAGGTCTATGGCCGTCAGGCGGACTGGATCCGCTCCGAGGCCTGCCTGAAGCTTGACCTTGGTGCCGGGCGGCTGCCCGGCATGCTGGCCTTTGGGGCCGAGGATCCGCATCAGTTCACGCCGCAACTGGGGTCTGACCTGTTGGCGTTTTTTGCCGGTGTCTTCGAACGCTCGATGCGCCGCTGGCTGTCGTGACCCTGATCTCGCCCGCCTGCAGCGACGCGCTCCAGCATTGGCTGGAGACCCGGTCGGCGCTGGCGGGCCAGGCCGAGAACACCATTGCCGCCTATCGCGGCGACGTGACCGATTTCATCGCCTTCATGACGGAACACCACGGCGCGCCGCAGGGTCTGGGCGCGCTGGTCCGGATCGGGGTGCCCGACATGCGCGCCTGGATGGCGCGGACGCGGGCCGATGGCACCGGCGCTCGGTCACTGGCGCGCAAGCTCTCGGCGGTCAAGAGCTTCTACCGCTGGCTGGCCGAGCGCGAGGGGTTCGAGCCGACCGCCGTGCTGTCCACCCGCGCGCCCAAGTTCCAGAAGAAACTGCCGCGCCCGCTGGCCGAAGACGCCGCCCGCGCCATGATCGACACGGTCGAGCTGCAATCGTCCAAACCCTGGGTCGCTGCCCGCGACATGGCGGTGGTGACCCTGCTTTATGGCTGTGGCCTGCGGATCTCCGAGGCGCTGACGCTGACCGGTCACGACGCGCCGCTGCCCGCGACGCTGCGCATTCGCGGCAAGGGCGGCAAAGAGCGGCTGGTGCCGGTGATCCCCGCCGCGCGCGACGCGGTCGACACCTATCTGCGCCTCTGCCCCTGGCCGCAGGAGGTCAACGGGCCGCTTTTCCGCGGTGTCCGTGGCGGCGCGCTGAACGCGCGCACCATCCAGTCGGTGGTGGCGCGGGCGCGGATGCAGCTAGGCCTGCCCTCGACCGCCACGCCGCACGCGATGCGCCACAGCTTTGCCACCCACCTGCTGGAAGCGGGCGGCGACCTGCGCGCGATCCAGGAATTGCTGGGCCATGCCTCGCTGTCGACAACCCAGGCCTATACCGCCGTTAACACCGCGCATCTTATGGATGTCTACAACCGCACCCATCCAAAAGCGTGACGTCGAAGCGGGCCGGGCCGCGATCTCGGTTTGCATGATGGCGGATTTTCCGTCATGAGGAGGGCATGACTCCTCAACTCCGCGCCCTCTTCGTCCATCTCTTCACTGCCACTGGCGCCGTCTTCTCGATGCTGGCGATGCTGGCGGCGGTGGATGCCAAATGGGATCTGATGTTTCTCTGGCTGGTCGTGGCCTTTGTGGTCGATGGAATCGACGGGCCGCTGGCGCGGAAGTATCACGTCAAGACCTATGCGCCCGAGTTCGACGGGGTGCTGTTGGACCTGATCATCGACTATCTGACCTATGTGTTCATCCCCGCATTTGCCCTGTTCAAATCCGGGCTGATGGACGGCTGGACCGGCTGGTTCGCGATCATCGTCATCACCTTCGCCAGCGCAATGTATTTCGCCGACACGCGGATGAAGACCAAGGACAACTCGTTCTCCGGATTTCCGGGCTGCTGGAACATGGTGGTTCTGGTGGTCTTTGCGCTGGAGCCCAATTTCTGGGTCAGCCTGGTGCTGGTGACCGTGCTGGCGGTGGCGATGTTCCTGCCGCTGAAATTCGTGCATCCGGTGCGGACCAAGCGCTGGCGCAAGGTGACCCTGCCAATGGCGCTGGCCTGGACCTTCTTTGCGGGCTGGGCGGCCTGGGTCGGGTTCCATCCCGAAAGCTGGGCGCATTGGGGGCTGGTGGTGACCAGCATCTACCTGATCTTCGCGGGCATCGCCCAGATGATCATTCCCGAGAAAGACACAGCCAGTCCGTTCTGACCCTGGCGGCGCGGTTTTCCGGCTGGACCGAGGTCAGCCCGGTGCGGCAGCGCAGGATGGTCAGGCCATGCCGTTCCGCGTGATGGGCCAGAGCGGTCGTGTCGATGGCGAACCCGGGCCGGTCCGGCGGCGTCGGCCCATGGCGCGCCAGTCAGGCCGCGTCGCGGCCTGTCCCCGCCCCGATGTCCAGCGCCGGTCCGGGCGGCGGCGGCAGGAGATCGGCCACCGGCGCAAGGATCTGCGACGAGAACAGCGCCTCGAACCGCGCGATCAACCCGGGTGCGGCCGTCTGATAGCCGGCCAGAACCCGGGCGACCGTGTCACATGACATCGTCGATGACGACCTCGGCTCCGTTATGGGTAAAGCTCTCGCCCGCCTTCAACCCGGCCATCGCCAGGTAAATCGGGCTCTGCGTCGAGATGCCCATATAGGTCTTGCCATTGGCCTCGAACCGGGTGGTCGAGACGCAGACGATGAAGTTGCGGCCGCCAAACGATACCGCAGCCCCGGGACGCACCGTGTCGGTCAGCGCGAAATCGGTATTCTCGATCGCGTCAACCTTGGCATGGTGCGCCTGCACCGGGGCGTCAAAGGCGGCGGCCAGGTCGCGGCTCTCGCGCGAGGCGACGAGGTCGTCCTTGTCATGCACCTCGCGCTCGTCCAGCTGCGATTCCTTGAGATAGGCCTCGTAATGGGCCTTGGCCGCGGCCAGTTCGGCGGCCTCCAGCGACATCAGCTTGTCGTGCACGGCCTGTTTCAGAACGGCGCGGTCGGTCATGGGCGTCTCCTTGCTCTTCTCCGGCGGTTATCTGGCCGGGCTGCGGGTCAGATTGCCTTGATCTGGGTCAGATGAGCAAGCCCGCAGCGCCTTCGAGTCGCAAAAGAGCCACTTTTGTCTCCACCCCGCCGGCGCCGGAAAACCCGGTCAGCCCCCTGGCACCCATCACCCGATGGCAGGGAATGATCACCGGGATCGGATTGCCGCCGCAACACTGGCCCACCGCCTGCGCCGAGGAGCCCAGGTCGCGGGCGATTTCGCCATAGGTGCGGGTATAGCCAAAGGGGATGGCGATCATCGCGTCACAGACTGCGCGTTGCAGGGCCGAGCCGCGCACCCGCAGCGGCAGGTCAAAGGTCTCTCGCGCGCCTTGGAAATACGCGGTCAACTGCGCCGCCGCCTGGTCGAGCAGCGGCGTGTGGTCCGAGCCGCCCTGCCCCCATGTGGCACGGGTGATCGCGCCCTCCTCCTCGGTCAGGACAAAGGCGCCGGTGGGCGTATCTACGGTCAGGCTGGGCATATCCCGACCATGGCCGTGCCCGGGTCCCGGCGCAAGAGGCGACCGCGCCAATCGCCTCTTCATTTCGCCGGAAATACTCCGGGGGGTCCGGGGGGGCAGCGCCCCCCGGCCAGTCGCCGCCGTCAGGCGGCGAAACCCGGGATCAAAGCTTCAGCCCCGCCACCCGGTTGGGCCGGTCGTGGCGGGCATCATACCCCTCCATGTCCCCCGCCATCAGAAGCGCGTTCAGGATGGCTTCCTCCGCCGCCTCGATCACCGCCTCGAACAGGGGCGAGCAAGCGTCATTGGCCAGGGGCGCGCCGGGCCCCACCGAAAAGGCCAGCGCGTAATCGCCCGATCCGTTCGACAGCGACGAGCCGATGCGCGCCAGCCCGGCAAAGCTGCGGCTGGCGAGACGGGTCAGGTTGCGGGACGACAGCGGCGCGTCGGTGGCGATCACCAGCACGATGGACCCATCACCATCCACCTCGGGCACGCCCGCGACGGGACGCCCGTCCACCCGCAGGGTGCCGCCGAAATTGGCCTGGACCAGCACGCCCAGCATATGTTCGCTCACCCGCCGCGAGGCGGTGCCGATCCCGCCTTTCAGGCCAAAGGAGATGGTACCCGTCCCCGCCCCCACCGTGCCCTCGGCCACCGGGCCGGGGCGGGCGTTCGCCAGTGCCGCCCGCATCTCTTCCACCGTGGGCCGGGCCGCACGGATGTCATTGAGACGCCCGTCATTGGTCTCGCCCACCACCGCGTTGATCGAGGTGACATGTGCATTGTCCGGCTGCGCCAGCGTATGGCGCACCAGCGCCTCGACCCCGCGACCCACCGCCAGCGTGTTGGTGAGCAGAATGGGCGTTTCGATCTCGCCCAGTTCCTGCACCTGGGTGGCGCCCGCGAACTTGCCGAACCCGTTCAGCACCGACAGGCCCGCGCGGGGTCGATCGGCAAACACATTGCCCGGATGCGGCAGGATGGCGGTGGCGCCGGTGCGGGTGCGCTCGCCTTCGATCAGGGTCACGTGGCCGACGGCCACCCGCCCCACATCGGTGATCGCGTTTAGCGGACCGGGCGTGAACCGCCCGATCACAAGGCCCAGATCACGGGCGCGGGGCATCTCAGCCCAGCGCCGCGTCGCAGCGGCCGCAGACGCCCGCATGGGCGTGGCGGCCGACATCGGGCAGGATCTTCCAGCAGCGCTGGCATTTCTCGCCCTCGGCCATTTCGAACACCACGCCGACGCCCTCGATCTCGGGCAGGCGGAAGGCCTCGGAGGGTGCCGGATCGCCGGTCACCGTCAGGCCCGAGGTGATGCAGAGATCGTCCATGTCGATCCCGGCGAGCAATTCACGCAGGCCCGCATCCTCGACATGCACCACCGGCGCCGCCTCAAGGCTCGACCCGATGACCTTGTCGCGACGCTGGATTTCCAGCGCCGAGGTCACCACCCGGCGCACCCGGCGGATGCGGGCAACGCGCGCCTCCAGCTCGGCATCGCGCCAGTTGGCGGGTGTGCCGGGGAAATCGACCAGGTGGACCGAGCTGTCCTCGCCCGGATAACGCTCCAGCCAGACCTCTTCCATGGTGAACACCAGCACCGGCGCCAGCCAGGTGGTCAGGCGGTGGAACAGCAGGTCGAGCACGGTGCGTGCCGCCCGGCGCCGCGTCGTGTCGCCGTCGCAATAGAGCACGTCCTTGCGGATATCGAAGTAGAAGGCCGACAGGTCCACGGTGGCGAAGTTGAACACCGCGCTATAGACGCCCTGGAAGTCGAAACCGGCATAGCCCTTGCGCACCTGCTCATCCAGCTCGGCCATGCGGCTCAGCACCCAGCGTTCCAGCGGCGGCATTTCGGCCGGGTCCGTGACCCGGTCGGCCTCGGTGAAATCCGAGAGCGAGCCTAGCATGAAACGCATCGTGTTGCGCAGCCGGCGATAGCTGTCGGCCACGCCTTTCAGGATCTCGGGCCCGATGCGCTGGTCGGCGGTATAGTCGGTCTGCGCCACCCAGAGCCGCAGGATATCGGCGCCATATTGCTTGACCACCTCGTCGGGCACGATGGTGTTGCCCAGCGACTTGGACATTTTCATGCCCTTCTCGTCGAGGGTGAAGCCATGCGTGACCACGTTGCGATAGGGCGCGCGGCCCAGCGTGCCGCAAGCCTGCAACAGCGAGGAATGGAACCAGCCGCGATGCTGGTCGGTGCCCTCCATGTAGACATCGGCGATGCCGTCCTCGGTACCGTCAGCGCGGTCGCGCAGCACAAAGGCATGGGTCGAGCCGCTGTCGAACCAGACGTCGAGCACGTCGAACACCTGATCCCATTCGTCGGCCTTGTAGTCATTACCCAGGAAGCGTTCCTTTGCCCCCTCGGCATACCAGCAATCGGCGCCTTCGGCCTCGAAGGCCGCAAAGATGCGGGCGTTGACGGCCGGATCGCGCAGCAGGAAATCCGGGTCGGTCGGCAGCGCGCCCTTGCGGGTGAAACACGTGAGCGGCACGCCCCAGGCACGTTGGCGCGACAGCACCCAGTCGGGCCGCGCCTCGATCATCGAGTAGAGCCGGTTGCGCCCCGTCAGCGGGGTGAACTTCACCAGCTGGTCGATCGAGGTCAGCGCGCGTTCGCGGATGGTCTTGCCATAGGTATCCTGCCCGTCATTGACGGGACGGTCGACGCTGGCGAACCATTGCGGCGTGTTGCGATAGATGATCGGCGCCTTCGACCGCCAGCTATGCGGGTACGAATGCTTGATCTTGCCACGCGCGAGCAGACCGCCCACCTCGACCAGCTTGTCGATCACCGCCTTGTTGGCGTCGCCCTCACCGCCCTTGCGGTTGAGGATGTACTTGCCGCCGAAAAACGGCAGATCGGCGCGGAACGAGCCATCGTCCATCACATTATAGGTGATGACCTGCTCCAGCATGCCCAGATCGCGATAAAGCTCGAATTCCTCCATCCCGTGGGAGGGGGCGCAATGGACAAAGCCGGTGCCCTCGGTATCGGTCACGAACTCGGCGGCGCGGAAATCGCGGATATCGTCCCATTCGCCATTGCCGCCGTCAGCACCATGCAGCGGGTGGGTCAGTACCAATCCGGCCAATTGTTCGGCTGGTACATCGCGTACCCGGCGATACATGTCTGGCTCCAGCCGGGCGCGACGCATCACGTCATCCGCCAACTTGTCGGCAAGGATAAACTTGTCGCCCACCGACGCCCAGCACTCGTCCGGTGTACCGTTGACCTCGTAGAGGCCGTAGGCAATATCCTTGCCAAACACCACCGCCTTGTTCGACGGGATGGTCCAAGGAGTGGTAGTCCAGATTACTACGAAAGCACCATTCAAATCTTGATACTTTGTTGTATCCGGTTTCGTCGCCTTTTCGTCGCCCTTCGCCGGTGGCGTCATGTCAAGCGCCACGTAACCTTCAACCCGGAACTTCACCCAGATGGTGAAGCTTTCCTTGTCGTGATACTCGACCTCGGCCTCGGCCAGCGCGGTCTGTTCGATGGGCGACCACATCACGGGTTTCGAGCCCTGATAAAGCGTGCCGTTCATCAGGAATTTCATGAACTCGTCGGCGATCACCGCCTCGGCGTGATAATCCATCGTCACATAGGGATCGGCCCAGTTGCCGGTGATGCCCAGGCGCTTGAATTCCTCGCGCTGGATGTCGATCCAGCCCTCGGCAAAGCGGCGGCATTCCTGGCGGAACTCGACGACGTTGACGTCATCCTTGCTCTTGCCCTTCTTGCGGTACTGTTCCTCGATCTTCCATTCGATGGGAAGGCCATGACAGTCCCAGCCGGGCACATAGCGCGCGTCGAACCCCATCATCTGGTGGCTGCGCACGATCATGTCCTTGATCGTCTTGTTCAACGCGTGGCCGATATGCAGGTGGCCGTTGGCGTAGGGAGGGCCGTCATGCAGGGTAAAGGGCGCGCGGCCCGTTTTCTCGCGCAGGCGGTCATAGACGCCGATCTTCTCCCAGCGCTCCAGCCACTGCGGCTCGCGCGCGGGCAGTCCGGCGCGCATCGGGAAGTCGGTTTTCGGCAGGTTCAGCGTGTCTTTGTATTCGGGCGTTTCAGCGGTCTTGTCGGCGCACATCTCGGGCGTCCTCTGGCAAACATGTCGGTTGGGGAATATTCGGTTCGGTGCGATGGCTCAAGCACCTTTGCCCGGCGTCTCGATCTGGTCAGAGCGCCGGGGAGCTAATTCGAATAATGATGGCCGCGCGGTGGGTCATGGGCGCCTTATAGGCAATTCGCGGGCGGGGTGAAAGCGCCGATATGACACAGCCGGATATCTTTGTCGGCGCAGGGCAACAAAGGCTTGCATTTCCGACACTTGCGGTCAGAACGGCGACTGGAAACCACCACACAAGCGCGCACAAAGACATAAGAATGCTCAAACCGCTGTTTTCGATCGCTCCCCTGACACTCCTGCTGGCGCTGGCCGCCTGTACCGAGCCCACTCCGGCCGGCGGGCACAAGGCGCTGACCCTGTCCGATACGGTTCAACTGACCGCCACCGGTGCCTCGCCCGCGCCGGACAAGATCACCCCGGTGCGGATCACCTTTCCCGACAGCCGCTCCTACTCTGCCGTGCCACCGGCCTTTCACCCCAAGACCTGCGAGTTGAGCAGCAGCCATTTCACCGCCGTGGTGAATATCCCGGGACAGGTCAACCTGCCCTCTTACGGGGCAGGAACGCCACCGATGCGGGTGCGCTGCGTCTCCGATCAGTTCGCGTTTGACGAGACGGTGAAGCCGGTGAACCTGACGCAGCAGGCCTATTCGACAGCGGCCGCGGCGCATATCCTTGTGGGGTACGGTCTGGTTGGCGCCGCTGTCACCGCCAGCCAGGCAAGCCAGCGGGACAAGTCGCAGGATGTATATGGGTATCCGCTGAAGATCGAGTTGCAGTAGACGGGCCGACACCGGCTCAGGCGTGGAACAACAGCCCCACGCCATAGGCGATCAGCGCCGCCGCGCCGCCGATGGCCAGTGTCTCGAGCCCAGATCGCCACCAGGGCGCCAGCGACCAGAAGCTTTTCATCGTGCCGATGGCAAAGAACACCGCCCCGGTCATCCAGGCCGAGACGGTGAACGCCTCGGCGATACCGAACAAAAAGGGCAGGAGTGGGATCATGCCCGCCACCAGAAAGGCCGCAAACGTCGCCAGCGCCGCCCGCATCGGATGGGGGTCGACGCTGCCCAGGCCGTATTCGCCCTCGATCATCAGCGCGACCCAGTTTTCCCGATTGGCGGTGATGGCGTCGGTGGCCTGATCCAGCACATCGCCCGACAGGCCCTTTTGCGCCAGGATCTCGCGCACCTCCAGCCGCTCGCCCTCGGGGTAGCGGGCGATATGGCGCTCTTCGACGACGCGCAGGCGGCGGATATTGTCCAGCTCGGCCTTGGTGCCCGAATAATTGCCCGCCGCCATGGAAAACCCGTCGGCCAGCACATTGGCCAGCCCCAGCGCCACGATGATGAAAGGCGACAGGCCCGCGCCCGCCACGCCCGCCACGATGGCGAATGTCGTCACCGAGCCGTCGATGCCGCCATAGACCACGTCGCGCAGCACCCCGCGCCCCGGTGGCGCGCCGATGCGGGCGGCAATGGCATCGGGTGAATGGCTGTGTTCCGGCATGACGCGTTCCCCTGGCTGGTTCTGAACACTCTGTACCGCAATTGGACCCCGCGACCTTGCGTCAGGTCAAACCGGCTTTGCACCGGCGCGGCAAGCGCCTATATCCGACTGGTAAACTCAGGAATGCGTACCCATGTCCCTGCCCAACCCGCTCGCCCGGTTCGCCATCACCGCCGCCCAGATAGACCGGGTGGTGACCCGGTTCTACGCGCAAGTGCGCAGCCACCCGGTACTGGGGCCGGTGTTTGCCGCCCATGTGACCGACTGGCCCGAGCACGAGGCGAAGATCGCCGGGTTCTGGCGCAACGCCATCCTGCGCGAGCGCAGCTATGACGGCAACCCGATGCGGGTGCATGTAACCCGCCCCGAGATCAAACCCGAGCATTTCGCGGTCTGGCTTGGCCTGTTCCGCGAGGTTCTGCGCGCGGAACTGCCCGAAGACATCGCCGCGCAATGGGCCGCGCTGGCCGACCGGATCGGCGAAGGCTTCCGCACCGGTATCGTCTCGATGCGCCAGCGTCCGGATGAGGTGCCCTCGCTGTTCTGATCCCGCTTCTTTCTGGTTCGAAATACTCCGGGGGAGTCGCCGCCTGCGGCGACGGGGGCAGCGCCCCCTGCCCCGGTCAGCCCGATCTGCCGACCAGTCCGGTCAGCGCCCGGCGCACGACCTTGCGGACCGAGGGCCTGCGGCCGTCGGAAAACGGCAGCGGCCGACAGACCTCCATCGCGGCGACGCCCACGCGCGCGGTCAGCGCGCCGTTGACCAGCCCCTCGCCGAACCGGCGCGACAGCTTGCTGAGCACCGAACCGCCCAGCACCGGCTCCAAGAGGTCGTCGCCAACGGCGACGGCCCCGGTTGCCACCAGATGCGTCAGCACCGCCCGGGTCAGGCGCCAGCTGCCCAGCACCCCGGCCCGGCCGCCATAGATCTCGGCCACCCGGCGGATCATCCTGAGCGACGAGGCCAGCGCGGTGGCCACATCGGCGAGCGCCATCGGCACCAGCGCCGTCACCGTGGCGACCCGGCGGGCCGCCGCCTCGACCTCGCGCTGCGCCTCGGCGTCGAGCGGCGCCAGCAGTGTCTCTTCGGCCAGCGCCAGCAGCGTCGCGACGTCGAACTGTTCGCCCGCGCGCTCGGTCAGCCGCGCGCGGCCCCAGGCGGTATCCTCGCGGCCGCGATAGAAGGCGTCGAGCCGGGTGCAGACCGCCCGCGCCTGCCCAAGGTCCGCCTCGGCCAGCGCCGCATCGGAGGCGCGGCGCAGCCCGTCGACCCGGCCGAGCCGGGCAATCGCCGCCAGTTCGCGCAGCGCGATCAGGGCGCAGACCAGCACAAACGCCGCCAGCAGCGCCGCCATGGCCCAGCCCAGCACCGGCAACCGCGCGATCAGGTCGGTGACCCAGGCCCAGGCCGCCAGCGAAATCACCGCGCCCAGAAGCGACAGCGCCAGCCCCCAGAACCAGCGCGCCAGGCGCGAGGGCGGCCGCGCCGCGATGCGCGCGGCGGTTTGCATCGCGGTCCCTTGCGGGTGGTCGAGATCGGGGACCATGGGCGCCTCGGTCACGGGCGGTGGCAGCGTGGTCTCGTCGCCGAGGTCGATCAGCACCGGGCCTTGGGTCATGTGCGGCTCCATTCATAACGGATATCGGGCAGACGCTCGTCGTTGCGGCTGCCATCGGTGCGTTGGGTTTCGCGGAACCCGTGCCGCTCGTAGAACCGTCGGGCGCGCGTATTGGCCTGAAAGGTCCAGAGTTCCAGTTGCTCGGCGCTGTGCTGAGCCTGTTGCAGCAGGCGCGCGCCTAGGCCCTGCCGTTGCGCAGCAGGTGCAAGGTAGAGCGAACAGATCTCGCCGCCGTCGCGGGCGATGAAGCCCGCGACCCGGCCGTGCAGAACCGCCACCGTGACCCAGCCGCGCGCGATCATCACGCCGCAGAAATGCTCGGCCTCGTGCTGGCTGTGCAACAGCGGCATCCAGTCGGTATCGCGGGCGAAACCATGGAGGATCTCGCCCGTGGCCGCGGCATCATCGGGCCGCGCAGGGCGCAAAAGGGCGGTCACAAGCGATCTCCGATCAGGAACTGGGCGGCACGGTCAAGCCGGATATGCGGCGGGCCGTCGCCGGGTTTCAGCTGCATCGGAGCGGGCGCGAAGGTCATCGCCTGGAACCCGTCGTTCAGCCATGCGGTGGCGCCGCCGCGGGCCGGGCCAAGCAGCTGGCCCGGATCCTGCGGCAAGGCGCCGGGGTAAAAGGCGGCCTGCCGCCCACCCTCCAGCAAGGTGCCACGCACGCAGGGCAATTCGCGCCCCTGATGGGCGCGCATCTCCTCGGTGGTGACACGCAGCGCGGCCAGCGCCAGCGCCTCGGTCCGGGCGCCCGCGAATTGCGCGCGGTCGCGGGCCTCGCGGGTCAGCGCCTCGATGATCGCGGTCAATGCCGGGTGTTGCAGGTGGTGCAGGTGATCGGCCTTGGTGGCGGCAAAGAGGATACGGTCGACCCGGCGGCCCAGCAGCAGCCGGTTCAGCCAGGCGTTGCGGCCGGGGCGGAAGGCGCCCAGGATATCGGCCATGGCGTGGCGCATGTCCTCGACCGCCTGCGGTCCCTTGTGGATCGCGCCCAGCGCATCGACCAGCACCACCTGCCGGTCTATGCGGGCGAAATGGTCGCGAAAGAAAGGCCGCACCACCTGTGACTTGTAAGCCTCGAAGCGGCGTTCCATCTCGCGCAGGAGCGAGCCCCGGCGCGATGGCCCCGAGACCGGCAGCGGCGCAAAGGTCAGGACCGGCGAGCCCGCCAGATCGCCCGGCAACAGGAAGCGGCCCGGCGTGCAGTCGGAATAGCCCGCCGCGCGCGCCGTTTCGAGATAGGCGGTAAAGCCGCGCGCCAGGGCCTGCGCCTGCGGCTCGTCATGGCGGGCATCGGGGTCGGTGCCAGAGAGCGCCGCCAGATACTCTGCCGCCTCGGGCCGGGCGCGCAGACGCGCCAGCGTCTCGGCCGCCCATTCGGCATAGCTCTTGTCCATCAGCCCGAGGTCGAGCAGCCATTCGCCCGGATAGTCGACAATGTCGAGATGTACGGTGCGCGGCCCCTGCAAGCCCGCCAGCAGCCCGCCGGGACGCACCCGCAGCGACAGGCGCAGTTCGCTGACCGCGCGGGTGCTGTCGGGCCAGTGCGGCGCGGGGCCGGTGAGCACGGCCAGATGCGCCTCGTAATCGAAACGCGGCACGGTGTCGTCGGGCTGGGGTTGCAGGAAGGCGGCCTCGATCCGGCCCTCTTGCGCGGCGACAAGGCCGGGCATCCGGCCCCGGTCGAGCAGGTTGGCCACCAGCGAGGTGATGAACACGGTCTTGCCCGAGCGCGCCAGCCCGGTGACGCCGAGACGGATCACCGGCTCGAACAGCGCCTCGCTGACCGTATCGGAAACGGTTTCGACGCCGCGCACCAGACGCTCTGCGATGGAGGAAATGACCAAACCCTGCCCCTGCCTGTTTCCGGGTCAAGATAGAGACCGCCGCGTCGGGTTGCTAGGGCCGGGCGTCATAATGGGGCTTTGGCGTCCGGGGCGATTGAAGCGATTTGATCTATTGCCGCAATCGGGGACCGGGGCTAGGCTTGCCGCCACCATGCGTTTTTCACAGGGAAAGACACCGGATGAAATACACCGAAGAACATGAATGGCTGCTGCCCGAGGACGATCTGATCGTGGTCGGCATCACCGCCTATGCCGCCGAACAACTGGGGGATGTGGTTTTTGTCGAACTGCCCGAGGTCGGCACCGAGGTCACCAAGGACGAAGAGATCGTGGTGATCGAATCGGTCAAGGCGGCATCCGACATCCTGGCGCCGCTGGATGGCGAGATCGTCGAGGTCAACGAGGCGCTGGCCGACAATCCCGGCCTGGTGAACGAAGACCCGACCGGCGATGCCTGGTTCTTCAAGATGCGGCCCAGCGACCTGTCGCCGATGGACGACTACATGGACGAGGCCGCCTACAAGGATTTCATCGGCTGATCCTGAGAATACTCCCTTTGCCGGGCGGGTTTCGTGCTATGTTGCGCCTGCCCGCCCCGCATCGGAGGATCCCCGGATGGCACAGGCCCCCCGCAAGACGGCGCAGGATTTCGATCCGCGCATTCTGGAAATTTTCGACGGCTACGTGCATGGCACCCTGTCAAAGCGCGAGTTCATCACCCAGGCCGGGCGTTATGCCGCCGCCGGGGTGACCGGGGCCATGCTGCTGGACCAGTTGCAGCCCAATTATGCGCTGGCCCAGCAGGTGGCCGCCGACGATCCGGCGATCGAGACCGCGCGCGTCACCTACGACAGCGCGCAGGGCAACGGCGCGATCACCGGGCTGATGGCACGCCCTGCGGGCGCGGCGGGCAAGCTGCCCGCGATCCTGGTGGTGCATGAGAATCGCGGCCTGAACCCCTATATCGAGGATGTGGTGCGGCGCTGCGCCAAGGCGGGCTATCTCGCCTTTGGCCCCGACGGGCTGAGCCCGCTGGGCGGTTATCCGGGCACCGATGACGAGGGCCGGGAAATGCAGAAGATGCTGGATCCCGCCAAGCTGATGGCGGATTTCTTTGCCGCCTTCGAGTTCCTGCGCGACCACGAGGGATCGACCGGCAAGGTGGGCGCGGTCGGGTTCTGCTATGGCGGCGGCGTCTGCAACGCGCTGGCGGTGGCCTATCCCGATCTGGCCGCCTCGGTCCCGTTCTATGGCCGACAGCCCGCGGCCGAGGACGTGCCCGCGATCCAGGCGCCGCTGATGATCCATTACGCGGGGCTCGACGACCGCATCAATGCCGGTTGGCCCGCCTATTCCGAGGCGCTGCGCGCGCACCAGAAGGCGTTTACCGTGCATTTCTATCCCAACGTGAACCACGGGTTCCACAACGACACCACGCCGCGCTACGACGCGGAGGCCGCCGAACTGGCCTGGGCCCGGACGATGGAGTTCTTCGGGACAGCGTTGACTTAGGCTCCAGACTCATTGATTTTCAAAGCCAGAACATGACGGTTGCGGCGAGGGCGACGGCGGAGAGGAATACCTTCGGACATCGGTCGTAGCGGGTGGCGACCCTGCGCCAGTCCTTGAGCCTGCCAAACATGATCTCGATCCGGTTGCGTCGTTTGTAGCGGCGCTTGTCGTAGCGGACGGTTTTGCCTCGGGACTTCCGGCCGGGGATACAGGGGCGTATCCCCTTGTCTTTCAGCGCGTCCCTGAACCAGTCGGCTTCATAGCCCCGGTCTGCGATCAACCACTCGGCCGCAGGCAGGCTGCCCAGCAAGGCCGCCGCACCGGTGTAGTCGCTGACCTGGCCTGCCGTCATGAAGAACCGCAGCGGGCGGCCCTTCGCGTCTGTGACCGCGTGCAGATTGGTGTTCAACCCTCCCTTCGTGCGCCCGATCAGACGCCCGCACCCCCCTTTTTCGCCCGCAGGCTCGAGGCCGTGCGGTGCGCTTTCAGATAGGTTGCGTCGATCATGATGGTCTTCTGCTCGGCACCTTCGGAGGCCAGCCCCTCCATCATCCGGGCGAAGACGCCCATGTCACCCCACCGCTTCCAGCAGTTGTAGAGGGTCTTGGGTGGCCCATACTCTCTTGGCGCGTCGCACCACCTCAAGCCATTGCGATTGATGAAGATAATTCCACTCAGGACGCGCCGGTCGTCCACATGCGGCTTGCCGTGGCTCTTGGGGAAGAAGGGCTGAAGACGCGCCATCTGCTCGTCCGTCAGCCAGAAAAGGTTGCCCATATCCAGATCTCCTTGCGGAGCCTGAATCATGCCGACAGTCGGAAATCAATGGGTCCTGTGCCGAGAAAACGCCGATCTGCACATCATGGACATCCCGCGAGGAGGACGCGGACTGCCAAAAGCTGGCCGGATTGCAGATCGAGCTATTGGTTCACCGGGAAGGAGGAGAATTGCCGGATCTCCTCTGGCATAAGTCAATAGCCCCGCTGGCGGTCGACCTCGTGCAACAGGGCCTCGCCCGCGCCGAGGCGGCGGAAGTTTTCGGCCACGTCCTTCATCGCGTCCCCCAGGTGCCAGCCCGAGATATGCGGGGTGAGCGTGACGCCCGGATGCGACCAGAGCGGGTTGCCCTTGGGCAGCGGTTCGGTGCTGACCACGTCCAGGACGGCGTGGCCCGGTCGCCCGGTGTCAAGCGCGGCCAGAAGGGCCGCCTCGTCGATCAGGTCGCCGCGCCCGGCGTTCAAGAGCTGGCTGCCCGGTTTCATCGCGGCGAGCAGTTCTGCGTCGAAGAGGCCGTTTGTCTCGGCGGTAGAGGGCAGGATGGCGCAGACGTGGTCGCACTCGCCCAGCATCTCGGGCAGCGCCGCCGCGCCGTGGCGGCAATCGACCCCATCGATGTCACGCGGCGAGCGTGACCAGCCGCGCACCTGAAAGCCGATATCGCGGAACATGCGCGCCGTGCGCCCGCCGATATGGCCCAGACCCAGCACGCCGACCACCGTGTCAGGGGTGTATTTCGGCTCGATATCGACCCAGGCCGCCCGCGCCTGGTTGGCGCGGTGGGCGTCCAGATTGCGATGAGTGCGCAGCACATAGGCCAGGAACCATTCGGCGATCTCGCGCGCCGGATCGTCGGGTTTCAGCCGCGTCACCCGCACATGCGGCGGCAGGGCGGGATGGGCGACGATGGTTTCGACCCCTGCCCCCAGCTTCTGCACCAGTGCCAGGTTCGGCAGGCGCGCAGGCCAGTCGGCGCGCAGGTTGGCCACCGCCATCATCGTGACCTGCGCCGGGTCACCCAGATCGTCAGGCGTGCGTATATCGGCGCCGGGCAGTTGCGCGCGCAACTGCGCCGCGATCTCTTGGTTCGACATCCAGCCGGAAATTCCGGTATCGACCAGCAGGGCCATGCGCCTCTCCCTTTCACATTCAGCGCGGTGACGTTTCGTCACGCCGCTAGACTTTGCCGTGGCAGCTAAGTCATCCTTTCGGCCAAGGTAAACCCCGAATGTCGGGGTATGGGAGGCACCATGGCAAACATCATGAACATGTCCTTTGGGATGCGCGAGGAAAACCGCAAGCTCTTGGGCCGGGTCGCCGACATGATCCGCGACGAGATCATGCCGCTGGAAGACGAATACCATGCCGAAGTCGCAAAGGGCGACCGCTGGCAATATACCGACCGCCAGACCGAGATCCTGGAAGGGCTGAAGGCCAAGGCCAAGGCCGCCGGTCTGTGGAACTTCTGGCTAACCGATAGCGCGCGGGGCTTTGGCCTGTCGACCGTCGAATATGCCTATTTCGCCGAGGAGATGGGCAAGACGCCGCTGGGCGCCGAGGTGTTCAACTGCTCGGCCCCCGATACCGGCAACATGGAAGTGTTCGAGCGCTACGGCAGCGAGAAGATGAAGAAACAGTGGCTGGAGCCGCTGCTGGATGGTCAGATCCGCTCGGCCTATCTGATGACGGAACCCGATGTTGCCAGTTCGGATGCCACCAATATCTCGATGTCCTGCGTGCGCGACGGCGACGATTATGTGCTGAACGGCGAGAAATACTGGGCCTCTGGCGCCGGCGATCCGCGCTGCAAGGTCTATATCGTGATGGTCAAGACCGGGGGCGAGGATACGCCCAAGCACCAGCGCCATTCGATGATCGTGGTGCCCGCAGGAACCGAGGGGATCGAGGTGCTGCGCCCGATGCTGGTATTTGGCCACGATGACGCGCCGCATGGGCATATGCATATCCGGTTCACCAATGTGCGGGTGCCGGCCGAGAACATCCTGGTGGGCGAGGGGCGCGGTTTCGAGATCGCGCAAGGCCGGCTTGGGCCGGGCCGCATCCACCATTGCATGCGCTCGATCGGGCAGGCCGAGATCGCGCTGGAACGCATGTGCAAGCGGGCGCTGGCGAAAGAGGCGTTCGGCAAGAAGCTGGCTCATCTGGGGGCCAACTACGACATCATCGCCGAGTGCAGGATGGATATCGAGATGGCGCGCCTGTTGTGCCTCAAGGCCGCCTGGATGATGGATCAGGGCGATGCCCGGGCTGCCGCGCCCTGGATCAGCCAGATCAAGGTGGTGGCGCCGCGCGTCTCGCTCAAGGTGATCGACGAGGCGATGCAGATGCATGGCGGTCAGGGCATCAGCCAGGACACGCCACTGGCCGCGGCCTGGACCGGGCAACGCACATTGCGCTTTGCCGATGGTCCCGACGCGGTGCACCGCCGTCAGATCGCCCGCACCGAGCTGAAGAAATACACGCAGGAAAAGGTCTGATACGCGTGACGGCCGCGGTCTATTTCACTCAAACCGAACCGGGGCTGTTTGTTGGCAACGATCCGGCGCGCGGGCCATGGTCGCCCGATCACTGCCATGCGGGGCCGGTTACCGGCCTTGTCGTGCGCGCCGCCGAGGGTGCAGCCGGGCCGGGAAAGATGCTGACGCGGCTGACGCTTGACGTGCTGCGACCGCTGCCGCTGTCTGGTCTGCGGGTCACGGTCGAGGTGCAGCGCGACAGCCGCACGCTGACCACGACGCGGGTTGCGGTGCATGACAGCGAGGGCACACTGTGCCTGTCGGGCACTTCGATGCACCTCGTGCGCAAGGACCTGGGCGAGGTGCCTACCGCAGATATTGCCGGGCCGGATTTCGCCGACGCCGTTGTCGGCGCGCCGCTCTTGGTGGGCAAGCTGCATGACAAGCCCGCCTTTGGCCAGTTCATCGAGATGGCCTATCCCCGCGGCGAAGACCTGGGCCCCGGGCCCAAGACCGTTTGGATGAAGGCGCCGCATCTGCTGGCCGGAGAGCCCCCCTCGCCGATACAGGCGATCTGCCCGCTGGCCGATTGCGGCAACGGTATTTCCTGGAACGAACCGCCGGTGCGGTTTGGTTTCATGAACACCGATCTGACGCTGCAAATCCACCGCGAACCGCAAGGAGACTGGTTCGCGGCGCAGGCGGTATCGCACTGGCAGCCCAATGGCGTCGGCATGTCGCAAGCGGTGCTCTATGACGTGGCCGGGCCGGTGGGGATGGCGCTTCAGACCCTTGTCCTGCACCCGATGGCGAAATAGCGCCGCCGCCGCGCAGGTTCGGATTGCCAGCCCCGCACCTGCGCCCTATCGTCCGGCCATGCGCCGGATTGCCCTTATCCTCTCGACCCTGTTTCCCGCGTCGCTTGCGGCGCATCCGCATGTCTTTGTCGACACCGGGTTCGAGTTGATCTTTGACGCCGAAGGGCGCCTGAGCCATGTGCGCGTCACCTGGGCCTATGACGATTTCTATTCGCTGCTGATCCTTGAGGATATGGGCCTTGACCCCGATGGCGACGGTGTTCTGACGCCTGAGGAACAGGCGCAGCTGCGCGGGTTCGACGCGCAGTGGATCGAAGGCTTTACCGGCGATCTCGACATGCGGCTGGGGGATATGGCGCTGGAGCTTTCCGGCCCGCTTGAGCCGACCGCTGCCACCGAGGCCGGGCGGATCGTGACGACGCATCTGCGGGCGGTGAGTGGCTCTCCCCGGTTGGACGGCGCGGCGCTGTCGGTCAAACCTTATGACGAGACCTATTACACCGCCTATGAGGTTGCCCGCCCCGTCACGCTGACCGGGCGGGAGGATTGCACGCTGGAGCGGTTCGAGCCGGATATCGACGGGCAACTGGCGCAGATGCAGCAGATGCTGTTGCGCATCGACGCCGACGCCGACCTGGAAGAGATGGACATTCCCCTGATGGGGGCCGAATTCGCGACCGAGATCCGGGTGACATGCCCCGGCTCGTGATCCTACCCGTGGGTCTGGCGCTGGTGGCGCTGGGTCTGTTCTGGGCCAGCGGCGGCTTTGACCAGCTGGCGCTGTGGGCGGCGGGCGAACAGCGCGCCTTTCAGAACCAGATCGCCCAGGCGCTGCGCGGGCTGCGCGGCGGGCAGGCGGGCGCGCTGGCGCTGCTGTTGACGGTCTGTTTCGCCTATGGGTTCTTTCACGCGGTCGGTCCGGGCCATGGCAAGGTGCTGATCGGCGGATATGGGCTGGGCCGCCGGGTGCCGGTGCTGCGGCTTACGCTGATCGGGCTGGCCGCCAGCCTTGGGCAGGCGGTGACGGCGGTGGTGCTGGTCTATGCGGGTGTGGCGGTGTTCAACCTGTCGCGCCAGCATCTGGTCGGCGTGACCGAGCAGGTGATGGCCCCGGTCAGCTATGCGGCGATTGCCTTGATCGGGTTCTGGCTGGTCTGGCGGGGAGTGCGACGGCTGGCGGCGGCCCGTCGGGGCCGCGATCCTGACCCTCATCACGACCACCATCACCACCACGATGGCGGCACCTGTGCCCAGTGCGGTCACAGGCACGGACCGGACCTGGCCGAGATCGAACAGGCCGGAACCCTGCGCGAGGCGCTGATCCTGATCGCCAGCATCGCCGCGCGCCCCTGTACCGGGGCGCTTTTTGTGCTGATCCTGACGTGGCAGATGGGCATCGCCGGTGCCGGTATCGCAGGCGCCTTTGCCATGGCGCTGGGGACGGCCAGTGTCACCATCGGAGTGGGTCTCGCCTCGGTCGGGCTACGCGGCGGGCTGGTGGGCGCGGCCTCGGCCTGGCGGGTGGCGGGGGTCGCGCTGCCGATGGTCGAACTGGCAGCCGGGCTGGTGGTGGCGAGCATCGCGGGCGGTCTGTTCCTGCGCGCGATCTGACAGCCCTGCCCGCGTTCCTATCGACCTGCACCGTCTCGCCCGGCCAAGGGCGCCCCGCCGCCCGCGCCAAAAACCGGCTGGCCCCTTCGCTGGAACGCTTCGCGAAAGGCGCGCGCACGGCTGCGCGCGCCGGGAATGGCGGTCTTGTCCTTCAGGATGAGTTTCAGCCCGCCATCCCTCTTGGAATGCACCTTGTGGATATGGTCGAAGGCCACCCAGTAGGACTTGTGCACCTGCATTCCCGCCGCCTTGTCGAGCGCCCTGACCAGTGACCCGAAGCTTTCGCGCACATGTGTCTTGCGATCCGCGAAATGGACGAAGACGTAATGCTCGTCGGCTTCCACCAGCTTGATGTCTTCGGCCACGACGGGTTCGCCTGCGAGCAGCAGATGCATGACATCCGGTCTTGCCCGAGGCCCGTCCCGCGCGTCGTCCTCCGCCGCATTCTGAACGAGCGCGGTGTCCTTGGCCGCCTCGGCGAGACGCTTCCGCTTCATCATTGGCACCACCAGCGCGGCAAACAGGAACTCGAACCCCAGATGCACCGCATAGGCCAGCAGGATGACTTTCCAGACAGAGACAAGATTCCAGGTTTCGGGGCTGAACACGCGGCTGACGGCCCAAAGTGCCGGAATGTTGTTGGTCAGGATCGTCGCCAGCCCGGCCAGCGGCACCGGCAGCCGCACCGCCCGTTTCCTGTTCCGTCCGATCCGGGTCAGTGCCAGCCCCAGGCCCGTCAGTGTCAGCCAATGCACCCCCGCCAAGACAAGACCAAGGGCAAGGGCCTGGATAAAGGCCAAGGGCACGCCCAGCATGAAGACGTTCAGCACATGTATGATACTGGCGGAGAACACCACGATGAACACGCCAACCGGACATGTCATCAACGTCAGCACGTCCTTGCGATCGACGCACAGAGATGTGCCGTCCAGAAAATGCAACTCGAGTGGTCTTACCGGCGTCATTGCGCAAATCCTGCCGCGATCCACCCATGGGCGGCGCGCGTGCAACCTGTCTTCCTGTTTCCCGGGCGCCTTCTGCGGCTGCTCGTTTCCTCGTCCGTCGAGTTACTTATGCAGCCTGAGATGACATGCCAGTCACGATCGATTGAGGCCTGGCAGATCGATTCGAAACCTCCATCACCGCGCGCCACCGGTCATTGACATGATTGGTGGCGCGTCCACCGATCACGACTCGAAACCGGCGTTCGACCACGGTTCATGACTGGAGGGCTGCGCCGCGGCGGCCCGATCCCTAGCGTTATGGCAGGCGCACTGGGTGGGGGCTCAGACGACGCCAGCAGCGTCAGTGTCGATGGTTCCAAGTCAGGGCACCCGCATGAGGTCCCAGGGTGTGTACTCGGATCGGCACTGACGCGCTGCCGACAATAGGGGTGAACATCCATGCAAGACACCATCTGGCTTTTCCTTGGCACGCTCGCAGCCCAGGGGAAGGGCAAAGCCGCACTTTCCGGAGAACTGCTGCACACCGGGCTGAAGGGGGCGCTGTTCCGGCCCGAAGGTTATGTCGCCGTATCCGGTCATGGGTCGGCATCTGCCGACGCAGGGGCGCTGAGCTATGCCGTACCCGGGCGCGAGAGCGCCTCGGCGGTGCCGGGACAGGCGCTGTTGTCATCCGTCCGGGTCACATTCGGCGATGGCGGGGCGCAACTGGTGGATGGCGGGCGGTTAGTGCCCATGTCGAACGGCGACCTGTTCTATACGGTTCCGGCCGGAAACCCGACCGTCGCGGAAGCCTTCACCGCACCGGGTGGCGGCGCCAGACTTGTCACCGGCCTGCGTCCCGTCGGGCCCCGGCACGAGACGCTGGCGGACCTGGGCGGCCAGAGCTTCCCGTCGGCCTTTGTCCTTGCCACCGATGGCGAAGAACCACCCATCATCGTGGAGGAAGATCCCAGCGGACTTCTGTCGGACGGCACGGTGACCGGGTCTGGTAACGCCGATGTGATCGACGGCCGGTATCTTGGCGATACGGATGGCGACCTGGTGGACAATCTCGATGCCCAGGGTCTGAACGGCGAACTCGTGGAAAGCGATGATGACCGGATCGACGCCCTGGGCGGGAACGATACGGTCAGCGCCGGACGCGGTCATGACACGGTTCTGGGCGGTGATGGCAACGATTCAATTGACGGCGGCGCAGGCGCCGATCTGCTGCAGGGGGGTGCGGGGTTCGATACGCTCGATGGCGGTGTCGGCGCCGATCCGCTGTCTCCGGTCTATCAGCAGGTCACCTCGGTCAACCAGATCCTGAACGGTGTGAACAGCCGGCCGGATTTTGGCGTCACGACGACCTCTGACACCGGGAATGTCGCCTTCACCAATTCCGGTGTCATCAGCAACGGCTTTTTCCTCGGCAACACTTTCAATTCGGTCGGGATTGGGTCCAGGGAAACTCACGCCCATATCGCGTCATCGCAGGCGGCGGGAGCGCGGATCGTGCTGAACCGGCTGGAAAGCCAAGAGGGTCTGAGCATTTCCGTCGATGGCAACGCGCTAGACCTGAATGCGGCCATCGCATCCGGCGATGTCGAGTTCGACGGTGCGGGCGTCTATGTGATCAACGCATCCGGCATGATTGTCAGCACCAGCAGCTCCATCGCGGTGACCGCCAACACCGAGTTGACGTTGACCATCAAGGTTCCGCTCAGCCGCATCGACCTTTCACTGATCAAGACCAGCTTCACCGACGACGGCGCAGTCTATGCGCTGTCGTTTGACACCAATCCGCTGGTGGCGCCGCGCCTGTCGACCGCAAACGACACACTGGATGGTGGTCTCGGCAATGACCTTCTGCTTGGCAATGATGGCAACGACTCGCTGATCGGCGGCGGCGGTGATGACACGCTCGATGGCGGTTCGGGCGCTGACACCCTGGACGGCGGCGATGATAACGACTCGGTCCTGGGCGGCATCGGCAACGATTCCCTGCGCGGCAGCGCGGGCAACGACTCGCTGATCGGCGGCAGCGGAGATGACACGCTCGATGGCGGTTCGGACGCTGACACCCTGGACGGCGGCGATGGCAACGACTCGGTCCTGGGCGGCATCGGCAACGATTCCCTGCGCGGAGGATCGGGCAATGACACGCTCAGCGGCGATGACGGGAACGATACGCTGAACGGTGACACCGGACGGGACCTCGTGCTTGGCGGGGCCGGCAACGATAGCGTTTTCGGCGGTGGCGAGAGCGACACCCTTGTCGGCGGAACAGGGAATGACACTCTGTTCGATGGTGGCGGCGACGACCTTGTCCTTGGGTCGGAGGGGGACGATGTGTTTCTGCTTGGGCAGGGACATAACACGATCGATGATTTCGGCTTTGACAGCGGGCTGAAGAACGACGGGAACCAGAGCAACAACGATTTCGTCAACCTGGCGGCCAACTACAACCGAACCAGCTATGACACGGCGGTTCTTAACGGCGATATCGACCCGCTGCTGATCCGCAACCCATTGCAATGGCTGCGCGCCGACCATGCCGACGACGGGATCCTGAACGATACCACCGCCAATTGGTCCGCAAACAACAGTCTGACGCTTCGCAATGGCGGCGCGCCGGTCGATCCCGGCACGCTGACCTTCGACACGACCAATGTGATGTGTTTCTGCCGGGGGACCTTGATCGCCACCGCGCGCGGCGAAGTCCCGGTCGAAGAGTTGGTCATCGACGACCGGGTGATCACCCGCGACCGGGGGTATCAGCGCATTCGCTGGATCGGCAGCACCGCGCGCGACGCACAATCGGACATCACTCCGGTCCGTATCCGCAAAGGCGCGCTCAAGAACCGCCGCGACCTGCTGGTGTCGCCCAACCACCGCGTCTTGCTGATGGGGCCGATGGTCGATTTCTTTGTCGGTCATACCGAGGTTCTTGTCCCCGCCAAATTCCTTGTGGACGGCGCGGGAATCCTCTGGGAACCGGCGGGACGGGTGGAGTATTTCCACATGCTCTTCGACCAGCACGAACTGGTTCTGTCCGAAGGATGCTGGACCGAAAGCTTTCATCCCGGCCGTGTCGGCTGGTCCACGCTCTGCGCCGAGACGCGAGCCGAGATCCTGGAGCTTTTTCCCGAACTCGACCGGGTGACCGGTGCATCCGAGATGTCGACCGCGCGTTATGTGGTCGACCGCAAAGAGGCGCTGGTGCTGCTGAAGTCGCTTGCCGGAAATGGCATCCCGAACAAGGAGATCGCAAAATGCTGATGCGAGAAGACGGTTTGCGGGCGCGGTCTGCGCATGCAGTGGCGGATGAAACGGAATGCGCGTACAAAGCCGACGCCCATAGTGACCTGCCTTCAGGTTCGGGTCTGATCCTGCTCGTGGGTAGCGGGGTGCTGGGCATCCTTGCGGCTGCGGTCGCGCTGCTGCTCGGCAAAGGGCTGTTGACCGCGGTCTGGCTGTACTTCGCCGTGTCCCTGCTCGTTTTCGGTGGCGCGCTGGCGGTGGCTCTGTGCGTCCGCAGCTGTAGGCAGCTGCCAGCCGTCGCGCTCGATTGTGACGCGGGGGGTGCGGCACGGACCATGTTCCTGCGCAATCGGCTGATCCGCACGAGAATCGGCCTTGCCCTTGTCATGATACTTGCCGTGTTCATGCTGACCGACAGCACGGCGATTCAGGAAGGAGTCGTCCTGCTGTGCTGCGGCGGCCTCCTCTGGTCTGTTCAGGCGCGGCGCGCGCCGCCGCACAGCGATACAAGCGGCATCGCCAGACGCGAGAGCGGTACACAGGCGGGACCTGCGGCGAGAACGCTGGACGACGCCGCATGAACGAGCCGTTCAATCGCGAAAGCGTGGCGATCCTCAGCTCTGAGCGCAGCACCGACCGAAACCTGGTGTCGGCCAGTGTCAGGCTCCGGTTCAGCCTTGCCGGGCAGGAGAGCGCTCATGTCAGCCAGATTGTTGTCAGCGTGGCTCTGACCGCCGAGGAAGGTCAGCCGTGGCGGCGCATTCGGCGCCAGATCTTCGCCAAGGCCTGGGCGTGGCTGGACCAGTATTTCGAGGGCGCATGCCTGGAAACCGGGGATCCGAACCTGTTTTCGGACGTCTTTGCTCCCGACCGGAACGGTCGCACGCTCAGCCCTGAACTGGAACGAAGCCTGCAACGCGACCTGCGCCAGATCGAGCGTGAACTGGCGCTTTAAGAAGGCAGCGACACGGCCTCGGGGCCGTGTCGCGGTGTTTCAGGCAGAAAAACCGCCATTCACGATTTCCAGCTTGTTGCCCCACGGGTCGCGCAGATAGGCGGCAAAGACGCCCGGCATGGGATAAGCCTCGCGCACGCCCGGTGCGCCTTCGTCCGCCGCTCCGGCTTCGAGCCCCGCAGCGTGGGCCGCCGAAACCGCCGCGCGGTCAGGAGCGGCAAACGCCACATGCGCGCCATTTCCGGCGCTGGCCTGTCCACCGTCAAAGGGCGACAGCAACAGGAACTCAACGCGCGCCTTGCCGAAAGCGGCGAACCCATCGCCCGAAGCGAGGCAATTGATGCCAAGGGTCGAGAGCAGACCCGCATAGAATTTCTGTGCTGCCGGGACGTCGGGAACGCCGAGGCTCAGGTGGTCGATTGTGGTCATGGTTGTCCTTTCAGGTTTGATCGTCTTGGTCGGCCGGAGACGGCAGGCCATCCTGGGCCGCATTCCCGGATGTCGCCTTGGAAAAGCCTTCGCACTTTCCGATAGCCCCGAATCTGCCTGCGTTTGAATGCCAGCGCGTTCGGAGTTTCTGCCGGATCGTACGATGTTCCCGATCACGTTCACCGCCCCCTTGACTTGATGGGTCGGCCCAGACCTCAAGTAGCAGTGATCGAACTCATAACCCAATCCTTTGTACGATCTACACAGCAAGTTGAACTATCGCTCATACAACGTTCAGAAATACCATCATATCTAGCGCCCACGGCTTTCGGGCCGGGACCTCGAAAACAACATCGCCGGCATGACATGCACCGTGAAACCAGATCGCTCTCTACCCGCACTGGCGCGCTCGACCTTGTCGGCTGTCAAGCCCGGTGGCGTCGCTACGGATCTGCCCTGGATGCGTCGTCCGGCCGAGCCTGTCCCGGATGCCGTCTCAACTCCCTGCCAATCGAAAGGATTTTCCATGGCACGTCTCACCCAATTGTCCGATGCCGCCGCGAGCCCCGAGGCCGCGACCCTGTTCAGCGCCATCAAGGGCAAGGTCGGCATGGTGCCGAACCTCTATCGCGTGGCTGGTAACCAGCCTGCGGTTCTGGCCGGAATGCTGGGCCTCAATGAGGCCCTTGGCGGCGGCAGCTTCGACGCCCGCACCCGCGAAGCGATCGCGCTCACCGTCGCCGGTGCAAATGCCTGCGACTATTGCGCCTCGGCCCATGCCGCGATCTCGGCGGGTCTCAAGGTCACGCCGGACACCATCGACGCGCACCTGGCCGGTCGCTCGGACGACCCGCGCACCGCGGCCATCCTTGCACTGGCCTCTGCCATCGTATCGTCGCGGGGCATGGTTTCGGATGCGGATCTGGACGCGGCAAAGGCCGCTGACCTGAGCGAAGCAGATATCGTCGAAACCACCGCTAACGTGGTTGCCAATATCTTCACCAACTACCTCAACCATGTCGCGGGTACCGATATCGACTTCCCCGTCCGCAGCGCCAAGGCAGCTTGACCCGGGACACCCCGTCACTCCCCGGTTCGGGGCGCCCGAGGCGGCCGGCACCAATTCCTGGTGCCGGCCATCAAACTACGGGCAAGTTTGGCAAATGGTCCAGATGCCGTCGAGTTAGCCCAGCTTGTCGAACACCGGCTCGGGATAGCCGACCCGCGCCAGATAGAGGCCCTGCGGCGGACAGACCGGGCCGCAGGCGGCGCGGTCCCGCGCCTCCAATGCAGCGCGCACCTGATCGGGAGTCCAGGCCCCTGCCCCCACCCGTTCGAGCGTGCCGACGAAACTGCGTACCTGGTTGTGCAGGAACGAGCGCGCCCGCACGTGAAAGCGAATCTCGGAGCCGGAGAAACTTTCCACCGCCTCGACCCGCAATTCGTCCAATGTCTTGACCGGGCTGGCCGCCTGGCAGATCGACGAGCGGAAGGTGGTAAAATCATGCCGCCCGACCAGCAGATCGGCGGCCGCCTGCATGGCGGCGGCATCCAGATGGTGACCCACCTGCCAGACCAGTCCGGCATCATGCGTGGCAGGCGCCCGCCGCATCAGCAGCCGGAAAAGATACTGCCGCTCGGTGGCCGAGAAGCGGGCGTGCCAGTCATCCGCCACCCGCGCCGCCGCGACGATGGCCACGGGCTGTGGTTTCAGATGCCAGTTCAACGCCTCGGACAGGCGGAACGGGTCCCAGTCCCTGGACATATCGCAATGGGCAACCTGCCCCAGCCCGTGCACGCCTGCGTCGGTGCGCCCGGCGGCGGCGATCGTGTGCGGCCCCGGTTCCAGCCGGGCCAGCGCCGCCTCGATGGCGCCCTGAACCGACGGCAGGTCCTTCTGCCTTTGCCAACCGGCAAAGGGGGCGCCATGGTATTCGACTTTCAACGCGTATCTGGGCATGGCTGCGCTGGTATCGCGGGTATGCCACTCTGTCCAGTGCGGGCGCCGCAGCCGCCAAGAAACCCGGTCGTGTCAGGGGGTCAGTTGCCAGGCGCCGTCCGCCCCCTTGCACAGGCGGGTGCCGATCAGCTTGGCCTGGGCCGCGCCAGCCGGGTGGATGGTGTGATGCAAGGTGGCACATTCGCCCTGTACCGCGTCCACCCGCACCGATCCGCGCGAGTCGGTTCCGGCGTTCTCCCATGTCGCCTCGCGCCCGACAACAGGGCGGTTATCGACCACCAGCTGACGCGAGGCCGCGCCCATCAGCTGGAAATCCTCGGGCGAGAGGCCGATCTCGGCAATGATGCGCGACAGCGGCTTGGCGTCGGCTCCGCCGCCAAGGCCAATGGCGGCGACAGTCAGAAGAGAAAGTAATGCGCGTTTCATCTGGTCCTCGAAATCGGTTCCGGTCTGCCGCCATCGTTACACGTCTGGGCGGTGCAGACCAAGATGCCGAACTGTCCCGGTCATCTTCAAAATATCCCGAAGGAACCTATCGGGTCTTTTGTCCTAGGACCAAGCGAAGGCTTGTCCCAGATTGGCGGATAACACAGGTACGAGGCACAGATGGCACATCCCACCTATTACGCACCCCAGGGCGGGCATCCGGGGCAAGAGCAGCTTTTGACCGACCGGGCGATGTTCACCACCGCCTATGCGGTGATCCCAAAGGGCACGATGCGCGACATCGTGACCAGCTTCCTGCCGTTCTGGGACAAGACGCGGGTCTGGGTGCTGGCGCGTCCCTTGAGCGGGTTTGCCGAGACGTTCTCGCATTACATCATGGAGGTGCAGCCCGGCGGCGGCAGCACCCGGCCCGAGACCGACCCGGGCGCGCAGGGCGTGCTCTTTGTGGTCGAGGGCGCGGTGACGCTGACCATCGCTGGCACCGATCACGTGTTGGAGCCGGGCGGATACGCCTATCTGCCCGCGGGCTGTGACTGGCATCTGCGCAACCATGCGGGGCCTGCGGCACGGTTCCACTGGATCCGCAAGGCATACGAGGCAGTCGAGGGGATCGACCGGCCCGAGCCCTTTGTCACCCGCGAGCAGGATGTCGCCCCGCGCGAGATGCCGGGCACCGAAGGGCGCTGGTCGACCACGCGGTTTGTCGACCCCGAAGACCTGCGTCACGACATGCATGTCAACATCGTCAACTTCCTGCCCGGCGGCGTGATTCCCTTTGCCGAGACCCATGTGATGGAACACGGGCTTTACGTGCTGGAAGGCAAGGCGGTCTACCGGCTGAACCAGGATTGGGTCGAGGTCGAGGCGGGCGATTACATGTGGCTGCGCGCCTTTTGCCCGCAGGCCTGTTATGCCGGTGGTCCGGGGCGGTTCCGCTATCTGCTCTACAAGGATGTGAACCGGCACATGGCGCTGCCGCGCCGGTGAGGCGATACCCAAGGGGAGTGGCTGCCAAAGCAAGATCATATAGATTTCGCGCTCTTCCTTGTGCACGATAAGTCGCGGCTTTCGGAGCCGGAAACTCGAAACCAGTTCAGTCCGGAACTCCTTTGTGCATCGGAACCTGCGGCTTTCGCGTCTGCGCGACATTGGCTGGAAATTATGGGACCCAATCGGGCTGCTGGACGGTGAGACCGGTTGGGAAGGAAAGCCTTTTGCCGATGAATATGACCGCTACTTGATCAACGCAGTCGATCAGTTGCGGCAAGGCGCATTGGAACAGGGCGTCGTGGAGTACCTCACCCTGATCGAGGCGGATCACATGGGGCTGGGAGCGGTCCCCGGAATGGAAGAACGCGCCTGGCGCGTCGTCAAAGCCATCCAGGCGGAGGGCGATTTGTGGTCCATGCCGGACGAGAGGGAGGGTTGAACAAACCGTTCCAGAACACCAGGCATCGGGGAATAGCCGAGGCTTTTGCCGGTGACGCCTTGTCCGGGTTGCGCCTATTCGCCAAATCCTGCGTCTGACCTCAAGGCGCAGAGATTGCCGTCGGGGTCGGCAAACTCGGCGGTCATCCCCCAGGTATGCTCATGGATCCGCACCTCGACGCCTCTTTGCCGGAGCGCCGCACTTGTAGCCAACACATTGGGAACATTGAAACGGATTTTTGTCGGGTTTTGCCGGGTAGTTTTTCCGTGGCTGGACGCGACGCCGCCAGTTTCTATCATCAGATATGTATCGCCCAACAGAAAGGTGGTTAACCGTTCGCCAGGGCGATCGATCTTGTGCAGGATCTCCAACCCAAGGGTTGAGCCGTAGAACTCCACACAGTCTTCATAGTTCTGTGTAAAAAGAATAATCCCGGCCATTGTGAAGTTCATTCTCGCCCCCGCTTCTGGGTTTTCGATTGGCAACATGCCCGCCGTACCGAGGCTACAAGCTCAAGCAAGGTTGAGCTCAAGCACTATCTGACCTGTGAGGCAATTCAGCCATCCCAGCCCCTTCAACCCGCCGTTCACACCGCGGGGCTTCTCAGAACGCCTTCGATCTGCTCAGATCAGGATGGCATGACAGAGGAGGCTTTATCATGAATGCACATCTTATGCATGCGGCCCGGGCCGGCCTGGTCGCCCTGTCCATCCTGGCGACACCCGCCACGGCGCAGGGCGAGGCCGTGACCGTTCAGGTGATGAACCGGACATGGGCTGTCGCGCAAGTATCGCAAGAGCCCGTCGTCTATCGGGCCACGCGCGACCTGAACAACCTCAACCCCTTTGGCCCGCCCGCCCGGCTGCGGACCCTTCAGGCGATTGCCGCCGTCCAGCAGGCCACGGGATGCACCGTCGACCGCAAGACGCTCTACCAGAACATCTCGGGCCAGTTCTTTGCCCGGGTCACGTGCCGGTGAGGTCGCGCAAACCGGGGCATTGAGGTTGGTCAAGGCTCCTGCCATAGCTTGCGCATGAAAATCGCGATCAACGGATTCGGCCGTATCGGCCGCACCATCCTGCGGCAGCTGATGGCTCGGCCGCGGATCACCGATGTCGAGCTTGTGCTGATCAACGATATCGCACCGCTGGACACCTGCGCCTATCTCTTCGAATACGACAGCACCTTCGGCCCCTGGCGCGGCAGCGTAGAGACCGGGAACGAGACGCTGGTCGTGGACGGGGTCGCGATGCCGATGAACCACAGCGCCGATCTGGCGCGGGTGGATCTGTCGGGGGTGGATGTGCTGCTCGATTGCACCGGCGTCGCGCGCACCTCGGATGTGGCCGCGCGCGGTCTTGCCGCCGGGGCGGGCAAGGTGCTGATCTCGGGGCCGTCCCCGGCGGCCGAAATCACCGTGGTGCTGGGCGCGAACGAGGCGCGGCTGGGCAATGCACGGATCGTATCGAACGCCTCGTGCACCACCAATGCGCTGGCGCCGCTGGCGCGGGTGATCGACGAGATCGCGGGCATCGCCAGCGCCCATATGACCACGATCCACTGCTATACCAACAGCCAACCGATGGTGGATGCGCCGCGCGGCGATTCGGCGCGCTCGCGCGCCGGGGCGCTGTCGATGGTGCCGACCACATCGAGCGCCACCCATCTGATCGACGAGGTGCTGCCGCATCTGGCGGGCCTCATCTCGGGCGCGGCGGTGCGGGTGCCGACGGCCAGCGTTTCGGCCGTGGATCTGGTGGTACAGTTGCAGCGCCCGATGTCGGAGGCGGAGTTCGATACCGCCCTGCGCAGCGCGGTCGCGGCCTCGCCGGTACTGGGCTGGACCGACAAGCCGCTGGTTTCCTCGGACCTGCGCGCGCGGCCGGAATCGCTGGTCGTCGCAGGGCCCGAAACCCGCATGGTGGGCGACCGTCAGGTGCGGGTATTTGGCTGGTATGACAATGAATGGGGATTTTCGGCACGGATGCTGGACGTGGCGCGCCTGATGGCGGGCTGAGGGCGGAAGCCGCGCGCGGGGCCTGGGCCCCGCGCGCCCGGCCCAACCGGGGCCAACGCATCTGTGATGCGGCGGAACCGGGCGGGAGCGGCCCGCCCGGTGACAGGCTTACCGACGCCCGTGACCGGCCATGCCGCCCGAGACTTCCTCGGTCGCCTCTTCCCCCAACTCCTGCGGCAGGATCAGGTTCAGCACGATGGCAATCACGGCGGCGGGCAACAAGCCACTGGTCATCAGGATGCGCGCCGTATCGGGCAGGTGCTGCACCGCGCCGGGCTCCAGCTGCAACCCCAGCCCGACCGACAACGCGATGGCGAAAATCACCATGTTGCGCCGGTTCCACTGCACATCCGACAGCATCGAGACACCGGCGGCAACCACCATTCCGAACATCACGATGACACCGCCGCCCAGCACCTCGATGGGCACCGTGCGGATGATCGCCCCCACCTTGGGCACCAGCCCGCACAGGATCAGAAACAGCGCCCCGATGGTGACCACATGGCGGCTCATCACCCCGGTCATGGCGATCAGGCCCACATTCTGGCTGAACGAGGTGTTGGGGAAGGCGCCGAAGAGGCCCGCAACCGCGGTGCCCAGACCGTCGGCATAGGTGGCGCCCGCAATCTCCTTGTCGGTTGCCTCGCGCCCCGCGCCGCCCTTGGTGATGCCCGAGACATCGCCCACCGTCTCGATGGCCGAAACCACCGCCATCATCGAAAACCCGATCACCGCGGCGAGCGAGAACTCGAACCCGTATTTGAACGGCACCGGCAGGGCGAACCCGGCCGCGCGGTTCCAGCTGGTGCCAATCGCCTCGAAGGTCACCATGCCCACCATCAGCGCATAGGCATAGCCCATGATCAGCCCCAGCAGCACCGCCGAGACCGACGGCATGCCACGGGCAAAGAATTTCAGCCCCAGCGTCACCAGGATCACCACCAGCGCTGCCGACCAGTTCAGGAGCGAGCCGTATTCCGGCGTGCCGATGGCGGGCACGCCGCCAGCGGCATACTGGATACCGACCTTGACCAGCGCCAGACCGATCATCGTCACCACCAGACCGGTCACCAGCGGCGGCAGCGCAAAGCGGATGCGCCCGATGAAGAAGCCGAGGCAGAAATGAAACAGGCCGCCGATGATCGCACCGCCGAACAGCGCCGCCAGCGCATCCACCCCCTTACCCGCGACCAGCGGGATCATGATCGGCAGAAAGGCAAAGCTGGTCCCCTGCACGATCGGCAGGCCCGCGCCGACCCGCCCGATGGTCACCGTCTGCAACAGCGTCGCGACACCCGCGAACAGCATCGACATCTGGATCAGGTAGAGCAGTTGCGGAAAATCGGGCGAGTTCGAGCCGAAACCGAATCCCGCCGCCCCCGCCACGATGATCGCGGGCGTGACGTTCGAGACGAACATCGCCAGCACATGCTGGATACCCAGCGGCACCGCCTTTGCCAGCGGCGGGGTGTAATTCGGATCGCGGAGCTGATCCGCAGTCCCTATCGAAGTGTCGGCCATGATATCACTGTCCTCCCTGTGTGGATCATGGGGGTCTTGCCGCCTCTTTTTACGCGGGCGGCTTCGATTATCCGGCGACCACCTCCCATGGGTCGTCGAACCAGAATTCTTCCAGATTGGCGCCGGGGCCGATACGGTCGACCACCGCAAAGAGGCCCGGCGCAGCCAGTGGCGTCAGCACCCCGTGCCAGGTGCCGCGATGATAGTTCACCGCCTGCCCTGCTTCGGTGACAAAGGCGCGTGGCGTGCCGGGGCGGTCGTCCTCGTCGGGGGCCACGATCACCAGAAAGGGCTGATGGCTCATCGGGATGAAGGCCTGGCTGCCATCGGGGTGCCGCTCGACCATGTCGAGCGTATAGGGCAGCGCGCGCGGATTGGCGTCGAACAGGCTGATACCCGCGCGCCCGTCGTTGAAATCAAGCAGCGCCCGGTCGTGATAGCGCCCGCACTGGCCCTGATTGATGATCTTGTCCGGAGCGCCTGAGACCGACAGCAAATCGCCAAAGGGCGCGAAGGCGGCGACCGTGAGCGGTTCTGTCTTGATGCGGCGGCTCATGAGGGCAGCACGTCCCTCAGGCGGAACTCGGCGATGCGCTCGACCTGACGGCAGGCCTCGGCAAATTCAGTCTCGCGGTCATTGCCGATGCGACGCTGAAAGGCGGCAAGGATCGAGGCCTTGTCATGGTCGCGCACCGCGATGATGAAGGGAAAGCCGAAGCGCGCCACATATTCGGTATTGAGCCGGGTAAAGGTCGCGCGCTCCTCGTCGGTCAGCGCATCGAGCCCGGCCGAGGCCTGTTCCGAGGTGCTTTCCGCCGTCAGCCGTTTGGCCTGCGCCAGCTTGCCCGCCAGGTCCGGGTGGGCGGTCAGCACGCCCAGCCTTTCCTCGGCGCTGGCCGAGCGGAACATGCGGCAGAGCGCGTTGTGCAGCCCGCCCGCCGTGTCATGGGCGGGGCCAAGCTCCAGCCCATGGGCGCGCTCGGCGATCCAGGGGGAATGTTCGAAAATGCCGCCATAGGCCGCCACGAAATCGGCCTTGGGCATCTCGGAGGGGCGGGTGCGCGCCACGGGCGGATGCTCCTGCGCCCAATGCTCGGCAATTTGCAGGCGGGTGGCGAACCAGACGTCCGCGTGCCCGCGCGCATAGTCGAGGAAGCGTTTCAGCGCCATCACCCGGCCCGGACGGCCGATCAGGCGGCAATGCAGGCCGATGGAGAGCATCTTGGGCGCGCCCGCGGCCCCTTCGGCGTAGAGCGCGTCGAAGCTGTCCTTGAGATAGGCATAGAACTGATCGCCCGAGTTGAACCCCTGCGGCGTGGCAAAGCGCATGTCGTTGCAATCGAGCGTATAGGGCACGATCAGCTGGTCGCGCCCACCCAGCCGTTTCCAATAGGGCAGATCGTCGTCATAGGTGTCGGCGATGTAATCCATCCCGGCCTCGGACGCGAGGCGCACGGTGTTCATCGAGCATCGTCCGGTGTACCAGCCACGCGGACGGCTGCCCGTCACCTCGGTATGCAGGCGGATCGCCTCGGCGATCTGGGCGCGCTCCTCCGCCTCGGGCATATCCTTGTGTTCGACCCATTTCAGCCCGTGGCTGGCAATCTCCCAACCGGCCGATTTCATCGCCGCGACCTGATCGGGCGAGCGGGCCAGCGCGGTAGCCACGCCATAGACGGTAACGGGCAGGTCCCGCATCAGCCGGTGCAGACGCCAGAACCCGGCCCGCGCACCGTATTCATAAATCGTCTCCATGTTCCAATGGCGCTGGCCGGGCCATTGCGCGGCGCCGACGATCTCGGACAGGAACGCCTCGGACGCCGCATCGCCATGCAGGATGTTGTTCTCGCCCCCCTCTTCGTAATTCAACACGATCTGCACCGCGAGCTTTGCACCGCCCGGCCAGTTTGCATTCGGCGGCGTGGCGCCATAGCCGATCATGTCGCGGGGGTATCGGGGGGCGGTCATGGGCAAGGTCCTGCGTTTTACGGATATCCGATTTCCTCAATAGCTCAGAAAATCTCGACCGTTTATCAAATGCAATTTGACGCAGCTTTCGGAAATGACAAAGAGCGCGGTACTGGCCCCCTGCGCGCGATCTTCAAAAAGGAGCAGAAACTGTGTTGCCGGATCGGGGTTTGCAACTTGGACAATCTGCATGAAATCTAGGGAAAAGACAGGAGACCGGGATGAACGGATATCTGACCACACATGTTCTGGACACCGCGCGCGGCTGCCCTGCCGAGGGGCTGACCATAACGCTTTACCGGCTGGATGGGGGTGCGCGGCAGCAACTGGCCGAAATGCACACCAATGACGATGGGCGGACCGACAGCCCGATCCTGCCCAAGGGTGAATTCGTACCCGGGGTTTACGAACTGGTCTTCGCCGCGGGGGACTATCTGCGGATAACCGGCCAATCCGGCGATGAACCGCTGTTTCTGGACGAGGTGCCGATCCGGTTCGGGATCACCGATGGCGCGGCGCATTACCATGTGCCGCTGCTCTTGTCGCCCTTCGGCTATTCGACCTATCGCGGCAGCTAGGCCGCCGGAGCTCTCCCGCCCGTCGATCGGGCATCAAAGATGCCCTCCTCCCGTTGGGCCGGGCGCCGCGCCCATGGGCGCGGCGCGGTCACACTTGGGGGCGACCTTGCCGCGTGGGCCGGCCGCGCCGGACCGCAGGTCCGGCGCCGGACCCAACTCCGGGGATCGCCCGGCATGGCGCGATCCGGAGGCGGGAGCGCATGCCCCGCTCAGCTGGCGCGCGCTTCGGCGGATTTGACCGCGCGGCCGATCCGTTCGGTCATGAATTCCATCAGCAGGCGGGTCTTGGGATCCTGATGCCGCCGGTGCGTATAGAGGCAGGCCATCTGCACCGGCACCGGCGGTGTCTGCTGCGCCACCGGCACCAGACGGCCCCCCTTGAGATGATCCGCCACCTCATAGACGGGTTTCAGCGCAATCCCTTGCCCGGACAGTGCCCAGTCGGTCAGCACATCGCCATCGTCGCATTCATAACGCCCCGAGACGGCAAAGCGCCTTGGCCCGTCTGGCGTCTGTAGCATCCACTGAAACTCGGTCGCGCCGGGAAACCGCAGATTGAGGCACTCGTGACGCTGATCGATCAGCGCCTGCCCGTGCTCGGGCAGTCCACGGCGCGCGATATAATCCGGGGCCGCGCAGAGCACCCGCCGACAGTCGGCGATCTTGCGGATGCGCAGGTTGCTGTCCTCGGGCAGGCCGAGAAAGAAGGCCAGATCCAGCCCCTCGGTGGTCAGGTCGACGGTGCGGTCGGTCAGGCGCAGACGGATGTCGATCTGGGGATACTGCTCCAGAAACTCCGGCACGTTCGGGGCCAGCAGCCGCCGCCCAAGCACCAGAGGCGCAGCCACATAGATCGCGCCGCGCGGCGCTTCGGTCAGGTGCATGACCTGCGCCTCGGCCTCGTCCACCGCGTCGAGCACCGCCACCGCCCCGGGATAGAAGGCCCGGCCCTGCTCCGTGGGCGTCAGGTTGCGGGTGGTGCGCTGGAACAGGCGCACGTTCAGGTGTTCTTCGAGCTGCGAAATCCGGGCCGAGGTCACTGCCGGCGAGATCCGCAAGTCGCGCCCGGCGGCCGACATGCTGCCCAGATCGTAGACCCGCACGAAGGTTCGGATATTGTCGAGATAGGACATTGTTCCGGATTTTTTGATACAGCTTGGCAATATGCTGGAATACCGGAAAAAATCGCTCTTGCATAGTCTGGTGCAAACAGTTCGGAGATTGCCCCATGTATGATCTTGCCGTGTTCTGGGAATGGCTGGGCTTTGGTGTGCGCTGGCTGCATGTGATCACCGCCGTGGCCTGGATCGGATCGTCGTTTTATTTCATCGCGCTCGACCTCGGGCTGCGCAAGGCGCCCGATCTGCCGCCCGGCGCCCATGGCGAGGAATGGCAGGTGCATGGCGGCGGGTTCTACCACATCCGCAAGTTTCTGGTGGCGCCGGAACGCATGCCCGAGCATCTGACCTGGTTCAAATGGGAGAGCTATTCGACCTGGCTCAGCGGTTTTGCCCTGCTGATGATCGTCTATTGGGCGGGGGGCGAGCTCTATCTGATCGACCAGTCCAAGGCGGAGCTGGCGCTGTGGCAGGGCATCGCGATCTCGGCAGCGACGCTGTCGATCGGGTGGCTGGTCTATGACCGGCTGTGCAAATCCGGCCTGGCCGAGCGCCCGACGCTGTTGATGGTGCTGCTCTTTGTCCTCCTGGTGGTGATGGGCTGGGCCCTGAACCAGGTGTTCACCGGGCGGGCGATGATGCTGCATCTGGGTGCCTTTACCGCTACGATCATGAGCGCCAACGTCTTCTTCATCATCATTCCCAACCAGAAGATCGTGGTGGCCGACCTGATGGCCGGGCGCGCGCCCGATCCCAAATATGGCAAGATCGCCAAGCTGCGCTCGACCCATAACAACTATCTGACGCTGCCGGTCGTGTTCCTGATGCTGTCGAACCACTACCCGCTGGCCTTTGCCACCCAGTACAACTGGATCATCGCGGCGCTGGTGTTTCTGATGGGGGTGACGATCCGGCACTATTTCAATTCGCTGCATGCCCGTACCGGCAACCCGACCTGGACCTGGCTGGTCACCGCGCTCCTGTTCCTCGCCATCATGTGGCTGTCCACCGCCCCGATGCACCAGCCGCTGGAAGAGGCCGAGGCACAGCCGATGACCCCGACCGAGCAGCGCGTGGTCGCCGCTCCCGGCTTTGCCGAGGCGCATGACATCGTGCTGGGACGCTGCTCCATGTGCCATGCCCGCGAGCCGGTCTGGGAGGGCATCCTCTGGGCGCCCAAGGGCGTATTGCTGGAAACCGAGGCCGATATCGCCCGCAATGCCCGGTCGATCTATCTCCAGTCGGGCGTGACCCATGCGATGCCGCCTGCGAACGTGACCTTCATGGAGCCCGAGGACCGGGCCACCATTATTGCCTGGTACCGCGCCGCCACTAAATGACAGCGGCATATTGCCGTTTTTGCCCTCGATCCTACCATCCATGGGGGCGGCGGCCGCTTTATGCGTTCCTATTGCTCACGGGACTGTGTTATCCCGAACATGTCTGACGAGTCATCCTTGGGGGGAGGACCCGTACTGTCGAGGCGGAGCTGTCTGGAGCCGGAAAAATGACGTTCAAAGGCGCTATGGGTGCCCTGTCGCGCGGAGCCGCGACCGTGGTATTGCTGTTGTCCCCCGGCCTGGCAGCAGCACTTGAGGCGACGTTGATCGCGCCAGGCGCGCCCGAGGAGTTGACCAAGCGGCTGGAGCAGAGTTCCGCCGCCTTGTCGGCACCCGCGCGGGGTCTCGATTCGCCGCTTGAGCTTCTGTCCTCGGCGCTGGCCGACTACCGGACGCTGATCCAGATCCTCTATGACGAAGGCTATTTCAGCCCGGTTGTGAACATCCGGCTCGACGGGCGCGAGGCCGCCAGTATCGACCCGATCCAGACACCGGCCCGCATCGACCGGATCGAGATCCGCGTCGAAACCGGTCCACCCTTCCGGTTCGGGACGGCGCGGATTGACCCGACCGCGCCCGGCACCATGGTGCCGCCCGAGTTCGCGACGGGCAAACCCGCATCGACCAAGGTGCTGCAATCTACGGTGCGCACCAGTATCTCGGACTGGCGCGACGCGGGGTATCCCAAGGCGAAGGTCGGCGATCAGCGGATCCGCGCACGCCATGCCGACGCCGAACTGGATGCCGACATCCGCCTGCTGCCTGGGCCGCAGCTGCGATTTGGCCAGATGCACGTGCAGGGCAATACCGCCGTCAAGACCGATGCGATCCGCCGCATTGCCGGTTTCCCGACCGGCGAGATCTATTCGCCGGCCCATGTGCAAAAGGTCGGCACCCGCCTGCGCCGGACGGGAACCTTTGACCTGGTTTCGATCACCGAACGCGAAACCCCAAATGCCGACGGCACGCTCGATTTCGATGCCACTTTCGAAGATCTGCCGAAACGCCGGATCCGGTTTGGCGCCGAGCTTTCCTCGCGCGAAGGGCTCGACCTGTCCGCAGTCTGGATCCATCGCAACCTGACGGGCCGGGCGGACCGGCTGCGGCTGGAGGCGACGGTGCGCAATATCGGTGGCACCGAGGATATCGACGGCCGCATCGGTTTTCGTCTGGAAAAACCCGACCGGCTGGGTCCGGATGACAGTATCTTTTACCTCGGCGAGGCGGAACGCCGGAACCGGACGCATTACAACATAACCCGCGCGGTTCTGGGCGTGGGCGCGCGGCGCACCTTCTCGGACGAGCTCTATGCCGAGGCCGCCGTCGGCTTCAACTACGGCGATGCGTCCGATGCCTTTGGTTCGGGCCGCAAGTTCCGCTATTTCGGGCTGCGCACCAATTTCGAATGGGACAAGCGCGACAACAAGGTCAACGCGACCCGAGGCTTCTACCTCAACGCGCAACTTGCGCCCTTTGTCGGGCTGTCCGACACCAAGTCCGGGGCGCAGTTCCTCGCCGATGGACGCATCTATTGGGACATCGGCACCGAAGGCCGACTGGTTCTGGCCGGGCGGATGCAGCTCGGCTCGGTTGTTGGCCCGTCGCTGTCCGAGGTCTCGCCGGAACTGCTGTTCTTTTCCGGTGGCGCGGGCACGGTGCGCGGTCAACCCTATGAAAGCCTGGGCATTCCCGTTGGCGCAAACACGGCAGGCGGGCGGTCTTTCCTGGGCCTGTCGACCGAGGTACGGGGCAAGATCACCCAGAACATCTCGCTGGTCGGGTTCTATGACTTCGGAACGGTCGGAGACTCGGCCTTTATCGGTTCCGGCTCTGACAGCCACGCCGGTGCCGGTCTGGGGGTGCGATATGATCTGGGCGGGTTCGGGCCGCTGCGGTTCGACCTTGCTTATCCGACCAGCGGCTCGACCGGAGACGGTCTGCAATTCTACATCGGTATCGGGCAGGCATTCTGATGAAACAGCTCACCTATCCCCTTGCCGTGACCCTGATGTTGACCACCTCGGGCACCGCCATCGCGCAGAGCCTGGAGGAAAGCGGGGGCCTTTTGGTCGATTTCCTCGAGGACACGCTGTCGGGTGACGGGCGCAACATCAAGGTGCGCGGCCTCAGCGGCGCGCTGAGCGCCAAGGCCACTATCGAAGAGATCACTGTTGCCGATGACGACGGCGTCTGGCTGACGATCCGCGATGCGGCATTGGATTGGAACCGGCTGGCGCTGATCCGGGGACGGTTCTCGGTCAACGAACTGACGGCGGCGGAAATCCTCATCGACCGCGCCCCCCTGCCCGGCCCCGAACAGGAAGAGCTGCCCGATGCCGCCGCGACACCGTTCCAGCTGCCGGAACTGCCGGTGGCGATCGAACTGGGCGAGATCCGGGTGGACAAGCTGGCGCTTGGCGCGCCGCTGGCGGGCAAGGCGGCCGAGCTTTCGGTTCTGGGGCGACTCACGCTGGCCGACGGCACGCTGGACAGCGCGCTGGATATCACGCGGCTGGACCGACCCGGGGACAAGGTGGGCCTGATCGCGGGTTTCGCCAACGAGACCAGCCAGATCACGCTCGACCTGCAGGTGACCGAGGATGCGGGCGGGCTGATCTCCACGACCCTTGGCATACCTGATGCCCCCGCACTGCAACTGACCGCAGCGGGCGAAGGGCCGGTGACCGATTTTACCGCCGATATCGCGCTGGCCAGCGAGGGCGCAGAGCGCGTCTCGGGTCAGGTTCGGTTGCAATCGGCCCTGGCCACGACCGGGACAGCACAACCCGGCATCGCCTTTACCGCCGATCTGGGCGGCGATCTGACGCCGTTCCTGGAGGCCGAATACGACCCGTTCTTTGGCACCGAGACAAGACTTCTGGTGACTGGCGTCAGCCATTCCGATGGCGGGCTGGATCTGGATGACTTCACCCTCTCTTCTCAGGCGCTGCGGCTGGAAGGCGAAATGTCCATGGCGGCGGGGGGCCAGTTGCTGCATGCCGCCCTGGAGGGACAGGTGACGCCGCCCGATGGCGACCGGGTGGTGCTGCCGGTGGCGGAGCCGCGCATCACGCTGCAAGCGGCCCAGATATCGGGCCTCTATGACAAGTCAAACGGCGACGGCTGGGTGCTGAACCTGACCGCAGAGGAGGTGGACACGCCCGACCTGCGGCTGGGCCGCGCGCGCATCGCCGCCGAGGGCACCTTGACCACCGGCCCCACAGGCGCCCATGTCACCGGCGCTCTGCAATCGGCGCTGACCGGTCTGGCCTTTGCCGACCCGGCGCTGAATCGCGCCATCGGTGCGAACATAACGCTGGACGGCCAGTTCGATCTGCCGCCGGACCAATCGCTGACGCTGAGTGCAGTCGAGCTGAACGGCGCGGATTTCACCGCCACCGCGGACGCGATGATCGACGGGCTAACATCGGGCTTTGCCATGGATGGCAAGGTCACCCTGTCGGCCAGCGACCTGAGCCGGTTCTCCGACCTCGCCGGGCAGTCGCTGGGCGGCTCGGTCGATGCCGAGCTCACAGGCAAGGGCGCGCCGCTGTCGGGCTCTTTCGATTTCGTGCTGGATGCGGTTGGCCGGGATCTGGTCAGCGGCATGGCCGAGATTGACCCGCTGCTGGCGGGACAGAGCACCATTCACCTGGACGCGGTGCGCAACATGACTGGCCTGACCCTGCGTGATCTCAGGCTGAACGCGCCTGCCGTCCGCGCCGAGGCGGCAGCGATGGTGACCCAGCCCGGCGGCGTGCTGACCTTGGATGGCCGGGCCCGGGTCGAGGCCCCGGACCTGGCGCCTTTCTCGGCCCTTGCGGGTTACGACCTGACGGGAACCGTGGTGGCCGAGGTGACCGGCAAGGCGACGCAGACGGGTGAAGATTTCGACCTCGTGCTGGATGTCGACGGGCGCGGCTTGTCGACCGGTCTGGCCGATATCGACCCGCTGATCACCGGCCCGGTCACCCTGCATCTGGATGCCAGCCGCGAGGGCGACGCCCTCGACCTGCGCAAGGTGACGCTGGACAGCCGTGCCGCCACCGCCGATGTCACGGCGCTGATAACCGGCCTGACCGGCGATATGGCCGTGGATGGCCAGGCCAGGCTCTCCGCCCCGCGCCTGTCGGTCTTCTCTGGCCTTGCGGGCCGCGAGCTGGGCGGATCGGTGACGGCCGAGCTGGATGGCCAGGCACAGGTGGCCGACCAGACCTTTGACATGCGGCTCGATCTGGACGCCACGGACCTGCGGGCGGGAATTGACCAGCTTGACGCACTGATCGCCGGGCGCACCCGGCTGCATTTCGACGGGCTGCGCGATGCTGCGGGCCTGGATATCCGCGACTTCACGCTGGATGGCAGCGCGCTCAGCGCCGAGGCCAAAGGCTCCTTCCGGTCGGCAGACAGCGAATTGCGGTTCAAGGCGGCGCTCGACGATCTGGCGCGCGTGACCGCCGCGGTCTCAGGGCCGCTGAAACTGGCGGGCACGGTGTCGCCCACGCCGACGGGTATACGTACCGATGTTTCGCTGAACGGGCCTGACAGTTCCTTTGCCAGGCTGGACGGCACGATTGACCGCGACGGGGCGGCGGACCTGAATTTCAATGCGGAACTGGCCCAGCTGGAGCGGTTCGTGGCGGATATGCCCGGGAGCCTGACGGCGCAGGGCACGGCCGACCGCTCGGCAGGGGTCTGGACGATCAACGGCAACGCGCGGGGTCCCGCCGGGCTGTCCGCCGATGTCGGCGGAACCTTCGACGAGGCAAGCGGTCAGGTCGACATGACCACCAAGGGCCAACTGAGCCTGGGTATCGCCAACAAGTCCCTGTCCCCCAACAAGATCGACGGTACCGCGCAGTTCGACATGGCGATGAAAGGCACCCCGGGCCTGGGCGCGCTGAGCGGGACGATCACCACCTCGGGGACGACCCTGGCGATACCCGGTGCAGGCCAGACCATCACCGGCATCGGCGGAACCGTGCGCATCGCCGATCAGGCCGCGCAGATCGCCATCAACGGCGGTGTTCGCGCGGGCGGCGGGTTCACCGTGTCGGGTCCGGTGTCGCTGCTGCCGCCCTTTGACGGGCGGATCACGGTGGCGCTCAATGATCTGGTGATGACCGACAACCTGTCTTACGACAGCCGGCTTGGCGGCCAGATCACCCTGGCCGGCCCCTTGACCGGAAACAGCTCGCTGTCGGGGCAGATCAACGTCGGAGAGACCAATATCAACCTCAACACCGCCGGGGGCGCCGCAGGGGCGGCGCCGATCCCCGATATCGCGCATAGTGCCGAACCCGGCGCGGTCCTTGCCACCCGCCAACGCGCCAAGCTGGTCGATACGGGCAATGGCAATGGTGGCAGTTCGACAATGTCGCTGGACATCGCCATCGACGCGCCCGGTCGTATCTATGCGCGCGGACGCGGGTTGAACGCTGAAATGGGCGGTCGCATTCACATCGGCGGCACCTCCGCCGCCGTGGTGCCATCTGGCCAGATCGGTCTGATCCGGGGCGATTTCAATATCCTGAGCAGGCGGCTGAAACTGACCAAGGGAATCATCACCCTGCAAGGCGATCTTACCCCGTTTGTCGAGTTCGCCTCGACCACCACCACCTCGGAGGGGCAGGCCTCGCTCCAGATCATCGGCCCGCTGGACGCGCCCGAGATCAAGGTAACCGCAGACCCCGACCGGCCGTCCGAGGAAGCGCTGGCCATGCTGCTGTTCGGCAACCAGTTCTCGGAGCTTTCCCCCATCGTCATCGCACAGATGGCGGCCTCTCTGGCTGCATTGTCAGGGGCCGGGGGGGATGCCACCAAGGGCGCGCGCAACGCGACAGGGGCGGATACGATAGAAATCGGCACCGACACCGACGGCAAGGCGCAGCTCGGCGCAGGCGCCTATCTGGGCGAAAACCTCTACACGGATTTCACCGTCAACACCGCCGGCGATACCGAGGTCAGCCTCAACCTTGACGTCACCGACAACCTGTCTCTCAAAGGCACGGTGGATAATGCAGGCGATACATCGGTCGGGATCTTCTTCGAACGGGATTACTGAACCGATGCACTTCACCACCCGACCCGAGATCGCCGGTACATTCGGCGTGGCCACCTCGACCCACTGGATTGCCTCTGCGGTTGGGATGAGCCTGCTGGAGAAGGGCGGCAACGCCTTCGACGCGGCGGCGGCGATGGGATTTGTGCTGCATGTGGTCGAACCGCACCTGAACGGCCCCCTGGGCGACATGCCGATGCTGATCAAGCCGTCCTGCGACACGGTGCCGACCCTGGTCTGCGGTCAGGGCACCGCACCGGCCCGCGCCACGATCAGTCATTACCGGGACGAGGGCCTGACCCGCATCCCGGGGTCGGGACTGCTGGCCACCGTGATCCCCGGCGCCTTTGACGCCTGGATGATCACGCTGCGCGATCATGGTAGCCTGCCCTTGCGCGATATCCTGGAACCGGCGATCCACTACGCCCGGTCGGGCCACCCCGCGCTGGCGCGGGTGTCGGCCACGATCTCGGGGCTGGCCGAGTTCTTTCGCGACGAATGGCCAACCTCTTATGACACATGGCTGCCGGGCGGATCCGCGCCGCAGCCCGGCGCGCTGATGAAAAACCCTGCGCTGGCCGACACCTGGACCCGTCTGCTGACCGAGGCCGAAGCGAAAAAGGGTCGCGAGGCGCAGATCGAGGCGGCGCGCGAGGCCTTCTATCGCGGCTTCGTGGCCGAGGCGATCGACCGCTATCTGCGCGACGCTTGCGTGATGGATGCCGCCGGTGGACGTCGCAAGGGCGTGCTGAGCGGCGAGGATATGGCCGGTTGGCAGGCCAGCTACGAGGCCCCGATCTCGACCCGCTACAAAGGCTGGACCGTGTGGAAAGGTGGGCCCTGGACCCAGGGTCCCGCCCTGCTGCAATCGCTGCAAATCCTCGACGGGTTCGATCTGGATGCGCTCGACCTGAACGGCGCCCGGTTCGTGCATCTGGTGTCCGAGGTCATGAAGCTGGCCTTTGCCGACCGCGAGGCCTATTACGGCGACCCCGACCACACCGACATCCCGATGAACGCGCTTTTGTCGGAGAAATATGCCGAAACGCGGCGCGCGCTGATCAGCGAGATTGCCTCGGTCGAACAGCGACCAGGCCAGCTGCCGGGCCATGAGAGCTGGACTGCCGCCGCGCTGCGCCATGCGAGCGAAGACTATGTTTCGGGCGGCGGCACCGGCGCAGGCGAGCCGACGATGGCGCATCTGTCGCAACGCCGGGGCGATACGGTGCATATCGACGTGATCGACCGCTGGGGCAACATGGTCTCGGCCACCCCCTCGGGCGGCTGGCTGCAAAGCTCGCCGGTGATACCGGGGCTGGGCATGCCGCTGAACACGCGCGCCCAGATGTTCTGGCTGGAAGAGGGGCTGCCCACCTCGCTGGCGCCGGGACGCAGGCCGCGCACCACCCTGTCACCGTCGATGGCGCGCGGACCGGACGGCACCGAGCTGGCCTTTGGTACGCCGGGCGGCGACCAGCAGGACCAATGGCAACTCATCTACCTGCTGCGGCTGATCCATGGCGGCCTGAACCTGCAACAGGCGGTGGATGCGCCGCTGTTCCATACCGGTCATTTCCAAGAGTCTTTCTATCCCCGCCCGGCGCGGCCCGGTCACCTGATGATCGAACCCGCCTTTGGCGAGGCCGTCATCGCGGAGTTGCGACAGCGCGGTCACGCGGTCGAGGTCTCCGAACCCTGGTCCATCGGGCGGCTCACCGCCGCCAGCCGTAATTCAGACGGGCTGTTGCGCGCCGCAGCCACGCCGCGTCTGATGCAGGCCTATGCCATCGGGCGCTGATGCGCTTCTTTCTGGTCTGAAGTACTCCGGGGGTGGGGCCCGCCAGGGCCGAGGGGGCAGAGCCCCCTACCCTTGCCGTCCGCCCGCGTCATAGATCGCGTCGATCACCTCTTGCACGCGGCACGACATTTCCAGCGGGAACACCTCGCCCCCGCCCCGGGTGGCGCGCACAAAGGTATCCACCTGCGCCTCGTACTGGTTCACGCCGGGAAACCGGAACACCTGCCGCGACAGCGCCTTCTGATCATGCAGCACCACCTCGTCAAACCCGTAGAGCCCGGCGTTGAACGGGGTCAGCACGTCGATCCAGCCGGTTTCGCCGAAAAAGCGCATCGACTGATGCGCGCCCATCTGGGTGGCCACGTGGAAATTCAGGTCGAAGCCGTCAAAGCCCACGGTGGCACGGGCAAAGACATCGGTGCCGAATTCCTCTGAATACGCGATCCGCGCCTCGGCCCGGCGCATCTCGGCCCCGGTTGCCAAGAGAGTCGTCACCACTGGATAGACCCCGATATCGGGCAGCGCGCCGCCGCCCAGTTCGGGCCGGTTGCGCATGTTGTCCGGGTCGGTGTTGTGATAGGAAAACCCGCCGGTGACCTGCCGCAGCGCCCCGATGGCGCCGCTGGCGATCAGGTCGCGCACCTTGTGCCATTGCGGGTGATACCAGACCATGAACGCCTCGGACACGACACGGCCCGTGGCATCGCGCGCCGCGATGACGCGGTCGATCTGGTCAGCCTTCAGCGCGATGGGCTTCTCGCAGAGTACATGTTTGCCTGCCTCGACCGCGCGGATCGCCCATTCGACGTGCTGGGCGGTGGGCAGCGGGATATAGACCCCGTCCACATCCGGATCGGACAGCAGCGCATCGTATCCGTCATACCAGCGCGCAGCCGAAAACCGCGCCGCCTGCGCCTGTGCCCGGCCCGCGTCCCGGCTGGCGATGGCGTGGATCACGCCGGTTTCCGACCGCGCGATGGCGGGCATCACGTGCTCGCGCGCGATCTTGGCCGTCGAGAGGATGCCCCATCGGAACAAGGGTTCGGTCATGCACTGTCCTCCATCAGCCGGGCCGCGCCGCTGAGCGCTGCGGCATCGTCGGCGATCAGCCGCACCGGCACGCGGTCCAGATGGTCGGCGAACCGTCCCCCGGCCTCGAATGTTGACAGGAACTCTGCCCGGGCCGCCGAACCGAGGATGCCGCGCGCGGCACCACCCGCGAAATGGATGCCGCGGAACGGCAGATACTGGAACACCAATTCCCGGGCAAAAAGTCCCAGCAGGCGAGCGGTCAAAGTCACCGTAGCCGCCGCCTGTGGATCAGCGCCGGTGGCGAAATCCGCCAATATGTCCTGCCCACGTTTATTCTTATTTGTCAGTATGTTGTGAAGCCGGGAAAGACCCCGGCCCGAGAACAGGCATTCATTTGTACGAAACCCAGAAGCCGCGTCGCCCAGTTGCGCACGCAGTTCTTCGGCGATGGCCAGCGGCAGGCTGGCATGGCCCAGTTCCGCCTCGACCACCGCCCCGCCCTTGAGCAGGCAGGCGTTGAAGCCGGTGCCCAGCCCCGCCACCAGCGCCTGATCGTTCGAAGGCTGCGCCGCACCAGCGCGGATCACGTCGAGTTGCGACGGCACAAGCCCCGGCAGGGCATGGCCCAGCGCCACCAGATCGTTGATCAGCCGGGCGGGAATTTCCGCCTGTTCCGGCAGCGGCGTTGCCAACCCGGATTCGTCGAAGTGCCAGTTTCTATTGGTCAATTCGGCGCGACCCGCCGTGACCGGGCCCGCCACAGCCACGCAGATGCCGCGCAAGGCCGGCAGGTTGTGGCCCCGCGCATAGGTCGACAGCACCTCGGCAAACGACGCATAGGCGTCGTTGCCGAAGCGGGCAAGCTGGGACAGACGCCCGGCGCTGGCCAGCGCCACGCGGGTGTTGGTCCCGCCGACATCCGCGACCAGAACCGGCATCGTCACGCCTCCGCCTGCGCGCCCGGGTGCTTGCCCAGGATGATCATGCCCAAGAGATCGTCGTCGGTGACCTTGTCCACGTCCACCGTTCCGACCAGTTGGCCGTTCTTCATCACGCTGGCCCGATCGCACAGTTTCATCACGTCGTGAATGTCGTGGCTGATCAGAAAAATCCCTATTCCCTGGGCCTTTAGCTGCTCGATCAGCTCGGCGACCATCTGTGTTTCATGGGGTCCGAGGGCGGCGGTGGGTTCGTCCATGATCAGGATGCGGGCGTCGAAGTAGACCGCGCGGGCGATGGCGACCGACTGGCGCTGGCCGCCGGACAGGGCCGAGACCGGCACGTTGAACTTCTTGAAGTTGGGGTTGAGCCGCGCCATGATCTTGCGCGTCTCGGCCTCCATCGCGTCGTCATCGACCAGCCCAAAGGCTGTGACCAGCTCGCGTCCCAGGAACAGGTTCGAGCTTGCATCGAGGTTATCCGCCAGCGCAAGTGTCTGATATATCGTCTCAATGTTGTAGCGCCGTGCATCACGGGGATTGTGGATATCGGCCTTTTCGCCGTTGATGCGGATCTCGCCCGAGTCCATCTGGTAGGCGCCCGAGAGGATCTTGATCAGGGTCGATTTGCCGGCGCCGTTATGGCCCAGGAGACCCACGACCTCGCCCGGATAAAGGTCGACGCTGACGTGATCGACCGCATGCACGCCGCCGAAGGAGATGCAGATGTCGCGCATCTCGACCAGAGGTGTACCGCGTTTTGACTGTTTTGTACCTGTCATGACGCACCTATTGACCGTTTTGTACACTGTTCCATCACGTCACCCCCGTCCGTTTGCGATAGAGAATGTCGATCAACACCGCCAGCACCAGAACCGTGCCCACGACGATGTTCTGCAACGGCGCATCGACGCCGACCATGGCCATGCCCGATTGCAGCGACTGCATGATCAGCGCGCCCAGGATCGCCCCGTGGATGGTGCCGAAGCCGCCCGCCAGCGCGGTGCCGCCGATGACGGCTGCCGCGATCACGCGCAGTTCGTCCAGCGTGCCGATATCGTTGGAGTGGTTGGTCAGCCGGGCCGAGGCCACCACCGCCGAGATGGCGCAGAGCGCGCCCATCAGGGCAAAGATCTTGACCGTCAGCAGACGGGTGTTGATGCCGCTGAGTTCCGCCGCGTCGGGGTTGCCGCCGGTGGCGAAGATGTAACGGCCAAGCCGGGTGCGACGTGCGAGCATGGTCATGCCCACCGCGATGAAGATCAGGAGCAGCACCGAAATCGGGATGCCATAGGCCTCGGTATAGCCCTCGGGCAAGGTCAGGCCCTGCGCCTCGAAGTCACGCTTCAACCGCGCGGTTGGCACCTCATAGGCGTTCAGGATCGCCACAAAACCAAGGATCGCACCCGAGATCAAAGCTGCCAGTGCACCTTCGGCCCAGAGCGGTTTGACCGGGAAGCCGTGGCGGATCTTGTTGCGGCGGCTCATCCAAAGGCCATAGAGGGCAGCAGCGAGCGCCAGCAGACCCACGATCCAGGACCAGCCCGCGCCCAGCGTGCCGTTGATGCCGCCGAACTTTTCAAAGGTCGGGTCCAGCGGGCCGATGGTCTTGCCGCTGGTCATATACCAGCCGACATTGCGCCAGACCAGCAGACCGCCCAGCGTCACGATAAAGGCGGGAATGGTCAGATAGCCCACCAGCCAGCCGTGAAAGGCGCCGATCAGCGTACCGATCAGAAGGCCGACGAGGATGGTCACCCAAGGGATCAGCGGATGGCCCAGCCCCAGGCCCAGCATGTTGGGCAGGATCTCGGTCTGGGTCATCGCCATCACCGCCGAGCAGGTGGCCAGCAGCGCGCCAACGCTGAGGTCGATATGGCGGGTGACGATGACGAACACCATGCCGGTGGCCATGATCGCGACCGAAACGGTCTGGATCGTCAGGTTGAAGATGTTGCGCGGTGTCAGGAACCGGCCGCCGGTCACAAGGTCGAAGCCGATGCACAGGATCGCGAAGGCACCGATCATGCCGAGAAGGCGCAGATCAAGTTCCAGCGTCTGAACAAAGGATTTCTTGGGATGTGCCGGGGACAGCTCCGCCTCGGAATGAGTCATGGGATGTCCTGCGATTTTGGGGGTCTCACCCCGATGAAGGGTGAGACCGGTCGTGTTGGGAAAGGATCAGTTGCAGGGTGCGGGACCGTTGGTCACGCCCTGGCACAGGGTTTCCTGGGTGATCCAGCCAGCGTCGACAACAACCGACAGGTTGTCCTTGGTGATCGGCATCGGTTCCAGGAACATGGCGTTCATCTTGGTGCCGCCCGGCGAGGTCCAGTCATCGGCGCCGCCGATGGCGTTCATTTGGGTGCCTTCGGCCAGCGACACGGCAATGCGCGCAGCCGCACGGCCCAGATCGCGGGCGTCCTTCCAGACCGACACGGTCTGGGTGCCCTTGGCCACACGGTTCAGCGCGGCATGATCACCGTCCTGACCCGAGACCGGGATGCCTTCCATGCCCTGCGCGGTCAGCGCCGCCACGGCGCCGCCTGCGGTGCCGTCGTTCGAGGCGACAACCGCGTCGACACCGTTGTCGGTGGCGGTCAGGATCTGTTCCATGTTGCGCTGCGCGTTGGCGGGCAGCCAGCCGTCGGTATAGGCCTCGCCCACGATGGTGATGTCACCCTTGTCGATGGCGGCTTGCAGCACTTCCTGCTGGCCACCACGCAGGAAATCCGCGTTCGGGTCGGTGGGCGAGCCCTTGATCATGACATAGCGTCCGGTGGGGGCGGCTTCGAGAACGGCGCGGGCCTGCATCCGGCCTACTTCGACGTTGTCGAAGGTCAGGTAGAAGGCGCGGCTGTCCTCGATCAGGCGGTCATAGCCCACGACCGGGATGCCTTCGTCGGCTGCGGCCTGCACGGCGGGGCCGATGGCCTGCGCGTCCTGCGCCAGAATGATCAGCGCGGTGGCTCCCTGCGCGATCAGGCTTTCCACGTCCGACAGCTGCTTGGCCGACGAGCTTTGCGCATCCGCCGAGATATACTTGGCGCCCTTGGCCTCGAGCTCGGCCTTGATCGCGGCCTCGTCGGTTTTCCAGCGCTCTTCCTGGAAGTTCGACCAGCTGACGCCCACGACGACATCGGCCGCCCAGGCCGCGGTTCCCAGCATGGCGCTGATCATCACCGCGGATGCGGTTGCATAGAGTTTCATTCTGTCCTCCCAAAAACATTTGCAGCCGCACGCCATTCCTTGCCTCGGGCGGGGCCGGTGCAGGGATCGTGTGTCATTTTAATTTGAAAGTCAAATTAAATAAGATAGGCTGGTCTTGCCCGCTTTCTCCGGTTCCGGCTTGGCCTTGTTTGCCGGGATGGGTACGATCCGGAGATTGGGCAGGACAGGATCAGGGAGGCGTCGCGCAAATGGCTGTTATGCAACGGGAATACGGGCGTCGCACCCTGCTGCGCGAGATCCGCAGGGCGGGCCGTGTTCCCCGGATCGAACTGGCGGACCTGACCGGGATCAGCCGCGCCACCGTCACCACGATCACCGCCGAGTTCCTGATGGACGGGCTGGTCGAGGAGGTCGCGCGCGACGAGGGAGAACCGGATTCCCGGCGTGGTCGGCCGCGGGTGGACCTCAAGATTCGCGGGGCGGCGCATCTGGTGGCGGGGGTGAAGATCTCGCATCACAAACTGTCGCTGGTTCTGCTGGATTTCGAGGGCGAACAGCTTGCTGCCGAGGAATGTGACCTGCCCGCCCCCGTCAACGCCCCCGAGGTGCTGGCCAAGGCAATCCGGGATGCGGTCACCCATCTGGCAACCGTCGCCGGGCGCCGTGCGGACGAGGTTTCAGGCGTCGGCATCGGCATTGCGGGGATCGTCGAGGCCAATGACGGGTTCGTGCACTGGTCGCCATCGCTGTCGGCGCGCAATGTCGAGTTCGGTGCGCTCTTGACCCGCACATTGGGCGTGCCCTGTTTCATCGACAATGACGCCAACCTGGTGGCGGTGGCCGAACACGCCTTTGGCCTGGGCCGGGAGCACAGCGATTTTCTGGTCGTGACCATCGAAAGCGGCGTGGGTCTGGGCATGGTGATCGGCGGCGCGCTTTATCGCGGTACGCGCGGCTGTGGCGCCGAGTTCGGCCATACCAAGGTGCAGTTGAACGGCGCGCTCTGCCGTTGCGGTCAGCGCGGCTGTCTGGAGGCCTATGTCGCCGATTACGCGCTGTTGCGCGAGGCGACGCTGGTCAGCGGGCAGGATGCCACTGCCGATCCGGCCAAACGCGTCGAAACCCTGCTGGATGCGGCGCGGGCGGGCGATGCCACCGCGCGCAGCATCGTCGAGCGGGCGGGCCAGATATTCGCCATGGGGCTGGCCAATCTGGTCAATATCTTCGACCCCGAGCTGATCATCCTCGCGGGCGAGCAGATGCAGTTCGACCATCTCTATTCCGACGCGGTGATCGAGGCGATGCGCAAGTCGATCGTGCAGGTGGACAAGGCCCCGCCCGAGGTGGTGGTGCATAAATGGGGCGATCTGATGTGGGCGCGCGGGGCGGCGGCCTATGCGCTCGACAAGGTGTCGGAACTGGCGCTGGAAAGGCTGGGCGAGAATGCGGCCTGAGCTGTTTGTGCTGGCTCTGTCGGCCGCGCCCGCCATGGCCGGGCCGACATTCGCACCGGTGCAGGTGCCCGAGCATGTCTATGCCGGCGGGTGGGAGCATTTTGTCGGCGGCGGGCTGGCGGTGTTCGACTGCGACGGCGATGGCTTGCCCGAGCTGCTGGCGGCGGGCGGCGAAAACGCCGCCACGCTGTTGCGCAACCGCTCGGATGCGGGCGCGCTGCGGTTCGAGGCGGACACGCCCGAGGCCCTGACCGAACCGGGCATGATCGGCGCCTATCCTCTGGATATCGACAATGACGGTTACATCGATCTGGCGATCCTGCGGGTCGGGCCGAACCGGCTGTTGCGCGGGGGCGCCGATTGCAGCTTTGCCCCGTTCGAGGGGCTGGGTTTCACCAGCGGCGACCGCTGGACCACCGCCTTTTCCGCCACATGGGAGGCGGGGCAGAGCCTGCCGACGCTGGCCTTTGGCAATTATGTCGACCGCAGCAACCCGAACGGCCCCTTCGGCACCTGCGACACCAACCTGCTCTACCGCCCCGAGGGCGACCGCTATGGCGCGCCCATCGAACTCACGCCAGGGTATTGCCCGCTCTCGATGCTGTTCAGCGACTGGGCGCGGCAGGGCCGGACCGACCTGCGGATCAGCAACGACCGGCACTACTATGTCTCGGACGGCGAGGAGCAGATGTGGGCGATGGGATCCACGCCCCGCCTGCTCGGCCCAAAGGACGGCTGGGTCAGCCACAAACTCTGGGGCATGGGCATCGCCCAGCGCGATCTGGACCGAGACGGGAACCAAGAGGTCTTCCTCTCCTCGATGGGCGACCAAAGGTTACAGCGGATGACCGGGAACGGGGCGGAATTTGCCGATGTGCCATATGCAATCGGCACCACCGCCCACCGGCCCTATACCGGCGGCGACGGGCGGCCCTCGACCGGCTGGCATATCGGCATCGGCGATGTGCAGAATGACGGGCTGGACGATGTCTTCATCACCAAGGGCAATGTCGAACAGATGCCCGATGCGGCGATGGAGGATCCCAACAACCTGCTGATCCAGCAACCCGACGGTACCTTTGCCGAAGCCGGTGACAGCGCCGGTATCGCCAGCCTGCATCGCGGGCGCGGCGGCGCGCTGGTCGATCTGAACGGCGACGGGCGGCTCGACATCGCGGTGGTCAACCGGCGCGCGCCGCTGGAAGTCTGGCAGAATGTCACCGCTGACACCGGCCATTGGCTGGCACTGGCGCCGGAACAGCCCGGCCCCAACCGCGACGCCATCGGCGCCTGGATCGAGGTCACGGCCGGTTCGGCCCCGCCGCAGTTGCGCGAGATCACCGTAGGCGGCGGTCATGCAGGTGGTGCGGCAGGGTTCCAGCATTTCGGGTTGGGCGATGCGCAAGACATCTCCATTCGGGTGATCTGGCCCGATGGCGCGCAATCCACCCCGCTTGAGGTCGCCCCTGACCAATCGCTGACGGTGATCCGCGACGGCGCCGCGCTCAGGGCACGGCCCTAGCCCCTTCATTTCGCCAAAAATACTCCCGCCGGAGGCATAGATTTTTCGTCGAAAAATCTATCGCGGCACCTTGAGCCCGCTGGGGACATTGTCCGGAATGCCAAGACGCCCCGTCAACGCAAGCGGATCGGTGAGCGTATCGAGAAAGGCCAGCAACGCATCGACCTCCCCGTCACTCAGCTCGATCGGCTGCAACCGGTTCGCAGCGGCGATTGCCGCTCCCTCCGCCGCGTCCTCCAGCACCGCCCGGTCGCTGGCAAAACCGCCCCCCGGCAAGAGCGCCAAGGCGATATCGTAGGCCTTGAGACTGGTCACCGGATCCAGATGGTGTTCGACCACCGCCCGCAGGCTGGCATAGGCGCCGCTATGCCCATAGGGCGCGGTCGCGGTCACGTTGCGCAGCGAGGGCGTGCGGAAGGCATAGGCGTCGGCCGGATCGCCCGTTACCCGCATCCGCCCGATATCGCGATTGTGGCGCTCGAACCGGGCCGCCTTGCCCGGACCGATCTGCGGCATGGCGATGGCGTGAAACCCGTGATCGGTCTGGAACTGGCCCGAGTGGCAGGACGCGCATTGCGCCTTGCCATAGAAGAGGTCCATGCCCGTTTGGGCCGCCTCGGACAGGTCCCCCTGCCCGCGCAGATAGCGGTCAAAGGGGCTGTCATCGGCGCGCCATTCGACCACCATGAAATCGGCGATCACATTGGCGATATCGGCAAATGTCACCGGGCGCGGCCCGATCACCGCGTCAAAGGCACTCCGATACTCCGGGATTGTCTCGACCCGCGCCGCCAGGATCGCCCAGGCCCCGCCCGGGCCGGTGAGCCTGCCTTGCCGCACCGCCTGGGCCACGTCGTTTTCCGAGTAATGCCCGGCCATCTCGTCGCCCGAGAGCACCGGGAACATCGCCTGCGCGGCCAGCGCCGAGGCAAAGCCCTGCTCCATATCCGCGCCCAGCGGCGTGCGGATGCCCGAGGGGCGGGTGGGGTCGCTTTCCAGCCGGCCGTCGTGAAAGAAATGGGTGAACTCTTCGGCGCCGAGGTTGAACAGCGCCGGCGCGTTGCGCGGGATGCGCTGTTCCGGCGGGTTCTCCGGGTCGAGGCGCATCTCCGGCCCGATCCCCAGCGCGCCGTCGCCCAGGCCCAGCGACACGCCGTCGGAGGTGCCGAAACGCGGATGGTGGCAACTGGCGCAGGCGACAGTCCGGTTGCCGCTGAGGATCGGATCGTAGAACAGAAGCTGGCCCAGCCGGACCGCGTCCATATCGGGTTCGGCAAATACAGCATCGGCGCGCGGCAGAGGATCGGCCAGCAGCGGGCTGGCTGCGATGGTCAGCAGCGCAACCAGCCGTCTCATACCGGGTCCTCCTCGAAAATGCACACTGTCGTGCGCTGGTGATAGGGTTGGTCCGGCGTCACCAGAGGACAGGGAAAACCCGGCGTGTTCACCGCGTTGGGATAGCCCTGTGGCTCCAGGCACAAGCCTGCAAAAGGTGCGTGGCGCTGGCCCGGCAGCGGGGTGTGCTCTGCGGTCAGGTACTGGCCGGTATAGAGTTGCAGGCAGGGCTGGTCTGTCTCGATCTCCAGCACCAGCCCGTTGCCGGTCACCCGCGCCTGCCCCCGGTCGAGCACGAGGTTCATGTCCAGCCCCTGCTCGTCCGGGTCCGCCTCGGAGATGCGCCGCCCGTTGCGGAAGTCAAAGGGGCACCCCGTGACCGGGGCCACCTCGCCGGTGGGGATCTTGGCCGCGTCATTCGGCGTGTAGCGGCTGGCGGGCAGGGTCACATGGAAATCGCGGCAGGTCTCGGCCCCCAGCGAATAGTAGGAATGCTGCGCCAGGTTCAGCAGGGTCGGCCGGTCGCTGACAGCGCGCATGTCATAGGTGAGCGCGTCGCCCTCCAGACGGATGGTCACTGTCAGGTCAAGCAGCCCGGGGTATCCGCCCTCGCCATGTGGGGACACCAGTGTCAGGCGCACCGCGCGGGTGCCATCCGCCTCCATCTCCCACAGGCGCGCATGCAGCCCCTCCGGCCCGCCGTGGATATGGTTCGGCGCCTCGTTGGCGGGCAGGTCATAGCGCTGCCCGTCCAGCGTGAAGCCCGCGCCCGAGATGCGGTTGGCCACCCGGCCCGCGATTATCCCCAGGCTGCGGGGGTTCCGCGCATAGTCCGCAGGGTCGGCATAGCCCAGCACCACCGGCACCCGGGCGCCGCGCAGCGGCACCTGCCAGTCCTGGGTGATGCAGCCCCGGTTCAGGATCGCGACGCTTACCTCGCCCCCCTCCAGCACGTGCCGACGGATGCCGCCCCTGTCAGACAAAGCGGTTCACGTGGTTTTCCAGCATTTCCTGCCGGCCCGAGCGGGGTTGCGGGTCGATCTCGCCGGCCAGCACGCGGGCAAAGAGGCTGTCCAGGTCGCTCTCCAGGATGCCCTGCCCATGGTCGCTGTCCCACCCGGCATAGCGGTCGCGCAGCGCGGTTTCCAGCCCGCCGTCCTCGATCATCGCAGCGGCAGCTTTCAGCCCGCGCGCGCAGATGTCCATGCCGCCTACATGGGCCGCGATCAGGTCGGTTGCATCGAGCGACTGGCGTCGGAGCTTGGCGTCGAAATTGGTGCCGCCAGTGGTGAACCCGCCCGCCCGCAGGATGTGGTAATAGCACAGCGCCACCTCGGGCACGTTGTTGGGGAACTGATCGGTATCCCAGCCCGACTGGTAATCGTTGCGGTTCATGTCGATGGAGCCCAGCATCCCCTCGGCCGCCGCCACCGCGATTTCGTGTTCAAACGAATGCCCCGCCAGGATCGCATGGCCCTGCTCCAGGTTCAGCTTCACCTCGCCTTCGAGGCCGTATTTGCGCAGGAAGCCGATGCAGGTGGCGGCATCGAAATCGTATTGATGTTTCGAGGGCTCCTGCGGTTTCGGCTCGACCAGGATCGCGCCCTTGAAGCCGATCTTGTGCTTGTAGTCCACGACCATGTTGAGGAACCGGCCCATATGATCCAGCTCGCGCCCCATGTCGGTGTTGAGCAGCGTCTCATACCCTTCGCGCCCGCCCCAGAGGACATAGTTCTGCCCGCCCATCCGGTGGGTGGCGTCCATGCAGGTTTTGACCGTCGCGGCGGCATAGGCGAAGACGTCCGGATCCGGGTTGGTCGAAGCCCCCGCCATCCAGCGGCGGTGGCTGAACATGTTGGCGGTGCCCCAGAGCAGGCGGGTCTTGCGGCTTTCCATTTTTGCAAGGAAATAGTCGATGATCTCCTCGAAATTCCGCAAGCTCTCGGCAAATGTCGCGGCTTCGGGGCGGATATCGGCGTCGTGCCAGCAGAAGTAAGGCACGCCCAGGATATCGAACATCTCAAAGGCGGCGTCGGCCTTGACCTTGGCCCGCGCCATGTCGTCCTGCGGCTGCCAGGGCCGGATCAAGGTCTGGCCCCCGAACGGGTCGTTCCCCTCCCAGGCGAAGGAATGCCAATAGGCGACGGCAAAGCGCAGGTGATCCTCCATCCGCTTGCCCATGACGATTTCGTCGGGGTTGTAATGACGAAAGGCCAGCGGATTGGCGCTGTCCGGTCCTTCATAACGGACGGGGGCGATATCGGCGAAGAACTCGGTCATGGCAGGACTTTCAGCTTGGGGTAAGAGGCGGCGAAACCCGCGTGGGCCTGGGCGTAAGCCTCGATCAGGTCGGTGCGCGGGTCGATGGTTTCGGCAATGGGTGGGCGGGTCATCACCTGATCTGGCGCGGCCCCGGTGACGCCGCAGATGGCCAGGCGCGCGGCGCCAAGGGCCGCGCCGAAATCGCCCTGTTCGGGCAGGTCGAGCGGCAGGCCCAGCACGGTGGCCAAGAGTTCCACCCAGTAGCGCGAGCGGGTGCCTCCGCCGATCGCCAGAAGACGCGGCAGATCGGCGCCGGTGGCGCGCAGGGCATCGAGACTGTCGCGCAGGGCGAAACTCACGCCTTCGACCACGGCGCGGGTCAGGTCGGTGCGGTCCTGCGCAATGTCGAGATGCAGAAAGGCGCCGCGTATGGCGGCATCGTTATGCGGCGTCCGCTCGCCGGAGAGATACGGCAGAAACCGCACCGGACCGGGCGCGGAGAGGTCGCTCAGCTCGCCCGTCAGGGTCGCAGCCTGAGCGCCGGTGATCCGGGCCAGCCAGTTCAGGCTGTCGGTCGCGGCCAGGATCACGCCCATCTGGTACCAGCGCCCCGGCACCGCGTGACAAAACGTATGGACCGCGCTGGCCGGGTCCGGGTAAAACCCGTTTCGCGCTGCCAAGAGCACGCCCGAAGTGCCCAGCGAGACAAATCCGTCACCTTCGGCCAATGCCCCTACGCCACAGGCGGCGGCGGCGTTATCGGCACCACCCGCGACCACCTGTACCCCATCTGGCAGGCCCAGGTCTGCGGCGAGGTCGGGGCGTATAGGCCCGACAATCCCGGTCCCCTCGCGCAGGTCCGGCATCTGGTCGCGGCGCATGCCGCCAGCCTTGAGCAGCCGGTCGGACCAGTCGCGCGCGCCCACATCCAGCCAGGCGGTGCCAGCGGCATCGGACATCTCGGTCCCGACCTCGCCGGTCAGCCACCAGACCAGGTAATCCTTGGGCAGCATGACCTTGGCCACGCGGGCGAAGACCTGCGGCTCGTGCCGGGCAAGCCAGAGCAGTTTCGGCGCGGTGAAACCCGGGAACACGATATTGCCCGAGAGGTCCCGCACATCCACCATCGCGTCCAGTTCCGCCGCCTCGGCAAAGCTGCGGCTGTCGTTCCACAGGATCGCGGGTCGCAGCACCGCGCCCGTCTCATCCAGCAGCACCGCCCCGTGCATCTGCCCTGACAGGCCGAGCCCGACGACCCGCTCCATCGCAAGCGGGTGGCGCTGTGCCAGCGAGACCAGGGCAGCGCGGGCCGCCGTCAGCCAGTCGGCGGGATCCTGCTCGCTCCACCCCGGATGCAGGTGACGGGCCGACAGCGCCGCCTCGGCGCTGTCCAGAACGCTGCCGTCCGGGCGCACCAGCACGGCGCGCACCCCGGATGTGCCCAGATCCAAACCGATGAACATGTGTCCTCCCAACTCTGAGCCGACTGTCTCATATTTAATTTGCGTGTCAAATTAAAAAATCGCCTCCTGCCCCGGTTGCGCCTTGATACCGTCTCAATACTGTCCATCGGGACGGCTAGTCCCCGACCCGCGCCGGAATCCGCGTGCAGTTCTGCTGTCACGTGATAGGACAAAGGCGCCGGAGGGCGCCCGGCAGACCAGAAGGAGAAGACCGCTTGCGCATCACGTTCCTCAGTCCCCGCTCCAATCTTTCGGGCGGATTGCGCGTGATCGCGGTCTATGCCGGGATGTTGCAGGCGCGTGGACACGAGGTGACCATCGTGACCCCGTCGCGGCCCAGGCACGGCCTGCGCCGGAAACTGAGCGCGCTGGCGCGCGGCAAGGCGCCCAATCCGCCCGAACCTGCCGGGCATTTCGAGGATCTGGGCGTGCCGGTTATCGAGGGACGCCGCTCCGACTTCCTGTTCGATGCACAGGACATTCCCGATGGTGACGCGGTGGTGGCGACCTGGTGGGAGACCGCCTTTGCCGCAGCCGCCCTGCCGCCCGAAAAGGGACGCGGGTTCTATTTCGTACAGGGGCACGAGGTGTTCGACTTTCTGCCCTGGCAGATCTCGCGGGCAACCTATTACCTGCCGCTGCGGCAGATCGCGGTGTCGCAATGGCTGTCCCGGACGCTGGCGGATACATATGGGCTGCCCGCCCCGCCGGTGGTGCCCAATGCCATCGACCATGCCACCTTTGCCACGCCGGCGCGCGCCCGCAATGCCAGCCCGGTCGCTGGGTTTGTCTATAGCCAGGGCGCGCTGAAAGGCGCGGGCGAGGCGATCGCGGCGCTGCATCACCTGCGCGCGCGCTATCCTGATCTGGGGATCGTTGTCTTTGGCGCCGAACCGCTGGCCGATGATCATGCCCTGCCCGAGGGGGCCACGTTTTACCTGCGCCCCGCCCAGGCGGAGATTCCGGCGCTTTACGCCCGCTGCGACCTGTGGCTGTGTCCCAGCCATTCCGAAGGTTTCGGCCTGCCGATGCTGGAGGCGATGGCCTCGCGCTGCCCGGTGGTGGGCACCCGTGTCGGCGCCGCCTTTGACCTGATCGAGCCGGGGCAGACCGGGCAGTTGTGCGATGCAGGCGACGTGGATGGTCTGGTGCAAGGGGCAGAGGCGATCCTGGACCTTTCGCCAGAGGATTGGCGCGCCATGTCCGATGCCTGCCATGCCCGCGCGTCGGGCTTTACCTGGGAAACCTCCTGCGACCAGTTCGAGGCCCTGCTGGCCGGAGGCGCGAGATGAGCGCGGCCGTTGACCTGATCCTGATCGGCCGCAATGAAGGCGCGCGGCTGGAACGCGCCCTGCGGTCTGCACAAGGACAGGCGCGGCGGCTGGTCTATGTCGATTCGGGCTCGACCGACGGCAGCGTCGCCGCTGCCCGCGCCGCCGGGGCCACGGTGGTGGAACTGGACATGGCGGTGCCGTTCAGCGCCGCCCGCGCGCGCAACGCCGGGTTCGAGGCGGCGCAGGCCGACGACCCGGCACCCTTTGTCCAGTTCATCGACGGCGATTGCGCATTGGTGCCCGGCTGGCTGGCCGCTGCCGAGGCGCGGCTCAGCCAGGACGAGACGCTTGGCCTTGTCACCGGCTGGCGGGCAGAGATTGCGCCCGAGGCGAGCATCTACAACCGCATCTGTGACCATGAGTGGCGCCGCCCCGCCGGGCCGATCACGGCCTGCGGCGGTGACATGATGGTGCGGGCCGAAGCTTTCCGGCAGGCGGGCGGGTTCAACCCCGCCGTGATCGCCGCCGAAGATGACGATTTCTGCCTGCGGCTGGCCGGGGCCGGATGGGCTCTGGAACGGCTGCCGCTGGAGATGACCCGCCATGACGCCGCGATCACCCGGTTTGGCCAATGGTGGCGGCGGGCGGTGCGGGCCGGGCATGGCTTTGCCCAGGTGGGCGCGCTGCATCCCGGCCATTTCCGGGCCGAGCGGCGCCGGGTGCTGGCCTATGGCCTGATCCTGCCGCTGATCGCCCTGATCGGCGCGGCGCATGGCCCGGTGGTGCCTGTGCTGGTGGCCGCTCTTTATGCCCTGTCCTGGCAGCGCAGCGCCCGTGGCTTGCAGGCCGAGGGCATGGCCCCAGGCGAGGCGCGTGCGCAGGCCGTCTTTCTCACCCTGTCCAAGTTTCCCAACCTGCTGGGCATGGGCAAGTATTGGCTGACCCGGCTGGCCCGGCGCAGCCCCGAAATCATCGAGTATCAGTGAGCCGCTTATGACCCGCACCCCCATTCGCATCGGCCTGATCGGCGCCGGATATATCGCCAGCTGGCACGCGGACGCCCTGCGCGCCGCGCCCGAGGCAACGGTGAGCGCGGTCTGCGACCCCAATCTGGATCTGGCCGAGGGGCTGGCCAATGGCCATGGCGCGCGTGCCTTTGCCAGCGTCGAGGAGATGATCAGTGCCGGGGTCTGCGACGGGGTGCATATCCTGACCCCGCCCGACCTGCATCACCCGCTGGCCCTGCAATGCCTAAAGGCGGGCCTGCATGTGCTGGTGGAAAAGCCCGTGGCGCTGAACGCCGCCCAGACGCAGGAGATCGAGGCGGCGGCGCAGGCCGCGAACCGGCGGTTTCACGCCGGGCACAACTTCCTCGGATTGCCGAGTTACGAGCGGCTGAAGCGCGACATGCGGCGCGGGCGTCTGGGGCGTGTCTCGGGCGCCGAGATCCGCTGGTGTTATCCGTTTGCGCCCTTGCGCTCGGGGCCTTATGGCATCTGGCCGCTGCGCGAGACCCGCAATCTGCTGCTGGAGCTGGGGCCGCATCTGCTGAGCCTAGCGCATGACCTGTTCGGTACGGTCGAGATCCAGCATCTGGAGCTGAGCAAGCCGGTTGCCCTGCCCGGCGCGGGCACCCGCCCGCAGGGCTGGCGCATATTGGCGCGGGCCGGGTCCGTTGACCTGACCTTGACCCTGTCGCTGGTCGAAACGGTCGATGACCGCTCGGTCACGGTGCGCGGGTCTTCGGCCCGCGCCCGGCTGGACCTGGCCGCCGATACGCTGGTGATCGACGCCGAGAACACCGCCGATCTGGTGGCAAACCCGCTCTGGCGGCAAGTGTCGCTGTCGGGCCAGCATCTGGCGCAGGGCGTGGTGAATGCCGCGCGGCAACTCACCTCGCTCAATCGCAAGTCGCCCTATGCGCTGAGTTTCAGCGGGCTGGCGCGCGGCGTCTGGGGGCCGCTGGCGCGCGGCGAGGCGGCCGATCCGCGCTGGTCGGGCGCCTCGGCGGTGGCGGTGATGGCCACGCTCGACGATGTGCTGGCCCGCTGCGACTGGCCGTTGGCGACGGTTCCCGCCGCAACCCGGAAACCGGCACCAAAAGCGATGGTGATCGGCGGCACCGGGTTCATCGGCCGGGCGCTGACCCGCGAACTGGTGGCGCGCGGCACCGATGTCCGCGTCGTCTCGCGCGGGCGACGGGGGCCGTTCGCCGACCTGCCCGACGCGGTGGAAACGGTGTCGCTGTCGCTCAACGACACCGAGGGGCTGACCCGCGCGATGGAGGGGATCGACACGGTCTATAACCTCGCGCGGTCCACCGACAGCAGTTGGGAAGAGTGCCTGAAGAACGACGTCGCCGTGGCCGAGGGGATCGGCCGGGCGGCGCAGGCGGCGGGGGTGCGGCGGCTGGTCTATACCGGCACCATCGCCAGTTTCGACATGTCCGACCCCAAGGGACGGATCACCGACGACACGCCCCTGCCCGACGAGATGGAAGAGCGCAACCTCTATGCCCGGTCCAAGGCGGAATGCGAACACCGGCTGCTGGCGCTGCATCGCCAGCACAGGTTGCCGCTGGTCATTGCCCGGCCCGGTATCGTGGTGGGCGCGGGCGGGCCGCTGCAACATTGGGGCATCGGGCGCTGGCATGGCGCGGGCGCGGTGCGGCTCTGGGGCAACGGGCGCAATCCGCTGCCTTTTGTACTGATCGGCGATTGTGTCGACGGGCTGATCCGCTGTGCCGAGGCCGAGGGGATCGAGGGGCGCAGCTTCAATCTGGTGGGTCCGGCCCTGATGAGCGGGCGGGACTATTTCGATGCCATCCACGATGCCGTGGGCGCGCGGCTGAAGGTCAGTTCCGGCAATCTGCACCTGATGTATGCCGCCGACGCCGTGAAACATCAGTTGAAGTCGCGGGTGCTGCGGCGGAGCGGGCTGACCCGGCCCTCGCGCGCGGACTGGCTGTCCCGGGCGCATCTGACGCCTTTCGACAACAGCCGGGCCATCGCCGAGCTGGGCTGGCATCCCTGCGCCGACCGGGGTGAATTCATCCGGGTGGCAATCACCGAGGCGGGGCTGTTCGGGTTCTGATCAGCGACCGGCGCGGCGCAGGCGGCGCGCGGCGGCGACCTGCCCGGGCAGGATCGCGGCGCAGCGCGCATAGCGGGGCATCAGGCGTCGCGGGCTGCTGAGCATCCGCCAGAGCCATTCCAGCCCCAGCCGCCGCATCCAGCGCGGCGCGCGCACCTGGTGACCGCCGAGAAAGTCGAGCCCCGCCCCGACCGAGGCAAACCCCACGCCGGGCGCCAGATCGCGGCCGCGCAGCGCCAGCATCTCTTGTTTGGGCGCCCCCAGCGCCAGAAAGCACAGGCCGACGCGACGCGCGGCCAGTTCCGACAGGATCGCCGCCGCCGCCTCGCCGCCGGGGTCGAACCCGTATTCCGGCGCATGGGTCCAGACCACGCGGAGGCCCGGCACGCGGGCCTCGAGCACCCGGCGGGCATCGGCCAGCGCCAAATCGGAGCTGCCCACCAGCGCCACCGGAACGGTTTCCTCTGCCGCCAGTTCCGCCAGCGGAAACACCAGATCGGAGCCGGGCAGCAGCTCGACCGGGCGACCGGCCATCCGCGACAGGGCGACGATGGGTCGACCGTCGGCCACCACCAGATCCTGCGCCGCATAGGTGCGGGCAAAGGCGGGGTCATCGGCCAGCTTGACCAGGTGATCGAGGTTGATCGTGGCCAGCGCGAACCCCTCGCCCGCGCGGAACCGCCGCTGCACCTCGTCCATCAGCGCGGCGCGGGTCGGCATGTTGACCGTGATGCGATACGGTCCGAAGTCGAATTCCACCTGACGCCTCTCCTGCTGTTGCGACCTGCTTAGCGGATGCGCGGGCGCGATGCCAAGTCTTGCTGCGAAAGCGTGCCGTTCCTGCCACCGGATCGCCCCATTCCAGCGCTATTCCGGGACATATCCCCGCCAGTCTGTTAGATTTGACCGGCGTTTGCGACCTGACCTGGCCAGACGGAGCCCGATGCCCAACCCAGTCGCCTATATGATGCTGATGCTGTGGCCGCTTGTCTGTGTGGCCTTGTTCGCACGTCTGCCGGTTCGGCAGGCGATCATCTGGGGCATCCTGGGCGGTTATCTGATCCTGCCGCCGGTCGCCGAGTTCGACCTGCCGCTGATCCCGTCGATGAACAAGGATTCCATCGCTTCTGCCGCCACCTTTCTGGGCTGCGTGCTGATCGCGCGGCAAAAGGTGTCGATCTGGTCGCGGGTCTGGCCGGTGCGCCTGTTGCTGCTGGCCTTCGTGCTCTGCGCCATTCCCACGGTGCTGACCAACCGCGAACCGCTGATCTTCGAGGTCATGGCGGGCAGCGAGCCGATCCGGTTCATCACCAATTACGTGCCGGGGTTGGGCCTGCGCGACATACTGTCGATCATGATCGGGCAGGTGATCGTGCTGTTGCCCTTCCTTTTGGGCCGCGCGCATCTGTCCGACGAGGCCGGGCTGCGCGCGATCGTCTTTGCCCTGGCCGCCGCCGGGCTGGTCTATTCCCTGCCATCGCTGTTCGAGATCACCTTTGCCCCGGTGATCAACATCTTTGTCTACGGGTTCTTCCAGCACGATTTCAACCAGATGATCCGCGAGGGCGGGTTCCGGCCCATCGTGTTCCTGCCGCACGGGCTGTGGCTGGCGTTTTTCATGGCCACGGCGCTGATCTCGGCGGCGGCGCTGACGCGGGCATCGCGGGATGAGAGCCGCGTCAGATGGGGGTTGGCAACCGTCTATCTGGCGCTGGTCCTGAACGCCTGCAAGAGCCTTGCCGCGCTGATGTACGGTGTGATGCTGGTGCCTGTGGTGCTGTTCCTGCGGCGCAATACGGCCGTCCGGCTGGCGCTGATCATCGCGCTGCTGGCCATCTCGTACCCCGCGCTGCGCAATCTTGGCCTGATCCCGCTGGATGCGATCCTGGAGAAGGCGGCAAGCGTCAGCGCCGAGCGCGCCCAGTCGCTGGAGTTCCGCTTCACCAACGAGGAACTGCTGCTGGAGCGGGCCCATGCCAAACCCTGGTTCGGCTGGGGCGGCTGGGGCCGGAACCTGGTGTTGGACCCGGAAACCGGCATGATCGTGACCATCCCGGACGGGGCATGGATCATCGTGTTCGGCACCTTTGGCTGGCTGGGATATATTGCGCAGATGGGCCTGTTATCCGCGCCTATCATCATGGCGTCACTGTATTTACGCAAAGCAAAGCCAGAGGAAATCTCAGGCTTTGTGCCGCCCATCGTGCTGATCCTGGCTGCCACGATGACGGATATGCTGCTCAATGCCACGCTGACGCCCTTCACCTGGCTCTGCGCCGGGGCCGTGCTGGGCTATTTCGAGCGTCAGCTCTATCCCGATTGGGACCGGCACCGGCGCAGCCTGTTCGGCGCTGGCCCGGCGATTGGCGGCAAGACCCGCTCCAAGCTTCGGAAAACCGCCATCTGAGATGGCGACCCCGCCCCAAACCGGCCGCAAAAGACCCACAATTGTCCCTAATCCAGTCACAATCTTCTGGAAAAACAGAGTTCGTCACCAAGCGGGAACAGGACACATTCCCGTCGCTTGACGTTTTGTGGCAATATTACGGGGGTTTAGCGAAAATCAGGGAAAACTGATAAAATTGGAACCTTTTCAGGACCGCTCGCCCCTGCCTACGGTGTGCGTGGGTTGGCGGGCTGAACAACGAAACGGATCGTTTGGTCAGACCATGGCAATGAGTACTTCAAAGAGTGATCACGGCGACATTGCTGTCGTCGGAATGTCGGTACATGTTCCCGGCGCCGCTTCGGCGGCCGAATTCTGGGACAATCTCAGCGCCGGAATCGAATCGATCCGGCCGCTGGACGACGCGGCGCTGCTCGCCGCGGGCGAGCGCCCCGACCTGATGGCGGACCCCAATTATGTCCGCGCGGCGGCGCCGCTGGACGGGTTCGACCGGTTCGACGCCGATTTCTTTGGCTTCTCCCCCAAGGAAGCCGCGATTCTGGACCCGCAACACCGTCAGTTCCTGGAGGTCGCCTGGGAGGCGATGGAAAACGCCGGTCATCCTCCGGAATCGGTGTCCGGTCCCATTGGCGTCTATGCCGGTTGCGGCATGGGCAGCTATTTCTATTTCAACATCTGCTCGAACCCCGGCCTGGTCGACGATGTGGGCATGTTCCTGCTGCGCCACACCGGCAACGACAAGGATTTCCTGTCTACCCGCGTCAGCCATGTGTTCGACCTGCACGGGCCGAGCGTGAATATCCAGACCGCCTGTTCCACCTCGCTGGTCGCGATCCACTATGCCTGCAAGGCGCTGCGCGAGGGCGACTGCGACATGGCGCTGGCGGGCGGCTCGACCATCGAATTGCCGCAGGGGCGCGGGTATCTCTACAAGGAAAACGAGATCCTCAGCCCCGATGGCCATTGCCACGCCTTCGACCATCGGGCGCAGGGCACCGTGTTCGGCTCGGGCGCGGGCGTGGTGGCGCTGCGGCGACTCGAGGACGCGCTGGCCGATGGCGACCATATCTGGGCGGTGATCAAGGGCAGCGCCATCAACAACGATGGCGCCGACAAGGCCGGGTATCTGGCGCCTTCGGTGGGCGGTCAGGCGCAGGCGATCAGCGCCGCGCTGACGGCGGCGGATGTGCCAGCCGAGACCATCGGCTATGTCGAGTGCCACGGCACCGGCACCTATCTGGGCGACCCGATCGAGGTGTCGGCCCTGACCCAGGCCTACCGCGAACAGACCGCCGAAAGCGGCTTTTGCCGCATCGGCTCGGTCAAGACGAATATCGGCCATCTCGACACAGCCGCCGGGGTTGCGGGCTTTGCCAAGACCGCACTGGCGCTGCATCACAAACAGATCCCGCCCTCGCTGGGATATGAGGCGCCGAACCCGGCCATCGATTTCGAAACCAGCCCGTTCCGGGTGAACGACAGGCTGACCGACTGGACCTCGCACAAGGGGCCGCGCAGGGGCGCGGTGAACAGCCTTGGCGTGGGCGGCACCAACGCGCATGTCATCCTGGAGGAGGCGCCCGAGCGCGCCGCCTCGGAAGAGAGCGATTTCCCGTTCCAGATCCTGTGCCTGTCGGCCCGGTCGCGCGCCGCGCTCGATGGCAATGCCAAGGCGCTGGCCGGTTGGCTGCGCGCCAATCCGGACGTCAACCTGGCCGATGTGGCCTATACGCTGAAAGAGGGCCGCCGCGGGTTCGAGAAACGCCGCGTGCTGGTGGCCGAAACCGCGCTTGAAGCCGCCGACCTGCTGGACCAGGGCGATCCGCGGCGGGTGTTCAGCCATGACGCGCTGGGAGCCGGGGCCGATGTCGTGTTCATGTTCCCCGGTGGCGGGGCGCAATATGCGGGCATGGCGCGCGACCTTTACGAGGTGGAACCGGTCTTTGCCGAGTGGATGGACCGGGGGCTGGAGCATCTGCAAAAGAGCCTCGATTACGATATCCGCGCCATCTGGCTGCCCGAAGGCGATACCGCCGAGGCCAATGCCCGGCTGCAACAGCCCTCGGTGCAATTGCCGCTGATCATGATCGTGGAATATGCGCTGGCACAGCTCTGGCTGAGCTGGGGCGTGCGGCCTGCCGCGCTGGTCGGCCATTCCATGGGCGAGAACACCGCCGCCTGTCTGGCCGGTGTGATCGGGTTCGAGGATTGCATCGACCTGGTGCTGCTGCGCGGGCGGCTGTTTGACACCGTGGCGCCGGGCGGCATGTTGTCGATCTCGCTGCCGCTCGATGAGGTGCAGGCGCTGATCGGCGAGGATCTGGACATCGCCAGCGTCAACGCCCCGCGCCTGACCGCCGTCAGTGGCCCGCAAGCGGCGCTGGACCGGCTGGCGGAGGTCTTGAAGGCCCGCGAGGTCGAGTATCAGCGCATTCAGATCGACATTGCCGCGCATTCGCGGATGCTGGAGCCGATCCTGAAGGAATACGGCGATTTCCTGCGCGGTCTCACCCTGAGCGCGCCGCAAATCCCGATCCAGTCGAACCGCACCGGCGCGGTGCTGACCGAGGCGGAGGCCACCGACCCCGACTACTGGGTCTCGCAGTTGCGCAACACGGTGCATTTCGCCGATTGCATCGACGCGCTGTCCGAGGGTCGCGACCGGGTGTTCCTCGAAGTCGGTCCCGGCAAGGCGCTGAGCTCGCTGGCGCAGATGTCGCCCACGGTGTCGCCTGGTCAGGTGCTGAGCAGCCTGCGCCACCCCGATCAGGACATCGCCGATGATGCCTATTTCATGGGGGTGATCGGGCGGCTCTGGGCCTGCGGGGTCGAGGCCGACTGGCCGCAGATCTGGGGCGAGGCAAAGCGTCACCGGCTGCCGCTGCCGACCTATGCCTTCCAGCGCAGCCGCTATTTCATCGAACCGGGCACCCAGCGGGCGGAAGAACCGCGCGCGGTTCTGACCCGCAGCGAGGACATGGCCGAATGGGGCTGGCGCCCGGTCTGGCGGCCGCGTCTGGCCGAATGCGATATCGACGTCGAGACCGAACTGGACCGCACCGAACCGCTGAACTGGCTGATCTTCCTTGATGCCGGAGGGCTGGCCGCCAAGGCGGCCGACCGGCTGGAGGAGGGCGGGCACTGGGTGGCGCGGGTCAGTTCCAGCGACAGCTATGTCAAACATTCCGACACAAGGTTCGAGCTGGCCCCGGAACAGGGGCGCATGGGCTATGACCTGATGCTGCGCGATCTCGCGGCGCAGGGGCGCCTGCCCGACCGGATCGGCCATTTCTGGCTGGTGACCGAGGGCGAAAGCTTTCGCCCCGGATCCAGCTTTCATGACCGCAACATGGAGCACGGGTTCTTCAGCCTCACCTGGCTGGCGCAGGCGCTGGGGCAGGTCGAACTGCCCGGCCCGGTGCATATCACCGCCTTCACCACCGGCGCGGCACAGGTGCGCGCCGAGGCGCTGCCCTATCCGGCCAAGGCGACCATCGCCGGGCCGCTGGGCGTGCTGCCGCACGAGATGCCGGGGATCACCTGTGCCTCGGTCGATATCGAGCTGCCCGCCCGCCTGCGCCCGCCGCTGCTGGCGCGGCTGCGCGGTGCCGCGCCCGAGCAGGACGAGGACCTGACCCCGCGCCTGCTGGAGGAACTGCTGGCCGAACCGGGCAATACAATCGCCGCATGGCGCGACGACAAGCGGTTCGGCCGCAGCTATCGCCCGGCGCCGTTGACGGATGAGGCGCCCGCCTTCGGCGAAGGCGGCACTTATCTGATCACCGGCGGTTTTGGCGGGATCGGCCTGACCGTGGCCCGTCACCTGATGCAGACCCATGGGGCCAACGTGATCTTGTTGGGGCGCGAGGAGCTGCCCGCCGACCGCGCCCGATGGCTGGCCACACACAGCCCTGCCGACAAGACCAGCCGCCGTATCCGCGCGCTGGAAGAGCTGGAGGCGCTGGACAACGGCCAGATCACGGCGATTGCCGCCGATGTCTGCAATATCGGCCAGATGCGCGCCGCGCTCGATGCCGCGCAGGACCGGTTCGGCGCGCTGACCGGGGTCATTCACGCCGCCGGTCATATCGAGGACGGGCCGGTGCTGGCCAAGACCGAGGCCGAAATGGACCGAGTACTGGCGCCCAAGATGACGGGTCTCCGGGTGCTGGACGAGCTGTTCCCCGACGGCGTGCTGGAACTGATGGTGCTCTTTGCCTCCTCTTCGACGGCAAGCCGTCCGGCGGGCCAGATCGACTATGTCGCGGCCAACGAGTATCTCAACGCCTTTGCCAGCAGCCGCAGCGGGTCCAAGACCCGCGTCGTGGCGGTGAACTGGGGCGTCTGGGCCGATGTCGGCATGGCCGCCGACGCGCGGGCCGCGCGGCTCGGCGGCGATCCTGCCGAGGCCCGCACCCCAACCGACCAGCCGCTGTTGCAGGAGGCCGGATTCGACGAGGCCGGCAACCGCCTGTTCGTGTCGCGGCTGAGCGCCGAGCACTGGGTTTTCGACGAACACCGCACCGCCGCAGGTGATGCGCTGCTGCCCGGAACCGGCTATGTCGAACTGGCGGCCGAAGCCCTGCGGGCGCAGGGCGTCAGCCATCCGTTCGACATCCGAGACCTCTATTTCTTCCGCCCGTTGCGGGTCAACGGCGCCCCGCGCGAAGTCATCGTGCGGCTGGACCCCACCGCCGAAGGCTATGCCTTCAGCGTGCACAGCGCGCTGCCCGGCGGCGGGTATGCGCAGAACGCCCAGGCGATGCTGGTGCTCGACCCCGAGGCGCGGGCCGGAACGCTCGATCTGGCCGCGATTGCCGCGCGCTGCCCGCAGGCGGCGACCGCGCCCATGGGCGCGGTGCTGCATACCCCGCAGGAGGCGCATCTGAAATTCGGCCCGCGCTGGCAGGTGCTGCGCGCCACCGCGCGGGGCGAGGACGAGGGGCTGGCCCGCCTGTCCCTGCCCGAGGAATACCGCCGCGATCTGGACCAGGGGTACCAGATGCACCCCGGCCTTCTGGATCTGGCCACCGGCTGGGCCATCGAGCTGGCACGCGGCTATCAGGGCCGCGCGCTCTGGGTGCCGGTGTCTTATCGCTCGCTGCGGGTCTTTGCGCCGCTGCCCGCCGATATCCGCAGCTGGATGCGCCCGACGCCGGGCGCCACGCCGATCGACGGTTTTGCCTCGTTCGACATCACCCTGACCGATCCATCGGGGCGGGTGCTGGTCGATATCGCCGGATTCCAGATGCAGCGTACCAGCGGCACCATCGACCTGAGCGAACCGGCAAAACCCGATGCCGACGCGGCAGCGTTGGGGCTGGAACCCGCCCGCAAGGCGGCCGCCCTTTCGCCCGAGGAGCAGCGCCTGCACCGCAACATCGCGCAAGGTATCCGCGCCAGCGAAGGTGCCGGGGCGCTGAGCCGGGCGCTGAACAGCGGCCTGTCTCAGGTGGTGGTTACCTCGCTCGACCTGCCGCGCCTGATCGCCGAGGCCGATCAGGTCTCGGCCCCCGCCGAGGCGGGGCAGAGCTTTGAACGGCCGCAGCTCGATACCGAGTATGTGGCGCCGCAGACCGAGACCGAAAAGACGCTGGCGGGTTTCTTTGAGACCCTGCTGGGCGTGTCGCAGGTGGGCACCCAAGACAGTTTCTTCGATCTGGGCGGCCATTCGCTGATCGCCGTGCGGCTGTTTGCACAGATCAACCGCGCGTTCAACGTGGAGTTCCCGATCTCGGTCCTGTTCGAGGCCCCCAGCGTCACCAGCATCGCCGAGAAGATCGACGCCCGCGTCGGCCGGTCGGCCGCCCTGTCCGGCGACGGGTCCGAACCCGTGGCCGAGGAGAGCGGCTTTGTCCATGTCGTGCCCCTGCATGACGTGGGTCCGGGCGGAGACACGCCCTTCTTCGTGGTGGCGGGCATGTTCGGCAACGTGCTGAACCTGCGCCATCTGGCACTGATGCTGGGGCGCGACCGGTCGGTCTATGGCCTCCAGGCGCGCGGGTTGGTCGGCGACGAGGCCCCGCATGATACGATCGAGGCGGCGGCCGCCGACTACATCGCCGAGATGCGGCAGGTACAGCCGCACGGGCCCTACCTGCTGGGCGGCTTTTCCGGTGGCGGCATCACCGCCTACGAAATCGCCCGCCAGCTCGAAGCCGCCGGCGACGAGGTCGCGCTGCTGGCAATGCTGGATACGCCGCTGCCGGTGCGCCCGCCGCTGGGACGCCGTGACCGCGCCATCATCAAGCTGCGCCAGCTCGGCGAACGTGGCCCGCGCTACCTTCTGGACTGGGCCCGTACCCGGCTTGCCTGGGAGGTGAGCCGTCGGCGTGCGCCGGTGAAGGATGCGGGCGGGTCGGCGTTCAACAATGCCCGGATCGAAGCCGCCTTCCGCGGTTCGATCGCGCGCTATCGGCCGCGCCCTTGGGACGGGCGGCTCTTGATGTTCCGCCCGCCGCTGGACCGGCGTTGGAAAGTCACCGGCGGCAACTGGGTCAGCAGCGCGCGCGAATACGTGTTCGACGACAACGACTGGGGCAGGTTTGCCCGCAACATCGAGGTCATCGAGGTGCCCGGCGATCATGACAGCATGGTTCTGGTGCCGAATGTCTCGGTTCTGACGGAACACTTGCGCAAGCGACTGCATGAGACCGACGAGGTCCAGCCGTTGGGCAAGGCCGCGGAGTAGGCGCATGACCGAACCGACCGTCCTCACGGTTATCCTCAACTACCGCACCCCGGACCTGACGGTCCGGGCCTGCGAGGCGGCCCTGCGCGAGATGCAGGACCTGCCCGGAGAGGTGATCGTCGTGGACAATGCCTCTGACGACGGGTCGGTGGAACGGTTGCAACAGGAGGCCGCAGCGCGCGGTTGGGACCGGGATGGCAGGCTCCGCATTGTGGAAAGCGGCCGCAACGGCGGCTTCGGCGCGGGCATGAATTTTGGCATGCGGGCCGGGCTTTCGGATGGGTCGGCGCCCGATTTCTACTATCTTCTGAATTCCGACGCCTGGCCCGATCCGGGCTGCATCCTGAAGCTGCGCGATTTCCTGGTCGCGACTCCCAAGGCGGGGTTTGCCGCCAGCGCGGTGCGCGGCGAAGACCACGACCCGCATCAAACCGCGTTCCGGTTTCCGACGGCGGCGGGGGAGTTCGAGGCCGCCGCCCGCACCGGCCCCATATCTCGCCTGCTGCGCAACCGGATCGTGCCCATGCCGCTGCCCCGGAGCCGCATCCGGGTGGACTGGGCCTCGGGCGCGAGCCTGATGATCCGGCGCGAGGTGATCGAGGCCACCGGCGGGTTCGACGAAACCTTCTTTCTCTATTTCGAGGAAACCGACCTCTGCCGCCGCGCCGCTTTGGTCGGCTGGGAGACCTGGTACCTGCCGGATGCGGGCGTGATCCATATCGGATCGGCCAGCACCGGGATGCGGCGCTGGAACCGCATGCCGCAATACTGGTTCGATTCCCGACTGCACTATTTTCTCAAGAACCACGGCCGGGCCTATACGGTCTGGACCACCCTGGCCTTGATCGCGGGCACCCTTCTCTGGCGGTTGCGCCAATTGATCCGCCCCAAACCAAGTTCCGATCCGGACGGTTTCCTGACCGACCTGATCGCCCATGCCGCGCGTCGCGCGCTGGGCCGCACATTTGCGGCCCCGGCGCCCGCCGCCGCTCTTCCGGAGGACAGCAGATGAGTTTGACCCATGTCGTGATCGGTAACGAGTCCCTGCTGATCGGATGCAGCGAAATGCTGCTCGACCGCGGGCACCGGATTGCCGCCGTGATCTCCGCCGATGACGAGATCCGAAACTGGGCCCGGAGCAAGGGCCTGCCGCAGGGCGCGCGGGTCGCCGATCTGGCCGAAATCGCTCCGGGGGGCTTCGACTGGCTCTTGTCCATCGCCAATCTCTCGGTCATTCCGGATGCGGTGCTGGCCCTGCCCGCCAAAGGCGCGGTGAATTTCCACGACGGGCCGCTGCCGCGCTATGCCGGGCTCAATGCCCCGGCCTGGGCGCTGATGGCGGGCGAGACCAGTTATGGCGTGACCTGGCACCTGATCGAGGGCGGCATCGACGAGGGCGACATCCTGGCCCAGCAGATGTTCGACATCGACCCGGACGAGACCGCGTTCTCGCTGAACTCGAAATGCTACGGCGCGGCGCTCGACAGTTTCGCGCGGGTGGCCGACCAGCTGGAACAGGGGCTGGAAAGGCAGGCGCAGGACCTGAGCCAGCGCAGCTATTTCGGACGCGATGACCGGCCAGCCGCCGCCGGGCGGCTGGATTTCACCAAACCCGCCGCGGCGCTGGCCGCGCTGGTGCGCGCGCTTGATTTCGGCGATTATGCCAACCCGCTGACCTGCGCCAAGATCGCGGTCGCGGAACAGGTTCTGGCGGTATCCTCGGCCCGCGCCGAGGGTCGCTCGGGCGCGCTGCCGGGCACGGTACAAGCGGTGTCCACCGATACCCTGACCGTGGCGACGGGCGAGGGCGATCTGGTGCTTGGCGGGCTGCGCGGGCTGGACGGAGCGCCGGTTGACCTGACACAGATGGCCAAGCCGGGCGACCGGCTCGCTTCACCTTCCGCCGCCGAGGCGCAGGCGCTCGCCGCCGCGCTGACGGCGGCGCTGCCCGCCGAACGGCACTGGCGCAAGCGGCTTGCCGGGCTGCGCCCGCTGCCGGTGCCGCTGGCGGGGGCCGGCCCTGCCGGACCGGTTGCCGCCCACCGCATCTCGGTGCCGCATGGGCTGGGCGAGGACCGGCTGGCTGCCGCGGCGCTGATCTGGGCGCTGCGCAGCAGCGGCGAAGAGTTCGGCGATATCGCCCTGACCACCGGCGCCATAACCAAGGCTGCTGCCGGTGGCTATCTGGCGGGCTGGGTACCGCTGCGCCTGACCGAGGGCGCATCGGTTGCAGAGACGCTGAAGCTTACCGCCGAAGGATTGGCGGGCGCGCGCAGCAAAGGTGCGCAGCCCGCCGACCTGCCGCTGCGCGACCCGCGCATCGGCCGCTACCCGGTGCCGCCGGTGGCGCTGGCGGTGGACGGCGGGGCACCGGTTCCCGGTGCGATTCTTACCCTGTTGATCGAGCAGGGCACCGCGACGCTGCATGCCGACACCACCCGGCTCGACCCCAAGGCGGTCGAGATCCTGGCCCGGCGCCTGGAAACCGTGATGTATGCGCTGACCCGCGCCGGCGACCTGGACAAGGTGGCGGATCTGACCGTCCTGCCCGCCTCCGAACGCTCGACCATGCTGAGCGACTGGAACCGCACCGCACGCGACTATGACCGCACCCTGACCGTGCATCAGGCGTTCGAGGCGCAAGCCCTGCGCACGCCCGAGGCAACAGCGCTGGTGTTCGAGGGCCAGAGCCTGACCTATGCCGCGCTCGACGCCCGTGCCAACGCTGTCGCCGCCCGGCTGCGCGACCTGGGTGTCGCGCCCGGCAGCCATGTGGGGGTCTATCTGGACCGCTCGCCCGAGTTGCTGATCGCCGCACTTGGCGTGCTCAAGGCGGGCGGCGCCTATGTGCCGCTGGACCCGGCCTATCCGGCCGACCGCATCGCGCACTACGTCAGCGACAGCCGCGCGGCGGTGATCGTGACAAGTGGCGCGCGCAAATCCAGCCTGCCCGCGACCGATGCCCATGTTCTCGACCTCGGCAAGCTGGCGGAGGCGCGCGCGGAACCCGTCGATGGCGGCGCCACCGCCGATGACCTGGCCTATGTGATCTATACTTCGGGTTCGACCGGCACGCCCAAGGGGGTGATGGTCGAACACCGCAACGTGGTGAACTTCTTCACCGGGATGGACGACCGCATCGACCATGCCAATGGCGGTGTCTGGCTGGCGGTCACCTCGCTCAGCTTCGACATCTCGGTGCTGGAGCTGTTCTGGACGCTGGCGCGCGGCTTCAAGGTGGTGCTGAGTTCGGACGAGAACCGCGCCGAAGTGTCGAAAGGCCCGATCGCGGTCAGCGACCGGCCGATCGACTTCAACCTGATGTATTGGGGCAATGACGACGGGCCGGGGCCGAAGAAATACGAACTGCTGCTCGAAGGCGCGAAATTCGCCGATGCACACGGGTTCAACGCGGTCTGGACGCCGGAACGCCATTTCCACGCCTTTGGCGGCCCCTATCCGAACCCCTCCGTTACTGGCGCGGCGGTGGCCGCGGTGACGAAAAATCTCAGCGTGCGCGCAGGCTCCTGCGTCGCTCCGCTGCACCATCCCGCCCGCATCGCCGAGGAATGGGCGGTGATCGACAACCTGACCGGCGGGCGCGCGGCGCTTGGCATCGCCTCGGGCTGGCAGCCTGACGATTTCATCCTGCGCCCGGAAAACACCCCGCCCCGCAACAAGCCCGCCATGTTCGAGACCATCGAAACCCTGCGCAGGCTCTGGCGCGGCGAGGCGGTGGAGTTTCCCAAGGCCGATGGCAGCATGCATTCGGTCGTCACCCAGCCGCGCCCGGTATCGAAGGAACTGCCGCTCTGGGTCACCACGGCGGGCAACCCGGAAACCTGGCGCGAGGCCGGGTCCATCGGCGCCAACGTCCTGACCCACCTTCTGGGCCAGAGCATCGACGAGGTGGCCGACAAGATCCGCATCTATCACGCCGCCCTGCGCGAGGCGGGCCATGACCCGGCCGATTTCAAGGTGACGCTGATGCTGCACACCTATCTGGCCGATACCCGTGATGAGGCCGCACGTGTCGCGCGCGAACCGATGAAGGACTACCTGCGGTCGGCCGCCGGGCTGATCAAGCAATATGCCTGGGCCTTCCCCGCCTTCAAGAAACCCAAGGGCGTGACCAACGCCTTTGAAATGGACCTGGGCGTGCTCAGCGGCGACGAGCTGGAGGCGATCCTCGATTTCGCCTTTGAGCGGTATTTCGAGGATTCAGGGTTGTTCGGAACCATCAGCGACGCCGTGGCCCGCGTCGAACAGCTCAAGCGCATCGGCGTGGATGAGGTCGCCTGCCTCATCGATTATGGCATTGATCCCGCCGTGGTGCTGGAGGGACTGAAACCGCTGGCCGAGGTTCTGAGGCGGGTGCGCGCGCCCAGCGCGCTGGCCGAGGATGATTTCTCGCTTGCCGCGCAGATCGTGCGCCACGGCGTGACGCATATGCAATGCACGCCGTCGATGGCGCGGATGATCGCCATGAATGACGAGGCGCGCATGGCACTTGGCCGGGTGAAGCACCTGCTGCTTGGGGGCGAGGCGCTGCCCGGCGATCTGGTCGAGGATCTGCGCGAGGCGACCGGCGCCCGCATCCTCAACATGTACGGGCCGACCGAGACCACGATCTGGTCCACCTGCGAGGCGGTCGCGCCTGCCGCCTCGGGCACGGTGAATGTCGGCACACCCATCGCCAATACCGCCGTCTATGTGCTGGACGCGGGCGGTCAGCCCTGCCCGATCGGTGTGCCGGGCGAGCTGTGCATCGGCGGCGAGGGCGTGACGCGCGGCTATTGGCAGCGCTGCGACCTGACCGAGGAGCGGTTCCCGCGCGACCCGTTCGCGGCCGAGGCCGGGCTGACCGTGACCGCCGCGCCGCAGATGTACCGCACCGGCGATCTGGTGCGCTGGCGCGCCGACGGGCGGCTCGACTTCCTTGGCCGCACCGACCATCAGGTCAAGATCCGCGGCCAGCGGATCGAGCTGGGCGAGATCGAGGCGGCGATGGCGGCCTATCCCGGCGTCACCGGCGCGGTGGTGATCGCCCGCGAGATGGGCGGCGATACAAGGCTGGTGGGCTATGTCACCACCGGCGGGCCGGTGTCGGATGCCGCGCTGCGTACGCATCTGGCCGCGCGCCTGACCGAAGTGATGGTACCCGCCCATATCGTGACGCTCGACGCCTTTCCACTGACGCCGAACAAGAAGATCGACCGCAAGGCGCTGCCGGAACCGGTGCCGCCGCGCAAGGAGCAGGCGGCGCCCGCGGAGCCACCGAGCGGAGCCGAGGCGCAGATCGCCGCGATCTGGTCGCGGATCCTGGGCGTGGGCGACATCCGGCCGTCGGACAACTTCTTTACCCTTGGCGGGCATTCCCTGCTGGCGGTACAGGCGCATCGCGAGATCCGAGCGGCGCTGAACGTGCCGACCCTGCCGATCACCGACATCTTCCGCTTTCCGACGCTTAAGGGGTTGGCCGCGCATCTGTCGCAGGGCGCCGCTCCTGCGGAACCGGCGCAGCCGGTGGTGGACACCGCCGAGCGGGCCGACACCATGTCGCGGCGGCGCGCGATGCGCGCCAACCGGCAGGAACGGGTCAGGTGAGCGGACCGGGCCCAACCGAGGCGTTGCTGCTCGCCTCGCCTCTGCTGGGCCGGGGGGCCGGCATTGCGGCGGCCGATCCTGCACGCGACTACGAGGTCTATGCCGAGGAACTGGCCGCGATCCCCGGCGCGGTGGACAAGCGCCGCCGGGAATTCGCGGCCGGGCGGATGGCCACCCGGCTCGCCCTGCGCGAGTTGGGCGCGCCCGCCATGGCGGTGCCGATGGGGGCCGACCGCGCCCCGATCTGGCCGCCGGGCCTGTTGGGGACGATCACCCATACAGGCTCCGCCTGCCTTGCCGCCGTTGCCTGGGAAGGTGATCTGCGGCTGCTCGCTCTGGACCTCGAAGAGGACAGCCCGCTGGACCCCGACCTGATGCCCACGATCTGCACCCCGGCCGAGACCGCCTGGCTGGCCGGGCAGGACAACCCCGGCCATTGGGCCAAGCTGATCTTTTCGGCCAAGGAATGCGCCTACAAGGCGCAGTACCGCATCAGCCGGACGCTGTTCGGCTTTGACACGCTGCACATCACGCTGGATACCGCGAACGGAGGGTTCGCCGCCACATTCCAGTCCGATGTGCCCGGGTTTCGGCAGGGCCACATGCTGCGCGGGCGCTTTGCCACCGGATATGGGCTGATTGTCACAGCAATCGCCGAGACCGCGTGAAATCGCCCCGCGCATGCCCTAGATTTCCACCATGACCCGATTGTTCGTTCTGATCCTTCTCGTTCTGGGATTCGCGGCCGCGGCCTTGTGGTGGTTCTGGCTGCGGCCACGCCTGCCCGATCCCGCCGTCGTGGCCGAGGCCTATGCGCAACCCTTGCCGCCGACAACCGGACCGATGGCCGTGTTCCACCTGGGCCACAGCCTGGTTGGCCATGACATGCCCGCGATGCTGCAACAGCTGGCGCCACAGGGCCACAGCTATGACAGCCAGCTGGGCTGGGGCACGCCGATGAAGGCCCATTGGGAAGGCGACGAGCCGATCAAGGGGTTCGAAGTGATGAATGCCCACCCCCGCTATCGGCCCGCGGCCGAGGCGATCGGTTCGGGCGAGTATGACGCGGTGATCCTGACCGAGATGCTCGAACTTAGGGATGCGATCAAATATCTCGACAGTGACGACTATTTCACCAAATGGGCCGATCTGGCCCGGCAGGGGCGCCCGGACACACGGGTGTTCCTCTACGAGACCTGGCACTGGCTCGACGACCCTGACGGCTGGCTCAACCGGCTTGACCGCGATCTGGTCGAGCTGTGGGAGAACGGCATCCTGCTTCAGGATTTCGCCCGCAACCCGGACCAGCCCGCGCATGTGATCCCGGTCGGACAGGTGCTGTCGCGCTTTGTCCGCGAGATCGAGGCGCGCGGTAGTGTCGGCGGCCTCACCGGCGCCGAGCAGCTCTTTGGCATCGATCCCGAGGGCAAGCTCGACCCGATCCACATGGGCGATCTGGGCAACTATCTGGTGGCGCTGACCCATTACGCCGTGCTCTATCAGCGCTCGCCCGTGGGCCTGCCGCATGAATTGCTCAAGGCCGACGGCAGCCCGGCCCGTGCCCCCTCGCCCGAGGCCGCGCGCCTGATGCAGGAGGTGGTCTGGCAGACCGTCACCTCCTATCCCAAGACCGGAGTTCCGCAATGAACTGGATTGCCTCCCTGATCGGGGTCCTTTTCATTGGCCATTCGCTGTTCGGCCCGACCAATCCCGACATGCTGTCGGCGGTGCTCAAGGATACCGGTGTCCGGGTCGAGGCGCAGATCATCAACGGCGCACCGCTGTCCTACAACTGGGAAAACGGCGACAAGGCCGAGGGCGTGAACGCGCGAGAGGCGCTCTCGGGCGGCGGCTTTGATGCCGTGATCCTGACCGAGGCGATCCCGCTGGCCAACCAGATCCAGTATAACGACAGTGTCGGTTATGCCCGGCGCTACTATGATCTTGCGATCACGGCCAACCCGCAGGCGCGGGTGTTCCTGCAAGAGACCTGGCACGACTTGCGGTCCGGCAGCGGTGCCCGAATCGAGCATGATGCGGGGGCGGAATTCCCCTGGCGGAACCGGATCGAACAGGATCTGGCGCATTGGCAATCCATCGTCGACGGGGTGAATGAAACCCGCCCGACCGGTGCCCCGCCGATGCGGCTCTTGCCCGCCGGACAGGCGATGCTGGCCCTGACCGACGCCATTGCCGAGGGCACCGTACCGGGGCTCGACCGCATTTCGCAGGTGTTTCATGACGACATCCACCCCAACGATCTCGGCTTCTACTTTCTGACCATGGTGCAATACGCGGCGCTGACCGGGGAAACCCCGGTGGGCCTGCCGCACCGGCTGAAAGACCACTGGGGCCGCGCCTTTGATGCGCCCAACCCGGCGCAGGCAGCCCGCCTGCAAACCATCGCCTGGGAGGCGGTGCAGGCCAATACACCGCCCGCCCCGCCCGCTCCGGTCGCGCCGGAACCGGAACCGGAGCCGGTTGCCGCCGCAACCGGGACCGCCACGGCGCTGGAGCAAGGCTATGTTCCGCCGCCCGAACCCGATGGGCCGGTCGCCCTCGCCATCGGGCTGGCCGGGGTCAACGACTGGTCGGTGCAGCAGCCCTTTCTCGACGTCTTCAAGACCGCACGCCCCTGGATCGGCCACCTGCCCCGGCAGTTCGGCGGCGCCAGCTATGACGATTTGCAAGCGGCAGGCTACCTGGACGAAAACGGCTGGCCGCAGGCGATCCCGCCCGAGTTGGGTTCGGTCGGCACGCTGATCCTGACCGACCTGCCGGTCGAGGCGGTCTCGGCCGCCGGGCGCTATGTACTGCGCTTTGACGGCCAGGGCATCGTCGAGGTCTCGGGCCGGGCGGAAAACATCCGCTATGGCAAGAACCGGGTCGAATTCGACTATACCCCCGGCCCCGGACTGGTCGATATCCGCATCCAGCGCACCCATCGCGGCGGCGACTATGTGCGCAACATCACCGTGGTGAAGCAAGAGCACCTTGCGGCCCATGATGCGGGCGCTCTGTTCAATCCCGATTGGCTGGACCGGTTGCAGGGCTTTCGCGCCCTGCGTTTCATGGACTGGATGCAGACCAACAATTCGCAGCAATCGGCCTGGGAGGGTCGTCCGAAACCAGCGGATTTCTCCTGGGCCGTCAAAGGCGTGCCAGTCGAGATCATGGTGGACCTTCTGAACCGCACCGGCGCGGATGGCTGGTTCAACATGCCCCACCTGGCCGATGACGACTATATCCGCCGCTTCGCCGAGACCGTGCGCGACACGCTCTGGATCGAACAGCACGCCTATGTGGAACTGTCCAACGAGGTCTGGAACTGGCAGTTCACCCAGGCGCAATGGGCCGAGGATCAGGCCCGCGCGCGCTGGAACAAGAAGGACCACTGGGTCAGCTATTACGCCGCCCGCGCGGTCGAGATGGCCGATATCTGGGCCGAGGTCTATGGCGATCAGGCCGAGGCGCGGTTGCTGCGGGTGATCTCTACACAGACCGGCTGGATCGGGCTGGAAGAGATGATCCTCGACGCGCCCGCATGGGTGGCCGAGGAACCGGGCCGGGCCGCGCCCGCCCGCCATTTCGACGCCTATGCCGTGACCGGCTATTTCGGCGGCACGCTTGGCTGGGAACAGCGCCTGCCGATGCTGCGTCAGTGGCTGGCCGACAGTCGCGCCGAAGCGGCGGCGCAGGCCGAGGCCAAAGGGCTGACCGGGTCCGAGCGCGACGCTTACGTGGCCGAGCACCGGTTCGACCTTGCCACCTCGCTGGCCTGGGCCGAGCTGCGCGACGGCGCGGCCAGCGGCGACGCGACCGATACGCTGGCGCAGAACCTTGGCACCCAACTGCCCTATCACGCCGCCGTGGCGGCAAAATACGGGCTGGACCTGATCATGTACGAGGGCGGCAGCCACGTGGTGGGGCTGGGCCCGCTGATCGACGACGAGGAGATCACCGCCTTTTTCACCCATTTCAACTATTCGCCGGAAATGGGCGATCTCTATTCCGATCTGATCCGGGGCTGGCATGCGGCGGGCGGGCAGTTGTTCACCGCCTATGCCGATGTCTACCGGCCCAACAAATGGGGCAGTTGGGGGCACCTGCGGCATCTCGACGACACCAACCCGCGCTGGGACGCGCTGGTGGAGTTCCTCAGGTGACCCGGCACCTCAGCGTCATCATCCCGGCCCATGACGAGGCCGAGTGGATCGGCGCCTGCGCCCGCGCGCTTCTGGCCTCGGACCCGCTGCCCGATGGCTGGCGGGGCGAGGCGCTGGTGGTCGCCAACGGGTGCAGCGACGACACCGCAGCGCGCGCCCGCGCGCTTGCGGATCTGGCTGCGGAACGGGGCTGGGGCTGGACGGTGCTGGAGCTAGCCGAGGGCGGCAAGCTCGGTGCGCTCAACGCCGGAGATGCCGCCGCACAGGGGCCGCTGCGCGCCTATCTCGATGCCGATGTGCGGGTCGATCCCGGTCTGATGGCGGCGCTGGTGGCGGCGCTCGACACCGATGCGCCCCGCTACGCCAGCGGTGCGCCGCGCGTCGCCCCGGCCCGCAGCTGGATCACCCGCGCCTACGGCCGGTTCTGGCAGACCCTGCCCTTTGTCACCACCGGCGTGCCGGGGTTCGGCCTGTTTGCGGTGAACTCTGCCGGGCGTGCCCGCTGGAAGAGCTGGCCCGATATCATCTCGGACGACACCTTTGTGCGGCTCAGCTTTGCCCCCACCGAACGGCTGCGGGTCGCACCTGGCTACGACTGGCCGATGGTCGAAGGCTTTGCCAATCTCGTCCGGGTGCGCCGCCGCCAGAACGCAGGCGTGGCCGAGGTGGCGGCGTTGTTTCCGCAACTGGCGGCAAATGACGGCACACCCCGCCTGGGGCTGTCCGGCCTGATCCGTCGGATGCTGCGCGACCCGGTCGGGTTCACGGTCTATGCCACCGTGGCATTGGCGGTGAAAACACCGCTTTTTCGCGCGCGTAATCGCTGGGCGCGCGGTCGCTGAGGCTGGCGCACCTGCAACTCAGCCGTTTTCAAAGTAACCCGCCAGTTTCGCCGCCTCGGTATCGATGTCATGCCGCTCCAGCACCCGCGCGCGACCGGCCTGTCCCATCTGGTCCAGCCGCTCCTGCCCCGTCTCGGCCAGCTCTGCCAATGCATCGGCCAGCGCCGCCACATCGCCCGCAGGCACCAGCCAGCCGGTCTCGCCGGGCCGCACCAGCTCGGGCGTGCCAGCCACATAGGTGGCCACCACCGGACGCGCCGCCGCCATCGCCTCCATCACCACCATCGGCAGGCCTTCAGCAAAACTCGGCATCACCAGCGCATGCGCGGCGTCCAGCGCCGCGCGCACCCCCTCCTGATCCAGCCAGCCGGTGAGCGTGACATTGCCGCCCAGATCCAGCTCTGAAATTGCGCGCTCCAGATCGCCGCGCATTTCGCCATCGCCCACCAGGTCCAGATGCGCCTGTGGATGGGTCCGCACCAACCGTGCCATCGCCTGAAGCAGGATCATCTGCCCCTTCTGCTCGACAAACCGGCCCACCGCGACCAGCCGCAGCGGCCCGCCCGGCACCGGCACCGGGTCGGCAAAGGCCGCGGGCTCGATCCCGCAATGGACCACCCGCAACCGGTCCCAGCCCGCAAACGCGGTCCAGCGACACAGCTGGCTGCGGCCAAACTGGCTGACCCCCACGGCAAAGCGGGCGCGCGCCAGTTTCTCGGGTAGGGACAGCGCCGCCGGGGCGTCGAACTCCTCGGGTCCGTGCACGGTAAAGGAAAATCCCGGCCCGCCCAGCGCCTCGGCCAGCATGGCGACAGTCGCGGAATTGGTACCGAAATGAGCATGCAGATGGGTGACCCCGGCTGCACGGCAGCGCTCTGCCACATGGGCGGCCTCGCCCAGATAGATCAGGTGCCTCAGCCGCCCCGCCGGGGATACCCGGCCACAGCGCAGCGCCAGCCGCAAAGCGGCGAAGCCGCGGCCCGGCGCCGCAAGGAACCGGCGCAACAGTGCCGCCCCCAGCCCCAAGGCACCGCGATCCAGCACGTATTCGGTGCGCTCCGCCTCGGCCTGATCGCGCGCGTCGACCAGCGGCGTCGCGGCGCGGCGCATCGCCAGCCGCTGGACCGGCACGCCCTGCCGCTCCAGCGCCTGCACCTCGCGCCGGATGAAACTGTGCGAGGGTTGCGGATAGGTATTCAGAACATATGCGATTGTCACGGCGGCGGGACCTGCGGCGTTGGCTTGGCCAAGAGGTACCGCGCGCCGGGCGGCCTGCCTACCCGCCCGCCGGAACCCGCTGCCCGCCTGTGGACCCGGCGCCACAAGCGGGCGTCGCGCGCTGCCGCTCCGATTGACCCGAAGCGGCGCGCTTTCTAGCGTGGCGCCACAAGGGCCAAAGGCCAGCAGCAGGGATCCCAGATGTCGCGTCTTCTCTCCGCCTTCAGCGGTTCCGGCCTGATGGCCCGCGTCCTGCGCAGCGCCTCGTGGCTGATGGTGGGCTATGGCGGCAGCCAGGCCTTGCGGCTGGCGGCGAACCTGATCATGACGCGGCTGCTCTTCCCCGAGGCCTTTGGCATCATGACCCTGGTCACCGTCGTCATCGTCGGCCTCAGCCTGTTTTCCGATGTCGGCGTCGGCCCCGCGATCGCACAGAACCCGCGCGGCGACGACCCCGATTTCCTCAACACCGCCTGGACCATACAGGTATTCCGGGGCTGCATGCTGTTTGCGGTGGCCTGCCTGCTGACGATCCCGGTCGCCCGGTTCTACCACGAGCCGGACCTGGTCAAATACCTGCCGGTGGGCGCGCTGGCGCTGCTGGTGTCGGGCTTCTTCCCGACCCGGATCGAAACCGCGCACCGCCACCTGCTGGTCGGGCGCCTGACCGTGCTGGACCTGGCAAGTCAGGTCATCGGCATCGGCTTCATGGTGATCTATGCCGAACTGACCCAATCGGTGATGGCGCTGGCGCTGGGTGGCGTAGTCACGGCTGTGGCCAAGCTGATCCTGACCCATTTCCTGCTGCCCGGCCCGGTGAACCGGTTCCGCTGGGAGCGCGCCGCCGCCGATGACCTGATCCATTTCGGCAAGTGGATCTTTCTCTCCACCGCGCTGACCTTTGTCATCAGCCAGGGCGACCGCGCCATCCTGGGCCGCTACCTCAGCATCGACATGCTGGGGATCTACAATATCGGCTACTTTCTGGGCAGCTTTCCGATGATGGCGGGGCTGTCGATGATCGGCCGCATCATGATCCCGGTCTACCGCGACAAGCCGCCCGCCGAGAACGCCACCAACCGCCGCCACCTGAGCCGCCTGCGCGCCGGGATGAGCCTGTCGATCGGGCTGGCGCTGCTCTTGATGGCCGCGATCGGGCCGCAGCTGGTGGGGCTGCTCTATGACGAGCGCTATCAGCTGGCCGGGCCGATGGTCACGCTGATCGCGCTGTCCTTTTACCCCCGGCTGGTCATCCTGACCTATGACAACGTGGCGCTCGCCATGGGCGACAGCCGGTCGTATTTCATCGTGATGATGGTGCGGGCGGTGCTCCAGATCCTGTGGATCCTGCTGGGGCTTGCGTATTTCGGACTGGTCGGCGGCATCGTGTCTATGGCGCTGGCCACCATCGCCAGCTATCCGGCGGTGGTCTGGCTGGCGCGCAAGTACGGGGCCTGGGACGTGCGCCACGATATCGTGGCAGTGCTGACCGGGGTATTGGCCACAGGCCTGATCCTGTGGATGCACTGGGCCGATATCGCCCTGCTGGCGGGGTATTGAGGTTTTTTGGCCTGCGGTGCTATTCCGCAGGCGCGCGCGGTCTGCGGAACCGGTGGGTCAGGCGCTGCCACAGCGATCGGCGCGGCGCGCTGGCATCAAGATAGGGCACCACCACCACCGGGCGAAAGCCCAGTTCACGCTCCATCTGGTCGGCGCTGCGGATCACCGGGTTGCGCCATTCCAGCACATAGGCCAGCGCCAGCGCCACCCCAATACTGCCCGCCAACCCCAGAAGCGCCAGCTTCTTGCGGCTTTCGGTCACCGGATAGTCGGGTATGGCGGCTTCTTCGATCACCGTCAGGCGCTCCGCCTGACGCTCGGCCTCGATCAGGAACCCCATCTCGGCCTCGTTGCGGCGGCTCACCACCTGTGCCAGCTGGTCGCGCAACTGATCGAGGCTGCGGTCATAGGCGCCCAGCGCGCGCTCCACCTCGGGGCTGCTTTCGATCAGCCGCTCCAGCGCGGTCTTGCGCTCCTCCAGCAGGTCGCGCTGCGCATCCAGCGTGGCCAGTTGCTCGCTCAGATCCTTGCGCAGGCGCTCGGCGGTGGCGGGCCGCTCGCTCTGGCTTGCCAGTTCCATCGCGCGTTCGAGCCGGATGCGCTCGCGCGCAATGTCCAGCAGCCCGTCGTTGATCGTGCTGATCTCGCCACGCCGCGCCTCGACCGCGCCCGGCAGGCTCAGTTGATGGGTGGCCCGATAGGCTTCGATCTCGGCGTCGAGCCTTTCGATATCCTGCTCCAGCGCCGCCTTTTGCGCGTCAAAGAAGGTCAGCGTTGCCCGCGCGTTGTCGATACGGGTCTGTTTGCTCAACTCGATGGTGCGCTGTCCGAACTCATGCGCCACCTGCTGCGCCAGTTCCGGCGTCGGCATCCGGGCGGTGATGCTGAGAACCGAAATCGCGCCATCGTCGGAATAGCCCTCGCGCGCCGCCGCGGTCCCCTCGATCCGCACCGCCGTGCGCAACATGTTCACCTTGGCCTGCGGCTTGAGCCCCGGCAGATCGTCATAGATCCCGTATTTCTCGATAATCTCCAGCATGGTGCCACGCGTGGTCAGGATCTGCTGGATCAGCTGCAAGCGCCGGGCCGAGGACCCCTCGACCGTGCTGCGCGCCAGTTCGTCCGACACCACCGGGCGCGCGATCTGGATGACTTCGTAGGATTCGTATTCGTGCTGGCGACTCATCGCCACAATCAGCGACAGCACCGATCCCAGCAGGATCACGCCAAGAATCAGCCGCGCCCTGCGGCGCAGCATGTCGATCACATCGCTGATCGAATAGATCGGCCCCATACCTGCTGTCTCACTCGTTCCAATTGCCTGCTCCGATCCAGTGAACAGACCACGGCATACCGACTAAAATATGGCAACCGGTTGCAAAAACGAAGGTCAAACCACGTAGTTTTCCTGACCGGCCTCGCGCCCCCGGTTCAGCACAACGCCCAGCAGCGGGACATCCACGCCCAGCACCTGCTCACATCGGCGGACATGCTCGGAGGTGGTCATGGTACCGTCCGCCACCAGCAGCACGCCATCGACGCTGTCGACAAAGGCAGCCAGATCGTCATGCGCCAGAACCGCGGGCATGTCGCACAGGATCACATCCGGGCTTAGCTCTGCCTGCATCTCGTCCAGAACCGCTCCGGCGGTCTGCGAATGCAACAGCTCCGAGGCGTCGCGCACCGGCCCGGCGCCCAGGCCGATGGCCAGCGTGTCGCCACAGCGTATCAGGTGATCCAGATACGAGGTCTCGCCCCGCAGCAGGCCCCGCATGTCGGCCCTTGCCGGCATATCCAGCGCGGCGGCAATACCGGGGTCGCGCATGTTCATGTCCAGCAGCACTGTCCGGCTGCCCGGAACCCGCGCCATGCTCAGCGCCAGGTTCACCGCCGTAAAGGTCGCGCCACAGCCTTCGGTCGGGGCGGCGATGGCGACCCGGGTCCAGCCCTTTGCCTTGAGCGTCTGAAGCAGACGCGTGCGCATCACGTCAAAGGCCTTGGCCGCGGGATCGCCTCGAAACAGGTTGACCAGCGGCATCCGCCCCTTCTGCGGCAGGCGCAGCCCCAGCGAGGTGTGGTGCAGCCGCAGCCAGGGTTCCGGCAGGGTCATCGGCAGGGTCTGCCGTTTTGCCGGTTCCGGTGCCGGCTTGGCCTGGCTCCGGGGCGCGACGGTCTCGGGCTCGACCTTGGCCGGGCGGCGTGCCTCGGCGATCAGCGCGGCCTTGCGCCGGAACGGGCGGTTTTCCGTCCGATCGTCGTCCATGCCGTCGTCCTGATCGCGCATATCAGCAGCCTTGTCCCACTTCGGAGCCAGTCTCTTGTCATGATACGCCATTTGCCAGCTCCTGATCGATGATTTCCAATTCACCTTAACCGTTCAATAACCGGTGCGCCGCACCACCACCGATGTCGTCCGCAGCAGCAGCGCCAGATCGTAACCAAAGCTCAGATCGCGGGCATAATCCGCATCCAGCTTGCCGCGATAGTCAAAGCGCGAGTTGTTCCGGTCCGACACCTGCCAAAGGCCGGTAATGCCCGGGCGCACCGAAAAATAAGCCTTGGCGCAGCCATAAAGCGGCAGCTGCTCGGGCAGCATCGGGCGCGGGCCGACCAGGCTCATCTCGCCTTTCAGCACATTCCACAGTTGCGGCAACTCATCCAGCGAGGTCCGGCGCAGAAACCCGCCCACCCGGGTGATCCGCGGATCCTGCTTCAGCTTCTGGGTCGCGTCCCATTCCGCCCGCATCTGCGGGTTTTCCTTGAGCAACCGGGCCAGGCGCGCGTCTGCGTCCATCACCATCGTGCGCAGCTTGACGATCTTGTATTGCTTGCCGTTCCGGCCCAGCCGCGCCTGCCAGTAGAACGGGTTGCCCCCCTCCAGCCACAGCGCCAGCGCGCAGAATGCCACGATCATCGCGGAGACCGGCAAGGACAGGAAAACGAAGGCCACATCCAAGACGCGCTTGCCAAAGGACGCGTACCAGCCAGGCTTGCGGACAACCTGCCCCCCCAGGTTCTCCATCGGTCTGCGCGGCGCCGCGGCCCCCCGCCCGCTTGCGACGGCATAGGCCGGGATCGCGGCCGCCCCCGATGTGCCGGGCACTCTGGCCGCAAGCGACGCCTCTTGGATGTAGTCCTTCATTTCCCCCCCCTCTTCGACAGGGATCAGGGCTGCCACATACCGCAACGAAAGCCGCGGAAGGGCAAAGCCGAAACACTCTTTACATTCCTCCGGGCCTAGGCAGCTCGCCCGGATCTCGCAGCGGCTTCCCACCCGGATCGTCTTGCGCCCTACGCGCCCAAATCCGTCAGGATCGTGGCCAAGTTCGGCCACATTTCCGCCACGATCAAATTACCTCGGCTCCGCGATAAATTTTAACGAAATCCGCGTAAACAGATTGTTTCCACTTCTAAGCGCCTAAAATGCTGGAATCTTCCAAATTTCGTCTGAACCAATCCCGGGAAAGACCCGTCATTGTCGTTGTTTCATGGCTAATCAATATGGGGAATCGCCGTTTCCCCTTTCAAGGCGCCGTGCCGCACAGGTTGCCACAATTGGAACAAATCCAATCCGATGAGCGATTTTCAGCCGGTGCGATATTGCCCCGGCGACTGGCCAGTCCAGCGTTTGAACGCCTCGCTGAAACTGCTCAGCCCGGAATAGCCCAGCAGAAACGCGATTTCAGCCAGGGACAGGTCGCTGTCCCTGAGATAACTGGACGCCAGCGATGCCCGCAACTGCTCCATGATCTTCTGAAAGGTGGTCTTCTCCTCGGCAAGCCGTCGCGACAGGGTGCGGGTACTCATGCCAAGATCGCGCGCAATCTCTTCCTGCGCCGCGGTGCCCGAGGCCAGCCGGTCGGCAATCGCGCGTTCCACATCCACGATGATGGCAGGCATGTTGCGCGACTTGTCTTTCAGAACCAGTTCGCAATGGTCGATCAGCACCGAATAGAGCGCGTCATCCGCCGTCACCAGCGGCGTATCCAGAACCTCCTGACTGAAGACCACCTGGTTGCCCGACCGCCCGAACCGGACCGCGCAGCCAAAGAACCGGTCAAACTCCGCCAGGTGGGTCTTGCGCGGGTGCGAGAAATCCACCGAGACCAGGGAAAAGCGGCGATTGCTGGCCTGCCGCAGGTCCTGGATCAGCCCCGCTGCGCCAAATTCGACGAATTGCCGCCGCCGCACCTTTGACGGGACGGCAAAATGCCATCGCAGCAGCCCCTCGCTGTCCAGTCGCTGCACGTCGATTTCAACCGCATCCGAGAAGACCCGCCGATAACGGGCGATGTTCATCAGCGCGGTGCGTACGGTGGGCGAGGACATCCCGACATATCGGATCAGGCCCATGCGGCGCATTTCTCTGACGGTGCCCATGCGAAACCCAATGGCATCGTCCCCGGTCAGCGCGGCGGCATGTTCGAAGAACCCGGCGATATCCTCGAACGGGGCGACGGGTTTGCTCTGTTCCAGCAGGCCGGGGCCGAACCCGGTGCCCGCGAACACCTGGCGGGCGGTATATCCCTGTTTCAGCAGGTCCGCCGCAAGGGTCTGCACATAAACCGCTCCATGGGTTGGCTTTGACCGTTTCAAGACTTCGCTTTCCTCCTCGCCCACCGGCGGCCTGCGGCCTTTACCCGGTTTTCCCGACTATGCCCCCTGCCCGCGCCCCGGCGCAAGAAATGGCGGGTTTTCGAAAGAGTCTGGCGCGATTTCGCGGCAAACAGTGTTTTTCCGTCCCCATCTGCACCGTGCGGGGCAGCGGCACGCCGCGACCCGCAGCTTGCCAGAATACCGTTCCAGCCCCCGGTCCCCCCTGCGGGCTGAACACTGTTGAACCACGGGATCAGGAGAATCCGAATGTCACGGCTGACCGAAATGGAAGCCTTTGCCACGGTGGTGGAAGAGGGCGGCTTTACCGATGCCGCCCGCAAGATGGGCGTGTCGAAATCCGCGGTGTCCAAACATATCTCGGCCCTGGAATCGCGTCTCGGGACCCGCCTTCTCAACCGCACCACGCGCCGGGTGAACCCGACCGAGATCGGGCTGGCCTATTACGACCGCGCCAGCCGTATCCTCAACGATGCGGGCGACGCCGACGCGCTGGTCGCGCAGTTGCACGGGTCGCCCTCGGGGCTGCTTCAGGTGAATTGCGACCGCGATTTCGGCGCGCATGTCCTGTCGCCGATGCTGGGCGCGTTTCTGGCGCAATATCCCGACATCCGTGTGAACCTGGACCTGGGCGATGCCCAGTCCGAGATGATCGGCGACGGCTTCGACATGGCCATCCGCCGCGGACCGCTCAGCAACTCGGCCCTGCGGGCGCGCAGGCTCTGCACCTACCGGTTGCTGCTGGTTGCCAGCGGCGACTATCTGCACCGTGCCGGACGACCGCAGTCAGCGGCCGACCTGCTTGACCATCGGCTGCTCGGTACGTCCCAGCGGGCGGGCCAGAACACCTGGCGGCTGCGCGACAGCGACGGCACCCAGAAGCAGGTTCCGGTGCAGGGCGATGTCGCGGTGAACGACAGCCCGGCGCTTTTGCAAGCGGCGATCAATGGCATGGGGGTGGCGCTGCTGCCCGATTTCCTGTGCGCCGACGCGCTGGCCGACCGCAGGATCGAATGCGTGCTGCCCGATCTGCCAGACCAGACACAAGAGGTCTTCGCGCTCTACCCGGCGGGGCGCTACATTCAGCCCAAGGTCCGCGTCTTCATCGACTTCCTCGCCTCGGAACTCTCCCCCGACCGCAGCTGAGCAATCCCGGACAGCGGACGGCTTACAGCAACCCCAGGACCTGGCGGCAGCCCGCCGCCGCTTCCGCGCTCTTGCCCGCCTCGACAAAGGACAGCACCCGGCCCAGCGCCTCTTTGCGCGACATCGGGTCCAGAGGCCCGCCCGGCCCGGTCAGATCCCGGCGCCGGATGGTGAAATAGGCAAGCTTCGTCTCCTCGGAGCCAAAACTGTATTTATAGGGCTCGTTGCCGTGGCAGAAATCGTAGATCTCATGCCCCTGCGCGATCGACCATTCGATCGCCTTGGCGTGCAGCAGCAAGCCGATGAAATGCCCCTCGGCGCTTTCGTCCCGCCCTGCGACGATGAAATGCACCCGCCGCATGCGCGGATCGACGACATGGCCCAGCGCGCCCAGAACCTGCCCGTCGCGCTTCAGCACCGGAAGGTAGAGCAGCCCCATCTGGCTCGCCGCCGTCAGGATGCGCAGGTAATTCGCCGCCACCTGCCGCGCGACCTCCGACCCCTTGACCGGCGCCCATTTGCGCATCCACAGCCGGAGCAGCGCCGCGATGTCGGATTTCAGCTCGGGCCCCGAGGCATGGGTCAGCGTGCATTCACCGCTGTCCAGATAGCGGCGGGTAAAGCGGCGGATCTTCTGGCGCGCGTTCTTGCTGGGGCCGGTGGACAGCCAGTCCTCATACTCCGGGGGCAATTGCACCCGGGGGCAGATCAGGTTGTCGGTCTCGCCCTTGTTGATGAAATACTCCCGGTGGCGCGCTGAATAGTCCTCTGCGGGAAACGCGGCCATGAACTTGGCCGCCCGCGCCCGCGACCCCTCGTACCGGATCGACAGACGCGCCCAGGGGCGCTGCCGCAGCGCCTCGGCAAGCGCGGCCATCGCCTTGTCCTCGTAGGCCGGTTCACACAGGAACCCGGTATATTCGCTCCACAAGAGCCGCCCGCCCGCCTCGATCTCGGACTGGAATTCCTGCCGCGAGGTGCTCCAGTGCACCCGGTATTTCAACGGAAACACACAGACCAGGCGCGGCCCGTGAAACACCGCCAGCACCCGCCAGCGGCCTGGATTGGCAGCAAAGGCCCGCGCCAGCCAGTCCCAGGACAGATAGACGGTGCCTTCGGGGTCGCGTCCCTCCAGCGCCCGCCAGCGGTCGCGCAGCGCGGTGAACTCCTCCATCCGCTCGACCGTGGCCACCCGCAGCCCGCGCGCCTCCAGGGCGAGGCTCAGGATATCGGTGGCGCCATCCATGCTCAGGCGCTCTTCAGCGAGCGCCCGTCCTTCAGGGTCGCCCGGAAATAGTCCTGCGCCGCCTCGAAATTGCGCGCCAGCGCCGCGGTCACCGGCGATTGCGCTGCATAATAGGCGCCGACACCGCAGATCTGCATGGCAAACTCGGGATGCACCCCGGCATCGTCATATTTGCGCACCCGCTCCTTGGACAGCCAGCCGCGCTTTTTCGCCTCTTTCGTGATCAGCTTCAGCCGCTGGATCGCGTGGAAGGTCAGATAGACCGACAGGTAATCCAGATAGTCGCCGATCTCGTGGCCGCAGCCGGGGTCGAAGGCATCGATCATAACGTCGGCCATCTGGTCGGGCCGTATCGGCCAGGCCTCGTCGCCGATCAGCCAGGCAAAATCCTCGGCCCCGTGGCGCAGCCCCGAATATTCGAAATCGAACCAGCGCAGCTTGCCCGTTCGGTCCAGCGCGGCATTGCCCGACCGGCAATCCCATTTCACGAACTGCCGCCCCGGATAGGCCAGCCGTTCCGCCGCCGCCGTGCGGTCGAATTGCGGCGAGATTCCCATCGAATAGGGCTGCAAGGCGTCTACCGCCTCGACCAGGCTGGTCACCCAGCCGTCATTGGCGCCCAGATGCGGCAGCATCCGGCCCAGATCGGTTCGCCGCGCCGCGCTCTGGATGCGAAAGATCGCCGCGACCGCCTCGGCCGCCAGGTCCAGGCGGCTCTTTTCCTTGTGGCGCACGATCTCCTGATTCAGGCGCCGACGGCCCACATCGGACTGAAACATGATCTCGCCCACCACGCCCAGACACTCGGGCACATCATCGGTATGGGCGCGCAACTGTTCCAGAACAAAAGCTTCGAGATGGGTCCGGCGAAAGTTCGGGCGCAGCGTGGCGATCACGTCCATATCGTTGAAATGTAACCGGAAACTCGAGCGTCCCTCGCCACCCGGCGCGGTCACTTTCTGGACCGGCCGCCCGAAATGGCTCTCTGCCGCCTCGACGATCCGTGTCAGCCTGTCGCTCTTTTTGCCATCCGCCATGTCTTGCCTCGCCTTGTCACCATTACCGGTCTTCCACCATGCGGGCGGCCTCGTGCCGAGGCTCGACCCGCAGATACCGGCGATAGCACGATTGCCGATTCGCCCGCAGCACTAGCGCGATTCCCGGTTGTATTGGCGGTCGCCGCACAGCCAATTCCCGGCGCTCCCCGGGATTGTTTCCGGTCGCACCCGGGCCGCCAGCAGGTGAGCCACAATTTTGACACAAATTTGCCCGAGCCCGCCACATTTCCCTACTCTGCTCGTCACGCAAACGAACCGGCCAACTTGCCGGTTGAACCGCAGGGCATTCGTGAGGGTCGAATGCCGTTACCATTTGGGGAATAGTGTTATGGGTTACGGAAGATGGAACTGGCACGGTGGCCAGTGCGGCTGGGGCACCAAGAGCTATCATAACGGCGGCATCGAGGGGCAGGGTTTCTCATCCTGGTACGACTCGCATATCGGCGGCCGTTACTCGTTTTCACGCTGGCAGAGCCAAGATGACGAAGAACAGGACGGCTCCGGCGGCACCAAGGGTTCAGGCGGCACCAAAGGCTCCGGCGGCACCAAGGGCTCCGGCGGCACCAAAGGCTCAGGCGGCACCAAGGGGTCCGGTGGCACCAAAGGCTCCGGTGGCACCAAAGGCTCCGGTGGCACCAAGGGATCCGGTGGCACCAAAGGCTCCGGTGGCACCAAAGGCTCCGGTGGCACCAAGGGATCCGGTGGCACCAAGGGATCCGGTGGCACCAAGGGATCCGGTGGCACCAAGGGTTCCGGTGGCACCAAGGGATCCGGTGGCACCAAGGGATCCGGCGGCACCAAGGGCTCCGGCGGCACCAAAGGCTCCGGTGGCACCAACGGATCCGGGGGCACCAAGGGATGCGGGGGCACCCAGGGCTCCGGAGACGGCGGCACGCCGACCGATGGCAAGATCACCACGTCTTTCCAGGTCGGCGAAGACGGCCAGGTCACTGTCGAGGTCTCGCAACTGGCCAGCGGAGAGCTGTTCTTCCGCCTCTCGCCCACGAGTTTTGACGGAACCGAACCCGATCTCGACGGCTTCTTCTTCAACATGGCCGACGATGCCCGTGTCGCGGGTCTCAACTTCCACCCGTCCGACAACCAGGGTCAGGTGACCGGCCATCAGGGCCTTGCCAACGCTGTCAACGGACTGTCGAACGGGTTCAATGCCGGAATCAACTTCGATGGCGCGTTCCAGTTCGGAACCGGCGCGGATTCCAGCACCGGCGGGGCGGTTCATGATGTGAACTTCACCCTGTGGTCGAATGACGGCCCGCTCAGCTTGCAGGACATCGACCTGAACAGCATCTCGGTCGCGGTGAATACCGACGGGGCAAACCCCGAGCTGCTGACCCGCGCCGATGCGCTGAACGCGGCCGCCAGCGGCACTGACTCCTACCATAACGGCGGGGTCGAAGGGGACTGCTTCGACGACTGGTATCAGCACACCCTGGCGGGCACCCAAACCGACCCGAACGGGTCCGGCGGCACCAAGGGGTCCGGCGGCACCAAGGGCTCCGGCGGCACCAGGGGCTCTGGTGGCACCAAAGGCTCCGGCGGCACCAAAGGGTCCGGCGGCACCAAAGGGTCCGGCGACACCAACGGCTCCGGCGGCACCAAAGGCTCCGGTGGCACCAAAGGCTCCGGCGGCACCAAAGGCTCCGGCGGCACCAAAGGGTCCGGTGGCACCAAAGGGTCCGGCGGCACCAAGGGCTCCGAAACCTGCTGGGATAGCCAATGGGAGTCTCTGCCCGCCTTTACCGGCGAACCGTCCGACTGCGGCGGAGAGGGCGAAACGGTGGTCTATGCCAGCGGGGGTACATCCGGGCATCACCCGACGCTGAACGACATCTTCGGGCTTATGACCCAGCCGATGGAGGATGACGAGATGCCACCGGAAGACCTTCTGGACGATCCGGAAATGGACTTCGAAGCGGTCTGACCGCAGCACGCGACCAGAAAGGACCGGCCCCGCGCCGGTCCTTTTCGTTTCCGCTCAGGCGCGGCGAATGGCCAACGCTGCCCCAACCGCCGGATCGGGCGGTAGCGCGCCATGCGCCGCCGCCATCCGCGCGATCCGCGCCTGGGCCCAGGCCGGAAACGGCGCGCCGCGCCCGGTCTCCTGACTGACATTCATCAACAGCGCCTCTTGCGTGGCGCAAAGGGCATCGTCCCGCTCCGAGACCATCCGGGCGAAATAGACCAGCCGCTTTGCATCGTGATCGAGCAGCCGGAACTCTACCCGGAACCCCTCGCCCTCCAGAAGCTCGCGCCGGAACTGGACATGCGATTGCAGGATGTAAGGGCCGGCGCCCGCGGTCTCGGCATAGGTCTTGCCGGTGCCCAGATGCTCCTCCAGCATCACGTCCAGCGCCTGATCGAAGGCCACGCCGTAATAGCCCACATTCATGTGGCCGTTATAGTCGATCCAGTCCGACCTGACGGTGAAGCCGCGCACATCGACCGGTGCCGGATAGGGGCCGTCATGGCCGCTCTGCGGGGTCTCTTCTGTCATCGCGCTTCTAGTCCTCGAAAATCGCCACCGCACGGGTGAACCCCGCGCTTGCGCCTTTGATCTTGAATGGAAAACAGGAAATGGTGAAGCCCGTGGGGGGCAGCTGGTCCAGGTTTGCCAGCTTCTCCATATGGCAATAGCCGATCTCCATCGAGGCGCGGTGCCCCTCCCAGATGATCGAGGCATCGCCGCTTTCGGCATAGGCCCGCGCGGTCAGCGGAAACGGCGCGTCCCAGGACCAGGCATCGGTGCCGGTCACCCGCACACCGCGTTCGGCGAGGTACAGCGTCGCCGCGCGCCCCATGCCGCAGCCCTTGATCAGGTAATCCGGCTGACCATAGCGCGCCCCGGCCGAGGTATTGACCACCACGATATCGAGCGGTTGAATCACATGCCCGATGCGTTCCAGCTCGGCCTCGACATCTTCGGCGCGGACCACGTAGCCATCGGGGAAGTGACGGAAATCCAGCTTCACGCCCGGATTGAAACACCACTCCAGCGGCACTTCGTCGATGGTGATCGCCCGTTCGCCGTTGTTCATCGTCGAATGGTGATGATAGGGCGCGTCCAGATGGGTGCCGTTATGGGTCGCCACGCTCAGCCGCTCCACCGCCCAGCCCTCGCCGCCCGGCAGATCCTCGCGCTTCAGCCCAGGGAAAAAGGACATCACCTGCTCGGCGGTCTGCTCGTGGCTGAGATACTCGATCTCGGGCAGCATGATCGGCGGATCGGAGACGATCCCGGTTTCCAGCGGGACGGACAGATCGACAAAACGACGGGCCATGGACATTCCTTTGCGCAACTTGCGCTCAGGTTAAAAGCGCCCGCCCAGCCCGACAAGCCGCAAAGGGGGCGCTGCCCCCTCGGCCCTGCGGGCCTCACCCCCGGAGGCATTTTTGACCAGAAAGAAGCATATGCGCGGTGCTGCTTCTTTCTGGTTCAAAATACTCCGGAGCGCGAGGCAGAGCCTCGCAAAAGATCTACTCCGCCGCCAGCGCTTCGGCTTTCTCGACGCGCACGGCCGAATATTTGAACTCGGGGATCTTGCCGAACGGGTCGAGCGCCGCATTGGTCAGGATGTTGGCCGCCGCCTCGACATAGGCGAAGGGCAGGAACACGTTATCTTCGGCCACCGCCCGGTCGGCGCGCACCATCACCTGCACCGAGCCGCGCCGGGTGGTCAGCCGGATCGTGTCGCCGGGCTCGATCCCCATGGCCCGCAAAGTGCGCGGGTGCATCGAGCAGTTGGCCTCGGGCTCGACCGCGTCGAGCACCGTGGCCCGCCGAGTCATCGAGCCGGTATGCCAATGCTCCAGCTGCCGCCCGGTGATCAGCACAAAGGGATAGTCCGCATCTGGCCGCTCGTCGGGCTCGACGATCTTTGCCGGGGTGAACCGCGCCCGCTTGTTCGCACGCGGGAAGCCGTCGCCAAAGACGATGGCCTGCCCCGGGTCCTCGGGGCTGAGCGACGGATAGGTCACCGCCTCGCCCTCGAGCCGCGCCCAGGTGATATTGTCGAGCGATTTCATGTTGCGCTTCATCTCGGCAAACACTTCGCTGGGATGGCTGTAATTCCAGTCAAGCCCCAGGCGTTTCGCCAGCTCCACCTCGATCCACCAGTCTTCGCGCGCCTCGCCCGGGGGCGCCACGGCGGGGCGGCCCATCTGGACCTGGCGGTTGGTATTAGTCACGGTGCCGGTCTTTTCCGCCCAGGCGCTGGCGGGCAGGATCACGTCGGCATAGTTCGCGGTCTCGGTCAGGAAGATATCCTGCACCACCAGATGGTCGAGCATCGCCAGCGCGGCGCGGGCGTGGTCGACATCGGGGTCCGACATCGCCGGGTTCTCGCCCAGGATATACATGCCCCTGATGTCGCCATGGTGGATCGCATGCATGATCTCGACCACGGTCAGCCCCTTCTGGTTCGAGAAGTCGCCCGAGTTCCAGACAGAGGTAAAGGCCGAGCGCACGCCATCATCCGTGACCGACTGGTAATCGGGCAGGAACATCGGGATCAGACCCGCATCGGAGGCACCCTGCACGTTGTTCTGCCCCCGCAAGGGGTGCAGGCCCGCGCCGGGCTTGCCCACATTGCCGGTCATCAGCGCCAGCGAGATCAGGCAGCGCGAGTTGTCGGTGCCGTGGATATGCTGGCTGACGCCCATGCCCCAGAAGATCATGCCCGCCTTGCCAGCGGCGAATGTGCGCGCCGCTTCGCGCAGCTCCGCGGCCGGGATGCCGCAAATGGACTCCATCTTCTCCGGCGTGTAGTCGGCCAGATGTGCCTTCATCTCCTCCCAGTTCTCGGTGAACTGGTCGATATAGGCCTGGTCATACAGCCCCTCTTCGACGATCACGCTCATCATCGCGTTCAGCATCGACACATCCGCGCCCGGCTTGAACTGCAACCGGTGGGTGGCGAACTTGCCCATGCCGACGCCGCGCGGGTCACAAACGATCAGCTTGCCGCCACGCTTGGTGAACTGCTTGAAATAGGTGGCCGCGACGGGATGGTTCTCGATCGGGTTGCAGCCGATCACGATGGCCACATCCGCGTTCTCGATCTGGTTGAAGGTCGCGGTCACCGCGCCCGAGCCCACATTCTCCAGCAGCGCCGAGACCGAGGAGGCATGGCACAGCCGGGTGCAATGGTCGACGTTGTTATGGCCGAACCCCTGACGGATCAGCTTCTGGAACAGATAGGCCTCTTCGTTCGAGCATTTGGCGCTGCCGAACCCGGCAACATAACTGCCCTTCTCGGCACGCAGATCGGCCAGGCCCTTGGCGGCAAAATCCAGCGCCTCGTCCCAGCTCGCTTCGCGGAAATGCGTGAGCGGGTTGGCCGGATCGACGTTCAGCCCCTTGGGCGCGCCTTCCCGCCGGATCAGCGGCTTGGTCAGACGGTGCGGGTGGTCGATATAATCGAACCCGAACCGCCCCTTGACGCACAGCCTGTTCTCGTTGGCCGGGCCATCGACACCGGTGACATATTTGATCTTGTCGTCCTTGATCTTGAAGCTCAGCTGGCAGCCCACGCCGCAGAACGGGCAGACGGATGTGACCTCGCGGTCGTAATCCTTGCTGTCGCCATGCTGATAGCTGTCCAGCACGGTCGCAGGCATCAGCGCGCCGGTGGGGCAGGCCTGCACGCATTCGCCGCAGGCCACGCAGGTCGAGGCACCCATCGGGTCATTCTGGTCGAACACCACCTGCGCCGTATGTCCGCGCCCGGCCATGCCGATCACGTCGTTGACCTGTACCTCGCGGCAGGCGCGCACGCAGAGATTGCAGTTGATGCAGGCATCGAGGTTGACGCGCATCGCCACATGGCTGTCATCGAGCAGCGGCACATGCGCCGCGTCGCGCGCCGGGAACCGGCTGTCGCTGACGCCATTGGCCGCCGCCATGTCCCAGAAATGGCTGGAGACGTCATGCGCGACCTCGGGCTGGTCGGCGACCAGCAGCTCGACCACCATCTTGCGCGCCTTCTCGGCGCGGGCGCTTTCGGTCTTCACCACCATGCCCTCGGCCACGGGCCGGATGCAGGATGCGACAAGCGTCCGCTCGCCCTCGACCTCGACCATGCAGGCACGGCAGTTGCCGTCCGGGCGATAGCCGGGACTGGGCTTGTGGCACAGATGCGGAATGACCAGGCCCCGGCCATGCGCGGCCTCCCAGATGGTCAGACCCTCGGGGACGCTCACGTCCTTGCCGTTCAGATTGAATGTCACCTGCTGGATTGCGTTGCCGTCTGGCATGGGTGAACTCCTGTCAATGGCCGGTATGACCTGCATGACCATGGCTGTCGCCATAGCCGCGCAGGCTGTTATATGTCATTTTCTGGTGCCGGGTCAGAACCGGCCCCAGCGCGAGATGGGCGGACAGATGGGTCTGGCGCAGCTCGGCCCGCGCCCGTTCCGCCGCGCCCAGCAGCTCGACAAGACTGTCCTCGTCGATCTCACCGCTGGCAAAGGCCGCGTCCAGCGCCACCTCGGCGGCAATCAGCGCCTGCCCCTGTTCGACCGCCTGCGCGCGCATGGCGTCATAGACCGCCTGCACCTCTTCCTGCTGCGCTTCGCTCAAGCCCAGCTCATCGGCCAGGTCCAGCACATGGCGCGGACCCGGCCAGCCGTTCAGTTCGGCAGGTTTGGCCAGACCCCAGCCCGCGCCCGCGCGCAGCTGCTCCAGATCCTCGGCGGAAAAGGAGCTTACGTCCCGCTCCTGCTGACCGGAATAAGGCGCGGTCTGCGCCAGCGCCGGGCCAGCGGCCAGAACCAGCGACAGGAGAACTCCGCCGCGCATCAGATCTCGTCCGCGAAATGTTTCATCACCAGACGGATCGGGTTCGGCGCCGCCTGCCCCAGACCACAGATGCTGGCATCGGCCATCACCTGACACAGATCCTCCAGCAGCTCGGTATCCCAGCGCTCGGCCTGCATCAGCTGCACCGCCTTTTCACAACCCGACCGGCAGGGCGTGCACTGGCCACAGCTCTCATCCTCGAAGAACCGCAGCATGTTCAGCGCCGCGTCGCGCGCGGTATCCTGGTCCGACAGGACCACCACCGCCGCCGAGCCGATAAAGCTGCCCAGCGGCTGCAAGGTGTCAAAATCGAGCGGGACGTCGTCGATGCGAGAGGGGAGAAGGCCCGACGACGGCCCGCCCGGCTGATACGCCTTGAAGCTGTGGCCCTCGGCCATGCCTCCCGCCGCATCAATCACGTCCAGAATGGTCGATCCCGCCGGCAGCAGGTAGACGCCGGGTTTCGCTACGCGGCCCGACACCGAATAGCTACGCAGCCCCTTGCGACCGTTCTTTTCAACCGAGTTCAGGATCTGCGCCCCCTCGCGGCAGATCCGCGCGACCCAATATAGGGTCTCGACATTGTGGACCAGCGTCGGCCGGTCAAAAATGCCCACCTGCGCCACAAAGGGCGGCCGGTGGCGCGGTAGGCCACGCTTGCCCTCGATCGACTCGATCATCGCGCTTTCTTCGCCGCAGATATAGGCGCCCGCGCCCCGGCGCAGGTCGATATAGCCCGGCGCCACCAGCCCCGCGCCCTCCAGCGCCGCGATCTCGCGCCGCAGGATCTCCAGCACCGCCGGATATTCGTCGCGCATGTAGATGAAACAGGTCTCGGCCTCGACCGCCCAGGCGGCGATCAGCATGCCTTCAAGGAAGAGATGCGGCGTGCGCTCCAGATAGAAGCGGTCCTTGAACGTGCCCGGCTCGCCCTCGTCGCCGTTCACCGCCAGGTAACGCGGCCCTGCATTGGCCCGAACAAAGCCCCATTTGCGGCCCGAGGGGAAGCCCGCGCCGCCCAGGCCGCGCAATCCGGCGGACAGAACCTTCTCCTGTACCGCCTGCCAGTCGCCGTTTTCGCGCAACGCCTTCAGGCTCTCGTACCCGCCCTCGGCCACATAGGCATCAAACGCCTGATAGTCGGGCAGATGCGCATGGGTATCCCCCGCCGCAATCGCCGCCATCACCTTTTCCGGCGTGGCATGGTCGATATGGTTATGGCCGATCTCCAGCACCGGCGCGGTGTCGCAGCGGCCCATGCAGGGTGCCCGCAGCACCCGCACCTGCGCCGGGTCCAGCCCGTCCGCCAGCGCCTTTTGCAACTGCTGCGCGCCCGCCATCTCGCAGCTCAGCGAATCGCAGACCCGGATGGTCAGCGCGGGCGGCGGCGCCTCGTCTTCCTTGACCACGTCGAAATGCGCGTAGAATGTCGCGGTCTCGTAAACCTCGGCCTGCCCCACCTTCATCTCATAGGCCAGTGCCGCCAGATGGTCGGCAGACAGGTGGCCATGGGCATCCTGGATCAGGTGCAGAAACTCGATCAGCAGATCGCGCCGGCGCGGGCGGTCGCCCAGCAGGCGCTGCACCTCGGCCAGCGCCTCGTCCGAATAGATGCGGCCCTTAGGCGTGTGCCGCCCCTTGCCCTTGCCCGATTTCCAGACGCCCTGTCCGTCGCCCGCAGGCTTGCTGTCCAATGGTGCCATGATGCCCTCCGATTCAGAGCCCGTGTCTCATCAGCCATACATATCGTCAAATCGTCATTATCAATCGCACGATAACGACACCTTATCACCGCAAAGAGGTCACCACGTCCCGCAACGCCGCCAACACCGGCAGTTCCGGGTCGCGCTGCAAGGTCGCCATACAGATCGGTTTCGACACCACCGGATCGACTAGCTGTAGCACCCGACACCCCTCCAGCGCGCCCAGCGCCCGCACCAGAACCCGCGGCACCACCGCCGCCGCCAGCCCCTCGCGCGCCATGACCATGGCGGCGGTAAATCCGCTGGTCTCGGCCACCACCCGCGGATGCAGCCCCTGCTCGGCAAAGATCCGGTCCAGGATACGCCGGTTCTGCATCTGCGGCTCCAAGAGGCAGAGCGGAAACTCGGCCACCCGCGACCACGGAATCGGCCCGGTCGCATCGGTCATGTGATCCGGCACCAGCAGCACATAGGTTTCCTCATACAGCGGCTGCACATGCCGCAGATCGGTGCCGATACTGTCGCCATAGGTGATGCCCGCGTCGATCGTTCCGTCATCCAGCCCCTGCTGGATCGCGGTCGAGGACATCGAATCGATCCGCGCCACGATGCGCGGATGCGCCTGATGCAGACGTCGCACCAGCCGCCCGGTAAAGGCCAGCGCGGTCGGGATCACCCCCAGCACCAGCGCGCCCGAGATCTCGCCCCGGATCGCCGCCACCTCCTGTTCCAGCGCCCGTGCATCGCCAAGGATGCGGCGGGCGCGGCGCACGATCATCTCGCCCTCTTCGGTCAGCCCCTGAAACCGGTTGGCCCGGCGCACGATGGTGACGCCCAACCGTTCCTCCAAGTTGCGGATGCGCATGGAAAAGGCCGGTTGCGAGATGCCGCAATCCTCGGCCGCCTTGGCAAAATGCCGGTGTCGCGCCAGGGCGCTGAGCAGTTGCAGGTCGCGCAGTTCGATCAAATGCCCGGGCTCCGGTAACAGGTTTGCCCAACAATAACGCAGCCCCGCGCAGGTGAAACCCTCCTTCCGCAAGCGGCCAACACAGGGAATGGAACTGGGGATTGACACGAATCGAACCCCGGACATACCGTTAGCACACTAACAAGATTGGCAACCACAGGACGGGACCGATCCAAGGATGCACTATCACGCGCCCGAGACACTGGACGATGCCCTGACCCACCTGACCACCGGCAACGTGACCATCGTGGCGGGGGGCACAGATGTTTATCCCGCGCGCGGCGCAGCGCCGCTGAAACGCGACCTGCTCGACATCACCCGGATCGCAGGCCTGACCGGCATCACCCACGGCCCCGGTGGCTGGCGCATCGGCGCCGCCACCAGCTGGACCCGGATCGCCCGCGCCGACCTGCCCGCCGCGTTTGCCGGGTTACAGGCGGCCGCGCGCGAGGTGGGCAGCATCCAGATCCAGAATGCGGGCACCATTGCGGGCAATCTCTGCAACGCCTCGCCCGCCGCCGATGGTGTGCCACCTCTGCTCACGCTCGATGCGCAGGTGGAACTGGCCTCTGCCTCGGGAACGCGGCAATTGCCGCTGTCCGAGTTCCTGACCGGTGTCCGCCGCACCGCGCTTGCCCCCGCCGAAATGGTCACCGCCATCCTGCTGCCCGATCCGCCCGCCCATTCAGCGGGCGCCTTCGACAAGCTCGGCAGCCGCCGCTATCTGGTGATTTCCATCGCCATGGTCGCGGTCGTGATCGGGCGCGACGCCAGCGGCCGGATCGACCATGCGCGCGTCGCTGTCGGCTCCTGTTCGCCCGTCGCACAACGCCTGACCGCGCTGGAGGCCGACCTGATCGGCCAGTGCCCCGAAGATATCCGCGTCACCCCCGCGCATCTCACCCCGCTCTCGCCCATCGACGACGTGCGCGGCAGCGCCGGGTACCGGCTGGATGCAGTGGCCGAACAGATCGCCCGCGCCATCCGCGCCGCAGGAGGACAGTGATGGACCGTCCCTTGTCCACAACAACGGATTTCACCCTGAACGGCACCCCCGCCCGCGCCACCCCGCAACCGGGCGAACGCCTGTCGCGGATGCTGCGCGAGCGTTGCGGCGCGCGCGAGGTCAAGGTGGGCTGCGACGCGGGCGATTGCGGCGCCTGCACCGTGCTGGTCGACGGCGCCCCGGTCTGCGCCTGCCTGACCCCTGCCCATCAGGTGGCGGGCCGCCGGGTGGACACGCTCAAGGGGCTGGCCACCGATCCGGTGGCGCAGAAGCTCAGCGACAGTTTCCTCGCCCATGGTGCGGCGCAATGCGGCATCTGCACGCCCGGCATGATGGTGGCGGCGACCGCTCTGCTGCGCGAGACACCGGCACCCACCGAGGCGCAGGTGCTGGACGCGCTTGGCGGCGTGCTCTGCCGCTGCACCGGCTATCGCAAGATCATCCAGGCGGTGATGCGGGCGGGCGCGCCTCTGCCCGCCGCCCCTGCGGGCGACGGACATTCCGGCGCGGCCATCCCCCGGCTCGACGGCGCCGGCAAGGTGGCGGGAACCGAGGCCTATGGCGACGATGTCGCCCCCATGGGCACGCTGGAGATCCTGCTGGTCGGCGCGCCCTACCCCCGCGCAAGCTTTACGCTCGGCGATATCGAGAGTTGGCACAGCGCCCACGCGGGCGTGGTGGCGGTGCTGACCGCCGCCGACGTACCGGGCCGCAATCGGTTCGGCGTGATGCCGGGGTTCGAGGATCAGCCCGTGTTTGCCGAGACCGAAACCCGGTTTCGCGGCGAACCCGTCGCCGCCATCGTCGCCCCGCCCGATGTGGCCGCAACGCTCGACCTCACTCTCTTTCCAGTGACATGGACGCGCCTCGACGCGGTGGAAGACGTCGCGGACGCCACCGCCCCCGGCGCACCTCTGCTGCACAAGGACCGCGCGGGCAATGTCATGGTCACCGGGTTTGTCGCTTGCGGCGATGCCGAGGCGGCGCTTGCTGCCTCGGACGTGGTGGTCGAGGGGCGCTATGCCACCCCCTTTGTCGAACATGCCTATATCGAGCCCGAGGCGGGCTATGCCTATCTCGACGGTGACAAGGTGGTGGTCCACGCCTGCACCCAGGCCCCCGTACTGGACCGTGACGGGCTCCAGATGGTGCTGGGCTTTGGCCCTGATCGCATCCGCATCATCCCCACCGGCGTCGGCGGCGGTTTCGGGTCGAAGCTTGACATGTCGGTGCAGCCCTATCTGGCGATAGCGGCGCTGAAGACGGGGCAGCCGGTGCGGCTGGCCTATAGCCGGGTGCAGTCGATGCAGATGAGCACCAAGCGCCACCCCTCCGAGCTGCACCTGCGCATCGGCGCCACGGCAGACGGGCGGCTCAAGGGGTTCGCGCTGCAGGGCCGCTTCAACACCGGCGCCTATGCCAGCTGGGGCCCGACCGTGGCCAACCGGGTGCCGGTGCATGGCTCGGGCCCCTATTTCATCCGCGACTACCGGGCCCAGGCGCAGGGTATCCACACCCATAGCCCGCCGTCCGGCGCGTTTCGCGGCTTTGGCGTGCCTCAGGCCGCCATCGCGCAGGAAACCCTGTTCGACGAGCTTGCCGAAAAACTGGGGATGGATCCGCTCGAGTTTCGCCTGAAGAACGCGCTGAGCACCGGCCAGCCCACCGTCTGCGGCCAGGTGTTCACCCAGGGCGTCGGCATCCGCGCCTGCCTGGAAGCGCTGAAACCCGACTGGAGCCGCGAGCGCGCGGCGGCCGAGGCCTTCAACGCCGAAAACTCGGTCCTGAAACGCGGCGTCGGCATCGCGGCGGGCTGGTATGGCTGCGGCAATACCTCGCTGCCCAACCCCTCGACCATCAAATGCGGCATCCGCGCCGATGGCACACTCGTGCTGCATCAGGGGGCGATGGATATCGGCCAGGGCGCCAATACCGTCATCACCCAGCTTTTCGCCACCGCCCTTGGCATCCCGACCCACCGGATCGAACTGGTCGGCGCCGATACCGACCTGACGCCGGACGCGGGCAAGACCTCGGCCTCGCGCCAGACCTTTGTTACCGGCAATGCCGCAAGGCTGTCAGGCGCCGCGCTGCGCGCCGCGATCCTGACCCGCGTCAATGCCGGGCCCGAGGCCACATTGACGCTCGACCAGGGCCGGATCCATGTCACCGACAATGGCCGTACCCATGTGATCGACCTTTCCGACCTGCCCACGGACGCCGACGGCTATGTCCTCGGCGCCTCCGAAACCTACGACCCACCCACCAAACCGCTCGACAAGAACGGCCAGGGCGTGCCTTACGCCCAGTTCGGCTATGCCGCCCATCTGGCGGTGGTCGAGATCGACACGCGACTGGGCACAATCCGCCCGCTCTGCTTCACCGCCGCCCATGACGTCGGCCACGCGGTCAACCCCGCCCTGGTCGAGGGCCAGGTCGAGGGCGGCATCGCCCAGGGTCTCGGCATGGCGCTGATGGAGGAATACATCCCCGGCCGCACCGACAACCTTCACGACTACCTGATCCCCACCATTGGCGACGTCCCCCCGATCGAAACCCTGATCATCGAGGATCCGGACGAACACGGGCCATATGGCGCCAAGGGGCTGGGCGAACACGCTCTGATCCCCACCGCCCCCGCACTGCTGAACGCGATCCGCCACGCCACCGGCGTGGCGCTCCGCCAGACCCCTGTCACCCCCGCCCGCCTGCGCGCCGCGCTGAAGGAAGCCGGACATGACTGACCGTATCCGCCCCGAGAAGATCCGCTGCGACGCCTGCCCGGTGCTCTGCTACATCGCCGATGGCAAATCCGGCGCCTGCGACCGCTATGCCAACCATGGCGGCGAGCTGGTCCGCCTCGATGCGCTCACCGTGATCGAAAGCGGCAGCACCCGCGTCGTGCCCTTCCTCAAGGATGCGCAGACAGGCGACGACTGGGATGGCAACATCGTCCAGCAGAACCGCGCCTTTGTCACCGCCGTCGGCGCCGGCACCACCTATCCCGATTACAAGCCCGCCCCCTTTATTGTGAGCCAGGAGGTAGAGGGCGTCGATATGGTCACGGTGGTGACCGAGGGCATCTTCTCTTACTGCGGCGTCAAGGTGAAGATCGACACCGACCGCCATATCGGCCACGAACGCGACGTGGTGCGGGTCGATGGCGAGCCCATCGGCCATGTGATGACCAGCGAATACGGCTCCAAGATGCTGTCGCTGGGCGGCGTCGAGCACCTGACCGGCGGTTCCAAGAAAGAGGGCCGCGTCACCTGTGACGCGCTCCTGCGCCTGTGCAATTGCGAAGCGGTCGAGATGGTGATCGGCGAGCCGGGCCATGAAACCACGCTGATCGTGCAGGCGGGCCGCGCCCCCATCATCAACGGGGTCGAGGAAAAGCTGATGCGCGTCGGCTGCGGTTCCGCCGCCATCGGCATGTTCGCGAAACAATGGCTGGGCCATGCCGATGACGTGGTGGTGGTCGACGACCATATCACCGGCGTACTCAGCGAGCATCAGGCGGGCAAGATGCTCGACGTGCCGCCCACCGGCATCCGCATCAAGGGCCGCCGCTCCACGCCGGGCCGCTATTTCCAGGTGGCCGATCCCGGCACCGGCTGGGGCGGCACCGATGTCGAGGACCCGCTGGTGATTCTCGACAAGTTCAAACCCGATGTGGCCTGGCCCGGCCTGCGCTTGATGATGGTCTCCACCACGGGCGAGCAGTTCGCCTATTACGAGCTGGACACCGATCTGGTGCCGCAGCCGGTACCGATCCCCGAAAAACTGCGCGCCTCGGCAGAGCTGATCGCGGAAAACTGCGAACCCTCGGTCTGTTCGGTCCTGTTCATGGGCGGCGCGGGCGGCTCCTTGCGCGCGGGCGTGACAGAGAACCCGGTGCGGCTGACCAAATCGGTGAAATCCTCGCTCACCCATGTCTCCTGCGGCGGGGCGGCGGCCTATGTCTGGCCCGGCGGCGGCATCACCGTGATGGTGGACGTGACCGAGATGCCCTCGAACTCCTTCGGTTATGTGCCTACGCCTGCGCTGGTGGCCCCCATCGAGTTTACCATGCGGGTCAGCGACTATGCCACGCTCGGCGGTCATGTGGCCGAGATCAAGCCGGTGGCACAGGTGGTCTCGGAACGCGACCGCAAGCTGGCCAAGCGCGAAAAACAGCCCGACCCCAACGCGCGCGAGAACTACCGCTGGTCGCGGGGGGATGCCGGATGACCGGAGCCGCCGCCGCCCTTCTGCCCGACGGCAAACGGCTGCATTTGCAGCACGGGCCCATCGACCTGATCATCGGGGCCGAGGGTGGACCGGGCGCGCGCGAGGCCGCGTTTGCCGCCGCGACCGCGCGGTTCCAGACGGTGCTGGAGGAACTGGTCGGTGAACTGCCGCTCCTGAAAACCGAACTTGTGCCTGACGCCCTCCTGCCCCTTGGCCCGGTGGCCCGGCGCATGGATGCTGCCTGCCGCCCGCTGATGGCATTGCGCCTCACCCGAATGGCCGCCGTCGCCGGGGCTGTCGCCGACGAGGTGCTGGCCGCGATGCTGGCCGCCACGCCACTGACCCGTGCCTATGTGAACAACGGCGGCGACATCGCCTTGCACCTGTCAGGCAACGCCCGATTCACCCTCGCCATGGCCACGCCCGACGGGCGCGACCTTGGCCGGATCTCGGTCGGCGCGGGTGACGGGATCGGCGGCATCGCCACCTCGGGTCTCGGTGGCCGCAGCCTCAGCCTCGGCATCGCCGAGAGCGTCACGGTTCTGGCCCGCAGCGCCGCCGCCGCCGACGCGGCGGCCACGCTCATCGCCAATGCGACCGACCTGCCCGGCCACCCCGCAATCCGCCGCGCGCCGGCCGACACGGTGAAGGACGACAGCGATCTGGGCGACAGACCGGTGGTCACGAACTGCGGTCCGCTCACCGAAAGTGAGACGGAAACCGCTGTACAAAACGGTCAATCGCTGGCCGAATCCCTGTACAAAACGGACAGAATCCAGGCCGCCCACCTGTACTTGCGCGGTCACGCCGCCACGGCGGGCGCGCCCAAGACGATAACCCCAACCCGCCGGGAGACCCTTGAACATGCCTGACGTCATTGTGCGCAAGACCGTGTCTGCGCTGGAGGAAATCTATCACGAAGGCGGGCCGGTGGCGGAAATCCCGCTGCGCCGGGCCTCGGTCATGACGATTATCAAGAACCCGTTCGCCGGACGCTATGTGGTTGATATCCAACCCTTTATGGAAGACCTCAAGCCCCTCGGCCTGAGCATGGCGCAGCAACTCCTGGACATGCTGGGTGGGCCGGAGAACATCCAGGGCTACGGCAAGGGGGCCCTGATCGGCGAGGCGGGCGAGCTGGAACATGGCGCGCTCTGGCACGCGCCGGGCGGATACGCAATGCGGCAACTGCTGGGCAAGGCCAACGCCATCGTCCCTTCTGCCAAGAAAGTCAGTGGCTTAGGTTCCCGCCTCGACGTCCCGATCACCCATATCAACGCCGCTTATGTGCGCAGTCATTTCGACAGTATGGAGGTCGGCTGCAACGACGCACCGCGCGCCGACGAGATCGCGTTGGCGCTCGTCATGACCACCGGTCCACGGGTGCATTCGCGCTCGGGCGGGCTGGAGGCCTGGCAGATCAAGGGAGAGGACGGACTGAGATGACCAAGATCCGCAAGATCGCTGTAATCGTTGAAGAAACCCGGATCGAAGCGGGCCGCGAGATCGACCCGCCCACCCGCAAGGCGGTGGCCGTGGCGGTGATCGAGAACCCCTTTGCCGGGCGCTATGTCGATGACCTGACCGAGCTGATGGACACTGGTGCCGAGCTTGGCGCGCTGTTGGGCGAACGCTGTGTGCAGGCGCTGGGGATCACGCCGCAACAGGCTGAAAGCTACGGCAAATCCGCCATGGTCGGCGAGAATGGCGAGCTGGAACACGCCGCCGCCATCCTGCATCCGAAACTGGGCGCCCCCCTGCGCAAGGCGGTGGAAAAGGGGGCGGCACTGGTGCCCTCGTCCAAGAAGATGGGCAGCCCCGGACAGGTGCTGGACGTGCCGCTGGGCCACAAGGATGCGGCCTATGTCCGCAGCCATTTCGACGGAATCGAAGTGCGGCTGAACGATGCGCCGCGCGCCAATGAAATCATGGTCGCGGTGGCCGTGACCGACAGTGGCCGCCCGTTGCCGCGCGTCGGCGGGTTGACCCACGCCGAGGCCGAAGGCAAGGATGGGTTGCGCTAACACACTGAAACAAATTTACTTTCACCGATCAAACCTGCAGAAGTCGGAACAACCGGCCGCACTTATCAGATCAACAGGAGGACTGAAATGACACTGATCAGACGTACCGTACTGGGCGCTCTGGCCGCATTGCCGCTGGCGGCACTGTCGCCACAACTGGCCCGCGCCGCCGACACCATCGTGCTGGGCGAGGTGAACAGCTATACCCGCCTGCCCGCCTTTACCGAACCCTACCGCAAGGGATGGGAACTGGCGGTTGAGCAGATCAACGCCAATGGCGGGGTGCTGGGCAAGCAGCTGGAGGTGATCGCGCGCGACGATACCGGCGACCCTGCCACGGCGATCCGCATCGCCGAGGAACTGATCGCCAAGGAAGGCGCGGTGATGATCTTTGGCACCTTCCTGTCGAACATCGGCCTGGCAGTTGCCGACTTCGCAAACCAGAAGCAGGTGTTCTTCCTCGCATCCGAGCCGCTCTCGGATGCGCTGGTCTGGTCCAAGGGCAACAAGTACACCTATCGCCTGCGTCCCTCGACCCATATGCAGGCCGCGATGCTGGCCGAACAGGCGGCCAAGCTTGACGCGGTGAAATGGGCCACCGTGGCGCCCAACTATGCCTATGGGCAGGATGCGGTCGCGGCCTTCAAGGCGGAACTGACGCGCCTGCGCCCCGATGTGGAATTTGTCGAGGAACAGTGGCCGCCGGTCTTCAAGATCGACGCCGGTCCGACCGTGCGCGCGCTTGAGGCGGCCAAGCCCGACGCGATCTACAACGTCACCTTTGGTGGCGACCTCGCCAAGTTCGTGCGCGAAGGATCGCTGCGCTACCTGTTCGACGACCGTCCGGTGGTGTCGCTGCTGACGGGCGAGCCTGAGTATCTGGAGCCGCTTCAGGGCGAGACGCCGAATGGCTGGATCGTCACCGGCTACCCCTCGACCGACATCGACACGCCCGAGCACAAGGCCTTTGCCGAGGCCTATATCGCCAAGTTCGGCGAGGCGCCCAAGACCGGCTCGATCGTGGGCTATAACTCGGTCCTGTCGATTGCCGCAGCGATCACCAAGGCAGGCTCGACCGAGACCGACGCCATGCTGGCCGCGATGGAAGGTCTGGAAGTGAGCAGCAGCCCGACCGGCCCGTTCATGTTCCGGGCCGCCGACCACCAGTCGACCATGGGCGCCTATGTGGGCAAGACCGCGCTGGTCGATGGCCAGCCCAAGATGGTGGATTGGACCTATGCTGATGGCGCGGCCTATCTGCCGTCCGAGGAAGAGGCCGCCAAGCTGCGCCCGGCGGAGTAAGCCCCTGAAACCCGAGGGGCCGCGCGCCCCTCGGGACACTGACCTGACCAGAGGAAGACCGGCCTGATGGGCTTTTATCTCGCACAACTGCTGACGGGACTGGCGAACGCGTCCTCGCTGTTCCTGATCGCGTCGGGCCTGTCGATTATCTTCGGCGTGACCCGGATCGTGAATTTCGCCCATGGCTCGTTCTACATGCTAGGGGCCTATCTGGCCTATACGCTGGTGACCACGTTACAGGGCGGCATACCGGGCTACTGGTTCAGCGTGCTGGCGGCGGCGGTGCTGGTGGGCGGCATCGGGCTGGTGGTGGAACTGACCATCCTGCGCCGCATCTACCGGGCGCCGGAACTGTTCCAACTGGTCGCCACGTTTGGCGTCGTGCTGATTGTACAAGACGCAACGCTGGCGATCTGGGGCGCCGAAGACCTGCTCGGCCCGCGCGCGCCCGGCCTTGACCGCGCGGTGCGCCTGATGGGCGAGCCGATCCCTGAATACGACCTTGCCCTGATCGCCATCGGACCCGCCGTGCTGGCGGCGATCTGGCTGGTATTCCACCGCACCCGCTGGGGCGTGCTGGTGCGCGCGGCCACGCAAGACCGCGAGATGGTGGGCGCCCTGGGCGTCAATCAGGCCTGGCTGTTCTCGGCGGCCTTCGTATTGGGCTCGGCGCTGGCCGGGCTGGGTGGCGCATTGCAAATCCCGCGCGAGGCGGTGTCGCTGCAAATGGATCTGTCGATCATCGGCGAGGCCTTTGTGGTGGTGGTGATCGGTGGCATGGGCAGCGTCACGGGGGCCTTTGTCGCTGCGGTGCTGATCTCGGTCCTCAATGCATTCGCGATCCTGATCTTTCCGCAGGTCTCTATCGTGCTGCCCTTTGTCGTGATGGCGGCGGTGCTGATCGTGCGGCCCTATGGGCTGTTCGGCCGCCCCGGCAGCGAGCATGGCGGCGCGGAGGAGCCGGAGCAGCCGCTGCGCTTGCTCGATCAGAGATCGACCATGGTGCTGCTGGCACTGGTCGCGATGCTGGCGTTCAGCCCGGCGGTGGTGTCGGACTTCACCACCATCCTGCTGGTCGATGTGATGGTGGCGACACTCTTTGCGGTGTCGCTGCATTTCATGATGGGCATCGGCGGCATGGTCAGTTTCGGGCACGCCGCCTATTTCGGGGTCGGCGCCTATGCTGCGGCAATGGCGGTCAAGATGCTGGGCTGGGGCATGCTGCCCGCCATGGCGCTTGGGCCGGTGGCGGCGGCGCTGGCGGCGCTCTTCTTTGGCTGGTTCTGCGTGCGCCTGTCGGGCGTCTATCTGGCGATGCTGACCATGGCGGCGGCGCAGATCCTGTGGGGCGTTACGTTCCAGTGGCAGGAGGTCACCGGCGGTGATGACGGCATTCTGGGGGTCTGGCCCGCCGAATGGGCAAAATCCGACCGGGTCTATTTCTATCTCGCGCTGGTCCTGTGCCTCGGCGGGATCTGGCTGCTGAGGCGCGTGGCGCATTCGCCCTTTGGCTACACGCTGCGCGGGGTGCGTGACAGCCGTATCCGGGCCGAGGCGATCGGCATCGACACAAGGTTCCATCAATGGATGGGCTTTACCCTGGCCGGAACGCTGGCGGGGCTGGCAGGCGTCGTGTTCGTGTTCTCCAAGGGCTCGGTCTTTCCCGACGCGCTCAGCATCGGGCACAGTATCGACGGGCTGATCATGGTCCTTTTGGGCGGCATCCATGCGCTGGCGGGGCCGGTCTATGGCGCCATGGCGATGGTGCTGATCGAGGATTGGGTCAGCCGGCTCGACTATTGGCGCTTCATCTTTGGCGGCATCATCCTGACCGTAGTCCTGCTGGCACCTGACGGGATCGCGGGCGGGGTCCGGCGGCTGATCCAGCTGGTACGGAGGGATGCGGCATGACCCCGGTTCTTGAGGTACGCGGCCTCTCCAAGGCCTTTGGCGGGGTACAGGCGGTCGACGATGTCAGCTTTGAGTTGCGACAGGGAGAGTTCCTTGCCCTGATCGGCCCCAATGGTGCGGGCAAGACCACCTGTTTCAACATGCTCAACGGCTATCTGCCGCCCAGTTCCGGTTCGGTCAAGCTGAACGGGCGCGAGCTGATCGGCATGCCGCCGCGCCGGATCTGGCGGCTGGGGGTCGGGCGCACCTTTCAAATCACCGCGACCTTCCTGTCGATGACGGTGCTCGAGAATGTGCAGATGGCGCTGATCTCGCATCACCGCCGGGTCTATGACCTGTTTTCGCGGGCGACGCGGATGTATCTGGACGAGGCGATGGCGCTGCTCGATCTGGTGTCGATGCGTGAACAAGCGGACCGGCCCTGTTCGGAACTGGCCTATGGCGACCTGAAACGGCTGGAACTGGCGATTGCGCTGGCGCATGAGCCGGCGCTCTTGCTGATGGACGAACCCACTGCCGGCATGGCCCCGTCCGAGCGCGTGGCGCTGATGGCGCTGACGGCGGATATCGTGGCGCGCGGGCATGTCTCGGTCGTGTTCACCGAACATGACATGGACGTGGTGTTCGCCCATGCTCACCGGATCCTTGTGCTCAACCGCGGCCGGTTGATCGCCGAGGGCACCGGCGCCGAGATCCGTGCCAACCCGCTGGTGCAAGAGGTCTATCTGGGCGGCGGCCGCCTGTTCGAGAAGGAGCGCGGCAATGCTTGAGATCGACGGCCTCACCGCCCGCTACGGGCGCGCGCAGATCCTGAACGGCGTGTCGCTGACACTGGGCGATAACGAAGTGGTGGCACTGTTGGGCCGCAACGGCGCGGGCAAGTCCACCACGATGAAATCGGTGATGGGTCTGGTGCGCCAGACCGGTGGCAGCATCCGCCACGGCGGACAGGAGATCAGAGGACGGGCGTCCCACACCATCTGCCGTGCGGGCATCGGATACGTGCCCGAAGACAGGCGCATCTTTGGCGAACTGACGGTAGAGGAAAACCTCGAAGTTGGCCGCCGCCCCGCCCGCGAGGGCGCCCCGCAATGGACCACCGAACACCTGTTCCAGCTGTTCCCGAATCTCGCGGAACGGCGGCGCAACCTGGGCAAGCAGCTGTCGGGCGGGGAACAGCAGATGCTGACCATCGCGCGGACGCTGATGGGCAACCCCTCGCTGGTGCTGCTGGATGAACCCAGCGAAGGCATCGCCCCTGTGATCGTCGAGCAGATGGCCAATGTGATTTCAGAGTTGAAACGCGAGGGGCTGTCGGTGCTGATCTCGGAGCAGAACCTGCATTTCGCGCGCGAGGTGTCGGACCGGGCCTATATCATCGAAAAGGGAACCATGCGGTACGAGGGAAAGTTCTCGGACCTGGATGCAAACCCCGAGATTTCAACCAAGTACCTTGCCGTGTGACCGCCCATTGGGCGAGGGCACCGGAGAAAGGGACAGATGAACGACAAGGCAGAGCACGAGACCGGCCCCTACCTGCTCGACGATCAGGTCGGCTACATCCTGCGTCTGGCCAGCCAGCGCCATGCAGCGATCTTTCAGGCCCATGCCGTCGAAGGGTTGACCGCCACCCAGTTCGCCGCGCTGGTGCGCCTGTCCGAGCATGGGAAGTGCTCACAAAACCGGCTTGGACGACTGGCGGCGATGGACGTCGCCACCATCAAGGGGGTGGTCGACCGGCTACGGCAGAAGGGGCTGACGCTGACCGAACCCGATCCCGACGACAAGCGCCGGACGCTGATTTCGCTGTCAGCCGAGGGCGAAGCGCTGGTCGCGCGCATGAAAGAGGCGGGCGCGCGGATCACCGAAGAGACGCTGGCGCCGCTCAGCCCGGCTGAACAGCGCAATCTGATCCGGCTCTTGCAAAAGATCTCATGACCGGGCGGGCTTCTTTGGCGAAGCCCTGTCCAGCACGAGGTCCGAACGCGAAAACCGGATCGGCGTGCGCAGGCCCGGCACGCCCTCGGGCTCGATCCGCATGCCGCGATGGGCGATCTGCGGGTCGGCCAGCGCCTCGGCCACCGAATTGATCGGCCCGCCCGGCACGCCGCCCTTTTCCAGCGCGGCCAGCAGATCCGCCTTGGTCCATTTCAGGCAGGCTGCCGTCAGCAGCTCGGTCATCTCGGCCCGGTGCGCGACCCGGTCGGGATTGGTGGTAAAGCGCGGATCGGCAATCAGCTCGGCCACACCAAGAATGGTGCAGAGCGTGCCATATTGCCGGTCATTGCCGCAGGCGATGATGATATGGCCATCGGCCACCGGGAACACCTGATACGGCACGATATTGGGATGGGCATTACCCAGCCGTGTCGGGCAGTTGCCCGAGGCGAGAAAGTTCATCGCCTGATTTGCCAGCACCCCGGTCATGCAGTCGAGCAGGCTGAGATCCACATGCTGGCCCAGCCCCGAGCGTTCGCGTTCCGCCAGCGCGGCCTGAATGCCGATGACGCCATAGAGTCCGGTAAAGATATCGGCAAAGGCAACGCCGATCTTTTGCGGCTCGCCCGCCGGATCGCCGGTCAGGTCCATGATGCCGCTCATGCCCTGGATCAGGAAATCGTATCCGGCCCGATGGGCATAGGGGCCGTCCTGTCCAAACCCGGTGACCGAGCAATAGACAAGGCGCGGATTGACCTCTTTGACGCTGTCATAGTCGAGGCCGAATTTCTTCAGCCCGCCGACCTTGAAGTTCTCGATCAGCACATCGGCCTCGCGGATCAGGTCGAGCAGTTTGTCGCGGTCGCCCGCGTCGCCGAAATCGAGCGCGATCGAGGTCTTGCCCCGGTTTGCACCGTGGAAATAGGCGGCCGAGCGGTCGCCCTCGCGCTCGATAAAGGGCGGGCCCCATTTGCGGGTGTCGTCGCCCTCGGGGCTTTCGACCTTGAGCACTTCGGCGCCCAGATCGGCCAGGGTCTGTCCAATCCACGGCCCCGCCAGAATACGGGCCAGTTCGACCACTTTCAGCCCTTGCAACGGTGCGCTCATCATTCCTGCCCTTACTGCCGCGTTCCCCTGGGGCAGGTTCTGCCCTAGCTGACGATCCGGGGCAAGCGGGTTGCGGGTGGGGTGTTGCGGCTGCGCTCGCTGCGCACCACCCCGTCGATCACGGTCATGCCGACGCCGGGCAGGTTGCCAAGTTGCACTGACTCCAAAATGGTCCGGCCCGGCGCATGCTGCGCCTGATCCATCAGCACAAAATCGGCGGCATAGCCGCGCTCCAGCAGGCCAGTATCCAGCTCGCGCTGGCGGGCGGTGTTGCCATTGGCAAAGCAGAACGCGATTTCGGCCGGGACATTGCCCAGCGCCGACAGCATCGCAACCATGCGCAGGATGCCCAGCGGCTGCACGCCCGAACCCGCCGGCCCATCGGTGCCAAGAATGATCCGGTCCATCTGCTTGAGTTCACGGGCGGTATTGAGCGTCAACAGCGCCGCGCGTTCGTTGCCGTTATGCACGATCTCCAGCCCGGCGGTGCAGCTTTCGCACAGGCACATGATCTGGTCGTCGGGCAGCGCCGAATGGCCTCCGTTGATATGGCCGATCACATCGGTTCCGGTTTCCAGCACCATGTCAGCGTCAATCAGCCCCGATCCGGGGATCGAGGGGCCACCGGTATGAATGGTGGACTGGATACCGTATTTGCGCGCCCAGTCGACCATCTGGCGGGCGGTCTTGCCGTCCTTGACGGTGCCCAATCCGACCTCGCCCAGCAGTTTCACTCCGGCATCGGCCAGTTCCTTGAAATCCTGCTCGACCATCCCGTGCTCGATCACCGGCGCGCCGGCCATCACCTTGACGCCCGAGGGGCGGAAATTCTCGTACCAGCGCTGTGCCGCGATGGCCATCGCCTTGAGGCCGACGATATCCTTGGGTCGGCCCGGCATATGCACCTCGCCCGCCGAAATCAGCGTGGTCACGCCGCCATGCAGGGTGCTGTCGATCCAGTGGAGCTGTTGCTGGCGCGGGGTATAGTCGCCCACTACCGGGTGGACATGGCTGTCGATCAGACCGGGCGCCAGGGTGACACCATTGGCGTCGATCAGCGTGTCGGCGCCTTCGGTGTCCAGATCGGCCTCGTATCCCCAATCCGAGATCCGCCCGTCGATGGCGATGACGCAATCGCCGTCATAGATCGGCTCTTCCATCTTGCCCGACAGCAACAGGCCGATATTGGTGATCACAAGCTTGCCCGACATGGCGCCCTCCGCGAAACGAGAAACTCGTTAGCACGCTAACATAGTCGCGGATTCGGTCAAGCGCCGGTTGGGCGGCCTCAAGGATCAGGTGTTGAACAGGAAGTGCAGCACGTCGCCATCCTTGACGATGTAGCTCTTGCCTTCGGACCGCATCTTACCCGCCTCTTTGGCGCCCTGCTCGCCGTTGCAGGCGACATAGTCGTCATAGGCGATGGTTTCGGCGCGGATGAAGCCCTTTTCGAAATCGCCATGGATCACGCCCGCCGCCTGCGGCGCGGCGGTCCCCCGACGGATGGTCCAGGCGCGCGCCTCCTTGGGGCCGACGGTGAAATAGGTTTCCAGATGCAAAAGCGCGTAGCCTGCCTTGATCAGCCGGTCGAGCCCGGCCTCCTCCAGCCCCATCTCTTCCAGGAACATGGCGGCCTCGTCATCTTCGAGCTGGCTGATTTCTTCCTCGATCTGGGCCGAGATGATCACATGGCTGTTGCCCTGCGCGGCGGCCATTTCAGCGACGCGGGTGGAATGGGCATTGCCCTCGGCCGCCTCTGCCTCGCCCACGTTGCAGACATAGAGCACCGGTTTGGTGGTCAACAGTTGCAGCATCTTCCAGGCCTTGGCGTCTTCGTCGCTGACCTCGACCACACGGGCGGGTTTGCCATCCTCGAGCGCCGCCTGGGCCATAGCCAGCAGCCGGTCCTGCTGCTGCGCATCCTTATCATTGCCCTTGAGCTTGCGCACCAGATTGGCGCGGCGCTTCTCGATGCTTTCAAGATCGGCGAGCATCAATTCGGTTTCGATGGTTTCGGCGTCAGCCACCGGGTCGACGCGGCCCTCGACATGGGTCACGTCGCCATCCTCGAAACAGCGCAGCACATGGGCGATGGCATCGACCTCGCGGATATTGGCCAGGAACTGGTTGCCCAGCCCCTCGCCCTTGGAGGCGCCTTTGACCAGACCGGCGATGTCCACAAAGGTCATGCGGGTCGGGATGATCTGTTTCGACTTGGCAATCGCGGCCAGCTTGTCCAGCCGGGCATCGGGCACGCCCACCTCGCCCACGTTGGGCTCGATCGTGCAGAAGGGGAAGTTTGCCGCCTGCGCCGCCGCGGTGCGGGTCAATGCGTTGAACAGGGTCGATTTGCCCACGTTCGGCAGACCCACGATACCCATTTTGAAACCCATGACCGTCTCCTGATGCCATCCGACGGGGCCTTCTAGGCGGGAGCGGGCAAATGCGCAAGCCATGTGGCCCAACCACACGGCCGTGCGCTCACGAAACGTCGAGCAATCGTGAAATCTCACCGTCTTGAAGGTTTACAGGTCGGTACACCATTTGGGATCGAAACCAACTTATCCGACCAAAGGCCATCATGAAACTTTTCGCCTACATTGCCGTGCTGGCAACCTGCTGCGCCGCTCCGCTCCATGCGCAATCCCTGATCCTTGGGACGGGATATGCCGATTTCCAACATGAAGGGTCAGAGGATCAGGCCGTCTTGTCGCTGGAGTACCAACATACGCCGTTCTGGGAACACGGCAGGTTGAGCGCCCGGCTGGCGGCGGCGGCCACGCTGCACAGCAACGGCGATTTTCACCTGGGCGCCGGAGTTGCAAGCGAATATGCGTTTGATCGTAACTGGTTCATCGAGGTCAGCGTCCTGCCCGGCGTTTACTTCGAGGGCGAGGACAGCAACACGCTGGGCAGCCGGTTCGAGGTCCGCAGCCTGCTGGGCGTCGGTTATCGGTTCGACAATGGTGATGCCGTGTCGCTGGCGATCACGCACAAGTCGAACGCTTCAGTGTCCGAGTTCAACCCGGGCGTCAACTCGGTCCTGCTGCGGTTTCACCGCTCTTTCTGATCCGTCTGGCGGGTGTGGGATTGATTTTCCGCGCGGTTTTCTGCACATCGGGCCGATAGCAGAACGCAAGGACGCCCGATGACCCGTATCGACGCCAAATTCGCCGAGTTGAAAGCCCAAGGCAAGAAAGCCTTTGTCTCTTATGTGATGGCGGGGGATCCGGATTTCGACACCTCTCTGGAGCTGGTCAAGGGCCTGCCCGGCGCGGGTGTGGACATCATCGAACTGGGCCTGCCCTTTACCGACCCGATGGCGGATGGCCCGACCATCCAGCTGGCTGGTCAGCGGGCGCTGGATGGCGGCATGACCTTGCAGCGGACGCTGGATCTGGCGACCGAGTTCCGCAAGACCGACGACACCACCCCCATCGTGATGATGGGCTATTACAACCCGATCTACAGCCGCGGCGTCGACCGGTTCCTGGCCGATGCCAAGGCCGCCGGGATCGACGGGCTGATCGTGGTGGACCTGCCGCCCGAGGAAGATGCCGAACTGTGCCTGCCCGCGCAGGCCGCCGGGCTGAACTTCATCCGTCTGGCGACGCCGACGACCGACGACAAGCGCCTGCCGCGCGTGCTGCAAAACACCTCGGGCTTTGTCTATTACGTGTCGATCACCGGGATCACCGGGTCGGCCGAGGCGCAGGCGACCGATGTCGGCCCAGAAGTGGCCCGGATCAAGGCTGCGACCGATCTGCCGGTGATCGTGGGGTTCGGCATCAACACGCCCGAGAAATCGCGTGCCATCGCCAGCGTTGCCGATGGCGCCGTTGTCGGCTCTGCCATCGTGGCCCAGATCGGCGCGGGCAAGCCGGTGGCCGAGGTTCTGGCCTTTGTCAAAACATTGTCGGACGGCGCGCACAGCGCCTGACCGTCAGGGCCGGCGCCGAAGGATGTTGACGCCCGAGTATTCGGCGACCTTCTGGCCATCCTGATTGTAGATCTCGCTCAGCACCGTGATCCGGCCCCGGTCGGGTCGCGAGCGCGATGCCGTGCTGTCGGTGACCGTCGCCACCACGCGCAGCCTGTCGCCGGGGCGCACAGGCACCAACCATTTCACATCGGTCATCCCCGGCGAACCCATCGAGGCCTCTGCCCAAAGGCCCGATGCATACCAACGCTCGAACGCGGTGACGAGCGTGTGCCAGCCGCTGGCAATGATGCCCCCGAACGGGCCATCCTTGGCCGCCTCAGGGTCGATGTGGAACGGCTGTGGGTCCCATTTGCGCGCGAAATCCATGATTTCTTCGCCAGTCATCTCCCAAGGCTCCGATTCATATCGGAAGCCAACGGGAAAATCCTCCCAATACTTTGTCATGCCACTTGCCCAAGCTTGATCGTCGGGGGCACAGTGTCGCGGTCGGGGCGGATTGCCAAGCGATGAAATGATTGGTAAACAAAACTAACCAATTTCGAGGGACTGCACATGGCCGTCATTACCAATATCGAAGACCTCAAGCGGATATACGAACGCCGCGTGCCGCGCATGTTCTACGACTATGCCGAGAGCGGCAGCTGGACCGAGCAGACCTTTCGCGAGAACTCTTCTGACTTCGACCTGATCCGCCTGCGTCAGCGGGTGGCGGTGGACATGTCGGGCCGCTCGACCGCCAGCCAGATGGTGGGGCAGGACGTGGCGATGCCGGTGGCGCTGGCGCCCGTGGGGCTGACCGGCATGCAGCATGCGGATGGTGAGATCAAGGCCGCCCGCGCCGCCAATGAGTTTGGTGTGCCCTTTACCCTTTCGACCATGTCGATCAACTCGATCGAGGAGGTCGCCGAGGCCACCGGCCGCCCGTTCTGGTTCCAGCTCTACACCATGCGAGACACCGACTATACCAGCCGTCTGATCCAGCGGGCCAAGGCCGCCAAGTGTTCCGCGCTGGTGATCACGCTTGACCTGCAAATCCTGGGCCAGCGCCACAAGGACCTGAAGAACGGCCTGTCCGCCCCGCCGAAACTGACCCCCAAGACCATCGCCAACCTGATGACGAAATGGGCCTGGGGGATCGAGATGCTGGGCGCCAAGCGGCGCAACTTCGGCAATATCGTGGGCCATGTGCAGGGCGTGTCCGACACCGCCAACCTGGGCGCCTGGACCGCCGAGCAGTTCGACCCGAGCCTCGACTGGGGCAAGGTCGCCAAGCTGATGGAGCAATGGGACGGCAAGGTGATCCTGAAAGGCATCCTGGATGCCGAGGACGCAAAGATGGCCGTCAAGTTGGGCGCCGATGCCATCGTGGTGTCAAACCACGGCGGTCGACAGCTTGATGGCGCGCTGAGTTCGATCCGGGTCCTGCCCGAAATCATGGACGCGGTGGGCGGCGATATCGAAGTGCATCTGGATAGCGGCATCCGCTCTGGCCAGGACGTGCTAAAGGCGCTGGCGCTGGGGGCCAAAGGCACCATGATCGGCCGCGCCTTTGTCTATGGTCTGGGCGCCATGGGACAGGCCGGGGTGAGCAAGGCGCTGGAGGTGATCCACCGCGAACTGGACGTCACCATGGCGCTGTGCGGCGAAAGGAACGTGGCCGACCTGGGTCGCCACAACCTGCTGGTGCCCGAAGATTTTGGCGGTCGCTGGGCCTGATATCCTGCGGGATGGGCCTGATTGCCCATCCCCCCTTTTCTTTGCAGCCGATTCCCTGTAAGAGCGCGGCTTCACGCGGGGCTACAGCCTTGGAGGAGCCCCGCCCTAACTTTGGAGATACTATCATGGCTGGAGAGATTCCTGATCTCGTAGCTCTGGAACGGACGGGGACAGGCAAGGGCGCCGCTCGTCAGGCACGTCGCGACGGCATGGTTCCGGGGATCGTTTACGGTGGCGACAACGATCCGCTGCCGATCAACATCCCATTCAACAGACTGCTGAAGATGCTGAAAGCAGGCCGCTTCAAGTCGCAGCTGTTCAACCTCAAGGTCGAAGGCCACGAAGACGTGCGCGTGATCTGCCGCAACGTTCAGCGCGACGTCGTCAAGGACCTGCCGACTCATCTGGACCTGATGCGCCTGCGCCGCACCACCCGCATCAACCTGTTCATTCACGTCGACTTCATCAACCACTCGGCAGCCCCCGGCATCAAGCGCGGCGGCGTGCTGACCGTGGTTCGCCCCGAAGTCGAGCTGGAAGTCACCGCCGGTGACATTCCGGAAAAGATCACCGTGGACCTGACCGGCCTTAACATCGGCGACATCGTCCACATTCAGGACGTCGTCCTGCCCGAGGGCGTGCGCCCGACAATCGACCGCAACTTTGTGATCGCCAACATCTCGGCCCCGTCGGGTCTGGCCGCCTCTGCGGATGACGCCGAAGACGAGGAGGGCGAAGCCGAAGAGTAATCTTCGCAATCGTCGAGAGATCAAGGGCGGGGCACATGTTGCCCCGCCTTTTTCATTGTCCGAGCCCCGGCAACATCTGGCCTTTTTGGTCCATAGGCGGCAAGAAGAACCGACCACAGGCAAAGCAAGAGGCCCGACATGCGACTGTTCGTCGGACTGGGAAATCCAGGCGCGAAATACGCCCGCAACAGGCACAATATCGGCTTCATGGCCGTGGATCGGATTGCCGAGGATCACGAGTTTGGCCCGTGGAAAGCGAAGTTTCAGGGGCAGATTTCCGAAGGACGCCTGGGATCTGAAAAGGTTCTTCTCCTGAAACCCGAAACCTTCATGAACCGTTCGGGCCAGTCTGTGGGCGAGGCGATGCGGTTCTACAAGCTCGACAGCACGGATGTGACCGTTCTGCATGACGAGCTGGATCTTGCGCCGGGAAAGGTTCGGGTAAAGGCGGGCGGCGGTCATGCCGGACATAACGGGCTGCGCTCGATCCATGACCATATCGGGGCCGCATATGACCGCGTCAGGCTGGGCATCGGCCATCCCGGCCGCAAGGAAGCGGTCGCGGGCTACGTCCTGCACGACTTCGCCCGCGCCGACGAGGAGTGGCTCGACAACGTATTGCGCGGTGTCTCGGATGGCGCGGCCGCCCTGGCCGCCGGTGACGGCGCGCGGTTCATGAACGCCGTCGCCCTGCGCACCGCGCCACCCAGATCCTCGACCGGGACAGCTCCGAGGTCAGAGGAGAACCCGGCCAAGGTGGAAGAGCCACAGCCTGCCCCCGAGGACAACCGCAGCCCGCTTCAGAAACTGGTCGACCGGTTCAAATGACGGCTGCCGCGACGTAGCTGTTGCCCGATTGCGCAGGCATCGCCACTCTGGATGGCAAAGCATGCGGGAGGAAACGATGAGAACATTCGGCAAATGGCTGGGGCGTATCCTGCTGGCGCTGGTCGTGGCGGTCGCGGTTGTCGGTCTCTGGAAACGCGAAGAGATCACCCGGCTTCTGGCAGTGAATTCGCTGTTCTCGGCCGAAAGGATTGTCGAAAACTTCTCGCACATGGACGCCGCGTTTCTGACCGCGCCCATTCCGCGCGGCTCGCTGCCCACATCCGAGTTGCCTTTCGGTGCGCCATTTGAGTTACCGCAAGGTGGAGCGGACTGGATTGAGGATCGTGCAGTGACCTCGCTGCTGATCCTCAAGGACGGACAGATCCGCTATGAGGAGTATTTTCTGGGAACCGGGCCGGATGATCGCCGCATCTCATGGTCGGTTGCCAAGAGCTACCTGTCGGCGTTGTTCGGCGTGCTGCTGGAGGAAGGCGCCATCGCCTCGATCGACGATCCAGTGGTCAAATACGCGCCCCAGCTCAAGGGCAGCGCCTATGAACCCACCAGCATCCGCAATGTGCTGAACATGGCCAGCGGCGTCACCTTTGACGAGGACTATTTCGACAAAAATTCCGACATCAACCGGATGGGCCGGGTCGTGGCGCTTGGCGGCACGCTGGACGATTTCTCGGCCAGCTTCACCGAGAGTTTCGCCGCGCCAGGCGAAACCTGGCAATATGTCTCGATCGACACCCATGTGATCGGCATGGTGATCCGGGGCGCGACCGGGCGCAGCGTGACAGACCTGCTGGCCGAAAAGATCATCGCACCGCTAGGGCTGGAACGCGACGGTTACTACATCACCGACGGCGCGGGCGTGGCCTTTGTGCTGGGTGGGCTCAACTTCACCACTCGCGATTATGCCCGGTTCGGCCAGATGATCCTTCGGAACGGCAACTATGGCGGCAAACAGGTGGTGCCGGCGGGCTGGATCGCCACCTCGACGGCCGCCAGCGCCCCCACCGCGCCCGGCAAGATCGGCTATGGCTATCAATGGTGGATCCCGGTTGGTGCCGGTCCGGGCGAGTTCCTGGCACGCGGTGTCTATGGCCAATACATCTATTTCGACCAGCCGCGCGGGGTGGTGATCGTCACCACAGGCGCCGATCGCGGCTTTCGTGGCGCGGGCGTGAATGAGGCAAACATAGAAATGTTCCGCAAGATCGCGCAAAGCCTATAGGATCGGATCATGACACCCGACCCGAGTCTCAATGTTCTGGGCGGGGCGCTGGCGCCCTGCTCGACCGATCCCGTCACTGGATTTTTCCGGGACGGGCATTGCAACACCTGTGCACAGGATCAAGGCAGCCATACCGTCTGCGCGGTGATGACGGCCGAGTTCCTCGCCTATTCCAAATATGTCGGCAACGACCTGAGCACACCCCGGCGCGAGTTCGGCTTTGCCGGGCTGAAGCCCGGCGACCGCTGGTGCCTGTGCGCCGCGCGCTTCATGCAGGCCGCCGACGAGGGCTGCGGCCCGCAGGTATATCTGGAGGCGACCCACAGGCGCGCGCTCGAGGTGGTGCCGTTGGAGGTCTTGCAACGCCACGCCATCGGGCACGACTGATCCGCGCCTGAATCAATCCTCGGCGTCGCGCCCCTCGGTATCGGACATGTCAAAGCCCAGGAACTTGGCCACGGTGAAAATGTCCTTGTCGCCCCGGCCGCACATGTTCATGCAGATGATGTGATCCTTGGGCAGGTCCGGCGCGATCTTCATCACGTGGGCCAGCGCGTGGCTGGGTTCGAGCGCGGGAATGATCCCCTCGGTCGCACAACAGAGCTGGAACGCCTCCAGCGCCTCCATATCGGTGATCGACACGTACTTTGCACGCCCGACCTCATGCAGCCAGGAATGCTCGGGCCCGATACCGGGGTAATCGAGTCCTGCTGAGATCGAATAGCCTTCCAGGATTTGGCCATCCTCATCCTGAAGCAGATAGGTCCGGTTGCCGTGCAAGACGCCCGGGCGCCCACCGGTCAGCGAGGCGCAATGCTCCATCTTTTCGTTCACACCCTTGCCGCCAGCCTCGACCCCGATGATGTTGACAGACTTGTCGTCAAGGAAGGGGTAGAACAGGCCCATGGCATTTGATCCACCGCCGATTGCGGCGATGATGGTGTCGGGCAACCGGCCCTCGGCCTTCAACATCTGTTCCTTGGCTTCCTTGCCAATGATCGACTGGAAATCGCGCACCATCGCCGGATAGGGATGCGGGCCCGCAACGGTACCGATGCAGTAGAACGTGTCGCGCACATTGGTCACCCAGTCGCGCAGCGCATCGTTCATCGCGTCCTTGAGCGTGCCGCGGCCTGAGGTGACCGGGATCACTTCGGCCCCCAACAGACGCATGCGGAACACGTTGGGCGCCTGGCGGCGCACGTCATGGGCCCCCATGTAGACCACGCATTTCAGGCCGAACTTGGCGCAGACCGTCGCGGTTGCCACACCATGCTGTCCAGCACCGGTTTCGGCAATGATCCGGGTTTTGCCCATGCGGCGCGCCAGGATGATCTGGCCCAGCACGTTGTTGATCTTGTGCGCGCCGGTATGGTTCAGCTCGTCGCGCTTCATATAGACCTTGGCGCCGCCCAGATGCTCGGTCAGCCGCTCGGCGAAATAGAGCGGCGAGGGTCGGCCCACATAGTTGGTCCAAAGATCGTCCATCTCCGCCCAGAAACTCGGGTCGGTCTTGGCCTTCTCATATTCCTCTTCCAGCGACAGGATCAGCGGCATCAGAGTTTCGCTGACAAAGCGCCCCCCGAAAATGCCAAACCGGCCCTGTTCGTCAGGCCCGGACATGAAGGAATTGAAAAGGTCGTTGGCCATGGCGTGCTCCCTTGTATCGCGGTTCAGCACTAGCGGCACAACACTGAAAGGTAAAGCGGTCAGACTTTCGCGAAAGTCTGATAACAAATCCTGAATAGGATTTGTTCACAAACTTTCTTTGAAAGTTTGTTTCGGCGCGGTCATCAGACGAACCGGTTCGGCATTGCAGAATACGATCACCTGGCCGGCATTCTCGACAGCGGTAAAGCCGCGACGCCGGATCTCGGCCAGAAACGCATCGCGTCCGACCCATCGTTCCATATCGCGCACCTTGCGGCGCACCACGCTACCGGCGCGGGCCGATTTGGCAGTGAACAGATGGTCGAACCATTGTGCCGGGGTCTGGGGCGGCATGGCGCAATTCATACCGCCACCCTACCCGAATCTCGGTAAAGAAACGGTTACTCTGCTGTCGCAGCCGCAAGAAACGCCTGGATCATCCCGGTACTCTTGATCCCCGGCGCTGTTTCGACGCCGGACGAGACGTCGACCTGTCGCGCCCCGGTCAGACGGATCGCCTCGGCAACATTTTCCGACGTCAGGCCTCCGGCCAGCATCCACGGTTTGCGCCAGTATTTCCGCCCGGCCAGCAAACGCCAGTCGAAGGTCAGCCCGTTCCCGCCGGGCAACTCCGCCCCTCGGGGCGGCTTGGCGTCGATCAGCAACTGATCGGCAACATCGGAATAGAGGTCGATCTGCGCCAGATCCGGCGCTTCGGCAATCCCGATGGCTTTCATCACAGGCAGACCGTAGCGCGTCTTGATTTCCGTCACCCTACCGGGCGTCTCCTTGCCGTGCAGCTGCAACATGTCCAGCGGCACCGCATCGACGATGGCATCCAGTTCCGCATCCGAGGCGTTCACCGTCAGCGCCACCTTGGCCACACCAACAGGAACGCCGACCGCCAGATCGGCCGCTCGGCCCAGATCCAGATGCCTTGGCGACTTGGGAAAAAACACAAACCCCACATAGCGCGCCCCGGCCTGCGCCGCTGCGTCGACATGGGCGGGTTCCGACAACCCGCAGATCTTGACCGAGATGTCAGACGGCATCCGTCGTCAGGCTACGTCATCGAGAAGCGCCAGAACGTCGTCCTTGTCGCCGCTCTGCTTCTGTTTCAGCGACTTCACCTCGCGCTCAAGCTTGCGCACTTCGCGGTGTTTGACATCCGCCGTGCGCCGATGCTTGTGCTCTCTCAGCCATTCCCACACGAATCCGATGACAACACCTGCCGCGATGCCGCCGAGCACAACCAGAAACAGCGGCAATGTCAGTGTGAAGTTGAAGCCAAGCAAGTGGGCCAGATCCTCGGGCAGCAGTTGCAACGTGACGACCTGACGGTTGGCCAGCGACACAGAGACCAGGATGATCCCAAGCGTTCCGAGAAAGGCGTAGCGAATGTAGCGCATCATGAGTTCAGGCTTTTCCGTTCAGACGATCCCTGAGCAGCTTGCCGGTCTTGAAGAACGGCACGTGCTTTTCCTCTACATGAACGGTATCGCCCGTCCTGGGATTGCGACCAATGCGCGCGTCCCGCTTCTTGACCGAAAATGCGCCGAACCCGCGCAGTTCCACCCGGTCGCCGCGCGCCATCGCGTCGGTGACCTCCTCAAAAACCGTATTCACGATCCGCTCGACATCCCGCTGATAGAGATGCGGGTTCTCGTCGGCAATCTTCTGGATCAGTTCAGAACGGATCATGCGCCTGGCCCTCCCAACGCCAAAGGTCGTCTCTTTTCTTTTTGGAACTATAGGCAGAAAACCGTTCTGCGGAAACAGGTTACCGATCTCCACAAAGCCATATTTCGACATTGGAGGCAAATAACCGGCAACAAACCGACCAACCACCAGAACGTTTAGGCCTGAATACCCATCGACAGCCCGGGTCAGATTGCTTCGGGGGCCAATTGCCGCAAGTGCGAGAGCGCTTGATTCGGATCACCCAGATCAGGCACCGGGGTGCACCACCCAACCAGAGCACTGCCGGAACTTCCATTTTGCCACGGCAAGAGGATAGGGCTATGACCTGTTATTGAAACCGGCCCGGAGAAGACCCCTACCATGGAATTCACCACCCTTCTGGAGGGTATCGTGGCGAGGATGCGGACCGCTCCCGACAAGGGCCGGGTCGCCGATTACATCCCCGAACTCGCCTCGGTCGACCCCGATCAGTTTGGCATCGCGTTAGCCCTTGCCGACGGTCGCTTTTTTGCCGCAGGGGACGCAGATACGGCGTTCTCCATCCAGTCGGTTTCCAAGGTCTTTACACTTGCGCTGGCGCTTGGCCGGTTGGGTGACGGGCTTTGGCATCGCGTTGGGCGTGAACCATCGGGCCTGCCGTTCAATTCCATCCTTCAGCTGGAGCATGAGAAAGGGATCCCGCGCAATCCCTTCATCAATGCCGGTGCGCTGGTGGTCACCGACGCCATTCTCGCCGGCCACCAGCCGCGCGAAGTCCTGGGGGAGATATTGCGCTTCGTGCGTGCCGCCGCCGATGACGAGCATATCCATATCGACGAGGCCGTGGCACGGTCCGAGACCGATCATGGCCACCGCAACATGGCGCTGGCCTATTTCCTTGCTGCACATGGCAATTTCGTCAACAGCCCAGAGCTGACCTGCGGCACCTATTTCCATCAATGCGCGATCGAAATGACGGTGCGGCAACTGGCCATGGCGGGACGTTTTCTTGTCGGTGGCCCGGGCAAACCCAATCTGATCTCACGCGACAGCGTGCGCCGCATCAATGCCTTGATGCTGACCTGCGGGCACTATGACGGGTCGGGCGATTTCGCCTATCGCGTGGGTCTTCCCGGCAAGAGCGGTGTCGGTGGCGGCATTCTGGTCATCGCACCTGGCCGGGCGTCCATTGCGGTTTGGTCCCCGGGGCTGAACCAGCACGGAAACTCTGCCCTTGGAACCCTTGCCGTGGAGCATCTGGCGCGCGAGACGGGCTGGTCGATCTTTGGATAGGACGGCGCCGAGCGACCACAGCGAAACGAAAAGCCCCGCAGGATCGCACCTGCGGGGCTCTTTGTCGTTTGGCAGTCCCGGTAGACTTACTTGTCGCCTTTCAGCGCCGCGCCAAGGATATCGCCCAGCGATGCGCCCGAGTCGGACGAACCATACTGTTCCACGGCTTCCTTCTCTTCGGCGATCTCGCGCGCCTTGATCGACAGGCCCAGACGACGGGTCTTGCTGTCCACGTTGGTCACGCGGACATCGACCTTGTCACCAACCGAGAAACGCTCGGGGCGCTGATCGGCGCGGTCGCGCGACAGGTCCGAACGGCGGATGAAGGATTTCATGCCTTCGTATTCCACCTCGATGCCGCCATCTTCGATCGCGGTCACGTTCACGGTGATGACCGAGCCGCGCTTCACGCCGCCAACGGCCTCGGCGAACTTGTCGCCGCCCAGTGCCTTGATCGAGAGCGAGATACGCTCCTTGTCGATGTCGACTTCGGAGACCACGGCCTTGACCACATCGCCCTTGCGATAGTTCTGGATCGCGTCTTCGCCCCGCTCGTCCCAGCTGAGATCCGACAGGTGGACCATTCCGTCGATGTCGCCGGGCAGGCCGATGAACAGACCGAATTCGGTGATGTTCTTGACTTCGCCTTCGACCTCGGTGCCCTCGGGATGGGTCTCGGCAAAGACTTCCCACGGGTTGCGCATGGTCTGCTTGAGGCCCAGCGAAACGCGACGCTTGGCACCGTCGATTTCCAGAACCATGACTTCCACTTCCTGGCTGGTCGAAACGATTTTGCCGGGGTGGACGTTCTTCTTGGTCCAGGACATTTCCGAGACGTGCACCAGACCTTCGACACCCGGCTCCAGCTCGACGAATGCGCCGTAGTCGGTGATGTTGGTCACGCGGCCCGTATGCACCGATTCCAGCGGATACTTGGCACCAACCAGATCCCACGGATCTTCCTGGAGCTGCTTCATACCCAGGCTGATACGATGGGTGTCCTTGTTGATCTTGATCACCTGGACCTTGACGGTCTCGCCGATGTTCAGGATCTCGTTGGGGTGGTTCACCCGGCGCCATGCCATGTCGGTGACGTGCAGCAGGCCGTCCACGCCGCCCAGGTCAACAAACGCACCGTATTCGGTGATGTTCTTGACCACGCCGTCGACGGTCTGACCTTCGGTCAGGTTGCCGATAACCTCGGCGCGCTGTTCGGCGCGGCTCTCTTCCAGGATGGCGCGGCGCGACACGACGATATTGCCACGGCGACGGTCCATTTTCAGGATCTGGAAGGGCTGCTTGAGACCCATCAGCGGGCCGGCGTCGCGCACGGGGCGCACATCGACCTGCGAACCGGGCAAGAAGGCCACGGCACCGCCCAGATCGACGGTAAAGCCACCTTTGACACGGCCAAAGATCGCGCCTTCGACGCGCTGATCGTCGGCATAGGCTTTTTCCAGACGGTCCCAGGCTTCTTCGCGGCGGGCCATCTCGCGCGAGATGACGGCTTCGCCACGGGCGTTCTCGGCGGCGCGCAGGTAAACTTCGACCTCGTCACCGACGGCAATCTCGGGAGCTTCGCCAGGGTTTGCGAATTCTTTCAGATCGACGCGGCCTTCCATCTTGTAGCCGACATCGATGATGGCCTGGCCCGCTTCGATCGCGATGACCTTGCCTTTGACAACCGAACCCTCTTCGGGGGTGTCCATCTCGAAGCTTTCGTTAAGGAGCGCTTCAAACTCTTCCATTGTGTTTGCCATGTGGCGTCGTTTTCCTAACTATCTACGTTTTCTGGCCGAGCGGTTGTCTCCGCCGGTCTTGATTCATGCCCGCCTTGGGCGGAACGGATTGGTCAGGCGTCGCGCTTTTCTTGCCATAAAACAAAGAGGGCCGGTGTTCCCGACCCTGCTCGTCTCTTTTTTCTATGGCTCACTTCGCCTTGTCGACGTCGCGCGGTATATGCCGATGCAGCTCGAAAGGCAAGCCTGACTTGACCCGCTCAGCAATATCGCTCGGGTCCAACCCATTGTTCGTCGCTGTAACGGTCGCCATGGGCCCAACCGACTGGCAGGACGGCCTCGATCCGGGCCATGTCTTCATCGCTGAGCACCCGTTCGGTGCCAGTCAACAGCTCCTTGAAATGCCCAACCGACCGCGTGCCGGGAATAGGAATTACGTGATCGCCCCGGCGCAGCAGCCAGGCGATGGCCAGCCCTGCCGCCGGCATGCCCATCTCGGCGGCAAGCGCCCGGAACCTGTCGGTCAGGGCGATGTTGGCCGAGTAGTTGGGTTCGTTGAACCGGGGGTTCGGGCGCAGGAAGTCCAGCGATTGTACGGCGTCGAGCGACAGCGGCGTATCGGTGAGAAACGACCGGCCCACCGGCGAGAAGGCAACCAGCGCCACCCCCAATTCGGCGGTGGTCTGCACAAGGCCAAGATCGGGAAACCGGGTCGAGAGCGAATATTCCGATTGCACCGCCGCCACCGGATGCACCGCAACCGCCCGGCGCAACGAGGAGGGCGCGATCTCGGAAAAGCCGATAGCACGGGTCTTGCCCGCCTCAACCAGCCACGACAGGTTTCCGGTGGCCTCTTCGATGCTCATCGACGGGTCGCGGCGATGTGCATAAAACAGGTCGACACAGTCCACGCCCAGACGTTGCAGCGATTTGTCCAGTTCGGCTTCGAGATGGGCCTGCGAGTTGTCAAACTTGCGCTTGCCCTCTGCATCCCGGGTAATCGTCGCCTTGGTGGCGATCACGAAATGATCGCGCGCGCCCGGGTTTTTCTTGAAATAATTGCCGATCACCTGTTCCGAGCGGCCCATGCCATAGACATTCGCCGTATCCAGATGGGTGACACCGGCCTCTATCGCCAGATCCAGAACGGCGTGACCGTCCTTCTCGGTCGTCGGCCCATAGAAATCGGTAAACGACATAGCCCCGAACCCTAGTGCCGAGACCTCGGGCCCGTACCGCCCCAGTTTCCGTTTCTGCATCCGGCCTCTCCCCCTCCCGTCGCGTTTGAGGATTTATGCCGGGTTTTGAATGCGGCAACAACCGTCGCAACCGTCCGATGCGTCGCAAACGGACCAGCGCAAGCCGGACAACCGGTCAAGGATAGGGGGCGAGCCGATGGAGCCATGACATGTCCCCTGCCCCGAATTTCCTGGTTCTGATTTCAGACGAACACCGCAAGGATGCCATGGGCTGCGCCGGTCATCCGATCGTCAAGACACCAAACCTCGATGCCCTGGCGGCGCGGGGCACGATGTTCACGGCGGCCTATACGCCCTCGCCCATGTGCGTGCCCACCCGCGCCGCATTGGCGACCGGCGACTGGGTACACAAGACCGGCCATTGGGACAGCGCCACGCCTTATGCAGGCCAGCCCTGCAGTTGGATGCGCCAGCTGCGCGATACCGGGCGCGAGGTCGTGTCCATCGGCAAGCTGCATTTCCGCTCGGCCGAGGACGACAACGGGTTTTCCGAGGAAATCCTGCCGATGCATGTCGTCGGCGGTGTCGGCTGGGCCATAGGCCTGCTGCGGGACAATCCGCCCCCCTATGACTCGGCGGCGGAGCTGGCCGCCGATGTCGGTATCGGGTCCAGTACATATACCGACTACGATCTGGACATAACGGCGGCGACTGAGGCCTGGCTTGCCGATCCGGCCCGCCGCGACCAGCCTTGGGCGGCGTTCGTTTCGCTGGTCAGTCCGCATTATCCGCTGACCTGCCCGGCGGAATGGTACAATCTGTACGATCCCGCCGCCATGGACCTGCCGGTGGGGTATCGTGAGGGCCTGCCCGACCACGCCGAGTTGCGCAACATCGGCGCGTTCTATAATTATGACGACTATTTCGATGAACAGAAAATGCGCGAGGCCAAGGCCGCCTATTACGGCCTGACCTCCTTCATGGACCACTGTGTTGGCCGGGTGATCGCGGCGCTTGAGGCCAGCGGGCAGCTAGAGGACACGGTCGTGGTCTATGTCTCTGATCACGGGGACATGATGGGCGACCAGGGCTTCTGGACCAAGCAGGTGATGTACGAGGCCAGTGCCGGTGTGCCGATGATCGCAGCCGGGCCGGGCATACCCGCAGGGCAAAAGGTGGCCACCTGCACCAACCTGACCGATATCGCCGCCACCGCGCGGGATGTGTGTGGTCTTGCCGATGACGCCGGAAATGCGGGCCAACCCGGCATATCGCTGCGCGATCTGGCCAATTCGCCCTACGACCCCGACCGGACCGGTTTCAGCGAATACCACGATGGCGGGTCAAAAACCGGATCCTTCATGGTGCGGTGGCAGGACTGGAAGTATGTCCATTACGTCGGCCACCCGCCGCAGCTCTTCGAGCTGGCCTCGGATCCGCATGAACTGGTCAATCGCGCAATGGAGGGGGTAAACGATCCGACCATCGCGGCCGCCCTGACCGAAGGCGAACGGCGCCTGCGCGCGATCTGCGATCCGGAGGCGGTCAACGCCCGCGCCTTTGCCGATCAGCGGCGCCGGATCGAGGAGCTGGGGGGCGAGGAGGCCTGCCGCACCGCCTTTGTCTTCAACCACACGCCAACCCCTTCGGAACAGGCGAAAATGCGCGAAGGCAGTCCTTTGTAATCCGACGCGGTTACCCGTCCGAGGTCAGGATCGCATAAACGCCCGCCGTGCAGAATGCGATCAGCCGGTCCAGTCCGACCGCATCGCTGCCGGGGCTGAGCGCGCCGATCCGCCAGGCCGAATGCACATGCGCCAGCATGGCCGATACCGCATAGACCTGGCCTGCGGCGACCGTGCCCGGTCCGGCACCGGGGAACAGGGCCGCGATCTCGGCAATGAAGCGCTGTGCGGTTCGGTCAAAACATTCGGCCGCCAGATCGCGCCAACGCGGGTCGGCCGAGACATGCGCCACCAACCGGCCATAAGCGACCCAATGCGAGTCGCCGCCCTGCGCCAGCTCCACGTAAGGCCGGATGAAACAGTCGAGGATGGTTGCGAGGTCAAGCGGAGCACTGGCCCGGGCGGCCTCCAGCGCGTTTATGCGCAGGCGCGACAACTCCCCCGCTCGGCGCGCGACGATGAGGTGAAACAGCTCTTCCTTGCTGCCGCCGTGGTGGGCCACCAGCCCCACCTGCACCCCGGCCAAATGAGCGATGTCGCGAATCGATGCGCCTTCGAATCCGCGTTCGGCAAAGACCAATTCCGCAGCGTCAAGTATGCGCGCCCGGGTCTGCAAGGATCGGGCGGATGGCGCCCGTTGCCGTTGTTTTTCCAAAACAAACATCCCTTTTGCAAATTATCTTGCCTTAATTTGAACAGTCGTTCAATCTAAAAGCAACGGGAGGACAGCGATGACGGAAACGCGCGACAGATTTGCCCTGATCGGGGCAGGTCCGATGGGGCTGGCCATGGCCAAGGTGATGCTGGAACAGGGCATCGCCTTTGACGGGTTCGAGCTGCATTCGGATGTGGGGGGGCTTTGGGACATCGACGGCCCGCGCTCGACCATGTACGAAAGCGCGCATCTGATCTCGTCCAAGCGGATGACCGAGTTCACCGATTTCCCGATGGAGGACCGGGTCGCCGAATACCCCTCGCATCGTGAGCTGAAGCGGTACTTCAACGCCTTTGCCGACCGCTTCGGGCTGCGCGACCATTACCGCTTCGGGGCCGAGGTGCTGCGCTGTGAGCCACTGGGCGGGCCGGGCGAAGGATGGCGCGTTACGTGGCGGGATGCCGAGGGGGAACACGACGCGACCTATGCCGGGGTGATGATCGCCAATGGCACTTTGTCCGAGCCCAGCATGCCGGAATTCAAGGGTAATTTCGATGGCGAGCTGATCCACTCCTCGGCCTACCGGCACCCCTCGCAGTTTGACGGCAAGCGGGTGCTGATCGTGGGGGCGGGCAATTCCGGCTGTGACATCGCGGTGGATGCGATCCATCACGGGGTGATGTGCGACCTGTCGATGCGGCGCGGATATTATTTTGTACCGAAATATGTCTTTGGCAAACCGGCCGATACGCTGGGCGGCATGATCAAGCTGCCGATGTGGCTGAAACGGCGGGTCGACGGGATGATCCTGAAATGGTTCGTGGGCGATCCGCAGAAATACGGATTTCCCAAGCCCGACTACCAGCTTTACGAAAGCCACCCGGTGGTCAACTCGCTGGTCTTGTACCACGCCGGACACGGAGATGTGCGGATTCGTACCGAAATCGAGCGGCTGAATGACCGTTTTGTACACTTCACCGACGGCAGCAAGGAAGAGTACGACATGATCCTCGCCGCCACCGGATACAAGCTGTTTTACCCGTTCATCGACCGCGACCTGCTGAACTGGCAGGGCGACGCGCCGCATCTTTACCTCAACGCGATGCACCCTAAGCGCGACGACCTCTTTGTTCTGGGCATGGTCGAGGCCAGCGGGCTGGGCTGGCAGGGCCGACATGAACAGGCCGAGATGGTGGCGCGCTATATCACCGGATTGCGCGCGGGTAGTGCGGCGGCGGCGGAACTGAAGGCCGCCAAGGCGGCAGGGTTCGAACGGGCGACCGGCGGCATGAACTACCTCAAGCTGGCGCGCATGGCCTATTACGTGGACAAGGCCACCTATCGCGGCGCGGTGACCGGCTGGATCAAGCGGCTGAAGGAGGCACGGGCATGACCGGCATCGACGATATCCTGCTGAACTTTTCGCCCGCCTCGCTGATGCTGCTGAACGCGATCCTGGCGGTGGTGATGTTTTCCATCGCCATCGACCTGACGGTCGAGGATTTCCGCCGCCTGTCGCGAGGGCCGAAACCGGTGCTGGTGGGGCTCTTCTCGCAATTCGTGGTGCTGCCGGTGCTGACATTTGCGCTGGTCTGGGTGACCGCACCGCGCCCCTCCATCGCGCTGGGCCTCATTCTGGTAGCGGCCTGTCCGGGCGGCAATATCTCGAACTTCATCACTCATCGGGCGGGCGGCAACGCGGCGCTGTCGGTGTCGATGACTGCCTTTGCCACCGTGGGGGCCATTATCATGACCCCCGCCAATATCGCGCTGTGGGGGAGCCTGTATCCCCCCACCCGCGCCATCCTGCAAGAGACCCGTATCGACCCGGTGCAGATCGCCATCACCGTGGGGCTGATGCTGATCCTGCCGCTGATCTTGGGAGTGGTGCTGAACATGCGCCGCCCCTCGCTGGCCGCGCGGATGCGGCGGCCACTGCAACTGGTCTCGATGGGGATTTTCATCGCGTTCATCATACTCGCTCTGGCTGCGAACTGGGGGTTTTTCCTGAGTTTCGCCGGAGCTGTCGCCGGGCTTGTGATCGTTCACAATGCACTGGCTCTGGGGGGCGGCTGGGTTGTGGCCACTCTGACCCGGCTGTCCCCTTATGACCGGCGCGCGGTGACGATCGAAACCGGCATCCAGAACTCGGGCCTTGGACTGGTGCTGATCTTTGCCTTCTTCAACGGGTTGGGCGGCATGGCGGTGGCGGCAGCGTTCTGGGGGATCTGGCATGCGATCTCGGGCCTTGGGCTGGCCATGCTCATGTCGCGAACCGAGGCGGCGCGATGAGCCGCATCCTGATCACCGGCGCAGCGGGCATGGTAGGACAGGCGCTGTTGGCCGAACTGTCGGGCCAGCAGGTCTTTGCCACCGATCTGTCGCGGCCCGATCCGCTGCCCGAGGGCATGGTCTATCTGAAAATGGATGTGACCGGTGGTGACCCTGACCGGGTCATTGCCAAGGTGCGACCGGATGTGGTGATCCACCTCGCCTCGATCGTGACGCCGGGCGTGGCGCGCGAGGTCGCCCATCGCGTCGATGTGGGGGGCACGCGTGCCGTGCTGGAAGCCTGTCTGGCGCATGGAGTGCGGCGGTTGGTGGTGACCTCCTCGGGCGCGGCTTACGGATACCACGCCGACAACCCGGTGCCGCTGCGCGAAAGCGACCCGCTGCGCGGCAATCCCGAGTTCGCCTATGCCGATCACAAACGCCAGGTCGAAGAGATGCTGGCCGAGGCACGCCAGACCGCGCCGCAGTTGGAACAGGTGGTGCTGCGGGTGGGAACGGTTCTGGGCGCGGGCACCGAGAACCAGATCACCGCCCTGTTCCGCAAACCCCGCCTGCTGGCGGTGCTTGGGTCGGAAAGCCCCTTTGTCTTTATCTGGACCCGCGATCTGGCGCGCATCCTGGCGCGGGCGGCGGGCGAAGGGCCTGCGGGGATCTATAACGTGGCGGGTGACGGGGCGATGGGGGTCAGCGACCTTGCCCGCGCTCTGGGCAAGCCTGTTTTGCGCCTGCCTGCGCTGGCGCTGAAAGCGGCGCTCGCGGTGGCGCGCCCGTTGGGCCTGTCGCGGTACGGCCCGGAGCAGGTGCGCTTCCTGCAATACCGCCCGGTGCTGGCCAATGACGCGCTGAAACAGGTGTTCGGCTATGTGCCCGAGCTGACCAGCGCCGAGGTCTTTGACCTCTGGCGGCGCGAGGCGGGCTTGTGAAGCGGGCGGTGATCTCGGGCGGGGCTGGTGGGCTGGGCCGGGCGCTGTCGAGCGCGTTGCAGGCCCGTGGCTGGCATGTGGTGCTGCTCGACCGCGATATCTCAGGCGTCGAGACCAGCGAAACGCAGCAGGCGATCCAGTGCGATCTGACCGACCCAGAGCAGCTGGCAGCGGCCTGTGCGGCGGCGATTGGACCAAATGGCGTGGACCTTGCCATCTATAATGCGGGCATCACCCAGATCGGCCTGTTCGCCGACAGCGACGAGGCCAGTCACCGCCGGGTGTTCGAGATCAACTATTTCGCCGCCGTGAACATGGCCCGCGTTATGATCGACCCGGTGCGGCAGGCACGCGGCACCCATCTGGCAATCTCTTCTGTGGCGGGGTTCGCGCCGCTCTACAGCCGCACCTCTTATGCCGCGTCCAAACACGCGCTGGAGGGTTTTTTCAAATCGTTGCGATCCGAGGAGCGCGCGCATGGGGTGGCGGTGCAGATCGCGGCACCGTCGTTTGTGGCGACCAATCTGGGCAACCCGCAGGCGCAGCCCGATGGCATCGCGCGTCCCGGATCGGCCACCGACGGGATGGATTACATGACGCCCGAGGCGGCTGCGGCCTCGATCCTGCGCGGGCTGGACCGGGGCGGCGACATGATCCCGGTTGGACGGGTGGCGTGGCTGGCCTGGTGGATCAACCGGCTGTCGCCGGGCCTTTATCAACGCCTGATGGAACGCAATATCGGGCGCGGGTGAGTTTTTTTGACATGCCTCTTGACCTTCCCGTGACTGGAACCCCCATCTGGGGGGTGATCAGAGGAAAAGGACGAGTCGCATGTCTGCACAGACCACATCGCTAAAGATCACCGGAATGAGCTGCGCCGGCTGCGTGGGCCGGGTCGAACGCGCCTTGCAGGCGGTACCGGGCGTGGCCGAGGCCAGCGTCAATTTCGCCAACCGGACGGCGCAGGTCACGCATGAGGGGCCGGTGGCCGAACTGACCCAGGCCGCCGCCAAGGCGGGCTATCCTGCGGAGCTGAGCGAGGCGGTGCTGGATGTCGAGGGGCTCAACTGCGCCTCGTGCGTGGGACGGGTCGAACGCGCGCTGAACGCGGCCCCCGGCGTGGTCGAGGCGCAGGTGAACCTTGCCAATCGCAGCGCGCGAGTGACCTATGCCGCGGGCGCGACCGATCCGGTCGCGCTGGCCGCCGTGTCGACGGCAGCGGGATACGCCGCCCGTCCGCATGCGGAGGCGGGGGAGGATGCGCCTGCGCATGATCACGCGCAGGCGGAAATCGCCGAGTTGCAGCGCAGTACGCTGTTTGCCGCCGCGCTGGCGCTGCCGGTGTTCCTGCTGGAGATGGGCGGGCACATGATCCCGGCCTTTCACCATTGGATCGCGGCAACGATCGGAATGTACACCAGCCATCTGATCCAGTTCGCGCTGACCACCGTTCTGCTGTTCGGGCCGGGGCGCGTGTTCTATGCGCGGGGCATCCCCGCCCTGCTGCGCGGCGCACCGGACATGAACGCCCTGGTGGCTTTGGGCACGGGCGCCGCCTATGGCTTCTCGGTGGTGGCGACCTTTGCCCCCGGCCTGCTGCCTGCGGGCACCGCCAATGTCTATTTCGAGGCCGCCGCCGTCATCGTGGTGCTGATCCTCTTAGGCCGCTGGCTGGAGGCGCGGGCGCGCGGGCGCACCGGCGCCGCCATCGAGGCGCTGGTGGGGCTGCAGCCACGCCATGCGCGGGTCGAGCGCAAGGGGCAGGCAGTTGAAGTGGCCATCGCCGATATTCAACCGGGCGACACGCTGATCATCCGGCCGGGCGAGCGCATCCCGGCGGATGCGGTGGTGCTGGACGGACAGAGCCATGTGGACGAGAGCATGATCACTGGCGAGCCGGTGCCGGTCGCCAAGGCGGCAGGCGACATGCTGGTGGGCGGCACGGTGAACACGGCGGGCGCCCTGCGGGCGCGGGCCGAAAAGGTGGGCGCGGATACTGTCTTGGCCCAGATCATCCGTATGGTGGAACAGGCGCAGGGCGCCAAGCTGCCGATCCAGTCGGTGGTGGACCGCATCACGCTCTGGTTCGTGCCCATCGTGATGGGAATTGCCGCGCTGACCGTGCTGGTCTGGCTGGCCTTTGGCCCCTCGCCCGCGCTCGGTCATGCCCTCGTCGCTGGTGTTGCGGTGCTGATCATCGCCTGTCCCTGTGCCATGGGACTGGCCACCCCGACCTCGATCATGGTCGGCACGGGCCGGGCCGCCGAACTGGGCGTGCTGTTCCGCAAGGGCGACGCGCTGCAACGACTGCAAGAGACGAAGGTCATCGCCTTTGACAAGACCGGCACGCTGACGCTGGGCCGGCCTGAACTGACCGACCTGACCCCTGCCCAAGGGTTTGACCGTGATGGCGTGCTGCGTCTGGCGGCAGCGGTCGAGGCGCAGTCGGAACACCCGATTGCCTCGGCCATTGCCCGCGCAGCCAAGGGCGACGTGCCTGCGGTGGACGGGTTCCAGAGCCTCACCGGGCTGGGTGCCCGGGCCGTGGTCGAGGGCCAGGACGTGCTGGTTGGCGCCGACCGGCTGTTCGCCCGCGAAGGTATCGACCTGGGCCCGCTGGCAGAGATCGGGGCGGGCTGGGCCGCCGAGGGCAAGACGCCGCTTTATGCTTCGGTGGGTGGCCGTGCGGCGGCGGTGCTGGCAGTCTCGGACCCGGTGAAGCCCGGTACGGCCGAGGCCATCGAGCGGTTCCACCAGATGGGGCTGACAGTTGCCATGATCACCGGCGACAACACCCGCACCGCGCAGGCCCTGGCGGCGAAACTGGGGATCGACGCGGTCACCGCCGAGGTGATGCCCGAAGGCAAGGTTGCGGCGCTGGATGCGTTGCGGGCGGATCATGGCCCGCTGGCCTTTGTCGGCGACGGCATCAACGACGCCCCCGCCTTGGCCCATGCCGATACCGGCATCGCGGTCGGCACCGGCACCGATGTGGCCATCGAGGCCGCCGATGTGGTGCTGATGTCGGGCGATCTGCGCGGCGTGGCCAACGCGCTGGAGGTGAGCCGCGCCACCATGCGCAACATCCGCCAGAACCTGGGTTGGGCCTTTGGCTATAACGTGCTGCTGATCCCGGTGGCGGCGGGTGTGCTCTATCCGTTTGGCGGGCCGATGCTGTCGCCGGTACTGGCGGCGGGCGCGATGGCCTTGTCGAGCGTCTTTGTCGTCACCAACGCGCTGCGCCTGCGGCGGGTGCGGGCCGCCCTGCCTGCCACGCGGCAGGCTGCGGCCCAGACCCCGGCAGCGTCCCCTGCCCCGGCGGAATGAGGAGGCTGGCATGAATATCGGAGATGTGGCCAACCGCAGCGGCCTGCCGGCCAAGACCATACGCTATTACGAGGATATTGGCCTGATCGCCCCGCAACGTGACCTGAACGGCTATCGCCGGTTCCGCGAACGGGATCTGCACAAGCTCAACTTCCTCGGCCGTGCCCGGGCACTGGGGTTCACCATCGAGGATTGCCGGACGCTTATGGCGCTCTACGAGGACCAGAGCCGCGCCAGCGCCGATGTGAAACAGGTGGCCCGTGATCATCTGGTCCGGATCGAGACCAAGATCGCCGATCTTATCGCCATGCGCGAGACGCTGACGGAACTGGTTGATGCCTGCGCGGGCGATCATCGGCCCGATTGTCCGATCCTGCGCGATCTGGGCGGGGAAAGCTGACGCGCGGGGTTGCCCTTTGACCTGCGTTTTGCTTTGTCTCTCGGGGATATCCCGGACGGGGGGAGCCGCCGGGCAACAGAGAGGATCCGGACATGGCAAAAGTTGCATTCCTTGGCCTGGGGGTTATGGGCTATCCGATGGCGGGGCACCTGAAGGCCGCCGGTCATGAGGTGACCGTATACAACCGAACAGCGGCGAAATCGGAGAAATGGGTGGCCCAGCATGGCGGTGCGATGGCCGCAACGCCGCGCGAGGCGGCGCAAGGCGCCGAATTCGTGATGGCCTGTGTCGGCAATGATGACGACCTGCGCGGCGTCTGCAACGGGCCGGATGGCGTGCTGGCGGGCATGGCCGCGGGCAGCGTGTTTGTCGACCACACGACGGTGTCGGCCAAGGTCACGCGCGAACTTTATGCCGCAGCGAAGGCAGGCGGTGCGGGCTTTGTGGACGCGCCGGTCTCGGGCGGTCAGGCGGGGGCCGAGAACGGAGTTCTGTCGGTGATGTGCGGCGGCGACGAGGCCGAGTATGATCGCGCCGAACCGGTGATCGCCGCTTATGCCCGCATCTGCCGCCGCATCGGCGAGAGCGGCGCCGGGCAGGTCACCAAGATGTGCAACCAGATCGCTATTGCGGGCCTGGTTCAGGGCCTCGCCGAGTCGCTGCATTTCGCCGAGAAGGCCGGTTTGGACGGGCGCGCGGTGGTCGAGGTGATCAGCCAGGGCGCCGCTGGCAGCTGGCAGATGGCCAACCGTTACGAGACCATGCTGGACGACCACTGGACCCATGGCTTTGCGGTCGACTGGATGCGCAAGGATCTGGGCATCTGCCTGGACACCGCCGACGAGACCGGCGCCAGCCTGCCGGTCACCGCGCTGGTCGACCAGTTCTACAAGGATGTGCAGAAGATGGGCGGCGGGCGCTGGGACACTTCGAGCCTGCTGGCGCGTTTGCGCAAGCTGGGCTGAGGCAAAGGGGGCGCTGCCCCCGTCCCCTGCGGGGACTCCCCCGGAGTATTTTTGACGAAATGAAGAACCGGGGGGCAATGGCCGCCCCGGCACGAAGGTGATGGGAGAGCGGCGGTGCTGACGGAGTTCTGGGCAGGGGCCCTACGGGGGCATTGGGGGATCGAGGCAGTCTTGGAACGCCTTGATGGCGAGTATGACCTGAACTTTCTGGCCCGGGGCCGGAACGGTCGGGACTACGTGCTGAAGGTGATGCGGCGCGGTTGCGAGGCCGGGCTGGTCGAGATGCAGGTGGCGGCGCTGGAGCATATCGCCGCGACGGCGCCCGGCCTACCCTTTCCCAAGGTGTTTGCCGCGCTGGACGGTGGCATGCTGCCCGAGATCGCGGATGAGACGGGCGCGCCGCGCCGTGTCTGGCTGCTCGAGCGGCTGCCGGGGCGCTGTTACGCGCGGGCCTTGCCGCATTCCGAGGATCTGATCCTGAAGCTGGGCCGGGTGCTGGGTGCCACCGACCGGGCGCTTGAGGGATTCGACCATGACGGGCTGGCGCGGGATTTCAAATGGAACCTGATGCAGGCGGGCTGGATCGGCGCCGAGTTGCAGGCGATTGCTGATCCGACGCGGCGGGCGCTGCTGGAGGGGGTCGCGGCGGAGTTTTCCGGGCTGAGCGACCAACTCGCAGCCCTGCCGATCCAGGCGATCCACAATGACGTCAACGATTACAACATCCTGGTCGAGGGCAGGCTGAACGAGACCCGCAAGGTCTCGGGCCTGATCGACCTGGGCGACATGTGCGCCGCGCCGCGTGTCTGCGACCTGGCGATTGCCGGGGCCTATGTGGTGCTGGACCACCCCCGACCCGAGCGCGCCTTGGCAGCGCTGGTGCGCGGCTATCACGCCGCCAACCGGCTGAGCGCGGAGGAGGTCGATCTGATCTGGCCGCTGCTCAGGATGCGGTTGGCGGTGTCGGTGGTGAACTCGACCCTGATGGCGGTCGAAAACCCGGATGACCCCTATGTGACGATCAGCCAGGCCCCGGCCTGGCGATTCCTGGAAAACGCCTCGGTCAATGGCGGGCTGATGGCGGCGCGGCTGCGGGTGGCTTGCGGCTTGCCGGTGACCGATGGAGCCGAGCGGGTGCAGGCCTATCTGGACGAGCGCCGGGGCAGTTTCGCGCAGATGTTCGGCACCGATCTGGCGAATGCGCCGATGGGCTCTCTCTCGGTCGAGAATTCGACCTGGCCGCAGAATCCGTTCCACATGCCGCTGGAAGAGGCCGCGCGCGTGGGCGAGGAGTTTGGCACCAGCCTGTGGCTGGGCTATTACAACGAGCCGCGCCTGATCTATGCCGAGCGGGGATTTCGCAAGGGGCCGTGGAAGGCCAGCGACAGGCGCACCGTGCATCTGGCGGTGGATGTGTTTGCCCCCGCCGGAACCGTGCTGCACGCGCCGCTCAGCGGGCGGGTCGAGGTGGTCGAGAACCGGACCGGGCATCTGGATTATGGCGGCGTGGTGATCCTGCATCACGAAACGCCACAGGGCGATGCGTTTTATACACTCTACGGCCATCTCGACCCCGAGGTCTGCGACCGGCTGAAACCGGGCGATCCGGTGGCGCAGGGCGCGGGATTCGCGCGGCTGGGCGATGCAAGTCAGAACGGTGGCTGGGCGCCGCATGTGCATTTCCAGCTGGCGCTGACGACGCAAGGCATGGAGGCCGACTGGCCCGGTGTCGGCGACCCGGACGAAATGGACCTGTGGCACGCGGTCTGCCCGAACCCGGCGGCGCTGCTGAACCTGCCCGATGACAAGGTGTTCTATCGCCCCACCGACAAGGCCGCCGTGCTGGCCGGACGGCGGGCGCATTTCGGCGGCAACCTGAGCCTTACCTATGACGATCCGGTGATGCTGGTGCGCGGCTGGAAGCATCACCTGTTCGACGAATGGGGCCGCCCCTATCTGGACGCTTATAACAACGTGCCGCATGTGGGCCATGCCCATCCGCGTATTCAGGCGGTGGCGGCGGATCAGCTGAAGCGGATGAATTCGAACACCCGCTATCTGCATCCGGCGCAACTGGCCTTCGCCGAAAAGGTCCTGTCGAAGCTGCCCGAGCGGTTCGAGGTCTGTTTCTTCGTCAACTCCGGCACCGAGGCCAACGAGTTGGCGCTGCGCCTGGCGCGGGCGCATACGGGCAACATCGGTATGGTGACGCCCGATCACGGCTATCACGGCAATACCACCGGCGCGATTGCCATCTCGGCCTACAAGTTCAACAAGCCGGGCGGTGTGGGTCAGGCCGATTGGGTCGAACTAGTCGAGGTGGCCGACGACTATCGCGGCCGTTTCAAGCGCGACGATGCGGAGCGCGCCCGGAAATTCGCCGATCTTGTCGATCCCGCCATCGCCCGGTTGCAGGACAAGGGCCATGGCGTGGCCGGTTTCATCGCCGAGACCTTTCCCAGCGTCGGCGGCCAGATCATCCCGCCCAAGGGCTATCTGGCTGCGGTCTATGACAAGATCCGCGCGGCGGGCGGGGTCTGTATCGCCGACGAGGTGCAGACCGGGCTGGGTCGGCTGGGCGACTACTATTTCGGTTTTGAACACCAGGGCGCCGAGCCCGATATAGTTGTGATGGGCAAGCCCATCGGCAACGGGCACCCGCTGGGGGTGCTGGCCACGACACGCGAGATTGCCGACAGTTTCGACAACGGGATCGAGTTCTTTTCAACCTTTGGCGGTTCCACCCTGTCCTGCCGGATCGGCAAGGAGGTGCTGGACATCGTCGATGACGAGGGCTTGCAGGAGAACGCGCGGCTGATGGGCGCGCGGCTGATGACCGGGCTACACGCGCTGGAGGGTGAATTCGGCTGCGTCGGCGACGTGCGGGGCATGGGGCTGTTCCTTGGGGTCGAGCTGATCAACCCCGACGGATCCGAAGGCACCGAGATCTGCCGATACGTCAAGAACCGGATGCGTGACCACCGCATCCTGATCGGCAGCGAGGGGCCCAAGGACAACATCCTGAAAATTCGCCCGCCCCTGACCATCGAGGCCGAGGATGTGGACATGATCCTGTGGGCGCTGCGTACGGTGCTGGCCGAGGTCGGCGACTGGGCGCCTGCCCCGGCCTGCGACCACGATCACCATCACGCAGGCTGCAACTGCTGCTGAAGCGGGCTTAGTGCAGTAACCCCGCCCGGCCTTCTGCGCTGCGGCCCGGTGCCGTTGGGATCACCGGGCGACGGTGCAGCGCCAGTCCCAGCTGTTCGCTCAGCGCTACCAGCGCCGGGGCCAGATCGGGCCGGACGATCAGCGCGGCCAGCATCAGCGCATCCTCGCGCGCGCCGGTGGAGGCGGCGGCGACCATATGGGCGAAACAGGCCTCGTCCGCGCCCAGACAGGCGCAACCGAGGCCATGCCGCATCAGTGGGCGTCGCCCGTAAGACGCGCAAAGTCCGCAGATCTGCCGCAGCAACTCGGTCGAGCGCCCTTCGGGCAGGGCCGCGCGCCCTTCGGCCGCATCGCTCCACAAGCGCAGGCAATGCACGACCGAGGCTTCGAGCGCGGGCAGGTCGGCCAGATGGCCGACGGCGGCGGCCCCCCGGTGAGACGCGGAACTCATTTGGTCAGGATCAGCTTGCCCGCGCGGGTGATGCGCAGGGTATAGAGCTGGTCGCCCAGCCGGATATGGGCAAGGTTGCCACCCTTTGTCAGGTCTTCGGCCGAGTATGACGGCAGGACCGGCGTGGCATATCCGGCAAGTGTCGGCGGGGTCTGAAAGGTCATCTGGCGGTCTCCCGAACTGCGGAACGATCTTTTGGCTGCCGGGGGTCCGGTTGCTGGCCTCTTATATCTGACTTTTTAACTCAGGTATGTCAATTGCTTTCTACAGCAGTTGGAAATCTATCGCCGGACCATAAAATTCATGTTACTGAATGCGAGAATATCTAAGGAGACCTGCCATGACACTGACCCGCCGCACCCTGATGTCCCGCCTTGGCGCTGGCCTGGCGCTGAGCGCCGCGGCCCCGCTGCGGGTCTGGTCCGCTGTCGAAACGCAACTGGGGACCGCGCGCATCACCAGCCTGTCCGACGGTTATCTGACCCTGCCCGCCTCTTTCATGTTCGGGCCTATGCCGCAGGCAGACCTGCCCCCTCTGCTGGAGCGTTACGGCTTGCAGGGCGACATCCTGAAACCGGACTGCAATGTGACGCTGTTGCAGGTCGAGGGACGCAATGTGCTGTTCGACGCAGGATCCGGCAGCGCGTTTCAGGACAGCGTGGGACAGCTGGTCGATGCGCTGGATGCGGTGGGACTGGCCCCCGACGACATCACCGACGTGATCTTTACCCATGCCCACCCGGACCATTTGTGGGGGGTGTTGGACGATTTTGACGATCCGCTCTTTGCCAATGCCCGCCACATGATCGGGCGGGCGGAACGGGATTACTGGCTGGACCCGGCGACGGTCGACGCGATCGGGGCCGATCGCGCCGCATTTGCGGTGGGCGCTGCGCGGCGGCTGGAAGCGTTGGAAGATCTTGAGACCTTTGAGGATGGCGACGAACTTTTGCCCGGGGTCGCGGCAGTGGCCACGCACGGCCATACACCGGGGCATATGTCGTTCGAGGTTCGCTCCGGCTCCGAGGCGCTGATTGTGGTGGGTGATGCCATCGGCAACCACCACTTGGCCTTTGCCCGGCCCGACTGGCCGTCGGGCGCCGACCAGGATCTCGCGGCGGGAGCAGCGACCCGCGTCGCGCTGATGGACCGGCTGGCCAGCGAGCAGATGGCGATGATCGGCTATCACCTGCCCGATGGCGGCATGGGCCGGGTCGAGCGCGGCGAAGACGGCTATCGCTTTGTCCCGCTGGGGGGCTAACCCAGCACCGAAAAGCTGCTTTCGTCGTTGATCGGCCGCTTGCGCGAGTAGAAGCCCACGTCGATGCTGCGCCCGATATAGGGCAGTTCGAATTGCAACGGCGCGGAGTCGTGATCGCCGCCCGCCTCGCAATAACGCACCAGCGCGGCCATCATCTTGCCAGCGATGGGGGCGTTCTTGTACTGGTTGCCGCTGGTACCGCAGGCCATGTAGAACCCGGGCAGGGACGACTTGTCGTAGATCGGGATCCAGTCGGTCGAGGCATCGTAGAGATCGACCACGCCGCGGGTTTTCGAGGGGATGCCGAGGGTGGGCACCCTTTGGGCATAGCGCATCGCCTGGGTGGTCCATTGGTCAGTGAAATCGCGGTTGTACTGCATATCGTCCTCGCACCATTGATGCGGGTCGCATTCCGGGTCCTCTGACCCGATCAGGATGTGATTGCCGTGTTCGGGACGGCAATAGCAGGCGATATCGCTGTCCGAGACGATGGTTCCCTGTGTCTCGAAATCGAACCCTTCAGGCGCAGGCAAATGCACCACCTCTTGCCGCAAGGGGCAGGTCTGGATGGTCATGTCCCCGGTCACACCCGCCATGCGATTGATGATCGACGAGCCCGGCCCGGCGACGTTGATCACCACCGGCGCATGGATCTCTTCGCCCGAGGCCAGCCGGACACCGGAAACCCGGGCGCCCGCCTGCAGGATCGCGGCCACCTCGGCCCCTGTGCGAACCCTTGCGCCATGCCGTCCCGCCGCCGCCATCAGGTTCTGCGCGCTGAGCGCGGGATCGGTGACATAACCGCCATTCGGCCAAAAGACCGCGCCGCCCATGCGGCCACCGTTGGGTTTGCCGAACTCCGGGTCGTCAAGACGCCGGGCGGGCGCGAAACTGTCGAGCGTATAGATCGGCAGTCTCTCCATCACCTGATCGGCCGTCCATTCCTCGAACGGGATACCCAGATCGGCGGAATTGCGGATGTGCTTTTCCAGGTTGCCGTTGGCCTCTGTCTTCATCACCAGACAGCCGGTCTGACGGAACTGCGCCAGCGGCACATCCGACGGCAGGCCCAGATATTCGGCCCAGTCGCGCCAGTAATGGTAGCCCTCCCAGGCAAAGGCGGTGCCGTCGAAGGTCGAGTAATGCATCCGGATGATGGCGCAGGATCCGGCGGTCGAGCCATGCCCCACCTGCGCATTTCGGTCCAGCGACAGGGTTTTCCACCCGGCCTTGGCCATCTCGAATGCAATGGCCGCGCCGATCACACCGGTGCCAATGATGATTGCGTCGGGATTGCTCATCTTTGTCTTCCTTCCCAGAAGGCGCGCGCAAAGGACTGGAACGCTTCGACTTCCTCGTCTCGCGGATGCACGCCGGTGAACACGAAAAGGTAGTGCCGCACAAAGGAAAGCCGTTGGTTGATCGGCTCGTAGAGCTGCGCCAGATCATATCCGATCTGCATGTAATAGAGCACGCGGGCACGGGTTTCGGCCTCGACCTTTGGATAGCCATAGCGCAGGAACATGTCGGTCAACGCGTTCAGCCGCTGGGTATCCGACTGGTCCAGCATCCGCCGCACCTTGCCCGAGCGGCGCGCCCAGTCGCGCACCGCAAAATCCAGCGCGGTGTCGAACAGCGCCGGATCGACCACGCAATGGAACAGGTTGCAGACAGCCCCGGTGATGGTCTCGGCCGGAAGCTCGGTCTGGGCGATCAGACCGGCGGTGTTGGTGGCCTGCCATTTCGACAGCAGGGCATCCAGCAAGTCCTGTCGCGACTTGAAATACCAGTAGAACGAGGAGCGCGACACCGCCATCCGCTCGGCCAGGTTCAACACCTTGACCTGTTCCACCCCGTCGGACACCAGTACATCCATGGCCACGTTCAGCCAGTCGTCGCGGGTCACCTTGATATTGCCCACGAGGGGTTCGGCGGTTGGGTCGTCGCGATGCAGGATGGGTTTGGTGTTCATTGCGGGTCCGGTCTCAGCTTTCGGGGGGCGCGCCCCCTGCGGCGGTGCGGCGCGCGATGAAGTCTTGCAGCGCCGCGACCCGGTCAGGGTCCATGGGCGGTGGTTCGAAGTTATCCACGATCCCGCGCCAGATGCCAGTGGCGCGATGATTGGCATCGACTGCCCCGCGCTCGGTCCAGGCGCCGTAATTCGACCAGTCTCCTACCAGCGGCTCGTAGAACTGGGTCTGATAGCGGGTCATGGTGTGCGCAGCGCCAAAGAAATGGCCCATCGGCGGCACCTCGCGCAGGGCATCCAGCGCGATATCTGCATCGGTGGAGGGCGTGCCCGCGCACAGCTCGGCCACCATTTGCAGCACCTCCAGATCGGTGATGATCTTTTCGTATGAGACGGTCAGCCCCCCTTCGAGCCAGCCCGCCGAATGGATCGTCACCGTGGCCCCGGCCAGCAGGCAGCCCCAAAGGCCGAACTGTGTCTCGTTGGCGGCCTGGGCGTCGTTGATATTGGCGGCACTGCCCCCAGCACAGCGCCAGGGCAGGCCGATGCGCCGCGCCAGTTGCCCCGCCACCAGCGAGGCGGTGAAATGCTCGGGCGTGCCAAAGGCGGGCGCGCCCGATTTCATGTCCACATTGCTGGTGAAAGTGCCATAGCAGACTGGCGCGCCGGGCTGCGCCAGCTGGCTGAGCGTGATGGCGGCCAGCGCCTCGGCATGGCTGAGCGTCATGGCGCCCGCCACCGTCACCGGCGCCATCGCGCCCATCAGGGTAAAGGGCGTGATGATCGCCAACTGGCCATGCCGGGCAAAGTCGATCAATCCCTGCGCCATCGGCATGTCGATGGTGCGCGGCGAGTTGGTGTTGATGATCGTGTAACACCAGCTTTGCGCGCGGAACTCGACGTCGGACAGGGCGCGAAAGTCGCGGATCATCTCAAACCCGTCCATCACCTGCGGCGTACCGCGCGCGTAAAGGAACGGAACCTTGTCGGACTGGGTCAGTTCGACCTCGGTCATCGCCATGTGGCGCAGGTGCATCGGCACGTCCTGCGCCTCGACCAGCGGCGGCACCATGTGCAGCACGTCGAAATTCTGGGTGATCTGTACCAGTTCGCGGAAATCGGCGATGGTGCCGGGGCGGCGGCCGCGCGCCAGGTCGGTGGCATGCGGACAACCGGCACCGGGCTGGAACATCATCCAGCCGAGTTCCATCGTCAGATCCCGCTCAGGTACCGCGCCTTTCAGCGCAAAGGAGTGCGGTGCGCTGGCCAGTGCGGCGGCGACCATGTCGCGGCCGATATAGACCATCTCACCGTCGATGCGGGCACCGCCCTGTTGATAAAGGTCGCGCGCGCCGGGGTGCAGCACCTTGATGCCAAGCTCTTCGAGAACGGTCAGCGATGCCTCGTGCAGCGCCTCGATCCGGTCGTCAGAGAAGGCCGCCATCGGCGGGAACGGGTTTCGCAGGTTACGGTAATCGACCTTGCGGGCGGGGGCCGAGGCATCGGCCCGTGCCCGCCTGCCCCGTCGCCCCGCGCTCATCCGCGCATCGCCTTGCCCTCGGGGTCATAGGGCGACGGCGCGATGATCACGGCGGGCCGTTCGACACCCACGACATGCACGCTGACTGCTGTACCCGGCTGTGCCTTGTCCCTGTCCACCAGCGCCATGGCCAGCGACTTGCCGGTGTAATGGCCATAGGCGCCCGATGTGACAAAGCCGATCTGCTTGCCATCCGCCCAGACCGGTTCATAGCCCGAGGCATCGGCGTCGGCCGCGTCGACCTCCAGCGTCACCTGCACCCGGGCCGGGCCATTGCCATCGCGCTCGGCGATGGCCGCGTCGCGACCGATGAAATCGCCCTTGTCCCAGGCGATCCAGCGGTCCATGGCGGTCATGCCGGGGGTGCGATCCTGGGTGAATTCCGCCGACCAGATACCAAAGCTCTTTTCGATCCGGGTCGACAGCAAGGCGTTGAAACCCACCTCGCGGATGCCCTCGCCTGCCCCGGCCTCCAGCAGCATCCGGCGCAGCGCGATGTGCTCGCCATAGCGGCAGTTGATCTCGTAGCCCATCTCGCCGGTGACCGACATTCGGGCGACGCGGGCACGGACCAAACCGATGTCAAAGTCGCCGCAGCCCATGAATTTCAGGGCCGAGATATCCTGTTCGGCCAGTTTCTCTATCACAGCGCGGCATTTCGGGCCGACAAGAGCAAAACCGCAGATCTCCTCGCCCAGATCACGGACAGCCACCCCATCGTCGAGATGGTCGTTGAACCAGCGCATATGCCAGGCCCGCAGGTAATAGGAGCCCATGATCCACCATGTTCCGTCGCCCCAGTTGAGCAGGGTCAAGTCGCCCTTGAGGCGCCCCGTCTCGCTGAGCATCACGGCAAGGCGCGCGCGGCCCGGAGCGGGCAGCTTGGTGGCAAAAAGCTTATCCAGCCAAGCTTCGGCGTTGGGTCCCGAGACCTCGAACCGGGAAAAGCCCGTGATGTCCATCAGGCCAACGCCTTCACGGATCACCCGGCATTCCTCGGCCACGATCGGATGCGCGTTCGAGCGTTTCAGCGTAAGGTTCTCGACGAAATCCTTGGACGGCGCGAAGTAGAGCGGCACCTCGAGATCCCAGCTGACGCCCCACCGGCAGCCCGCCGCCGTCATGGCGTCATGCGCGGGGGCCATTTTCAGCGGACGACCCGCCGGAAGCTGCTCGTTCGGGTAGGACATCACGAAGCGGCGCGAATAGAACTGGCCGGTGGTCTCGCGGATGTAGCGCTTGTTCTGCGCATAGTCGCCATAGCGCGCCACGTCCATCGACATGGCATCCGCCTCGGGCTCGCCATGGATCATCCATTCGGCCAGCGTCTTGCCGACGCCGCCGCCCTGGAGGAAGCCCGCCATGACCGCGCAGGCCGACCAATAGCCGCGTTTGCCCGGCACCGGGCCGACCAGCGGGTTGCCATCGGGAGAAAAGGTAAAGGCGCCGTTGACCCAGGTCTTGATGCCGACATCCTGGATCGAGGGATAGCGGGCAAAACCCAGCATAAGCTCGTTCTCGATCCGGTCGAGCTGTTCCTGGAACAGCTCCTCGCCATAGTTCCACGGCGCGCCGTCCATCGCCCAATGTTCGTGGTTGATCTCGTAGATACCGACCAGGATGCCCTTCTGATCCTGCCGCATATAGGTGAAGCCTTCGAGATCGACGGTCATCGGCATTTCGAATTCCGCCGCCGCGACCTCGGGCACGGTGTCGGTGATCAGGTAATGGTGTTTCAGCGGCGACACCGGCAGTTCGACGCCCGCCATGCGGCCCACCTGCTTGGCCCAGAGACCGGCGGCATTGACCACATGTTCGCAGGTGATCGTGCCCTTGTCGGTGACCACCTGCCAGCCATCGGCGGTCTGGATCAGGCGCTCGACCTTGGTGTCCTCGTAGTATTCCGCGCCGCGCTTGCGGGCGGCGGTGGCATAGGCCTGCACCGTGCCTGTGGTGTCGATATAGCCTTCGCGGTCGGCCCACATCGCACCCAGAACACCGTCGGTCGACATGATCGGGCAACGCCGTTGCGCCTCTTGCGGCGTCAGCAGTTCGCAATCGTCGATGCCGATCGACTGAAAGATGCGATAATTCGCCTGCAACCATTCCCAGCGTTCCGGCGTGCCCGCCAGTGTCAGACCGCCGGTCATGTGCAGCCCGATGTTCTGGCCGGATTCCTTCTCGATCTCGGACAGCAGGTCGATGGTATAGGCCTGCAAGGCCGCCATGTTGGGATCGGCGTTCAGCGCATGGATGCCGCCCGCCGCGTGCCAAGAGGAACCAGAGGCCAGGCGCCGCCGTTCCAGCATCACCACATCGGTCCAGCCGAACTTGGCCAGATGATAGAGAACAGAGGCGCCAACCACGCCACCCCCGATGACCACAACGCGATACTGAGACTTCATCCGGACTCTCCTGACTGGATGTCGGCAGGCTAATGGCAAGCGGAAAACCTGTCTAGACATTTATGTACAGTACTGAAAATCCCGTTCCAACTTGCCCGAAAACGCCGGATATGTTGAGATTCCCAGGTATTTTCTGTTCTGGGATTATCATGACCAAACCTGCGCGATTGCTCTGCATCCTGTCGCTGCTTCTGATGTTGACCGCCTGTATCGGCATCGAGAAATACGGCAGCGCGGACTATTACGACCACCTTGTTCCCGAGGAGATCGAGGTGATCATGCCGCCGAATGCCCCCTATATCTCGGAACAGTTCCGCTATGACGGCGAAAAGATCCACCAGGGGATCGATATCTGGGGCAAGCGGGGAACGCCGGTTCTGGCGGCGGCCCCAGGCAAGGTCAGCAAGAGCTTTTACGAGCCCGCCTATGGGCATCGCATCGTCATCGACCATGGCCTGGCGCCGAATGGCGAGCGGCTTTTTACGGTGTACAAGCATCTGGACCAGCGCCTCGCGCAAGAGGGCGAGCCCGTGGCGCGGGGTCAGCAGATCGCAACCATGGGCGATACCGGCGCTCTGGGAATGCTAGTGCATCTGCATTTCGAAACCATGCGGTGGTCCAAGACCAAGGGCGAGATCTATTACGATCCGCATCTGGTGTGGATGGACGGGGTCGGCAGGGTGACCTGCTTCGAGGCGGACAAGCGTTATGCTGACGCGCCGTTCCGAACGACCTATCCGGTGCGGTGCAGGTAGCGGTTCCTGCCTTGCCCAAAGCCCCGGAAGGCCAAAGATCACGGCAGGCGCGAGCATCTGTCGCTCGACTGGGGTCTATTTCTGAGCCGAGGGTCGCGCCTTGATCGCCTCGTACCAGGCTCGCGTGGCTGTATGCCCCTCGGGCACGCGCATTTTCACCACCCGCGCGAAATCGACAAAGACAAAGGTCGAGATATCGGCCAGCGTGAAGTGGTCGCAGGCGATATAGGGACTTTCGGACAGGCGCTCTTCCAGAAGGTCGAAAAACCGCCCGATCCGGTCAAGCCCACGCTGTGCCAGTTCCGGGATCTGGGCATAATTCGCCGGTCCCGGAATGGCACGATCCGCAAACGCGGGATGAGAGTTGCGCAGCGCCTCGGCGACGGGCATCCCGCCTTGCTGCTCGGCAATCGCGTTCCACATCATCACCAGACCCTTTTCATCGGCCGTGCGCCCCATCAAAGGCGGTTCGGGGAACCGCGCCTCAAGATAAGCGGCGATGCCGAGGTTCTCGGTCAGGACCGTGCCCTCGTCAGTCACCAGAACAGGGATTGTCGCACGCGGATTTACGGCCTTGAACGCGGGCAGCAGCTGTTCGCCCTTGGCGATCGATATGTCGCGGGTTTCGATTGCCAGCCCTTTTTCGGCGATGAACATGCGGGCGCGGCGCGGGTTCGGCGCGGTGGAGCAATCGTAGAACAGCATGGCAGGCGTCTCCTTCTGGCTTGCGGCAGAATAGGCACGGCGACACGCCCGCGCCTAGGGATACGCGCGCGTGACCCTGCGGCAGATCACCCCGGCGTTACCCGCGTCGGTAGATGAAACAGCGCCCCTCGACCGCGCCGGGCGGCAGCGGCAGTTCCTCCAGCCCGTCGAAATACATCCGGTCGCTCGACACCATCAGCCCGCCCGGCGCCAGGTGCGGTTCGACAAGGGGCGAGATCATGCGCGCGAACTTGTCGTTCTTTTCGCGGTTATGGCCGCCCAGATCGGCATGGATCAGGCTGGCGACCGGGCCCGAGCGGGCCAGCGTGGCGGGAAGGGTTTCTCGGATATCGCCCAGAACCAGGCGGTCATCGGGCGGGGTGGAATCGGGATGCGAGGCGACCGCGCGTTCAAAGACAAGGATATCGCGCCCAGATATGTGCTGGGTCAGATGGTGATAGGTTCGGCCGTTGCCCAGACCCAACTCGTAAACCGGGCCCTTCATAGCGGCAGTCAGCGCGATGGCGTGATCCAGGCAGGCCCGCTGCGACACCATCCGGTCGATGAAAAGGTCCAGGCGGCTTTGCTCAGTCCGGGTCACGTCGATGTTCTCCCCTTTGGTACAGGCCTGTGGCGGCCGCGCCGACCCTCATGCCAAATTGCTTGGGCCAATGGTAGCCGAAGATGCACAGATTATCGCTTTTTCGTGAGGTCAGTCTTGAAATTGAGGTTTGACGAACCGGCTCCGGTCGCGCGACAGTGCTGTTATAAAAAGAAGACCGCTGGGGGTATTGAAGAGATTATGTCGTTTTCTGGCCAGTCGGGTGGGACACCTGAATGACCCCTTTGTTGTCTGTCGAAAACCTCAGCATCGGGTTTGGCGCCGCGGAACCGGCTGTTCGGGGCGTCAGTTTCGACGTCATGCCGGGCGAAACGCTTGCCCTCGTCGGCGAATCCGGGTCGGGCAAGACGATCTCGTGCCGTGCGGTTCTGCGTATCCTTCCCAAGGCCGCCCAGATTCGCACAGGCCGGGTGATCCTGAACGGCGAAGACGGGACGACAATACTATCGGACCTCAGCGAGCGGCAGATGCGTCGCATTCGCGGCAACCGTATCTCGATGATCTTTCAGGAGCCGATGCGCTCGCTGTCGCCGCTGCACAAGATCGGCAACCAGGTCAGCGAGGTGCTGTGGCTGCATCGCGGCGCCAGCGAGGGCCAAGCGCGGAAAGAGATACTGGAGCAATTCGAGCGCGTCGGCTTTCCTGACCCGGACCGTGCCTATAACTCCTACCCTTTCGAACTGTCGGGCGGCATGCGGCAACGCGCGATGATCGCCATGGCGATGGTCGCCAAGCCTGATCTGCTGATCGCGGACGAGCCGACAACGGCGCTGGATGTGACCACCCAGGCGCAGGTGCTGGGCCTGATCAAGGATCTTCAGCGCGAAACGGGCATGGCGTTGATCCTCGTCACCCATGATCTGGGCGTGGTGGCGAACATGGCCGAAAAGGTCGTGGTCATGCACAAGGGCCGCGTCATGGAAAGCGGTACCGCAGCCGCGATCCTGCGGGCGCCCGCGCACCCCTATACGCAACAGCTGTTCGACGCGGCCCCCGCCATTCCGGATGCGCAGATCGTTGGCTTGCCCCCGTCGCAAGAGGATCTGATCCTTGAGATGAAAGCGGTGTCCAAGACCTATACCATGCGGTCGGGACGCGGATGGAAGGCCGAAAAGCTGATCTATGCCTGTCGCGGGGTCGATTTCAGGCTGCCGCGCGGCCGGACATTGGCCATCGTCGGTGAAAGCGGCTCGGGCAAGACCACCGCGGCGCGGATCGCGCTGGGGGCGGAACCGCCGGACCCGGGCGGAGAGGTGCTGTTTCGGACCCGGGCCGGGGCGGACCCGTTGACCGTGCACAAGATGGACCGCACCCAGCGCACCGCGTTCCAGCGGCAGGCGCAGATGGTGTTCCAGGACCCGTTCAGCTCGCTCAGCCCGCGCATGCGCATCCAGGACGCGATGACCGAACCACTGGAGATTCACCGGATCGGCACCCGCGCCGAGCAACGCGAGCGGGCCGCCGAGATGCTGTCACGGGTGGGATTGAACCCCGACATGCTGAAACGCTATCCACATGCGTTTTCCGGTGGCCAGCGGCAGCGGCTGTCCATCGCCCGCGCCATGATGCTCGACCCGTCGATGATCGTCTGCGACGAGCCGACCTCGGCGCTGGACGTGTCGGTCCAGGACCAGATCCTGACCCTGCTGGAACAGTTGCAGGAAACGCTGAAGCTGTCTTACCTGTTCATCAGCCACGATCTGGCCGTGGTGGCCCGGATCGCCGATGAGGTGGCCGTGATGCGCCAGGGGCTGGTGGTCGAACAGGCCCCGCCCGAGACGCTGTTCCATAATCCGCAGCATCCCTATACCAAGGCGCTGATCGCAGCGCAGCCCGAACCGGATATTGACCGCCCCATCAACCTGAAACTGGTCGCGCTTGGCGCAGGGTCCCCGGACACCTGGGCAGAAGCCTTCCGTTTCACCGACTCCGTGATACCCTCGCTGGTAGAACTGGAGCCAGGACACAAGGTACGTTGCCATGTTTGAATTGCCCCGCCGATCCTTTTCGCTTGCGTTGACACTGGTGCTTGCCGGGCTGTCATCGGCAGGCGCCCAATCGCTGCCACCGTTGCAGGAGACAACGTTTTGGGAGCCCGAAGTGCAGGCCGGCGACCTGCCCCCGATCGACCGGCGTATCCCCGAAGAACCCCTGATCGTCGATCTCGAAGCCAAGGGCCGGGAATTCGGCACGCAGGGCGGCGTGATGCGCACCATGATCACCCGCTCCAAGGACGTCCGCCAGATGGTGGTCTATGGCTATGCCCGCCTGGTCGGCTACAACGACAAGTACGAGTTGGTGCCGGATATCCTCAACGCGTTCGAAAACGAAGAAAACCGCAAGTTCACCCTGCATATGCGCAAGGGCCACAAATGGTCGGATGGCAGTGCCTTTACCTCGGCCGATTTCGAATACTGGTGGAAGGATGTCGCCAACAATCCGCTTCTCAGCCCCGCAGGCCCGCCCGATTTCCTGCTGGTGAACGGCAAGCCGCCGCGCGTGAGCTTTCCCGATGAAACCACGGTGATCTACGAGTGGGACGACCAGAACCCCAGCTTCCTGCAATCGCTCGCACAGGCCAGCCCGCCGTTCATCTATCGGCCCGCCGAGTTCCTGAAACAGTATCACGAAGACTATGCCGACCCGGCCAAGCTGGCCGCCGAAGTCGAGGAGCACAGGGTCAAGAGCTGGGCCGCGCTGCACAACAAGCTGGACAACATGTACCAGTTCGACAATGCGCGTTTGCCAACGCTACAACCCTGGATCAACGCCAGCGAGGGCAAGAAGATCCGCCACAACTTCGTGCGCAACCCCTTTTATCACCGCATCGACGCGCGTGGGGTGCAACTCCCGTACATCGACATCGTCGAGATGGAGATCGTGGCTCCCGGTCTGGTCGCCGCAAAATCCAACGCCGGCGAGGTCGACCTTCAGGGGCGCGGGCTTGATTTCCGCGATGCCTCGATCCTGAAAAAGGGCGAAGCGACGGGAAACTACAAGACCGTTTTGTGGCAAACCGGGGTCGCCTCGCAAATCGCGATCTACCCGAACCTGAACTATGAGGACGACGCCTGGCGCGCGATCTTGCGCGATGTGCGCCTGCGGCGCGCGCTGTCGCTGGCGATCGACCGGGCGTCGATCAACCAGGCCCTGTTTTTTAAACTGGCCAAGCCTGGCGCGATGACGGTGCTGCCCGCCTCGCCCTTCTACAAGGAAGAGAACCGCACCGCCTGGGCCGCGTTTGATCCGGCGCAGGCCAACGCGCTGCTGGATGAAATGGGTCTGGACAAGCGGGACAGCAGCGGCACCCGCCTGTTGCCAGACGGTCGTCCGATGGAGCTGGTGATTGAAACTGCGGGCGAGCGGCAGGAGGTGGAGAACGCGCTTCAGATCGTGACCGACACTTGGCGCGAGATCGGTGTAAAGCTGATCATGCGCCCGCTGGACCGCGATATCCTGCGCAACCGTGTCTTTGCCGGAACCACCATGGCTTCGGTCTGGTTCGGCTGGGACAACGGCATTCCGCAAACCTACACGTCGCCCGCCTATCTGGCGCCGACGGACCAGGTCTTTCTGGCTTGGCCGAAATGGGGCCAGTTCTATCAGACGGCGGGCCAGGTCGGAGAACCGCCCGACCTGCCGCCCGCCCAGCGCCTGATGGAACTGCTGACCATGTGGGAAACAGCGACCGACGATGCGCAGCGCGCGGCCGCCTGGACCGAAATGCTGGCCATTCACGCCAGCGAAGTCTACGGTATCGGCATATTGGCCGAAGCGCCGCAGCCCATCGTCGTATCCAACCGGATGCGCAACGTGCCCAAGAAGGGCATGTGGGCCTGGGACCCCGGTGCGCATTTCGGCGTGCACCGGATGGATGAATTCTTTGTCGTGGACTGACGGAACCGGCTGAATGGCAATCCTGCGCTACTCGTTTTACCGGTTTGGAACCATGCTGCTGACGCTGTTGGTGGTGTCGGTTCTGGTTTTTGTCATCATCAACCTGCCGCCGGGCGACTATCTGTCGAACCAGATCAACGAGCTTAAGGCGTCGGGGCAATCCGCCGGTGTGGCCAAGGCCGAGTTTCTCAGGAAGGAATACGCGCTCGACCGCGCCCTGTGGGAACAATACATGATCTGGATGGGCTTCATGCCCGGTCCGCACGGGTTTTCCGGTATGATCCAGGGCAATTTCGGCTGGTCGTTCGAGTTCGACCGTCCGGTTGCCGAAATTGTCGGCGATAGCCTGTGGCTGACGGTGCTGGTCAATATGGCCGCTGTCGTCTTTGTCTATGCCACGGCGCTGCCTCTGGGGGTGATCGCGGCGGCCAAGGCGCGAACCTGGGCCGACTACACCTCGGCTTTCGTGGGCTATCTGGGACTGGCCACACCGAACTTCCTGCTGGCACTGATCCTCTACTATTACGGGCGCAAGTACCTCGACATTCCCATCGGCGGCCTGATGGACCCCGCGTTCGAAGGCCAGCCGATGAGCTGGGCCAAGATCCAGTCGGTGCTGGTGCACCTGATCGTGCCGACCATCGTGATCGGCACCGCCGGCGCCTCGGCGATGATGCAGCGGCTGCGCGCCAACATGCTGGACGAGTTGGGAAAACCCTATGTCGAAACCGCCATCGCCAAGGGCATGTCACCAAGCCGCATGCTGGCCAAGTACCCCCTGCGGGTCGCCTTCAACCCGTTCGTGGCCGATATCGGCAACCTGCTGCCCTCGATGGTCTCGGGTTCGGTTCTGGTCTCGGTGGTGATGGGCTTGCAGACCATCGGCCCGACCCTGCTCACCGCGCTGAAGACCCAGGATATGTTCCTGTCCGGCTTCGTGCTGATGTTCGTGGCCCTGCTGACCCTGATCGGCACCATGATTTCCGATATCCTGCTGGTCATGCTTGACCCGCGCATTCGATACGAGGGGCGCGACGCATGACCCATCTTCCCGACGGGCGCTTTGTCGATGATGCGCCATACGACCCGCAACAGTCGATCCTGGAGCTGGAGCGGCGCGACCTGGACGCACCCAACTGGCTCCTCGTCTGGCGCAAGTTCCGCACCCACAAGCTGGGCCTGGTCTCGGGCGTCTTTTTGCTGTTGAGCTATCTGCTGCTGCCCTTCATGGGGTTCATCGCCCCCTATTCGCCGAACTACCGCAACGCCGACCATCTTTATGCGCCGCCGCAATCCGTGCGCTGGGTGCATGAGGGCGAGTTTATCGGGCCCTTCATCTATCCGATCACCGCCGAGGCGGATCTGGAAACCTTTCAGTGGAAGTTCGTCCCGGACGAAAGCGACCCCCGGCCTATTCCGTTCCTGTGCAAGGGCGACAGCTATAAACTCTTTGGCCTGATCGAAAGCGACACGCATCTGTTCTGCGCGCCAGAGGGGGCGACCCTGTTCCTGTGGGGGTCCGACCGGCTGGGCCGCGACGTGTTCAGCCGCATCCTGTATGGCGCGCAACTGTCGCTGACGGTGGGCCTGATCGGGATTTCGGTGTCGTTCTTCCTGGGTATCCTGTTCGGCTCGATCGCGGGCTATCTGGGCGGCAAGACCGACTGGCTGATCAACCGGGTGATCGAGATCCTGCGCTCGCTGCCGGAACTGCCGCTGTGGCTGGCGCTGTCGGCGGCAGTGCCGTCGAACTGGTCGCCGGTGGCGGTGTTCTTCATCATTTCGGTAATCCTGGGCATTCTGGACTGGCCGGGATTGGCCCGTTCCGTGCGGGCAAAGTTCCTTTCGCTGCGCGAAGAGGAATACGTGCGCGCCGCCGAGATGATGGGCGCCAGTTCAGGCCGTGTTATCCGGCGGCACCTGTTGCCCAACTTCATGTCGCACCTGATCGCCAGCGCCACGCTATCGATCCCGGCAATGATCCTGGGTGAAACCGCGCTCAGCTTTCTGGGACTCGGCCTGCGGGCGCCCGCTGTCAGCTGGGGGGTGATGCTGAACGATGCGCAGAACCTGGCAAGCATCGAGCTCTATCCCTGGACCGCGATCCCCATGTTGCCCATCGTGGTGGTCGTGCTTGCCTTCAACTTTCTGGGCGACGGGTTGCGCGACAGCCTCGACCCCTACAGCTGATGCAGACCGGACCCCTTCCGACGCGCCTGAGGTTTTCGACGAAAAACCTCGGGCGTGTCAGCTTCACCGGTCGTCATCCATCATCTCGTCCAAGGCATCTTCGTCAATCGCGGCCTGAACCGCTCCGGTCACCGCCTCGCGCTGTTGCGGGGTCATGTTGGCGGCCTCCTGACCGTCGGCGAGACGCACGGTGACCTCACGATGGGCGAACTTGATGCCCTCACGCGCAAAAAGCTCGCGAATGTCCTGATAGACCCGCTTGCGCACCAGCCACTGATCGCCCGGTTTGGTCATGAACTTGACCCGGATGATCATCGCCGAATCCTGCATCTCGATCACGCCCTGGCTTTTCAGCGGCTGGATGAAATTGTCACCGATCACCGGATCCTTGAGCAATTCCTGCCCGAGGTTCTTGATCAGCTTGCGCACCTTTTCCACGTCCGTGTCATAGGTCACCCGCAAGGGCAGCTTCATGATCACCCAGTCGCGCGAAAAATTCGTCAGCACCTTGATCTCGCCAAAGGGAATGGTGTGCAGCGCACCCAAGTGATGGCGCAGCTGGAACGACCGGACAGATATCTTCTCGACCGTGCCTTTGACATCGCCGATATCGATATACTCTCCCTTGCGAAAGGCATCGTCGATCAAAAAGAACGCGCCCGAGAAGATATCCCGCACCAGCGTTTGCGAACCGAACCCCACCGCCAGACCGACCACGCCCGCACCGGCAAACAGCGGGCTGACATTGATCCCCACCTCCATCAGAGCGATCAGCACGATCGAGACCACCACAACCGCCAGGATCGCGCCCCTGAACAGCGGTAGCAGCGTTGCGAGACGGCTGGCGCTGGTACCGCCGCCCTCGTCGCCCAACTCGCCCTCGGGCACATCCACCGTCTCTTCGGCGATCTTACTGTCGATCCAGATGCGGAAGAAGTGAAAGACGATATAGCCCAGGAAGATGATCACCATCACATCCAGCGCCCGGTCGATGGGCAGATCGCTGGTCCAGTCCATTTCCGGGTTCCAGATCAGGACCAGAGCATAGGTTCCGACCACAAAGGCAAGGATGCCGGCGACACGGCGGGCCAGATCCTCGTATGTGGCGATGTAATGTCTCTGCGTCCCCGCCCCCGCAACGGGTTGTAGCTCCGCCGCCTCGGCCTCGGTCATGGCGGCATTCAGCTCCTTCACCTGTCGGGTCCGGTCGAAATACCGCTCAAGCAGGTAGTTCATCGCGCCATAGGCGACCACGACCGACATGAAGATGCCATAGGTGCCCGCCATCAGCGGCACCGGAATGGGCCGCTCCAGCACCAGATCAAAGGCCAGCCGCAGCCAGCTGTAGGTGACGTAGACAATCACCACCGGCGCCCAGCCGACCGAGACCAGCCGCAACAGCCATGACACCTCCTCCTTGCGCCGCCCGCCTCGGATGGCATTGGAAATCGCGCGGCCATTGAACAAAACCATCAGCAGGGTGCCCAGGGCGCCCACCGCGGTAAGCGATCCATAGACCATGGCATAAACGTTGTAGTTCAGCCCGAAATCCGCCACCCAGGTCGAAAATATGACCGTGGAAATGTCATAGGCCGCAAGAACCGCTGCCCAGATATAAAGCCGTTTTGCATCGCGATCGGAAAACGGCGGCAGCCGGTATTGGCTGAGATAAGGCGACAGCACCATGCGCCACAGATCCGATGCCGTTCGGATCAGGAAAAACGCGGTGAAGATGGCCGTGGTGGTGAACTGGATGGAAAGATCTTCTGTCCGGCCAAAGACAAGGTAGCCGATGATAAAGGCAAAGATCATCGCAAACAGCGTGCCGCCGATCCCCATTACGAACCGGAAGACAAGAAACGGCATTTTGTCGCGATAGCCCTGCGGTGCCTCCTTGATCCGGGAGACCACGTAATTGCGCGCGATCCGTTTGCCGTAGATCTCGACCGACAGCCATCGTCCGATCAGCAATAGCACAAGGTTGATACCCAGCACCTCGAGATAGGTCATGATGCGACCATCCGGGCTGGTCTGGCGCAGGATGTACTGCACTTCGAAAACCGAATACGGCATTGCGGCAAGACGCGATTCCAGCGCCGCGACAAATTCGGAAACCCGCGACTGCGCCTTCATCAGCTGCGAGCCGTCGCCCATCGGATTGGCACGCGCCGCGCTTTCGGCGTCCTCCTGTGTCGTGACGCTGGCGCCGACCACCCGTCCGGCACTGTCGATCACGATGACAGATGCCCCCGCCTCGGTTGCGGACCGGATCGCATCGGCCACACTCTGGTCGGAAGACGGCGTCTCGGTCTTGGACGAGGAATAGAGCGATACCTGCGCCACAGCCGGAGAAACAAGGACGCCCAATAGGCAAAAACACAACAGGCATAAACGAAGGATCAGAGAATTCATCGGGCGGCTTCCGGTCTTGGCACTGCCCGAGAGCCTATATAACTGCGCAACCACGTTCAAATGGCAAGTTTCGGGCACGGATCGCCACGTCCGCAATGCCTCGGCCCAAGCGGACGTCAGAATCGTGTTTTCAAGACAGTTTGATTTGACTAGTACGGTGCTGCCTGCGGACCGAGGAACACCAGAGGGCAGCAACGACCGGAAGCGCCCGGTGGTTGGCAGGACAAAAAACGAAATACCGGGTAGTCACGCATGGCGCGCCAGATCACACAAGACCGGATTGCCGTGCTCGGGCTGGGCTATGTCGGCCTGCCCCTGGCTTTGGGGCTGGCGCGCGCCGGCTATCCGACCTTGGGTTTTGACACCGATGCGGCCCATGTGGCGGCGCTGAGGCGCGGGCACGATCGCAACGGCGAGGTGTCCGAGGCTTCGCTTGCCGCAACAACGGCGATTTTCTCGTGCGATGCATCCGATTTGCACGACTGCACCGTCTACATCATCGGCGTGCCGACCCCGATCACCGATGCCAAGGCCCCCGATCTGGACCCGCTACGGGGTGCCTGCCGGATGATCGCACCGCATCTCGCCCCCGGCGACCTGGTGATCGTGGAAAGCACGGTCTATCCCGGCGTCACCGAAGAGGTCTGCGGCTCGGAACTGGCCCGAGGCAGCGGGCTGGAGCTCTATTCCCAGATAAAGCTGGGCTATTCGCCCGAACGGGTGAACCCCGGCGATGCCGAACATTCGATGGAAAACGTGGTCAAGATCATCTCGGCCCAGGATGCCGAGACGCTTGACCGGGTCGAGGCGATCTATGCCCCGGTGGTCAAGGCCGGTGTGCACCGCGCCAGTTCGATCCGCACCGCCGAGGCCGCCAAAGTGATCGAGAATACTCAGCGCGACCTGAACATCGCGCTGGTCAACGAGTTCTCGCTGATCTTCTCGCGCCTCGGTCTCGATACGCTCGAAGTGCTGGAGGCGGCGGGGACCAAGTGGAATTTTCTGCCGTTCAAGCCCGGTCTCGTGGGCGGGCATTGCATTGGGGTCGACCCCTATTACCTGACCTACCGCGCCGAACAGGCGGGCTATCACCCCGAGGTGATCCTGGCCGGACGACGGATCAACGACAACATGGGCCGACATGTGGCGCAGCAGTTGATCAAGGCGCTGATCGCGCGCCGGATCGACCCGGGGCATGCCCGCGTCCTGGTTCTGGGCTTTACCTTCAAGGAAAACTGCGCCGACATCCGCAACACCCGTGTCGCCGACATCATTTCCGAGCTTGCGGAATACTCTGTTTCGACAGAAGTGTTTGACCCATGGGTCGATGCGGGTACTGTGCGCAAAGAGTACGGACTGACCCCCGTGGCCACGCCCGAAAATGGCGCCTACGACGCCATTATTGTGGCCGTGGCACATCGGGAGTTCCGAGAAATGGGCGCCGCGACCATTCGTGGCTTTGGCCGCCCCGGTGCTGTTTTGTACGATATCAAGGGCGTTTTCCCAAAATCCGACGCTGATCTGAGGCTGTAGACGAAAGCAATGCAGGGCGAGAGCAGGACATATCAGACCGTTCGTGCACCGCGAGTGATGCTCTACAGCCACGATACATTCGGGCTGGGCCACCTGCGGCGCTGCCGGGCGCTGGCCGCGGCCATCACCGGGGCCGATCCCTCGGCCTCGGCGCTGATCCTCACGGGCTCGCCTGTCGCCGGGCGGTTCACCTTTCCCCGGCGTGTCGACCATGTGCGCCTGCCCGGCGTGACCAAACGCTCGGATGGGTCTTATGTCTCGCAGACCATGGGCATGGGCATTGACGATGTGACCAACCTGCGCAGCGACCTGATTTGCAGTGCGGCCAAACGGTATGACCCCGATATTCTGATCGTCGACAAGGAACCGACCGGCTTTCGCGGCGAATTGCGGCCGACACTGGAAATGCTGTTGGCCAAGGGGCGCGCCCGTCTTGTGCTTGGGCTGCGCGACGTGCTGGACGAACCCGAGGTTCTGGCCGCCGAATGGGCCCGCAAGGACGCGGTGACGGCCACCGAACGGTACTATGACGAGATCTGGGTTTACGGGCTGCGCTCGGTCTACGACCCGACTGCGGGGCTGCCGCTGAGCCAGACGGCACAGGCCAGGATGCATTGGACCGGCTATTTGCGGCGCGACCTTGGGCCCGTGGGCACCCCCCCGAAACAGCCGTATGTGCTGATCACCCCAGGTGGTGGTGGCGATGGCGAAGCGATGGTCAACCTCGTCCTGTCGGCCTATGAGCAGGACCCCGACCTGTCGCCGCGCGCGGTGCTGGTATATGGTCCCTTCCTGTCCGGCGATACCCGGGTCGAGTTTGAACGGCGCGTTGCCGCGCTGAATGGCCGGGTCACGGCCGTTGGCTTCGAGAGCCAGATCGAGACGCTCTTTGCAGGCGCCGAAGGGGTCGTCTGCATGGGCGGTTACAACACGTTCTGCGAGGTTCTCTCGTTTGACCAGCGGGCGGTTATCGTGCCGCGCACCGTGCCGCGCCTGGAACAGTGGATCAGGGCCAGCCGTGCCGAGGAACTGGGTCTGGTACGCATGCTGGATGAAAGTCGCGATGGGCTGACGGCCACATCGATGATCCGCGCCATCCGTAACCTGCCCAACCAGCCTTTGCCAAGCCAGGCGATCGGCGACGGACTGCTCGACGGGCTGGACTATGTGACACGCAGGGTCGATGCCCTGTTGCGCGGGGCCAAGGACCAAGCCGCGGAATGACCGCCGATACCCCGAAACTGGCGGTGCTGGTCAAGGGCTGGCCACGGCTGTCCGAAACCTTCATCGCGCAGGAGCTGGTGGCGCTGGAAGAGGCCGGGCATGCGTTCGACATCTGGTCGCTGCGCCATCCGACCGATGTGAAACGCCACCCGCTGCACGAGCGGTTGCAGGCCAAGGTGCGCTATCTGCCCGAATACCTGTATCAGGAGCCCGAGCGGGTCTGGCGCGGGCGCGCCGCTGCCCGGGCCCTGCCCGGCTATGCCGAGGCTTACCGCGTGTGGCGGGCCGATCTGGCCCGCGACCGCACGCCCAACCGTATCCGCCGGTTCGGGCAGGCTTGCGTTCTGGCCGCCGAACTTCCCGCTTCGACACGCGGGCTATATGCGCATTTCATGCATACCCCCTCGTCCGTCGCGCGCTATGCGGCGATCATGCGCGGCCTGCCCTGGAGCTTCTCGGCCCATGCCAAGGACATCTGGACCTCGCCCGAGTGGGAAAAGGCCGAGAAGCTGCGCGCCGACAGCCATGGCGCCGCCTTTGGCGCAACTTGTACCGCAATCGGGGCCGAACATCTGCGGGCGCTGGCCGACGACCCGAACCGGGTCGATCTGGTCTATCACGGGCTTGACCTGACACGGTTTCCAGCCCCACCTGAACGGGGCGCACGCGCGGATGGAGAGCCGTTCAAGATGCTGTCGGTTGGCCGACTGGTCGAGAAGAAGGGCTTTGACCGGCTGATCGCCGCCTTTGCCCTGCTGCCCGCCGGGCTGGACTGGCGCTGGGTCCATATCGGGGGGGGCGGCGACAAGACCGCGCTGGAGGCCCAGGCGCGCGCGGCGGGCGTCGCCGGGCGCATCACCTGGCGCGGCGCCTGCGACCAGCCCGAGGTGATCGCGGCCATGCGTGCCGCCGATCTCTTCGTGCTGCCCAGCCGCATCGCCGCCGACGGCGACCGCGACGGGTTGCCCAACGTGCTGATGGAGGCTGCATCGCAACGGCTTCCGATCCTGAGCACACCGGTTTCGGCGATCCCTGAATTCATCACCGATGGGGTGCATGGCAGCCTGACGCCGGACACGCCCGAGGCATTGGCCCGCGCCATCGCAGCTCTGGCCACCGAGCCGGACCGGACCGCAGACATGGCCGAAGCCGCCCGCGCCCGGCTGCTCTCGGATTTCACCATGCCCCCGGGTATCGCCCAACTGTCCCGGCGGCTGACCGCGCTTTGCGACGCAGGCTGACATGGCCCGCATCGCCTTTTACGCCCCGATGAAATCGCCGCTCAGCCCGGTTCCTTCGGGTGATCGGGAAATGGCGCGCAACCTGATGCGCATGATCGGCGCGCGCGGGGATAGGGTCGACCTGGTGTCGGAGTTCCGCAGCCATGACAAGGCTGGCTCCGAAGAGATTCAGGCTCGTTTGCGGAGCGAGGCCGAGGCCGAGGTCGCGCGCCTGGCAGGCGCGTTGCCCGCGGATTGCGCCCTCTGGGTAACTTATCACAACTACTATAAGGCGCCGGACCTGATCGGCCCGGCTGTCTGTGCCGCACGCGGACTGCCCTATGTCCAGATCGAAAGCACGCGGGCCACCAGCCGCCTGACCGGCCCCTGGGCCGGGTTTGCGCAGGCAGCGCATGACGCCTGCGATGCGGCGCGGGTCATCTTCTATCTGACAGCCAATGACCTGATCACCCTGAAGCGCGAACGGTTCGGCGCCCAGGTTCTGGTCGAACTGCCGCCATTTCTCCCGCTGGACAAGTTGCCGCCGGAGGGCCCGCACGGTGGGCCGATCCTGACCGTGGGGATGATGCGCGCGGGCGACAAGCTGACCTCTTACCGGCTGATCGCCGAAACACTGCCCCTTCTCGACGCGGGCTGGAGCCTGGAGATCGCAGGCGACGGTCCCGCGCGGGCCGAGGTCGAAGCCTTGATGGCCCCGTTCGGATCACGTGTCCGCTTCCTGGGCCAACTTGACCGGGCGGCGCTGCAATCGGCCTATGACCGCGCCTCGGTGTTTTTCTGGCCGGGCGTCAACGAGGCATTCGGCATGGTCTATCTGGAGGCGCAGGCTGCCGGGCTGCCGGTGGTGGCCCAGGACCGGCCCGGCGTGCGCGATGTGCTCTTGCCCGGCCCACCCTATCCCGCCCCCACAGAGGGCGCACAGGCGCTGGCCATGATGCTGAACCGGCTGTTACAGGATCCCGCCCTGCGACGCAGAACCGGCGCGCAGGCCCGCAAGCGGATCTCTGACCGTCACCTCGTCCCGGCTGCCACCGATATCTTCTGGCAGGCTGTCGGCCCCTTGCTGGAGCGCACCTGATGGCTCGTCTCGCCCTGCTTCGTCATGGTCACACCGAGTGGAACCGCGCCGGCCGGATTCAGGGCCGCAGCGACATTCCGCTCGACGATCAGGCGCGACAGGATCTGGCAGGCCTGTGCCTGCCAGCCCCATGGGACAAGGCCGCTTTGTGGGCAAGCCCCCTGCTCCGCGCCGCCGAAACGGCCCGGCTTGTTGCCGGGCGCGCGCCCCGCTGCGACGATGCCCTGATAGAAATGGACTGGGGCGAGTGGGAAGGCCGGCGCGGCCGCGACCTGCTGGACATCCCCGGCAGCGGGTTTCGCCACATCGAGGATTGGGGCTGGGACTATCGTCCACCCGGCGGCGAAAGCCCGGCGGAACTGCGCAACCGTTTGCAAGGTTGGCTGAGAACCCTGAGCGGCGACAATGTCGCGGTGTGTCATATCGGTATCATGCGCGTCATCCTGGCCATGGCCCATGGCTGGGAATTTGCCGGACCGGCCCCGTTCAAGATCAAGCGCAACCGGCTCTTCGTGGTCGAGCTTGATCCGATGCGCGTATGGGAAGAGCCGGTTCGCCTGATACCGCGAGAGGCGCACGCATGAAGGTCATGATCGTCGTCACGCACCTGTTGGGAACCGGGCATCTGAGCCGGGCGCTGACGCTCGGCCGCGCCTTTGCCGGTGCCGGGCACCGGGTTTGCGTGGTCTCGGGCGGGATGCCCGCGCCGCAGCTGGATCACACGGGCCTTGACCTGTGCCAGCTGCCGCCGCTGCGGTCGGATGGGGTGGACTTCACCCGATTGCTGACCGACAGCGGGGCGCCCGCCGACACGTCCTTTCTTGCCACACGGCAGGCCGCACTGATGGAGGAGTTCAGGAGGTTCCACCCGGACGTGCTGATCACCGAACTCTACCCCTTTGGCCGCCGCAGCCTGAAGGCGGAGTTCCTGGCCTTGCTGGAGACAGCCAAGTCACACCAGCCACCTCCGGTGGTGCTGAGTTCGATCCGCGATATCCTCGCGCCCCCCTCCAAACCCGCCAAGGCCGAGGAGGCCGAGACGGTGGTCGAACGCTATTTCGACGCGGTGCTGGTGCATTCCGACCCCTCCGCCACGCGGCTGGAGGTCAGCTGGCCGGTGACGCCGCTACTGGCGAGAAAGCTGCGCTATACGGGCTATGTCGCGCCGCCTGCTGCCGGATCGCATCCTGCGCATGCGGGCAAGGGCGAGATCATCGTCAGCGCCGGGGGCGGGCCGGTGGGAAAGCCTATCTTTCACGCGGCCATCGAGACCGCGCGAAAGATGACCAACAGGCGCTGGCGTCTGTTGGTTGGTGGCGCGGACGCATCCGCGCGCGCGGCTGAATTGCAGGCACTGGCGGCGGATGCGTCGGTTCTCGCCGAACCGGCCCGGCCCGATTTCCGGTCCATGCTCTACGAAGCCGCGGCCTCGGTCAGCATGTGCGGCTACAACACAGCGCTGGATCTGATGCAGGCGGGCACGCCCTCGGTCATTGTCCCGTTTGACGATGGCAAGGAGGTCGAACAGGGCCTGCGCGCCCGCGCCCTGTCCGGGATGCCGGGCTTTGCCGTGGTGGAAAGCGTTGATCTGAAAGCAGAAAACCTGGAGCGCGCCTTGCTGAACGTAATGTGCGACCCGCCGCGCGACAGCAGCGAACTAAAGTTCGACGGCGCCGCCGAAAGCGTGCGGATCGCCGAAGAATTGGAGGCCGCACGATGACCCCCGACTGGTCGCCGCTGGAAGATGAGTTGAGCCGCTGGCAAAAGGCTGGACTGATCCTGCCGCTTTGGTGGCGGGACGACGACGCGGTTCAGGTCACGCCCGAGCTGGACCGTCTGACCATGCTTTCGGAGCGGCTGAACATGCCTGTCCACATCGCGGTGATCCCGGAACCGGCCGAGTGGGCGCTGGCTGAAATGGTCGAAAGACGCCCGGCCCTGATCCCCGTCGTGCACGGATGGGCGCATCGCAACCATGCACCAAGTGGCGAAAAAAAGGCGGAGTTTCAGCTACATAGACCTATGCCGGCGATTCTGTCGGAAGCGCGCCAGGGGCTGGCGCGGCTGCGGGATCTCTTTGGTCCGGCCCTGCGTCCGATGTTCGTGCCGCCGTGGAACCGGATCGCGCCGGAGATTGTGGAGGAACTGCCGGGGCTTGGCTACCGGGTGGTTTCGACAGCGACCCCGCGCAAACGCGCCGAGCCGGTGGCGGGGCTCTGCCAGATCAACACCCATCTCGATCCGATCGACTGGCGCGGCAGCCGCAGCTTGCTCGACCCGCAACGGCTGATCGCGCAGGTCACGGACCAGTTGGGCGACCGCCGCGAGGGGCGTGCCGACAATGATGAACCCTATGGTATCCTGACCCATCACCTGGTGCATGACGCGGCGATCTGGGCCTTTACCGAAGCCCTGCTGAGCCGGTTGATGAACGGACCCGCGCGCCCCTGGATCATGGAAAAAGACGAGGAAAAACAATGAGTAGACTGGATTCCATGCTGCGCCGACTGACCGCCCAACGGGACGGGTTGAACTGGGCCGCGGCCCAGATCGAGACACTTTCCGGCGAGGTTCTGGACATGGGTCTGGGCAATGGGCGGACCTATGATCACTTGCGCGAGGTGTTGCCGGGGCGGCGGATCCGGGTGATGGACCGGGTGCTGCAATGCCATCCCTCCTGCACGCCGCCCGAGGCGGATTTCCTGATGGGCGAGGCCGAACCGATGCTGGAAAGGCTGGCGTCCGAAGGCGTGCCTATCGTGCTGGCGCATTACGATTTTGGTATGGGAATCAAAGAGGAAGACGTGGCGGAGGCGGCCCGGCTGTCGCCGCTGATCGCCCGGGTGATGGTCCCCGGCGGGCTGATCATCTCGGGCCAGCCGCTGGTCGGGTTCACCGAGATCAAGGGGCCCGACAGCATCCCGCCGGAACGCTACCTGTTTTACCGGGCCTGAGGGCCGCGCCGCCCGAATTGACCGTTTTGTACACGGCTTTGGCCCCGGATTGACCGTTTTGTACACCCCTCCGGAGCCTTTCCCGCCCTTCGGGACGGGCGGGAAAGGCGGACATCGGCCGCCCTCCCCGGGCGCCGGAGCCAGACTTCAAGCCAAGAGGTCGAAGACCTCGGCGCCGATCTGGAGGTTGATGCTGTCCTGCCCCGCGCCATCGACCAGCGCCCACATGATCTGGCCGGTAGGGCGATAGATCACGAAGGCCTCTTGTACGGCATCGTCGCCCGCACGTTCGCCCTCGGCGTTTTCCGTATGCGCGAAGTTCACCTGGAAGTCGGCACGGGTGGCGGTCGTGTTGCCGAACAGGAGCACGTCCCCCTCGGCAGAACTGTAATCCTGCACCCAGTCCGAGCCATGTCCTTCGACACCGACATGGAAGAACTTGTCCGCCCCGTCGCCGCCGTTGATCCGGTCATGGCCGAAGCCGCCATTGACGAAGTCATTCCCGGCGCCGCCGAACACGAGGTCACTGAACGCAGAACCGGTGATGACGTCGTCACCGTCCTGACCCTGGATTTCATCGACGCCAAAGCCGCCCGCAATGGTATCGTTGCCGCCCTGGCCAAAAACCTGGTCATTGCCCGCGCCCGCATCGACGCTGTCATTGCCTTCACCGGCAAAGATCACGTCGCGCAGGTCGCCCTCACCCGGGCCGCCGATGATGATGTCATCGCCATCGCCGCCGTTGAGCGTATCGGCGCCCAGACCACCATCCATACTGTCATTGCCCTCGAATCCCCGCAGCAGGTCGTTGCCTGCCAGACCCTCGAGTGAATCGTTCGCCGCTCCGCCATCAAGCGTATCGGCACCAGGTGTTCCCACGAGGAAGATCGGCTCGGGCCCATCCGATACTTCGACCGATGTGAGAAGCTGGGCTGACACCTCGTCCCAAACCGGGCCGCTTCCGGAGGACGTGGTCCAGGTGGCGAGGGCCGATCCGTCGGGCAATGCCGTCAGGTAGTGTCCAAAACTGTCGAGCAGAACCTCATCGCTGACCAGAACTTCGCCGCCGATCTTTTCTCCGGTAGGGGAGAACCGTTGAACATAAAGGCCGGGCGGATGCGCGCTTCCACGTATGCCGGACGAGTGCCACATGACCAGAACGTCGCCATTGGAAAGCTGGGTCGCGGAGGGATATTGCACCGAGAGGTCCTCGATGCTGTCGACACGCACCTGGCTGCCGACAAGCGTACCGTCGGATGCGTAGAAGCGCCCGGCGATTTCCGCCGTGAACCCAAGGCCGGGGGTATTCTCCGATTGCTTGAAGAACACCGCGAATCCGCCATCCGGAAGGGCGACAACCTCGGGTGTCGCCGCGCCAACATTACCGGGCTCGGCACTGACAAGGAACTCTGCCCCGACCTTGGCACCGGACGAGTCGAACCGCTGGGCGTAAATCCCGTCAACGCCCGCATTCTGGCCGGCGGACACCCAAGCCACCACAAAGCCGCCGGTTGTCAGGGCCGCGATGCTGGCATCGGTCTGCCCGTTTTCGGTGGTCGTGTTGACGACAATGTCCGGATCGCTGCCGGGACCGGTGGCCGGCAGCACCTGCGCCGCGATGCCATAGCTGAACCTGTCGTCAAAAACGAAACTATCCCAGACAACCGCGAGGTTGCCGCTGCTGAGCAAAACGGCGTCCGGGTATTGTTGCAGGCTGTTGGTGGTCGCGTTGACCGTGAACGGATCGCCCTGAAGCGTGCCGCTGGCATCCACGCGCTGACCTTCGATGCCGGTGACAGAGCCGTCAACGCCGAAACTGGTCTGAAACAGCACGAACCCGCCGTCGGACAAGGCGACAATAGACATTTCCGGGACAAGACCGCTGGTGTCGTCGAGGACCTCGAATGCCGGGCCGGGCGTTCCGTCGGCATCGTACATCCGCGCCAGAATGCGATGATTGCTGAGCGTGTCATCGACATCGCGCCAGGCGATGACGTAACCGTTTGTCAGGCTGGCCGATTTCGCGTGTTCCTGAAATCCCGCAGGGTCCGGGTTGACAATGAACGGGTCGCCGCTGGGCTGCGAAATGATGGCCATGGTCACTCCTGATGTTTATTTGGTGCGAATTTCCCTTTGGAATTTTTATTCAACGCGAATGTGCGGGGTCGCCCCCTGACCGCGCACCGCAAATCCTACCACTTTTTTCATCATTTCCAAAGCGGGAGGTCCGGTGTGACACCTTCGGGCACAAGCGCGGGTCGAGACGCCTGAGGCGTCCCGACGGAGATTTATCGGAAATCTGTCTGTGCGAGACCGTCAGGCCAAGAGGTCGAAGACATCAGACCCGATTTGCAGGTTGATGCTCTCCTGCCCCGCGCCATCGACCAGCGCCCACATGATCTGACCCGTGGGGCGGTAGATGACGAAGGCCTCCTGCACCGCATCGTCGCCCGCGCGTTCGCCCTCGGCGTTTTCGGTATGGGCAAAGTTCACCTGGAAATCGGCACGGGTGGCGGTCGTGTTGCCGAACAGCAGAACGTCCCCTTCGGCGGCATTGTAATCCTGCACCCAGTCCGAGCCATGCCCTTCGACGCCGACATGGAAGAACTTGTCGGCGCCGGTGCCGCCATTGATGCGATCGTGGCCGTAGCCACCGTTGACGAAGTCGTTCCCCGCGCCGCCATAGACGAGATCGGAGAAGGCCGAGCCGGTGATGACGTCATCACCGTCCTGACCCTGCAACTCGTCGACGCCGAAACCGCCCGCGATGGTGTCGTTGCCGCCCATCCCGTAAACAAGATCGTTTCCATACCCGGCATCGACACTGTCATTCCCCTCTCCGGCAAAGATGACATCGCGCAGATCGGCCTCGGTATCTCCTCCGAAAAGGAAATCATCGCCATCACCGCCATTTATGGTATCGGACCCGTCACCGCCGCGGATCGTATCGGCCGAAGGGGTGCCGTCCAGCCGGTCGTTGCCATCTGTTCCCAGGATTTCAGAGGGAATATCGAAATCAGCCCAGCCCGCCGTCTCGCCACCCGCAAACGGCCCGGATGTCGGTGCCGTCCACCAACCTGTCGCACTTGTCCGCCAGGCATCGAACTCTTCGGGTGTGGCAAAGACGGGCAACGGGTCCCCTGCAAGTGCGATGTAGATCGTATCAAAGCCAAGCACCGTGCCATCCGAAGTCCTGACGTGAATGTCGAATTGCAGAATGTCGGTTGTCAGATCTGAACCATGGCTGACACGGCTGATCGAAGCGGGATTGTCATTGCCCAGGAAAACCGACTGGCTGCCGGTCAAACCGAGATAGTGCATTTCATGGTCTTCCAAGGCGGTCCCGTCCAGCTGCCCGTCAGCCGGTATGAAAAACCGGGGCTCGGCCTCGGGAACCGTGATCGTGATGTCCTGAAAGCTGTAAGTATTCGTGGTCACGCTCCAGTCGTCATTGAAACGCGCCGTGTAGAGGTGGGCGTGAAAAGAGAATTCCAAGGTCATTTAAGACTCCGTTTTCGTTGCTTGGGGCCTGCCGCCTTGCCGACGCATCGCGTCGGCAAGGCGGCAGGCGACCCCCGGTCTCGCCATGGATTGGAAATGGTCCGCGCGGCTCTGGGCATGGGTCATACCGATGACAGACGCGTGGCTGTCATCGGCGCCTTGACCGTGTTTCGTCACGTCAGCCGATCAGGCCAGCAGATCGAACACGTCGCTGCCGATTTGCAGGTTGATGCTGTCCTGCCCCGCGCCATCCACCAGCGCCCACATGATCTGGCCCGTGGGGCGGTAGATGACGAAGGCCTCCTGCACCGCATCGTCGCCTGCGCGCTCGCCCTCGGCGTTTTCGGTGTGCGCAAAGTTCACCTGGAACTGGCTACGCGTGGCGGAGGCATTGCCGAAGAGGAGCACATCACCTTCGGCCGAATTGTAATCCTGCACCCAGTCCGAGCCATGCCCTTCGACGCCGACATGGAAGAACTTGTCGGCGCCGGTGCCGCCATTGATGCGATCGTGGCCGAAGCCACCGTTGACGAAGTCGTTCCCGGCGCCGCCGAACACCAGATCGGAAAACGCCGAACCGGTAATGACGTCATCCCCGTCCTGACCCTGGATCTCATCCACGCCGAAACCACCGGCGATGGTGTCATTGCCGCCCTGACCGAAGATGAGGTCATTGCCGGCGCCCGCATCGACCGAGTCGTTGCCTTCACCCGCGTAGATGATGTCGCGCAGGTCGCCCTCGCCCGGGCCGCCGATGATCGTGTCGTCGCCGTCACCGCCGTTGAGCGTATCGGCGCCCAGACCGCCGTCGATACGGTCGTTGCCCTCGTCGCCCACCAGACGGTCGTTGCCGCCCTCGCCGCGCAGGTCGTCATCGCCCGCCATCCCGGCGGCATAGTCGCTTTCGCCCAACCCGATCACGGTATCGTTGCCAAGACCGCCGATCAGGCGATCCAGTCCGGCCGTCCCGATCAGCAGCGAGCCGGTATCGGTCGCGGTCAGTTCCACATCGACGCCCGCGATGTTGAACAGCATCGGTGTGCCTTCGGGCAGGGTAATGCCGTCGATTTCCAGAACCAGATCGCCGAGGTCGCCCAGGCTGCCCTCGATCTCGGCAAGGATCGCGCCGGTAACATCGCTCAGCGTCAGGTCAGAGGGGTTCAGCACGGTAAGCAGGGCTGTGATCAGGTCGGCGCCACCATCCATCTGCTCGAACAGCGCCTCGACCATGGCGCCGAGGCTGGCCGGAACGGCGGCCGAGGCTTCGAGCCGCAGGCCCGCCAGCGTCAGCAACATGCCGGTCGGCGACATGGTGAGAGAGGCGATGGTATCGGTGCCATCGACCATCGTGAACCCGTCAAGCGTGACGCCGGTAAGCCCCGAGATCAGCGCCGCACGCTCTGCGGCGGTCATTTCGGCCAGCGCCTCGGGGTCGAGCACGTCCAGAAGACCCAGCACGCCGGACAGGCCCGACAGGGTATTGGGCAGGCTGCCGTCGATGGTAAGAACCATCGTGCCCGAGCGTACCACCAGCCCCGCGGAGGAATGGGTCAGCGACAAGAGCTCGGTCGCATTCTCGCGCAGGGTCAGGCCGCTGAAACTGCCGGTGGCGGTACCGTCACCCAAGGCCGTCATGAAGGCTTCGAGACTGGTCAGCGGCCCCATCCCCGTGCCGGTCACGACCAGCGTGAAGGTCTGGCCATCCGGGCCGGGATGCGAGACCTCGACCCGTGAGGGGGTGGCGGACACGACACTGAAGGCATCTCCGGTGATCCCTGAGAGCGCCGTCAGCCCGTCGATGGAATCGAGTGAAATCCCCAACACATCACCCAGCGGGTCCGACGATGTCATCAGCCGGTTGAGCAACTCGAGAAATTCGGAAGTAAGTGCTGCGGTGGCCATGGATTTCCCCCTTTTGCCATTGGTGTCTCATTTTACTCCCCCAGGCCGCCGCAAACATTGACGTGGATCAGACGCGCCCGCTCAGGCCAGCAGGTCGTAATCCTGCCCATCGATACGCAGCAGCAGGCTGTCCTGCGCCGCGCCGTCGGCAATCGCCCACAGGATCTGGCCGGTCGGGCGCCAGATGACAAAGGCCTCGGCGGTCGCGTCGTCACCCGCGCCCGATGTGGTGGCGAAGTTGACCTGGAACTGGTCGCGGGTGGCGGGGCCGCCGAACACCAGCCGGTCACCCTCGGCCTGGTCAAAGTCCTGTATCCAGTCGCTGCCATGCCCGGCATGGCCGTGGTGAAAGAACCGGTCCTGCCCACCGCCGCCCGTCAGCCTGTCATGGCCCCAGCCGCCGTTCAGGAAATCGTCCCCATCCCCACCTGTCAGGGTATCACCACCGGCGCGCCCGCCCAGCACGTCCGCGCCGCCGCCGCCTGTCAGGCGGTCGTTGCGCGCGCCGCCATGCAGGATATCGTCGCTGCCCGTTCCCGTAAGCACGAAATCGAAACTGTCGACGATCGAGCCGAGGCCGGTCAGGGCCGTTTCGCTGACCGGCGGATAGGGCAGAGTGTCGGCCAGCGGGATGCCGACCACATGCAGCAAGGAAGCGATCACCGAGTTCGAATTGATCTCGAACAGGTTATAGGGGATCTCGGCGGCCTCGATCGCGCGCGCCTGCTGGCGCATGACGTCCCAGACGTCTTCGGCCGTGCGACCGTCGAGATCGAGCACCCGGCTGCCGTAAAGCGCCCGGTCCGAGATTGGGCGGTAATCGCGGCTGCTGGCCATGGCGACCGAATCCTCGATCACCAGCGCCCCGGTGCCCAGGGCGCCCTCGGGATAGCCGCGCAGCACACGCTCTTCGCCATCGGGTGTTGCCAGCACGAGGTAGAGGTGATCGTACCCGGTGTCGCCAAAGAAAAAGACCGGCTGTGCCTCGATCCGGATTTCCGTGTTCATGGTTTACCTTGCAGGGCTGCACCGGTTGTATTTTATCGCCCTTCCGAAAAAGGTGAAACGCCAATTCCCCGGGATGCCTGCGGCATTTCCGGGGAATTGACGATGCCACATGTCCCGGCGACGGGTCGAAACCGGCTCAGGCCAGCAGGTCGAACACCTCGCTGCCGATTTGCAGGTTGATACTGGACTGGCCTTCGCCATCGACCAGCGCCCACATGATCTGACCCGTGGGGCGATAGATCACAAAGGCCTCTTGTACAGCGTCGTCCCCGGCCCGCTCGCCTTCGGCGTTCTGGGTATGCGCGAAATTGACCTGGAAGTCAGCGCGGGTGGCTGCGGTATTGCCGAACAGGAGCATGTCCCCTTCGGCCGAGTTGTAATCCTGCACCCAGTCCGAGCCGTGGCCCTCGACACCAACATGGAAGAACTTGTCGGCGCCCGAACCGCCATTGATGCGGTCATGCCCGAAGCCGCCATTGACAAAATCGTCGCCCGCGCCGCCATAGACGAGGTCGGAAAACGCAGAACCGGTGATGACGTCATTGCCATCCTGGCCCTGGATCTCGTCGACGCCAAAGCCCCCTGCGATGGTGTCGTTGCCGTCCTGGCCAAAAAGCAGGTCATTGCCATAGCCGCCATCGACGCTGTCGTCGCCGCCACCCGCATAGACGATATCGCGCAGGTCGCCGCTGCTGTCGCCGCCCAGGATGGTGTCGTTGCCGTCACCGCCGTTGAGCGTGTCGGCCCCGTCGCCGCCGATCAGCAGGTCATCACCCCCGGCGCCCAGCAGCCGGTCGTCGTTGCTGCCGCCGGTGATCGTATCGGGCCCGTCGCCGCCGGTCTCGACCACCGGAGGCGGGACGATGCCGGCCTTGTCGTCCATCTGCGCCAGGTTCAGGGTAGCATCGGTGAATTCGAAGCGTTCGACATTGGTGACCATATCGGTGCCCTCGGCCGAGACGATGGTATAGACCTCGCCGGATTTGATCACCGTGATGCCCGTGCTGGCCACATCAAAGCTGGCGAGGTCCTGACCCGCGCCGCCGTCGATGCTGTCGTCGCCCGCGCCGCCCAGCAGGCTGTCGTCACCATCGCGTCCGATCAGCGTATCGTTGCCGCCAAACCCGTTGAAGGCCACATTGACACCATCCTTGCCGATCAGGCTGTCATTGTCGGCGCGCGAGCCATGCACCCGCTCGACATTGGAGATCGTGTGATGGAAGGCCACGCCACGCCAGATGCCGGTGGCCGTGCCCGCGCCCAGGTCGAGCGTGACCGCGCCGACGCCGGTGCGATCATAGCGCAGCTGATCGACACCTGCCCCGGCATCCAGGGTGTCGTTGCCCGCCATCAGGATAAAGCTCTCGTCCCCGGCGCCGCCGGTCACGCTGTCGTCATGCATCGAGCTGCGCAGGCCCTGAACCTGTCCGGGGCCGGTGATCGTATCGCTGCCGCCATAACCGTCGCTCGAGATCGTCCGGGCGGCAAGATCGGCCACCACGCCACCGGGCGCATTGCTATAGGTCAGGCGGAGGAAACTGCCGGTGCTGGCGCCGATGTTGAAGATATCGTTGCCGCCTTCGCCATCCAGTTGGGTCCAGCCGTTATCGGCCACGGTGACGTTGAACACGTCGTCATGCGCGGTGCCGAACAGCGCGACACCGTTTATATTGAGCGCGTCGCCAAGCATCGGCGTGGCGATATCGACGATGGTGGTGGTGCCGTTGGCGCCCTTGTCGATGGTTGCCGTATTGGCGGCGCCGTCGATATTGGCGACAATGCCCGCGTTGAGGTCGAAATGGAGAAATTCGACATAACCGCTGTGCATGTCGGAAAGGATCACCCGGTCGGTCCCGGCGCCGGCGGCCACGCCATCGAACAAGCGGTTGTCGCCGGGATTGATCAGGTCATCGCCGCCCCGGCTGATGATCTGGTCATTGCCGTCCCCGGTCAGGAAGGTGTCGCTTCCGGCGGTCCCAGTCACCCGGTCATTTTCGGTGCTGCTGATGTCGGGAAAGCCGGTGATGTCGATCACCGCGCCCGGAGCCAGCGGGCCGGTGGTGATTGCCCCGCCGCCGGTGATCGACGCCTCGATCGCCGCCGCCTCGGCCGGGGTGGTGATCGGGGGCAGTTCGACGCCGCCGATGCGGAACAGGTAGTTCTCGGGAATGGGGGTCGTGTTGTTGGTGAAGTTGAGGATCTGGGTGACCTCGGTGCCGCGGATCATCTGACCGATGAAACTATCGGTGACCTCGGTCGAGACCCCGTCGCTGAACACCGCGGACACGATCCCGCTGGAGGTGACGTCAGCGGCGGGAAGGATGCCACCCGACGATGTCGGGGAGAGGCTGTAACTGAGGGTTGTGGCGCCGCCTTCGTTGACGAAGAGGTCGAGCGTCACCCGAATGACATCGGTAATGACATCGGACGCGTCGCGAATGATTTTTATGCCGGGGAGAGAATATGTAGTCAAGAAACGATCACCCTAATGCAAGAACGACCAAGAGTGGTATCCGCCGTTTCCTCAAATCATCTCTTTCAAAACCGGAATTCGGTTTCTTAACTGACTGAATTTCGAATGGAAAACTGAAATTGATCTTGCCGTCGTCTTATGTTTCTAAATTCAGCTTTTCATAGAGAATTGACGTTTGCAACCGTGTCGTTCAGCCCAGAAGGTCAAATGTCTCCGCCCCGATTTGCAGGTTGATGCTGTCCTGCCCCGCGCCATCGACCAGCGCCCACATGATCTGGCCCGTGGGGCGGTAGATGACGAAGGCCTCCTGCACCGCATCGTCACCGGCGCGTTCGCCCTCGGCGTTTTCCGTGTGCGCAAAGTTCACCTGAAACTGGCTACGCGTGGCCGAGGCATTGCCGAACAGGAGCACGTCGCCCTCGGCGGAACTGTAATCCTGCACCCAGTCCGAGCCGTGACCCTCGACGCCGACATGGAAGAACTTGTCGGCGCCGTCGCCGCCGTTGATCCGGTCATGGCCAAAGCCGCCATTGACGAAATCGTCTCCCGCGCCGCCGAAGACCAGATCGGAGAAGCTCGACCCGGTGATCACATCGTCGCCATCCTGGCCCTGGATCTCGTCCACACCCGCGCCACCGGCGATGGTGTCATTGCCGCCCTGGCCGAAGATGAGGTCATTGCCCGCGCCCGCATCGACGCTGTCATTGCCTTCGCCGGCAAAGATCACGTCGCGCAGGTCATCCTCGGACGGGCCGCCTAGGATCGTGTCATTCCCGTCGCCGCCATTGAGCGTGTCCGCACCCAGACCGCCGTCGAGACTGTCATTGCCGCCATTTCCAAGCAGCCGGTCGGCGCCATCCAGGCCGCGCACCGTATCGTTGCCGTCGCGGCCCGTGAGCAGGTTGTCGTCGGCATCGCCCACAAGGGTCAGCGGTGTCAGCGCCGCACCGGGGACCGTGGTGATCGTGGTGTTGCCGTCCTCGACGGCAAAGTGCAGGTCGACGCCGGAGAAATCGCCCTCGAACGAGATTTCGGTGTCGAAAGCGCCATCGAGATCGGTGTCGAGCGACAACGACGCCGAACTGAGGTACGTGATCAAAGAGATCGAAACAAAGTCGGACTCAAAAACGATTTCGAACAATATGAACGACGACGCATAGTCTGTGAGATCCCAGCCTGTCAGCCGGTCACCGTCCAGGTCGCTGGCCCTGCCGCGCACGCCGGTGACGCCGGGCGCGCCGAGGTCATGGACCTCTTCGGCCTCGGTCGCATCGATGAACCCGTCGGGAGGGGGAGTGTCGATGGTATCGAGGACGGTGAACCGGTCAAGGCGGGTATCCCCCGCCCCCGGGGTCATGTCCTGGACCATGCGCGTGCCCGCGGACGTGCCATCGGTGATCCAGAGCTCGTTTCCATGTACGCCGTCATCGGCGGCGAAATAGACATGCGGGCCGACCTGCGTCAGCGTGTCGGACACATCCAGACCCGAAGCGATCTGCATTGTTCCGCCGCTGGTGCCGTCTGTCACCCAGAGGTCGTCGCGGGTGCGGAACACAAGGCGGCTGCCGTCACCCACCGGGGCGAAGGAGGGGAACTGCACATTGCCATCCATGGTCGCGATCCGGGTCGTGCCACCAAAGGTGCCGTCCGACACCCAAAGCCCCCGGCCATCGCCGTCATGGGCAGTGAACACCACCCGGTCGGGCAACTGCCCGAAGGGCGACATGAGCTAGCCGCTGAGGCCGGGATTGATGTCGCGCACCATAAAGGTGCCCGCGCCGGTGCCGTCCGAGGCCCAAAGCTCGGTCCCGTGTTCGTCGTCACGGGCGCTGAACAGCACCCGGTCTACGACGGTGACGAGATCCAGCGGGAACGAGGACCTGTCGCCCGGAAAGATATCGGCCACCAGAAAGGTTCCATCCTCTGTCCCGTTCGTGCGCCACAACTCGTTGCCGGTCGCCGGGTCGTCGCCCATGAAATAGAGGACATCGTTCAGGATCGCGCCTTCGCCCGGGTGATTGCCGATCGCCGCCAGCATCCGGGTGCCGCCCGAGGTGCCATCGGTCACCCAGAGCGACTCGCCCACCGGAGGCAGATAGGCCCGGAACAGGACATGACCGTTGACTTCGGTATAGCCGCTGGTGCCGGTATCGCCCGTGCCCGCGTTCAGATCGGCGACCAGCCGGGTGCCCGCGGCGGTGCCATCGGTCACGTGAAGTTCCAGTCCGGTTTCCGGCGTGCCGCCGTTGAACCAGACGCGGCCCCCGGCCAGAACCGGACCGCGGATATCGGGCTGCAACTCGCCCGGCACAAAATCGACCAGCAGGCGGGTGCCCTCGGGCGTGCCGTCGGTGGTCCAGAACTCGGCCCCGTGCACCCCGTCATCCGCCACGAAGAGGACCGAGTTTCCGAACGACAGCGCGTGCCCGATATTCGAGCCGCCGGGATTGGACCCCGCCGCGCCCGGGTTGATGTCGCCCAGCGACTGGATCGTGGTGCCATCGGTCACATAGGGTTCGCGCCCAGTTTCACCATTGTCGGCGATGAAAAAGAGGCGTTTTGTCATGCCTGGTGCTCCTGAGAACTGTCACTCCTTAACTCTGGGGCCAAGACCCGGTTGCTGTTGATCCCGGTCCGAAGGGGCGCCGCCGCATGCGGCGACGCCGCCCCATGGTGGATCAGGTTAGCAGATCGAACACGTCTGCGCCAATTTGCAGGTTGATGCTGTCCTGCCCTTGGCCGTCCACAAGCGCCCACATGATCTGTTCGGTGGGCCGGTAGATGACAAAGGCCTCCATCACGTCGTCATCGCCGGACCGCTCGCCTTCGGCATTCGCGGTATGGGCAAAGTTGACCTGGAAGTCAGCGCGGGTCGCGGCGGTGTTTCCGAACAGGAGGACATCGCCCTCGGCGGAACTGTAATCCTGCACCCAGTCCGAGCCGTGACCCTCGACGCCGACATGGAAGAACTTGTCCGCCCCGGTGCCACCGTTGATCCGGTCATGGCCAAAGCCGCCATTGACAAAATCGTTGCCCGCGCCGCCGAACACGAGGTCACTGAACGCCGAGCCGGTGATCACGTCGTCGCCGTCCTGGCCCTGGATCTCGTCAACGCCAAAGCCGCCTGCGATGGTGTCATTGCCGCCCTGGCCGAAGATGAGGTCATTGCCGGCGCCCGCATCGACGCTGTCATTACCTTCACCGGCAAAGATCACGTCGCGCAGGTCGCCCTCGCCCGGGCCGCCGATGATGATGTCATTCCCATCGCCGCCGTTGAGCGTGTCTGCACCCAGACCGCCATCGAGGCTGTCATTGCCCGCCTCGCCCAAGAGGCGGTCGTTGCCGTCGAGGCCTGTGATCGTATCGTCGCCGGAGCCGCCCTGCAGAACATCCGCTTCGGGCGTGCCGGTCAGCGACCTGCCCGCCGAACCGCCATCCGCCAGAGCCGTCATCTCGGCCAGCGTCAGGCTGTGATCCGCGAACTGGAAGGATTCGAACCCGGTGGCCTGATCGCTGCCCTGCGACGAGACGATGGTGAACGTGTCGCCAGAGCGGGTGACCGTGACGTCATCGACATCGACGTCGAACCCGACCGTGTCGGTCCCCTCGCCGCCATCCATCGTGTCGTCGCCAAGACCGCCGATGATGAAATCATCGCCCGCAAGCCCGTTGATCAGGTCGTTTTCGGCCGTGGCCGAGCGGTTTTCGAGCAGGTTGTCGCCGGACAGATCGAAGTCACGCCACTCGTTCAGCGCGGTTTCGACATCGACCGGCGTATCGAACGTGTAGCGCGCCACCGGCGCCCCCGAGGCGAACAGCGTCAGTTGCGTCAGCGTGCCCTTGACGTCGCCCCCGTTGGTCGGGTTGTTCTTGTCGAAATTGCCGGTCAATTCGACAAGATAGTCGCTGCCGGTCGTGGTTTCGAAGAACAGCACCGTGGTTTCGCTGGCCGAGGTGACACGGCCGTCAAGCTTGACCGGATCCGGCGTTGCCGTGATCGACAAGGGCTTGTCCTGCAAATTGACATAGCGCTGGCCGCTGAAACCATCGGGGTCGATGACCGCCGCGATGCCCGACGACACCACCGAGGGTGTCGGCGTCTCATCGCTTTCGCCGCCCGCCAGAACCGCCGCGCCGCCGGTCGGCAGCGAATAGGGCTCAGCCGCGGCATAGTTCACGACATAGCCCATGTCCTGGAGCGAGGCGATGGTCAGCCGGCTGAGCGGCATCGGCGGAGCGTTTTCGGCGTAGCCGGTCATCAGCTCGGTCCGGAACAGGGATTCCAGCCAGTGTCCGCCCGCAGTGCCGGGACCGCCGGTGTTTTCCAGCGGAACGCTCGTCTCGGTTCGGCCGGTCAGGGCGCTGAACTCGCGGATGGCATTGGTGCCGTTGTAGGTGAAGCCGCTCTTCAGGCCCATCCGCTGCCACAGGGTGCCAAGCCCAAGCACATGGCCCATCTCGTGTTCGATCACGTCTTGCAGGATGCCCTTGGCCTCCATCCCGGCAAGGTCGGCGGAGTCGAACTGCATCATGCCGTTATAGGTCAGACCGGAGCCCGCCCGCAGATCGCGCGGCCCGGCCTGGCCGAGGATGCGGCCCGGTCCGTCGATGGCGACCACGGAGGCGTCGATGCGGAGATCGTCGACGATGCCGAAGCGGGGATCGTTCACATCCGGCAGATCGCCGGTGATCACGGCTTCCCATGTGGCCGCCGCGTTCTCGAAGACCGAACGATAGCGTTCGTCACCAGAGAACACGATGTCGATGTCGAAGCCCGACGTCGGCGGCGGTGTTGTGGCCGCTCCGCTGACCGAGACCTTGTAGGTCCCGGTTCCCGAATAGGCGCCGGCGGAAATGAAATAGGTGCCGGTCGTCGTTGGCGTGAACTCCAGCTGGGCGTTGCGACCGGTGCCGCCATCGTCGTTGAAGGCGCCGGGGATCGCCGCGCCGGAAGCATTGAAGATGCCCCGGATATAGGGGTCGGCCAGCGTGCCGCCGCCGGTGGCGGTGCCTTCGAGGTCGATGGTATAGGTCTGCCCGGCATTCAGGGTGACAGAGAACCAGTCGTTGTCGCCGATGGTCTCGATATTGCCGGTGGACGAGCCGCCGACCGTAACCCGGCCCGCCGTCGCGGTGGTTTCGCTAAAGTCATCCGCCGGTCCGCCGGTGCCGCCGGTGCTGGTCTGGGTGACCGACAGCTTGTAGGTCCCGGTATTCGACCCATAGGCCGAGGCACCGATGAAGAAGCTGCCGGTCGTCGTTGGCGTGAACTCGACCAGGCTGTTCAGGCCGGTGCCGCCATCGTCGTTGCGGGTGCCCGAGATCAGGTTACCCGCGCCGTCGAACACCCCGGCCAGCAGCGGATCGCGCAGCGTTTCCGAGGTTGTGGCCGAGCCTTCGAGGTCGATCTGGTAGGTATTGCCCTCCGTCAGGTTGACGCGGAACCAGTCCTGGTCGCCAGCGGATTCGATGTTACCGGTGACCGCGCCACCCACCGGCGCGCTGCCGGTGGTGCTGGTGTCGCCGGCGAAGTCGTCGGCGGCACCGAGATCGGCGAGCGAGATCTTGTAAGTGCCGGTGTTGGACCCGTAAGCCCCGGCCGCAAGGAAAAAGGTACCGGTGCTGTCGGCGGTAAAGGTGATCTGGCTGTTCAGCCCGGTGCCGCCGTCATCGTTGGTGGTGCCCGAAACCAGCGCGCCCGACGAATTGTAGAGCCCCCGGAAATATGGGTCGGACAGGGTGCCGCCCGAGGTGGGGCTGCCTTCGAGATCGACCTGATAGGTGTGCCCGGCCACCAGCGAGACACGGAACCAGTCCTGATCGCTCGGGGCCTCGATATTGCCTGTCCTGCTGCCCCCTACAGAGACGCTGCCGGTGGTATCGGTGCCCGCCGAGAAGTCATCGGTGACGGTCCGTTCCGCCGCGATCGACAGGGTATAGGTGCCCTCGTTCGCGCCATAGGCACCGACGTCGACATAGTAGATGCCGGACGAGGCAGCGGTGAACTCGACATGGCTGTTCAAGCCGGTACCGCCATCGTCATTGGTGGTGCCGGGAATCAGGTTCCCGGACGCGTCGCGCAACCCGTAGAGAAGCGTGTCGGGCAGGGTGCCCTTGCCGGTCGGCGCGCCTTCGAGATCGATGTTATAGGTGGTGCCCGCCGTCAGGTTGACGCGGAACCAGTCGTGGTCGCCGCCGGTCTCGATCGCGCCGGTGACCGAGCCATCGACGACGGCCGCGCCGGTGGTGCCGGTATCGTCCGAGAAGTCGTCCGCGGCCCCGAGATCCTCGACCTGAAGCGTGTAGGTGCCGGTATGTGTCGAGAAGGCCCCCGCCGCGATGAAGTAACGGCCCGAGCTGGCGGGCGTGAATTCGAGCAGGCTGTCCAGACCACCGCCGCCATCGTCATTGGTGGTGCCGGGGATCAGGGTGCCGCTGGAATCATGGATGCCGCGCAGGTACGGGTCGGACAGGGTGCCGCCGCCGCCATAGGCACCGTTCAGGGCGATGCGATAGGTATGGCCGGCCACCATGTCGATGCCGAACCAGTCGGTATCGTTGGCCTCGTTGATTTCGCCGGTGACAACGCCGCTGGAGGGGATGCTGCCCGCCGTCGCGGTGTCGGAGCCGAAGTCGTCGGCGCTGCCTTCGTCCTGGACGGCCAGGGTATAGGTGCCCGTCGATCCGCCATAAGCGCCTGCCGCGATGAAGAAGGTGCCGCCGGTCGTGGCGGTGAAGGTCAGCAGGCTGTTCAGCCCGGTGCCACCGTCATCATTGGTGGTTCCGGCAATCGAGTTGCCGTCGGCGTCGAACACGCCGCGCAGGTAGGGGTCGCCCAGGGTGCCGTCCGATGTCGGGTTGCCGCGCAGCTCGATGGTGTATTCGTGACCGGCCTCGAGCGTGACGCGGAACCAGTCGATGTCGCCGCCTTCCTCGATCTCGCCTGTGACCGATCCGTCAACGGCGACCTCTCCGGTTGTACCCACGCCATCGGGGTGGTCGTCAAGGCTGCCCAGATCGGTGACGGCCACCTGGTAGGTGCCGGTATGTGACGAATAGGCCCCCGCCGAAACGAAGAAGATACCCGAGGTTGTTGGTGTGAATTCAAGCAGGCTGTTCAGGCCGGCGCCGCCATCATCGTTGGTGGTCCCGGGAATGGCATTGCCATCGGCATCGAAGATGCCGCGCAGGTAAGGATCGCTCAGGGTGCCGTCCGATGTCGGGTTGCCGCGCACCTCGATCCGGTAGGTCCGCCCGGCCTGAAGCTCGGTGCGGAACCAGTCCTGGTCCGACGCCTCTTCGATCTCGCCTGTTGCCGTTTCTCCGGGGAATACGAAACCGCCGGTCGTGGAATTGTCCGGGAAATCGTCAAGCGCGCCGATGTCTTCGATCCGCATGACATAGTCGCCGGTATTGGTCGAGAAGGCGCCCGCCGACAAGAAGTAGCGGCCCGTGCTGGGCGCGGTGAACTCGAGCAGGCTGTTCAGGCCGGGACCGCCGTCATCGTTGGTGGTGCCCGCCAGGAGCGCGCCGGAGCTGTTGTAGATGCCCCTGAAATAGGGATCCCTGAGTCCAGAGGTGGTGCCGGTGTTATCCAGCGATATCCGGTAGGTGTGCCCGCCGACAAGATCGGTGGCGAACCAGTCCTGGTCCCCGGATTCCTCGATCCGTCCGGTGGCTGATCCGCCGATCGCAATCGCGCCACTGGTGCCGATACCGGCTGCAAAATCGTCAGGCATATTGTTTCCCCTCTTGCAATAAGCTTTCTTGAACAACCGGGCCCCTTTCGCCCGAACTGGTTAGTCCCTGTGCCCCGACGACCGGTGGCATCAGTAGATTCCGATCGCGAGCAGCCGGACGAAGGTAACCTCGTCCAGGTAGCCCGTTTCGGCAAAGTGCCATTCTTTCTGGAAGCCCCGGATCGCCGCGCGTGTCCGGTCGTCGAACACGCCATCGGCCGGACCGGCATCATACCCCAGACGGGTCAGGGTCTCTTCGACGCGCTGGCGGGTCGGCTGGTCCAGTTGCAGGCCGGTTTCTTCGCTTCGGGCCTTGTCCTCGGCGGCGGTGCGCTTGGTCATGACCGGGACCTGTTGGTCTGGAACGCGGCACAGCGACCCTGTGTCATGACCTCCTTGGTCACCACAAACAAACGACAGAAAACCAAGCCAGACCGCAACAATCATGCTCCCCCACGATCATGATACGCGCAAACATATTCGATAATTCTAATGAACGATATCAGGCCACAGGGGGCCTGTCATCGTGTAACTCAAATAAATGTTATCCGGGTCGAATTGATACGCAAGACACTGACTCGTCCACCGGTGGGCGGCGTGCAGCTTCTGCAAAACTGTGTTGGAGAGTGGCAGGGGCAGCAGGGTTCGAACCCGCGACCTACGGTTTTGGAGACCGTCGCTCTACCAGCTGAGCTATACCCCTATCGTGGCGTCGGAGATATGTCAGGCGTGCGGCGGACTCAAGACCCTTTTTCACGGCCCTCGGGGAAAAAGACCGGGACAAAGCCGTTGCGCGAGACGTTTGGTCGGGTATGACGGTCGGCACCGGGAACAAAGGGGGTAAGATGAGCCTGCGCAAGAAGATCGCCGATAGCGAAGCCGTGCTGAACTGGGCCGCGCGGCGGATTGCGTCTTATATCCGGATGGTGCATCGCAAGACGCGCTGGCAAAGGATCGGCTACGAGGAACTCGACCAGCTGGCGGCGGCGGGCGAACCGGTGATCGTGGTGCTCTGGCACCAGCGGCTGGCGCAGTCGCCTTATTTCTTTCCGCTGGACAAGGGGCGGATCTGCTCGATCACCTCGGCGGCGCGGGCCGGCAGCATGGTGGGCCGGGTACAGAAACTGTTCGGCATGGACACCATCGCGATGTCCAGCCACAAGCGTCACGTGGCCCTGTCGCGCGAGGTTCTGGGGCTGATGAAGCAGGGCATTTCAATCGGCATCGCGGCGGATGGGCCGCGGGGACCCGAGCGGGTGTCTTCGACGGTGCCGCTGGTCTGGGCGCGCGCCTCGGGCAAGCGGGTGTTCGGGATCACCTATTCGGTCCGGCACGGGCGCGAGCTGGGCAGCTGGGACCGCCTGCTGCTGCCGCGCCCCTGGTGCAACGAAGGCGTTTTCCTGTGCCGCGAATGGACCGATCCGGTGCCACGCAAGGCATCGGAAGGCGAGGTGGAAGCCCTGCGGCAGAGTCTGGAAGATCATATGAACGAGATCACCGCCGAGGCCGATAGGATGGTCGGGCGGACACCCTGGACCCCGCCGCGCGCGGCGGGGTCCTGAGCCGAGGCCGCGCCTGCCGGAGAGGTCCTGCGCCACCCCCTTTGCCTTGATGATCCTAGTGGAAACGATTCACACGACGCTGCATCCTTGTGCACTGTGCGATGGGCTCAAGAATGGCCTGAAGGATCCAGGCAACTCGTTTCGTGTTGAGAAGCGGCATTCGTCTCACTCCCTGTGAACGGACGTGGCCCCATGTTGACCCAAGGTAAACGAATTGCCTGTGATTTGAATCACATTCTCCGGGAAATTTGCCGTTGGTTTCCGGATTTTGAGAATTCCGACGAAACGACCCCGGCCCGGTGGCAAGTTTCGCGGGCGCATGCGATCAGTCGCCTTCCGCCTCCTGTGCGGCGCGCCGGTCCGCGTAGCGGACCCGCATCTGAATGGCCTGCATGAACCGGGACTGCGCGACCAGCGCCGCGAGAAAACCGGAAAGTTCGCTGGCAGAAAGGCCCGAGGACACCGTACGGTCGAATTCTGCCTCGGCCTCTTCGAACCGGTGTTCGGCAACCAGAACCAAAGCATTGTTGTAGAGCGACCATTGCGACACGGGATCTACCGCCAGCGCCCGGTCCATCGCCCGGCGGGCATCGGTGACGTTTCCAAGGGCAAGTTCGATCCGGGCAAGCAACCTGAAGTCCGACTCATCGGCACTGTCGAGGCCCGCGGCAACGGTCATTCGCTGTCGCGCCTCGTCATGCTCCTCTTCGTCGAACAGGTACGAGCCCAGCCAATAGAGGGCGAACCCGTCCCTTGGATGGCGGGTGACATGGCCCCGCAAGAGGTTGATCGCGGTCCCGCCCTGCCCCAGCGCGCTCATCGCTTGCGCCTTGCGCACGTATCCGGCCCCTCGGTCGGGGTCTTGCGCGATCAGCTGTTCGGCATCCTTGAGCGATTGCTTTGGCCGTTTCAGCTCACGCAAGAGCAGCGCGCGCAGCGACCGGATATCGTAGTCCTGCGGCGCCTCCGCCAGCGCCTTGTTGGTATGGATCAGGGCCTGTTCCGCCTCGCCCGTGGTCCGCAGAACCGTCGCCATGCCGTAAAGCGCGTTGGCATCGTCCTCGGCCAGCGCCAGGGCGCGTTCGAAATAATCCCGGGCGCGGGCCTGATCACCATTGGCGTCGAGGGTCCAGCCCACTTCCCGCAGCGCCCAGCGATAGTTGGGTGAAAGCGCGAGAGCGATCTCCATCTGCCGGAGGAATTCATCGAGATCGATCCGGTCGGCTCGGTACCTAGAGGCCGCCAATCCGGACAGGATGTGGCCGGTCGGACCCTGTGCCAACGCCCGTTCGTGATAGGCGATGGACGCGTCGTAGTCATCGGACACAAAAGCCAGCGTGCCGCGCCCATAAAGCGCATCCTGATGATGCCGGTCGATCGCAAGCATCTGGTCAAAGATCCTGCGGGCCGGTTCCACGTGGTCCAGATCGTAATGCGCCCAGGCAAGATTACCCATCATCTTGAGAACCTGGCCACGAGAGGCGCCGGCGGACTGAAGGGCGCGTTCACAGATCTGGATGAGCCGTTCGGCCGGTTCGTCGTTGTCGATGCACATCGAGGCGTAGGTTGCCTGCGAATTGGTGATCAGCGGCTTCGCTTGTGGCAAACCCGGCAGAACGGTCAGCAGGAACAGGAGACCGGTGCGAAAAATTTGTTTGCTCCTTGGCCGTTTGACGCGAGATGGCGTCAGACTAGCGGCAAGCCGATGGGCAGGAAAGATGCAACTTTTCCGTCGGAGGGGAACGGAAAAGGCCGCCCTTTTGGGGCGGCCCTCTTTGGTTTTGCTACCGAGTTGCTTCCGGCAGGTTTTCCGGTGGAAAACCGCCTGCCGCAACCGGTCAGAATTCCGGTAACCCGGAATTCGACCT
>NZ_JAOWLB010000050.1 GCF_025751555.1 Ruegeria aquimaris
CTCAGACAATACTCGCACTGGCGGCATTCGGGGGTGTAGAGCGGGATCACATGGTCGCCGGGTTTGAGCGAGGTGACGCCGGGGCCGACCTCCAGCACCACACCCGCGCCCTCGTGACCCAGAATGGCCGGGAACAGCCCCTCGGGATCGGCGCCCGAGAGGGTGAACTCATCGGTGTGACAGATGCCGGTGGCCTTGATCTCGACCAGAACCTCACCGGCCTTGGGCCCTTCGAGGTTCACTTCCATCACTTCCAGAGGCTTGCCCGCCTCCAAAGCTACCGCCGCGCGCGTCCGCATATTCTCTATCTCCCTGTCAGGTCTTCATTTCCCCGGCCCAGGGACCGGGTTTCATCTATATTCGTTTCGTGTCAGGTTTTGACCGCACCTGACCACACGGAACCGACATTTGTCAAAAAGGGAACGCCAATGTACCGACTCGCCCCTGTTTTTCTCTTGCTCGCTGGCTGCGCCGACGCGGTTGAGGAAACGCCGGCTGCCGAACCGGCGGCGATCGACCTGAGTTTCTGCAAGGGCGAAGGACTGGAGGACATGATCGGTCAACCGGTCGCGGACAATATGGGGCGGCTGCCCGAAGGAACCCGGGTGATTGGCCCAGATACGCTGGTCACTCAGGATTACCGCCCCAACCGCCTGAACGTGACAACCGATGCCGCCGGTATCGTGACTGCTGTGACCTGCGGCTGAACCCGCAGGATCCGGGTCGCGGTAGCACCCGCACCCGCGCCATAGTCGGGAAACACCGCACAGGAGACCCCGACATGATCCGCATCACCGCCCTGCCCACCGACGAGGTTCGTGCCCTGCAATCAGGCCAGCCCGACGCCTATGGCAACCGGCCCGAGCACGCCGTCTCCGATGGGGCCGGCAACCCGTGCCGCCATTGCCTGCGCCAGATTCCCGAAGCAGCGGGCATGCTGAGCCTTGCCCACCGCCCTTTTGCCGCGCTGCACCCCTATGCCGAAACCGGGCCGATCTTTCTGTGTGCCGACCCCTGCACCCGCCATGTCGACGACGGCACCCTGCCCGAAGTTCTGACCAGTTCGCCCGACTACCTGATCAAGGGTTACGGGCAAAACGACCGGATCGTCTATGGCACCGGGCGGGTGGTGCCTACAGCGGAGCTGATGACGGCGGCAGAGGCGATCCTGTCGCGCGCCGACGTAGCCTATGTGCATGTGCGCTCGGCCCGCAACAACTGCTATCAGGCACGGGTCGATCGCGCCTGACCCGGTGACATCCCCGTCCCCGTCTGTAGACTGGCCACAAGGGGACGCAGGGGGCGCCTTTGGATACAGAGTTGATCCGTTTCGTGGTCGAGGAGTCGCTGCGCATCGTGCAGCGGTACCTCTTCTTTGCGGCTGGCGCCTTTGGCCTGTTCTACCATTTGCTGCGCCGTGTGATGTGGCCGCGCAAGATCCAGAAACGTTGGCCCCGGCTGACCGACTATGGCCGGGATCTGGTGTTTTCGCTCATCTCAGTGGGGATCTTTGCGGTGATCTCGTCGCTGATCTTCTTCGTGTTTCTAGATCATACCAATATCTACGGCGGATCGATGGGCAGCCGCGGCTGGGGCTATCTCGCCTTTAGCTTTGTCTGGATGCTGGTGTTGCATGACACCTATTTCTACTGGGTGCATCGGCTGATGCACACCCGGGCACTCTATCGCCACGTGCATCTCGTGCATCACCGATCGACCAACCCATCCCCCTGGACGGCCTATGCCTTTCACCCGATCGAGGCGGTGCTGGAGGTCGGCATCCTGCCCCTCATCGCCTTTACCCTGCCGGTGCATTGGGCGGCGGTGATGTATTTTTTCATCTTCCAGATCGCCTATAACGTCTATGGCCATCTGGGGTTCGAGCTCTACCCGCGCGAGTTCCACAAGCATTGGCTGGGCCGCTGGATCAACACCTCGGTCGCGCATAACCAGCACCACGGGCGGTTCACCGGGAATTACGGGCTGTATTTCCTGTTCTGGGACCGGATGATGGGCACGCTGCGCAGCGATTACGACGCCACCTACGAGGCCACGACCGCCAGGGCGGCATCTGTCACCGCGCCGAGGTAAGGGCGAGGAACACGTCCTCAAGATCCGCCTGCTCGGTGCGCACGTCGCGGATGTGGATACCGGCGGCGCGGACGGCAGCAAGAACGTCTTCGGCACTGGTCTGGCGGCTGTGATAACGCAGGACAAGCGTGCCGTCGGTGCGCGCCTCGGCCGCGATCCCCGGCCCCTGCGGCAGAACCGATACCGGGCCGTCAGGCTGAATCACCATCGCCCGCGCATCGAGCCGCCCCAACAGGTTTGCGGTGCTGTCGCGCGCCACCACGCTGCCCTGGTTGATGATGGCGATCTCGTCGCACATCTCCTGCGCCTCTTCCAGGTAGTGGGTGGTCAGGATGATGGTCATGCCCTCGGCATTCAGCTTGCGCACATTGGTCCAGAGCATCTGGCGCAGCTCGATATCGACCCCGGCTGTGGGCTCGTCCAGCACCAGAACCTGCGGCCGGTGCACCAGCGCCTTGCCCAACAACAGCCGCCGCCGCATGCCCCCCGACAGGGTCCGGGCATAGGCCTCGGCCTTGTCGCTCAGGCCCACCAGCGCCAGGATCTCGTCGCTCCAGCGCTGCGATTTCGGCACGCCGTAAAGTCCCGCCTGCACTTCGAGCGCCCCGCGCGGGGAAAAGAACGGATCCAGGTTCAGCTCCTGCGGCATCACCCCGATGGCGGCGCGCGACTGGCGCGGGTTCTGGTCCTGATCAAAGCCCCAGATCGTCACCTTTCCGGCGCTCTTGGTCACCAATCCCGCCAGGATGTTGATCAGCGTGGATTTCCCCGCCCCGTTCGGGCCAAGCAGGCCAAACACCGACCCACGCGGCACGCGCAGGTCGATCCCCTTGAGCGCCTGTTTCTCGGGTTGCCCGTGGCTGCCACGATAGGTCTTGGTCAGCCCCTCGATACGGATCGCGTCTTCGCTCATGCGCGGGTCTTGCTCCTGCTCGACTTGTCGCTCATAAACGCACCTAATCCATGTCCGCAGTGCCGACAACCTATAGAAGGGCCCTCAAGCGATGACCATCGAAGCGCCGGAAACCAAGATCGTCGAGAAAAGCCGCGTTGCCTGCGACGGGGGTGAAGGCGCATTGGGACACCCGCGCGTGTGGTTGCAGATCCCCGAGGATACCGGCTGGGTCGAATGCCCCTATTGCGATTGCAAATACGTGCTCAAGGGCAGCAAGGCCGAGGCCTGAAGCACCGCTCTGACCGCCAGAAGCCACAGTCGCACCACTGGCATCGCCCGGAACACGTGCGAGAGCACCGTCGAAATGCGCGCGTGTGTTGGCTAAATCGCCTCCCATTCCAGACCGAATTTACCAAGATACTTCCGCAACCGATCTGCGTCGTTCTGGGTCTTGCGTTTGCTCCGCGACACGGCAAACAAGGCGCGCCCGGCCGCGCTCAGGCTTGCAGAGGTCCGGCAGGTCCGGATCACATGGGCCAGTTGAACAAGGTCGAATGGGTCGACTTCGGAAACGGCATCGCCGATCAGACCCGCGACGAGCTTGAAGTCGTCATTGGATTGGGCAGATTTCCAATCTGCCTGAAGCCTTTCGATTTCGGTTGTGACCATCGCCCTCGTAATCCGTCCGCGCGGCGCAAGGGTGCACAAGCGACGGATCGAACCCGAGAAGTCACGGAAGTTTCCCGGCCATTGCGTCGCCGGGTCTTTGGCAAAATCCAGGTATTGCGCGCGCGCATCGGAGTTGAAGCCGACATATGTACCCAGATTTCGTTCGCAGCGATCCAGCTCATGCCGCAGATTCGCATCCATATCCTCGGTGCGGTGGCGCAGCGCGGGCAATGTGAAACTCCATGTATTCAACCGTGCCAGCAGATCCGGACGAAACTGCCCTGACGCCGTCAAGCTGCGCAGATCGCGGTTGGCCCCGGCGATCAGGTGAAACCGGCTTGAGATCTCATGGTCGGAACCCAGTGGATAGAACCGCCCGGTCTCTATGGCATGCAGAAGAACCGACTGCATGTTGGCATTCAGCTCATCGACATCATCCAGGAACAAGACACCGCCGTCGGCCTCTCGCAACAAGCCGCTCCGCTCGGTTCCTGCAACGCCAAGGTGGGAACGGCGCTGTCCGAACAACGTTGCCATGGCATCGGGTCCATTCAAGGTCGCGCAGTTAACATGAACCAGTCGACCTTTGATGCGACGCCGATTGAGCTTCAGACTGTGAATACGTTCGTGTCAACGGCGGCGCAATTTCCGGCCATTGGGCGGAGTAAAAGCGGACCACCTCGGTCGTGACCGGCGCCTTGGCA
>NZ_JAOWLB010000051.1 GCF_025751555.1 Ruegeria aquimaris
GATGGCTAATCGCGAGGACGCGATAATGCGAAGGTGTCCGGGATTCATTTTTGTTTTCCTTGGCTTCTGGATATCGGCGCGGGCTTTGCTGCGCATAATTTTGATTGCAAACCTCGGCGGCTTTCCAACCGTCTGAGGAGACATTCATGTTGAAATTGCACGACGAGCTGATCGAAGAGCTCGCGAAATCGCTCATGGAGCAGAACTACAATCCGGTGGTCGTGACCAACCATCGGCTCTACGCCCGCCGGTTCCTGGACTACCTGGCTGAACGTGGCATGCCGGTGACGATGGTGACGCCAGCGCAGGTCGATCAGTATTTTCGCCACGCAGTCCGGTGCTTTCAGGATCGCTACGGTCGTCCGCCCAGCTCACGCTGGCACAGGCTGCCGCACACAGCGATCGGCAGGTTGCTCCGCCTCGCCCAAGGCACGTGGCCGCCTGAAATAGAAATCGAACCGGGTGCGATGCTCCGGCGCGCCATTTGCCATGATTACGGGAACTGGATGCGTGACGAACGCGGTCTGTCAGATGCGACGATCGACGCGCGCTTGCGGGAGGCGCGGCGCTTTCTGGATTGGTACTTCGGCCGCAGCGGCGCCGATGATCTCTCGGCAATGGCCGTGCGCGATATCGATCACTACATGGACATGCGCGCCATCGGTCTGCGCCGGATATCGCTCGCGGGTTCTGCCGCATGGCTTCGATCCCTGCTGCGCTATCTCCATCAGTCGGGACGGGTGCCGACCGACCTGAGCGCGCAGGTCATCAGCCCGATGCTTTATGCCTACGAGAATGTTCCCTCGATCCTCGAGCGCGGCCAGATCGAGATGGTTCTGGAGGCCACCGGCAGAGACAGGTCGCCGAGGGGCCTGCGCGACAATGCAATTTTGCAGATGCTGGCCATCTACGGGCTGCGAGAAGGCGAGATCTGCAATCTCCGGCTCGACGACATCGACTGGCGCGCAGACTCGCTGCGGATACGTCACACCAAGACCAATGCCTGCTCCTATATGCCGCTTCTGACGCCGGTCGGTGATGCGCTGCTTGACTATCTGCGTCTCGGACGCCCGCAGGTCGACTGCCGGGAAATCTTCCTCAGGTCCTTCGCGCCCTATACCCGGATGAAGAACCTTTATGGCATGGTCGACGGGCGTCTGGCGGCAGCGGGCGTCACCCCGGTGGGAAAGCGTGGACCGCATATCTTCCGCCACGCGCGGGCGGTCGAACTGCTGCGTGCCTCAGTTCCGCAAAAGATCATCGGCGATGTGCTCGGGCACCGGTCGACCGAGTCCACCAACGCCTATCTCAAACTTGCCACCGAAGATTTGCGGGCTGTAGCGCTCGACGTGCCCGGATCGGAGGTGCTGTCATGAGCGCCTGGCACGATCCCGATCGCACCATCATCGACGCCTTTCTGGAAAAGTCGCAGTTCCGGCCGGGAAGCAGACCCACGTATCGCTGGTTCCTTCGCAGCTTCGAAGATGTTGCGCTCCGGCACCCTGCAGTGGATCGCCAGATGATCGAAGACTGGTTGGGCGAAATGGCACCGCGCTGGAAATTGTCGACGCTATTGAACCAGGTCTGCATCGTTGACCGTTTCCTCGACTATCTGGTCCAGAACGAGTTGATTCCCGGCAATCCCGTTGCCGAGCTTCGCAGACAGCACAATATCAACCAGAATAAGCCGATCTGGCGGGCACTCGCCTCCCCGAATCCCGACGAAGCGCTCGCCGACCTGCACCGGCCTGCTTCCTACGGCAGCGTTCTGGGCGACTTCATGCGTGACCATGTCGCGCTGATGCGAAACCGGGGATACCAGTATGAGACGCAGGCTCACTGGTTGCTGCGGTTTGACCGGTTCCTGCAGGCTCATCCGGAATTGGCCGGAGAGCCGCTTGAGACGATGTTGACACATTGGGCGGCAGCAAAGCCGACCCGCAATCACGCGGCGGAATGCCAGAAGCTGGGGCGCATCCTGACCAAGGCGCGGCACCGGCTCGATCCGAACATCCCGCCGAAACGCTTCAACCCGCGACCGGAACGAGAGGTGGCTCGGGAGCACCGGCGACCGCATATCTTCAGCCCGGCCGACATCCGGCACATGCTCGAAGTTGCCCGCTCCTATCCGTCGCCGCATGCCCCGCTGCGGCCGGAGACTCTCTACACCATGATCCTGCTGGCCTATTGCGCCGGGCTTCGACGTAGTGAGATTGCGCGGCTCGATCTGGGCGACGTCGACCTTCGATCCGGCACGATCACGATCCGAGAAACGAAGTTCTACAAGACCAGGATACTGCCGCTGTCGGGCAGCGTCATGGTTGAACTGCGTGCCTATCTCGATACGCGGCGGCGCGCTGGTGCCCCACAGGGCCCACAATCGGGGCTGTTCTGGCAGAGCCACTTCCGGGGTCACCACACCCCAGAGACTGTCACCACGATGATCACCAATGTCATGCGCCGCGCCGGGTTCAAGCCGCCGTCCGGGCGGACGGGGCCACGTGTGCATGACCTGCGGCATTCGATGGTCGTGAACCGGATCCTTCAATGGTACCGGATCGGCATCAACCCGCAGGACCGGCTGCACTTCCTCTCGACCTATCTGGGTCACCGGGACATCAACTCGACGCTGGTCTACATCACCGTCACGCAGGATCTTCTGCAGGAAGCCAGCGAGCGGTTCCGCGCCGTCGGCGCCCCCTGTCTCAACGGGGAGGCGCTGTCATGAAAGCCACAAATCCCTTCCCCGAACTGTTGCGGGCCTTCTTCCAGGAATGGCTGGCGGAACAGCGCAGCGCCTCGATCCACACCATCAAGTCCTATCGGGACACCTGGCGGCTGTTGCTTCGGTTCGTCGCGGAGCGAAACGACCGTGGTGTCGCAAGGATCACCCTGGCCGACGTCTCCGCCGGCGAGGTGCGCGCGTTCCTCAAACATGCTGAACATGGTCGCAAGGGCACGATCGGCACGCGCAACTGCCGGCTTGCCGCCATCCGCAGCTTCTTCAGCTTCGTGGCGGACAAGGACCCTGAATATATCGCCCAATGCGCCGAGGTTCTCACGATCCCGCTCAAGCGAAAGCCTACTGCCGCGCCCTGCTACCTTGAGCCAGCGGAGGTCGAGGCCATTCTCGCGCAACCCGACCGGTCGACCATCGAAGGGATGCGAGACCATGTGCTGCTGTCACTGCTCTATAATAGCGGTGCGCGTATCCAGGAGGCGCTCGACCTCTGTCCCAAGGCAATCCGGTTCGAAGCACCGTATTGCGTGCGTCTTTACGGAAAAGGTCGAAAAGAACGCATCTGCCCGCTTTGGCCGGAAACGGTGGCGTTGCTGAAAAAGCTGCTGGAGCGGCAGCCGCGCGCACCGGATGAGCGCATCTTCGTCAATCGTTACGGCGAACCTCTGGGGGCATCGGGCGTGCGGTACAAGCTGGCGAGTTACGTCGCGGCGGCGGCGAATGCGACACCCACGCTTCGCTCGAAGCATGTGACGCCGCACAGCTTCCGGCACGCGACGGCCGTCCACCTCGTCGCGGCGGGCGTCGACATCACCGTCATCCGAAGCTGGCTGGGGCATGTCAGCTTGGACACAACCAACCACTATGCCCAGGCCAACCTCGAAACCAAGCGAAAGGCGCTCGAGCAGGTCGGCGTTCCGCCAGCAGGAAATCGACCCGCGCGATGGAAGCGTGACGCGGACCTGCTCGCCTGGCTCGATACCCTCTGACCCCGAACCACGGAGAAATAATGTGAAGGACGTAACCCAGAACTCCTCAAATGATAGCGATGGTGCCGCGTTCCTTCGCATTATCGCGTCCTCGCGATTAC
>NZ_JAOWLB010000052.1 GCF_025751555.1 Ruegeria aquimaris
GCTGCTCAAGGAGAACCCGACGCCCAGCGAGGCCGAGGTGAGGGCGCATCTTGAGGGGAACCTGTGCCGCTGCACCGGCTATCACAACATCGTCAAGGCGGTTCTGGCGGCATCCGGTCAGGATGTGAGCGGGATCGCGGCGGAATAGGCGCCTTCGGGATTTTCCGCGGGACTTCATTTTTGGGAGGAGACGAGACATGCCCAAGGACAGTGGCATCGGGGCCAGCAGCAAGCGGCGCGAGGACGTGCGCTTTCTGACCGGCGCCGGCAATTACACCGACGACATCAACATTCACGGCCAGGCTTACGTGTTTTTCCTGCGCTCGGACATGGCGCATGGGCGGATCGTGTCGCTGGACACGTCTGCCGCGGCGGCGATGCCCGGCGTTGTGCGCATCTTTACCGGCGCCGATTTCGAGGGCGTGGGCGGTCTGCCCTGCGGCTGGCAGGTGACCGACAGGCATGGCCAACCGATGGCGGAGCCTGGGCATCCGGTGCTGGCGCAGGGCAAGGTGCGCCATGTGGGCGACCCGATCGCGGCGGTGGTGGCCGAGAGCCCCGAACAGGCGCGTGACGCGGCCGAGGCGATCGGGGTCGAGATCGAGGAACTGCCGGCGGTGATCGACATGAAGGCGGCGCTGGCCGAGGGCGCGGCGAAGGTGCATGACGATCTGCCGTCGAACCTCTGTTATGACTGGGGTTTCGTCGAGGAGAACAAGGGCGCGGTGGATGCGGCCTTTGCCAAGGCGGCGCATGTGACGACGCTGGAGCTGGTGAACAACCGGCTGGTGGCCAACCCGATGGAACCGCGGGTGGCGATCGGCGACTATGCCCGGGCGACGGGAGACTCGACGCTTTATACCACCAGCCAGAACCCGCATGTGATCCGGCTTCTGATGGGGGCCTTCGTGCTGGGCATCCCCGAGCACAAGCTCAGGGTGGTGGCGCCCGATGTGGGGGGCGGTTTTGGCTCGAAGATCTTCCATTATGCCGAGGAGGCGTTCTGCACCTTTGCAGCCAAGGCGCTGGCGCGGCCGGTCAAATGGACCTCGTCGCGGTCCGAGGCCTTCATGTCGGACGCGCATGGGCGCGACCATGTGACGAAGATCGAGCTGGCGCTGGACGAGAACAACAACTTCACCGCGCTCCGGACCGAGACGCTGGCCAACATGGGCGCCTATCTGTCGACCTTTGCGCCGAGCGTGCCGACCTGGCTGCATGGCACGCTGATGGCGGGCAATTACAAGACGCCGCTGATCTATGTGAACGTGAAGGCGGTGTTCACCAACACGGTGCCGGTGGATGCCTATCGCGGCGCCGGGCGGCCCGAGGCGACATTCCAGCTGGAGCGCGTCATCGACAAGGCGGCGCGCGAGCTGGGGGTGGACCCGATCGCGCTGAGGCGTCAGAACTTCGTGACCGAGTTCCCCTATCAGACGCCGGTTGCGGTGGTCTATGACACCGGCGACTACAACGCCACGATGGACAAGCTGGAAGAGATCGCCGACATCGCGGGCTTTGCGGCGCGGCGGGCGGAGTCCGAGGCGCGCGGCAAGCTGCGCGGTCTGGGCGTGAACTGCTATATCGAGGCCTGCGGCATCGCGCCCTCGAACCTGGTGGGGCAGCTGGGCGCGCGGGCGGGTCTTTACGACGCGGCGACGGTGCGGGTGAACGCGACCGGCTCGATCTCGGTGATGGTGGGGGCGCACAGCCACGGCCAGGGCCACGAGACGGCGTTTCCGCAGGTGGTGGCCGAGATGCTGGGGATCGACGAGAGCATGATCGAGATCGTGCATGGCGATTCCAGCAAGATCCCGTTCGGGATGGGCACCTATGGCTCGCGCAGCCTGGCGGTCTGCGGCTCGGCCATGGTGCGGGCGACCGAGAAGATCATCAACAAGGCCAAGAAGATCGCGGCGCATCTGATGGAGGCCTCGGAGGCCGATATCGAGCTGAAGGGCGGCCAGTTCACGGTTGCGGGCACGGATAAATCCGTGGCCTGGGGCGACGTGACGCTGGCGGCTTATGTGCCGCACAACTACCCGCTGGAGGATATCGAGCCGGGGCTGGAGGAGACGGCGTTCTACGACCCGTCGAACTTCACCTATCCGGCCGGGGCCTATGCCTGCGAGGTGGAGGTGGACCCCGAGACCGGCAAGGTGACGGTGGAGCGGTTCAGCGCGGCCGATGATTTCGGCAATATCGTCAACCCGATGATCGTGTCGGGGCAGGTGCATGGGGGACTGGGCCAGGGGATCGGCCAGGCGCTCTTGGAGAACTGCGCCTATGATCCGGAGACCGGGCAGCTGCTGAGCGCATCCTACATGGATTACGCGATGCCGCGGGCCGACGATGTGCCGTTCTATGCGGTGGATCATTCCTGCGCCACGCCCTGCACCCACAACCCGCTGGGGGTGAAGGGCTGCGGCGAGGCCGGGGCCATCGGCAGCCCGCCTTCGGTGGTCAACGCGGTGATCGACGCGCTGCAATCGGGTGGCAGGAACGTCACCCATATCGACATGCCGATGAGCCCCGCGCGGGTCTGGTCGGCGATGCAGGGCTGAGACGAGAGGGCGGACCGGGGGCCAGCCCCCGGACCCCCGGGATATTTTCAGCAAGAGGAAAGGGCAGGGACCCGGAGCCTCTTGGAGGAGGAGCGAGATGTATAATTTCGAATTTGAGCGGCCCGGCAGCGTGGCCGAGGCGGTGGCGGCGCTGGCATCGGAAGGGGCGCAGGCGCTGGGAGGCGGGCAGACCCTGATCCCGACGCTGAAGCAGCGGCTGGCGGCGCCGGAGAAGCTGGTGTCGCTGGGCGGCATCGCCGAGATCAAGGGTGTCTGCGTCAATGACGACGGTTCGGTCTCGGTGGGGGGTGGCACCCCCCATGCCGAGGTGGCGCGGGCGGCGGCGGCGCATTACCCGGCGCTGGCGGCGCTGGCGGGCGGCATCGGCGACCCGGCGGTGCGCAACCGCGGCACGATCGGCGGCAGCCTGGCCAATAACGACCCCTCGGCCTGCTACCCGGCGGCGGCGCTGGGATCGGGGGCGGTGATCGTGACCGACCGGCGCGAGATCGCGGCGGATGACTATTTCCAGGGCCTGTTCACCACCGCGCTGGAGGAGGGTGAGATCATCACCGGCGTGCGTTTCCCGGTACCCGAGGCGGCGAATTACCAGAAGTTCGTGCAACCCGCCTCGCGCTTTGCGCTGGTAGGGGTGTTTGTGGCAAAATACGCAGGCGGCGTGCGCGTGGCGGTCACCGGCGCCTCCGAGGACGGCGTGTTCCGCTGGTCCGAGGCCGAGGCGGCGCTGAACCACAACTTCAAGCCCGAGGCGCTGACGGACCTCACCCTCGACCCAGACGGCATGATCGCAGACCTGCACGGCTCAAAACCCTACCGCGCACATCTCGTCACCGTCATGACCAGACGCGCCGTAACAGCCGCAGGTTAGCACCCCGCGCCGACTCAGAGTTTGCAACCGCAAACTCTGGCCGCAAAATTTCCATCGAAATTTTGCATCCGAAGGCCAAGTGTCTTTGCGGGAGACCGAAACAGGAAAACCCTGCCCGTCGGGCAGGGTTCAGCGCCCTGACAAACCCCGTCGTTTTGGCGGGGTTTTGTTTTGAGGAAAGAGGGTGTGAGATGGCTCAGGCCGCCCGATGCGGGGCAATCCATAGGGCCATTGCGATCTTTCTGATGTTCCGGGCAGCGGCGGCGAGGAGGGCTTGGCTCCCGACCTCGGCGCGGGACCGGA
>NZ_JAOWLB010000053.1 GCF_025751555.1 Ruegeria aquimaris
GGTTTCATGCTGCGTGTCGTTGTTCCAAGCCTGCCCAGTATGCGTCGTCCGGCGTTTGCCGATCAAGCGCAGCAGTTGCGCCCCGAAGTGGTGGCCATCGCCGCCAAGTTCCCCGGCACGACCGTCCAAATGGTCGAAGACCCACCCGGGCCGGCCATGCGGTCCACGGTGCTGGCCGAGATTTACGGCAAGGACCTGGAGGTTCTGCGGGACTTGTCGGACCGGGCGGCCAGTATTTTTGAAGTGATGTGATCCCCGGAAACGTCCTCGATTGTGGTTAGAGTTTTCCGCATAGAATCCCCCGGCTGGGAGAGGAGCGGAAACGCATGAAAGCATCGAAGTTCACGGACGCACAGAAGGCGTTCATCATCAAGCAGGCGGAGGACGGCGCGACGGTTGCGGAGGTCTGCAGGAAGGCCGGGATCAGCTCGGCGACGTTCTTCAGTTGGAAGAAGAAGTACGCCGGGCTAATGCCGTCGGAGATGAAGCGGCTCAGGGAACTGGAGCAGGAGAATGCGCGACTGAAGAAGATCGTGGCAGACCTGTCTCTGGACAAGGAGATGCTGCAAGACGTTATCAAGCGAAAGCTCTGAGGCCTGCCCGGAAGAGGACGCTGGTCGATGAGATGCGGTTGGATTGGCAGGTGTCGATCCGCCGGGCCTGCGCGGTGATCCGGTTCGATCCCAGGTTCAGCTACCGCGGCGAGGATGTGGTAACAACGCTCGAGCGGATCTGCCGCCACGTAGGCTATCCGGCGACGATCCGGGTCGACCAGGGCAGCGAGTTTATCTCGCGCGACATGGACCTCTGGGCATATCAGCGTGGCGTCACGCTGGACTTCTCCCGACCTGGAAACCGACGGACAACGCCTTCATCGAAGCGTTCAATGGCAGGTTCCGGGCAGAATGTCTGAACAGTCACTGGTTCATGAGCCTTGCCGACGCGGCCGAAAAGATGGAGGCTTGGCGTAGAGACTACAACGAGGAACGACCCCACGGTGCCATCGGGAACAAGGCCCCGGCGGAACTGATGAAATTGGCGCACGACACCAGCCCGTGCACCTGATCGAAGGGCGGAAACTCTGACAACGGCCGAGGACGCGTTGGGTAGCACATCAGGGTGGCGCAGACTCTACATCACGGTGAGGGATTTCGCGGGGGGCAGGTCAGAAGAAACATATGACATGGTCGACATCAGCACCAGCGAACCCGTCGACGTGGTCGAATACAAAATCATCGTGGATCAGGAAAAGGCGGCACTGTCCGGGGTCAGCAATGCACAGATAGCTTCGGTTCTGCGGCCGCTTTACGATGGCGAGATCATCGGCCGCATTCACCCGGACGACGAAAGGAACACCGTCCCGATCCGGGTGCGGGTGCCCTACAGCCAACAGCCCGACCCCGAGCACCTGGAGAAGATTATTGTCGAAAATACTGCCGGTCAGCGGATCGCTCTGGCCGAACTTGTGAACGTTGTGCCGGGGCTGCGTGACCGGCCGATTTTGCACAAGGACAATGAACGCGTGACCTTTGTGGGCGGCGAACTTGCACGCACTTCGCAGATTTACGCAATCGCCGATCTGGACGCCAAGCTGGACGGAATGGAGATCGGCAACGGCACTTTGCTGGAAACCCGAAATCTCTCGCTGGCCAGCACCGCCCCGGAAACTGTTGGAACATACCAACTGCTGTGGAACGGCGAAATCCGCCTGATGCTGGATACTTATCGCGACATGGGCATGGTCATGGGGCTGGCGATGGTGTTCGTCTTTCTTTTGTTGGTAGGCTATTATCAGTGTAACCGCCCGATTGCTGCCGCGGATTAGTGCGACGGCGTCCATTGCCATGGAAGCAGCTCGTCGAGCCGGTTGATCTTGTGGTCGTGGATACGGTTGAGGATGTCGGCCAGCCAGGCTTGTGGATCGAGGCCATTCATCTTGGCCGTTTCGATGAGCGTCATCGCTCGAGCCAGGGTTTCGCCACCGCTATCCGATCCCGCGAATAGCCAGTTCCTACGTCCGATGCCAATCGGGCGCATGGCGCGCTCGGCCGGGTTGTTGTCGATGCCGACGCGGCCGTCTTGGAGGAACAGCTCGAAGGATGGCCAACGGCTGAGACCGTAGCGGAAGGCCTTGGCGAGATCGCTTTTGCCCGGAATGCGCAACAGCTGGGCCTCGGCCCAGGTCTTGAAGGCATCCACCATGGGGCGGGAATGCTGCCGACGCGCAGCCTGGCGCAGTGCCGTCGGCTGGCCGGCAATCTCGCGCTCGACATCGTAAAGCTTGCCGATCCGGTCGAGGGCCTCTCGCGCGATCTCGGACTTCGTGCTGTCCCAGACATCATGGAAGTCGCGACGCAAATGCACCCAGCACGCCGCCTCGCGGAACTGGCAGCGGCCATCCGGGCGCGGTGCGTAGAGCGGGTTGAAGCCGGCGTAGGCGTCCGCCTGTAGGATGCCGCCACTATTTTGCAAATGGCTCTGAGGATGCTCCCCCTTCCGATCCGGGGAGAAGCGGTAGACGACGCCGGGTGGTGCGGCACCGGCCCAGGGTCGCTGGTCAGAGACATAGGCCCAGACCCGCCCCTGCTTGACGCCCTTGCCGAGGCCACGATCCCGGCGGGATCGGTCGAGGACGCGGATCGGTGTGTCGTCGGCGTGGAGGATCGGTGCCGCCATGATCTCGGACTCGACCCGCTCGATGACGGGGGCGAGCACCTTCAAGGCGCGCCCGCACCAGTCCAACAGCGTACTGTCCGGGATATCGGCCCCCATGCGGGCGTAGATCTCGTTCTGGCGATATAGGGGGATGTGATCGTCGAACTTTAAGACGAGGATCTGGGCCAGCAGCCCCGGACCGGCCATGCTGCCGGGGATCGGACGGCTCGGGGCCGAGGGCTGGACCATCTTCTCACACCGGCGGCAGGACCTCTTGATCCGCGCGATCTGGATCACCTTCATCTGCGCGGCGACCAGGTCGAGAAGCTCGCTGACGTCCTCGCCCACCACCCGCAGATCACCTCCGCAATCTGGGCAACAGGTACCAGGGTCGAGCTCGCGGCGTTCACGAGGTGTCGCGTCTGAGACGCGCGGCCTGCGACGCGGCTTGGCCTCGGCGATGGGAGTATCGGTCGCCGCAGGCTCCTCTTCCTCGGTTGACCCGTCACGCTGCTCGGCAACCGCAACCAGCAGATCCTCCAGCGCCAGTTCCAACTGGGCAATCTCGCGCTCGATCTTTTCCGAGGACTTGCCGAAGGCCTGCTTCTGCAACTTGGCGATCCGCAGGCGAAGGGCCTGGACCAGCTGCTCATGGGCCTGGAGCGTGGCCGACATACGCGCATTCTCTGCCTGAAGCGCGGCGATCATCGCCTTCAGGATAGCGGGGTCGTCAGAGAGAATGGCGGCATCATCGGACATGGCGACTGATACCACGCACAGGTGGATGTGGCTAATAAAACAAGGAGATTCAAACGGATAATCTATCCCACCCGAGCAGGCGGCGCGCCCCAATCCGGGCGCCGCCAGTCGATCCCTTCCCAGAGCATCGCCAGCTGCGCCGAAGTCAGTCGCGCGACCCCAGCTTCGGTGTTTGGCCAGGGAAAGCGCCCGCGCTCGAGGACCTTGTAGTAGAGGCAGAAGCCCTGGCCATCCCAGTAAAGCAGCTT
>NZ_JAOWLB010000054.1 GCF_025751555.1 Ruegeria aquimaris
GAGATTGCCGAGGCCGTTCGCGCAACGCTTCCCGACGATGTTCCGCTGTTCTTCAGAACGTCGGCCGTGGATGGGCCTCCGGATGGCTGGACGCTTGAGGATACTGTCGTGCTCGCCAGTCGGCTCAAGGAGATTGGGGTTGACGTTATGGACTGCTCGTCCAGCGGAATTTCAGGCGCAGCAACTGCTGGCGCAGGCAGCAAGCGCCAGCCGGGTTTCCAAGTGCCCTACGCCGAACGGGTCAGGAAAGAAACCGGCATGCTCGCCATGGCCGTTGGTTTGATCACGCACCCTGTACAGGCGGAGACGATTCTAGAGCGTGGACAGGCAGATCTCATCGCAATCGCCCGCGAGGCACTGGTGGACCCGATGTGGGCGCTTCACGCTGCGCGTGACCTGGGCCACGACACGGTTTTTGCAAGCTGGCCGAAACAGTCCGGCTGGTGGCTTGCTGCCCGACAGAAGACTTGCGAGTTCTACAATCCCGACAGCCCCGCAGGTTGAGCCATCAAGGTGTTCTGGACAGCAGCCCGAACCGCTATTGCGTATTATCAATGTTCGTCCAAGGCAGCGCCTTGAAAGTAGTTTTACAAGGAAAGCTGTCCTTGTTCTGTCGTCAGATGGTTCGTTTCAGGATCTGCGCGATGTTGACACATGACTGTGAACCTAAAGCGGCTGCAGTTTTTGAAGTAAATGCTTGTCATATCCCAAACACTCACTTGTCCACGTTTCCCGTAGGACAATGCCGAATCCGCACGGGGTTATCACGGGGGTTTGACGCGATAAATTCGTGTTTGTGAGAGAATCTCAGAGCCTTATCAAAACCCGGATTTTCACCCGGTTTTGCCCGTGCTTTTTGGGCGTTCTTTCTTGGCCGACAAGCCTCTCTTGGCGTTATCACTTGTATTTCGTTTAACGCTTTTTGCGCCATCATAACCATGATCATCAGACGGATTCCAGCACCCCTGCAACAACGACAAGGGTTTGCAAAGCCACCCCTGAGGCAAGACAACAACCGGACACATCGCCAGTTCAACGGCACTAACAAAGCTGGACTCTGCTGACCTTCAGACGGGCCTGATCTGACAGGCGTATTCCAGGTAAAAGGAACCTACACGAAACACGCGTGAGAGAAGAGAAGTCGTGTTCGTCCAGACCATAACCTTGTAGGGCGCGTAACATATTAGGATTATAGATTGTACGCTTGAGCTTGGTTTTCTTGGTCTATGGAAGGACCTTCCTCTATTGGACAAGCTTTGCCATAGGGACAGAGCCTCTCCGGGTACTTCATCTCTGGACCCTTGAAGGAGATCAATAATGTCACTGCACAGCGACGCTATGATGGTGCTGTTCTATGATATCGATGGCGACACGGCCGATCATGATGACTGGCATAGCTATGAGCATTTCCATGAGCGCCTTTCTATTCCGGGCTTCTTGCGTGCAACCCGATGGATCTCGACAGATGCCGGGCCGCGCTACCTGGTGACCTACGAGGTCAGCAGTTTAGACGTCGCGACCTCGCAGCCTTATCTTGAACGGCTCAATGACCCTACCGAGTGGACCCGGGATATGATGCCGCGTTTCCGGGGCATGACGCGTGGCTTCTGCAGTATTCCCTTTAGCATTGGTTTCGGCCTTGGTGCTGTTGCTGTGGCACTTCGCTTCCAGTCAACGGCAGGGCGAGAGACGGAGCTTTCACAATGGTTGGCCACCGAGGTCTTGCCGCGGATGCTGGATCTGCGGGGCATTGTGGGTGCGCAATTGCTGCAACCAGCCCCACCGCCGCCAATGACACAAGAACAGGCCCTGCGCGGAGCAGACACGCCATTGCCCTGGTTGGTCTTGGTGACCGGATATGACAGGGCGGCGCTTGACGTGGTCACCGCCGAGCATCTTGCCTTGGACAAGCTGAGCATGATGGGCGCCTCAGGACTGGAACTCGGCCGTTACGAACTGCACTTCACGGCGGATTCCGCTGAGGCTGCCCGGACCCCATCAATGCCGGTATTGACAACGCCGGGACGCACAAGGATCCGCTGAGGAAGGCCATAGTTGACGCAGTTGCTTACTTACCAACGTCTGAAAGCCAATCACAGCCGAAGTGACCTCTGCTTGGCGTGCGAAACCTTGCGAGCCCATCTGCACCGTCCCAGTCGGATGCAGGATCTCCGCCAGAGGCGATCATAGGACTACGGTATGGGCGTGCTTCTTCCGAGCTGTTCCTTTTCGTTCAGCGTAAACGGAACGGAAGATGTTTCCTACGTCGTCCCCTTACAGCAGGGTCAGCAGATCAACAGTTCCAGTATCGGGGATCCTCAGCCAGATGTGATCCTGTGCGGCCCCGTCCACCAGCGCCCAGACCACGAAACCGGACGGGACATGGGCGATGAAGGCCTCCATCATGTCATCGTCGCCAGACCGTTCACCCTCGGCATTCTCGGTGTGGGCAAAGGTCAGACTGAATTCCTCGACGCTGGCCCCGGGGTCTCCGAGGCGGTGCGCGCGGGCGACAGCCTGTCGGCGGCGCTGGACCGGCTGAGCTTCGTACCGCCGGTGGCGCGCCAGCTGATCGCGGCGGGCGAGATGTCGGCCCGGCTGGCCCGGATGGCCGAGCGCAGCGCGGTGCTGGTGGAAAACGCGCTCTCGACCGAACGCAAGCGCATCGCGGCCCTGCTCGAACCGATCCTGATGATGGCGGTGGGCGGGTTTGTCCTGATGGTGGTGCTCGCCGTGCTGCTGCCGATCTTCGATCTACAGGCGATGGTCACGGTCTGACCGCGCGGGCGCGGAACACGGCCTCCCGTCCCCCCTTGCCCCTTGACAGAGTCACGGCGCGGTCCACAGAATTCCCGCATTGAAGTTAACTTTTCGACAAGAGGATTCCCATGCCCGTCACAGGCGAATTGTTCTTTGGATTAGGCAGGCCAAACCCGGGGCGCCCGGCGACATTCGACGATGTCACCATCCAGTTCATCAATGAAACCGACCGGTTCGGCATCGCGCCCAACGTGGTGGGGGTCACCCGCCCGGATCTGGTCACCCTGATCAACACCGATACCGGCGTGCGCGCGGTTGTGCGCGGCGCTTTCCCGGCCCCGATCCCGGTGCTCGATGCCATCAACCCCTCGTCGGGCGCTTACCAGGCCTGGATCAACGCCGCCCTGCCGGTGCGGATCCTCGACATGCGGGTGGAGACCAACGATTTCATCCTCACTGTCGATTTCGACGGGGCCGGTCCGACCGTGGACGATTTCTATCACCGCTGGACACCGGCCGATCTTTTTGCCCTCAGCCCGACGATCAACGATGTGGCCTATGGGCCGGATGGCGAGCCGCTGCCGGTGCCGGTCGACCCGGTCGAGCTGACAGGCACCCCGGGGGCGGATGCCCTGACCGGTGATGCGGGCAACGACCGGCTCTTGGGCGAGGCGGGCAATGACACGCTCGACGGCGGTCTCGGGTCCGACACGCTCAACGGTGGCGATGGCGATGACATCCTCATCGGCGGCCCGGGCGAGGGCGACCTGCGCGACGTGATC
>NZ_JAOWLB010000055.1 GCF_025751555.1 Ruegeria aquimaris
GGGCCCTTCGAGGTTCACTTCCATCACTTCCAGAGGCTTGCCCGCCTCCAAAGCTACCGCCGCGCGCGTCCGCATATATGTGTTCTCCTTAGGTCAGAAATTGTCGGGGGGGTGGCTGCGTGCCTAGGCCACGAGGCAATCGAGCCCCTCCGAGGTGAGCGCCAACAAAAAAGCTTAGATATCCGCCAGTTCGGCGGGGTTGAGGCCCAGCGGGCGGATGCGTGCATCCTGATCGGGATGTCCGGCGCCGCCCATGTTGTAGAACTCCAATACCTCGCCCAGCGTCGTCAGCGCGCCGTCATGCATATAGGGCGCAGTCACCGCCAGATTGCGCAGGCCCGGCGTGCGGAACTTCCACCGATCCGCAGGCTCCTCTGTCACCTCGTAACGGCCCAGATCGGCCTCGCGCGGGGCGCTGACCGCCCGGATGCGAGAAAAATCGACCTGATGCACCACGCCGGGCGCCACCTGGACCAGGTGGCTGGCGGGCGGGTTCTGACGCCGCTCTTCGCGCCTCCGGCCATAGCCGGTGTCGTGAAAGGCCTGATCGGTGAAGAGCGCATGATCCGCGTCGATCAGGTGGCACGAAGCGCAATCGGCCTTGCCGGTGAACAGCTCAAATCCCCGCTGCGCCGCCGCGTCCATCGCGGCCTCGTCGCCGCCGTAGAACCAGCGGTCAAAAGCGCTATTACCCAGCGTCAGGCTGCACTGATAGGCGCCGAGCGCCTGGCCGATGCGGTCAAGCGAGGCGGGCGCGGTAAAGGCCGCATCAAACAATGGACGGTAATCGGGCAGGTGGGTCAACTCGGCCACCACATGGCCGATCGAGGGGTTGGCCATCTCGTTGCGGGTCACCAGGGGTGCGACGAACTGGGTTTCCAGCGCCGGGTCGCGCCCGTCGTGAAAGAGCGGGCTCAGAAAGCCCACATTGATCACGCTGGGCGCGTTGCGCTTGACGCTTCGCCCCTCGACCCCGATGGCGGTGGCCAGTTCCCAGTTTGCAAACCCCAGTTCGGGCACATGGCACATGGCACAGGACATGGTGCGGTTGATCGACAGGCGCCGGTCGAAGAACAGCTTGCGCCCCAGTGCGATCTTGGCCTCGGTCGGTGGGTTGTCGACCGGATGCGGCACAGGGGGCAGGCCCAGTTGCGGTGTCAGGCTGCGCTCCAGCGCGGCCTTGGTCCAGTCCGTCGTATCTGTCGGGCAGGTCTCGGCGCTGATCGGCGCGGGCAGGGCGGCGCCATAGTCCCCGGCCAAAGCGGCGGGGGCGATGAGGGCCAGCGCTGTCGCAAGTGCACGGATCACGCGCCCGCCTCTTCCATCAGAAGGGTTTCGATATCGGTCAAGAACAGGCGCGGGTCGAGAAAGCCCAGACCATAGACGTTGCGGATGTCACCCTGTCGGTCGACCAGATAGAGACGCAACAGGTGGCTGATCGTCTCCTGATCCTCGGACCGGTCCACGACCTGACCATAGCCGTCCAGAATGGGGGTCAGCTCTTGCGGCCCCGAGGTGGTCAGCACCTGCCAGTCGAGCTTGTCGCTCGCGTGCTCGTCCGAGGTGATGGGATAGGCAAAGGTCTCGATCGCCTCGACCGTGTCGCGGGCGGGATCAAAGCTGATCGTCAGCAGCTGCACGTCCTCGTTCAACCCGGGCAGGTCGCCGCTGGCATCATGCACGTCGAATAAAACCGACATGGCCAGCGGACAGCCGTTCACGCCGCCGCAGGTGAGATAGACGAAGCTGACAAGTGAGATCTTGCCCCGCGTCAGGTCGTGCAGGTTGTGTTCGCGGCCCGCGATATCGAGCACCCGGTCATCGGGCGCGGATTTGATGCGGTTCAGGCGGTAGCTGCCCGGGGCGGGCGGGTCGAACTGGTAAGCATCGCTCGCCTCAAAAACCGAGGCCATCGGGGAGGGCCGGGCGGGCTCGTCCGGAGACCAGATCTGCCAGCCCACCACTGCCGCCACGGCCACGAGGGTCAGCCCGGAAAGGAGAAAGCTCTTGCGCATCGGCCCCTAGCATCCGTGTCGAAAGGAAAAGCCGGGGCAGCGCGTCGCCGCCCCGGAAGTTTGGGAGGTCTCAGTGGAATGCCCCAGCTGCCTAGGTCCACCGTTATGTATAGGGAACGGAGGACAGAGAATGGCAAACAAGCGGCACAAG
>NZ_JAOWLB010000056.1 GCF_025751555.1 Ruegeria aquimaris
CTCTCCGACGGCCAGGGCGGCAGCGATACCGCCACCGTCACCGTCACCGTCACCCCGGTCAACGACGCCCCCGTCGCCAACAGCAACTACGCGATCACCGACCAAGACGTACCGGTCACATTCGACGTCATTGCAAATGACACCGATGTCGATGGCGACACACTTGAACTCGCTGCCGTCGGCAGTGCGACCAACGGATCCGTCAGCTTTGACGGAAATTCGGTAACTTACACTCCGAACGCAGATTTTTACGGCGTCGACACGTTCACCTATACGGTCTCCGACGGCCAGGGCGGCAGCGACACCGCCACCGCAGTTGTCGTTGTCGGACAAGACGTGACCACGCTGCCAGACGATGTACCGGTTTCAATCATCTTCAATCCTGAAACACCCGGAGACCCGCCCGGATCATTCCTGTTGGAAGTGCTGCCGACTTCATCAACGGCGATAAACCTTCTCATTGCCATGGACAGTTCGGGAAGCATCACACAGAACGGGTGGACCGATCTTTTGAACTCGGTGTCGTCAGCGCTCGACACGTTGGCTGATCAGTTCGACGGTGCCGCTACCGATGTCAACGTATTCCTCACTTCCTACGCGGCCTCGGCGAGCACCATTGGGCCATTCAATCTTGTGGACGATCATGCCGACCTGATCACTCAACTGAATAACCTGCCGTTCCTGGCAGGGTCCACCAGTTGGGAGTCGGCCTTCAACGAAGCCAACAGTATATTCAGCGGACAGAACCCGGATGATGCCAATATCATGTATTTTATCACCGACGGAAATCCGCTGCCGCATACACAAGACTGGCAGGGAGCCCTCGAAAATCTCAACAACAACGTGGAAGTTGATATCGAGGCATTTGCCGTAGGACCAAACGTAACCCTTTCGAACCTTGACATCGTCGATTCAGACGGAACCGCGACGTCGGTCACGACACCCGCCGCAATCGCGAATGCACTGGGTGAAACACCGCTGTTCAATGCGCAATTGATCGATTTTTCACTCTCACTCAATGTCGATGGTATCGATCTGGGAGTAATTGCCGACGAGAACAGCAGCGCGGTGACAACGAGTGGCCTCAACTACTCGGTGGCGCTTCAAGACATTCCGAACATCGAAACTCTCTTGGGCTCGATAAACGTGTTCTCTGCGACGGCGACGTTCGACCTCGACGGCGACGCCGCCACGACAAGCGACCAGATCGATCTTTTTGCCGGCGGCGTCATCGAGATAACACCATCCGTGGCCAAAACTGCACTCTTCGCGCCATCAACTGACAAAACCGGCGACCCGTCCGAGGCACCGTTCATGCTGTCAGACGACACATTGCCAGTTTATTATCAGACTTCTCTATCCACCTCTGTAACCGGAAAGTCCTCTTCGAATTTCTTCCAAATGGAACTTTCAGATCTTCTGAGCGCTGAGACAGAACCGGCGGACATGTTGCTACAAAACGGCATTTTTGGCGAAACAATTCAAGGGGAACACAGTGTGATCTCCGGCGTCAACGGCAGCCAACCAGATTTTGAAGCGATCAGTCTTATCGGAATCTACGGTTCGTTCGGTTTGGAGGAAGTCACTGCAAGCACACTGCCTACAACTTAGGCTGGGCGCTATTGGGGAGCCTCCGATAAACCCGGGGCGTGTGTGAATGCACCCTGTCTGAGGTGCCCCTAGTTTCCTAGACACCTGCCTGTTTCAGTTTGAGCTGTCTGATTTCGAAGTCAACGGGCGACAGCATGCCGTTGTTCGTGTGCTTGCGTTTTGGGTTGTAGAACAGCTCGATGTATTCGAACACGTCACGCCTTGCGTCGTTGCGTGTCGGATATGTCCGCCGCCTAATCCGTTCCCGTTTCAGAAGCTGGAAGAAGCTCTCTGCGACGGTGTTATCATGGCAATTACCGCGTCTGCTCATGCTCGGTTCCAGATTGTGCTGGTGTAGAAACATCTGCCACTCTCGGC
>NZ_JAOWLB010000057.1 GCF_025751555.1 Ruegeria aquimaris
CATCCAGTTGTCGACGGAACTGGATGAAGCCGCCCCGGTTTGCCGTGCTGACCGTCCCGGTGAGCCGCGCGAACGAATCCGTGCCGTTGGCTTCAAAGGAGACCTGACCACTCGAGACACCCCCCATCACGGTGTCGGCTATGTAGTCCCAGCGTGTGGCTGGATTGGTCTCGAAGTCCTCGAACATCTTGTCCTCGGCATGGGCGCGAAAGCCGCAGCCAATTATGATCAAAGCGGCCAGTATCAGGGTTCCGTGAGTCAGCAAGAGCGGTTTCCGATCAGTTTAACACGGCAATCGACAGGTTCAGCGCCGCAGCGAAGGCCACCCATGCAGCGTAGGGGACAAAGGCCAGTGCCGATACCCGGTCGGCTGTCCAACGCTCGCGAATGAACATCACGATGACCCCGAGCAACGCCAGGATTATGATGAACGCGATCCAGGGTTGCTGCGCCACGAAAAAGGCTGGGGACCACAGGAAATTGAGACCCAATTGCAAGCCCCAGAGTCGCATCGCCGACCCCGGGTGGCCCGCTTCCCACGTCCGCCACCCGGCCATGGCGATCAGCAGATAGAGCAGGGTCCAAACCGGTGCGAAGATCCAGTTGGGCGGGTTGAAAGGCGGCTTGTTCAGCCCAGCATACCACTCACCCGGCGCGGTGAGCGTGCCGATGAGAATGCCGCCACCAACAACCAGCAGCACGAAGGCAATGCGCATGAGGGTCTTGGACATCTGTTCTCCATCGGTTGAGGTATTGGTTGTCCTTAGGTCGACGCATGTTCGCTCGAACATTGGCAGTGTCTTGGCCCCAATGCTAGGTCATTCCCAGGTGCAGTCAGACGTCATCGCGAAGAAGCGTTCGAACCACCCTCCTGCTGGGTACAAGTTGCCGCACGTATTCAGCGGGCGAGAACAGGCTGACTGTCGGGTCTATTGACGTGATCTGTCGGGGTGGAAGCCTAACCACAATCCAGGGCAAATCGGTCGCTTGAGACCTTTTCCCAGATGGTTGCGCGCATCAGCTCCGAAACCCCAAGCTCCGGGATAGATTGCACCGAATGCGCATAAACTCTAAAGCTCTGCCCAAAGCAAAAGAGGCCAAAGATGTCTGAGATTCCGTTCCTTTTCCGTCCGCTCGAACTGCGCGGCGTTGAAACCCGCAACCGGGTCGTGATCTCTCCCATGTGCCAGTATTCTGCCCATGAAGGTCATCTGGATGACTGGCACCTCGTTCATCTTGGCCGGTTCGCGATCGGCGGTGCGGGGATCATCTTCACCGAGGCGACGGCGGTTCAGAAGGGTGGGAGGATCACTCACGGCTGCCCCGGCCTCTGGGCCGACAGCCAAATCCCCGGTCATGCCCGTATCGCCCAGTTTGCTTTGCGCAACGGCGCCATTCCAGCGATCCAGCTCGGGCATGCGGGCCGGAAATCGAGCATGCAGCGCCCATGGTTCGGCAACGGACCACTCGATCAGTCCGACCTCGACCGAGGCGACATGCCCTGGACCCCGGTGGGCCCCTCGGCGATCCCGGTCGCCGAGGGCTGGCCTATCCCGCACGCGCTTAGCATTCCGGAGATCCGGCAGTTGGTGGACGACTTTGTCTCCGCCACCCGGCGCGCCCTTCAGGCTGGCTACAGGATCGTCGAGATCCATGGCGCCCATGGCTATCTGCTTCACAGTTTCCTGTCGCCGCTCTCCAACAAGAGAACCGACAGGTATGGTGGCGACCTTCAGGGCCGGATGCGGCTAGCCTGCGAGATTGCCGAGGCCGTTCGCGCAACGCTTCCCGACGATGTTCCGCTGTTCTTCAGAACGTCGGCCGTGGATGGGCC
>NZ_JAOWLB010000058.1 GCF_025751555.1 Ruegeria aquimaris
GGGAGTGGGCAAAACCTGGTGGTCTACGTGGTAGGGTAAGGTTTCTGAACAAGGCGGGACCCACCATGGATGTAAGCATTTTTGTCGAGACGACTTTTGACGATGGAGAAATCAGGAGGCGCAAAATCGGTCGACTTCGCCGTGCGCCGGATGAGTTTGGTTCCGAGAATGTTGGCCTTCTCCTCGACGACGCAAAGACCTTGTTGAGGCGCTTGCAGGAAGCGATTGTGCAAGATCAGGTCAGTGAAGCATTAGAGGTTCGCCGGAAATGCGATAGCTGTGCCAAACAACGCGCGATCCATGATGATCGAGGCCGGATTCTCGACACTCTTTTTGGACGAATTCGGGTGAAGTGGCCAAGGCTTCGCCGCTGCTTGTGCCAGCCGGCTGGGATCGCGAAATCTGGGCCGCAATCACCACTTGCCGGGCTGTTCTCTGACCGTGCAACTCCCGAACTTCGTCGCCTGCAGGCTGAATTGGGGGCAAGGCACTCGTTTCGGGAAGCCGCTCGATTGATCGAGATGTTCCTGCCCTGTTCGGCTCAGTCGAACACGACCGTTCGAAATCGCCTGGGTCGCATTGCCGACGAGTTGGGCCACGGCGACGCAAGCCAAGGACACGCGGATACAATCGCCCCGCCCGGCCCACTGACCGTTTTCCTAGATGGTGCGCATATACGATGTCGGCCGGAGTACCAGAAACGCCACCTGGATGTCGTGGTCGGCAAGGTTGAAAGCCAATATGAGCCGGCGGTTTGGCCTCGTACAACAAGCCGCCAGTTTTCCTGCAAAGCAGCTCCGAAATGACTTGATTGCGCAGGGCTGGGATGGTCAGAGCAAAGTGACCGTGATTTCAGACGGCGAACCTGCATTGCCGAATTTGGTGAGGCGCGCCGTTCGAGGTCCAGTCACCCACATACTGGACTGGTGGCATATCTCGATGCGGGTCAAGCACATAGAAAACGCGGTGCGGGGGCTTCTGCAATCGAAGGACTTTTCAGGGTTGCCGCTCCTCTTCGAGCGACCTTCCGATACACTGCGTTGGTACCTTTGGCACGGCAAAGTGATGACCGCCGCGACAATCCTAAAAGTTCTTCAGATCGATTGCGATCGCCTACACGCCGAAACCCAAGAATTACGAGAAGCGGCCAAGCGCGTCAGAGCGCGGTGCCAGGACCTCTATTCTTACCTTGCGAACAACTTCGACGCGCTTCCGGACTATGGTCACAGGTACCGAAGTGGCCTCGCAGTCTCATCGTCCCGGGCAGAAGGCTGTGTTGACGACATTGGCAACACCCGCATGGGCAAGCGGCGGCGCATGAGATGGTCACCTCAGGGCGCACATCGGGTTGCCGTTACTCGGGCTGCTGTTCTTGACCGAAGGCTAGAAGTCTCAAAGCGGGCCGCTTGACCACCACGTTTTGCCCACTCCC
>NZ_JAOWLB010000059.1 GCF_025751555.1 Ruegeria aquimaris
TAGCAGGCCGCTGAAAAACTCCTGCCTCGACGCCTGTCGCGGAACATGATTCACCGTCGCCACTACGATGGCGACGGAGTGTGGGATGCGTGGATCAGATCAGGTGACGGGCTCGCTGTTCAGCTACGTCGATCTCGAGGAGCGCATTCCGGCGCGGCACCCGCTTCGCAAGATCAGGGCCGTCGTCAACGACGCGCTGCGCTCCCTGGATGCCGAGTTCGACCGGCTTTACGCAGGTGAGGGCCGCCCCTCGATCGCGCCGGAACGATTGATCCGGGCCAGCCTGCTGCAAATCCTCTACTCGATCCGGTCCGAGCGGCAGCTCATGGAGCAGATGGACTACAACTTGCTGTTCCGCTGGTTCGTGGGCCTTGGGATCGACGACGCTGTCTGGGGCCCGACCGTGTTCACGAAGAACCGCGACCGGCTGCTGACCACGGACATGTCGCGCAAGATCATGGCCGCCATTCTGGCGCATCGCGAGGTGGCACCGCTGCTGTCGGACGACCATTTCTCGGTCGACGGCACCCTTGTGAAGGCCTGGGCGTCGATGAAGAGTTACCAGCCGAAGGAAAGAGCGACGTCCGACGGGGACGAGGGTCCCGGCGATCCGCCAGATGGCAGCGCGCCGCCCACATCTTCCTCTGACCAGTCCACCGCCGAGCCCGACCCGATGACCCGCCCCACACGCCGCAACCGCAACGCCGAAGTCGACTTCCGTGGCGAACGACGGTCGAACGCGACCCATGCTTCGATGACCGATCCGGAGGCCCGGCTGTTCAAGAAATCCCCCGGCGCCGGCGCCATGCTGTGCTTCATGGGGCACAGCATGATGGAGAACCGCTCCGGCCTGATCGTGCAGGCCGACCTGACGCGGGCGGACGGCCACGCCGAGCGGCGTGCTGCCATCGACATGCTTCACCGCCACTCACCGGGATCGACCCGGCGCCTGACCCTGGCAGCGGACCGCGGTTACGACAGCGCCGACTTCGTCGCCGAGCTGCGCCAAATGGTGGTCACGCCGCATGTCGCCCAGAAGTCCCGACACTCTGCAATCGACGGCAGAACCACCCGGCACCCCGGCTACGCCAAGTCGCAGCGGCGCCGGAAGAAGATCGAGGAACCTTTCGGCTGGGTCAAAACCGTCGGCGGCATGGCGCAGACCCTGTACCGCGGCATCGAGCGCGTGCGGGCCCGCTTCACCTTGGCGATGGCGGCCTGCAACCTCGCGAGGCTGCCGAAACTGCTCGCCAACTGAGCCGGCAAGCGGCTACTCGGACTGCCGGTTCGCAAACCAGGCTGCATCGAGCTCCTGCTCAAGGGAAACCCTTCCTCACTGCAGACTTTTTCAGCGGCCTG
>NZ_JAOWLB010000005.1 GCF_025751555.1 Ruegeria aquimaris
AGCGCGTCCGAGGCCACGATGGCATAAGGCACGCCGCCATTCACCCCGGCATCCGCCGCCGCGCCCGCGCTCGTCAGCGTCACCGAATCCACGCTGTCGCTGAACAGCAGCCCCGTGGTCGAGAAGCCGCTCAGCACGGTGGCCACGCCGTAAGCGCTCGTCGCATCATCCGCCGTCACCACCAGCGGTGCGGGCGTCACCGTCGCGCTGCCTGCCAGATCGACGACGCGATAGGGTATGCCATCGGCGCTGGTCAGCGATGTGCTATCCACGGTGAAGGAGGTCGAACCTACGTTGATGCTGGAAAATGCGAGCGTCTGGAAAATCGGCGACGTATCCAGCGTATCGCAACACCCGTCAAACACATAGCTGCCCGGACCGCCGGCGACCGTTCCTGTCGCGACCGCGCTGCCGGTCTGGCCATACTGCACGGTCAGCGGATCCGGTTGGGCAAAGACAACCGGAGAGGTGCTGTAGTTCACCGGGTGGAACCCGGTGTCGCCGGGGGCCCAGACATTGCTGAAATCCCACCCCAATGGCGAACCCAGAGCGATGAAGGTTGGCGTATCCTGGAACTGACCGGTGTTCAGCCCGGTGGCTCCGGGGCTGACGGTTCTCCCTGAGATGTCGACATCCCAGAAATTGCCCGACGTGCCGCCGCTTGACGTATCACGCCCCAGGAAACCGCCGGTGGCAAAGCTCATCGCGCCTGATGTGGTCACCATTCCCGTCGAATAGGACCGGGCAAGGCTACCTGCATTGTCCCCCGCGAAACCGCCCGCAAAGGCGCCGGCGATACTGCTGGGGGATGTATCCGTGACCGTCACATTGCCACGCGCATAGGAATCCGCGATCTGGCCCGCTGAATCGTTCTCGCCCGCAAAACCGCCCGCCATGATGCCGGACGGCGTATCCAGATTGACGGAATTGGTCACCACGACGTTGCCTGTCGCATGCGACCGGGCGATCGTGCCGCCTTGGTTTCGTCCCACGAACCCACCGGCCGCGTGTGGTGCGGAGACAGAGCGCACGTCAAGCGAGACGTTCGCCGACGACAGGCTATCTTGCACCGATCCGGCGTTCTGGGCGATCAGTCCGCCAGCCGCGTCGAAAGTCGCGCGGACCGCACCGCTACTTCTGCTGTTACGCACCGTTCCATTGTTGGTAACGGCCAGGACCGCCGCCGAGCTTCCGGCGATATCGGCGTTCTCCAGCGTCAGGTCCGTGACGACTCCACTGCTGTCAATCGTTTCGATAAGGGCGGCAGGGCGAAGCCGGAACACCTCACCGTCAAAGCTAAACTGCGAACTGAACAGACCGGACACCGCGAATCCGGCCCCATCCAGCGTCCCACTGAGCAGGGGGATCGGTTCGAAACCGTTCCCGGTAAAGGTATTCGTCCAGGCCGAGGTGCCGCTGGCGTCAATGTCATTTGCCAGAACTGCATTTGAACCGGACAAACCGGAGGTGGCCAACCCCTGAAGACCGTAGACATCCGTTATCCGATACGGGGTGGCGACGCTGCCATCGCCGCCCAAGGCCCGCACGAAGGTTCCGCAGCACACTACCTGAAAATTCGTCGCCGAGAAGGATGGTAGCGTACCGACCTGACTCCAAAGCCCCGAAGAAAGCGCAAAAGACGCCACATCGACAGTGCTGGCCGCGTTGGTCACGACGTCATTCACCGCATCCAGAATGATACCGCCGCTCGGTGCGCTGATGGCACCGTTGAGCACGATGTCATTCTCTGCGCGCAGCGACAGGATCGTCGCCGCCAGCCAGTTCAGATCCGCATTGATAAAGATGTCACCCGGATCGGTCACAACCGCATTGAACGTATCGAGCGTCACGTTCCCGAGTTCAAGATTCGCCTCAAGCGTCGTCTCGCCACCGGCGCCGGGGTTGATCGTGATGTCCTGCGGATCCAGCAGCAAGGTTCCCCAGCTGCCATACCCGGCACGCGTATCGGCAAGCCCGCCATAAGACAGGACCCGGCTGCTCGAAACCTCGATGAACCCGCCATCGCCGCCACTCTCACCGCCGCGCGCCGACAAACTCCCGTCGAACCGCGTCTCGTTGTCGGACCAGACCGCGATGCGCCCGCCATCTCCCGTTCTCAGCGCATCAGCGCGCAAGCTGGATGCGCTATCCACGTCCACGGTCAACGCCCGCAGCAGGTCGCCAGCCCCCGAGAAATCACCACCTATCCGGATCAGGCCGCCGCCCGTGTCAGCGCTGGCGTCGATTTCGGCACCCGCCAGGGTGATGTCACGTCCGGTCACGGATATCTCGGGCCCCCGCGGCGGCCTGCGCGAGCTGGTTACGGCCAGTGGCGACTCTGCCTGCCGCGTGGAAACGCGGCCGCTTACGCGTACGGTCCCACCGCTTCCACCGCCCAGCACGATGGCTCCATTGCGCACCGAGACAGACCGCGCCTCGGCCACGCCGGACAGGTTGATGGCCTGCCGCACCGCTTCGCGGGCCGTCGCGGCCCGCATTTCGATCAACCCGCCATCGGCGCTGGCGACGCCCGCGTTCGAAATGAGCGCTTCACCGTCTTCCTCGCCTGCGGTCGGGATCGCCACTTGCAGGAACTGATCGCCAGAGAGGTCCAGCATCACCCGCTCACCGCTGGCAAACCCGATCCGGCCCATCGGCACGGTGACGATGCCCGAGTTGCGCACCCGCCCCCCCAACAAGGCGGCATAGCCGTCGGGGCCAATGGTCACGCGCCCGGCATTCGACACGGTGGCCGAAGAGCCGTTGCCCTGGAACCTGTACCTGCCGGCCTGAAAATCCTCGTTCGAGATATCCAGCGTCGAAGCCACAAAAGACCCGGCGTTGACTGTCCCGGTTGGGCCGATGAAAATGCCGTTCGGATTGACAAGATGCACCTGCCCGTTGGCCGTCAACCGCCCGTGAATATCGCTGCGCGTGTTTCCGGTGACCCGGTTCAGAATGCTGGACTGGGCATTCGGCTGGCGAATGTCGACGTGGCTATCCGATCCGATCGAGAAGCTGTTCCAGTTCACCACCGCCGAATTGCTGGACTGGTTGATCACCATGTTCTGCGGCGCGGGCTGTGCGATGTTGACCGAACCGCCAACAACCGTAGCCCCCGTGGGCAGTGTGGCTTGCGACCAGGCGGGCGCTTGCCAGACAAAGGCGGCAACACCGCACATCAGGATCCGGCGCACCGATCCCCGTGGCTTAGAAACGAATGTTCCCCGAAATGCTAAAGCGGTTTTCGTCAGGGATACCATCGTCACGTTCTCCTCGGCCATATTCGATCCGCAAACTGCTTGATCGGAAAAGTGAGTTCGTATTCGACAAGAGATCCACCCCGATCCCGTAGAAGACCGCCTTGGTACGGGCCTGCTCCAGAATCGTAGGGTTTTCGAGGATCGCCTGGCCGGCCCCGGCAAATAGGTAGGGGCTGATCTGAAAATTCCTTCCGGCAATGGTGACCGGGTAACCGGTCGACAGTTCCGAGCGCAGCACCCAACCGCTGTCACCACGCAGGGTGCCGGAGTCCATCGTCGACACCTCCTGGCTGCCGATCAGAGAGAACTGTTCCGACGTCAGCAGAGGGTCGCCAAAAGACGACTGGAACCGCCCCGATACGGACAGGCCGATCCTTTCCGACAAGGCGCGCCGGTGCGAAAACGACCCCGAAATCTTGGTGAAAATCGCATCCGCGCCCGCCCGCGACAATGGCGTTCCCGCGCCGACATCGGCCAGGGTCCGGGCGCCAAGCGCGTCGATCCCGCGTGACAGAAACAGGCTTGCGGTCGAAAACGCCTGATCAAGATGCAGATAGGTAAGGCTGAGACCCGCACGCAGGATGGTCAGTTGATCTTCGTAGATCTGCGCCCCGCCCAACAGCGACTGGTCGTCCTTTTGCATGTCCAGGGCCAGTTGCCCGGTAAGGTTCAGTTGACGTCCGCGGGTCAGCGGGTGGATCAGGCGGAGCGACAGCCGGTCGAAATTCGACCGGGTCGCCGGTGTCTCGTCGGGTGTCGTGTCGCTGGTCGTCGCCTCGATGTTCAGATAGGTGCCGTAGCGGCCAATGGGGTATACCATACCGCCCGCCAGGATCCGGCTGCGCGGATCGCCGGAAAAGAACCCCTGGTAGTTTCCCGAGATACGGCCATAAAAGGTTTCGCCCTGCCCCAGCGCGCTGTTGAGTTCACCCCCCAGTTCCAGGTTGAGCCGACCCAGTTCCGGACCGGTCGGATTGCCAAAACTCGCAAAGCCCGTCACCCGCTGGTAATCGGCTTCAAGCCCGATGATCGTGGACCCCGGCGCGGCGCCAGCGGTCAGTCCCGATCTGAGCGCCGTTCCCGGCACATCTCCGGACAGCAGCAGTTGACGTTCAAGTTCGGTCCGCGTCAGTCCCGGCCTGTTGACCAGCCCATCGGTCAACCGCTTCACCCGGTCTCGGATTTCCGGCGGCAGGCGTTGGGTATCGACCGCCTCGACATATCCGTTCACGATCGCCACGCGCAGCTTGCCGCCGTCGCGCAGCGTCTGTTGTGGCAGCACCACGCGCGTCAGCACATAGCCGGCCTCGGCATAGGCGGCTTCGAGGTCCGATGTCGCCTCGAACAGTTCCGATGCCGGTATCCTGCCACGGGTAAGCCGCCGAACAAACGCGTCGTTGGCCTCGGTCATCTGCGGCAGCGGGTCTGTCAGATCGACCCCGGACAGAGTGATGCCGATGTTTTCCAGCCCGGCAGGCGCCGGACCTCCCGCCTGCCCCGACAAGGCCAGCGAGCCATCGAGTCTTTGCAACGAGGGTGTGAAGCTTTGCGGCGTAATCTCGCTTGCGGTTTGTGCCTGCGCCGATAGCGCGGTCATGCCGAGAGCAATCGCCGTCACCGGCAATCGGACGGGTTTCAGAACATCCACAAGGCCTATAAATGTCTTCTGAAGCACATGCGTACTCGGCTAATAAAAAGGTTTATCTCATTGCAATCATATTGGAGAGACTCCGTTGCATCTGTCAACTGTCGCTACGTAAACCTATCCGTACGTATCGTAGGTGCAGACCTCATAAGCGTCAGGTCCTGAGTGGAAAGCTCCGAAGTAGCGCATATGACACGGCAGCCTGTGTCCAATCACCAGACCGCAGGCGGCGGTCGGCTACCCTCCTGCTCGTGCAATCGACAGACTTGAAACAACAAAGAGTTGGAGGGGGCGGTCCGGGCACCCGGCTGCACATCGTCCCGCGCCGTGTTGGAGCGCGCCGGGGCGCGCGCCGCCTTCGGTCTGATTTGCCGTAACTACCGGAAGGCGCCAGACAACCGGGTCAAACGCAGTGCTAGACGGTTTTCGACCACAGCAATCCCAAGGCCACCTTTGGACACCGCCTGTAGGTGTCACGTCAGCAGGTCGAACACATCCGCTCCGATCTGAAGGTTGATCGAGGATTGCCCCCCACCATCGACCAGCGCCCACATGATCTGGCCGGTGGGCCGGTAGATCACAAATGCCTCCTGCACCGCATCATCTCCAGCGCGCTCACCTTCCGCATTTGCGGTATGCGCCAGGTTCACCTGGAAGTCACCGCGGGTGGCCGACGCGTTGCCGAACACCAGCACGTCGCCTTCGGCCGAATTGTAATCCTGCACCCAGTCCGAACCATGGCCCGCGACGCCAAGGTGAAAGAACTTGTCCGCCCCCGTGCCGCCATTGATCCGGTCGTGACCAAAACCACCGTTGAGGAAATCGTCGCCCGCATTGCCAAAGATGAGGTCAGAAAAGGCCGAGCCGGTGATCACGTCATTGCCGCCCTGTCCGATCAACTGGTCCGCGCCAAAGCCACCAGCTATGACATCATCACCGTCCATGCCATAGATCAGGTCGTTGCCATGGCCACCGTCTATCGTGTCGTTACCGGCACCGGCATAGACCGTGTCGGCAAGATCGTCTTCGGGATCTCCCTCACGCCAGGCCCCTCGAATAAGGTCGTTCCCGTCACCGCCATGCAGCTCGTCCCGACCGGTGCCGCCAAACAGGGCGTCGTTACCGGCTCCTCCGAACAAGCTATCTTCGCCCCGGCCACCGTTCAACGTGTCGTCACCGCCCTGGCCCAGAAGGCTGTCGTTCCCATCGTCGCCATTGACCTCGTCGGCACCCTCGCCGCCATCCAAGGTGTCGTTGCCCTCATGACCACTGAGCTGATCGTCGCCATCCTCCCCAAATCCAAGGTTGGCGTCGCTGCCGCCCTGAATGGTGTCGTCGCCGGTCCCGCCTTCCAGGGTCGAAGAGCCCCACCAACTGCTCAAAACGTCGTTGCCATCGCCGCCACGCAACAGGTCGCCTGCACCTTCGCTGCCACCAGAAAACAAAGCATCATCGCCAGGACCGCCATCCAGCGTGTCATCCCCGAAACCGCCGTCTAGGTCGTCGTTGCCAAGCCCGCCGTTCAGCGCGTCATTTCCGAAATCACCGTCCAGCGTGTCGTTTCCGGGGCCGCCGAAGATGATATCGCTCCCGGAATCGCCGTTGATATCGTCATGCCCGACACCCCCGGCAATCGTATCGTCCGCAACGGTGCCCCGGATGGTACGATTGTACGCACCGGCATCCAGCAGGATGTCGAACACGCTGCCGCTCCGGTTGGAAAACTGCATCTGTTCGATATCGACCAGGAAATCCCATTGGTCATCGCCCAGCGCCGTGTCGCGGGCCTTTACCACCACTGCCGGGCCGGAAAGGGTGATACCCTCCGGCAGGTCGGGGATGGAGCCTGCAAAGCGCGGGTCATCCGTCAGATAGAACTCGTAGTCCCCCCATTCGCCAGAGAATACCGCGACATCGTCGCCTTCGCCGCCTTCCAGCACATCGACACCCTGACCGCCGATGAGCGTGTCATCCCCGGCGCCTCCTTCGAGCAGGTCGTTCTCCTCGTCGCCGGACAGAGAGTCGTTGCCGCCCAGACCACGCAGCGTGTCCGCGCCAAAGCCGCCGGACAGCGTGTCGTTCACATCCTCGGCACCTTCGAGCAGTTCATCAAAAGCGCCGGTTTCCCGCCCGGTCTGGATCACCAGCTCGTCCGGCGTCATCACCCGGTCGGCAAATACAATCCGCTCGACCCCCAACAGCAGGTTGCGCCCGTCGCCCGCACGATCGTTGCGCCCGGTGACGGCATAGACCGGCCCCATGCCGCGCAGGTGCTCGGGGATATCGGCCTCGTCCAGCAACTCACCGGTATAGTCCGTCGGCGACCCCAGCCAGAAGGCCGTATCGGTCCCCTCGCCGCCGATCAGGGTGTCATTGCCCGCGTCGGCGCGGAACATGTCGTCGCCCGCCTCGCCCCGCAGCAGATCGTCACCCGCACCGCCCAGAAACCGGTCATCGCCCGCGCTGCCGGTCAGCGTGTCATTCCCGGCCTTGCCATCCACAAATGCCGGTTCGGAAAGGGCCTCGTCATCCGCCGCATCCGTCAGCGCGGTTGGTGTCAGGTGGCGGAACCCCTGACCATCCAGATGCTGCCCGACATAGGTTTCACCCGCCTCGCCCGCATGTTGCCACGCGACCGTCAGCAAACCATCGGGACCGGACACGAATTTCGCCCAGATGTTGCGGTGGTCGGCGAGCCTGACGGTCGGGCTTTCCAACTGTCCCTGTGCGTCATAGGTGGACAGCCACAAGACATCCTCGCGGTCACCGTATTCCGTCACGATCGGCCCCACACCTTGGTGAAGGATCGAAACGCCTCCGTCCTCGCGGATTTCGGCTGAAATGATCGCGCCTTCGGCATCGTCCGCCTCACGGCTACGCAGCATTACGCTTTCACCGCCTGTATCCCCGCGTGCAACGCTGTGTAGCGTGACGTTGCCCAGGACAGAGGTCAGGAACAGCAATGTTCCGTCGGCACGCATCTCGGCATCATGGAAGCCGAGCCAGCTGATATAGCTGTTCGTATACCGCGCCACCTCGACATCCGCTCCCACAACCGCGCCCGTAGCGTCGAGCCGCTGCATCCGGATCGACACGTCGTAAACGGTCGGCCCTTCCGGTGGGGCGTCATAGACCGCCTCGCCATAGAGAACGACAAATCCACCCGCCGGATCGGCCACGACCATCCAGCCGCCCAGGTCGCCATTCCGGGCAGTGCCCATCGTGTTGGACTCGGAATAAGGGCTTTGAAACACGACATGTTCCATCCCTTGCGACCCGTCCGCGCCGATGGTCCTAACGGTGAGCGACGACAGTTCCTCGGTGAACCCGCCCCGGTCGTCCCAGGGCCGTGGATAGACGGCCAGCAGAGTGCCATCTGCCCCTTCGAACACCTGCACATGGTCGATCGCTTCGGGGATCCTGCTGTTGACGTATCCAATATCCCGATCCAAATAACCGGCCCCCGGGTTGGCCCAGACCAGCGGATCCCCAATCGGGGTTCCATCGGCCCCGAACCGTTGCAGCAAGGTGTCCGGGTCGGGGATGCTCGCGACTGTATATCCTCCACCGCCCACCGACTCCCAAGGTTTGGGCGTGCCGGACCGGAGCAGCCCGATGCCTCCGTCCGAGGTTCCGAACGGACGAACCCGAGGAATGTAGGTGTCGAACGTAGCCAGGTCCTGCGTCCCGTCCAGCGATCCATCGCTCTCCAGCCGCACAATACGAAGGGTGCTTTGCACATGGTCGCCAGACCCCATCGCATAGGCACCCCACCCGCCATAAGACGTACCATCCACAAGGGTGAAATGCAGCAGGGAGGATCCGTCTGCCGCCTCGACAAATCCGACATCCAATAGCCCATCTTCCCGGGGAACGGTCGCAAGCGTCTGCGGCGTGCCAACCGCTTCGCCATCGGACCCGAAGACGGTGTATGTCAGGACACGGGACGCTCCATTGTCGCGAAGCGTCGCCACCGCGACGCCGCCGCCCGACAGAACCTGCCAGGTTGAACTGGATCCATCGTCAGGCGTTAGGTTCAAATTCTTCGCCGCAAAACGCTCTTCTAGAAAAATCGACTGGGTCATCAATCATCCGCCAAAACAAATTAAAACTCCGCCTCAGTATGATTGCTGCACACCTTCGCGTCCAGTTGACAAAAACCTCACCTTTGTAGCGGTTATGCCCGCGCTTTCTCCGGGACGTCGGGACAGAGGCGGCTTGCCGCCAATGCCGAAAGCACGATCATCACCGTAGCCGTTCCCAGCATCAAGCCAAGCCCCCCGGCCTGATAGGTCAGCCCGGACAGAACCGTTCCCAGCAGGCGCCCGCCCGCATTGGCCATGTAGTAGAAGCCCACATCCATGGTCACCCGCTCGGCCCGGGTGAACGCCAGTATCAGGTAGGAATGAAGCGACGAGTTCACCGCGAACACCGCGCCAAAGACCAGCAGCCCCGCTATCAGCATGACCGTCAGCCAGGGCTGGGGACCTGAGGCGAACAGGGCCGCCGCCGTCAGTGTCGCCGGGACCAGCGAAAGCCCCCAGGCCCAGCGGCGTGCCGCCGCGATCAGCTCGGCCTCGGGACGTCTGGAGGCGTACAAAAGTCTCGGAGCAGCGGCCTGGACCCCTCCATAAAGGACAATCCACAGCGCCATGAACGTACCAATCAGATAAAACGCTGTACGATTTCCCTCTTCCGACCCGTCTGACAAAACCGCGTAGAAATAGATGGGGATGCCGACCACGAACCACACGTCCCTGGCTCCGAACAGGAACAGCCGGGCCAGGCTGAGCCGGTTGATATTGGCGGATTTCGAGAAAATCTCTGAAAATTTCGTCCCTTTGCACCCTTTCGGCAACCCCGATGGCATCGCAAGAAGCAGGGCCAGCAGGACAATCGCCAACCCGATTGCCATGGCAAACAGCGACCAGACAAAGCCCAAGCTTCCAAGAAGCGCGGCCCCCAGGAGAAACCCGAATCCCTTCACCGCGTTCTTAGACCCGGTCAGCACCGCCACCCACTGGAACAACGCGCCATTCCTGTCGGGGGCGAGGAGTTTCACAGCTGATTTCGAGGACATCTTGGCCAGGTCCTTGGCAACTCCTGACGCCCCCTGCACAAGCATCACATATGCCACCGACACGCCCAGCGCCCAATCCGGGTCCAATCCGGCCAGCGCCACGAGGGCGACCACCTGCAACCCAAGTCCGGCATAAAGGGTCGATGTCAGCCCGAAACGGGCCGCGATCCAGCCCGCAGCGAGGTTCGTGGCCATTCCCGCGATCTCGTAGATCACGAAGAGATAGGCCAGTTGCACGGGCGAGAAACCGAGCGTGTGGAAATGCAGCAGCACCAGCATGCGCAACGCGCCATCGGACAACATGAAGGCCCAATAGGCCGCCGTGACGGCGCCATAGGCGGCGAGGCCGCTCGGGCGCTGCTCTTCCGGTATCAAAGAGAAGCTCCTACCATAAGTGCCACATCGACCAGCCGATGCGCATAGCCCATTTCGTTGTCATACCAGGCGAACACTTTCAGTTGCGTGCCGTTGATGACCATCGTCGATGGCCCATCTATGATCGTCGACCGAGTATCATTTGTGTAATCGGCAGAGACGAGCGGTCTGGTCTCGAAACCCAGAATGCCCTTCAGCGGCCCCTCGGCGGCGGCGGCGAAGTAGCCATTGACCTCCTCCACCGTCGTGGCGCGCTCCAGCTCAAAGACGCAATCGGTCAGCGAGGCATTCAGCAGCGGAACCCGCACCGCATGGCCATTCAGACGCCCCTTGAGCTCGGGATAGATCAGGGTAATCGCGGTGGCCGACCCCGTGGTGGTCGGGATGAGAGAGTTCAACGCCGACCGCGCGCGGCGAAGATCTTTGGCGGGCCGGTCCACGATGGTCTGGGTATTGGTGACATCATGGATGGTGGTGATCGAGCCGTGGCGTATGCCGATCGCTTCGTGGATCACCTTGACCACCGGCGCCAGACAGTTGGTCGTACAGGACGCCGCCGTAACGATGCGGTGCTCGGCGGGTTCATAGGCGTCCTGGTTGACGCCATAGACGATGTTCGCGGTCGGCCCATCCTTAACCGGCGCAGAAACGACAACCTTTTTGACCCCGGCATCAAAATACGGTTGCAGCTTGGCCTCGGTCTTGAATACGCCGGTGCAGTCGATCACCACATCCACCCCGTCCAGCGGAAGCTTCGACAGGTCCTTTGTTCCGACAAAGGGTATTCTCGTGCCGTCGATCGTGACGCTGCTTTGGTCAAAGGCAAAGCGTGCGTCCCAGCGACCATGCACTGTGTCGAACTCCAGCAGATGCGCCTGCATTGCGGTATCGCCAACGGCATCGTTGATCCAGGCAATCTCGGCGCCGCGCTCCAGAAGTGGTTTCAGGGCGAGTTTGCCCATGCGACCGAGGCCATTGAGCGCAAAGACAGTCATATGTTTTCTCCAATATTTTTCCGCGCAAGGTCATCCAAAGCACGTTGCAGTGATATCTTGTCGAGCGAGGCAATCGGCAGCGCGGCAAAAGCCACGATCCTGTTGCGCAGCGCCCCATAGGTCTGATGAAAGGCGAGGTTCTTTTCCGCGGCGTTGCCTCCGGCTTTGGCCGGGTCCGGCAGCCCCCAATGGGCACTGATCGGCTGTCCCACCCAGGCCGGGCAGTCTTCGTTCGCCGCCTGATCGCAGACGGTAAAGACAAAATCGAAAGACGGTGCATCGTGCCCCTGAAACTCGCTAACGTTCTTGGCGCGCAAGAGCGAGATGTCGTGCCCATTCTGTTGCAGGACGTCGAGCGCAAACGGGTTCAGTTCCGACCGGGGCCTTGTGCCGGCAGAGTAAGCATCAAACCGATCACCCGCCTCTTTCCGCAGGATCGCTTCGGCAAAGATCGAGCGCGCGGAGTTCCCGGTGCAAAGGAACAAGACCTTGAGTCTGGCTCGCGTCGCGGGCTTCGGCAGTTCGTCGACGGGTAGCGCCGACCACCCGCACAACTCGGGACGCCCCCGGCAGCAATCGAGAAACAGATAGTCAAACGTCTGTCGCACTTCGTGCATATCGACCGAATAGAGCAGCGAAGTACCCTGTCGCTCCTGTGTGACCAGCCGCGCTTGCAACAAGGCGGAAAGATAGGCCGACAAGGTCGAGCCTTTGACGCCAAGGGCCTCGGCCAACTCCCCCGCCGGCACCCGGTCAGGGTACCGCCGCATCAGAAGCCGAAAAATGGCAAGGCGCATTGGATGGCCCAGCGTGGTAAGGCGAAGGGGAATCTCTTTTTCCATATTTCACGAATATCAGAAATATAATCCCAATCAAGCTTTGAGATACACTGTCATGGAAGTTTCACGAAGGCGGATTGCGGCTTTCGAAGACCGCACCGGGTCGTCAGCCATGCCAACTGCGATGAGAGGACCAGCAGACAGTCAAAGATGGGAAATAGATGCTCCTCACCTTGCATGACACACGTGGAAACACGTGCGCCCAAGGGCTATGGCCGCAACGGTCTCGCCGTGGTCAATCGCAACCGCCCTATTGTCTTAGGCGGGTTTCGACTGCCTCGACTGCTTCAGGTAGAAAAAGGGCAAAGTGGCCAGATACAGGCAGTTGGCGACCACCAGTGTGGGCCATGGATTGGTGATCAGGCCGTAGATGCCGACAATCCCAACCACGGTCAAGGGGATCAGCAGCGATGACCTGAGGTTGACATATTTGATCGAGATCGTGGGGATCGTGCTGATCGCCAGCAGGCCAACCCCGACAATATAGACCGTCCGCACAAACGGATGTGTCGGGGTGCCCAAAGCACTCAACTGCATGAAGATTGGCATCAGCGCCAGACAGGCCAGCGCAGGGGCCGGAATCCCGACAAAGAAATCGTCGCTCTCGCCGGTTTTTCTTGCCACATTGAACCGGGCAAGCCGCAGCGCGCAGCAGACCACGACAATGAGAGACGCGATCCAGCCAATGCTGGCATAATCCGTATCGGCATAGAGGTTGTGATAAATGAGTATGCCGGGAACAACACCGAAGTTGAAGAAATCAGACAGGGTATCGAGTTCCGCCCCAAAATCACTCACCGCATTCAGAAGCCTGGCCAGTTTCCCATCCAACGCGTCCAGCACCATGGCAAGCAAGAGGAACGAGAGCGCGCGCTCCAGTTCGCCCGCGATGTCCAGTCGGAGAGCGTTCATGCCAGCGCCCAAAGCGCCCATTGTCACCATGCTGGGGATGACGCGGCGCAGCGCAAGGGGTAGGTTCGGTTTCATGTGCCTATCAAATCGGTGTCCCGGGCATCATCTGGGATGGATTTGAAAGATCGGCCAAAATTGTCTCTCCTGCAATTGCTATTTGCCCTACAGACACCCGAGGCTTGACGCCCTGTGGCAGAAAGACGTCCAAACGACTGCCAAAACGGATCAGACCAAAGCGCTCGCCCACCCCGCAGCGGTCGCCTTCGCGCACGAAACATACGATCCGACGCGCGACCAGACCTGCGATCTGAACAACGCCGATGCGAGTTCCGTCCGCCGCTTCGATCGTCAAGCCGTTGCGTTCATTGTGAATACTGGCCTTGTCCAGCGACGCGTTCAGGAATTTGCCATGATGATAGGCGATGTGCCGAACGACGCCGGTGATCGGCGCGCGGTTCACATGGCAATTGAAGACATTCATGAAGACCGAAACCCGGATCAGGGGCAAGTCGCCCAGCCCCAATTCGCTTGGGGGTACAACTTCCTCGATCAGCGACACGATCCCGTCTGCCGGAGACAGAACCAACGAAGGCTGTTTCGGAACGATTCGGACGGGGTCACGAAAGAAGTAATAGCACCAGATCGTCACAGCCAGCCCCGGCCAGAACAGAGGCGCCCAGAGGGCCGTTAACAGCGCAGTCACGACGGCGAAGGTAGCCACGAACTTGCGGCCTTCCCTGTGCATCGGCACAGCAACGATCTTGAACATATTCATCTGTTGTCTTTCATTTTTCGGCAAGCGATCCGGCCAAGTCTGCTGCGATGAACGCCGCGTTTGCGCAGAGCAAACACATTGCCGCAAGCAAACCCAGGTCCCAGGCGTCGCGCGCGGATACCTGCCAGTCATGCGCAAGATGGTCAACGATAGATTTAATCGCCCTGTTCAAAGCCTCTACCGCGACGAGGCAGAAGAACAGAACAATCAACAACACGACGTCCATCCCGTTGACGCCGAAATGGGTTAACAGCAGCAGGTACATCAGACACGCTGCGGCGATATGTCGAAACGCAGTCTCTTGCCAAAGGTGCCTTTCCCCTGTGGCTGCGTAACCAAACGCCGACCGTGGATCGAGCCTTTCGATGAGGGGATATGCTGCCCGCGCGTTCCAACGCCGTGACAAGGCACGTGGCCAAATACACCATGTCCCCAGCTGAAAGGGCAAAAGCGCCGGGCGTCCGCTACCCTGTGGCCATGTGCCGGGACAGTCAGCATATGCTTCGAGCGTCCTCCGCGACCGTGATGCAGCGCCGGCTTGTTTCCGGTTGCCCTTGGCCCGATGGCGTCTACCCCAGGATCGCCTTCACCGCATCCGCGCTGGCCGCCACTACGGTGTCTACTTCCTGCTGCGTGATGCAGAACGGAGGGGCATAACCGATGATATCGCCTTGCGGCATGGCCCGGGCTATGACGCCGAGTTCGGACATTTTCGCCGCAATGGCCGGGCCGATCTTTCGCTGAGGATCGAACATGCGCCGCACCGGGCGATCTTCGACGAGCTCAATCGCGCACATCAGCCCCTCGCCGCGCACATCGCCCACGTTGGGATGTTCGGCCAAAGCCTCCGTGAGGCCCTGTTTCAGGGCCGCTCCCATTCGGCCTGCATTTTCGACCAGCCCCAGATCGTCGATCAGTTTCAGGTTCGCCACACCGGCGGCGGCGCCGACCGGATGCGCCGAATAGGTCCAGCCGTGACCGATGGGGCCGTTTTCATCGGTGCCCTGCTCCAGCACCTGCCAAACACGATCCGACACGATCGAACCGGACAACGGCGCATAGGCCGACGTAAGACCCTTGGCGATCGTGATGAAATCCGGCGAGATCCCATAGTGGTCTGACCCGAACATGGACCCAAGACGCCCGAACCCGGTCACCACCTCGTCAGCGATCAGCAGGATGTCATACTTCCGCAGCACCGCTTGTATCGCGGGCCAGTAACCGGCGGGCGGCGGCACGATGCCTCCGGTGCCCAGAACGGGCTCTCCGATGAAGGCCGCAATCGTGTGCGGTCCTTCGGCAAGGATCAGTTCTTCGAGACGGGCCGCGCATTGCGCGCTGAAAGCCGCTTCGGAAAGCTCCGCCTCCTCGCGCCGGTAATAGTAAGGTGCGTCGGTGTGGATCACCTGTGAGAGCGGCAAGTCGAACTTCCGGTGAAACAGCTCAAGCCCGGTCAGCGATCCCGTCATCAGGCCAGAGCCATGATACCCCCGCCAGCGGCTGATGATCTTCTTCTTTTCGGGCCGCCCCAGGATATTGTTGTAGTACCAGACAAGCTTGATGTTGGTCTCGTTGGCGTCCGAGCCGGACAATCCGAAATAGACCTTGGACATGCCAGCGGGCGCACGATCCATGACCATCTTGGCCAGCGTGATCGAGGCTTCGGTGCCATGACCGACATAGGCATGGTAATAGGCCAGTTCGCGCGCCTGATCGGCAATCGCCTCGGCGATCTCGGGCCGCCCGTAGCCGACGTTCACACAGTAGAGACCAGCAAAAGCGTCGAGCATTCGTTTGCCATCGCGATCCTCGATGTGCACGCCCGAACCGGTGCGGATCACCCGCGAAGGGGTCTCTCCGCGTGCGTGCATGGCAAGATGCGTCGATGGATGGAAAAAACTCTCCCGATCCCAGAGTGCGATCTGGTCATTCTGCAACATGATCTTTCCTTCTTTTCAGTCTTCGACGGCCAGAACGGCGAGGCAATCGCCCGCCTGACACAGGCCGGGGTGGTGTCGCGCCATCAGGATACCGTCGCGTTGTGCGGTCACTGAACTTGGGGCGTTGCCGGTCTGACCGGTCTGCCAAATTCGGGCAATGGGGTCGCCGGGTTCTACGGTATCTCCCAGCGAGACAAGGAACTCGACCAGTCCCCCTTGGGCCGTGAAATGAAAACAGGCATCGTCAGGCTGGCTCAGATACCGTGTGGGTGCGCGTTCCGGTTCCCCCGACAAGATACCTGAGTGAATCAACAGGTTTCGCACCCCTTTGCGCGCGATACCTGTCGTGTATGGGGTGGCCGACCCCTGCCCGCCCAATTCGGTTGTGACAAAGGTCTTGCCCATTGCTTCGGCGGCATCGTCATACATGCCCAAGGCGTCGATCTCGCGCATTTCGACGCTGAACGGCGCGTTGAACGCATCCCGGGCGGTGCGACAGCGGGCCTCCTGCGCCTTGTCATCAAGGATATGCGAGGCGGCAAAGGGCAGAAAATCGAGCGTTTTGCCGCCGGAATGGAAATCCAGAACCAGATCGGCCATGGGCAGCAAGGTGCGCTGAAAGTAATCGGCGATCTTCTGCGTCGGCGTGCCGTCCGGGGCGCCGGGAAAGGCGCGGTTCATGTTCGCCTGGTCCAGCGGCGACACCCGGGTGCCAGCCAGAAACGCCGGAAAGTTCATCGCCGGCACAATGATCACGGTTCCCGTGACCTGATCCGGCGTCAGGCTGTGCGCCAGATCAAAGAGCGCAAGCGGCCCTTCATACTCATCCCCGTGGTTCGCCCCGGTCAAAAGCGCCACCGGCCCGGTGCCTCGCCGGATGACCGAAACGGGAATCAACACAGAGCCCCAAGCGCTGTCGTTCCGGCTGTAGGGCAAGCGCAGATGCCCGTGCTGTTTGCCGTCTTTTTCGAAATCCACGGTCGGGGTGATCGGATTGGCGCGCATCGCTTACCCTTTCACGAAGAGTTCGCGCGGAGTGCGGCAGAGGCATTCCACCCCGGTTTCGGTGATGACAATCGGTTCCGTGATCTCCAACCCGCCATCGTCAAGCCACAGGGCGGGCATGAAGTGGAAGGTCATGCCGGGTTTCAGCACGCTCTTGTCGCCCCTGCGAAAGGACATGGTGCGCTCGCCCCAATCCGGCGGATAGGATATCCCGATGGCATAGCCGCAGCGGCTGTCCTTCTGAAACCCCAGCCGGTTGAGTGTCGCATTGAAAGCATTGGCAATGTCTTCACAGAGATTGCCGGGCCGGGCCTGTTCCAGCCCCGCCTCGACAGCCTCCAGAACCGCCTTTTCCGCATCCAGGTATTTCTGAGGCGGCTTGCCCAGGAACAAGGTGCGCGACTGCGGGCACTGATAGCGCCGATAGGCCCCGGCAATCTCGAAAAACGTGCTTTCGCCGGCTTTCAGAGGTGCATCATCCCATGTCAGGTGCGGCGCGGTCGCATCCAAACCCGAAGGGGCCATTGGAACAATGGCCGGGTAGTCCCCCCAATGCCCATCTGCGCCAGAGACCGAGGCATGGTAGATATCGGCGATCAACTCGTTCTTCTTCAGCCCTGGCTCGGCCTTCTCCAACACCACCTGATGCATCCGCTCGACGATCCGGGCGCCGCGGCGCATATACTCGATCTCGGTCGCGGATTTCACGGCGCGCTGCCAGTTGACCAGACCCGTGGAATCCTGGAACCGGGCCGAGGGCAGGTTTTTCTGCAAGCTCAGAAACGCGGATGCCGTGAAGTAATAGTTGTCCATCTCCAGACCGATGCGCGCTGCACTCAGGCCTCGCTCCGCGATCAGCGCCGAGAGGTCCTCCATCGGGTGCTTGGCCGGGTTTTGTACATAGGTGTCGTCGTAACCGCGTATGTTGTCCTTGGCGAGCCAGGTGGTCAGCCCGGCGCCCACCGCATCCATCGCGCGCCCCCACCAGACCGGCTCGCCATCAAGCGCAAGAAGCACTCCTTGATGCACGTAAAAGGACCAGCCGTCATACCCCGTAAGCCAGGCCATATTGGACGGGTCAGTGACAAAGACCGCGTCCAGCCCGCGCGCGGCCATTTCAGCGCGCGTCTTTGTCAGACGGTCGATATATTCGGCGGGTGAGAATGGCAAATCTGGCATGAATCCTCCGGCGTTCGCGATCATCTTACGAAGATGAAGTGGACGTTTTCTGCATGTTTTCAAAAAGTGTGCATTTTTTGTGCGAAACATACTGAAAATCGGATAATTTCCCCATCATGGACCAGATAGATCGGAAAATCCTGCACCACGTGCAGCAGAACAATCAGCTCACCCATGCCGAATTGTCGGACCTGGTCGGGTTGTCAGCGACCTCTGTTCAACGCCGCCTGACCAGACTTCGCACCGACCGTGTCATCACCGCCGACATCTCGGTCGTTGACCCCGAAGCAGCCGGTCGGCCGCTTTTGATGCTGGTATCGGTCGAACTTGCACGCGAACGCGCCGACATCATCGACCGCTTCAAGCGGTCGGTCAAAAACTGTGCCGAAGTCATGAGCGCCTACTACGTCACCGGGGAAACCGATTTCGTACTGGTCGTCAGCGCGACGAACATGGCCGACTACGAAGCGTTCACGCGAGAGTTCTTTTACGACAATCCCGACATCAAGGGGTTCAAGACCTCTGTCGTCATGGATCGCATCAAGGCGAGCTTCCACCTTCCCCTATTGGAATGACGCACAAGTCGTCGCAGCCCCTGTCATTTCTGCGCCTTTTGACACTGGACAAGTTTCCCACCGGCGGGAACCATGTCCTGAAGGAGGACAGGTCAATGCGGAAAAAGGTCGTTTCGGGCAAGGATGCTGCCGCCTTGATCAAGGACGGCGACATCCTGACCACCTCGGGCTTTGTTGGCATCGGGGTGCCAGATGCGCTTCTGGCAGCGGTAGAGCAACGGTTTCTCGAAACCGGGCACCCACGAGACTTGTCCCTGATCTTCGCCGCCGGACAGGGAGATGGCGGGGAACGCGGCCTCAACCGTCTCGGCCACGAGGGGTTGCTCAAACGCGTCATCGGGGGGCATTGGGGCTTGATTCCAAGGGTGGCGGCCCTTGCTGTCGCTGGAAAAATCGAAGGCTGGAACCTCCCCCAGGGATGTATCAGCCAGCTCTTTCGCGACAGCGCGGCGGGGAAGCCCGGTATGATGACCAAGGTCGGACTGGAGACTTTCGTCGATCCCCGCAATGGTGGCGGCGCCATCAACCAGATCTCTGTTGAACCGCAGGTCGAATTGATGACGCGCGGCGGCGAGGAGTTTCTTTTCTATCCGGCCCCCAAACTCACCGTCGCATTGTTGCGTGGCACCACCGCGGACGAGTTTGGAAACATCACGATGGAGCGTGAAGCGCTCGTCATTGACAATCTTGCCCAAGCCATGGCGGTGAAGAACGCGGGCGGCGTTGTCATGGTGCAAGTCGAGCGTCTGGCGCGGGGGCGAAGCCTTTCGGCGCGCGAGGTGCAGATCCCTGGCATTCTGGTCGATGCCGTGGTCGTCGCCCCGCCTGAGTTGCATATGCAGACCTACCGAACAAGGTTTTCGCACGCCTTCACCAATCGCATCCGGCCACCAGCGGGAGAGATCCCCGAGATGCCTTTGGACGCGCGCAAGATCATAGCACGGCGATGCGCCTTTGAACTCCCGGTGAATGGTGTGATCAATCTTGGTATCGGCATGCCCGAAGGTGTGGCCGCCGTCGCGGCCGAAGAAGGTCTGCTGGATCACGTGACCCTGACGGCAGAACCCGGTGTGATTGGCGGCCAGCCAGCGTCGGGGCTGGATTTTGGAGCGGCCGTCGATGTTGACGCCGTGATCCCGCAGAATGCGCAGTTCGATTTCTATGATGGCGGCGGATTGGACATGGCCTGTCTCGGACTTGCCCAGGCGGACAGGACCGGGAGCGTGAACGTCTCGCGTTTTGGCACGCGACTGGCGGGGGCCGGCGGGTTCATCAACATCAGTCAGAACGCGAAATCACTGGTGTTCGCGGGAACCTTCACGGCTCAAGGGCTGGATATCGCAATCGAGGACGGGCGGCTGAGGATCGGGGCCGAAGGGGCATCCCGCAAATTCCTGAACGAGGTCGAACAGGTCACCTTTTCGGGGAGACGCGCGGCCAGACTGGGGCAATCCGTGCTCTATGTCACCGAACGCTGCGTGTTTCGTTTATGCCCTGAAGGGCTGCAACTGATAGAAACCGCTCCCGGCATCGAGGTTGAACGCGACATCCTGGGCCAGATGGGGTTCCGGCCCATCGTCAACGAAGTTCGCGAGATGGACGCGCGGATATTCCGGGCCGAACCAATGGATCTGAAGCGGGAACTGCTCCACCTTGACCTGCCCGAGCGCATCGCACTGGACGCCGTGACCGGGCGCCTTTTCATCAACTTCGAAAAGCTCCGCATTCGTTCAACCGAAGAGGTGGCGCAGGTGCATAGACAAGTGGAGACGGTCTGTGGCCCGCTACCCGACAAGGTCGACGTCATCGTAAACTACGACGGCTTCCAACTCGATGACGAAGTTGCCAAGGACTATGCGAACATGGTCGCAGGTCTTGAAGCGCGGTTCTATCGAACCGTCACGCGATACTCCGGGTCTGCCTTTATCCGGTTGAAGCTGGGCGAGACGTTCGCTGGCGCCGCCCCGCATATCTTCGAGTCCCGTGAGGCAGCGCAGGCATTTCTTGACCGGTCGGGTTGAAGTGCAGACGCGCTGCGGCCAAGCCTAGGCTTCGGCGTCCGGGCTTGTGTCCGCATTGAAAGCCAGCGCCTTTGCCGCCAGGCGAAGAAACTGCTTTTGTTCTTCGGCGCTCAATCCGCTCAGGATTTCAGGCTGAAACCCCTCTACGATCTCGAATACGTCTTGGTAAACCCGTTGGCCAGTTTCGGTCGCCGTCACCGCGCGAGCCCTTCGGTCCCGTTCATTTACCTTTCGCGTAACAAGGCCCTTTTGCTCCAGCCGGTCGATGACACCACCGATCGTTGCGCGATCATATGCAATTTGAGCGGCGATGGCTGCCTGATCCAGGCCCGGGCTGGAACACACGGTATCGAGCGCCGCGAACTGTACAGGCGTCAGGTCGTACCCGGCCATTTGCATCCGCAGCGAAAAGACCTGTGTCGATGTCTGATTCAGCCTGCGGATCAGATGACCCGCCATGCCGGAAACCTTCATTTGTCAACGTCCTCGATTCCAGCTCTGAAAAGAGCCTGTCCCGACTTTGGCAAAACCAAAAACGTAAGTATACATATCTTTCCCCTTGGTTATAGTAAGTATAGATACTATTAATTGCACGGAATGCGCCAGCGCGGAGGAAGACCATGCAGTATCACATCAATGGTTTCAGACCGGGGAACCCGGATATCAAGGCCCCCGCCCCAGGTCGCCACGAACCTCGCACCCACGCGATCCCGGAAACGGTCGATGTCCTGATAGCTGGTTGCGGGCCAGCCGGACTGTGTCTTGCCGCACAATTGGCGGGTTTTCCCGAAATCACCACGATGATCGTCGACCCAAAGCCTGGGCCAATGGAGAAGGGGCAGGCCGATGGCGTGAACGTGCGCTCGATGGAGATGTTTCAGGCATTCGGCTTTGCCGAGACCGTCAAACGCGAAGCCTATTGGGTCAACCAAGCCACCTTTTGGAAACCCGATCCGAACAACACCGATCACATAACCCGCGTCGGAATCACCCAGGACGTGGCCGACGATCAGTCCGAGATGCCGCACACCATCGTCAATCAGGCGCGCATCCACCAACTCTTTCTTGATGTCATGAAGAACTCTCCCACACGGCTTGAACCGCATTACGGGCTTCGTGTTGTCGACCTTCAGATCAACACCGGCAGCGACGACCACCCGGTGACCGCTACGCTGGAACACGTGGCCGACGATGGCAGCGCGCGCGAGACACTCACCGTCCGTGCCAACTATGTGGTCGGCTGCGACGGCGCGCGCAGCAGTGTCCGCACGGCGATTGGCGGAAAACTGCATGGAGACGCGGCACATCAGGCCTGGGGCGTGATGGATATCCTCGCCAATTCCGACTTTCCGGACCTGCGCCGGAAATGCCTGATCCAGTCTGCGCGCGAGGGTAACGTGCTGATCATCCCGCGCGAGGGGGGATACATGTTCCGCATGTACGTGGAACTCGACAAGTTGAACCCGGACGAACGGGTTTCAAACCGCAACCTGACCTCGGATCATATCATCGCCGCCGCGAACCGGATCATGCGCCCCTACTCCATTGACGTGAAAGAAGTCGTCTGGTGGTCGATCTACGAGATCGGGCATCGCCTGACGGACAAGTTCGATGACGTCCCAGAGGATGAGACGGCAATCCGCAATCCTCGGGTGTTTACCGCAGGCGACGCTTGCCATACGCATAGCCCGAAAGCGGGCCAGGGTATGAACGTCTCCATGGGCGATACCTTCAACCTCGGCTGGAAGCTGGCGCATGTGCTGGCGGGTCGGTCTGATGCGCGCCTGCTGCACAGCTACTCGGCCGAGCGGCGCACCGAGGCAAAGCGCCTGGTCGAGACCGACCACAAATGGGCGCGGATCATGAGCGCCCCTCCCGGCAAGTCCGAACTCGATGGCTCAGACATGCCGCGTTTTCAAAAGCAGTTCATCGAGAATCTTGAATTCACCGGTGGTCTGGCCGTGCATTATGATCCGTCAGACATCACCGCTGAACCCAGGCATCAGCACCTTGCCACCGGCCAGACCATCGGCAAGCGGTTCCATTCGGCGCCGGTCCTTCGACTGTCGGATGCCAAACCGATGCAACTGGGTCACGTGGCCGAAGCGGATGGGCGCTGGCGCGTCTACGTCTTTGCCGGACAACATGACACTGGAACCAAAGCGGGCGCAGTCCACCGGCTCTGTACCTGGCTTGAAAGCGACCCCGCCTCACCCGTCCTGCGCTTCTTGCGCCGGGATGAAGACATTGACGCGCTTATCGATCTGCGCGCCATATTTCAGCAGGATTTCAGGACCTTGAACTATGAAGCCATGCCTCCCCTGCTCAGGCCGGAAAAAGGGCGCTACGGGCTGCGCGACTTCGAGAAGATCTTCTGCGTCGATCACAAACTGGGCGCCAACATCTATGAGATGCGCGGGATCGACCGGGCAGACGGGTGCATGATCGTGGTCCGGCCCGATCAATATGTGGCGCATGTTCTACCTTTGCATGCGGTGGATGCCCTGTCCGCATTCTTCAATGCGATATTCATTCCGAGAACGGGAAGGTGAACAGCATCTGCTGCGTGCGGCCAGCGGGCATAACGCCAGATCACGAAGCGGCCTGCACCTTGGCCAGCGTCGCCTGCACGATCCGTTCGGCGGATTGCCAGGCGGGCAGCGCCTCGATAGCGGCGATCCAGCGCTGGATATTGGCAAAGCCGTCCAGCGGATAGCGGCATTGCGCGCGCAGGCTGAGGATAGAGGCGACCGAGATGTCGGCCAGCGTCAGCCCGTCGCCCACCAGCCAGTCGCGCCCGGCCAGATGGGTGTCGAGCACCGCCCCGTATTTGGCGGTCTGCGCGGCGGCAGTGTCGAGATCGGCATCCATCTGACCAAAGATATGGCGGCTGATGAAGGGCGAGAGCGCGGGCGTCCAGTGTGCCGTCTCCCAATATTGCCAGCGCAGGATGTCATAGCGGATGTCGGATTTCGGCCAGAGCGACGTGTCGGCCTCGGCACAGAGCCGCGCCATGATGGCGTTCGATTCCCACAGCGTGCCGCCGTCGGCATATTCGAGCACCGGCACCTTGGCATTGGGGTTGAGGGCGACAAAGCCGGGAGCGTGCTGCTCGCCGGTGGCGAGGTTGACCATTTCAAGCGGCAGGTCCAGACCCAGATGGGCGTTGACCACAAGCACCTTGCGGGAGTTCGGAGACGGGGGAAAGACATGCAGTTTCATGGGGTACCTTTTATTTAACTCTTTTGTTAATTATCCTATCACCCTGCCTGCGTCAACCCGCTTGTCCTTGGGGCGTGCGGCCATTGCGGCGCCGCGTCTTGCACCGTAAACCTGTGCCCATCCCGCATCAGAGGCAGGTTTCGATGCAAAACGACATCTCGCAGGCGCTGCGCGCCGTTCAGGGCGGCGATTTCCGCACCGCGCAGCGGCTGGCCCGCAAGGGGTTGAAGGCTGACAAGGCGCATCCAGGCTGGATGAACATCGCCGGGATCGCCGAATGCGGCATGGGCCGACCCAAGGCGGGGCTGCCGCATTTCCAGCTGGCGCTGAAACTGGCGCCGGATTTTCACGAGGCGCGGCGCAATCTGGCACAGACACTGCTGCTGCTGGGGCGGGCTGAAGAGGCGGTGGGGCATCTGCACCGGATGACCCAGACAAACCCGCAGGACGATGGCGGCTGGACCCTGTTGGCACAGGCCGAGATGGCGCGGGGTGATGGTGCGGCGGCACGGGCAGCGGCAGACCGGGTCATCGCGCTGCATCCGGGGCAGGCACGCGGGTATTTGCTCAGGGCGCGGCTGTTGGGACAGGTGGGCGAGGAGGCGGCGGCGCTGGCCGATCTGGAACGGGCGGCAGAGCTGGAACCGGGCAATGTCGAGGCGCAGATCGCGCTGTCGCTGCCGCTGGCGCGGGCCGACCGGCCCGATGCGGCGCGCGCGGCGGCGGAACGGGCCGTGTCACTGGCCCCGGGGCATATTCCGGCCCGGCTGGTGCTGGCGATGCGACTGGTGGAACAGGGAGAGACCGAGGCCGCAAAGGAACAGTACCGGGCGGTGCTGGAAATCGCACCCGGACAGGCCGAGGCGCTGGAGCAACTGGCGCAGATCAACTCTGCCGCTGAAAACACGGCGCTGACCCCGCTGGCGCTGGCGGCGCTCAAGACCGCCGATGACAATGGACCGGCCAAGGGGCAAGTGCATTTCGCGCTGGCCCGGATCGCCGGTCAGGCAGGAGACGCAGACGGGTTTGTCAGGCACCTGACCCGCGCAAATGCCGCTATGGCCCGTCTGATGCCCTATGACGCCGGGGCCGATACCCGGCTGAGCGAGGCGCTGATGGCACGGTTTGCATCCGGGGCCGAAACGGACCCGGCCCCCGGCGGTGTGGCGCCGGTCTATGTGCTGGGCCTGCCGCGCTCGGGCACCTCGCTGACCGAAGCGGTGCTGGGCGCGCATCCGGCGGTACGCCCCCTGGGCGAGCGGATCGCGCCGGGACGGTTGCTGGCGCCGCTGATCGACGGCGGGCTGCCGTTTGATGCAGGCGCACGGGCGGCATTCCGGCAGGGCGAGGCCGATAACCTGCCCGCCCTGCCCGAGGGCACCCGGTATTATACCGACAAGATGCCCGAGAATTACCGGCTGGCCGGGTTCCTGCTGGCAGCAAGAGCGGATGCGCGGGTGATCCACCTGCGGCGCGACCCGCGCGACGTGGCGCTGTCGCTGTGGCAGGCGCATCTGGCGGGATCGGCGCTGAACTATGCCTATGACCTGAAGGCCATGGCGCATCGGTTCAATCTTTACGCCCGGATGATGGCCCATTGGCATGCGGTGTTCCCGGGCCGGATCCTGGATCTGGCTTACGAGGATCTGGTAGCCGATGTGGAGGGTGCCAGCCGCCGGCTGGCGGCGCATCTGGGGCTGGACTGGGTGCCCGAGATGGCGCGGCCGGATCAGGCGGCGGGCCAGGTGCTGACGCTGAGCGCCAACCAGTTGCGCCAGCCGGTGCATGCGCGCTCGGTCGGCAAATGGCGCAAGCATGAGGCCATGCTTGCGCCCTTGGTCGCTGGGCTCGATCCCCGGCTCTGGCCCGAACTGGGCTAAGCCGGGCCCTGCCCATCACTTCTTGACGATACGCCCGTCGAGATAGGGCTGGTAGGGCGCGTTGGCGGCGAGATATTCCGCCGTCACGTCAGCGAGGTCTGGACCGAAGTCATAGGCGTTCTTGTCGTCGCCCGAGAACATCGCATAGCCGTCGCCGCCATTGCGGACATAGTTGTTGGTCACCACCAGATAGCTGCCCGCCGGGTCGATCGGCACGAAACCGTCCTCGCTGGCGACCATGACCTCGACAATGCGGCTGCCGGGGGCCTGGGCGCTGTCCCAAGTATAGGTCAGGCCCGAGACCTGCGGGAAGCGCCCTGCGCCCTCTTCGACCTGGCTGACGCCGTTTTCCAGTGCCTCGACGATCAGGGCACCGCTGGCCTCGAAGGTCGACAGCGTGTTCTGGAACGGCAGCACGGTCAGCACCTCGCCCATGGTTACGTCGCCCGCGTCGATCGAGGCGCGCAGCCCGCCCGAATTGGCGATGGCGATGGTGACGCCCTGATCGGCGACACGCTCCAGCATGGCATCCGCCACGAGGTTACCCATCTGGCATTCCTGCACCCGGCAGACATCACGATTGCCTTCGATGGCTTCGGCGGCGCTGGCTACGACCTTGTTGCGGATTTCCTCCAGCGGCACCGCCAGTTCCTGAATGCGGGCGACGGTGGCGGTGTCCTCGGCCACGGCAGCGTCCATGATCAGCGGCTCGCCCACCGCCTCGGTCACGTTTCCGGCGTCGTCAAAGGTGACGTTCAGCTCGCCCAGGAACTTGCCATAGGCATAGGCCTGCACGATCTGCACGCCATTGACCACGGTCGGATAGGGGCCTGCGGCCTTGTCGGAACTGTTCGACAGATAAGTGTTGGAATGGCCGCCCACGATCACGTCGACACCTGTTGTTTCCGCCGCGACCCGCTGGTCGGTGCCATAGCCCGAGTGGCTGAGCACGATGATCTTGTTCACCCCTTCGGCAGTGAGTCGGTCAACCTCGCCCTGCACGGCGGGCACCGGGTCGGAGAAGGTGACGTTCGGGCCGGGGCTCGCCAGTTCGTGGGTATCCTCGGGTGTCAGGCCGATCAGCCCGATCCTTTCGCCGCCGACCTCGATCACCGTCGATTTCAACAGCTTGGTGGCGAGCAACTCCTCACCGCTGTAATCGGCGTTTGACATCAGGACCGGGAAATTCACCGCATCCATGAAACCGCGCAGCACTTCGGGGCCGTCGTCGAATTCGTGGTTGCCCACGGTCATCGCGTCATAGCCCAGCTTGTTCATGAATTCGGCCGCGACCTTGCCCTTGTAATAGGTGTAGAACAGCGTGCCCTGGAACTGGTCGCCGCCGTCGACAAGGATGGAATTGCCAGCACGAGCGCGGGCGGCCTCGACCGCAGTCACCAGGCGGGCGGTGCCGCCAAAGCATTTGCCCTCGGTATTGTCCTCGGGCTTGCAGCCACTGTCGTACTTGCTGATCGGCTCGAACCGGGCGTGGAAATCATTGGTGTGCAGAATGGTCAGCTTGTATTCGGCGGCGGCCATGCCGACGGTCAGGCCCAGCACTGCGAGCGAAGTCAGAAAACGGGTGATCATCGAATTGCTCCCTGTTGTTATTGCGCGCGATGGTGCGCGCGGAATTGAGCGGAGTCAAAGGTCTCGTGAGGGAAATCGCGCTTGATTCCTCCCCCTGCCCAAGGCATCACCGGGCCATGCTGATCTACAAGATTTTCCGGGCCGACGAATGGGCGGCGCTGACACGTGACGGCCAGAGCGCCGGGGCTCCTGTCGACCTGGCCGATGGGTTCGTGCATTTCTCGACCGCCCAGCAGGCGGCGGAAACGGCAGCCAAGCATTTTGCCGGGGCCGAGGGGCTGGTTCTGCTGGCCTGCGAGGCTGATGTCCTGGCTGACGCCCTGAAGTGGGAAGTGTCACGCGGCGGCGCGCTGTTTCCGCATCTTTACCGGGAATTGCGGCTGTCGGATGTGGTCTGGTCGCAGCCGCTGCCGCTGGTGGATGGAGTGCATCAATTCCCGCAGGAGATGACATGACAGGCTATATCGACCCCGACCGCGCCCAGTTCGAGGCGTTCAAGGCGCTGGATCGCGACCATCCCATCGAGATGCTGAACCTTGTCAGGTTCCGCGACCACGCCGCCTATCCAGAGGGCCACGCGCTGGCCGGTGTCGGACTGAGCGGAGCCGAGGCCTATCGCAATTATGGCCGCGAGACCGCGCCGATCATCGCGCGGCTGGGCGCCTCGATCGTCTGGCGCGGCACGTTCCAGACCGTGCTGATCGGCCCAGGCGACGAGGTCTGGGACGAGATGTTCATCGCGCGCTATCCCAGCGCACATGCGTTTCTGGAGATGGTGACCGATCCCGCCTATCGGCAGGCGGTGGTCCACCGACAGGCGGCTGTCGAAACCTCGCGCCTGATTCGCACCAAACCCGGAACAGGGGGCACCAGCTTCGGATGAAGATGATCGAGAAATTGGGGCTGGCAGCCCTGCACCGGCTGGATCCGGAAACCGCGCATGGCCTGTCGATCAAGGCGCTGCAAGCGGGGCTGGTGCCCCTGCCCGGCCCGGTGACCTCGCCCCGGCTGCGCACGCGGGTGGCGGGGCTGGACCTGCCCAACCCGGTGGGACTGGCGGCAGGGTTCGACAAGAATGCCGAGGCGCTAGCGCCGCTGGCGCGCGCAGGCTTCGGTTTTATCGAGGTGGGGGCGGCCACGCCGCGCCCGCAGCCGGGCAACCCGCGCCCGCGTCTCTTTCGCCTGACCGAGGACCGCGCCGCGATCAACCGGTTCGGCTTCAACAATCAGGGCATGGAAGCGATTGCCGCGCGGCTGGCCAAGCGCCCCCACGACGCGGTGATCGGTCTCAATCTGGGGGCCAACAAGGACAGCAGCGACCGGCCCGGCGATTTCGCCCGCGTGCTGGCGCATTGCGCCGCGCATCTGGATTTCGCGACCGTCAACGTCAGCTCGCCCAACACCGAGAAGCTGCGCGACCTGCAAGGGCGCGCGGCGCTGACGGCGCTGCTCTCGGGCGTGATCGAAACACGCGATGCACTGGCCCGGCCGATCCCGGTGTTCCTGAAGATCGCGCCAGATCTGAACGAAGCCGAGATCGCGGATATCGCCGCTGTGGCGCGCGATACTGGTGTGGATGCGGTGATCGCCACCAACACCACCCTGTCGCGCGAAGGTCTTCTGAGCGCCCACAAGGGCGAGGCGGGCGGGCTGTCAGGCGCGCCGCTGTTTGACAAATCGACCCGCGTTCTGGCGCGGCTGTCGGCGCTGACTGGTGGCGAGATCCCGCTGATCGGCGTGGGCGGCATCAGTAGTGCCGAACAGGCCTATGCCAAGATCCGCGCCGGCGCCTCGGCGGTGCAGTTCTATACCGCGATGGTCTATGGCGGCCTGGCGCTGGCGGCTGAGATCGCGCGCGGACTTGATGCGCTCTTGGCGCGCGACGGCTTCGCCTCGGTCGCCGAGGCGGTGGGAACCAAAAGAGAGGACTGGCTGTGATCGAATACTGGCACAATCCGCGTTGTTCCAAGTCGCGGCAGGGTCTGGCGCTGCTCGAAGAGCACGGCGCCGAGATCGAGCTGCGGCGTTATCTGGAGCAGGCGCCCAGCCTTGAGGAACTGCGCGCCACCCAAGCGGCGCTGGGGGTTGCGGCCATCGACATGATGCGCATGGGCGAGGCGCGCTTCAAGGAACTGGGTCTGAGCAAGAGCGACCCCGATGAGGTTCTGCTGGCCGCCATGGCCGAAAACCCGGTGCTGATCGAACGGCCGCTGGCGATCAAGGGCGACCGGGCGGTGATCGGGCGCCCGCCCGAGGATATGCTCAGACTGCTGGATTGACCGCCGCGCGCTCCAGCGCCGGATAGCGCAAGCCCAGCGTGATGCCCCTCGCGACGAAGGAAATCGTCAGCGCCATCCACAGGCCGTGATTGCCGTATGGCTCGATCAGCAGCCAGACGGCGGCAAAGTAGATCGCCGCCGAGAGCGCCATCATGTTGCGCATGTCGGCCGAGCGGGTGGCACCGATGAAGATGCCATCGAACATCACCAGCGCCAGGATCAGGAGCGGCGCCGCCACCATCCAGGCCAGATAGCCGCGCGCCGCCAGTTGCACCGCCGGATCCTTGGTCATCACGTCGATCAGCCAAGGCCCGAGCGCCCAGAACACCACCGACAACAACAGTGCCAGCACCAGCCCCCAGAGGCTGGTCATCCAGGCCGCGCGCCTGAGCCGGGCCACCGCACCGGCGCCAAAGGCCTGCCCCACCAGCGACTCGGCGGCAAAGGCAAAGCCGTCCAGCGCATAGCCGGTGATATGCACGAATTGCAGCAGCACCTGGTTGGCGGCCAGCGTCACATCGCCGAACCGCCCACCGAGCAACAGGAAGCTGACAAAGATCGCCTGAAGCAGCATCGAGCGGATCAGGATATCGGTATTGACCACCGCCATGCGGCGCAGGCGGGCGGCCTCGAACACCCGCGCCCAGTCGCGCCAGCGCGGGTTCAGGAAGGCATCGCGGCAGAGCCAGAGACCAAAGGCCAGCCCGGTCCACTCGGCCAGGAAAGTGGCAAAGGCAACCCCGTTCACCCCCCAGCCGAGACCAAGCACGAACCACAGGTCGAGCCCCATGTTGAGCCCGTTCATCCACAGTTGCAGCACCAGCACCGCCCGTGTGCGCTCCAGCGCGATGAGCCAGCCGGTAATACCATAGATCGCGATGGCGGCGGGGGCCGACCAGATGCGGATGGACATGTAACCGCGCGCCAGCGTTTCGACCTCGGCGCTGGCCGGACTGAGGGCCAGCGCGCCCCAGTAGATCGGCATTTGCAGCAGGATAAGTGCAACACCGCCCGCCACGCCGATCATCAGCGAGCGGGTCAGCAGGGCCGCAACCTCACCCTCCTGCCCTGCCCCATGCGCCTGCGCGGTCAGCCCGGCGGTGCCCATGCGCAGAAAACCGAAGATCCAGTAGATCGCCGACAGGATGATCGCGCCGACACCCACGGCGGCAATGGGCGCGGCCTGGGGGATCTGGCCGACCACGGCGGTATCTACCGCGCCGAGGATCGGCACGGTCATATTGGCCAGCATGATCGGAACGGCGATCTTCAACACCCGTCGGTGCGTGATCGGGGCGGCCTCGGACATGCGTCGCTCAGCGTTCGGGGCTGGGGTCCTGTGGCATCAGGAAATGCCCGCTCCCCTGCGCATAAAGCTTGTCGTGGTGGTCCTGCCATGCCTCGACCCGGACCGAGGCATAGCGCCGCCCGGCGCGGCTGATATAGGCGCGCGCATAAGCGTCGCGCGGCAGGCCCGAGCGCAGATAGTCGATGGTAAAGTCAATGGTCTTGGGAAAGCGGATGCTTTCGTCGCGCAGGATGTCCTCGGGTGCAAGGTCACCGCTCTCGATCCGTTCGAACAGATGCGCCCAACTGAGGGTGATGACCGCCGTCACCTCGAGAAACGCCGCTGTCACCCCGCCATGGATGGCGGGCAGGAACGGGTTGCCGATCAGCTTGTCGTCGAAATTCAGAACCCCGGTCAGCTCGTCCCCGCGCCGGTCGAAGGTAATGTTGAGAAAGCGGATATAGGGCACGCCGCTGACCAGTGCGTTCAGCGCCGCATCGCGGCGCTGCTTGACCACCTGCATCGGTTCGGGACGTTTGCGGGTCATCAGCGCCCCTCCACGGTAAAGGACCCGGCGGCGGTGGCCACCGGCCGGTCGGTATCGTCGTCGGTGGCCACGGCGCGCACAAAGGCGACGTTGCGGGTGATGTGATAACAGGTGGCCCGGGTGGTGATCGCCTGCCCGGGCGTGGCCGCGCGCATGTAGTCGATCCTGAGGTCGATTGTCGCGGTGCCACCGGGGGCGGCCGGGTGGCTCATCACCGCTGCGCCGCAACAGGTGTCCATCATCGCCGAAACCGCGCCGCCGTGGATGACGCCAGTCCGGGGATCGCCCACCAGATCGGCATTATAGGGCATGGTTATGACAGCCTCTCCCTCGGCGATATGGGTCAGATCGAGGCCCAGCGCCTTGGCGTGCGGTATCGCCTGAATGAACTGCCGCGCGAGTTTTGCCTTGTCGGTCATGGCTTGGGGATCCTGCCTTGGGTCTGGCCCTTTATGATCAGGCCGCGACATAAAGGGCAAGCCCGCCTGTTGCGCTGTTATTCGCAAGACCCTAGGTTGCGGGCGAGGAGATTGGCCATGACCGATACGCGTTTGTCATTCAAGGAGATGTGCGCCGAGTTCGACGTGACGCCGCGCACCTTGAGATATTACGAATACATTGAACTTTTACAGCCCGACCGCGAGGGCCGCGCGCGCTTTTACGGGGCCCGCGAACGCGCACGGATGAAACTGATCATGCGTGGCCGCAGATTCGGCTTTCCGCTGGAGGAAATCCGCCAGTGGCTGCTGATCTACGAGGATGAGGGCAACCAGGCGCAGATGGCGGCCTTTGTCGAGATGGCCGACCGGCAGATGAACGAGCTGCGCCAGCAACAGATGCAGCTGGAAGAGGCCATGACCGAGTTGCAGCAACTGCGGGACCAGGCGGCGCGCAGTGCGGTGTAAACCCGCGATGAACTTTACGTCAGTTGCTCTGTCTGCCCATTGATTACGACCAACGGAGCGCGCAAGCTGACCTGGCTGGGAACCGGCACGCCCGGTTCCGTTGACCGGAGAAGCCGCATGACCGCCTGTTTCCGTCTCTTGTTTCTTGTCTCTTCCCTTGCCGGCCTGTCGGCCTGCGATGTAGGACCAAACGGCTATGGCACCGCCCCACCCGGCGTGTCGCAGGCGGATTGGGATCGTCAGGTCAAAGCGGAACGCCAGGCCAAGCGCGCCCGGTACCAGGGCCCACGTGGCGGGGCGACCGGACGATGAAACCCCGGTCGGCCGCATGCGCGTTTCAAGCGGCCGGAGCACGGTTTTCGACCGGTTTCACGCTCAATTCGATTTGATCCTACGTCACGCCCTAAAGTGACGTAGCGTTTGAGTTACGTAAACGTCAACTGAATGTTGTAAACGGTCTGCAAGCTGTCCAAATCGACGCCATGACGCCAGCGACGAGAGTTTGATCCGATGACCGAAGACCTCATGTCCATCCGCGAGATGTGCGATGCCTATGACGTGACACCGCGCACGCTGCGGTTTTACGAAGCTAAGGAATTGCTGTTCCCGATCCGGGAAGGCCAGAAACGCCTGTTCACCAAACGCGACCGCGCGCGGCTGAAACTGATCCTGCGCGGCAAGCGCTTCGGCTTCAGCCTGGAACAGATCCGGCAGTTGCTGGACCTCTATCACATTGGCGACCAGCAGCACATGCAGCTGAGCCGAACCTATGACATCGCCCGCGAGCGCCTGGCCGATCTGGAAGCGCAACGCGACGAGTTGACCGAGGCGATCGAAGACCTCAGGGAGCAGCTGCGCTGGGGCGAGAAGGTGATCGCCTCGATGAAAGACGCCAAGAAAGCGGCGGAATAACCCGCCACTTCTCCGACCACAGACATCCGACTTACGACTTCAGGGAGCCGTTACATGCCCATCTATACCGCGCCGACCAAGGATTCGCAGTTCATCCTGCACGAAGTGCTCAAGATCTCGGACTCCGACATTCCCGGCTATGCCGAACTGGACCCCGATTTCACCGGCGCCGTGCTGGAAGAAGCAGGCAAGATCGCCTCTAACGTGCTGCACCCGCTGAACACGGTCGGCGATACCGAGGGGTGCCGGCTGGAAAACGGCGTGGTCTATACCCCGACCGGGTTCAAGGATGCCTTTGAGCAAGTCAAGGAAGGCGGCTGGACCGGGCTCGACATGCCCGAGCAGTATGGCGGCCAGAACATGCCCTATGTGATCGGCACCGCGGTGGGCGAGATGTTCTCGGCCTCGAACCAGGCCTTTACCATGTACCAGGGCCTGACCCATGGCGCCGCCTCGGCGATTCTGGCGCATGGAACCGAGGAGCAGAAGGAGACCTATCTGCACAAGATGGTGTCTTGCGAATGGACCGGCACAATGAACCTGACCGAGCCCCATTGCGGTACCGACCTGGGCCTGATGCGCACCAAGGCCGAGCCGCAGGCGGATGGTTCCTACAAGATCACAGGGCAGAAGATCTTTATCTCGTCGGGCGATCACGACATGGCCGACAACATCGTGCACCTTGTGCTGGCCAAGATCGTGGGCGGCCCCGAGGGCATCAAGGGCGTGTCACTGTTCATTGTCCCGAAGTTCATGGTGAACGAGGATGGCAGCCTGGGCGCGCGCAACGCGGTGTCGGTCGGTAAGATCGAAGAGAAGATGGGCATTCACGGCAATTCGACCTGTGTGATGAACTATGACGGCGCCACCGGCTATCTGCTGGGCGAGGAACACAAGGGCATGCGCGCCATGTTCACCATGATGAACGAAGCCCGGCTGGGCGTTGGCATGCAGGGCCTGGCCCAGGCCGATGCCGCCTATCAGAACGCGCTGGAATATGCCAAGGACCGGCTTCAGGGCCGCGACGTGACTGGGGCCAAGAACCCCGATGGCCCGGCCGATCCGCTGATCGTGCATCCCGATATCCGCCGCAACCTGATGGATCAGAAGAGCTTCACCGAGGGCGCCCGCGCCTTTATCCTGTGGGGCGCGACGATGATCGACGCCGCCCACCGCGCCGGTGACAAGGATGCCGACGGGCTGGTCTCGCTGCTGACCCCGGTGATCAAGGGCTTCCTGACCGATCAGGGCTATGACATGACCGTGCAGGCCCAGCAGGTCTATGGCGGCCATGGCTACATCGAGGAATGGGGCATGTCGCAATATACCCGCGACGCCCGCATCGCGATGATCTACGAAGGCGCCAACGGCGTGCAGGCGCTGGATCTGGTGGGACGCAAGCTGGCCGCGGATGGCGGCAAGCACGTGATGGCCTTCTTCGAGCTGGTCAAGAGCTTCTGCAAGGACAATGCCGGTCAGGACGAAGCCTATGACAAGGGGTTCATCGAACCGCTGAAACGGGCGTCCAAGGATCTTCAGGCCGCAGGCATGTACTTCATGCAGAACGGCATGAAGAACCCCAACAATGCGCTGTCGGGGTCCTATGACTTCATGCACATGTTCGGCCATGTCTGCCTGGGCCTGATGTGGGCTCAGATGGCCAAGGCCGCGCGAGCCGCGCTGGCCGCAGGGGCCTCGGACACAGCGTTCTACGAGACCAAGATCGCGACCGGCCGCTACTACATGGCACGCCGTCTGCCCGCCACCGCCTTGCACCTGGCCCGCATCCAGACCGGCGCCGACACGGTCATGGCACTGGACGCAGCCAACTTCTGAGCCAGCGGTGGGCAGGAATGCCCACCCTACCCCGCCTTGATGGGAGGACCTGGATGCCCAAACGTTTCCGCCTGACCCGCCGCTTCACTGTTGCCATGACCGAAGATGGCTTTCGCCGCCTCAAGGCGTTCAGCAAGGACGCCGGTCTCGACGAAGGCGAGGCACTGTCCTTCCTGTTCGAGAATTTCAACAGCGTGATAAACGAGGAGAACCTGATCCACCGGCTGCGCCTGTTCAACGCCGAACTCGACGATCGCAAGCGGTAGAAGGCGCCTTCGGCGAGAGTATTTGCAGCGGAATGAAGAACACGCGTGTCCACCCCGCCCTCCGGCCCGACCGCCAGGCGGAACGCAGGCGGGACGGCGGGGCTTCACTCCGCGCGGTCATCGGCTCTCCAGCCTGTACCGCAACCGAAAACAGACCAGATTAACCTTAATACCCGGTAAAGAGGCCCCTGCTTCATTTCGCCGGAAATACTCCACGGGGGTGCGGGGGTGTGAAACCCCCGCCGCGACATTGGCCAAGGGAGGCTTAGATGACGATCAAACTCTACTGCTTCGGAGAAAGCGGCAATTCCTACAAGGCGGCGCTGGCGCTGCAACTCTCTGGCCTCGACTGGGAACCGGTCTATGTCGACTTCTTCGGCGGCGAGACCCGCACGCCCGAGTACCGCGCCAGTATCAACGAACTGGGCGAGGCGCCGGTGCTGGTGGATGGCGATTTCCGCACCAGCCAGTCGGGCTGTATCCAGGCCTATGTGACAGAGACATCCGGGAAGTTCGGCGGCAAGACCCGCGAGGAAAATTATGACATCCTGCGCTGGGTGCTGTGGGACAACCACAAGCTCAGCTCGGTGGCCGGGCTGACCCGGTTCCTGATGAACTTCCTGCCCGAGGACAAACGCCCGCAAGAGGTGATCGCCTTCAACCAGGGTCGGCTCAAGGCCGCCTATGCCACACTGAACGCCCATCTGGAGGGCCGTGACTGGATCGTGGGCGATGGCCCCACCAATGCCGATCTCAGTTGCTGCGGCTACCTCTATTATCCCGAACCTTTCGGCTTTGACCGCGCCGACTGGTCCCATATCGACGCCTGGCTGGACCGCATCGCCGCCCTGCCCGGCTGGAAACACCCCTATGACCTGATGCCCGGCAATCCGTCGGATCGCGCTTGAGGAGACCACTATGACCGAAGCTTACATCTATGACGCCGTGCGCACCCCGCGTGGCAAGGGCCGCAAGGACGGCAGCCTGCACGAGGTGACCTCGGTGCGCCTCAGCGCGCTGACGCTGAACGCGCTGAAAGAGCGCAACAATCTCGAAGGCCACGCGGTCGAGGACGTGATCTGGGGCAACGTGACCCAGGTGATGGAACAGGGCGGCTGCCTGGCGCGGACCGCCGTGCTGGCCTCGGATCTCGACCAGTCGATCCCGGGCCTGGCCATCAACCGGTTCTGTGCCAGCGGCATGGAGGCGGTGAACCTGGCCGCCAACCAGGTCAAGGGCGGCGCGGGCGAAGCCTATATCGCTGGCGGGGTCGAGATGATGGGCCGTGTGGCCATGGGCAGCGACGGCGCCGCCATCGCCGTCGATCCCAGCATCGCGATGGAAACCTATTTCGTGCCGCAGGGCATCTCGGCGGACATCATCGCCACCGAATACGGCTTTACCCGCGACCAGGCCGACGCGCTGGCGATGGAAAGCCAGCGCCGCGCCAAGGAGGCCTGGGATGAGGGCCGCTTTACCAAATCGGTGATCCCGGTGCGCGACCAGAACGGGCTGACCATCCTGGATCATGACGAATACATGCGTCCGGGCACCGACATGCAGTCGCTGGGTGGCCTCAACCCCGCCTTCCAGATGATGGGCGAGCAGATGCCCGGCTTCGACAAGATCGCGATGCTGAAATATCCGCATCTGGAGCGGATCAACCATATCCACCATGCAGGCAACTCCTCGGGCATCGTGGATGGCGCCGCCGGCGTGCTGATCGGCAACAAGGAATTTGGCGAGAAATACGGGCTGAAGCCGCGCGCGCGCATCAAGGCCACCGCCAAGATCGGCACCGATCCGACCATCATGCTGACCGGCCCGGTGCCGGTGACCGAGAAGATCCTGGCCGATAACGGCATGAAGATCGGCGATCTGGACCTATTCGAGGTGAACGAAGCCTTTGCATCGGTCGTCCTGCGGTTCCAGCAGGCCTTTGATGTCGACCCCGCACTGGTCAACGTCAACGGCGGCTCGATCGCCATGGGTCACCCGCTGGGCGCCACCGGCGCGATCATCATCGGCACCCTGCTGGATGAGTTGGAGCGCCGCGACCTGGAAACCGGTCTGGCAACGCTCTGCATCGCATCCGGCATGGGCGCGGCCACGATCATCGAGCGCGTGTGATGCCGAAACTGGACCTCGACAGTATCGAACGGCGTATCGGCTCGGTCTATCCGGGTCGGCTGAACGCGGCCATGGATGGCCGATCCAGCCTGCGCCTGGGCGATGCCGGCGGGCTGAGCCAGATCGGTGTCAACCTCGTGCGGCTGGAACCCGGGGCGATGTCGTCGCTGCGCCATTACCACATGGAGCAGGACGAGTTCGTCATGGTGACCGAGGGTGCGCTGGTTCTGGTCGACGATCAGGGCGAGCATCCGATGGTCCCGGGCGACTGCGCCACCTTTCCCGCTGGCGACCCGAACGGGCACCAGTTCGTCAATCGCACCGATGCGCCCGCCACGTTCCTTGTGGTGGGCACGCGGACCCCGACCGAGACCGCTTATTACAGCGATATGGACATGATGGTGAAACAGGATGCCTCGGGCTTCGCTTTCACCCGCAAGGATGGCAGCCCGCTGACGGCTGACCAGATCGGAGACGACAATGACTGATTTTACGCTGACCAAGGACGCCGACGGCGTCGCCTTCATCACCTGGGACGCCCAAGGCAAGTCGATGAACGTGATGACCCGCGAGGCCTTTGAACTGGTCGACAGCCTGGTCGATCAGGCGCTGGCCGATGACGAGGTCAAGGGCATCGTCATCACCAGCGGCAAGTCGGATTTTGCCGGTGGCATGGACCTGAACACGCTGGCGGTGATCCGCGAGGAAGCGGGCGACAACCCGGCCCAGGGCCTGTTCGATTTTGTCATGGGCGGCCACCGCATCCTGCGCAAGCTGGAACTGGCGGGCATGGACCCCAAGACCAAGAAGGGCGGCAAGCCGGTGGCCTGCGCCATCAACGGCACCTGCGCCGGGATCGGCACCGAGATCGCGCTGGCCTGTCACCACCGGGTGATGACCAGCAATCCCAAGGCCAAGATCGGCCTGCCCGAGATCCTGCTGGGCATCTTCCCCGGCGGCGGCGGCACCATCCGCTATTCCCGCATGGTGGGCGCCATGGCGGCGGCCCCGGTCCTCTTGGAAGGCAAGATGATGGACCCGGCCAAGGCAAAGGGCGCGCAGATGGTCGACGCGGTGTCGGACGATCCGGTCGCAGCGGCCAAGGAATGGGTGCTGAACGCCAAGGATGCCGATCTGGTGAAACCCTGGGACGCCAAGGGCTACAAGATGCCCGGCGGCGCCCCCTATCACCCGGCGGGCTTCATGACCTTTGTCGGCGCCTCGGCCATGGTCAACGGTAAGACCCAAGGTGCCTTCCCCGCGCCCAAGGCGCTGCTGAGCGCCATCTACGAGGGCGCGCTGGTCGATTTCGACACCGCACTGCGCATCGAGGCACGCTGGTTCACCCATGTGCTGATGAACCCCTCGTCCTCTGCCATGATCCGCAGCCTCTTCATCAACAAGCAGGCGCTGGAGAAAGGCGCTGTGCGTCCCAAGGACATCCCCGACCAGCGGGTCAAGAAGCTGGGCGTGCTGGGCGCAGGCATGATGGGCGCGGGCATCGCGCTTGTAAGCGCGCAGGCGGGCATGGAGGTCGTGTTGATCGACCGTGATCAGGCTGCCGCCGACAAGGGCAAGGCCTATACCGAAGCTTACCTCGAAAAGGGGATGAAGCGCGGCAAGGTTACCGCCGAAAAGAAAGAGGCGATGCTGGGCCTGATCACCGCCACCCCGGATCTGGACGCGCTGAAAGGCTGTGACCTGATCATCGAGGCGGTGTTCGAGGATCCAGGCGTCAAGGCCGAGATGACCCAGAAGGTCGAGGCGATCATCCCCGAGGACTGCATCTTTGCCTCCAACACCTCGACCCTGCCGATCACCGGCCTGGCCAAGGCCAGCGTGCGGCCCGAGCAGTTCATCGGCATCCACTTCTTCTCGCCGGTCGAAAAGATGCTGCTGGTCGAGATCATCAAGGGCAAGGAAACCGGCCCGCGGGCAGTGGCCAAGGCGCTGGATTACGTGCGCCAGATCCGCAAAACCCCGATCGTGGTCAATGATGCGCGCTTCTTCTACTGCAACCGCTGCATCATCCCTTATGTCAACGAGGGCGCGCGGATGATCACCGAAGGCGTGTCGCCGGTGCTGATCGACAATGCGGCGCGGCAGCTGGGCTTCCCGGTGGGGCCGATCCAGCTGACCGACGAGACCTCGATCGACCTCGGCGCCAAGATCGCGCGGGCGACCAAGGCGGCGATGGGCAATGCCTATCCCGAAAGCCCGGCCGATGACCTCATCTTCTGGATGGAAGGTCTGGGCCGGATGGGCCGCAAGGCGAACGCGGGCTTCTTCGACTATGACGAGAAGGGCAAGCGCCTGGGTTACTGGAAAGGCATGCAGGACAAGTATCCGCTGGCCGAAGAGCAGCCGGACCTGATCGAAGTGCAGGAACGCCTGATGTTCGCGCAGGTGCTGGAAGCGGTGCGCGCGCTGGAGGAAGGCGTGCTGGAAGACATCCGCGAAGGCGACGTGGGCGCCATCCTGGCCTGGGGCTTTGCCCCCTGGTCGGGCGGCCCGCTCAGCTGGCTCGACATCATCGGCACGCCTTATGCGGCCGAACGCTGTGACCAGCTGGCGGCAAAATACGGCGAGCGTTTCGCTTGCCCGCCGCTGCTGCGCGAGATGGCCGACAAAGGGCAGAGCTTCTACGGGCGGTTCAACCCCGAGGCCAAATCGGCGGCCTGATCTGTCAGGGTGACATGCATGACCGGCGCTCCCACAAGGGGGCGCCGGTTCGCTTTATAGGTATGTCAGGGCAGGTCAAACCGGCTTGAAGTAGGCGATCTTTTCATAGATCACGCCTTCGTCGCCGACCTTGAGAAGGGCAGATCCGCCGACGTCCGTGCCGACGAATTTCCACCAGGCCCAGCGCAGAATGTATCCGTCACGATCCGCGGCAAGTTCGTCGGAAACTTCGTAACGGCCCGTGCCGCCTATGGATTTCATGCGATCCTCCCAGCTTAGCAGGTAATCCGCAAAGCGTTCCCTGGTTATCGGCTCGGAGACCATGCCATCATACCAGAGATAGCCGGGCGCGGCGGCACGCATTGCACGCGCCGGGTCCATGGACTGCACGCCAGCCAAATACTCGGCCAAGAGGGCTCGTCTTATCTCGGGATTGCCGGTCATGCCCGCAGGATAGTCCCGAAATGCGATATCACAAAGCGCTGATCCAAGGGGGCTGATTTCCGTTCCGCCGGATCGCGGCCGCCCGCCCCATTGGCCGTTACAGGGTGGCGGTGCGCGGGGTGATCTGCTGGCGGATCTGTTCACCCACCGAATGGCGGGCGCGTTCCATGTCGTGTTCCAGCTGCAAGCGGACCCAGAAATCGCCCGCCGTGCTGAAATAGCGGGCCAGCCGCAACGAGGCCTCGACCCCGATCGGAGAGGTTCCGGCAAGCAGATCGTTCACCCGGCCTTCGAGCAGGCCCGTGGCCTGCGCCAGTTCGCGCGCGGATATCCCCAGCGGGGTGAGGTATTCCTCTTGCAGAACCCGCCCCGGCGGCGGGCACACGAAGACGGGTTTGGGTTTTTCAGCATCTGGCGGCAAGATCTGCACTTCGGTAGGAAAGCCCGCGGCCTTCCATGCCTCGATACCGCCTTCCATGTGGACAACATCGCGATGCCCCTCTTTCAGCAGCATCTTGCCGGCGGCCTCGGAGCGTTTGCCGACCGCGCAATGCAGGACGACCTTTTTCTCGGGGACCGAGGGAAAAAGCTCGGGATCGAAGCTGGACAACGGCAGCAACAGCGCGCCCGAAATGTGCTCGACCTCATATTCCGAGGTTTCGCGGACATCGACCAGCAGGATTTCGTCGTTTTCCAGCCAGGCGCTAACCTGGCTTGCATCGGCGGCTGTCACGGTGGCTTTGGCGGTCTCGGACACTCTCGCGCTCCCTGTGCATCGGCCAGGCGCATTGCCTGCGCTACAGGATGGGATGCCACCGCTTGCCGCGCCGGTCAACAATTTGCCGTGTGGGCATGGGCCCGACGATCAGTCAAACGGATTGGGCGCCATCGGACGACCGGGCCGGATCGGCCCCCGGGGCAATCCCGGAACATCCGCAGGATTGCCGCCCAGAGCATCGCCATCATCGTCATCGATCAGGCAATTGACCAGGAATTGCGCCGCCGGACCGACAAGCGTGTCGTAGACCTGCCCCCGACCGGGACCGATATCATCAAGCAACTGGCGCGGTTGCGGGCAATAGGCGAGCAGGCCGCCTTCGACATAAATCACTTCGTCCTGACGAAAGGCCAGCGTTGTCACCTCGAACGTGTCGGTCGGAATGCCTGCTTCAATACCGCGAAAGCCCCGCAGGTAGCGTGCCGGAACAACGGCATAGGGATCGCCGCAGGTATCCAGAGCCGCCTCGCATTCGATCAACATCCCCTGGTCGGGCATGAGCCAGATGTCGCGCCGGTTATACAGGGCCCCTTCGGGTACCCGAAGGGGCCGGTAGCGCGGCGGCAGGCCTGTATCCGGCAGCCTCAGGCTTTCGCGCTGTATATCGGCGATCGGTTGCATGGCATTGTCGAAGGTCAGCACCTTGTCGCCGACCCTGAGCATCTCGACCGGCTTCCATCCAAGCGTCGAGGCGATACAGGTCCCCGCCAGCAACCCCGAATGCCCGGTTATGAGCAATCCATCCAGAGCCGCAATCGACTCGACCATTGCCGGGCTTTCACCCGGTCTTTTCGTCTTCCATCCGAACACGCGCGCCCATCCTTGTTGTGGCAGCAGCAAGATCTTCGCTTGCCGGATTAACCATGTTGTCAAAACAGGAAACCCGATTCTCGCGATCTAAAATGGCCGGGAAGAGGGCAAGACTCGGGCATTGTCCGACGCTTTCCGGGTAATACCTGTTGGCCTCGCTCCATTGATGCTGAGGAGGCGACAGCGCACCGGGTCAACCGAAGGCATAGCCAAAGCGGGAGACATCCTCGGCGCAGGCCCGCCCCAACGCAGCAGCACTGTTCTGCGAGTAATAGCTGCGATAATCTGCGGCCCGCTCCGACCGGTTTTCGTGCGGAAGATCGAGCGTGACGCGGAGATGCTCGGTGAGCGGTGCCAGATCCTCGGAGAGATGTTCCAGGCGTATATAAGCCGCGCATTGCTCGACCCCGTCGACGCGGCGCATGTAGCTGGCCGCGGGATTGGCGGCAAAGGCGGCGAGTGTGGCAGGGTCCGTTACGAAGCGGTCGAACGGGACCTGTTTTGCCAGATGCACCGCTGGATGGTCGAAGCGCTGCCCTCGCAGCCAGTGGTAGTAGCTGACCGCCCGGTCCCAGGGGTTGCGCACAAGGGTAAAGGCGAACAGCCCCTCCAGCACCCCGGGTGCGAGCAGTCCATCGATATCGGCCAGGGTCGAGTGTTTCCAGAGCCGCCCGCGTGTCTGCGCCCCTTTCAGGCGGCCACGCCGCCGGATCGCCTTGGGCGTATCGCCGATCAGGATGTCATCCTTCATCGCGCGCGCTTCGAGCGCGATAGCCAGCGAAGTGCCGCCCGTCTTGGGGATATGCACGAAGATATAGCCGCGGCCGGGTGAAATGATCATGGCGTCACGCTAGCCGGGCGGACGGCGGCGCTCAACCCGATCTGAGCGCGATGATCACGCCCGCCACCACGATCAGGCCGATCCCCAGGATCTGCCATGGGCCAAGCCCCACGCCGAAGACCACCCAGGCAAAGAGCGGCCCGAAGATCATCACCGAGAACTCAAAAACCGACACATAAGACGGCTCGCCCAATTGGTAGGCCTTGATCAGCATGAATACGGCGGTGGCCGAGCCGACCGCCTGCATCACCACCCAGGGCAGCGCATCGGTCATCGGCCAGATCCAGCCGCGCGTGACAAAACCCGCCGCGCCCTCGGCCGCCGTGGCAGGGAACAATGCAAGCCAGCCAAGCCCCGCCAGCCCCGTCAGGCCTAGCGCCGTAACCATAGCCCCCAGCAGCGCGGCGGTGCTTTCCTGTGCGCATTTGGCCCGGGTCACCACCGCGCCCAGCGCATAGAAGAAGCCGCCCGCGACGGGCACCAGAATAGTGGCGTCGAACGTTGCCGGATCCGGTTGCAGAACAAAGAGAATGCCGACAAAGCCGATCACCACGGCGATGATCCGCCAGGGACCGATCCGCTGGCGCAATCCAAAGGCAGTGATCAGAAGAACGAAGATCGGCGAGGTGAAGAGACCCGCCAATGCCTGGGCGATGGACATCAGCGACAGCGCGCTGAAATAGAACAGCATCGCCACCGTCAAGAGCAGGCTACGCAGGATCACCCAATTCATCCGGCGGGGGCGCATGGTGCCAAGCCCCAGCATGGACATAATGACCACCAGCGGCAACATCATCGCGGCACGGGTGAAATGAAACTGCCACAGCCCGATGGTCTCGGCCAGACGGATCACGTAGTTGTCGATCACACCAATGATCGACATGGACGCAACCATCAGAAAGGCCGCGGCAATCGGAGCGGAAGGGGTTTCTGCCTGCATTAAGTTGGATTAATCAGAGATCATCACCGAGACTTTCCCGCCAGCGACATCCGCTTTGAAATTGCGACCAGCGGGTGGACGCAAGTCGTTTGATGCCGCCGCCGCTTGCGTGTACTCTGCAAAAAAACAAAGACGAGCAACCCAGACCCCTGCATGACAGCTCTCAAACAATACGAGCGGATCGAAGCGACCGGGCTGTGGCGGCCGTCGCCGGACGAGCAACGCCGCGAAGTCGTGGTGTCGATCGGCGAAGCGACGCTGACGATCTCGGATTTCAACGACCGCGCCCTGACCCACTGGTCGCTGGCGGCACTTGAGCGGCGCAACCCCGGCGAATACCCGGCGGTCTACAACCCCGACGGCGATCCGGGCGAGACGTTGGAACTGGCCGAGACGGAAACCACGATGATTGCCGCCATCGACCGGCTGCAACGCGCGATCGAGACAGCCCGACCACATCCGGGTCGGATCCGCTGGATCTCGGTCGGGGTGGTCGTGGCGGTGGTTCTGGCGGTTCTAACACTGTGGTTGCCGGGCGCGATGCGCCGCCACGTCGTCACGGTCGTACCCGACATCAAGCGGCAGGATATCGGTCGGTCGGTGCTGAGCCGGATTGAACGGGTGACAGGCCGGACCTGCGGCACCGAGGAGACCGATCAGGTGCTGGCCAAGCTGGCACAGCGCACCGGCGTACGTCGCCTTGTGGTGGTTCCCGGTGGGCTGGCGGCCAGCCTCTATTTGCCTGGCGGCATCGTAGTGCTGAACCATACCCTGATCGAGGATTTCGAGGACAGTTCCGTTGTTGCCGGGTTCATCATGGCCGAGCGGTCCCGCGCTCTGGCGCGGGATCCGATGGACGAACTCCTCTACCGGGCCGGGCCTCTGGCCTCGTTCCGGCTGCTGACCACGGGCGGGCTGACGCCCGAAATCCTGGACAGCTATGCCGAGCGTGTCTTGTCGGAGCCGCGTCCGGATGTGCCTGACGAGGATCTGCTGGCGATCTTTTCGCAGGCCGCGATCCCGTCGTCGCCCTATGCCTATGCCCGGGATATTACCGGCGAGTCTGTTCTGGGGCTGATCGAGGCCGACCCGATGACCGGCCGTACGCTGGAACCGGTCCTGGCCGACCGCGACTGGGTGCGGTTGCAGGGCATCTGCGGCAGCTGACGCAGGATCGGCCTCCAAAGGCGGCCCCCGCCCTGCTTGATTTCAGCGGCTGGGACGTTTCGGCGTCTGCGTCGGCTGATAGACGGCGCCCGGCGCATTGCGGGTCGATAGCCGGATATGGGCCGGTGGTTTGGCAACGTTCCGATAAGACCGTTCGCTATGGGTCACGGTGATGGTCTGCGGCGCGGTTTCCACCGGCAGCAAAGTACGCGGCAGTTCGTTCGACCAGAGCGTGTTCATCTGCGCATCGCCTTCAGCGGTGCGGACACCGCGCATCGGGTTCAACCGGCCATCCTTGCGATCGACGGGGCGGAACCCCTGCGGCGTGACATAGGTGCTCTGGATGATGGCGGGCCGCAGGGTGCGCTCGGCACGATGCGGGTTCAGGCGGTCATCGGTCCACACGCTGCGATACCCGGCCGGAACGACAACGTTGGTGGTGTTCTGGCGCTTGTCATAGACATGTTTCGGCACGATCCGGGTTTCCAACGAAACCGGCACGCCTGTCTTGCCCGAACCGGGCTTTCCGGTGTCCAGAGACGAGTTTTTGCGCAAGGGACCATATGTGATCGGCGACTCGGGCTGCGGGCCGCAGCGGACACCGGTCTGATTGATGTAGCGCTGGCTTAGCGTCGAAGCATTCGGGCAGCCGCCGGCAGAGGTCGGCGGCGCACTGGGAGTAACAGCACGGGGCGTGACCTGGCTTGGCGCCGAGGTTGCAACCGGTGCGACCGGAACCGGACGGGCCGTGGTGGTGCGCGTCGTTGGCACCGCAATCGGTGCGACCGGAACCGGCTTGAACTTGGGTGGCGCCGACCGAGGAGCCGGAGCCGTGACGGTCCGGACCTGAGGTTGCGTCGTTGTTGCTTTTGGTTTCGGTACAGGCGCGTTTGCCGGTTGGTCCAAAGTGATGAGCTCGGGTCCGTTCTGCTGCTGCGGGGCGCTGCTGGTGCTGCCCGCCACTGCGGTCGGCTGAAAGCCGCAGATCTGTTTGCGTTCACGCGACACGCGGGGCACCCAGGTCACGTTTCCGTCAATACCCGCCCGGATAAAGATACAGCCACGGCTGTCAACATATTGTTTTCCCTTGTAGGACGCGGGCGGATACTCGGCGGGCGACGTGGCAGGGCGCAGGGTCTGAGCATTCAGAGAGCTGAATCCGATGCTCAACCCTATGACCGAAATCGCAATAACTCTGGTAATTCTCATGCCTGCCCCCACAAGATATGGAAGGCAGGATGCCGCAAAACCTATTGATAGTAAAGCAGCACTTGCCGCAGTTTCGCCCTATTTCGTGCCGAACATGCGGTCTCCGGCATCGCCCAGCCCAGGCATGATATAGCCCTTGGAATTCAGCGCCCGGTCGAGCGAGGCGGTGACGATCGGCACATCCGGGTGCGCCTCTTTCATCCGCGCCACGCCTTCGGGCGCGGCCAGCAGGCACAGGAAGCGGATATCGGTGGCGCCCGCTTTTTTAAGCAGGTCGATGGCGGCGGCCGAGCTGTTGCCGGTGGCCAGCATCGGGTCGACCGCGATCACCAGCCGGTCCTGCAAACCTTCGGGCACCTTGAAATAGTATTGCACCGGTTGCAGCGTCTTCTCGTCGCGATAGAGGCCGACAAAGCCGACCCGCGCCGATGGGATCAATTCCAGCACCCCATCCAGCATGCCGTTGCCCGCCCGCAGGATCGACACCAGCGCCAGCTTCTTGCCCGCCAGGATCGGGGCGTCCATCTCTTCCAGCGGGGTTTCGATGGTGCGCGTGGTCAGCGGCATCTCGCGCGTGACCTCATAAGCCAAGAGCTGGGTGATCTCGCGCAGAAGCTGGCGGAAAGAGGCGGTCGAGGTACCCTTGTCCCGCATGAGCGTCAGTTTGTGCTGCACCAGCGGGTGGTCGACGACGGTCAGATGTTGGCTCATGATGTCTCCAGTCTCTTAGCAACCCGGCTTCGGGTGTCTTCATCGCAGAATGCCGCGCCAAGCGCGGTGGCGTTCAGGTCGGCGAAATCCTCTGCCCCCCAGCCAAAGGCCCGGGCCAGCATCTCATATTCGCGCCGCATCGTGGTATGGAAAAACGGCGGATCGTCGGTGGATATGGTGACGCGGACGCCCGCATCGCGCAGCCGCGCGATGGGATGGGCCGCAAACGAGGGGTAAAGGCCCAGAACCACGTTCGAGCCGGGGCAGACCTCGAGCGTGACGCCCCGGTCGGCCAGTTCGTGCACTAGGTCGGCGTCCTCGATGGCGCGCACGCCATGGCCGATGCGCTCGACCCCCAGCACGCGCACCGCGTCGCGCACGCTGTCCGGCCCACCGAATTCGCCCGCGTGGGTTGTGAGCCTCAGCCCCGCCTCGCGCGCGCAGTCAAAGGACCAGGAATAATCGCCCTGTTTGCCCACACCCTCGTTGCCGCCCATGCCAAACCCGACGATCCAGTCGCCAGCGGTCTCAGCCGCGCAGCGGGCGGCGCGCTTGGCCCGATCGGGGCCGAAATGGCGCACACAGGTAACGACCCCACGCAGGGTAATACCCAGTTTCGCCTCGGCCGCGTCCGATGCATCCCGGATAGCGGCCAGGTAGTCGCGCCAGGCAGCGACATCGCCGCCGCCACAGAAATCGGGGCTGAGGAAGGTCTCAGAGTAGACCACGCCGTTCTCGGCGCTTTGTTCCAGGATCGCCCAGGTCAGGCGACGGAATTCCTCGGGTCCGGTCAGCACCGAGGAGGCGGCTTCGTAGATGCTGAGGAAATGGGCGAAATCGCGAAAATCATAGGACCCGCCCGGCTTGAAGATGCCGCGCAGGTCGATCTTTTTCTCATGCGCCAACTGCCGGATCAGGGCGGGCGGTGCCGCGCCTTCGTGATGCAGGTGCAGTTCGACCTTGGGCAGGTCGGCGACCGGGGGATGTTCTTCGCTCACAGAAAACTCCTCCCCGGTCCCTGCGCGGGAATCCCCAGATGCGCCGCGATCGAGGCGGCGACATCGGCGAAATTCACCTGTCCGATCTGCCCGGCGCCACGCCCGGCGACCAGAACCGGCGCCTGTTCGCGGGTGTGGTCGGTACCGCTCCAACTGGGATCGTTGCCATGATCGGCGGTCAGAACCATCAGGTCGCCGGGTCGCAGGCTTTGCAGAATTTGCCCGATCTCACGGTCAAACCACTCCAGCGTCCGTGCATATCCGCTGATGTCGCGACGATGGCCATAGAGGCTGTCGAATTCGACAAAATTGGCGAAGGTCAGGCTGCCTTCTTCGGCGGTGGCGACCAGCCGGGCGAGATGGGTCATCAGCTCGGCATCCGACCCTTTGACCACATCGTCGATTCCTTGCATCGAGAAGATATCGCCGATCTTGCCAACGCCGTGCACCCGGCGGCCCGCATCCTGCGCCCAGTTGGTCAGCACCGGCGCAGGCGGAGTGATGGCAAAATCCTTGCGGTTGGTGGTGCGGGTGAAGCCGGTCTCACGCGTGCCGACAAAGGGCCGCGCGATCACCCGCCCCACCTTCATCGCATGCAGGCGCGGCGCGACGGCCTTGCACAGCGCCAGCAGGCGGTCGAGGCCAAAGGTTTCCTCATGCGCGGCGATCTGGAACACGCTGTCAGCGGAGGTGTAGCAGATGGGTCTGCCCGTCCGCATATGCGCGTCCCCGTGGCGGTCGATGATCACCGTGCCCGAAGCATGGCAGTTACCAAGGATGCCGTCGCTGCCAGCAGCTTGGGCCACTGCCTGTACCAGATCACTCGGGAAGGCGGGGGTGGTGTCGGGGAAATAGTGCCATTCCCACGGCACCGGCAGGCCCGCCAACTCCCAATGACCCGAGGGCGTGTCCTTGCCCCGGCTGTGTTCGCGCGCGCAGCCCCAGAGGCCAGAAGGGTCCGCCGTCAGCCCCGGCGTGGCCGCGCCCGAGGCCAGTCGGGTGGCAGCGCCAAGGCCCAGCCGGTCGAGATGGGGCAGATGCAGCGGGCCGCTGCGCCCCTCTTCCGCCGCGCCACGCGCGCAGGCTTGGGCGATATGGGCCAGTGTGTTGGCGCCAGTATCGGGGCGGTCGCCGTTAAAGAAGGTACTGGCATCCGGCGCGCCACCGATGCCGACCGAATCCATCACCACCAGAAAGGCGCGGGTCATGGCGTAATCCTTTCATGGATCAACGGTGGCGCGGCCACCGGCTCGGGCCCGATGGTGATCGCCGCGCGCAGGGTGGCCTCGGCGGCCTCTGCCGCCTCTTGCCTCGCAGCGTGGATGGTGGCGAGAGAGGTTCCGGCGCGGACCGATGCGCCCAGACGAATCACGCGAGACAGGCCGACCGAAGGATCGACGGTATCGCTTTCGACCTGCCGCCCGCCGCCCAGCGCCACAACGGCAAGGCCCAGCGCCTCGCCGTCGATGGCGGTGACATAGCCTGAATCGCGGGCGGGAACCTCGCGGATGACGGTTGCCTCGGGCAGGAACCGCTGCCAGTTCTCGACAAATTGCACCGGCCCGCCGACAGCCGCGATCATGCGACCAAAGCGTTCGGCCGCGCGACCGTCTGAGATGATGGCAGCAATGCGCGCGGCCCCGCTGACCGCATCCGGTGCCAGCCCGGTATCGGCCAGCAGCACGCCACCCAGTTCGGCCGAAAGCTGTGCCAGCGGGTCATCGGCATGACCGCCGGTCAGCACCCGCATCACCTCGCCCACCTCGAGCGCGTTGCCGAGGCTGGGCGCCAGCGGCTGGTTCATATCAGTAATCAGGGCCGAGGTCCGGCATCCCGCGGCATTGGCGGTCTCGGTCAGGGCACGGGCCAGGGCGCGGGCCTCGTCCGCTGATTTCATGAAGGCGCCGCTGCCCAGTTTCACGTCCAGCACCAGCGCGTCGGGGCTGGCGGCAAGTTTCTTGGACAGGATCGAGGCGGTGATCAGATCGAGGCTTTCGACCGTGGCCGTCACATCGCGGATGGCATAAAGCCGCTTGTCGGCGGGCGCGATGCGGGCGGTGGCGCCGACAATTGCGGCCCCGGTGTCGCGCACCACCTGCGCCAGTCGGTCGGGCCCAAGCTGGGTGGTGACGCCGGGGATCGCCTCCATCTTGTCGAGCGTGCCGCCGGTATGGCCCAGCCCCCGGCCCGAGATCATCGGCACATAGGCGCCGCATTCGGCCAGCGCGGGCGCCAGCACTAGGCTGATGCAATCGCCCACCCCGCCGGTGGAATGCTTGTCGATCACTGGCCCGTCGAAATCCCAGTGAAGCACATCGCCGGTATCGCGCATGGCCAGCGTCAATGCCGCGCGCCCCTTGGGGCCAAGCCGCCCCATGCAGACGCCCATGGCAAAGGCGCCCGCCTGGGCATCGCTGACAGTGCCATCGGCGAGGCCCTGGGCAAACCATGTCAGTTCAGCCGCGCTGGGCACCTCGTGCCGTCTGAGCCGGGCAATGATGGCGCGAGCGTCCATGACTCAGCTTTTGTCCATATGGGCCGCGCCGAAGGCGCCGGGCAGGAGTTGACCGATGGTCATCGCGGTTTCGACCCCGTCGAGATTGGCCATGGTCACGACAACATTTGGGTCGCCGAATTCGGCCAGCTTCTGGCGGCAGCCACCGCAGGGGGGCACCGGCGCCGGGCTATCGGCGACCACATAGACCTCGGTCAGGCGGCTTTCGCCCGCGGCGACCATTGCAGCGATGGCGCCCGCTTCGGCGCAGGTGCCTTCGGGATAGGCGATGTTCTCGACGTTGCAACCGACATAGACCGCGCCCGAGGCGGCCCGGATCGCCGCGCCCACCTTGAACCGGGAATAGGGCGCATGGGCGTTTTCACGAACGGAAAGGGCGGCGGATTTGAGGCTCATGGCGATTCCCCGGTTTTTGATCATCTGGTCGGAAATGCATAGCCTATCCCGTACCCGCGCGCGAGAGGAACCGCCGGGCAAGGGGGCGCTGCCCCCGTCCTGCGGACTCCCCCGGAGTATTTTTGGCGAAATGAAGGGTTTTAGCCCAGTGTGGTGGTGAAGGTTCCGGGCAAGGTGACCTCAAGCAGTTCGATATCGTCGGAAGGGTCGGACAGGCGGGTGCGCATGCCCGGCGGGATCACGAAGGCATCGCCCTGTTCCAGCGGGAAGGGATCGCGCCCCTCGCCCATCAGCGTGACCGTGCCGTTCATCACGAAGGTGAAGAGGATATCGGTGTCATGGGCGGCCCATTGCGGCACGCCCTCCCCCCGGCGCACCACCTGCACCCCGGCCACGCCCTTGGTATTCGCGGCGATGGTGGTATCCCGGCAGATAAAGCCCGGCAGGCGGAAGGGAGACCATTCGGCCCCTTCGGCCCGGTTATAGACAAAGCGCTGGCCTTGCCATTCACGCTCGGGGCGCAGGTGCGGGGTGGGCAGGGTCATCTCGTGGTCGATCTCGGTGACATGTTCGGCGGGCACGCCGATCTCGATCACCTGTACGTTGTCGCTGGCCTCCAGCACCCGGTGGCGGATTTCGGGCGGCTGGATGAAGCAATCCCCGGCAGTCAGGCGCATCTTGTCGCCCTGATCCTCGTAGACCACATCGACCCAGCCGTGAATGCAGAAGATCAGCTGAAAGCCGACCCGGTGGAAATGCACCATGTCCGGCACCGGCCCGCCATCAGGGATGCGAATATGGCTGGCGATGATCGAGCCACCCAGCCGCGAAGGCACCAGATCGCGGTAATGCATGCCGGCTCGGCCGATGATCCAGGGCGCCTGATCCTTGAGTCGGCGGACCACAAAGCTGTGTTCGGTCTGCGGCATCACCAGGGGCGGGTGGCGCTCCTCGATCTCGATCCGTGTGCCGTTGGGCGCGGTCAGGCTGCGCTGGCCATTGGCGAAACCGTCCGGATCCTCGGTGAGGATGCGCAGGGTGCCGGGCGACTCGGGCGCACCTTTTTCGATGCGCAGACGCAGGCCATGGCCCGAGAACACCGCGGTACGTGGGTCGTCCGCCGGATAGATCATGTCCATCCGCATGCCCAGAACCTTGGTATAAAAGGGGATATCGTCGCGCAGCTCATCCGTGGGCAGGCGCATTTCGGCGATCGTGTCGGTCATGGCTGTCTCCTCTTGCCCGGGACAGTGGCCGCGAGGGGGCCGATTTGCAAGAAGCCGCCTGCGACCTTGTAACCTGAAATGCCCTGTTCCCCTGCGTAAAGATATAGTTTAATGCTAAACTAGTTTCCCGAGGAGGAATTTGACGAGATGTCCGACCAGCCCAGCCTGCGCCAGGCGGCGCTTGACTACCACGCCTATCCCAAGCCCGGGAAACTGGAAATCCGCGCCACCAAGCCGATGGCCAATGGCCGCGATCTGGCGCGCGCCTACTCGCCGGGCGTGGCCGAGGCCTGTTTGGAGATCAAGGCGGATGCAAGCACCGCCGAGACCTATACCGCGCGCGGCAACCTGGTGGCGGTGGTGTCGAACGGCACCGCGGTTCTGGGGCTGGGCAATATCGGCGCGCTGGCATCGAAACCAGTGATGGAGGGCAAGGCGGTCCTGTTCAAGAAGTTCGCGGGCATCGACTGTTTCGATATCGAGGTGAACGAGAGCGATCCGGAAAAGCTGGCCGATATCGTCTGCGCGTTGGAGCCGACATTTGGCGCCATCAACCTGGAAGACATCAAGGCGCCCGACTGTTTCATCGTCGAGAAACTGTGCCGCGAGCGGATGAACATTCCGGTCTTTCATGACGACCAGCATGGCACCGCAATCGTGGTGGGGGCTGCCGCGCGCAACGCGCTGCATGTGGCGGGTAAGTCGTTTGCCGACATCAAGATCGTCTCGACCGGTGGTGGCGCCGCGGGTATCGCCTGCCTGAACATGTTGCTGAAACTTGGGGTGAAGCGGGAGAATATCTGGCTCTGCGATATTCACGGGCTGGTCTACGAGGGGCGCGCCGAGGATATGAATCCGCAAAAGGCGGCCTTTGCCCAGGCCACCGATCTGCGGACGCTGGACGATGTGATCGAGGGGGCAGATCTGTTTCTGGGCCTGAGCGGTCCCAATGTGCTGACGCCCGAGATGGTGGCACGCATGGCGAAACGGCCGATCATCTTTGCACTGGCCAACCCCACGCCCGAAATCCTGCCCGACGCGGCCCGTGCGGTGGCTCCGGACGCGATCATCGCGACCGGGCGCAGCGATTTCCCGAACCAGGTCAACAACGTTCTGTGCTTTCCCTTCATCTTTCGCGGGGCGCTGGATGTGGGTGCGACCGAGATCAACGACGCCATGCAGATCGCCTGTGTCGAGGGGATCGCCGAACTGGCCCGCATCACCACAAGTGCCGAGGCGGCGGCGGCCTATCAGGGCGAGCAGCTGACATTCGGGGCCGATTACCTGATCCCCAAACCCTTTGACCCGCGCCTTGTCGGTGTCGTCTCCTCTGCCGTGGCGCGCGCCGCGATGGAGAGCGGCGTCGCCCGCCGCCCGATCACGGATCTGGAGGCCTATCGGCAGAAGCTGAACCAGAGCGTGTTCAAATCCGCCCTTCTGATGCGCCCCGTCTTCGAGGCGGCGGCCAAGGCGGCGCGGCGGCTGGTCTTTGCCGAGGGCGAGGACGAGCGGGTGCTGCGCGCAGCACAGGCCATTCTGGAAGAAACCACCGAGACGCCGATCCTGATTGGCCGCCCCGACGTGATCGAGGCGCGCTGCGAAAAGATGGGTCTGTCGGTGCGCCCGGGTCAGGATTTCCAGATTGTGAACCCGGAAAACGACCCGCGCTATTACGACTACTGGACCTCATACCACCGGTTGATGGAGCGGCGCGGGGTGACCCCGGACATCGCAAAAGCGATCATGCGCACCAACACCACCGCGATCGGTGCCATCATGGTGCATCGGGGCGAGGCCGACAGCCTGATCTGCGGCACTTTCGGCGAATACCGTTGGCATCTGAACTATGTCGAACAGGTGCTGGGCGGCAAGGATCTGCGTCCGCATGGCGCGCTGTCACTGATGATCCTGGAAGACGGACCGCTATTTATCGCCGACACCCATGTGCGCAGCCGTCCCAGCCCCGAGGAACTGGCAGAGATCACCCTGGGTGCCGCGCGTCATGTGCGCCGTTTTGGCATCGAACCGCAGATCGCCTTTTGCTCGCAATCCCAGTTTGGCAACCAGGCCGAGGGCTCGGGCCTGCGGCTGCGCCAGGCGATCGAGATTCTGGATAGCCGACCGCGAAACTTCACCTATGAGGGCGAAATGAACCTGGACAGCGCGCTGGACCCCGAACTGCGCCAGCGCATCTTTCCGAACTCGCGGCTGTCCGGGGCGGCGAATGTGCTAATCTTTGCCCATGCGGATGCCGCAAGCGGTGTGCGCAACGTGCTCAAGATGAAGGCGGGCGGTATCGAGGTGGGGCCGATCCTGATGGGCATGGGCAACCGGGCGCATATCGTGACGCCCTCGATCACCGCGCGCGGATTGTTGAACATGGCCGCCATTGCCGGAACCCCGGTGGCCCACTACGGTTGATCCCGAAGGCGCCTTGCCGCTAACAGGGAGAGACCGGGATGAAGGGACATTGCCATTGCGGCGCGGTTCACTGGCAGAGCGAAGGCAAAGTCGCATGGAGCTGCTATTGCCACTGTGCCGACTGCCGCCGCAATTGCGCCGCCCCGGTCACCGCGTTCTTCGGCCTGCCCCATGACAGCGTTCAGTGGGGCGGCGACGCCCCGCGCATCTACCGCTCGTCCGACCGGGTCGAGCGGTTGTTCTGCGGCACCTGCGGTACCCAGATGGCTTATCGCAACGCCGATGATCCGGTGAACATTCATCTCTACACGGCGACCCTGGAGGATCCGTCGTCGCTGCCGCCCCGGTTTCACGTGTTTCACTCCGCGCGACTTCCCTGGCTGGAATTGCAGGACGACCTGCCCCGGTTCGACCGCACCGCAGGCTGAAACCGATTCCGCAATCTTTGCAGATCAGAAATTTGCAATTTTGCAAAATGGCCGTATTTTCCGTCAAAACGCCGCCAAAAAGGCGGCTTTGCAAAAATTTGCAAGGGTGCTTTGGGAATGTCTGCAAATTTATTGCGATAATGTGACGCGACGTCCTTTGTCTGGCTTGCCCGGTGACGCCGCTATGCCTAACACACCATCCAGCCGAACGTGAGGAGGACGCCATGGCATATCAGGACGTATACGAGAGCTGGAAGAGCGATCCCGAAGCCTTCTGGATGGAAGCCGCCAAGAGCATCGACTGGGTCGAGGCGCCCAGCCGCGCGCTGGATGACAGCAACGCGCCACTTTACGAATGGTTTACCGATGCCAAGGTCAACACCTGCTGGAACGCGGTCGACCGCCATGTCGAGGCGGGCCGGGGCGAGCAGACCGCGATCATCTATGACAGCCCGATCACCCATACCAAGCGGCAGATTTCCTATGTCGAACTGCGCAACCGCGTGGCCATGCTGGCCGGTGCGCTGCGCGCCAAGGGTGTGGAAAAGGGCGACCGCGTCATCATCTATATGCCGATGATCCCCGAGGCGCTGGAGGCGATGCTGGCCTGCGCCCGTCTGGGCGCCGTGCATTCGGTGGTGTTCGGCGGCTTTGCCGCCAACGAACTGGCCGTACGCATCGACGACGCCCAGCCCAAGGCGATCATCGCCGCGTCCTGCGGGTTGGAGCCGGGCCGAGTCGTGCATTACAAGCCCCTCCTCGATGGCGCCATCGAAATGGCGAAACACAAGCCCGAATTCTGTGTAATCTTCCAGCGCGAGCAGGAAGTGGCGCAACTGGTCGAGGGGCGCGACTACAACTGGCACGGGTTCCAATATGGTGTCGAACCGGCCGAATGCGTGCCGGTCGAGGGCAACCATCCGGCCTATATCCTTTATACCTCCGGCACCACCGGCGCGCCCAAGGGTGTGCTGCGTCCGACCGCGGGCCATCTGGTGGCGCTGAACTGGACGATGAAGAACATCTATAACGTCGATCCGGGCGATGTGTTCTGGGCGGCATCCGATGTGGGCTGGGTCGTCGGCCACAGCTATATCTGCTATGGCCCGCTGATCCACGGCAACACCACCATCGTGTTCGAGGGCAAGCCCGTGGGCACCCCCGATGCGGGCACCTTCTGGCGGGTGATTTCCGAGCACAAGGTCAAAAGCTTCTTCACCGCCCCCACCGCGATCCGCGCCGTGAAACGCGAGGATCCCAAGGGCGAGATGCTGGCGAAATACGACCTGAGCTGCCTCAAGGCGCTGTATCTGGCAGGCGAACGGGCCGATCCGGACACCATCGTCTGGGCGCAAAAGGCGCTGGGCGTGCCGGTGATCGACCATTGGTGGCAGACCGAAACCGGCTGGGCCATTGCCGGGAACCCGCTGGGGATCGAGGAGTTGCCGATCAAGCTGGGCTCGCCCGCCAAGGCGATGCCGGGCTATGACGTGCAGATCCTGGACGAAGGCGGCCACCAGATGAAACCCGGCGAACTGGGCGCCATCGCGGTGAAACTGCCGCTGCCACCGGGCACCCTGCCCGGCCTGTGGAATGCCGAGGCGCGGTTCAGGAAATCCTATCTGGAGCATTTCCCCGGCTATTACGAAACCGGCGATGCCGGCATGATCGACGAGGACGGATACCTCTATATCATGGCGCGCACCGATGACGTGATCAACGTCGCAGGCCACCGCCTGTCCACCGGCGGCATGGAAGAGGTTCTGGCCAGCCACGAGGATGTGGCCGAATGCGCGGTGATCGGCGTCAGCGACGATCTCAAGGGTCAGATGCCGCTCGGCTTCCTCTGCCTTAACAACGGTTGCAACCGTGACCATGCGGATGTGGTGAAAGAGGTGGTCAAGCTGGTGCGCGACAAGATCGGCCCCGTCGCGGCCTTCAAGCTGGCCGTGGTGGTCGACCGCCTGCCCAAGACCCGCTCGGGCAAGATCCTGCGCGGCACCATGGTCTCGATCGCCGATGGCAAGGACTACAAGATGCCCGCCACCATCGACGACCCGGCCATCCTGGACGAGATCAAGGTCGCGCTGCAAACGCTGGGCTACGCCAAGTAGCCCCTAGCGCGACAGCAAGAACAGGCGCCGCCCCCGCGGGTGGCGCCTTTTTGTTGCCCGCATCGCACCCACCCAACAGGTTGTGATCGCCCGTCATCGCCCCGGCGATTGCCAGACTCTGGGTGGGCTTCTACCCTGACCGCAATCGCTGCAACTGACGAGGTTACCCATGCGTGCATTCCTGACCGCACTGGCCTGTTCCGCCGCCCTACCCGTCTTGCCTGCCTTGGCAAGCGAAGGGCACCGCATCCAGGTCACTGGCGAATTGATCGATACCTGGTGTTACTATTCCGGGGTCATGGGCGGCCCCGAGGCAGTGGTCGGCTCGGCTCATCACACCTGCGCCCTGTGGTGCTCGGCGGGCGGCATCCCGGTCGGGTTGCAGGCCGAGGATGGCACCATCTATATGGTGCTCAAGATCGAACAGGACGACCAGCTGGCCGGTGGCGATACCGCGCTCCGCCTGGCCACTCACACGGTCGAGGCGGACGGGATGCATTACGAGCGCGACGGCATCAACTATCTGATCGTCGATCAGGTGATCAGCGATCTGGGCATCGCCAATCTCAACCACGAAGACTATGGCCCCGTGCCCGGCTTCGCCATCCCGGAGCCCAAGGAATGAAACGGTTTTCCCTCGCGCTGGCGCTTTTGGCCAGCCCCGCAATGGCCCAGGATTTCTCGGCCGGTTCGACCGCAAATGCCTGGAACCTCTACGCCGAGAAACCGGCCTTCTTTGAGGCCAAGGTGGTCGATCTGCTCTGCGACCTGACCGGCGACTGCCCCGCCGATTGCGGTGCGGGCAAGCGTCAGCTCGGCCTGTTGCGCAGCGCCGACAATGTCATGGTCCTTCCAGTCAAGAACGGACAGCCGGTGTTTTCCGGGGCCGCCTCCGATCTGGCCCCCTATTGCGGCCAGATGGTTGAGGTGGACGGACTCTTGATCGACGACCCCGATCTGGGTGCCAAACATATCTATCAGGTGCAGAAGATCCGGCTGCTTGGGGGCGAATGGGAAAAAGCCAACCGCTTCACCAAGGTCTGGGATGCCGAGAACCCCGACGCGGCCGGCGAAGGCCCCTGGTTCCGTCGCGATCCGCGTGTGAATGCCGAGATTGCCAAGGACGGTTACCTCGGGCTGGGTCTGGAAACCGACAAGGCGTTTATCGAGGACTGGTTCTGATGCTGGCCCGGCTGACTCTTGTGACCGCCCTGCTGGCGGCCACAACATCGGGCGCGGGCAATAGCCCGCTTCCCTTTGCTGTCGGTGGCGCCTTCGAGCTGACCGATCAGCACGGCCAACGCCGCAGCCAGATCGACCCGGACGGACATGGACAGTTGCTGTTCTTTGGGTATGCCAACTGCCCCGGCATCTGTTCGGCCGCCATGCCGATGATGGCCGATGCGGTCGATCGGCTGAAGGCCGAGGGGCGCACCGTCACCCCTGTGATGATCACCGTCGACCCGGACCGCGATCGACCCGGCAGCATGGATGAACCGCTGGCCAGATATCATGCGGATTTTATCGGGTTGACCGGCTCCGAGGCAGATTTGCAGACGGCCTATGATGCGTTTTCGATAGAAAAGGAACTGGCCTATGTCGATCCCGAATACGGGCCGGTCTACACACATGGCAGCTTTGTCTACCTGCTGAGCGCCAAGGGCGAAGTGTTGACCCTGTTTCCCCCGATCCTGACCTCGGACAGAGTGGTCGAACTGGCACGGAAGTATCTGCCGGAAGACGCCAGGTGACCTTGCGTCACCGATTTTCCTAACCCATGGTCAACCCACGCCGCCCCGCCTAACCTTTCGATGACGGCAAGGGAGGTCGGAGAATGACGCAGGCAAAGCTTTGGCAGTTGGATGCGCATGAAATCGTCGCGCGGACACGCACCGGAGAATTAAGCGCCGAAGAGACGGTCGGCGCAGCGATCGAGCGGATGGAGGCCGTGAATCCCGTCCTGAATGCGGTGGTGCAAAACTGCGCCGAACAGGCGATGGACCGCGCCCGCGCGCTGGACAAGGCTCGTGCCGAGGGTGCGGCGCCCGGACCCCTGTTCGGCGTGCCGGTCACCATCAAGGTCAACGTGGACCAGACCGGATATGCCACCACCAACGGCGTGACCGCGCTGAAAGACATGATTGCGCCCGATGATGCGCCAGTTGTTCGCAACCTGCAAGAAGCGGGCGCGGTGGTGATCGGGCGCACCAATACGCCCGAATTCTCGTTCCGTGCCGATACAGACAATCCGCTGCACGGGCGCACCTTTAACCCCTGGGGACGGCATATCTCGCCCGGTGGCTCATCGGGTGGCGCAGGCGCCGCCGTGATGGCCGGCATCGGCGCGCTGGCGCATGGCAACGACATCGGTGGCTCGCTGCGGTTTCCCGCCGCGGCGAATGGCGCCGTGACGGTGAAACCCGGCCTGGGCCGAGTGCCCGCCTGGAACCCCAGCCAAAAGGCCGAGCGTGGCATGCTGGCGCAATCCATGTCGGTGCAGGGGCTGATCACCCGGTCGGCCGCCGACCTGCATCTGGCCATGCCGAGCCTGATCGCCCCCGATCCCCGCGACCCGTTCCACGTACCCCTGCCCTGGCTGGGTGCCCCGCTCGATGGGCCGATCCGCGTGGCCTTTACCAAGGCGACATATGGTTATGACCTGCACCCCGAGGTCGAAGCGGCGCTGGACACCGCCCGCGACGCGCTGCGCGATGCCGGTTATCTGGTCGAAGAGGTCGAGACCCCCGACGCGTTCGAGGCCGGGCGCGCCGGCTATCGCGCCCTGATGGGCGAGGTCTGGGCGCTGATGAAGGCGGATGTGGACGCCTATGGCTCGCAAACCGTGCGCGATATCTTCGAGGTCTATTTTCAGGAGTTCCCGCCCTTTCACGGCACCGAACTGTTGCAGGTGATGGCCAAGCGCAGCCATTACGCCCGCGAATGGTCGCTGTTCCTGGAGCAATATCCCCTGGTGCTGGGTCCGTTCCTGCCGCAACCCTTCTTTGGTCCCGACCGTGACACTGAGGGCGCCGAGGGCGTGCACGAAGTACTGGGGGCCGCGGTCTGGTCCTATGCAATGAATTTCATGGGCCTGCCCGCCGCCTGCGTGCCGACACGGCTGGCCAATCTGGGAAAGGGACCGCAACCGATCAGCGTGCAAATCACCGCCCGCCGCTGGCGCGAAGATATGGCGGTGGACGCCGCCGCAGCGATCGAGACACGCATAGGACGCATGTGCACACATCTCTGGCCGCGCATCGGTTAGGGCCAAACGCCATACACCGCCCCGTCAACGGCCTCGGTCAAGGTCAGTGACGGGGCAATCATAACATAGCCCTGATACGGAAAACTCAGGATGTATTGATTTTATGGTGCCCCCACACGGACTCGAACCGCGGACCTACTGATTACAAATCAGTTGCTCTACCAGCTGAGCTATAGGGGCAAGCCATTGAAAGCATTCCTGCTTTCTTGGTCTTCACGAAAGCGGTCTTGCCTGACGATAGCCGACGCAGCAATCCCGTTCCACATGTGCCGCCGTTTAAACGATCGCTTCGCAAAGCGCAATCCTCCAAAACCCGGTTTTGCGAAGAACGCCCCGCCTGCTGGATTTGCGACTGCCGCATGATAGCCTGTGACGCTGGCCTCGCCCGGACCACCTGCCCCAAGAGCGTGACCACCAAGGCCTGGTGCGTTGCAACACCTGCCGAGCGAGAGGTCAGGACACAATCCCGCTTGGAATCGGGCAACGCGCTACCACCGCCGTGCCGCATATCCCGCCACAGTTGACAACGGATGTAATTCTTCGGTTTGACTGGTGCCGAGCAAGCGGATACTCAAGACGTATCTGATTGTTTTCAAAGGAAGCCCGGCCCCCATGCAAGTGGTTTTCCACACCGGCGCACATGGAACGGACGACGAACGGCTGATCAAATGTCTGCTCGTTAACAAGGAACCGTTCTCGAAAAACGGGATCGCGGTTCCCGGCCCCGCGCAGTATCGCGGTCTGTTCAAGAAGGTCCTTTCGGCTTTGGACGAAGCCGAGACCGATCCGGACCCGGATGCGCGTGATATTCTGCTCGACACGATACTCGACGGCGAGGTCGCAGACAGGGTGGTCTTGTCCGACAGCAACATGTACGGCACCCGCTGGTCGGCAATCGGCAAGGGCATGTTCTATCCACGCGCGCCGCAAAGACTTGCCTATCTACAGAGCATCTTCAGCTATGATCAGGTCGAAGTGTTCATGGCGATCCGCAATCCGGCAAGCTTCATTCCCAATGTCCTGACGGCCCTGCCGGAAAAAGGCGTCGCCGAGGCGATGGACGAGCTCGACCTGGAAGTGTTGCACTGGACCCAGATGGTGCAGGCGATTCGCGACGCAGCGCCTCAGATCCAGCTGACCATATGGTGTAACGAGGACACGCCCCTGATCTGGTCGCAAATCATTCGCGACCTGGCCGGATTGGAGCACGGCACCAAGATTGTGGGAGGCTTCTCTCTCTTGTCCGAAATCATGTCCAAGGAAGGCATGCTGCGCTTTCGCGCCTACTTGGCCGAGCACCCCGAGTTGACCGAGATGCAGAAACGTCGGGTAATTGCAGCCTTCCTCGACAAATACGCGCTGGAAGACGCGGTCGAGGAAGAGCTTGATCTGCCCGGGTGGACGCACGAACTGGTGGACAGGCTGACCGAACTGTACGACGAAGACGTCTTTGCGCTGCAACGTATCCCGGGTGTACAGTTCATCGCGCCCTGACTACCGCTGCGGCGCAGGCGCTCACATGCCAAGCGCGGCCTTGTACATTTCCAGCACTGCTTCTTCTTCAGCGATGTCGTCCTTGTCGCGCTTGCGAAGGGCGACGATCTTGCGCATCACCTTGGTGTCGTAGCCGCGTGCCTTGGCTTCGGCCATCACTTCCTTTTGTTGCTCGGCGATGTCTTTTTTCTCGGCTTCCAGCCGTTCGATCCGCTCGATGAACTGGCGCAACTCGCCTGCGGCAATGTTATAGGTGGCATCTGCCTGGGGCTGATCCATGGTGCATTCTCCGTTGGTCCGACACGCGCCTGCGGCATAGCCTGAGCCCGGTTCGCCTGCAAGGCGCATTTCCCCAACCTTGCACCCAATGGACCGATCGGCTAACGCGGGGCCTGAATGCTGCAAGGTGGAGCGGGAATGCTGTTCGACATCATCATCTGGGCTGGCGCAAGCCTGTCGCTGGCCGGGCTGGCCGGACTGGTCTGGTGCATTCTGCGCGTGAACAAGGCCCGAAAGGCCGGGCTGAGCGACGATGATCTGCGCGCAGCGGTACAGGCGGTCTTACCCTGGAATCTGGGTGCGCTGTTTGTCTCGGTCCTTGGACTGATGATGGTAATCCTGGGAATATCGCTCGGCTGAAAACAGCCCGATCAGACCGGCATGTTGTCGAAGCGCGCTTCGACCGCATCCTCGCACAGCGCAGCATCAAGCTGACGCAGCCGCGACGGGAGCTTTACGCCGCGCCCGCGCATCTGATCCATGATGCGGCTGAATTGCGGCTGAACTTCAAGCCGTGTTGCAAGGCCCGCCCCCGCAACCCGTCGCTCCAACATCTCGGCCACGCGAAACAGCTCTTGATCGGTCATGATTTTCCTCCCTTTTCCCTGTATCTTGCCGCCTGTGTGTAACAGGGCCAAGAACTCTCCGATGTTTTCGGTCTGTCTAAGGACAGTTCCAACGAATGTGCTCATTCCCGAAGCACACCGGAGCGACTTGCCAAAGTATCGCGCAAACCGGTGCCTGCCGACTTGACCCACGTCAAACGCGTACCGATTTGCGAAAGAGACTGAAACAGTTGCATCACATTCATCTTTACCTATATGTCATGCAGAGAACCACTGGAGACGACGATGACCCCCTTTGTGAAAGCTTTCTTTGATGAGGCGACCTTTACCGTGTCCTACCTGGTGCGCGAGCCGCAGGGGAAAAGCTGCGCCATCATCGACAGCGTGCTGGATTTCGATCACGCCTCGGGGCGGACGAACACCAAATCGGCGGATGCGATCATCGAATACGCCAAAGCCGAAGACCTGCGGGTGGAGTGGATTCTGGAAAGCCATGTTCACGCCGACCATTTGTCTGCCGCACCCTATCTGCAAGAAGCTTTGGGTGGGAAAATCGGTATCGGCAAGAACATCACCATCGTTCAGGACACGTTCGGAAAAGTGTTCAACGAGGGCACCGAATTCCAGCGCGACGGCAGTCAGTTCGATGCCCTGTTCCAGGACGGCGACAGTTTCCATGTCGGCCAGATGCGCGGCGATGTGCTGCATACGCCCGGCCATACCCCGGCCTGCCTGACCTATGTCATCGGCGATGCAGCGTTTGTGGGCGATACGCTGTTCATGCCCGATTTCGGAACGGCGCGCTGTGATTTTCCTGGCGGCTCTTCGGCGACCCTCTACCAGTCGATCCAGAAAATCCTGGCCCTGCCTGACGAAACTCGCATCTTTGTCGGTCACGACTACAAGGCGCCCGGGCGGGACGAATATGCCTGGGAAACCACCGTGGGCGAACAGAAGGCGCTGAACATCCACATCGGTCAAGGCCGCAGCATCGAAGAGTTCGTACACATGCGCGACACCCGCGATGCGACCCTGGCAATGCCGCGCCTGATCCTGCCCTCTTTGCAGGTGAACATGCGCGCCGGACACATGCCGCCAGCGGACGAACAGGGTAACGTTTATCTGAAACTTCCGGTCAACAAGCTCTGACCGTACCGAAACAAACAAGCGCGAACAAAAGAGACAGGGCATATGGAAACGGATTGGATATGGGGCCTCGTCGGTGGCCTGCTGATTGGCACCGGCGGCGCGGTGTATTTGCTGGGAAATGGTCGGATCATGGGGGCCAGCGGTATTCTGGGCGGGCTGGTAGATGGGTCAGGCTGGCCCAGTTGGGTCGAGCGGCTTGTCTTTATCCTGGGTGTGGTCATCGCCCCTCTGGTCCTGTGGCCGCTCTACTCTGTCGAGATCGACACTCATTTGACTCAGGATATCTGGGTTGTGGTCATCGCCGGCCTGCTGGTGGGTGTCGGAACACGTATCGCAAACGGCTGCACGTCCGGACATGGCGTATGCGGGATCTCGCGCTTTTCGTTGCGGGGCATCGTTGCCACCGTCTTTTACATCCTTGCTGGCGGGTTGACGCTTGCCATCTTTCGTCACGTCCTTGGAGTGATCTGATGCGTCCACTGATTTCGCTTGTTGCCGGTGCCCTGTTCGGCGGCGGACTGTTCGTTTCGGGCATGACCGATACCCGCAAAGTTCAGGGTTGGCTTGATGTGTTCGGTGACTGGGATCCGACGCTGGCCTTTGTCATGGGCGGCGCGATCCTCCCGATGTTCGTTGCCTGGCGGTTCACCAAGGGCCGCAAGCCCCTTGCCGCGGACTCTTTTCCATCATTGCCCAGACCGGAGCTTGACCATCGCCTGATCACCGGCTCGGTGTTGTTCGGCATGGGCTGGGGGCTGGCCGGTCTCTGCCCGGGGCCGGCGCTGGCCTCCATTACCTATGGCGGCATCGGCGGGCTGGTGTTCCTCGCCGCCATGATTACCGGAATGGCCTTCGCACCCAGAGTCGGAAGCCAACTGGACAGACTCGCGGCGACAGCATAAGGAACGCCAATGGACATTCGACCGATCACCCCCCGTTATGCAGTCTCGCCGCAGATTTCGGTCGAGGACATTCCAGCAATCGCAGCAGCGGGCTTTACCCGGATTATCTGCAACCGGCCCGATGCCGAGGTGCCGCCCAGCCACCAGGCGGCGGCGATCGGCGCCGCGGCGCAGGCGGCTGGTCTGGAATTCGAAGTTCTCGAATTGACGCATCAAACCATGACACCCGAAAACGTCGCCCGTCAAAAAGCGCTTGCCGCTGCGGAGCAAGGGCCGGTGCTGGCTTATTGCGCCTCGGGCACCAGATGCTCGGTCGTCTGGGCGCTGGGGCAATGTGGTGATATGAACCCGGACGAAATCCTGCAAAAGACCGCCTCGGCCGGTTATCAACTGGATGCTTTGCGCCCTCGCCTCGAGGAAATCTGCGCCGCAGGAAACTGATCCGCGTCAGAGCGGCTAGGTTCGCTCCCCATTTTCCTCGAAATCGGCAAGACCCGCGAGTTCGCAGATCTCCGCCGCAGCTTGCTCCGGGTTCAACGCAGGAAGCGAGATGTCATAGGCTGAGAAGCGTTCCTCGGCCTCGGTATCCAGATCCTGGTAGTCATTGGCCTTGTCATGCCCCTTTCGGGGACGCTTGGTGCCCTCCTGACCATCAGGTCTTGGAGCATGTGCGGGCGCCTTCTCCCGGGTGGTGGAATGACCAGAAAACTCGCCTGGGCCAGTGTCTTGCTTTTCAAGTGCAGGCGGTTTTTCGTTCAGCCTGACCGCCCGCATCCCCCGGCATTGCCCCAGTCGGGCGACCGCCACCGAGCGCCCCTCGATCGTAAGCATGTCGATTTTGTCCAGCTTTGGCTCGTTCAACGGTAGAAGCGACCCCGGCTGCATGTCCGCCAAGGCCGAAAGAGGGAGCTTAAACCGGCAAATCACAGCGTTCAGCTCCGCCCGAACCACGCCAAAGGATTGCTCCAGCCCCGGATTTTCGTCTTCCCTATCGCGGCCATCCTCATCCCGGATTTCGGGCTGGTCGGGCAGGATCAAGGTAATCTGACCCTGTAGCTTTCCCCCCGCGATCTCGACCGTCAGGTCAAAAACGCGGTACTGTTCCGCCTCCAGCAGCAGCAGCAGGGCACGGCGGCCGTCGGCCCGGGCGGCATAGCTGTATCCGGCCAGACAATTGCGATCCGCAGGTATCTCGGCCAGCTCGCTCGCCCTGGGCAGAAACGCGTCCACCAACGGTGCTGCCATGGCGGCGTCTGTTTCGGTATAGGCCCGCCCGGGGCTGTCTCCGTTCAGAACCTGCCCCATGGTCTGCTGTTGCAACAAGGACGAGACACACGCGCGGTCAAAGCATATCGCCCCCAGGCCCTCCCCCAGCCCCGAAAGCAGCAGATAAAGGCGGCCTTCGGGCACGGCACGTGCTAGCTCATCCAGCTCGTAACGGGCCTGCGTCGCACCTATCACGGCCACTGCCAACCCCACTGCATCGTCCGCCGCGCGCGCGAGGGCCAGTCTTAAAGCCCGCAGAATGGATCGGGTGTCGCCTTGCCTCTCGTCACGGGCAAGCGCCAGCTTTCGTTCCAAGGTCGACCGTATTTCCGGTTGCGTAGCCATCACCCGATGCGTTCATTCCGCCGTTCTTGCTCCCTTCCACGTGTACCGCGCGAGGGGTTACCAAGACCTTTACCCGGGGTCACTGCGCAGCAATTTCCAGTCCCAGCGGCAGGCTGACGCGGAACGCGCCTCCTTCTTGCCCAGGCAGATAGGTGACATTGCCGCCAAGCCGCTGCATGATCTCGCGGCAGATTGCCAGGCCCAGACCGGCGCCGCCGGCCTTTTCAGCGCTGACGCGGGCAAATTTCTCAAACACCATCTTCTGGGAATGAAGCGGAATACCTTTGCCGTTGTCCACAAGGTCGACAACAACCTGCCCACCGACATCATGTACGGAAATGGACAATGTCGGCTCGTGTGCCTCACAGTATTTCTGGGCGTTTGCGATCAGGTTGATGAATACCTGGGTCAACCGGTCGAGATCGGTTCGAATGGCGATACGTTCGGCCGCTCGGTTCCGCCGCAGTTTCAACGGGTTGGCAGTGCCGGTCAGCGCCGTGGAACTCGCGCGGTCAATTACGTCCACCAACATGCCCTCGGTCACATTGAGAGACACTTGGCCGTTTTCCAGGACACTGAGATCCAGCAGGTCGTTCAAAAGGCGCGTAAGCCGCATCGCCTCGTCATGGATGATCGCGGCGTAACGGGTTTTTTCCGCCACGGCCAGACCATCGGTGTCTCTCAGAATCTCGGAAAACGCCCGAATAGAGGTCATCGGCGTTCTCAACTCGTGGCTGATCTGGCTAAGAAAGGCGTCTTTCTGCAACGAAATCTGGGTCAGTTTTTCATTGGCATCCCGCAACTTGTGCGCTGTGCGGCTCAATTCGGCCGACTTGGCCTCCAGCTGACTGGAATACTCCATCAGTTGTGCGGACTCGTCGGCCACCGCAAGCAGATCCTCAACCGAAACCGAAGAGCCACCAACGATCTGACCAATCATCGCATGCGCCGTTGCAGCGCCGACCGAGCCCGACAGTTCCCGTTCCAGCCGCTCCAGAAATGCTGGCGTCGGTTCGGGGAAATGCGCGCGGCTGCCTTGCGCCTTTGCTTCGGCCTGAAAGAACTCCTGCGCCTCGCGCGCGCCCATGATCCGTTGCGACATGATCATGAGATCTTCGCTCTGGGCGACGGATCCGCTCCACCCGCGTGGCCCCGCCGAATGGTCGAAAACGTTTACGAACTGCGCGCCCTGCAACCGTTCCAGTGGACTGGGAAAACTCAGAAGAGAGGCGATGCAGAAAGCTGCCGTGTTCAGTGACAAGGACCACATCACCGAATGCACCATCGGATCGAGCCCCTCGATCCCGAACAGGGCCTGCGGCCGAAGCCAGGACAAACCCCACAACCCCTCTTCGATCACCGACGGTGCAAGCACGCCCGCCCCCATTCCCGGCAGCAGCAAGGTGAAGAGCCACAAGACAAAGCCGACAGTCAGCCCAACCAGCGCGCCAGTACGGGTTGCCCCGCGCCAGAACAGCCCCCCAACCAGCGCGGGCAGGATCTGCGCGATCCCGGCAAAGGCGATCAGGCCGATCGAGGCCAGCGCCGCACCGCCGCCCGATAGGCGATAGTAGAAATACCCAAGCGCCAGAACCGCGGCGATGGAAATCCGACGCGCATAAAGCACGACGGATCGCACATCACCCGACACCGAAGCACCGCCTCCTTTGGCATTCAACCAGATCGGCATCACGATATGGTTCGACACCATCGTCGACAGCGCCATGGCGGCAACGATCACCATGGATGTGGCCGAGGAGAAGCCACCCAGAAAGGACAGCATGGCCAGCATCTCTTGCCCCTGCGCCAAGGGAACCGTCAGAACGAAAAGGTCCGGGTTCGAGCCCCGGGGCAATATCTCGAGTCCGACCACCGCAATCGGGACGACAAAAAGACTCATCAGCATCAGGTAAAGCGGAAATGCCCATGCGGCGGTGCGCAGGTGACGTTCGTCGTCGTTTTCCACCACCATGACCTGGAACATGCGCGGCAGACAGACGAAGGCTGCGGCGGCAAGAAAGGTGATCGTCGCCCATCGCCCGTGATCCACTTGCCAGATACCGATCTCGGAGGCGTCTATGCGCTGGAGCGTATCGAAAACGCCACCGGCGATACCCCAGACAACAAAAACGCCCACCGCCAGCAGCGCGATCAGCTTGACCACGGCTTCGATGGCGACGGCGGTGACAACGCCGTGGTGCCGTTCGTTGGCGTCCAGGTTGCGTGTACCGAACAGAATGGCGAAAACTGCCAGCCCGGCCGCCACCCAAAACGCGCTGGACCCTTCGACATAGCTGCCGGACGGGTCGGTTTCGGCGAAAATGCTGAAACTCAGGGTGATCGACTGCAATTGCAGCGCAATATAGGGCGTCACCCCGATGACGGCGAGAATGGTCACGCAGACGGCCAGCGTGTTGGATTTCCCGTAGCGTGAGGAAATAAGGTCGGCGATCGACGTAACCCGCTGAGACCGCCCCACACGGACCAGTTTTCGCAGGCCCCACCACCATCCGATCATCACCAGTGTGGGGCCGAGATAGATCGTGACAAATTCCAACCCCGAGCGCGCGGCATATCCAACGGCCCCATAAAACGTCCAGGCCGTACAATAGATCGACAGGGACAGGGTGTAGACCAGAGGCGACCGCAACCAGGTCGACCGCCCGACCGAGGCCAGACGATCAGCGGCAAAGGCAACGCCGAAAAGCAACACCACGTAACACAGGCACACCGCGACAAGGACATTGAGCGAGGTCATGCGTCCCGCTCCGGATCTTGCGGATCAGAGGGTTGCCCCCGCCGCGCGGCCACACCAAACCCGACACTGACCAGGATCAGCACCGCCCAGACACTGAACACATAGGTGATCGCAGCCGACATGCGGATCGGGTTCTCCCCGCCGGTCGGCCAGAGCAGCGGTACGGCGAACAGCGCAGCGCCCAGCAACGGTAGCAAGCGGGCAGCATCCATCAGGCGGCGCCGTCGATAGCTCTGCCTTTCCAGGAACACCGGTGGCGGCTGAACCTGGTCCTTGCCCGGCTCGCGCCTGTCGCTCACGTTTGCGAGGCCTGGGCGTGCAGATCGCGCACAGCCGTCAGGACCTCGGCATTGGAGAAGGGTTTGGTCATGAAACGACTGACACCGGCCTTTTCAGCCATGTCGCGGTCACGCGACTGGCCGCGCGCGGTCAACATCAGCACCGGTAGATCCCGGGTATCGTCACGATCCCGCAACTCTCTGAGGATATCCATGCCGCTTTTTCCGGGCAGCATCACATCCAGAATGATGAGATCGGCCGAAGCACCGGCAATCTTTTCCACAGCATCCGTACCGTCGGCATGGGTTTCCACATGCCAGCCATCCCGAGTGAGCAGGAACCGGATCGCCTCGGCAATGTTCGGCTCGTCCTCGATCAGCAGAACCCGTCGGCTCATCCTCGCCCTGTCCTCCCCCTAAAAGGCAGGCGGGTTTGCACCCGCTCGTATATGCCGTTCCAAGATTAGCCCCGCTTCTGCGATGCTGTCAAAACCCTTCGGACAAAACCGAGGGCTCGCGACGGGCGGCGCAATCCTTGCTGGGGCAAACACGGCACGACGATCCGACCGGCAACGGCGCGGTTTCGCCCCGCTCTCCAGTTGGCACCGGAAGAATCAGCATGATTGAATGATAAACCGGATCAACATTGAAATCCGGCATCTCCTGAGGCCAGGCAACGGCGAGGCAATCGAATTCAGCCGTGTTTCTGCCCAGTTGCGAGACCCGTCTGCGGATAGGAACAAGCGGACGGCCCAGCGCGGTGAACAGAGGCCATAGCGGGCAGCTCTCCCCATGCCTTGGCAAGGCGAAACCGGCAATTGCTTTTCGAAACAGAATACTGCCCGACGCGTCGCAGACGACAAGACCCACCTCGTGCGGCAGGACCCCTTCGGGTAAACTTGCAAGGCGCCTAAAAACGGCGACAAGGTCCACCCCGAACTCTCGCGATAGCGCCATGGGTTCCAGCCCCTTGCGGTCAAGGGCATCGACGAAGCGGTCCAAGGGCATCGCCCGGGCATCGCCCGCGTAGATATTCAGCCATCGGCGTGCGATCTCGCGGGCCGCTCCCGACCGCAGTTCCGTCAACGGAACACTGGCAACCGCTTCTCCCCGCTCCAGCTCCGCGAAATGATGACCTCGCGCAGCGACAAACGTCTCGACCTGCTCGACCGGAACACCCGTACGGTCCTCACCGGCATCCGTATCGTCGAGATACGCGACCAGCGATTTTGAGCTTTCGGCCAGACGCTCGGCATCCTGGTGCAGGTTTCGGTGAAACCGGTCGCGCCACTCCGCCGCCAGTTCACCGGGTTCGGCCAGAATGGCAGCGGTCGAACGGATCGCCGCCGCCGTCGAAAGCACCTCGTGCAGCGATGCCGCGAGGTTCGGGTCATGCGTCAACCTGTCGGACAGGGTCTCCACCGTCCGCTCCAAAGAGGTTACGCGGCGAAACAGCTGCGCCAGAAGCTCGGCCCAGCCCGGGAACCGACCGGCAAGCTCGTCCGCGCGGTCCGTTTCAGCGATGGCCGCGCCGTCCGTCGCGGCTGCCTCTCGCAGAGCTGAAATCAGTGCCGCCTCGGCCCCTTCGGTCAGGGCAGAGGGCTCGACGGACAAGGCGGACGCGATATTCACCAGAAGTTTGCCGCCGATTCTGCGCCGGTTGTGCTCGATCAGATTGAGGTATGAGGCCGATATCCCCACCTTGCGCGCCAGATCGGCCTGCCGAAACCCGACAACCTGCCTTCGTTCTCGGATGCGACTTCCCGTCAGCGTGTCACGCGCCATCGCATCATGCCTTCCGAATATGAATGTAAATCAATGGGTTTCTGCGTCGCAACATAAGATAGTTTACCATTTGTCCGTCTCATGTGTATATATATTTACAGAATTTTCTTTCTAAATAAAGCACTTATTGCGTAATTTTCGTTTTATCACGCATTATTTATTTGCACAGATGTGCCACGCCGGTCGGAAGAGGAGCTGATCGCGCACGCCATTTTGGGAGGAAAACATGTCAAACAACGAACTCACGCGCCGCGGCTTGCTGCGCACAGGCGCCGTCGCTGGCGCAGGTGTCGCCTTGCCGACAATCTTTACCGCCTCGTCGGCTGCGGCCTATACCAACGAACCGACCGGCGGCACGGTCACCCTTGGCTTCAACGTGCCACAGACCGGCCCCTATGCTGACGAAGGCAACGACGAGTTGCTGGCACAACAGCTGGCCGTCGAGCACCTGAACGGCGAAGGCGACGGCGGCTGCCTGAACACCTTCACCTCGAAGGCGCTCAAGGGCAACGGCATCCTGGGCAAGAAAGTCACCTTCGTGACCGGCGACACCCAGACCAAGTCGGACGCCGCCCGCGCATCGGCCAAGTCGATGATCGAAAAAGATGGCGCCATCATGATCAACGGCGGCTCGTCCTCGGGCGTGGCCGTGGCCGTGCAGGGCCTGTGCCAGGATGCTGGCGTGATCTTCATGGCGGGTCTGACCCACTCGAACGACACCACCGGCAAGGACCGCAAGAAGAACGGCTTCCGCCATTTCTTCAACGCCTATATGTCGGCGGCCGCCCTGGCGCCGGTGCTGTCCAAGGAGATGGGGGCCGATCGCCGCGCCTATCACCTGACCGCGGACTACACATGGGGCTGGACGCAGCAGGAATCGATCGCAGCCGCGACCGAGGCCATGGGCTGGGAAACCGTCAACAACGTGCTGACGCCGCTGGCATCGACCGACTTCTCGTCCTATATCGCGCCGGTCCTGAACTCGGGCGCCGACGTGCTGGTTCTGAACCACTACGGCGGCAACATGGTCAACTCGCTGACCAACGCCATCCAGTTCGGCCTGCTCGACAAGGTCGCCAACGGCAAGGACTTCAAGATTGTCGTGCCGCTCTATTCGGAGCTGATGGCCGCCGGTGCGGGCGAGAACATCAAGGGCGTGCTGGGCTCGATGAACTACAACTGGCAGCTGGACAACGAAGGCTCCAAGGCGTTCGTAAAGTCCTTCGGCGAGAAGTACGGCAAGCCACCGTCGAACTCGGCCCAGACCTGCTATGCACAGGTTCTGCTTTATGCCGATGCCTGCGAGCGGGCCGGAACCTTCAACCCCTGCGGTGTGGCTGAGGCGCTGGAAGGCTTCGAATTCGACGGCCTGGGCAACGGCAAGACTCTCTATCGTGCCGAAGACCACCAGTGCTTCAAGGACGTTCTGGTCGTGCGCGGCGCGCAGAACCCGACCAACGCTTATGACACGCTGGAAATCGTCGAGGTCACACCGGTCGAGCAGGTCATGTACGCCCCCGATCACCCGATGTTCGGCGGTGCCGAGGCCTCGCTGGGCGAGTGCAACTCGGGCGCATAATCCGGGCCAGAGAATTTTCGTCGAAAATTCTCTGATTTCCGTAAAGCCGCCCTTCCCGGCCCTGGCCGGGAAGGGCGTGCGGTACTAGCCACAAGGTGGGGACGATGGACGCAATCATCCTGCAAATTCTGAACGGGCTCGACAAGGGCTCTGCCTATGCGCTGATTGCGCTGGGCCTCACACTGATCTTTGGCACGCTGGGCGTGGTCAACTTCGCCCATGGGGCGCTGTTCATGATCGGCGCCTTCTGCGCCGTCACCGTTCAGCGCCTGCTCAACCTGAGCTTTCAGACCGTGGACGAGACCCAGAAGGACTTTCTGGGCAATCCGTTGAAGGTCGACACCCCCTATGTCGAAGCCTGGTTCGGCCCCGAGGTCGGGGCCACGATCATCGACTGGTCGGTACCGCTGGCCGTTGTTTTCGCCATCCCGATCATGCTGGCCGTGGGCTATGCGATGGAGCGCGGGCTGATCAAGCATTTCTACAAGCGCCCCCATGCGGATCAGATCCTGGTGACCTTCGGCCTTGCCATCGTGTTGCAGGAAATCATCAAGTACTTCTTCGGCGCCAACCCGATCCAGACGCCGGAACCCTCGGCACTCAAGGGCTCGCTCGATATCGGGCTGATGCTGGGCTTTGATCCCAATGCCATCATCTACCCGATCTGGCGTCTCGTATACTTCGCCTTCGCGGCGGTGATCATCGGCGGCGTCTTCGCCTTCCTGCAATTCACCACCTTCGGCATGGTCGTGCGCGCCGGCATGGCGGATCGCGAGACCGTGGGCCTGCTGGGCATCAACATCGACAAGCGGTTCACCATCATGTTCGGCATCGCAGCCGGAGTGGCCGGACTGGCCGGCGTGATGTACGGGCCGCTCAATCCGCCCAACTATCACATGGGGATGGATTTCCTCGTGCTCAGCTTTGTCGTCGTCGTGGTCGGCGGCATGGGCAGCCTGCCCGGCGCGGTCGCGGCCGGGTTCCTGCTCGGCGTCCTGGAGAGCTTCGCCTCCACCACCTGGGCCACGACGACCATCCCGGGCATCAACCAGATCATCATCTACCTGGTCGCGATCATCATTCTGCTGACCCGTCCGCGGGGCCTGATGGGCCGCAAGGGCGTGATGGAGGAGTAACCTATGCTGGGACTGGACAAGAAAGACACCTCGCTTCTCATCATCGTGGCGATCCTCACACTGCTGGCGCCGTTCATCCTGAACCCCTTCCCCACAGGCAGCGCCATGGCGCAGTTCAACGCGGGCTATCCCGACCTGATGCAGCGGTTCGTGATCTTCGGGATCTTCGCAATCGGCTTCAACATCCTGTTCGGCCTGACCGGCTATCTCAGCTTTGGTCACGCTGCCTTCCTTGGCGTTGGCTCCTACTCGGCCGTGTGGATGTTCAAGCTGCTCAGCTACAACGTGATCCCGGCCATCGCGCTGAGCGTTGTCGTTGCCGCGCTGTTCTCGCTGCTGATCGGCTATGTCAGTCTGCGGCGCTCGGGCATCTACTTCTCGATCCTAACGCTGGCCTTTGCGCAGATGAGCTTTGCCCTGGCCTATTCGGTCCTGTCGAACCCCAAGTTCAACCTGACCAACGGGGAAACCGGGCTTCAGGTCTATGCCGACGACCCGCAGATCTTTCATCGTGACAGCCTGCCCGACATGCCGCATCTGTTCGGCCTATCGATGCGCTCGACCTACAAGCTCGACATCGGCGCCTGGAGCTTCGACTTCAACGCGGGCTACTATCTGTGCGCGGTGATCATGATGGTCATGTTCTACCTGGCAATCCGCATCTTCCGCTCGCCCTTCGGCATGATGCTGCGGGCGGTGAAGTCGAACCAGCAGCGCATGAACTATACCGGGCTCAATCCGCGTCCCTACACGCTGGCGGCCTTTGTGATTTCGGGCATGTATGCCGGTCTGGCCGGTGGCCTGATGGCCGCGATGGACCCGCTGGCCGGTGCCGAGCGGATGCAGTGGACCGCAAGCGGCGAGGTGGTGCTGATGACCATCCTCGGCGGTGCGGGCACCCTGATCGGGCCGGTTCTGGGCGCGGGCTTTATCAAGTATTTCGAGAACATCTTCTCGAAGATCAACGACAATATCCTGCACCAGTGGTTCAGCTTCCTGCCCGACGGGATCGAGGATTTCATGGTCTTCATCGTGCATCCGTTCATCGGCAAGGGCTGGCACCTGACGCTGGGTATCCTGTTCATGCTGGTGGTGATCTTTCTGCCAGGTGGCCTCGTCGAAGGTGGCCAGAGGCTGGGCAAATGGATCCGCAATCGCGGGAAGGGCGCGACGGACGCCAAGACCAAGCAAGAGCCTGCGGAATAAGGAGCCGGGACCATGGGAATTCTCGAAGTCAAGAATGTGGGCAAGCGGTTCGGTGGCCTTCAGGCACTTTCCGATGTCAACCTGAGTGTGGCCGAAAACACCGTTCACGCGATCATTGGACCAAATGGCGCGGGCAAGTCCACCTTGCTCAACTGTCTGGTAGGCAAGCTGATCCCGGACAGTGGCAGCGTCATGTTCGACGGTCAGTCGGTGCTGGGCCGCGCGCCTTACGAGATCAACCAGATGGGCATTTCCCGCGTTTTCCAGACGCCAGAGATTTTTGGCGATCTCACCGTGCTGGAAAACATGATGATCCCCTGTTTCGCTAAACGGGATGGTGCGTTCGAGTTGAACGCCCTGCCCTCGGTCAGCAGTCAGAAGGATGTCATGGATCGCGCCATGCACATGCTGGAAGAGATGCGGATGGCCGACAAGCGCAACATGCATGCCGCCGCCATGTCACGCGGCGACAAGCGGCGGCTGGAAATTGGTATGTGCCTGAGCCAGGAACCCCGACTGCTGCTGCTGGATGAGCCGACGGCGGGCATGGCGCGGGCCGATACCAACAATACCATCGACCTGCTTAAGCAGATCAAACAGGAACGCGACATCACCATCGCCATCATCGAACATGACATGCATGTGGTGTTCAGCCTGGCCGAGCGGATCACCGTTCTGGCCCAGGGCACGCCCCTGGTCGAGGACACGCCGGAAAACATCAAGGGTCATCCGAAGGTGCGCGAAGCCTATCTGGGCGAAAGTGCGTAAGGGAGTGCGTCACTCATCCCCAAAATCGGGAACCGGTTTTCGGACAAGATGAGTGAGAAAGGATAAACGATGAACGTAAAACCCGATTTCTCCAAGAACGCCAATCAGGCCACCACGGCGCCCGCCTTTCTGTCGGTCTGGGACATGCACGCCTATTACGGCGAGAGCTATATCGTGCAGGGTGTGAACTTCAACGTGCACGAGGGCGAGATCCTCGCCCTGCTGGGGCGCAACGGGGCGGGCAAGACCTCGACCCTGCGCTCGATCGCGCGCACCGGCTCTCCGCTGGTGACCCATGGCGAGATCTGGCTGGACCATCAGCCGCTGCACAAGATGACCAGCTACGAGGCCGCGCAGGCGGGGCTGGGTCTGGTACCCGAAGATCGCCGGATCATCCCCGGACTGACGGTCGAGGAGAACCTGCAACTGGCCCAGATCGCCCCGCCCATAGGCTGGTCGCTTGAACGGCTCTACGAGCTTTTTCCGCGGCTGGGTGAGCGGCGCAAGCAGGAAGGCGTGACCCTATCGGGCGGCGAACAGCAGATGCTGGCCATCGCCCGCGCGCTGGCGCGTGACATCAAGGTGCTGCTGCTGGACGAACCCTATGAGGGTCTGGCGCCGGTCATCGTGGACGAGATCGAAAAGACGCTCATCCACATCAAGGAACAGGGCATGACCACGATCATCGTCGAACAGAACGCCGTGCGTGCGCTGGAACTGGCCGACCGCGCCGTGATCCTGGATACCGGCACCATCGTGTTCGACGGATCGGCCGCCGACGTACTTGGCAACGCCGAACTGCGGGCCGAATACCTGGCGATCTGAACCCACACTCCCCGTCGCGCGGGCTTTCGCCTGCGCCGACACACTTGGACCGATGCCCGAAGGGCGTCGGTTTTTTTTTCGCCGGTGCTTGCCGGTCAGGCTGTGACCTGACTAGATGCGCGCATGAAGATTTGCGCCATCACGATGGTTTACCGGGACTATTGGGCTCTGGGCCAATGGTACGCACATTTTTCCCGCCATCTGGGAGCAGAGAACCTTTTTGTCGTTGCCCATGGGGCAGATCCCGAAATCGCCCGTATCTGCCCTAGTGCGAGCGTGATCACCATTCCGCGCGAGGATCTGAGCAACTTCGACAACCGCCGGGGCGACATGCTGAACGCATTTCAGAACGGGCTGAACCGGATCTATGACTGGGTGATCCGAACCGATGCTGACGAGTTGATTTGCCTGGACCCAGCGCAACATCAGAGTTTCCCCGACTTCTTCGCACAGCAGAATGCAAGCGCGCTGTTTGCCCTCGGATTGAACCTTGGCGAAACCGAAAGCGATGCTACACTTGGCCAGGACCAACCGGTTCTGAGCGCACGTCGCAGCGCAGTGTTCACCGGAAACTATTCTAAGGCCTGGGCCGTTCGAAACCGTGTGGGGATGAAGCTGCACGGGGTTCAACTGCGACCAGCGCGCGTCGCGCGCTTTCCCTTCGTGATGCCGCGCGGCGCCTATCTGGTTCATCTGAAATACGCAAACGCAACCGAGCTGGCAAAATCGGCGCAACACCGGCGCGAGGTGGCGGACCAGCCCGGCACCGGAAACCCGGGGCCGGCCTGGCTCGATCCCGGAGCCGATGCGCGCCGGTTTTTCAAGCAGCTCGAGGCCCTGCCGGAACGGCCCTGGGAAGAGGCCGAGCCGCGCGCATACGCCGATATCTCGGTCGAGCCGGTGCGCGAAGAGCAACGCGGTGTCGTCCGGGCACGGCGTGACACGCCGCGCATCCGCACCCGCTTGCCCGGCTGGTTCGCCGATATGTGACTATTGCGCGGTCCAGCCGCCATCGACAGGGATCGCGGCCCCCGTGAGGTTATGCGCCACCGGGGAACAGAGCCACACCGCCAGCGCCCCGATCTCGGACGGGTCCGATGCGCGCAGAGACGGCTGCTTTTCCTTCATCATGTCCGCCATGGCGGTGTCTCGATCCGCGTTCAACGCCTCCATGCGCGCCTCGATCTGCGGTTCGAGGATAGCGGTATCGGTCCAGCCCGGGCAGATGCAATTGACCGTGACCGCACCTTTTGTCCGAACTCCTCTAGAAGCATATTCGAGCGCCGCAACCTTGCTCAGCCCGATCAGCCCGTGTTTGGCCGCAACATAGGGCGCCTTCTGCTTGGAGGCCACCAATCCATGTACCGATGCAATATTGATCACCCGCCCATAGCCTCGCTCGGCCATCGCTGGCATGGCCGCCTGCATGGTGTAGAAGGCGGCACTCAGGTTGACGGCCAGGATCGCCTCCCATGTCGTGCCGGGCATGTCGGACAGCCATGCGGTATGCTGGATGCCCGCGTTATTCACCAGAATATCGGCCCCGCCCCAATGGGCGACCTCCTGCATCATGGCTCCAATCTGTTCCGGGTCGCGCAGATCACCGGCAAAGAACCGCGACTCGGGCGCGCCTTTATCCCGCAGTCCGGCACAAACGGTTTCTGCCTGTTTTACATCGGCCAGTCCATGAACCGCGATCCGTGCACCTGCCCTGGCCAGTGCCTCGGCAATGGCCAGACCTATCCCCTGGACCGACCCGGTGACCAGTGCTGTTTTTCCACTCAGATCCGTCATTTTTCTTCCTCCAGCATCCGGCGCAGCTCGGTCTTGAGCACCTTGCCGTAGTTGTTCTTGGGCAATTCATCCAACCAGCGATAGTGTTTGGGGCGCTTGAACCGCGCGATGTTCTCAACACAAAGACAGTCCAGCTCCTCGGCCGTTGCGGAGCCGACGACAAAGGCCACCACCTCCTCACCCCATTCGGGATGTGCGCGACCGACGACTGAAACCTCGCGCACCTCCGGATGTGTCAGCAGGACCTCTTCGACCTCTCGCGGATAGATGTTCGAACCGCCCGAAATGATCATGTCCTTGGACCGGTCCTGTAGCGTGACATAGCCGTCATCATCCATGAACCCCATATCCCCGGTCATCAGCCAACCGTCGCGGATCGTCTTGGCGGTCGCCTCGGGGTTCCGCCAATACCCGGGCATGACCGCATCACCGCGCACCATGATCTCTCCATGGCTGCCCGGAGGCAGCGCCTGTCCATCGGCATCGCCGATGCGCAGTTCCACCGGGGCTTGCGCGCGCCCGACACTGGCCAACCGCGCGCGCCAGCGCGGATGGGTACGGTCCGTCACATCATGGCGCGACAGCGCCGTAATCCCCATCGGGCATTCGCCTTGCCCGTAGATCTGCACAAAGATCGGGCCGAACACCTCCACCGCCTCAATAATATCGGCCAGATACATCGGCCCACCGGCATAAACCACGGTGCGCAATCCTTCCCCGGCCTTGCCGGTCGCACGGGCGACCTCGACGATGCGTTTGACCATGGTGGGTGCGGCAAACATCTGCACGCGGTCGAAATGCCGGGCGAGGTCAAGAATCTCCTGGGGCTCGAACCCGCCCGAAACCGGGCAGACGTGGCGCGCCCCATGCAGCACGTGGATCATGTTGTAGAGCCCGGCACCATGACTCATCGGCGCGGCATAGAGGATCGCATCCTCGGGATCGACAGCATCCACATCCACCGGATAGGCGAGCGAGACGGCCATGAGCATCCGGTGGGTGATCATCACGCCCTTGGGTTTGCCGGTGGTGCCCGAAGTGTAGAAAAGCCAGGCCAGATCGGTCGGATCGCGTTCCCCGGGTTCCGCAATGGGGTCGGCCTCGAGTACCGCCCCAAAATCACCGGACCCGGTATCGACAATCCGCCCCCGCGCTCCGGCCTCGGCCAGCGCGAGGCCGAGCTCCGGCGAGGCGAAGGTGATCGTGGTGTCGGAATCGTCCAGAATGAACGCCGCCTCGCGCCCGTGCAGCTTGGCATTGATCGGAACGGCGGCCGCGCCGGCATACCAGATGCCATATTGCACGATCAGATAGTCGGGGCAGTTCTTCATGAAGATAGCGACCCGGTCCCCCGGTTGCACGCCCTGCCCCCGCAGCCAGCCCGCCACGCGCGCGGCGCGATCATGAAACCCAGCATAGTCCGCCACAGGATCGCGCCCGGCGTAAAGCGCCGGGCGCCTCCCGTTCAACTGCGCCTGCCGGGAGAGCCAGTGACCGATGTTCATGCCTTCACCGCCTCGATGATCGAAGCATAGTTGGCAACCCCGGACCCACCCATGTTGAAGACAAGCCCCAGTTCGGCACCCGGATGCTGCATGGCATCCGCCTGTCCCAGCACCTGACGCGCAATCAGCGTGTGCATTGACACACCGGTGGCACCGACCGGGTGCCCCTTGGCCTTGAGGCCGCCAGACAGGTTCACCGGCAATCGCCCCCCGGCGTGAACGACGCCACCCTCCAGCACGTCGGCGGCATGTCCGTGGGCAGCCAGCCCCATCGCCTCATAGATCAGCAACTCGGCAATGGTGAAACAGTCATGCACCTCGGCCACGTCCAAATCGTTCACCGTAATGCCCGCCCGACCATAGGCCTGATGTATGGCTTTGCGCGGCCCCTCGAAGGCCAGTAGGTTACGCCGGGACATTGGCATGATGTCGTTGACCTGCGCCACCGCACGCAGGCGCGCGGCCTTGGTCACGTCACCCAGCATATCGTCGGACACCAGCACCAGCGCCGCCGCGCCGTCGGACACCAGCGAACAGTCGGTTTTCTTCAGCGGCGCCGCGATGATCGGATTGCGATCCGAGACCTCGGCGCAGAAATCCTCGTCAAACGGTTTCTGGAGCTGCGCCAGCGGGTTGTTCACCGAGTTACCGTGGTTCTTGGCGGCAATTCGGGCAAGCGCCCGGCTCTGGTCGCCGTAGCGGTCGAAATAGGCCTGTGCGAAGAGCGCAAAGACACCGGGAAAGGACAGGCCCGCCTCCTCCTTTTGATAGGCAGCGTGACCCAGGGCGGCGGCCACTTCGGCGGTGGGCAGGTGGGTCATCTTCTCCACCCCGATCACCAGCGCCACACGCGCCTCGCCCGACAGGATCGCCTGACGGGCGGCAAAGACAGCCGCCGACCCCGACGCGCAGGCATTCTCAAGCCGGGTTGCCGGCTTGTAGCGTAGCGCCGGATCGACGCTCATCGCCAGCGACGCCGGAAACCCATCCGGCACCAGCCCGCCGTTGAAATGCCCGATCCAGACGCCATCGACAGCCTCGGCCCCGATACCTGCATCCGTCAGAGCCTCGCGGCCCGCCGCGGTGATCATGTCCTCCAGCGACATGTCCGTCAGCTTTCCGAACTTCGTATGTCCCCAACCAGCGATATAAACCATGGCTTCCTCTCCCAAAGACTTGCGTCAAATCCTGCCAAGACAAAGCTTTCGCTTCAATTCCGTAGAAATACCCGCCACCATAGGGACATGAGCGACCCCGCCTTCGAATATGCGCCCATCGGCCTTGTGGAACTGGAGAACCGCGTCATTCGCCGGTGCAACCTGCATTTTGCCTCGATGTTCGGGGGGGACGAGGGCGACTATCGCGATATGCCGCTGCTGAACCTTTATCCCAGCCACGAGGATTTCGAACGCATCGGAAAACGCGGCCTGCAAGCCATGCTGGAGACCGGATACTACACCGACGAGCGGATCATGCGGCGGCGCAATGGGGATCTGTTCTGGTGTCGAGCGCGCGGCAAGTCCCTGACACCGGACGACCCGTTTCGCCATGGGATATGGAGCTTTGCCGATATCTCGGAAGAGCGCCGGGTGATCGAACTTACACCTCGCGAGCGGGATGTGGCGCTGCTGACCTGCCGCGGTCTCTCCGCCAAGGAAGTCGGGGCCGAGCTTGGGCTGAGCTATCGCACGATCGAAGCACATCGCGCGCGCCTGCTTGAGAAATTCGGCGCCCGTAAGCTGCCGGAACTTGTGGCGAAACTGTCCGGTATGCCTCTTTGATCTCATTGGCTCTCGCAAAATACCGCTCCTGCTCCCATCTTTGCAGTCGACACGGCGCTTTTCATGGGCAGTCGCTTGGCCTATAACGCCGCGTAATACACGAGCCCGGCAGTCAACAACGGGCCCAGGGGAACCGTCGAGGACACTCATGACAGATACCAGACACGAAGCGGACGTGGCATTCATCAAGGCATTGGCCGAGTTGCTGCGGGAAAACGACCTGACCGAGTTGCAGGTAAAACGCGAGTATGGCGAGGACGACAGCCTGAACGTGCGCGTCAGCCGAGTGTCACCGGCGCTGGCCGCCGCACCGATGCAAGTGGCGGTTCCCGCCACTGTCGCCGCAGCAGCTGCACCGGCGGCACCCACCGCCGCCCCCGCAGCAATCGAAGACCCTGCGGCCCATCCCGGCGCCGTCACCTCGCCCATGGTCGGAACGATCTATCTCCAGGCTGAACCGGGCGCGGCGCCCTTTGTGTCGGTCGGAGCCAGCGTCTCGGAAGGTGATACGCTGCTGATCGTCGAAGCGATGAAGACCATGAACCACATCCATGCCCCGCGCGCCGGTACCGTCAAACGCATCCTGGTGGGTGACGGCGACGCCGTGGAATTCGGCACCCCGCTGGTCATCATCGAATAAGGGACAATCCATGTTCGACAAGATCCTGATTGCGAACCGAGGCGAGATCGCCCTGCGTGTGATCCGTGCCGCCCGCGAGATGGGGATCGCGACGGTTGCCGTGCATTCAACCGCCGACAGCGACGCCATGCATGTGCGCATGGCCGACGAGTCGGTCTGCATCGGCCCGGCGCCCAGCCCGCAAAGCTATCTTTCAGTTCCCGCGATCATCTCGGCCTGCGAAATCACCGGCGCCCAGGCGATCCATCCCGGATACGGATTCCTGTCCGAAAACGCCGGTTTCGTTCAGATCGTCGAAGACCACGGCATCACCTTCATCGGCCCCTCGGCAGAGCATATCCGCATCATGGGGGACAAGATCACAGCCAAGGAAACCGCCAAGGAGCTTGGCATTCCCGTGGTCCCGGGATCGGATGGCGGCGTACCCGATCTGGCCGCGGCCAAGCGAGTCGGCGAGAGCATCGGCTATCCGGTGATCATCAAGGCCACCGCTGGCGGCGGCGGTCGGGGCATGAAGGTCGCCCGCGATGAAAAGGAGATGGAGCGCGCCTTTACCACCGCCCGGGCCGAGGCCAAGGCCGCCTTTGGCAATGACGAGGTCTATATCGAAAAATACCTGACCACACCGCGCCATATCGAGATCCAGGTGTTTGGCGATGGCAAGGGCAATGCGGTGCATCTGGGCGAGCGCGACTGCTCGCTGCAACGCCGACACCAGAAAGTGTTCGAAGAAGCCCCCGGTCCCTGCATCTCACCGGAAGAGCGCGCCCGGATCGGCAAGATCTGCGCCGACGCGGTGGCCAAGATCAATTACATCGGTGCAGGGACGATCGAGTTCCTCTACGAGAATGGCGAATTCTACTTCATCGAGATGAACACCCGCCTTCAGGTGGAACATCCGGTAACCGAAGGTATCTTTGGTGTAGATCTGGTGCGCGAACAGATCCGCGTTGCCGCCGGGCTGCCGATGTCCTTTACCCAGGACGAGCTGCAGATCAACGGACACGCGATCGAGGTGCGGATCAACGCCGAGAAACTTCCGAATTTCTCTCCTTGCCCCGGCAAGATCACCGCCTACCACACGCCGGGTGGTCTGGGCGTTCGGATGGATTCGGCTCTCTATAACGGCTATTCGATCCCGCCCTACTATGACTCGCTGATTGCCAAACTGATTGTGCACGGTCGCGACCGAAGCGAAGCCCTTGCGCGACTGCATAGGGCATTGGGTGAATTGATCGTGGACGGTATCGACACGACAATTCCGCTGTTTCACGCCTTGCTGAAAGAGCCGGACATCCACAACGGCAGTTACAATATCCACTGGCTGGAGCGCTGGCTTGCCGCGAACCTGCCCGATTGATCAGACGGGCCGGGCAAATTGCCCGGCTCTTTCCGGCCAAGAGGGACCGGTGTGACCCTCTCGCCTGAGCTCTTGCTCCATGGGTATTCCGTCGGCATCTTTCCCATGGCCGAACATCGCAACGACCCGGAGGTGTTCTGGGTCGACCCGCTTCGTCGGGGGGTTTTTCCGTTGAATGGGTTCCACTTGTCCCGCAGCCTGGCCCGGCGAATCCGGCGTGGCGAATACCATGTGAGTTTCGACCATGATTTTGCAGGCGTGCTGCAAGGCTGCGCAGACAGGGCAGAGACCTGGATCAACCCGGAAATCAGCGACAGCTATCAGGCGCTGCACCGCTTGGGGCATGCCCATTCGGTAGAAGTCTGGCAAGGCTCCACGCTTGCGGGCGGCGTTTACGGGGTGGTCCTTGGCGCCGCCTTTTTCGGCGAAAGCATGTTTTCGCGCCGCACCGATGCCTCGAAGGTCGCCTTGGCTTATTTGATTGACCGCCTTCGCCTGACCGGTTTCCAGTTGTTCGATACGCAGTTCCTGACCGCACATCTTGCCTCTCTGGGCGCGGTGGAGATCACCCGCGCAGAGTACCGGCGCCGCTTGGAGAAAGCCTTGAACGGGTCCGCGGACATCGCCGCGAGTATTGACCAGCGCCCTCAGGGCGTCATACAGCGAATGACCCAAACGTCATAACGCGAATGGTCCAGCGCGCTGAGCGCGGGCGACGAGGCAATCATCCAACCGTCGAAAATCGCCTGCCGCTGGTCCCTCTCCCATATGGTCAGATAGGCAAAAGCGTCGCCGGTCGGGTTCTCGACCGGGTACCGGCAATCCCCCAGTGCCACATCCAACCCATAGATCTCCGCTGTAGACCCGTTCGTTACCCGAAAATCCTGTGTCTGCCCGCTCACCTTGTCGAGGCCGCGCAAGATCGCCCCCGTCCCCGAGGTGACCGCCTCATCCGCCGAAACCGACCCGGCGAACAGGCCCAGGATCAGCAGGCCGCGTCGGATCACTGACTGTCGCTCCCGTCACCGGCCACGAATTTGACCAGCAGAGAGATCAGGCTGACGGCGCCCTGAGTATCCTCGATCGCGTCGCCGGGTTCGAAATAGAAAGCCGAGCCACCAGGCATGATTTCCAGAAAGTTGCCGCCCAGCAGCCCTTCGGAGGAGATCACCGCCGCACTGTCATCGGGTATCTGGATGCCCTCGGCCACCGTGAATCGGGTATCCGCGCGATAACTCTCCGGGTTGAGGTCCACCCCGGTCACGGTTCCGATTTTAACGCCTGCAAGGCGGACATCTGTACCCACGGTCACGCCTTCCAGCGACCGGAACGAAGCGTTCAACTCGTATCCGCCGGTACCGCGCGACAGGCCGGTGGCCTGACCGGCATAAACCGCAAAGGTGACCGCAGCGGCAAGAACCGCGCCGCCGACCAGGACTTCTGTCATGTTGTGACTGGACATGTTGGCCTCTTTATTCCGGGCTCCAAGCCTCGTAATCCCGACGATCCGCCGGTTTTTCGTGGCGCAACGATCCGGCCGGCGCATAGGCCAGCGGCGTTCCCGTCAGGTTTTCCTGATGTGGCTTTTCCCAAGCCTTGTGCCTGAGCGGCCGTTTCGTTGGCGGCTCATCCCAGGTCCGGTGCAGCCAGCCATGCCATTCGGGATCAATCCGGCTGGCTTCGGCCTCGCCATTGAACATGACCCAGCGCTGACTGTCGTCGGCATTGGTGTAGAACACGTTGCCTTGTGAATCCTCACCCACCTTCTTACCCTTGCGGGCAGTGTAGAGCTGAGTGTTGAGCGTCGACCCGTTCCACCAGGTCACGGCGCGCAGCAGGGTGTTCAGGATTCCCATCGGTGCCTCCGGCAATTTCTCTTGTGCAGATATGGCGCATGCGCGCGCGAAGGTCCAGAGCCCTCGCCCGTGACAGGCGCGCGCATCCCTATTGAGGCGCAAGCGCCGTAACCTCGATCTCGATCCGGTACTTGGGGTCGATCAGCCCGCATTCAATCATCGTGGCGGCCGGCGGATTGGCGCCGAATGCCTCTCGCAGAACCGGCCAGCAGGGTTCGAACTCACGCCGGTCAGGCAGATAATAGGTAACACGAACCACATCGGCCAAAGAAGCACCCGCCTTTTGCAAGGCCGCCGATATCGTATCCATGGCAGACCGCGCCTGTTCGATCACGTTCTCGCCCTGTCCGACCGTTCCCGCCACATGGACAAACCCGCCGGCAACCACGGCGCGGCAATAGCCGATCTTGGCTTCGAACTCACCGCCAGATGAAATGCGTTTGATGCTCACCGCTGATCCTGCCCTTTTCTCTGGTCCGCCACTGGTCTTTCCTCTTGCCAAAATATCCCGGGGGAGTCGCCCGGAACGGGCGGCGGGGGCAGCGCCCCTTACCTCTTTCCCAAAAACGAAAACGGCGCAGAAATTGCCACGCCGCTTCACAAGTCAGATCGCGAACCTCAGCCCGCTGTGGCCGAACCCTTTTCGTTCTCGGTATAAATCAACAGCGGCTGTGCCTCGGTCGTTACCGCCTCTTCGTTCACCACAACCTTGGTCACGTTCGACATGCTGGGCAGTTCGAACATGGTGTCGAGCAGAATGTCTTCCATGATCGAGCGCAGACCACGTGCACCAGTCTTACGCTCGATCGCGCGCTTTGCGATCGCCTTGAGCGCATCGTCGGTAAAGTCCAGCTCGGTATCCTCAAGCTCGAACAGACGCTGGTACTGTTTGACCAGCGCATTCTTCGGCTTGGTGAGGATGGTAACCAGCGCGTCCTCGTCCAGATCTTCCAGTGTTGCCAGTACCGGCAGGCGGCCTACAAACTCTGGGATAAGCCCGAATTTCAACAGATCCTCGGGTTCCAGCTCCTTGAACAACTCGCCCACGCCGCGGTCGTCATTCGACCGCACGTCGGCGCCAAAGCCCATGGCGCTGCCCTTGCCGCGCTGCGCAATGATCTTGTCCAACCCGGCAAAAGCACCCCCACAGATGAACAGGATGTTCGTGGTGTCCACTTGCAGGAATTCCTGCTGCGGATGCTTGCGCCCGCCCTGCGGCGGCACACTGGCCACCGTACCTTCCATCAGCTTCAAGAGTGCCTGCTGCACGCCCTCGCCCGACACGTCGCGGGTGATCGAGGGATTCTCGGACTTGCGGGTGATCTTGTCGACCTCGTCGATATAGACGATGCCACGCTGTGCGCGTTCGACATTGTATTCGCTTGCCTGCAACAGCTTGAGAATGATGTTCTCGACATCCTCACCAACATAACCCGCTTCGGTCAGCGTGGTCGCATCGGCCATGGTGAACGGCACATCGAGGATACGCGCCAATGTTTGCGCCAACAGCGTCTTTCCGCAGCCGGTCGGTCCGATCAGCAGGATGTTCGATTTCGAAAGCTCGATGTCGTTCCCGGCCTTCTGCGAATGATTGAGACGCTTATAGTGGTTGTGCACAGCGACCGAGAGCACTCTCTTTGCCGTGGCCTGCCCGATCACATAATCGTCCAGCACGTCGCAGATATCACGCGGCGTGGGAACACCATCCGAGGATTTCAACCCGCTGCTTTTTGTCTCTTCACGGATGATGTCCATGCAGAGCTCGACACATTCATCACAGATGAACACTGTCGGGCCCGCGATCAGCTTGCGAACCTCGTGCTGGCTCTTGCCGCAAAAGCTGCAATAGAGCGTGTTCTTGCTGTCACCGCCTGAGTTCGTTGCCATGATCACCCTTTCCGGCTTCGTCTCGGCGCCCCGGCCCGGAAACCGGGAAGCCGCCTGTTCGTAGAGATTAGGCCAGCACGGTGGCCGCCACAATGTCAAAAAGCCCCAACCGCCGACCGGGCGACCGGAAGCGTTGTCTTAGGCCTCGTCGCCCATTTTCCCACGGCTTTCGACAATCTCGTCGATATGGCCCCATTCCTTGGCCTCTTCCGGCGACATGAAGTTATCGCGGTCCAGCGCCCGTTCGATGGCCTTTTTGCTTTGCCCGGTGTGCTTGACATAAATGTCATAGAGCCGGTCCTTGAGCTTTTGCGTCTCGGCGGCGTGGATCATGATGTCACTCGCCTGCCCCTGATACCCGCCCGAGGGCTGATGCACCATGATGCGGCTGTTGGGCAGCGAGAAACGCATGCCCTTCTCCCCACCCGCCAGCAGGACCGAGCCCATCGAGGCCGCCTGGCCGATCACGAGGGTGGAACATTTCGGGCGGATATACTGCATCGTGTCATAGATCGACAGGCCGCTGGTCACGACGCCACCCGGGCTGTTGATGTAGATCGAGATTTCCTTTTTCGGGTTCTCGGCCTCCAGGTGCAAGAGCTGGGCCACGATAAGGTGGCTCATCCCGTCATGGATCGGACCGTTGATGAAAATGATCCGCTCCTTGAGCAGGCGCGAGAAGATGTCATAGGCCCGTTCGCCCCGGCTGGTCTGCTCCACGACCATGGGGACAAGCGTGTTGGTGAAGTTATGAACTGGATCGAACATTCGGGACCTGCCTGCTTTCTTGCGATGGATCGGGACAATAACCCGACGGGATTACCCGAGTCTTAGTGTCGCCGTGGGGGGGCCGCAAGGGCCGCTGGACGAATTCCTTAGACGCAGAGATCATGCGGGGAATGGCGCAAACGGGTTACAGAGCGGCGTATGTTGACCGATAGGCCCGGGCACAGCACTGTAGAAGTAGGCGCCCATGACAGGGCGCGGATACATTCCCGGCTCCCTTCCATTCCCGCATCATGACCAGAGACCAGTTCGTACAAAAAGGCGCATCCGCTACTTTGGCCCTGTCTTATGACGGGCCGCCGCAGGATTTCAGGTTCCTGCTGCTGCCAAAGGCCACGATGCTTGCGGTTGCGGCCGCGATCGAGCCGTTGCGGATCGCCAATCAATTGACAAAGCAGACGCTCTACACCTGGCACACGATGACAGAGAACGGGGCGCCGGTTACCTGCTCAAACGGGTTGCGGATCACCCCGGATCAGGCTCTCGCTCCACTGCCCAGCGATGCCTTCGGCTTTGTCTGCGCCGGTGTCGAGCCGGAAAAAACCTGCTCGCCAGCGGTTCTGGGCTGGCTTCGACGCGAACACCGCCACGGTCGATCATTGGGTGGCATATGCACCGGCGCGTTTGCGTTGGCCCGCGCCGGCCTGTTGGACGGGCGGCGATTCACACTCCATTGGGAAAATCAGCCGGGGTTTATCGAGGCATTCCCGTCACTTACACCCACTCCGAACATCTATGAACTGGACGGGCGCATTACCACCTGCGGCGGCGGAAACACTGCTATCGACATGATACTGGCGCTGATCGAAAAACAGCATGGCGCCAATCTGGCGATCATGGTCGCTGACATGTGCATACACATGCGATCCGGGAGCAGGTCGCCGCAACGCGCCGCCCATTCCGTGGCAATCGGAAGCCGGAACAAGGCCTTGATCAAGGCAATCGAATTGATGGAAGCCGAGTTGGAAGAGCCGCTCACAAATGACGAGATGTGCAGCCGCCTTGACATCTCCCGTCGACAACTGGAACGGCTGTTCAAACGTTATCTCGGACAAGGGCCGATGGCGTTCTATCTGGAACTCCGGATATCCCGCGCCTTTACCTATCTGAACGAGACCAACATGACGGTTGCCGAAATTGCGGCTGCCACGGGGTTTTCCAACACCAGTCACCTGTCACGCCAGTTTCGCGCGCGCTATGGCACGTCGCCCCATTCGTTCCGCAAGGCGTGGTCCTGAGAGGACCACGCGATGCAGGGGAAGGCGATCAGCCGAAGATATCCGCGGTTATTCCGGCATACCAGCCGATGCTTTCTTCGTAGGTCTGTTGGCGCATGGCCGCATCTTCTCCGGTCTGGCTGACAAAACTCGAGACACTGGCAATTTTTTCGTCGGTCGCTTCGTAGGCCGCGCCCACCTTCACCCCATCATCGGTCGCAATCAGCGACCAGCAGGTGTTGGAGTACTTGGCCGGGAAGACCTTTGATCCGGTCAGCGCCCCACGCACGGCCATTGCCGCGACCTTGGCCTGGCTGTTGGCGGAAAAGCCCGATTTGGGCATGTCGCCCTGATTGGATGCATCACCCAGGACATAGATGTTCTCGTCCAGCCGCGACTGCATCGTGTGAGCATGGACCGGAGCCCAGTTACCTTCGGTGATCCCGGCCATCTCGCAAATCCGGCCAGCCTTTTGTGCCGGGATGACGTTGCAGACATCGACCTTTTCCTCGGTCCCGTCGATGGTGATCGTCATCGCATCGGGATTCACCGTTACGTTGCCCCCGCCGAAATCCGGACCGAGCCGTTCGATCATGCCGGCATAATGCTTCTGCCAGCCCTCTTCGAACAGTGCCTGCTTGGAGAACTTCTCCTTTGGGTCCGCAACCAGGATCTTGGCGGTCGGATTGATTTGCGTGAGCAGATGCGCCACCATGCTGATCCGCTCGTAGGGCCCCGGCGGGCAGCGGAACGGGTTGGGCGGCGCCACCATGGCGAAAACCCCACCTTCGGGCATCGCCTCGATCTGCGCCTTGAGCAGTTCGGTCTGGCTGCCGGCCTTGTAGGCATGAGGCATCTTGTTCTGCTGAGTGACGTCCCAGCCGGGTACCGCACCGTCAATGAAATCAATACCGGGGCTCAGGATCAGCCGGTCGTAAGGCAGTACCGCGCCACCGGCCAGAGTGACCGTCCGGGCGCTCCGGTCGATACCGACGGCCCAGTCGTGCACCACGTTGATCCCGTACTCGCTCGCCAGCTTGCCGTAGGAATGGACGATACTCTTAAGGTCGCGGAAACCACCAATGTAGAGGTTCGAGAAAAAGCAGGTGTAGTAGCTGCGGGTCGGCTCGACCAGAGTGACGTCGATTGCGCCATCCGAGTCCTTGGCGATGTAGCGGGCAGCGGTCGCACCTCCGGCGCCACCGCCGATGACGACCACACGGGGCTTTCCGGCCCCCAGGACGATCGGCGCGTGCAGGGTAGCCGCCGCGACGATCCCGGTTCCAATAAAGCTGCGTCTGTTGAACTTCATAACGACCTCCTCCAAAAAAGCGATGGAGTGTTACTCCAGCGCTCCAAAATATGCAGCAAGTGCTGCAATCTCGTCATCGGCCAGCCTGCCCGCCATCATCTGCATGACCGGATGGGGCCTGATCTTCTGCTTGTAGGCGTGCATGGCCAGCACGAAATCCTCTTCCAGCCATCCGGTGATGACAGGAATTCCGTCATAATCTCCGTCGAGTTGATGGCAGGTCGTGCATTCGGTCGACAGGTACTCGCCGTATTCGGGATCACCCACCATCGCCAACACTTCGGGAGGCAGTTCAACGTCCTGTTTCAGTGCGGTCGGCGCGGCTTCTGGAATATTCTGAGGATTCGCCGAGAAACCGCGAAGATAGGCCAGGACATCCCCTCGGTCTTTCGGATCACTCAGCCCCGCGAACTCCATATTGGTCCCGGAAACAAGTGTCTTGGGGTTGGTCAGGTAGGCTTCTAGATGTTCGAGATCCCAGACCATTCCGTCGCGGCGGGCGCGCAGGATGCCCTGCGAATAGTCAAAATCGTCAAACTGGGCGACCTTGCGGTCAAAAATTCCATTCAGATGTGGGCCGGTTCCATGCGATGCGCCGTCTCCCACCTGGTGGCATTGCGCGCAAACCTGAAACACCTCGGCGCCACGCGCGGCATCACCGATTTGCAGTGCCTTTTCATCGGCCTGGGCCGCACTTGAAAGCGCGGCCCAGATCACTACTACTCCCCCAGCGTAGCGCATGACACTACTGGAAGCTCTTTAGATAGGCGATGACCGCCTCGATATCTTCGTCCTTCTTGAGCCCGGCAAAGGACATCTTGGTACCTTTCATGTAGCTTTTGGGCTTCGCCAGAAAGGCGGCGAGTTCAGCGTCGGACCATACCAACCCGCCTTCTGCCGCCTCCTGCATCGCCTTGGAATATTTGAAGCCATCGACATGACCGGCCGACGCGCCCACGATACCATTCAAGATCGGGCCTGTCTTGTTCTTGGCGTCGTCCCCGACCTGGTGACAAGCCTTGCACTTCTTGAACACTGTTTCGCCAGCCGCCGCGAGCTCAGGGTCGACCTCGGCGCTCGCTGCGACCTCGGTCGCTGGCTGATCGGCGGGAACGGCGGCCGCCGTGACGTCTTCGCGCGATGGTTCGGGCCGTGTGCGCCGGATCAGTTCCTGAACCTTCTTGGCGCGGGTTTCCTCGGGCGTCACGTCCAGAACGGCGGCGCGCATGGTGATCTCGACAGTGTCCTTGCACCCGGTCATGCACGGCTCGGCCGTCCAGAAATGCGCCTCGCTGGTCTCTCGATCGTCGACAATGAACCCTTCGGCGTTGGGCATTTCCACGTCGAGGAGGTTTTCGTTCGACAGAACGAAATCGTCGTCCACCAGGTCGTTCGAATAGAGGATATAGGCCACGATGGCATAGACTTCGTTCGGCGTGAGCGTCTGCGCGTTGCCGAACGGCATGGACCGGTGCACATAGTCCCAGGTCGTTGTGAGATACGGCCAATAAGACCCAACCGTCTTGAGCGGATCCTCACGGTCCAGAGTATCCGCGCCGCCCGCCAGTTTGGGCCAGTTGTCGACACCTTCGGCAAAGTCGCCATGGCAGATAGCGCAATAGTCCGCAAAGATCGCCTCGCCATCCTCGACCGACCCCGACCCTTCGGGCAGGCCGGTTCCGTCGGGGCTGACGTCGACATCCCAGGCGGCGATTTCCTCGGGCAGTGCCGGACGCCCCAGACCATAGTTGCCCGCCCAGGCCGGCATTGCCAGAATCAGCGCAGCGATTGATGCGGTCAGCGTCAGATTAGGAAACTTCGACATTTTCGGCCTCTCCGCTTGCCTTGACCCACCAGGTCTGGATTGCGTTGTTATGATAGATCGAGTTCAGTCCGCGCACTTCGCGCAGTTGCGCCTTGGTCGGCTGCACATAGCCCGACGCGTCGCGCGCACGGCTTTGCAACAGCATTTCCGACCCGTCCCAGGTGATATCCAGATAGAAACGAGTCAGCGCCTTGTCCTGTCCCGGTGCCGCCAACCGGGCGGGTTGCCAGGATTTGCCACCATCGACCGAGACATCGACCCCGGTGATCGCGCCGCGGCCAGACCAGGCCAGACCGGTAATCACCAGCGGACCGGCACCATGGGTGATCGGCGCCTGCGGGCTGGGCGAGGTGACGACCGATTTGGCGTCCATCACCCAAGTCCATTTGCGGCTGGTCCCATCCTCGAGCGTGTCGGTGTATTTCGAGGTTTCCTCGCGGCTTTCGACCGGGCCGTCCATCACCTCGATCCGGCGCAGCCACTTGACCCACATATTGCCTTCCCAGCCGGGCACGACCAGGCGCACGGGATAGCCATGTTCCTTGCGCAGCGCCTCGCCATTGGCCTTGAAGGCGATCAGGCAGTCATCCAGCGCCTTTTCCATCGGGATCGAGCGGCCATTCGACGACGCATCGGCACCCTCAACGTAGACCCATTTGTCCTTGAGATCGCCAGCCGCGCCCAAGCCTGCCTCTTCAAGCAGGGTGCGCAGGGAAACACCGGAGTATTCCATGTTATGGATCATGCCATGGGTGAACTGCGCGCCGTTCAGCTGCGCACCCGCCCATTCCATACCCGAGTTCGCCGCGCATTCGCAGAAGTACACGTGGTTCTCGCGCGGGAAACGCTCCAGATCGGCATAGGAGAAGACCAGCGGCTGATCGACCAACCCGTTGATCATCAGGCGGTAATCTTCCTTCTTCAGTGCGATGGCGCCCGAATGGTGCCGCTCGAAGGCGCAGCCCTGCGGAGTGATGGTGCCATCCAGCGCATGGATCGGGGTAAAGTTGATCGAGCTGATCGTGTCGGCGGTCAGCCATTCCACGTTGCGTCGGATCACGTCGCCTTCGTATTCGATGGGCAGGCCATAGGGGGTCGCGTCCACACCGTCGCCGGTGGCGCGCGCCCAGTCCTGAACCTCGGTGATCAACGGGTCCGGCGCCGCCGCGCGGGCCGCACCGGCAGCCACCGCCCCCGCCCCGACCGCCGCGACGCTGGTCAGGAACTGGCGGCGCGACGCACCTTTCTTGCCAGAGCTTTCACTCATGAATGCCTCCTATCAATTCATGCGTCCCTTGCCGGGATGCAAAACGTTGGAAATCATCGGTGTGGAAATGCCTTACGCCCCCACGACCTCGACCGATGTGTTGGGTGTCACCGAGACAGTACCCAGTTTGCGAATGTGGTTTTCGACCACATCCCAGATCTGCGGCCCTTCGGTGCCTTCGTTGACACTGGCCCATCCGGCCACGACGTAGCTCTTGGCCGGGTCGATCTTTTCCCCGGTTTTCAACAACGTCATGTCGCTGATCCGGCTGCCTTGCGGCTTGCTGACGTCGATCCGGTATCCCAATCCGCCGACGCGCACCATGTCGCCGCCCTGCTGGTAATAGGGATCGGGGTTGAACAGGTTGTCGCCCACATCCTCAAGCACCACATGCAGGAACTCGCCCGTCATCTCTGTGCGATAAGCGGCGCCATAGCTCATCGAGGTGACGTTCCAGATATCCTCGCGGGTGATCTCTTGGCCCGGCAGAATCGACGGCCCCCAGCGCACGCCAGGCGACATGGCGATGTCGGCCTCGCGCTCACTCAGCAGCGCGTCGCAGATCAGGTCGTCCCAGCTTCCGTTGAAATTGCCACGCCGGTAAAGCAGCGAGTTCTCATCGGTCCTGCCAATGACCTCGCGCAACTGGTCGATATGCGGTTCGCGCTGCGCGTTGATCAGGGCGGTGACTGCCGGATCGGGCGCGATCACATCCGAGAAGATCGGGATCAGCTTGTGCTTGAGCCCCATCATCTGACCGTCGCGCACGTCCAGATCGACGCGGCTGACGAACTTGCCGTTCGATCCGCTTGCGATCACATGGGTTTTTTCCACCACCACCGGTTCCGGCAGGGCATCATGGGTATGGCCGCTGAGGATGACGTCGATACCGGTGACCCGGCCCGCCATCTTCTTGTCCACATCGAACCCGTTATGGCTCAGGACCACAACGACCTCGGCTCCGTCCGCGCGGACCTCGTCGACCATGGCTTGCATGTTCTCTTCGCGAATGCCGAACGAAAACTCGGGGAACATCCAGCCGGGGTTGGCGATCGGCATGTAGGGGAAGGCCTGGCCGATAACCGCAACCTTGACGCCGCCGCGTTCGAAGAACTTGTAGGGCTTGAAGAGTTCCGCCGGCTCATCCCATTCGGCGTCAAAGATGTTCTGTCCCAGCGCGGCGAAAGGCAGGCTCTCGACCAGTTCACTGACCCGGTCGGTGCCCAGGGTGAATTCCCAGTGGAAGGTCATCGCATCGGGCTTCAGCGCGTTCATCACGTTGACCACATCCTGCCCCTCGGTGTGGAAGCAGGTGTAGGAGCCGTGCCAGGTATCGCCGCCATCCAAGAGCAACGCATCGGGCCGGTCGGCGCGGATGGCGTTGACCACGGTGGCGACCCGGTCCATGCCCCCCACCCGGCCATAGGCACGCGCCAGTGACGAGAAATCGTTATAGGTCAGCGCATAGGCCGACGGGCTACCATCCTCGATCCCGTAGAACCGGCGGAAATCGGCACCGGTGATATGCGGCATCTGTCCCTTTGCCGCGCCGATCCCCAGGTTCACCTCGGGCTCGCGGAAGTAAATCGGCATCAACTGGGCATGAATGTCGGTGATATGGACCAGCGTCAGATTGCCGAACGTATCGAATTCCAAGAGTTGGTCCTGAGTCAGCGCCTGCTGCGCCGCCAGACGGGACCAGTTACCAAAACCCGAAGCCCCGACAAGGGCCGAGGCTGCCATCGAAACCTGAAGGAAGTCGCGACGTGAGATCATGAGCTGATGCTTTCCGTTCTTGATCACATTAATAATAAATTCACATGTGTGAATTTGTTCTATCGAAAAGACCCCGCGTCGGCAAGTGCGACACGGGGTCCCCTACTTAGTTCCGGACTGACGGACCTTCGACCGACAGACCATTGCCGCGGCTGGCGACATAGAGTTCCAGAGCGACAAACTCGGGGCTGCCCGGCTTGAAGGTTTCCGCGCGCGTGTCGCGGATACACCCTTTGAAACGATCATGCACCGCATTCAGCTTGGTGTTCTTCAGGCGATACGTCGGAAACCCGTTGATCTGCCCCTGGCTAAGGTGATCCGCGCGGATCATGTTGCCCCAGTTGTCCTCGTGACAATTGGCGCAGCTAAGCTCCAACTGACCGTAACGCGTGTAGTACATTTCCTTGCCCTGTTCCCAGGCCGTCTGAACCGGGCCGTCGATGGCCACGTTTACCGGCAAACCGCGCGACTGCATCGCGATCAGCGCCGACATTGCCGTCATTTCGCCGCCCTCGTATTTCCAGGCTTCAGCCCCCATGCGAGATGTTCGACAGTCGTTGACCTGCATTTCCAGCGTACGGACTTCCCCAGCACCCTCGTTCCACTTCGGGTACACCGCCTTTACGCCAACCATGCTGTCCTCGACTGCGTTGTGACATGACGCACAAGCCTTGCCCTCCGACCCGTCGACCGTGTCCCAGACCTCGCGCGCGGCGTCTACAGCCACCATGCCCGGGTTTTCGAAATCGTCCATCTCCAGCGCCTGGGTTTCGTCCGAACGGAACCGCCAGCCGGAATAGATCTCGGTCAGCGCACCGTCGAGGTGGGCAGGCGCGGCGGTCTTGGTGACGATATTGATCTCGCCATTGATGACCAATTCGTCGTCATCGGGGCCAGCCATCACCGCCAAAGGCGCGGCCACCAATGCGGCAATCGCGGTCATTGCCTTGAATCTCATTCAAATTCCTCCCTTTGGTGGTTGGCCTCGCCCGGCCCATCCGAACCGGGCGAAAGCAACATTTTCCCTGGACCGCGGATCAGGCGATCGTGATCGGCTTGTTGTCGTTGTAGACAGAGCCGTCATCGTCGTACCAAGTGAACACGAACTCACCCGCCTCGGGCACGGTCGCGTTGAACTCGAAATACGGGTTCGTGGAAATCGCCGGTTCCATCTTGATATCGACGACCGACTGTCCGTTGAACTCGCAGGTAAAGCGGTTGATGATCGAGCGCGGGATCACATTCCCTTGCTTGTCCTTGCGTTGACCGCTTTCCATGTTGTGGCTGATGAGGGTCTTGATCGTCACCGCCTCGCCGACAGCGGCCGATTTCGGAACCTTAACGCGGGGTTTTACACCAGATGCCATTTGTCTTGTCTCCTGATTATCCGGAAGGACGGGCTTAGCCGCCGCAGCCCCCGATGGTCACTTTCACGGTCGAGCTGGCCTTGACGAAGGAACCGTCGGCCATCTTTGCAATGGCGATGACGTCTTGCGTTCCGGCCAGTCGAATACGGGTAGATGCCGACTGGGTCGCGGCCAGCGGTCCGAAGTTGAACTGCGCCACGCCAGGCGTCGGGTTGCCCGCGGCCAGAACCAGAATCGCAACCGCACCCGGTGCGCTGACCTCGATCGGAACAGTGTTGCCGTTTTCGGCAATCTCGGGCGCGGTCAGGGTCAGACCACCCTCACCCATATCGGCACCGCCGGTAAACTCGGCGATCCGGTCGTCTACTGCTGCGTTCGCCCGAAACGGCAGAACCGTCAGGGCCGCTGCGCCCAAGGCCAAGCCGAGGGTATCACGACGCGTAAAGTCCATCGTATTTCTCCTTTGATACAGGCCTTGCCCCAGGGACACGGCCAATTATTCTTTCAGGGTCGCGAGAAACGCGACAACATCTTCGATCTGCTGGGCCGTCAGCAGCGGCGACAGCGGTGCTTCCGGCGCCTTTCCGGTGAACGCATCTCCCGGACGAATATAGCCATCGACCTTGTAGAACGCCGGCATCATCGTGCCTTCGAAAGTCATCTTGGCATTCGCAACCAATCCGCGAAGCTCAGCTTCGCTCCAGCGGTCGCCCGCCCCATCAAGAGCAGGGCCGATCTCGCCGTGGAACGGCACATCAGCAAGCGCAGAAACCTGGTGGCAGGCCACGCAATTGCCAAGGCTGCGTTTACTCAGGACATTGGCGCCTTCGACCGGGTCACCGGCCACGCCCGTCAACGAAACCTCGATAGCACCCCCTTCGGCAAAGACGACGTCTTTGGGCGCGGTTTCAGCGGCCCAGGCGGCGCCACCGATCAATGCGGCGGCCAGCGTCAGCGTTGTCAGTTTCATGTATCCTCCCTTGGCTGCCACGTTTCTGACCACGCGGCTAATCACTCTTTGCATACCGTAGGCTACAGCACACCTTTACGCAACATCAAATTCACGAATGTGAATTGTTATTTTGTTGCACAGAACATCGCGGGAAACTAAGGAAAGTTTCCCAAACCAGCACGCCATTTATCGCGCGATCAGCGCGTGTCGCCGTCGTTGCGTTCCTTGATCATGCGCGCGTGATAGCGCTGAAAATCCTCTTCGGATTGATCAAGGTAACGCTCTTCCTTGACCCAGGTCATCATGTCCAGCGTGGTGCCGGGCGAGAACGCTCCGGGCATGACCGAGACAGCCTGATCCACGGCCGACATGCTTTCGTCGAGGTCTGGCGGCAGGAAAATCATCGTCGGCGTGAACAAGACCCGCCACTTGCGGGTGGCCTCCTTCTCGGTCAGCGTCTCACCGTCGGTGTCCACGATTTCTATATCGCCGTGCAGGTTGATCTGCACCGGATAGTAAGTTTCCTGAAGCAGGGCGAGAACCCGGGGATCGGGAAAGGTGTTCTCGTGCATGTCCTTGCAATACAGACAGCCGCGCTGTTCAACCAGCAACAACAGGCGCTTGCCCTCCGACTGCGCCTCGGCATGGTCCTCTTGCAGATCCTTGAACGTGTCGCGCAGCCACTCGGGCTTGTGCAGCCCATCATCGCCCATTTCGACCGCATGCGCCGCTGCGGCAAAGCCCAGCGCCAGAATCACAGCCAGAAGTCGTCTCATCGTCTTCCTCCCATTTGGAAACGGCCGCTAACCGACCGACGAAAACCCAGGCATCCAGCGAATCATCGCCTCGGCAATCCAGGTCACGCCACCGGTCGCGATCAGGATAGCAAAAAGGATCAACATTACCCCCATGCCTTTTTCGACCCAGGCGAATGCGGCCCGGTGGCGCTGAACCCATGACAGGAACGGCTTGGCGAAAAGGGCGGCAAAAACGAAGGGCGCGGTCATGCCGATCCCATAGACCAAAAGCAGCAAACCCCCACGCCAGATATCACCCATGCCGCTGGCGATCATCAGGATCGAGGCCAGAGCCGGTCCGACGCAGGGGGTCCATCCGAAACCAAAGGCCAACCCCATCAGATAGGCGCCAAACACCGTCGATGCCGATGCACTGCTTTCCAGTCGCGCCTCGCGATAGAGCAACGGAACCCGGATGACGCCCAGAAAATGCAACCCAAAGACCACCAGAATGGCGGCCGCCCCCCAGGCCAGGGTATCAAGATAGGTCACAAACAAACGCCCCAAGGCGGTTGCGCCCATGCCCAAGGCCATGAAAACCGTCGTCACACCGGCGGCAAAGCACAAGGCCGAGACGATCAGCCGACGCTGGGCCCCCGTCTCGATTCGCCCATCTGCCCTGAGTTCCGCGATACTGAGCCCCCCGAGATAGGAGAGGTAAAAAGGCACCATCGGCAGGATGCACGGCGTAAAGAAGCTCAGCAAACCGGCGAGCAGAGCACCAAGGAACGAAATTTCCAGCATCTCACCTCCTCGTGAGAGCAGCCAAGAGTCGGAACTCTTGAATTATTCACACATTCAAATTACGTTGTGTAAAACCAAAAGGTCAACGGGTCGCGCATGAATCCGCTACGAAATCTTATCGCATCGGTCAGTCTGGTCCTTGCCGGTTCACCGCTCTGGGCGGCGGATTTGGTCATGGTTGAACAGCCCGGCTGCGAATGGTGCGCGCTCTGGAACAAGGAAATCGGAGAAATCTATCCGCTTTCCGCTGAGGGGCGCTTTGCCCCGCTCCAGCGTGTGGACCTGCGCGCCATTCCCGATGACCTGGAACTGAACCGCAAGGTCATATTCACGCCAACCTTTCTGATCGTCGAAGACGGGCGCGAGGTCGGACGCATCGAAGGATACCCTGGCGAACATTTCTTCTGGCCCGTTCTCGAAAAGCTGTTGATCGAGAACACGGATTACCGGCCTCCGGGGACGGGCAGCATCTGAGGCGAACGGGCATCACATGTGATCGTATTCCGATATTACCGGTGGAATAGGTCGCCAAATCGAATTAATAGGCGCCAAAAGCGCTTTAGACGGTGCAAGGATATCTAGACCCCGGCGCGCTCCGGGAACGAGGAAAGACAAATGGCACTTCCGCAATTTTCGACCGACATGGCCGAGGACGAACTGGACAAGATGGTAGACAATGCCACGCTTGCCTCCAACTTTCTCAAGGCGATCAGCCACGAAGGCCGACTGATGATCCTGTGCCACCTGGTCTCCGGTGAAAAATCCGTCACCGAACTCGAAGACCTCCTCTCGGCCCGGCAGGCGGCGGTGTCGCAGCAACTGTCGCGCCTTCGGCTCGAAGGGCTGGTCGTTCCGCGCCGTGATGGCAAAGCGATCTATTATCGTTTGGCAGACGACCGTCCGCGTCGCATATTGGAAGTGGTCTACGATCTGTTCTGCAACGCCGACTGACCCGGCCCGACCGGCCCGCGTACGGAACGATCGGAGCCGCGAACGCGGGAGGAAGACATGCTGGCTTGGTTCAGTGACAGTCAGATCGTTGCACTGGTGGGGCTCTGCGGCGGGATCGCCTTGGGGCTTGCCGCCCGGCTTGGCCGGTTCTGCACCCTGGGCGCGATCGAAGACCTTCTTTACGGCGGTTCCGACGTTCGCATGCGGATGTGGATTCTGGCCATAGGTGCCGCCATCACCGGCAGCTTTGCCCTGACCGGCGCGGGCCTGATCAATCCGGCGGACAGCTACTATCTGTCGATCCGCTGGATGCCGCTGGCCTCGGTCGTGGGCGGGCTGATGTTCGGCTACGGAATGGCCCTGTCGGGCAACTGCGGCTATGGGGCGATCGCCCGTCTGGGCGGTGGCGATCTCAGGGCTTTCGTGATCGTTCTGGTCATGGGGGTGTTCACCTATGTCACCCTCTCCGGCCCCCTGGCGCCAATCCGCAACGCGCTGTTTCCGCAGATCGAGGTCGCAACCCAGCCCCCTCCCGGGCTGGCCCATCATGCACAGGCCCTGACCGGCCTGCCCCTTTGGGCCATCGGAACGACCATCGGGCTGGTCATCTGTGCCGGTGCGCTGGCCTCGGCAAACCTAAGGCAAGAGCCGAAATCAATCTTCTGGTCCCTGGTCGTGGCATTGGCCATCGTGTCCGGCTGGGTCGGCACGCAATGGGTGGCCAACCATGGGTTTGACGCCGAACCCGTGGTCTCGCACAGCTTCTCGGCACCGGTCGGGGAAACCATCCTCTATGCCATGACGGGCTCGGTCCGGCCGCTTTCCTTTGCGGTCGGATCGGTGGCCGGGGTCTGGCTCGGCGCGTTCATCGGATCGATGATCCGCGGCCATTTCCGCTGGGAGGCCTGCGAGGACCCGCGCGAGCTGCGCCGGCAGATCATCGGCGCGGCCATAATGGGTACCGGCGCCGTGATCGCAATGGGCTGCACCGTCGGCCAGGGCCTGACGGCGTTCAGCCTGCTGTCCTTCAGCGCCCCGGTGACATTCCTGGCAATCTTCGCCGGTGCCGCACTGGGCCTGCGCCAGTTGATCGAAGGCCTCAGCCTCGCGGACTAGGTCAGGGCACGATGCGCTCTCAGTTGTCGGCACAGGCACCAAACCCTGCGGCCAATGTCGTCAGCAGGTCCCTGTAAAGCTCCGGCCCCGGCTCCAAATGCGCCCCCAGAGGGTCAAGCACCAGAATACGCGCGCCGCTGCCCTCGACCGCGGCCTCTAGCAAGGCAGTATCGAACTGCGGTTCGGCAAATGCGCATGTGACGCCCATCGCCTCGATATCCGCGCGCAGCTCGGCCAAACGGGCCGGGCTTGGGCGGCTGGCATCGCCCAGTGACACGGTGCCCACAAGCGTCAGCCCATGGCGATGCTCAAAATACTGAAATGCGTCGTGCAAGGCCACAAAGGGAACCTCTCGCATGGGCGCTACCGCGGCGGCAACCGCGGCCGACACCTCGTCCAGCCTAAGCTGCGCCGCAACCGCGTTCTCACGGTAAAGCGCGGCATGTTCCGGGTCGAGTTCAGCCAGTTCGTCGGCAAGCACTCCCAGCCAGGCGCGCGCATTCAGGGGATCCAGCCAGGCATGCGGATCAACCCCTTCGTGGTCGTGGCCATCATGCCCATCGTCGTCATGCGCGTCGTGACCTTCTTCCTCATGACCATCCTCATGGTCAAACTCCCTGTATGGGAGCGTCTGCGTCGTCTCCTGCTCCAGCAGCGCAACCTGCCTGCTGCCGCTTGCCAGAGCCTCAAGCGGCTTGGAGAGCCAGGGTGTCAGATCGCTGCCGATCCAGACCACCAGATCCGCCTCTTGCAAGGCGCGCGCCTCGGACGGGCGCATCGCATAGGTATGTGGTGACACCCCTGGCCGCACGATCAGCTCGGGGACACCCACCCCCGCCATCACCTGCGCGACAAGCGAATGAACCGGAGCGATATCGGTCACCACATGCGGCACCTCTGCCATAGCGGGGCCAGAGACGCAGATAGAGCCAGCGACAAGAAACGGACGGAGCATGGATTCCTCACGATTTGTTATGTTATAACATTCATCGGCTGGGTTGATATGCGAGATGTTATAACATATCAACCCATAACCTTTCGACGGGATCCAGAAATGACTGCCATCGGTTTCGAGAAGCACGACCATAACCGCTGCATCGCAACTGCCCTCGCCGAGGCGGAAACGCGCTGCGCTGACCAGAAACTGCAACTGACGCCAGTCCGCCGCCGGGCGCTGGAGATCTTGTTGCAACGCCATCGGGCGATGGGCGCTTACGAAATCCTCGACCTGCTGGCAGCCGATGGTCTGGGGTCACAGCCACCGGTCGCCTACCGTGCCCTGGATTTTCTGGTCCAACACGGGTTTGCGCACAGGATCGAAAGGATAAACGCCTACACCGCCTGTGCCCATCCCGAGCAGGACCATATCCCGGCCTTTCTGATCTGCCGGGGATGCAAGGCCGTGGCCGAAGCAGAGACGGAACTTGAACAAGGCCGGTTGGGCGCCGCGGCGCAGGCCACCGGCTTTGCCATCGAGCGGATTGTGGTCGAGGCCGAGGGGCTTTGCCCCGCCTGTCAGGAGCATCCGGCATGACCTCTCCCGTCATCACCGCACGGGATCTGTCCATCCGCCTCGACGGGCGCGAGGTCCTGCGCAATATCTCGATGACAGTCGAGCCGGCCGAGATTGTCACCATAGTCGGCCCGAACGGGTCGGGAAAATCGACATTCCTGCGGGCCCTGATCGGTGCGGTTCCGTTGGCCTCGGGCCGGGTGGAGCGGGCGGCAGGGTTGCGTATCGGCTATGTCCCGCAAAAACTGGCACTCGACGCGGCTTTGCCCATGACCGTGCGGCGCTTCCTGAGCTTGCCGCGCCGGATCTCCGACGACCTTGTCACCGAGGCCATGTCGCGCGCGGGCGTGCCCGGCTTGGAAAACCGCCAGATGACCGACCTGTCCGGCGGACAGTTTCAGCGTGTCCTGCTTGCCCGCGCCATTCTGGAGCGCCCGCACCTGCTGCTTCTTGATGAAGCGACCCAAGGCCTGGATCAACCGGGCGCCGCCGCCTTCTATCAGCGGATCGAAGAGGTCCGCCGCGACCTTGGATGCGCGGTGGTCATGGTCAGCCACGACCTGCACGTGGTCATGGCCGCCTCGGATCGGGTGCTTTGCCTGAACGGCCACATCTGCTGCGAGGGCGCCCCAGAGGTCGTGGCCGACGCCCCCGAGTACCGGGCGCTTTTCGGCACCGGCACCAAGGGAACGCTGGCACTCTATCGTCACCAGCACAGCCACAGACATGACGCCGATTGCGAACATGATCACGGCCACGGAGCGAACTGATGCTGGATGATTTCATGGTTCGGGCGGCCCTGGCAGGCGTTGGCATCGGCGCCACCTCGGCTCCTTTGGGCTGCTTTGTGGTCTGGCGGCGGATGGCCTATTTCGGCGAGGCGACCGCGCATGCCGCGGTTCTGGGCGTCGCTCTGGCGCTGGCGCTGTCATCGCCGGTCCTTCCCGCCGTGATCCTGGCCTCTCTGGCCATGGCATCGGCGGTGACGCTGTTGCGCGGACATGGCTATGCGATGGATACTCTGCTGGGGGTGATGGCGCACACCGCCTTGGCGGCCGGCATGGTCGCCGTCTCCTTGATCTCCGACGCGCGGCTGGACCTGATGGCGTTCCTGTTCGGGGACATCCTGGCGGTGTCCCGCGGCGACCTTGTGGTGATCTGGGGCGGTGGCGCGATGGTGCTTGGCCTCATCGCATGGCAATGGTCTAACCTGTTGATTTCCACGCTTAATCCAGATCTTGCCCGGGCCGCAGGCGTGGACCCACGGACAGCCGAACTATGGTTAACGCTGGCTTTAGCTTTGGTGGTGGCGGTGGCGATCAAAGTGGTGGGGGTACTGTTGATTGCGGCGATGCTGGTGATCCCGGCGGCGGCGGCGCGACCTTTGGCCAGAACGCCGGAAGAGATGGCCGCGGGCGCCGCGCTGATCGGAGGGTTCTCTGCGTTATCAGGGCTTTATGCGGCGTACATTTTGGACACTCCGGCCGGGCCGAGTATCGTTTGCGCCGCCTCACTGATTTTTGTCGTCACCACGACGGTCCGAGCGCTCAAAGCCCGTAAAACACCACGTATATAGCGTGCAACACCAGGGCGCAGACAATATCTTGTTGCGCCCCATAGACGCATGGGGTAGGTGTTAACCACAGGTGCAACAGACGCGGCATTGCATCCAAAGACACGGACAACGGGGATCAGCCACGCACGGCCGATCCCCGTTTCTGCTTTTGGTCAAGGTAAGCCCCTGAAATCGCTGCCAGAATAGGAAAAGGCGTCAGGTGCTCAGACGCGGTCTTTGCATGCATCCCTAAGGACACGCCCTGACGCCTTGCCGAGCGAGGGCGAACCCCCGTCCGGTTTGCCGATTAACGTCCGTAAACGTTAACCCGCCCGCAAGACCCGTGTCAGAGATGACCCCTCGCCCGGCTCCGAAGACCCTGTGCGACGAACCGCCTCCCGGTAAGCTCCTGACTTCGCTGCGATCTCCCTAAGGCTCCCGCTGCGCCGCCCGGCCCCCTGGCCCCTGCGTCCCGCTTCGGAAACCGAGGCTCCGTTGCGGTAAGCCAAATCTGGCACCGCTGCCGGGCCCGAGGCAAGAAAATAGCACCGCAGCATGAAATTTTGCCGGGGATAACATGGGGATAAGCCTTGGCAGCGCCTGTGGACAAAGCTGACAAATCCAGCCGCGCGGCAGGGTTGCGGGGGGACAGAGGTTAACGCGGGACCAATGCCCGCTTTCTGCGCCCGCAAAGGGGATCGTACGCTGGAATCGGGCCGTTTTAACCGTTTTGTCCCAGCCTCAGAACCCTGATTGACCGTTTTGTACAGAGGAGATTCGCCATGTACATCCCCGTTTCCGCGGCCCGCGCGCAGCTGGGCCAGCTCGTCACCCGGGCACAGGACCCGCGCGCAGTGATCGTGCTGACCCGCCACGGCCGCCCGGTGGCGGCGCTGGTATCGATGCCAGAGGTAGAACGCATCTGGGACCTTGGCGATGACGACCGCACCGGCTGGCGGCACGTACTGGCGGGGATGCGCGGCTGGTGGCACCGGCGCCCGACGGTGCCGGGGATGGAGCCGGGGCCGGATGGGAATTATGTCACCGCGCGCGAGGCGGCAATCCAGGTCCGCAAGATCCAGATGACCCGCGCCGAGGAACGCCGGATCCTGAAGGCGGGCGGGATTGAGGGGGTGGAAGGCGGCGAGGTTGCGGGGGAGGTAAGGAAGGGGTGGTTTTGGTGAGGGGGTGGATCATAGGTTACTGGGTAACAACTTCTAGAGACTTCTAATCACATCTCAAACCTAAACGACATGGAGGCTGAACCGACACAAAGGACCAAGCATCCGCAACAAGAACTCATCAAGCGCTTGCCTCATAGTAGCATTCTGTTAACTTGCTACAACTTAAGTTGGTAGCAGTAATGACCATCCCAGATTTTGATATCGGCGGAACCCTCCCCGCATTTATTGGATCAGATCCAACTAAACCAGCGCTCAGATCGCCGTATAGGTCAACGATACAGAACTTTGTGGAGCGCTTTGTCACTTCTCCACAGAGAGCACGTTTGGTTCTTGGCCTGAACCGTTACCGAGAACATTTGTTCCGAGGCGGCTTTGTGGTCGGCTCACAGTGGATAGACGGCAGCTTTGTTGAAGATATCGAAAAAGTAAGAGGGCGCCCACCCAACGACATTGACCTTGTCACACTTTTCCGGAGACCGATAAGGTACGCCAATGATGGGCTTAGGTGGAACACCGACTATGAAAACGAGCTTCACTTCAAGTTTTTTGACCCAAGGAGCAACAAGGCGAACTACAGTTGTGACAGCTACAGTCTTGATCTAGATGCAGACGCTAGCTACCTTGTGCACTGGTCATCATACTGGTTAGGGCTTTTCTCGGAGCAAAGAGGAAGTGCTCGCCGAAAAGGCATCGTGGAGATTCCGTTGCCCTTAGATGTGATGGAATTCCAAAACATTGAAGCGATGGTGAGGGGGAGATTTGATGTCTGACATTTCGAATCTGGAACACCTTCGTTCTGAACAAGTTAAGGTTCAGGCGCTTCTTTTCGAGGCAAAAGAGCTTGGAGATGTTGTTGCTAGATTAAATTTCCAATCTCGTCTAGATGCTATTAGGGAAGAACTAGAGCTAATTGAGAGAACCGATGCCAATGTTGCAGAGGTGGCGCTATTGTTTGACGGCAAACCTGTGCGCGGTCAAAAATCTATTGACGCCAGGTTCGCCATTAAAGCCCTATCTTTTTTCCAAGACATTGTAGCCAAACTTTATGCAGCGAACTCAAAAAATGGCCTAAAGGGAACGCGAGGACAAGTAGCCAAGAGCACGCAATCCGCATTGCGCATCACAGATTTAGCATTCGGCTCTTTTGGGTTTGTATTGCAAGAGGATGATACCGAGCAATCCAGCGTAATCCCAACTTCCGCGCGGGAAGCCTTGAACACTGCCATCGAGGCGATCAACGAATTGACGCAGAGAGATGATGATCGGTTTCTTTTGGAGATAGATGAGATAAACCCTCGCCTTTTTTCAAGTTTAACCGATTTTTTCACTCATCTGCACAACAACGAAGCGTCACTCAAAACAAACCTGCCGAGCCGCTCGGACTACCACTCCTCTGCCGACATTGAACGTGCCTTCAATCGGTTAACCAACACGAAATATGAATTTTTTACTGAGGAGTGGGTCGGTAAACTAATCGGGCTTTCTCCAAGCAATCGCACCTTCGATTTTCACAAGGAAGGTGAATCTCGGATTGTATCCGGAAAGTTTGACAGGCAAATTAGTCAAGATTACCTGGAAAGAATCGAAAGTGACGGCTTGTTGCTTGGCGCTCGCTTTAGAGCGGATATCGAGATCGCAGAAATTAGAAAGCCCAACGGCTCGGTTAGTATCACTTACACCGCTCTTGGCTTTGAAGAGATTAACTAAATAAAATAGAAAAAATCTGAAAAGTCATTTTCATTATTGTGAAAACCAAAATGGACAGCCTCAGCTGTCCACAGTCATTCAGTTCTCGACGGTGTGGGCACGCGTTTGGCCTTGCCAAACGCTTTCGCCCACCGTCTTTCATCATCGCGCGAGATGGACAGCCTCAGCTGTCCATCTTGAGCGCGCTGATGAAAGCTTCCTGCGGGATATCCACCTTGCCGAACTGGCGCATCTTCTTCTTGCCCGCCTTCTGCTTTTCCAGCAGCTTCTTTTTCCGCGTCGCGTCGCCGCCGTAGCATTTGGCGGTCACGTCCTTGCGCAGCGCCGAGAGGGTCTCGCGCGCGATGACCTTGCCGCCGATGGCCGCCTGGATCGGGATCTTGAACATGTGGCGGGGGATCAGGTCCTTGAGCTTTTCGCACATCGCCCGCCCGCGCGCCTCGGCCCGGTCGCGGTGGACCATGGTCGACAGCGCATCGACGGGCTCGTCATTCACCAGGATCGACATTTTCACCAGGCTGTCCTCGCGATAGCCGGTGAGCTGGTAGTCGAAGCTGGCATAGCCCTTGGTCACCGATTTGAGCCGGTCGTAGAAGTCGAACACCACCTCGTTCAGCGGCAGGTCATAGACGACCATGGCGCGGGAGCCGGCATAGGAGAGGTCCTGTTGAATGCCGCGGCGGTCCTGGCAGAGTTTCAGCACATCGCCCAGATAGTCGTCGGGGACAAGGATGGTGGCCTTGATGCGCGGTTCCTCGATATGGTCAACCTTGCTGAGGTCGGGCATGTCGGCGGGGTTGTGCAGCTCGCGCATCTCGCCGTCGCGCATGAAGACGTGGTAGACCACCGAAGGCGCGGTGGTGATCAGCTCGATATCGTATTCGCGTTCCAGCCGGTCGCGGATGACCTCGAGGTGGAGAAGGCCCAGGAAGCCGCAGCGGAAGCCGAAGCCGAGGGCGGCCGAGGTTTCCATTTCATAGGAGAAGGAGGCGTCGTTGAGGGCCAGTTTCTCGATGGCGTCGCGGAGGTCTTCGAATTCGGCCGAGTCCACCGGGAAGAGGCCGCAGAACACCACCGGCTGGGCAGGTTTGAAGCCGGGCAACGCCTTGTCGGCGCCATTGCGGTCATTGGTGATGGTGTCGCCGACGCGGGTGTCGCGCACCTGCTTGATCGAGGCGGTGAGGAAGCCGATCTCGCCCGGGCCGAGCTCGTCCACCATCTGCATGGCGGGGCGGAAGACGCCGATGCGGTCGACATGGTGCAGGGTGCCGTTCGACATGAACTTGACCCGCATGCCCTTCTTCAGAATGCCGTCCATGATGCGGACCAGCACGATGACGCCCAGATAGCTGTCGTACCAGCTGTCGACCAGCATCGCCTTCAAGGGCGCGTCGCGGGTGCCCTTGGGCGCGGGCAGGTGATGCACGATGGCCTCGAGCGTTTCGTGGATGCCGACGCCGGTCTTGGCGGAAACCCGGATCGCGCCCGAGGCATCGATGCCAATCACATCCTCGATCTGTTCGGCCACCCGGTCGCATTCGCTGGCGGGCAGGTCGATCTTGTTGAGGATCGGCACGATCTCGTGGTTGGCGTCGATCGCCTGATAGACGTTGGCGAGTGTCTGCGCCTCGACCCCCTGGGTGCTGTCGACGACCAGCAAGGACCCTTCGACCGCGCGCATCGAGCGGCTGACCTCATAGGCAAAGTCGACATGGCCGGGCGTGTCGATCAGGTTCAGCACATACTGCTCGCCATTGTCGGCGGTATAGTCGATGCGGACGGTGTTGGCCTTGATGGTGATGCCCCGCTCGCGCTCGATATCCATGCTGTCGAGCAGCTGCTCCTTCATGTCACGATCCTGCACCGTCCCGGTCTCCTGGATGAGCCGGTCGGCAAGGGTGGATTTGCCATGGTCGATATGGGCGACGATGGAGAAATTGCGGATATGGGCGAGGTCTGTCATGGATTGGGCATATGATGAGGATTTGAGACTTGGTCAATAGGCTCGTGAACGCTTGCGCACAAGGGCGCACCCCGGCAAGCTGACGCGGGATAGGGTCAGGGGTTGAATGGTTGACTTAAACAACGAAGAAGAGCTGGAGGAATTCCTGAGCGCCCTGCCCCATCGAGCACGTGTCAGCTTTGCCGCGAGGGCAACGCTTCGGGCAGCGCCTGCGGCATTTCAATTAGCTTCTCAACAGCATTTCGACTCTTTCCGTCAGAAGTACCTGTTGACCTGCATTCGTGCCAATCTCGTTGCGGCAACTGCTGCAACGCTGACCGTCTCCGAGATAAATTCGGAATTTGATAGGTCTACTGAATTCTCCTTCGCAATAGCCGATTCAGACGATCCCAACGAAAGAGGATCCCATAACTACATTGTAGCCGCCCGCAGTGCGATTTTTGCCGCCCTCTCCGCCGCCGTCTCCACCCTGTCAGCGCGACACGCTCGCGCCGCCGCCGTCTCTTCTCGCGGTGCCGCCCGCTCCGATCTCTCTGCCGATGTCGCCGATTCTGCGGCTCTCTCTTTCGCACCGAACGAAACCCATCAACTTTTCGCAACATCGCTCTGGCCATCAGGCGCGCCTGATGTATTGGCCAACGCGATCCGAAACTTCGAAAACAGCTCCCCCGGAACGCCTTGGGCCTTCTGGGCCAAATGGTATCGCGGCATGCTGGACGGCAAACCCCTCGACTGGGAGTTGCAGCGCCGGGTTGCCCTGATCGACGATGCCATCTGGGAGGCTGGAGCGGAGGCCGTAGCGCAAGAGATCGAACGGATCGAGCAGCTCTTTGACCTTGAACGCGAAATCGCTGCCCTGAAGAACATGTTGCCGCTCCGTTCGGCGCTGTCCTCGACAAGTCTGATCGGCGACAATGGCGGACCACCTCTGGACGATGGGGTTCAGCGGGCCGTGCGTGACGATTTCGTGCTGGTCTGGGATCAGATCGAGGACCTGGAAGCGGAGATTGCCAAACCCGAGCCATCACCCGGCAGGCTCAAAGCCATCGCCAAGACACTGTGGGATATCTCGGTGCGGATTGCGACCTATTGCGGGGGCAAGATCGACCTCGCCTTGACCGAGGCCTCGAAGGAGGCTGGAAAGGTCGTTGTCAAATGGGGCGCGCCCATTGTAATCGCCTCGCTGGCCTCGCAGAACGAGGGCATCCAACAGGTTTTCAAAGCTATCGGGGCTTTTGTCAAAACCCTGCCACCCGGGTGATGACACTTTCCCGTCGCCCAATCCGTGCGCGTTCTTCAATCCGAGTTTCGGGCATCTGCTGACCAACCCCCGTAGGGTGGGCAGTTTGCCCACCATTGCCTGACATGTCGGGTGCGGTGGGCAGGACTGCCCACCCTACACGTGGCGCGGGGCTTGCCCGATCACTTTTCCACCAGCCATACATTCCGATTGTCGCACCCGATTGATCCGGGCGCGCTCTTTTGCCATAGTATGCGCCGACAGACGGGGCGGCAGACCCCGCGGACAGAGCAAGAGGCCAGGAACGTGAGACGGATTTTGACGGGGGCGGTCTGTGCCGCGCTGATGGGGTTGACGGTGCCGGCGCAGGGGTTCGCAGCGACCGGTGTGATCAATGATGCCTGCCGCCAGAGCGGCCGGTCCGAGGCGACGCCGCAGCGCTGCGGCTGCATTCAGCAGGCCGCCAACAAGGCGCTGACCCGGTCGGACCGGCGCAAGGTCGCCAAATGGTTCAAGGACCCGCATCAGGCACAGGAAGTGCGAATGTCGGACAAGAGCAGCGACGAGGCGCTGTGGCAGCGCTACAAGGCCTTCGGCGAGCTGGCGCAGGCGATCTGCCAGTAATGGGGTTTTGCAGCGCAAGGCGGGCTTGGGGCCCGCCTTTTCGTTTGCTCAGCCGTTGCCGACCTGCCTGAGCGCGGGGCGCAGTTTGTCGAGCCGGATATCGGCGGTGCGGGCGTGCCCCTCCATCCCTTCGGCGCGCGAGATGGCGGCGGTGGCGCGGGCCAGATCGGGCAGCGCCCGCGGCTCGACCTGCTGCCAGGTCACGGTCTTCAGGAACTTGTGCACACTGAGTCCGCCGGTATAGCGGGCCGCGCCCGAAGTGGGCAGCACATGGTTGGGGCCGCTGGCCTTGTCGCCAAAAGCCACGGTGGTGAGTTCCCCCAGGAACAGCGAGCCATAGGCCGAGAGGCGTCCGCGCCACCAGTCCAGATCGGCGGCCTGCACATGCAGGTGCTCGGGCGCGTAGCGGTCGGCGGTGGCGGCCATCTCCTCGCGGTCTGCGCACAGGATCACCTCGCCCAGCGCGTCCCAGGCGGCCTGGGCGCTGGAGCGGTTGGGTTCGGGCAGATCGGCGATGCAGGCGGGGATATGGGCCAGAACCGCCTCGGCCAGTGCCCGGTCGTCGGTGACCAGCCAGACCGGCGAGTTGTAGCCATGCTCTGCCTGCCCGACCAGGTCCCAGGCGACGGTGAGCGGGTCGGCGCTGGCGTCGGCGATCACCAGGCTGTCGGTGGGACCGGCGAACATGTCGATGCCCACCGGGCCAAACAGTTGACGCTTGGCCTCGGCCACGAACTGGTTGCCCGGCCCCACCAGGATATCGGCGGGCGGCGCGCCGAAGAGGCCGAAGGCCAGCGCCGCCACCCCCTGCACGCCGCCCAGCGCCAGGATGCGGTCGGCGCCCGCCAGCGACATGGCATAAAGGATCGCGGGGTGCACCCCGCGCCCCGCCTGCGGCGGCGAGACGGCGGTGATCTGCGGCACGCCTGCGGCGCGGGCGGTGGTGATCGTCATCAGCGCCGAGGCGATATGGGCATAGCGCCCGCCCGGTACATAGGCCCCGGCGGCGGACAGCGGGATCTGTTTCTGCCCGGCGATCAGGCCCGGGCGCAGCTCGGTCTGGAAATCCAGCGCCGAGGCGCGCTGGGCCTCGGCAAAGCGGCGGATGTTGTCATGGGCATAGCGGATCTGGGTCTTGAGATCTTCGGGCACCTGTTCGCAGGCGCGCGCCACCTGCTCCGGGCTGACCACGATCTCACCGGTCCAGCCGTCGAGCCTCGCGGCATAGTCGCGGGCGGCGGCCTCGCCTTCGAGCTTGAGCCGCGCCAGCATCAGTTGCACGGTGTCCGAGGCATCGCCCTGCGTCGCGGCGGGCAGTCCGGGGGCGGATTTCAGAATGGCGATGCTCATGTGCGATCCCTATGATATTTGCTTGACGCAAGGTCAAACCTGATTAAGAAAAAGCAAAACTGTCGGGAGCGACCGGAATGCTCATGAAAGGCGTGACCCTGCGGGGGTTGGAAGTGTTCGAGGCGCTGGCGCGCACCGGATCGGTGGCCCAGGCCAGCGAGCTGACCGGGTTGAGCCAGCCGGCGGTCAGCCAGCAGTTGAAGAACCTGGAACAGGCGCTGGGCAGCGATCTGGTCGACCATGGCCGCCGGCCCATGCTGCTGACACCGGCCGGGCGCGCGTTTCTGCCGCGGGCCGAGACGGTGCTGAGCGAACTCAGGCTGGCGCAGAGCGAGCTCACGGTAATGGACCTGACCCATCTGAGCACGCTCAGCATGGGGTTGATCGACGATTTCGACAATGACCTGACGCCACGGCTGGCCGTCCTGTTGGCCGACAGCCTGACCAAGTGCCGGTTCAAGCTGATCACCGCCCCCAGCCACGAGATCACCGAGGCGATGAAGGCGCGACGGCTGCATATCGCGGTGGCCGCGACCTCGGGCGAGATGCATGAGGGCGTGGTCGAATACCCGCTGGTGCGCGATCCGTTCATGGTCGTGGCGCCGCGCGGCGCTGTCACCGAGGGCGCCGACATGATGGCGGCGCTGCGCACCATGCCGCTGTTGCGCTATGCCCGCGAGCAGCTGATCAGCCGCCAGATCGAGACGCAGCTGGCGCGGCACAAGCTGGAATTCGAGGAGCGGTTCGAGATCGGCTCGCATCTGGCGCTGATCGCGATGGTGGCGCGACGGGTGGGCTGGGCGGTGACAACCCCGCTGGGATACATGCGCGCGGCCCGGTTCCATGACGAGATCGACGCCTTTCCCCTGCCCTTCGCCGCCTTTGCCCGCACCATCTCGCTGTTTGCAGGGTCCGACTGGGCCGACCGGGTGCCGCGCGACGTGGCGCAGACCATGCGCCGTCTGGTGCAAAGCCAGATGATCGACCCGGCGGTGGCCCGGCTGCCCTGGCTGGGCGGCCAGATGCGGGTCATCGACGAACAATAAGCGGGTCTGTGCCGGGGCGGCGGCGCGGACTGAAACGCGGGTCGGGGTCATCGGCAAAGCCTGCGGGTACGATCAATGCCGGACATTGAGCGCAGGCGGACCGCGCCCCGCAAGGGGCGCGCGCGAGATTGCACAACAGGAACGCGCCGTTTTCGAAAAGCTGAAACTGGCCGGGGTTCAGGGCATCAAAAGCGTGATTTCGGGATCAGCGCATGGCTGTGCTATACTGGCGACATTCTACCCGCAGTTATTTTGGAGATTGCCATGACTTCCGATCTGGAAACCAATGAATTCCTGACCCTGACGGGTACCGCGATGGCGCCCGAAACCGCCCCCGGCGGCCAGCCGCAGGCGATTTTTCACGAATATGGGCGGCTGGCGGTCGCCGAGGCCGGGTCCGGTGAACCCGGCGGGCTCGAATCGCCCCTCGCCGCGCCCGAGATTGAGGGCGCCGAGAGCCTTACCGAGGCATTGGGCCGACAGGCTTTCGACTTTCGCAACTCACCCGACTAGCGCGCCGCGAAACTGGATCGCGCCTATCAGGGGGAATCCTGGGAAGGCACGGGCGCCGGAGGGCCGGGGCCGATCCATCCGCCCGGCGACGAGGTGGTTCTGGACGCCGGACCGGAACAGGCGGGCGGCCCCGAGGCCGGGGCAGAACCGCCGCTGTCGGCGCAGCTCAAAGGCCGGGTGGCGGTTGGACTGGTGATCGTCGAAGGGCCGCAACCGCATCTGAAATTCAGCGCCAAGGATCAGACGCGTGTGGTGTCCGAGGTGCAGAACGGCCTGTCCCATCTGGCCAGCGAGGCACCGAACCGGGACGTGACCTTTGTGCACGAGATCTCGGTCCTGGCGGATGTTTGCCTTCAAGGTCAAGAACTAGGGCGATTTTCACAAAAACATGCTTATCGCCGAGCCGGGTCATGCGCTGGATTGCCGTACTTGGAAACCGCCCAGCACAGGATTGGGCGTTTTGCCAATCTATGGCAACGGCGCGGGGTCGTTGCTGAGCGTGCGCAGGTATGCGATCACGTCGGCGCGGGTGCCCTCGTCCTCCAATCCGAGCATGATTTTCGAAGTTCCGGGCGCGAATTGATAGGGGCTGGCAATGTAGGAATTCAGGGCATCGTAAGACCAGTCGATACCCAGCCCATCAAGCACTTGGGAATACTGATAGCCATCGAGCGATCCTGACGGACGGTCCACCACATTCCAGAGAGATGGCCCGGTCGCGGGATCAAAGACCCCATCGGGCGTCGTCTGGTGACAGATTTGGCATCCGCGAACCACTTCACGTCCCTTTTCAGGATTGGCCCGCTGCAACAGGCTGGCGATCGATGGCTGAACAACGCTTTCGGGGGCGCCGACCTCGATGAGTCTGGCCGCCACGGCATCGTGACCGCCGAGCCGCGCCAGATGCAGAGGTGTTCCGATGAAGGAGTTGTATCGACCCGGATCCACGCCAGCACTAAGCAGAGTATTGACGACATCGAGATGGCCCCAACGGGCGGCCACGTGCAGCGGCGTACCGTAGTAATACTGGTTTTCACCCCATCGAAACAGAATTGTGGGGTCGGCACCCGCGTCGAGCAGAACCTCGACGACAGCGTTCTTTCCAAACTTGGCGGCGATGAAGAGTGGAGACACGCCTTCTTCGGTCGTGTTGCTGGTACTGGGAAGATCGACGGGAACGTCTTGCGAGATCAGATTCCGAACCGCGTCTGCATCGCCCTTGCGAGCCATCAGATGTATCATTTCGGCGCGCGCTGAAACGGAGAATGCAACGGTCAATGCGACGAAACAGACGGATATGTCACGAAGATACATCTTGTCCCCTTCCCAAAAGGACTTCGGCAACCGCGCATTCTGTCAATTCACGTCCGGTCGCCGCGTACCAGTCTTCCCCGATAATAGCATGAAAACGCTGCGATCCGGGAACGCAAAAGGGGTTCGGACGAAATCCCCTAGGTTGCCAACTGCCGCCGCAGTTCCGCCGCCGCCGCCTCGATCAGGTCGAGCGCGCCGTCGAAATCCCGGGTGTAATAGGGGTCGGGCACATGGGTGGCGCCGGTTTCCGGCGCGAATTCGGTGAAAAGCCGCACGGGGGTTGAATTGCCTGCGGGGCGCAGCGCCTCGATCTCGGCAATGTTTTCCGCATCCATCCCCAGGATCAGGTCGAAGCGGGTGAAATCGCCCGCGCTGAACTGGCGCGCACGCAGGTCCGAAAGGTCGATGCCGCGCACTGCTGCCGCCGCCTGCATCGGGCCGTAGGGCGGTTTGCCCACGTGCCAGCCCGCGGTTCCGGCGCTGTCGGTTTGGGCATTGGGCATCAGCGCGCGGAACACCCCCTCGGCAGCGGGCGACCGGCAGATGTTGCCAAGGCAGACGAAGAGGATACGGTGGGTCATGCGGGGCTCCGGTTTTGTCCCGATCCTTATGCGAAAGGCCGGGCATGGAAAAGATCGTCATACTGACCGGGGCCGGAATATCGGCCGAAAGCGGGCTGGGCACGTTCCGCGACAAGGACGGGATCTGGACGAAATACCCGCTGGAGGATGTGGCGACGCCCGAGGGGTTTGCCCGCGATCCGGTGCTGGTGCACGCGTTCTACAACGCGCGCCGGGTGCAGGCCGCCGCCGCGCAGCCCAATGCCGCGCATCAGGCGCTGGCGCGGTTGCAGCGGGACTGGCCGGGCGAGGTGGTGATCGTAACGCAGAATGTGGATGCCCTGCACGAGGCGGGCGGCGCGCGGGAGGTGATCCATATGCATGGCACGCTGGCGGGTGCGCTTTGCGCCGCCTGCGGCCATCGCTGGCAGGCGCCCGAGGTGATGAATACCCAGACCCCCTGCCCCGCCTGTGCCCGCCCGGCGGCGCGGCCCGACGTGGTCTGGTTCGGCGAGATGCCCTATTTCATGGACGCGATCTATGACCATCTGGCGGGCTGTTCCGTATTCGCGGCCATCGGTACCTCGGGGCAGGTCTATCCGGCGGCGGCCTTTGTACACGAGGCAATCGCGGCGGGGGCGCGGACGGTGGAGATGAACCTGGAACCCTCGGCGGTGGTATCAAGTTTCGACGAGACCCGGTTCGGCCCGGCCAGCCGGATCGTGCCCGACTGGGTGGACCGCCTGCTGGAGGGACGGGCATGAGCGGGTTCCTGATCCTGTCGGATGTCGAACTATCCGGACTGGGGATCACCACGACCGAGGTGCTGACGGCGCTGGAGGCGGCGATCACGGCACAGGCGCGCGGCGCGGTGCAGGTGGCGCCGAAATCGGCGGTGCTGCCGGGCGACGGGCGTTATGTGATGACGACGCTGGCCACGGGCGACGGGCCGGATCTGACAGTGGTCAAGTCGGTGATGGTGAGCCCGCGCAACCCGTCGCGCGGATTACCGGGGGTCGAGGGCGTTGTCTTGGTACAGGACAGCGAGACCGGAGAGATGCGGGCGCTGATGCAGGCGGGCTGGCTGACCGGGGTACGTACCGCCGGGTTGAGCGCGGTGGCGGCGCGGCGGTTGGCCGACCCGGCGGCCGAGACGATCACCTTTGTCGGTACTGGCGCGCAGGCGCGCAGCCATCTGGCGGCGTTCTGCGACCTGTTCCCGCTGCGGCGCGCGGTACTGGTGGGGCGCGGCGCGGGTAATCTGGAGCGTCTGGCCACGCTGGCCCGGGCGCGGGGGCTGGAGGTGGAGATCGCCAGCACGCCGCAGGCGGCACTGGCGGTGGCGGATATCGTGGTCTCTTCGGTGACGCTGGCCTATGGGATGGAGCCATTTCTGGACGCCCGCTGGCTGAAACCCGGCGCCTTTGCCGCGATCACCGATGCAGGTGTGCCCTGGCGGACCGAAGGGATGGCGGCGCTGGCGCCGCTCTATATCGACGATCAGGCGCAGGAGATGGACAACCCCCGCCCGATGGTCGCACCGGCTCTGGTGAGCGGCGATCTGGCGTCGCTGGTGACCGGACCGGACCTTGCGCGCAACCCGGCGGCACGCGCCGGTTTCGTGTTTCGCGGCATGGCGATCGGCGATTTTGCGGTTGCGGCCTTGGCGCTGGACCGCGCTCTTGAAAAGGGTGCGGGCCTGCGAGCGGGCTGGGCGCCCAGGCCGGGTTCAGACCCGGCCTGACGCATGGATGAGGGCTGCAACGCAGCCTGAAGACAGGCGTGCCCGCCCCTCAGTTCTTCTTCATCTGGCCGTGGCCGCCACCCTGACGCTCCAGATCGACGGGGATTTCGACCTCGATCTCGCCCGCCTTTTCGAACACCAGCGTCACCGGCACCATCGCGCCCTGCTCAAAGGGCGCCTTGATGCCCATGAACATCACATGATCGCCACCGCGCGCCAGCGCGTGCATGCCACCGGCGGGGATCACGAAGCCTTCGGGCACATGCATCATCTGCGCGACGCCCTGATCGTTGATCTTGTGGGTGTGCAGTTCCACCCGGGCCGACACGTCCGAGCGGGCTTCGATGAGCCGGTCGTCGGTATCGCCGGTATTGTGGATCATCATGAAGGCGGCGCCCGCCTTGGCATTGGCGCCCGCCGAACGGGCATAGGCGTCGTCAATGGTGATGTCCCTGGCCAGCGCGGTGGTGGCAAGGGTCAGGGTTGCGGCAGCAGCCAGCAGTGCGGATTTGAACGACATGGGTCTCTCTCCTTGGTCATGTCCTATGTGGTCTGATTTGGATTGGATCAGACCGGGACGGGCGGCGCGCGGGCCGGAACGGCAGAGAGAGTTGCGGAAATAAGGCTGGCACGGGTGCCATCGGGTTGCGGACCGGCACCCTCGGGCAGGACAGGCAGGGCTAAGACGTCAGGCGTCAGCGCCCCCAGCAGGGCCAATGCGAAATCGGGACAGTAATGCGGCGGGGCCGCCGGTTGCCCGTCCTCATCCATGTAGAGGATCACCGGGCCGGTGCCGGTACAGATCTCCATCTGCCCAACCGCGGCGTTCAAGCCACGGGAATTGGCCAGCCCCTGCCCGGTCAGCGCCAGCAGCGCGGCCAGGATCAGGGCGAGGGATATGCGCAGACGGATCATCATTGCCGATCTGCTAGCGCGTTCCCACGGGGGAACACAAGGCGGCATCGGGCCGCTGTGACAGCTGGACGCTTGCCCCGGACGCGGAAAACCCCGCACCGATCGGCGCGGGGTTCTCTGCAATCCAGTGGCCTGAAGTCGATCAGGCCGCGGCTTGTGCCTTGGCGATCTCTTTCTTGACCTTCAGGGCGTTGTCGGACAGGTCCTCGTCCTTGGCCTTGGCCAGGAAAGCGTCCAGACCGCCACGGTGATCGACCGAGCGCAGGGCAGCCGCCGAGATGCGCAGCTTGACGCCACGGCCCAGGGTTTCCGACTGCAACGTCACGTCGTTCAGGTTGGGCAGAAAACGACGGCGGGTCTTGTTGTTTGCATGGCTGACATTGTTGCCAGTCATCGGGCCTTTTCCGGTCAGTTCGCAACGGCGCGACATGGTCTCTTCCTTCGTATCTGGTGGCAGGCGTGATATACCGGCCAAATCACAAGGGGCGCAACCCGAAGTCGCGCCCGAAAACTGGTTGGATGCGTGTAGTGGGAATCGGCTGGGGGGTCAAGACGGATGGCGCGGATTCTTTGCCCTGAAGCCCTGCGCAGCCAGATCGCCTGTATGGCCCGTGCCGGGCCATGCCTCCGGCGGGGATATTTTGGGCAAGATGAAGTCATCGGTTGGCGTTCAGATAGGCCAGCATCTGCTCGGCGGCGCTGGCCGGGGTCAGGTCACCGTCGGCTGCCGCCTTGGCGAGGCGGTCCATCTCGGACCGCGCCTGGGGGCTTTCCAGCCGGGCCAGCAGGGCGTGGCGCACCTCCTGACCGAACCAGTAGCGGGCTTGTGCCGCGCGGTTGCGGGCCCAGTGCCCCTGCGCCTTGCGCCATTCGGTGAGCGTCTGCATCTCGGTCCAGGCCTCAGCCAGCCCGTGTTCCTCGACCGCCGAAACGGTCAGCGCCTTGGGGAAGTGCTCGGGGTCCTGCGGCCGTTTGCGCAAGAGGCGCAGCGCACCGGCATAGTCGGCACAGGTTCGGGTGGCGACCGGTTTCAGCGGGCCGTCGGCCTTGTTGACCAGAATCATGTCGGCCATCTCCATGATGCCGCGCTTGACGCCTTGCAACTCGTCACCGCCCGCGGGCGCCAGCAGCAGCAGGAACAGATCCGACAGTTCCGAGACCACGGTCTCGGACTGACCGACACCCACCGTCTCGATCAGCACCACGTCGAACCCCGCCGCCTCGCACAGCGCCACCGCCTCGCGGGTGCGCCGCGCCACGCCGCCCAGATGGCTCTGGCTGGGTGATGGGCGGATAAAGGCGTTGGGCTCGCGCGAGAGGCGCTCCATCCGGGTCTTGTCGCCGAGGATCGAACCGCCCGAACGGGCCGAGCTGGGATCGACCGCCAGCACCGCGACGCGCAGCCCCTGCCCGACCAGCATCATGCCGAAGCTTTCGATGAAGGTGGACTTGCCGACCCCCGGCGTGCCCGAAAGCCCGATCCTGAGCGCCTGCCGCTCGGACCGGGCCAGCCGGTCGAGCAGCGCCGTCGCCTCGGCCCGGTGGTCGGCGCGGCGGCTTTCCACCAGCGTGATCGCTCGCGCCAGCGCCCGGCGGTCGCCCGAGAGTATCCTGTCGCCAAGCTGCGTGATATCCATGCCGGTCCTCGCGAATTTTGCCCTGAATGGCGGAGCAGGCCCCGGTTTGTCCAGAGCCGACCCACGGGATGCGCCGGATTGTCCCTGTGCCGCGCGCCCGACTACCAGCGCTGGTGGTGCTGCTTCTTTCTGGTCTCAAATACTCAAATCCGCTACCGCGCGTCACAGGGAACCGCCGAATGGGACTGGACCTGCCCCCGCTGCTCTGGCGATAAGGCGGCATGACACGCCTGCCCATCGACGACGCGCTGCCCGACCTGATCGCCGCCCTGCAAGGGCGGGGCCGGGCCGTGTTGCAGGCGCCACCGGGCGCGGGCAAGACCACGCGCGTACCGCTGGCCATGCTGGAGGCCGGGCTGACGCCGGGGCGGATCGTGATGCTGGAACCGCGCCGCCTCGCGGCGCGGGCGGCTGCGGAGCGCATGGCAGAGACGCTGGGCGAGGCTGCGGGGCAGACCGTGGGCTATCGCATCCGGGGCGAGGCCAAGGTGTCCAAGGCGACCCGGATCGAGGTGGTGACCGAGGGCATCCTGACCCGGATGCTGCAATCGGACCCCGACCTGCCCGGGGTGGGCGCGGTGATCTTTGACGAGTTTCACGAACGCTCGCTGAATGCCGATCTGGGACTTGCGCTCTGCCTCGAAGTGGCGGGCGCGCTGCGCGACGACCTGATCCTCCTGGCAATGTCGGCAACGCTTGATTCCGCGCCAGTGGCGGAACTCATGGCGGCGCCGCTGGTCACCTCCGAGGGGCGCGCCTTTCCGGTCGAGACGCGCTGGCTGGACCGGCCGCTGGGCCCACAGGCGCGGCGGGTGGAGGCACTGGCCGATCTCGTCGTCCGGGCCGAGGCCGAGACCCGCGACAGCGGCGGCGGCCTGTTGGTCTTTCTGCCTGGCGAGGGCGAGATCCGGCGCGCCGAAGCGCTGTTGGCCAAACGCCTGCCGGGCGACTGCGCGGTGAGGCCGCTGTTCGGGGCCATGCCCTTTGCCGCGCAGCGGGCGGCGCTGGCGCCTGCCACGGACGGGCGCAAGGTGGTGCTCGCGACCTCGATCGCCGAAACCTCGCTGACCATTCCCGATATCCGGGTGGTGGTGGACATGGGACAAGCCCGCCGGGCGCGGTTCGACCCCGGTTCCGGCATGTCGCGGCTGGTCACCGAGCGGGTGACGCGGGCCGAGGCGACCCAGCGCGCCGGTCGCGCGGGGCGCGTGGCCGAGGGCACCTGCTACAGGCTCTGGACCCGGGGCGAGGAAGGCGCGCTGGCGGCATTTCCGCCTGCCGAGATCGAGGCGGCGGATCTGGCGAGCCTCGCGCTGGAACTGGCGCTTTGGGGGGCCGAGCCCGGAGACCTGCCGTTTCTGACGCAACCGCCCGAGGGCGCGTTTGCCGAAGCCCGGGCGCTCTTGGCGATGCTGGGCGCGCTGGACGCGCGCGGGCGCATCACAGATCATGGGCGGGTGCTGGCGGCGCTGCCGCTGCATCCGCGCCTGGGCCATATGCTGGCCGTGGCGGGGCGGCAGGCGGCACCGCTGGCGGCGCTGATGGCCGAACGCGACCCGCTGCGCGGCGCGCCGGTGGACCTTGACCTGCGTCTGGAGGCCCTGCGAGACCCGTCCCGGTTCCGACGCGAACGGCCCCATGAGCTGAACATGGGTGTGATCGACCGCATCCGGGGTGAGGTGAAGCGGCTGGAGCGGCAAGCCATCCCATCGGCAGAGGCGATGAGCCCGGCGGCGATGGCAGCGCTCGCCTATCCCGACCGGATCGGCCAGCGGCGCAAGGGCGAGGCGCCGCGCTTTGTCCTGTCGGGCGGCAAGGGCGCGGTGCTGGAGCCCGGCGAGGCGCTGGCCGCCGCGCCCTATCTGGTGGCCATCGACAGCGATGGCGACCCGCGCGAGGCGCGCATCCGCATGGCCGCGCGGATAGGTGAGGCTGAGCTGCGCGATCTGTTCGGCGATCAGATCGCCACGGTCGATCTCTGCGAATGGTCTCGGCGCGACCGCCGGGTCACGGCACGGCAACAGGAGCGGCTGGGCGCGATCACCCTGAGCGACCGGATCTGGAAGGAGGTGCCGCCGGAGGCCGTCGCCCGCGCGATGCTGGAGGGCGTGCGCGACCTTGGTCTGCGGCTGGAAGGTGCCGCCGCCCGGCTGGCGCGGCGGGTGGAACTGGTGCGCGCCGAGGGCGCGGAGCTGCCGGATTTCTCCGAAGCCGGGCTGTTGGAGAGCCTAGAGGACTGGCTGTTGCCGATGCTCTCGGGTGTGCGCAGCGCCGAGGACTGGAAGCGTTTCGACCCGCTGCCAGCGCTCAAGGCGCGGCTCGACTGGGACCAGAGCCAAGTGTTGGAGGCACGCGCGCCCGGCGCCTTTGTCACGCCGCTGGGGCGTAAGGTCCCCATTGATTATGAACACGAGGTGCCGGAAATCTCGGTCCGGCTGCAAGAGATGTTCGGGGTCACGGCGCATCCGGTGGTGGCGGGCGTGCCGCTGAAGATCACCCTCCTGTCACCCGCCCAGCGCCCGATCCAGATCACCCGCGACCTGCCCGGTTTCTGGGATGGCTCTTATGCCGATGTGCGCAAGGACATGCGCGCGCAATACCCCAAGCATCCCTGGCCCGAGGACCCACGTGCCGCCGATCCGACGCTGAGGGCCAAGCCGCGCGGCGGCACGCGGTAGTCCGGCGCCCGGTCAGTACCGGCCGGAAAGTCCGATCATCGCCTCGTGCAGGCCGGTATCGGTGGCGAAGGCCTCGGGGCAGAGTTCGAACATCTCCTGCACGAAGGCGCGGCCTGCGCGGTCCTCCTCGGCCCGGGTCTCGGGGGTGGCCGGGATGTGGCGCCGGGGCAGCGGCAGCGCAAGCAGCGCGCGCCTTAGTCCGGCAAGGATTGGAAAGCTGTCCTGCATTGTCATCTCGGCCTCCCCTGCCTGAGCATCACACAAAGAATTCTAGGTGGCGCATGAGCGGCATGGTATATTCGACGGTGTTGCGCGGTTCTTCGGAAATGAAGAGGTGGTCGTTGAACTGGTCGGACATTCGCGTCTTTCTGGCAGTCTACCGCGAGGGATCGACACTGGCCGCATCGCGTGTGCTGGGGGTGTCGCAGCCGACCGTCGCCCGCCAGATCGAGACGCTGGAGCACCAGTTGGGGCTGACGCTGTTCGAGCGCGATACCCGCGGGTTCCGCCCGACCCTGGTGGCGCGGGACCTGCTGCCGCAGGCGGAGATGCTGGAAGCCTCGGCCAGAAACCTGGAGGAGGCCGCGACCAAGGCGCGCAAGTCCAACGCCCGACCGATCCGGATTACCGCCTCGAACCGAAATTTCTCGCCGACCTTCACCCGGATCCTTGCCGAGTTCAGCGACCTGCACCCAGAGACGCGGTTTGAACTGATCGCGACCTACGACTTGCTTGACCTGGCGGCCGGAGAGGCGGATGTGGCGATCCGGATCACGCCGCAGATCACCGACGAGCGGCTGATCTGCAGCAAGCTCACCGATGTGAAATCGGCGCTTTTCGCCTCGCGCTCGTATGCCGAGCGCCGCGGGCTGCCCGCCGGGCCCGAAGATTTTGCCGGCCATTCCTTCGTGGTCTACGATCCCATGCCGGGTGCGATGCGCCTGAACCGCTGGCTAATGGAACGGATTTCTCCCGACCAGATCGTCGCGCGCTGCGGTGAACCGGAATCGGTGACCGCGAGCATCGAGGCGGGTCTGGGCATCGGTCCGGTGGCGATCTTGTATGCCATCGATTACCCGACGCTGGTGCGCTGTTTCGATCCGGTTCCGGGCACCGACACCACTTCGTGGCTGGTGATCGGCCCGGACGCCTATCGCCGCCCCGAGGTCCGGGCCTTTGCCGCCTTCTTTGCGCCACGGTTCCGCACCGCCTATGTGGCGCAGCGCGAACAGGCGATGATCGATCAGGCCTATCGGCCGGAGCGCTGAACGGGGCGAAGCAATGGGGCTCTGCCCCCTCGGCCCTTGCGGGCCTCACCCCCGGAGTATTTGTGAAAAGATGAAAAGCCGGAAGGGTCAGCCGGCGCGGATCATGTCGGCGGCTTTTTCCGCGATCATGATGACGGGCGAGGCGGTGTTGCCGCTGACGAGTTTTGGCATGATCGAGGCGTCGATCACCCGCAGACCCGACAACCCGTGCACGCGCAGGTCGGGGGCGACCACCGCCATCGGGTCGTTGCCCATCTTGCAGGTCCCTACGGGGTGAAAGATCGTGGTGGCGATATTGCCCGCCTCGCGCAAGAGGTCCGCGTCGCTGGCGATCTGCGGGCCGGGCAGGAATTCCTGGGGTGCGTAGGGGGCGAGCGCCTTGGCCGTCATGATCTGGCGGGCCTGTTTCACGGCGGCGACCGCGACCTGCTGATCGCGCGGGGCGCTAAGGTAGTTGAGGCGGATTTGCGGCTGCGGGCTGGGTTCAGCGCTGGTGATGTGGCAATCGCCCACGCTTTCCGGCCGCAGATTGCAGACCGAAACCGTGATCGCCGGAAACGGGTGCAGCGGATCGCCCAGCCGGTCGGTCGACAGGGGCTGTACGTGGTATTCCAGGTCCGGCGTTTCCAGGCTCGGGTCGGATTTGGTGAACATGCCGAACTGGCTGGGCGCCATGCTGAGCGGGCCTGACCGGGTCAGCGCATATTTCAGCGCGATGCCGATGCGGCCGGTCAGCGAATTGGCGGTCTCGTTCAGGGTCGGCGTGTTCGAGACCTTGAAGACGGTGCGTATCTGGAGGTGATCTTGCAGGTTCTCGCCCACGCCCGGCAAGTCATGCGCCGGGGTGATGCCGAGCGCCGAGAGACGTTCGGGCTGGCCGATACCGCTGAGTTCCATCAGCTTGGGCGAGTTGATGGCGCCGGCGGCTAGCAGCACCTCGGCCTGCGCCGTGGCGGTATGGTCCGCCCCGTTGTGGCGGAAGGTGACGCCGGTGACGCGCTTGCCGTCGAGGATCAGCCGCTGGGTCTCGGCCCGGGTCAGCACCCGCAGGTTGGAGCGGTTCATCGCCGGGCGCAGAAAGGCCTTGGTGGTGTTCCAGCGCACGCCGTTTCTCTGGTTGACCTCGAAGAAACCCGAGCCCTCGTTGGTGCCGCTGTTGAAATCCACTGTCGGCTCGTATCCGAACTCGCGCGCGCCCTCCTGAAAGGCGCGCAGGATCTCCCAGCTCAGGCGCTGGGTGGTGACTTTCCACTCGCCCCCGGCCCCGTGCAGGTCGCTCTCGCCCTTGTGGTGATCCTCGGAGCGGCGGAAATAGGGCAGTACGTCATCCCAGCCCCAGCCGGTATTGCCCATCTGGCGCCAGCCATCGTAGTCGGCGGCCTGTCCGCGCATGTAGATCATGCCGTTGATCGAGGTGCAACCGCCCAGCACCTTGCCGCGCGGATAGATCAGGCTGCGGCCGTTGAGGCCGGGTTCGGCGGCGGTCTTCATCATCCAGTCGACGCGCGGATTGCCGATGCAGTAGAGGTAACCCACCGGGATATGGACCCAGTGATAATGGCCCTTGCCGCCCGCCTCGAGCAGCAGCACACGGGTTTTCGGGTCGGCGCTGAGCCGGTTGGCCAGCACGCAACCGGCGGTGCCACCGCCGATGATGATGTAATCGTAATCGCCTGCAAGCTGCTCGGTCATGTCACTCTCCCTCGTTTGCCAGCTTGCCGATTGAGACGGGGGATGCAATGGGGCAATCTCCGTCGCGCGACCCGCGTTCGGCGGGTACCAACCGCGTCATGGCAAACGCCGGACACCAAGCGAACAGATATGCGGATACTCGGGCAGAAGAACTCCATCAACGTGCGCAAGGTTCTCTGGACATGCGCCGAGGTGGGGCTATCGGTGGACCGGGAGGACTGGGGCGGGCAAACGCGGCCCACGTCTGACCCCAGCTTTCTTGTCCTCAACCCGAAAGGGTTGGTGCCGGTGCTGGTGGATGGTGATCTGGTGTTGACGGAGTCGAACACGATCTGCCGCTCCGTCGCCAGCCGCCAGCGACGTGGCGACCTGTTTCCCGAAGAGGCCGCCGGGCGGGCAAGTGTCGAAGCCTGGATGGATTGGCAGATTGCCGAATTGAACACCGCGTGGCGTGCGGCGTTCATGGGGTTGGTGCGCAAGGATCCGAGGTTTGCCGATCAAGACGCGCAGAAGGCCAGTGTCCGGGACTGGAATGCCGCGATGACACTTTTGGATCGGCGCCTGTCCGCGACAGGCGCCTTTGTCTGTGGTGAGAGTTTTACCCTGGCCGATATTGTCCTCGCCCTGTCGACCAACCGCTGGAAAAGCACGCCGATGGAGCGTCCGGATTTGCCCGCGGTGGCAGACTGGATGGGACGTATGTCCGACCGGGAAGGGTTCCACTCCTATTGCCGGAATGGCCAGGCCTGACCGGAGCGCCCTGGTTCCGGTCGCCGGCCCCGTCCGGAGCCGGCCCGTATTATGCGTGATCAATCCGCGTCGTCGCCCGCGATAACCTTCCACAGGATCGCACCCAGGGCGCCGCCGATCAGCGGTGCCACCCAGAACAGCCAAAGCTGCGCCAGCGCCGGGCCATCGGCAAACAGCGCCACGCCGGTCGAGCGGGCGGGATTGACCGAGGTGTTGGTCACCGGGATCGACACCAGATGGATGAGCGTCAGGCCCAGGCCGATGGCGATGGGCGCGAACCCGGCCGGGGCGCCCTTGGACGTGGCGCCGAGGATGATGATCAGGAAGAACGCGGTCAGCACGACCTCGGTCACCAGGCCGGACATCATCGAATAGCCCTGAGGCGAGGCCGCGCCATAACCGTTGGAGGCAAAACCACCGACGCCGGTAAAGCCCGCACCGCCTGATACGATGATGTAAAGCACAAGCGCGGCCAGAATGGCGCCCACTACCTGTGCGGCCCAGTAGGGCAGCAGCAGTTTGCTGTCGAAGCGCCCCGCCACCATCAGGCCCAGCGACACCGCAGGGTTGAAATGGCCGCCCGAGATATGGCCGACGGCATAGGCCATGGTCAGAACCGTGAGGCCAAAGGCCAGGCTGACGCCCGCCCAGCCGATCCCGACATCTGCGACCCCGGCTGCCAGAACGGCGCTACCGCAGCCGCCGAGGACAAGCCAGAAGGTTCCGAAAACTTCAGCAAGTAGTTTGTTGGTCATAGAGTGCTCCCTCTGGGAAACCGGCATGAAATTACCGTCCGCGAAGGTACGTTCCGCCAGAGACAAGGGCGAAAAGCGCTTGCGGATCAGGTAGTAGGTCCAAAGAATTATTCTTGTGTCAACGTTCTTGATCTTGGTCGCAGGTGTTGGCGGGCGATGCCGGGTCGCGCCCGGACAGGGTTACCAGTCGAAATGCGCGGGCCCCGGCCTGTCGGTGCGTTCGAACCCATGACGGCCAAAGGCGTCGCGCTGGGCCTGGATCAGGTTCGCGGTACCGCGCGGTTGCGCCAGGCTGTCGGCCCAGGCCAGTGCCGCCGACAACGCCGGAACCGGCAAGGCCGAGGCCACTGCCTGTGCCACCGTTTCGCGCAAGGCGGGCAGATCGGCGGACAGCATTTCGGCGATGCCTGGCGCCAGGTGCAACGGCGCGTCAAGGGTGGTGCGCCAGATCGGCGCGAGGCGGTCGAGCAGGTCCGAACGGACGATGCAACCCGCGCGCCAGATCTCTGCGATACGGGCCAGATCGAGCGGCCAGTCATACTCGGCGGCAGCGGCGCGCAGGATGGCGAAGCCTTGCAGATGCGCGATCAGGCGGCCCGCCTGCAAAGCGCTGGCAAGCCGGTCTGAATCTACCGACATCGGCTGGACAGGCGGCACGGCGGGCCCGCGCGCCAGCCCGGACCAGGCGCGCGCGGCCACTGCCGCCTCGATCGCCGAGGCGGATTGGCCGAGGCGCAGCGCCTCGATCACGGTCCAGCGACCGGTGCCCTTTTGTCCTGCGGTATCGCGGATCATGTCGACCATCGGTTGCCCGGTCTCGGGGTCGGTGGCGGCCAGCACACGGGCCGTGGTCTCCACCAGAAACGACCTGAGCGGTCCCTTGTCCCATGCGGCGAATTGGGCGCCGATCCGGGGCGCCTCCCACCCGGCGCCATCGCGCATCAGGCCATAGACCTCGGCGATCATCTGCATATCGGCATATTCGATGCCGTTATGCACCGTCTTGACGAAATGCCCCGCCCCGTCCGGCCCCACATGCGCGACGCACGGATCGTCCCGGAATCGCGCCGCGATCGGTTCGAGCAGGGGGCGCAGGCGCACCCAGGCCTCGGGCGGGCCGCCCAGCATCATCGACGGGCCGTTGCGCGCCCCCTCCGCTCCGCCGGAAACGCCAAGACCGACAAAGCCGATCCCCTGCCCGGCCAGCGCCGCTGCGCGCCTGCGGGTATCGTGGAAATCGGAATTGCCGGCGTCGATCAGCGTGTCGCCCGGCGCGAGCAGCGGCAGGAAAGTGTCGATCATCGCATCGACCGCCGCGCCCGAAGGGATCATCAGAAGGATGAGCCGGGGCGCGGGCAGCGCACCGACCAGCGCGGCCGGGTCCGCACAGCCGGTGATCCGGTCCGCCAACGGCCCCGCCCGGTCGAGGAAGGGCGCGATCCAGTCGGCCTCGCGGTTGGTAACGGCAATGTCGATCCCCCGGCTGGCGAAATTAAGCGCCAGCGCACTGCCCATGGTTCCCAGCCCGTAGATCCCGATCCGTGGGTGCGCCATCCTGCCTCCGGTCAAGCTGTACCTGTGAGGCGAAGAATGCGCGATGCCCGTTTCACGTGCAAGCAGGCAGGCAATTTCGGCCAGAAAGAGGGATTTCTGTTGATTTTTAGCAAGAAAGATACAAATATCGGTCAGATTTCCACACGAAACAAAAACACCAATCACTATAGAGGTGGAGAGCATGAAATCGAAAGTTGCCAAGGCGTGGTCCGAACTGGTGCGTCCCATGTTGCAGCGCCCCAAGCGGGCGCAGGTGGCGGCCTTGTGCCTGCGTCCCTCGGACCGGGGGCCCGAGGTCCTGTTGATCACCAGCCTGGACACGGGGCGCTGGATCGTGCCCAAGGGCTGGCCCATCATGGGCAAGAGCGGCCCTGAAACCGCGCTTTACGAGGCCTGGGAAGAGGCGGGCGTCGCGCGCGCCGAGGTGGCCGAAGAACCGGTTGGCGTCTTTGGCTATGGCAAGCGGCGCAAGAACGGCACCGTCGAACCGGTGGAGACCTATGTCTACCGTCTGGATGTCGAGGAACAGGCCGAAGAGTTTCCCGAGGCGGGACAGCGCACCCTGCGCTGGGTCGCCCCGCAGGAAGCCGCCAACATGGTCCAGGAACCGCAATTGCAGGACCTGCTGCGGCAATTGTAACAAGCAATCGACAATTTCGTGACGGTTTGGTTGCTTTGACGCCCCGGGCGGTCTATTGGCACGTCGCGAAATCCACAGCGGGACAACGACGATGACCGAACCCAGCGCAAAACCCCAATGGGGCCGGCTGGACGCCGACCTGAACCGCATCTCGCGGATCGAGGTTGCCGCGAATTATGTGTCGCGCCCGCTTGTCGGCCCTGGTATCGCGCTGGCCTTCATCGTGGTGGCGGCCCTGGCGGCGATGGTGGCCTTTGGCCAGGCCCCCGGCGGGTTCGTGGTGGTCGCGGCCGCCGCGTTCGGCGCCTATATGGCGATCAACATCGGCGCCAACGACGTGGCCAACAACATGGGCCCCGCGGTTGGCGCAGGCGCGTTGAAGATGGGTGCGGCAATCGCGATTGCCGCGGTGGCCGAAACCGCTGGCGCGCTGCTGGCGGGGGGCGACGTGGTTTCGACCATCTCCAAGGGGATCATCGACCCGCATTCGGTCGAGGACGCCCAGGTGTTCGTCTGGGCGATGATGGCGGCGCTGATCTCCTCGGCCTTGTGGGTCAATCTTGCCACATGGGTCGGCGCCCCGGTCTCGACCACCCATTCGGTGGTGGGCGGCGTGATGGGCGCCGGGATCGCGGCAGCGGGTCTGTCGGCGGTGGACTGGTCCACCATGGGCGCGATCGTGGCCAGCTGGATCGTCTCGCCGGTGCTGGGCGGCGGTATTGCCGCGCTGTTCCTGGCGCTGATCAAGCACCGTATCCAGTACCAGCCCGACAAGATCGCGGCGGCGCGCAAATGGGTGCCGATCCTGGTTGCCATCATGGCGGGCACCTTTGCCACCTATCTGGCGGTCAAGGGGATCAAGAAGCTGGTCAAGATTGACCTTGAGATGGCCTTGCTGATCGGGCTGGGCACCGCGATTGTCGTCTGGGCGATCACTGTGCCGCTGGTGAAACGCAAATCCGCCGGGATGGAGAACCGCACCCGCTCGGTCAAGGCGCTGTTCGGCCTGCCGCTGGTGCTGTCGGCGGCATTGCTGAGTTTTGCCCATGGCGCCAATGACGTGGCGAATGCGGTTGGACCGCTGGCCGCCATCGTGCATGTAACCTCGGCGGGAAGCTTTGCCGCCAAGGTGGCGATCCCGGCCTGGGTGATGGTGATCGGCGCCTTTGGCCTGTCGTTTGGGCTGTTCCTGTTCGGGCCCAAGCTGATCCGCATGGTCGGCAGCCAGATCACCAAGCTGAACCCGATGCGGGCCTATTGCGTGGCGCTGTCGGCGGCGATCACCGTGATCGTGGCCAGCTGGCTGGGCCTGCCGGTGAGCTCGACCCATATCGCCGTGGGCGGTGTGTTCGGGGTCGGGTTCTACCGCGAATGGCACTCGGAAAAGCGGCTGCGCGCCTTGCGGGACCGCCGCCCGGTGGAAAGCCGCCTGCCGCTGGAAGAGCGTCGCCGCCGCAAGCTGGTGCGGCGGTCGCATTTCATGACCATCGTCGCGGCCTGGGTGATCACCGTACCGGCGGCGGCGCTGATGTCGGCGGTGATTTTCCTGTTACTCAATCAGTTCGTCTGAAACCGAAGGGCTCAGCCCCGGATATCCTGCGGGCTGAGGTCGGGCAGTCCGGGACCGGACATCTCGGCCTCGCGGATCAGCTCGGCCACCCGCGCGGCGAGGGGTGCGGGCCGGTCATGCGCCCGCGCCAGGCGCAGGATTTCCCCCTGAAGACTGTCGATCTCGGTCAGCCCGCCCGCCAGCAGGTCATAGGCCATCGAGGTGCGGGCGGTGGGATCGACCGTCAGCATCTGGGCGGCTATGCGCCGGAACAGCGGCGTCGGCAGGCGCAGGATAAGCGGGCTGGCCCAGGCCGGCAGCGGCGTTGTCGAGGCAACGGCGATACCCGCCGCGCGCAACACGCCCAGCGCCTCGGCCATCTGGTCGGCCATCAGGCGGCGCCAGTCGCGGTCGGCCAGTTGCTCGACAAGTGTCATCCCCGACAGCGCATTGAGCGCGTTGTTCAGGTTGACCAGCAGCTTGCCCCATTGCACCGCCTCGATCCGGGAACTTTCGGTGACCGGCAGGCCCGGAACCGAGAGCCTGCGGCCCAGATCACCGGGTCCCGCCGCGATCACGATGCCGCCGGAACTGGCGCGATGCCAGACCCCCTCGCCCGCAGGCACCACGTTGAACGGCACCATTCCCGCGCGCAGGTCGCGCTCCGGCATGGCCGCGCGCAGGAGGCGAGCGTTTTCGACCCCGTTCTGCCAGGACAGGATCGGCGCCCGTGAGGGCGCCCCCGCCGCGATATCAGCCGCGATCGCGGCTGTGGCCGGGGTCTTGACCGTGACGATCACCACCTCTGCCGCAGCCAGGCAGGCGGGATCCTCGCCCAGGGTCAGCGCATCGGCGGCGACATGGCGTTCCAGCCCCGAGTAATCCGTCACCGTCAGCCCGTGCGCCCGTACCTGATCCAGCACGCGGACGCGGCCCCACAGGGTGACATCATGCCCCCCGGCGGCCAGCAGCCCGCCACAGAAACAGCCGATAATGCCCGCCCCGGCAATGACGATCCGCATGATTTTCCCTCTTCCCCTCTGCAATCATGCGCCGGGACGGCGGAAAAAACAACGCTCAGCCCGCCCGCCTTTGGCGGCGCGCCTTCAGGCGTTCGTGGGCCTCGGGCGTGCCGTCGTGGAACGAGCCGAACCACTTGTCCCAGGGCATTTCGAGATTGCCGTAATTCACCTCGAAATAGCGGTGGTGCATCTGGTGGTGGAAGGTTCCCAGCGCAAGCGACTTGCGGTCCTTGATCAGCAGGCTCTCGTAGCCGGTATGCGAGGTGGCGGCGGTCAGGCCCTGATGTTGCAGGTGGAACAGGATGTGCAGCGGGTGCGCCGGAACAAGGAGATGAATCAGGATCGAGGAAAAGAAGAAGAACGCCTCGACCGGGTGCATCGACAGGCCGGACCAAGGGCCGACATTGACGTTGCGATGATGCAGGGCATGGGCGAGCCGGTAGAGCGGCCCCCAGTGCAGCGCCCGGTGAATCCAGTAGAAGTGGAACGAAATCCAGACCGGTGTCAGCAGGAACAGCAGCACGAACAGGACCGGGTGTTCGGACGGGATCAGGGCAGGCACCCAGCCCCGCGCCATGCCGTGAAACAGGGCGACCTCGAACAGGGTCCAGCAGCCGACACCGCTGGTCAGGGTCCAGAACATGTTGTCATGCACCTGATTGGCAAAGGTGAACTGCCTGCCCTTTGCTTGCAGCGGCCGCGCATCATAGCGGAGCCGGTCGCCCTGTCGGCGGGTCCGGAAGAAGAACAGATGCAGCCCGCCGGCGACGAGGCACATCAGGGCGAGGTTGCGCAGCCAGATCAGCACGATCCAGTCCAGCGACAGCGTCGCCATCCGGTCCATCGCCGGGGTCAGCCAGGTCCAGCTGACCCAGGCGAGTAAAAGGACCAGCACGTTCTCGGCCAGCGTCAGCCAGCGGGCCGCCAGCCACCGGGCCATGCGAACCGGATCCGGAGGCCAGCTGAAGAACGGAGAGACCGCGATGGGAACCTCGGGGATATGGGCCCAGCCCGGCAGGCGTGGTGGTTGTGTCATGTTCGATCCTCGATGGAGCGGTAAAATGGCATTGACCGAAGGTGGCATGGATCCATAAATCTGAAAAACAGAAACAAGTTTGATAATACCTCTGAAAATATGAGTTTTGCGATGGATGACCTGCGCCTCTCCTTGCGGCTTTTGCGTGCATTTATGGTCGCGGTGGACAGCGGGTCGATCACCGGGGCCGCAACCGAGCTGAACGTGGCGCCCTCGGCGGTGGCGGCGGCCATCGACCGGGTCGAAGACGAGTTCGGCGCCGCGCTGGTGGTGCGCGCCCGGGCGCGCGGGATCACGGCGACGCCTGCCGGTCGGGCGCTGGCGGCGCGGATCAGGCCTCTGATCGAAGATTATTCAAGTGTGATGAAAGAGGGCTATACCCTGGGACAGGGTTTGCAGGGAATCCTGCACATTGGGTACTACGCGCCGGTTGCGCCTGCATTCTTGCCCCGCATCTTGCAGGAAATGGCGAATGACAACCCAGATCTGCGCTTCAACTTGCAAGAATGCGACAATATCACGGCGCAAACAGGGCTTTTGAATGGCACGCTCGATGTCGCCCTTTTCGCCGGTGACGAGGTGCTTGCCGGGGTCGAGACCCGGCCCCTGCTGGATCTGCCGCCCTATGTGCTGGCGCCGCAGGGGCATGCCATCTGTCAGCTGGAGCGGCCCGGGATCAGCGACCTCAAGGACAGTCCGCTGGTGCTGCTGGACCTGCCTGTCGCCGGAGCCTATGTGCGGGGGTTGTTGCGGACGGCGGGGATCGTGCCGCAGATCGTCGCCACCGCGAGCAGTGTCGAGATGGTGCGGTCGCTGGTTGGGGCCGGGGTTGGCCTTGCGGTGCTGAACATGCGGCCCCGGACCTCGGTCAGTTACGGCGGCGATCCGCTGGTCGCGGTGCCGCTGGCGGCGGGCACAGCGCTGCACCTGGTCTCGGGACGCGCCGAAGGCGCGCCCCGCCGGATCGTACAGGCTTTCCAGGACCGGCTGCACAGCTGGTTCGGGCTGGCAGAGGCGCAGGATCTGATCACGCGCTAGCGCAGGCCTAACGCGCGGCCTCCCACCCCAGGATCAGGTTGTCCGAAGGCCAGAGCGGGCCCTTGTCCCTGCGTTCCGCCAGTACGCGCCCGCCCTGCCCGGCGTAGAAGGCCAGCGCAAGCTGGTTTTCCCGCACCACGGCCAGCACCAGACCGCGCCCGTCTTGCGCCCCCGCCATGGCCCGGGCGATGGTGAGCAGCCGACGCCCCAGCCCGGTGCGCCGGGCCTCGGTCGCCACATAGAGGTGGTTCAGTTCCATCGCGTCGCCGAACCCCTCCAGATCGCTGGCGGGCGACAGCGCGGCGAGGGCCACGGCCTCCCCCGCCCGTTCCGCGATGACGGTCGCGCCGCCCTGCGCCAGCCGGTCCCGCCAATAGGCAAGACGGCGGGCCTTGGTCAGCGCCAGCCGTACCTCGGGCGGGGCGATCCGGGCATAGGTTTCCTGCCAGACGCGGAAATGCAGGCAGGCCAGCGCCTCGGCATCGTCGGGACCGGCGAGACGCAGGGTGACGCCACCGCGGGACACGCGATGCCCGGCGGCCAGCCAGGCGGCCTCGGCCTGGGCGATCCGGGCCGCCCGCACCAGCAGGTAATCGCGGTCATGGGTCGAGGTGACGAAGATGCCCAGACCGGCGCGGGTGACCGGCTCAACGGCGGCCAGAACCACGCGGGGCTGATCGAGCGCGGCGCAGGTATCCACCTGCACGGCCTGCCAGCCGCGCGCGGCGATCTCTTCGGCCGGGACCCGGTCGGCAAGGCACAGGATCGAAACCTCGTCTGGGGCCTGGGTGACGCTCAGCAGTCCCGGCCCGGCGATCCAATAGGGCAAAGCTTCGCCGGGCGCGCGGCGGGTGACGGCATAGTCACCCTCCAGCGCGGTCAGCGCGAGATGTACGGTCATTTTCCTTTCCCGTTGCCTGCGCCGGTCAGAGACCGAGGCTCTCGTCGAGGCCGAGCATGATGTTGAGGTTCTGCACCGCCGCGCCCGAGGCGCCCTTGCCCAGGTTGTCGAGCAGCGCGATCAGCACCGCCCCGCCCGTATCGGGATTGCCATGCACCGACAGCTCCAGCCGGTTGGTGCCATTGAGGCGGCGCGGGTCGATCCGCGCGCCGTAATGGTCCGGCGCAACAACCGAGACAAAGGCGCTGCCGGCGTAATGCTCGGCCAGGGCGGAATGAAGCGCGGCGCTTTCGCCCGGCTCCAGGTGCGGCAGCGGTACCTGCACGATCATCCCCTGTTCGTAGGGCCCGACCGAGGGCACGAAGACCGGCCGCCGCGACAGGCCCACATGCGCGATGATCTCGGGCAGGTGCTTGTGCCGCTGGTCGGTGGCATAGACGAAGGGGCCGTCGGTCTGACCGCTCTGGAACTCGGCGATCATCGCCTTGCCGCCGCCGGAGTAGCCGCTGATGGCGTTGATGCTAAGCGCCGCATCGGCGGCGATCAGCCCACGCCGGACCAGCGGGTGCAACAGCGCGATGGCACCGGTTGAGTAACAGCCGGGGTTTGACACGAACTGGCCGCTGGCGATCCGGTCGCGCAGGCCGCTCTCCATCTCGGGGAAGCCGAAGACCCAGTCGGGATTGACCCGGTGGGCGGTGCTGGCGTCGATCAGTCGGGTGCCGGTGCCCGCCAGTTCGGCCACGATCTCTATCGCCGCCGCGTCGGGCAGGCAGAGAATGCCGACATCGGCCTCACCAAAGGCGGCCAGCCGGGCGTCGGTATTCTTGCGGTCGGCCTCGTCCAGAGTGACGAGACGGATATCGTCCCGCCCTTCGAGCCGGGCGCGGATCTGGAGGCCGGTGGTGCCGACCTCGCCATCGATGAAGACCTTGTGTGTCATGTTCAGTCCCCTTGTTGAGACGTGTGTAGTCGAGGATCTGGCCGGGAACCGGCCATCGTGTTTGTCCGGAGCGCGTGCCGGGGGTCAAGCCCCCAGGCACCAGCGCATGATCGCCTTCTGCGCATGCAGCCGGTTTTCCGCCTCGTCAAAGATGACCGAGTTCGGGCCATCCATCACCTCGGAGGTGGCTTCCTCCTCGCGGTGGGCGGGCAGGCAATGCATGAACAGCGCGTCGGGCTTGGCGTGGCGCATCAGCTCGGCGTTGACCTGATAGGGCCGCAACAGGTTGTGGCGGCGTTCCTTGGCCGATTGCGCGTCATGCATCGACACCCAGGTGTCGGCGACCACCAGATCGGCGCCTTCGACCGCCTTGAACGCGTCGCGTTCGATCACGATCTTCGAGCCCTTCTGGCGGGCAAAGCCCATATACTCCTCTTCCGGGTCGAACTGGGCCGGACCGGTAAAGGTGAGGTCGAAGCCGAATTGCCCGGCTGCATGCAGGAAGGACGAGCAGACATTGTTGCCGTCACCGGTCCAGACCACCTTCTTGCCGGCGATCGGGCCGCGATGCTCCTCAAAGGTCAGCACATCGGCCATGATCTGACAGGGATGGCTGCGGTCGGTCAGCCCGTTGATCACCGGCACGTTGGCATATTCGGCCATCTCGGTCAGCACGGTTTCGTCGAAGGTCCGGATCATGATCATGTCGACATAACGCGACAGCACGCGGGCGGTGTCGGCAATGGTCTCGCCATGACCCAGCTGCATGTCATTGCCCGAGAGCACCATGGTCTGCCCGCCCATCTGGCGCACACCCACGTCAAAGGAGACGCGGGTCCGGGTCGAGGGCTTTTCGAAGATCAGGGCGACCATCCGGTCCTTGAGGGGCTGTTCGTCATCCGGCGCCGCCTTGGGCCGGCCCAGGCGGGCCCGTTTCATCGCGCCGGCCTGGTCGATCATGGACCGCAGGTCGGCGGCCTCGGTCTTGTGGATATCGAGAAAGTGATTCATGTCTTTAGGCTTTCTTCTGGCCGGGGGTGGGGGCGCTGCCCCCGTCGCCTGACGGCGACTCCCCCGGAGTATTTTTGGCGAAATGAAGGTCAGGTGGCTTCGACCTGGCGGGCGGTGGCATCCAGGCGGGTGAAGGCCTCGGCGATGTCGTCCTCGGTCAGGGTGAGCGGTGGCAGCAGGCGGATCACATTGTCGGCGGCGGGGACGGTGATGACCAGGTTGTCATAGCCCGCCTTGACCACGTCGAGATTGGAGGCCTTGCATTTGAGCCCCAGCATCAGGCCGGAGCCGCGCACCTCTTCGAACACCTCCGGGTGGGCGGCGACCAGCCCTTCGAGCCGCTGACGCAGCAATGCCGCCTTGCGGTTGACCTCGGCCAGAAAGGCGGGGTCCGAGACGTGATCCATCACCGCGCAGCCCACGGCGCAGCCCAGCGGGTTGCCACCATAGGTGGATCCATGGGTGCCCGCGGTCATGCCGCTTGCCGCCTCTTCGGTGGCCAGCACCGCGCCCAGCGGGAAGCCGCCGCCGATGCCCTTGGCCACCATCATGATGTCGGGCGTGATGCCCGCCCATTCATGGGCAAAGAGCCGCCCGGTCCGGCCCATGCCGCATTGCACCTCGTCCAGGATCAGCAACAGGCCATGCTCGTCGCAGATCTGACGCAGCGCCTTCAGCTCGGCATCGGGGACCGGGCGAATGCCGCCCTCGCCCTGCACCGGCTCGATCAGGATCGCGGCGGTCCTGTCGGTGATCGCATTGGTGACCCCGTCCAGATCGCCGAAGGTGAGATGCACGAAACCGGGCAGCAGCGGGCCGAAGCCCTTGACCATCTTTTCCGACCCGGCGGCGGCGATACCGGCCGAGGAGCGGCCGTGGAAGGAACCATCAAAAGTGATGATCTCGACCCGCTCGGGCTGACCCTTGTCGTAAAAGTGCTTGCGCGCCATCTTGACCGCCAGTTCGCAGGCCTCGGTTCCGGAATTGGTAAAGAAGACGGTATCGGCAAAGGTATGTTCCACCAGTTTATCGGCCAGCGCCTGCTGTTGCGGGATCTGGTAGAGGTTGGACACATGCCACAGGTTCTGCGCCTGATCGGTCAATGCCTTGACCAGGGCGGGATGGGCATGGCCCAGCGCGTTCACCGCGATCCCCGAACCGAGGTCGAGGAAGCGTCGGCCATCCGCCTCGGTCAGCCAGGCGCCTTCGCCCTTCACGAAGTGAAGCGGCGCGCGGTTATAGGTCGGCAGGACGGACGGAATCATGGGATCATCCTTGTCTGAGGGTTATCCCCGATGCAGGGCATAGCGGGGCGGTCAGGTCAATGTCTGGAACAGGTGTTGCGCGGGAAAATCGGGCGCGCATGGATCAAACGGCCGCTCAGGCGGCTGCGCGTCGGCGTCGGAGAGACGGGATATGAGCGTGATTGATCATAGCGCGTTCCATAACGGAGGATTCGCGCAAAGAAAACCCCTTTTGGAGGGGGGAATGCAACAAATTGGAAGTCAGGCCGCGCGCCAGCGATCCAGCCGCTTCATCCCTCGGGTAAACGCCCAGGCGAGGATACGGGGCATGCCCTGCACCACCAGCGCCTCGACACAATGGGCCTGAAACTCTTCATAGGTCGCATCGGGGTGCCGAAAGGCGCCGTTTTCATAGCAGAGCGAACACCATTTGGTGCTGCGAGATCCGTCCGCCTCGCTGCCGCCGCCCGCCTGGTCCTTGCTCAGCGGCATGCCGCAGCTTTGACAGGTCTGTCCCATGATCCTTGCCCTTGAATCGTTTCCCTGACCGTCATAGGATCAAAACCATGGAGTTGAGTCAACGGTTTTCAAAGGACCAGACATGCGGATCGGAGAATTGGCGCGACGCAGCGGGCTCAGCCGCGATACGCTGCGGTTTTACGAAAGACAGGGGCTGATCGCGTCCCGACCGGGGACCGAGGCGACCAACAGCTATCGCGACTATCCCGAAGAGGCGCTGATCACCCTGGACCAGATCGCCGATGCCCAGGCGGCAGGGATGAGCATTGCCGACCTGGCCATGCTGATGGGCCAGTTGCAGGCCGCCGATCCCGACGGGTTCGATGGTGAGGCCTTTCTGGACGCGCGCATCGCCGAGGTCGAAGCGCGCATCACCCGCGCCGAACGGTTCCTGGAGAGCCTGCGCCAGGCGCGCGCGGCGCTGGCGGCCACGCCGGTTCTGCGCTGAACGAAGCGTTGCCTCTTGCCATTCGTCCGGGACTCGGTCACCGCTGGCGCATGTTCGAGGCGAAACCGCAAAACCCCGCACTGGCCGCAACGCTGATCTTTGCCGCCACCGCGTTTATCGCGGGCACCACGCTGTTGGCCAAGGCGCTGGGCACCGGCGCGCTGGGTCCGGCGCTGCCTGCCTTGCAGGTCAGCCATGGGCGTTTCCTGTTCGCCTTTATCGCGATTGGTGGCGCAGTGGCGGTGATGCAGCCCCGTCTGGCGCGGCCGCACTGGCGGCTGCATCTCGGCCGCACCACATTCGGCTGGGGCGGGGTGACGCTGATGTTCGCCGCCGTGGCCTATATCCCGATGGCCGATGCCACGGCGATCGCCTTTCTCAATCCCGTCTTTGCCATGGTTCTGGCGATCCCGCTGCTGGGTGAACGGGTCGGGCCGTGGCGCTGGGGCGCGGCGGCCATCGCGCTGCTGGGCGCGCTGATCCTTTTGCGGCCGACGCCCGGCAGCTTCCAGCCTGCGGCGCTGCTGGCGCTGACGGCGGCAGCGGTGATGGGGATGGAGCTTATCTTCATCAAGAAACTCGCGGGCCGGGAACGGCCGATCCAGATCCTGTTGATCAACAACGCGATGGGGCTGGTCATCGCCACCGCCGCGGTCTGGCCGGTCTGGCAACCGCCCCTGCCCGCCCAATGGGCGGCACTGGCTGGGATCGGGGGACTGATGGCCTGTGCGCAGGCCTGTTTCGTCAATGGCATGGCGCGGGCGGATGCCTCTTTCGTGGCACCGTTCAGCTATGCCACGCTGATCTTTGCCGCGCTCTATGACATGGCCGTGTTCGGTGTGATCCCCGATGCGATCAGCCTTGGGGGTGCTGGCATCATTCTGACCGGTGCCATGATCTTGGCCTGGCGCGAAGGACGCGCGACACGGCGCTGACTTCGGTTTCTTTCTGGTCAGAAATACTCTGGGGGAGTGTCGCCCAAAGGGCGACGCGGGGGCAAAGCACCCTGCCTCACGAAGGTTGGATTTTTCCTCACACTGGCCTTTGAGCGACCGATCTGTCGCAAATCTTCGCGACCGGCCGGGCTGTCCTGCCGATGGTAGCCTCGTTTTGTAGCAGAGGTTGACGATATGCATGAACGCCGGATTCCCGAATGGGTGCGCCATTCCCCCGCCCCCTCGGTGCGGGATTTCGGGTTCATCGCTGGGCTCGAGGCGGTGGTGCGCGGCATCCTGATCTCGGTGTTTCCGCTGGCCATGTACCGGGCCCTGGGCAGTGCCGAATCCGTGTCCCTGGCCTATTTCCTGATCGGCATCCTGTCGCTGGTGGCCGGGCTGATGGTGCCCTTCCTAATCCGCTTCGTGCCGCGCCGCTGGGCCTATACCGGCGGCGCGCTCTTGTTCGTGATCGGCGCCGCGCTGGCGGTTCAGGGCACGCCCGGAGCGGTGGTCGCGGCCCTTGCCTGCAATGCGGTGGCTGCGGTGGTCTGCTTCATCTGCTTCAACGCCTATGTGCTGGATTACATCGAGCGGGTGGACCTGGGCCGGTGCGAGACCAGCCGGATGTTTTATAGCGCGATGGGCTGGACGGCGGGGCCGATGGCGGGCGTGCTGCTGATGGAGCTCTGGGCCCCTGCCCCGTTCGTGATCAGCGGCATTGCCGCGTTGCTCATGCTGGCGGTGTTCTGGATCCTGCGGATGGGTAATGGCAAGATGATCGTCCGGGCGCGCGGCCCGGCGCGCAACCCGCTGGCCTTCCTGCCCCGGTTCTTTGCCCAGCCCCGGCTGGTGTCGGGATATCTCTTCGCCATGATCCGGTCCTGTGGCTGGTGGGTCTATGTGGTCTATCTGCCGATTTTCTCGATCGAATCGGGCATGGGCGACAAGGTGGGCGGCATCCTGCTGTCGATCACCAACGGAATGCTGTTTCTGGCGCCGCTGATCCTGCGCTGGGTGCAGGCGCGGTCGCTGCGCAGCGCGGTGCGCACCGGGTTTGCGGGTGCCGGGCTCTGCTTTGCGTCGGCCGGGTTCCTGTCCGGCTGGCCGCCGCTGGCCGCATTTGTGCTGATGCTGGGTTCATTCTGGCTGATCGTGCTGGATATCTGCGCCGGGCTGCCGTTCCTGATGGCGGTAAAACCTTCGGAACGCACCGAGATGTCGGCGATCTATTCCAGCTATCGCGACGTGTCGGGCATCATGACGCCGGGTGCGGCCTGGCTGGTGCTGATGGTGGCGCCGGTGGCCGGCATCTTTGTGGCCGGGGGCACGGCGCTGTTTGGCGCCTTTGCCATCGCGGCCCGGTTGCACCCCCGGTTGGGACGGCCACGCCTGCCGCTGGAACCGGGATCGCTGGCCGACGCCTGAACCGGGCCTCAGGCCTTGAGCCTGTACCCTGTCCTGAGCATTGACCAGGCCAGCAGGCAGACCGCAAACGTCGCCGCCAGGCAGACCGCCGCGCCCAGGGCGGGCGAGCTGTCCGAGGCGCCGATCACCGCGAAACGCAGCCCGTCGATGAGGTAGAAGACCGGATTGGCATGGGTCAGCGCCCGCAGGGCAGGCGGCAGCACCTCGACCGAATAAAACGTGCCGGACAGGAACGCCAGCGGCGTGACGATGAAATTGGTGATCGCCGCCATCTGGTCGAACTTGTTGGCGAAAATCCCCGCAACCAGCCCCAGCGCGCCCATGAAGGCCGCCCCGAGCGCCGCATAGAACAGAGCCAGGACCGGGTGTTGCGGCACCAGCCCCAGCACCAGCGCAAGCGCCACGGCAATGGCCAGCGCCACGATCACGCCGCGCGCCACCGCGCCGGCCAGATAGCCCAGCAGGATCTCGAACGGCGAAAGCGGCGGCATCAGCGTATCAACGATGTTGCCCTGCACCTTGGAGATCACCACCGAGGAGGAGGTATTGGCAAAGGCGTTCTGGATCACCGTCATCATCAGGATGCCGGGCGCCAGAAAGTGCAGAAACGGCACCCCCATCACCGAACCCCGGCCAGACCCGACCGCAAGCGTGAAGATCATCAGGAACAGCCCCGCAGTCACCAGCGGAGCAAGCAGGGTCTGGGTCCAGACCACGAGAAACCGCATCACCTCACGCGCCGCTAGAGTATAGAGTCCCAGCCAGTTGACGCGTCCGAAGCGGCGCACACCGGGTTCGACTGTCCTGCCGTCCATGTCATTCTCCTGTCGTGATCCGATTCGAAGTGCCTTGTAACTCGGGCAACAGTGACTAGAATAGGGCGCTGAGACGAATTCCGGAGGCGGCCGCAGCGCATGGGGCCGCTTTCCCGCTTTTGAGAGGCTGACATGTCCTGGACTGACGAGCGCGTTGAACTGCTCAAGAAAATGTGGAGCGATGGCCAGTCGGCCAGCCAGATCGCCAAGGAGCTGGGTGGTGTGACCCGCAATGCGGTGATCGGCAAGGTCCACCGTCTGGGCCTGTCGAACCGCACCGCCGGTGCGGCACCGACCCCGGCCCCGGGTAAGCCCGAGGCCAAGGACAAGCCGACGGCAGCCGCTCCCAAGGTCGAGGCAAAGCCCAAGCCCGCGCCCCGGACCGAACCGGCCCGGCCCGTCGCAGCGGCCCCCGCCGCCGAGGCACAGCCCGCCGAGGCAAAGCCGATCCCGCCGCGCAAGCAGATCATTCCGGCCGGCCAGCCGCTGCCGCCGCAGCCCTCGGCCAACGAGATCAGCCCCGAGGCGCTGGCCAAGGTCAACGAGATCGAAAAGAAGGCAAAGAAGCTGACGCTGATGGAACTGACCGAGCGGACCTGCAAATGGCCCGTTGGCGATCCGGCGACCGAGGATTTCTGGTTCTGCGGCCTGCCGGTGCAGCAGGGCAAACCCTATTGCGAGGCGCATGTCGGCGTGGCCTTCCAGCCGATGAGCGCCCGTCGCGACCGACGCCGCTGAGAAACAGCGCGGTTCGGAATGAAACAGGCCCGGGACAGGCGTCCCGGACCGTCACTCGTCACACAAACGCGTTTCGCGCCGTCAGTTCTTGATCGGCGCCGCAGAGGTGAAATCGGGGATCACGCTGGTCGAGGCGGCCTTGGTCTCGATCCCCGGCCAATTGCCATCGGCCTTGTTGATGTTGCCGGGAATGTCCTCTTCCCAGAAGCCGACAACATTCTTGGTGATGTTCAGGTAGAGCTTGTCATCGACGATGCGCCACAGGTTCGGGTTGCCCGGCACCTTGCCCCCCTTGGACACGCCATAGGCACAGTGGCCGTCGAACTGCGGCGCGTAGAAGGTCGGGTTGGCCAGGAACTTGTCGCGGTTCTCTTCGGTCGCAAAGGCCCAGATCGCACCGTTCCAGTCGGCGGTGATCGAGGCCTTGCCCTGGACGCCCTGCGGCTGGCTTTGACCGATCGTCGACTGAGCCAGCCCGCGATAGGCGACGACGTCATAGCCCGACACCGCATATCCGGTGCCGTCGACATATTGCTCGCCCGCAAAGACAGGCAAGGCCAGCGCGGTAACGGCGGCCGTGGCGAGGGCAAAAACGAAACGTTTCATCAACGGGTCCTTCCGTATGTGTCATGGCCGCATGCCGCGGCCTCGTCCCAGAGATTATCCCCGCCCGAACGGTTTCGCAGCGGGCCTCGCGCGGGTGTGAGCGAGAACGAGATTTTGTGATTGCCAGTCAGGGGAATGTTTCAATTCCGCGTGACATCCCGACGTCAGAACACTCGTCCCTTGTGTCTTTGGCGGGGTTGGACTTTGTTGGCCGAAACATTAGCTGAAAGGCGTCAGGGGTCCGGCCCCGACGTAAGCGAGGAAGGTCTCTCATGAGTGAACCATCAAACTATACCCCGCCCCGCGTCTGGACCTGGGACAAGGAAAACGGCGGCCAGTTCGCCAATATCAACCGTCCCATCGCGGGCGCGACCCATGACAAGGCGCTTCCGGTCGGCAAGCATCCGTTCCAGCTTTACTCGCTGGGCACGCCCAATGGGGTCAAGGTAACGGTGATGTTCGAGGAACTGCTGGCCGCGGGTCATGCGGGTGCCGAATACGATGCCTGGCTGATCAATATCAGCGACGGCGATCAGTTCGGATCGGGCTTTGTCGATGTGAATCCCAACTCCAAGATCCCGGCCCTGCTCGACCGCTCTGGCCCGGAGCCGGTCCGGGTGTTCGAAAGCGCCTCGATCCTGTTCCATCTGGCGGAGAAATTCGGCGCCTTCCTGCCCGCAAGCGGCGCGGCCCGGACCGAGGTGATGAACTGGCTGTTCTGGCAGATGGGTAGCGCGCCCTATCTGGGCGGCGGGTTTGGCCATTTCTATGCCTATGCGCCGGAGAAGTTCGAATATCCGATCAACCGCTTTGCCATGGAGGTCAAGCGTCAGCTGGACGTGCTGGACCGGCAACTGGCACATAGAGCCTTCATCGCGGGCGAGGAGTATTCCATCGCCGATATGGCAATCTGGCCGTGGTATGGGCAGCTGGTGCTGGGCCGGGCCTATAACGCGGCCGAGTTCCTGGACGCCGAAAGCTATACCCATGTGATGCGATGGGCGCGCGAACTGGATGCCCGCCCCGGCGTCAGCCGTGGCCGTATGGTCAACCGCGTCTCGGGCGAGCCGAAATACCAGTTGCGCGAACGCCATGACGCCAGCGATTTCGACACCCGCACCCAGGACAAGCTGGAACCGAACCCAAGCTGAGCCAACGGGCGCCCGAAGATGCGTGGCATTTTAGTAAAATACCACGCAGAATCAGGACCTTCTGCTCCCTCGGCCCGGTCGCCAAAACGCCCGCTGTGTGTCAGATCACAAGACCGGACCGCACCCTGATGCGGCCCGGTCTTTTCGTTTCGAAATCGGCGAAAATCGCGCGCAGCCCGGCGTTGAGCGGCGGGGCCGATCCGATCATCCCTGTGGTACGGCGCAACGACGCGTCGTTGGTCAAGAGTTTCAGGAGATACCATATGAACATGGCGATGACACAGGACCTGCCCTGCATGCTGCTCGATGCGGGCGCGGATTTTTCCTATTCGGTCTTTGGCTGGACCGTGACGACCCCGCCCCCCAGTCCGAGCGGCGATGGCATCTTTGCCCAGAGTCCGACCACACCGGCGCTGCTTCAGAACGCCAGCTCGCAGATGGTGCCGCCGCAATCCATCGCCTTCAACACTGCCAACCCCTCGCGTACCGCGCTGTTCAGCATGCCGCTCTACAACGGGTTCGCGCCCTCGACCGGGTTCTGGAACCTGCAATCGGGCGGCAGCGCCAATTTCGCGCTGCAACTGGCCGAGGCGACCAATGTCACCCTGACCGTGACCTGTGCCGGGGTGGCGAACCCCAACACCATCGGCAGCCAGAGTTATATCAGCGTCTCGGTCAACGGGCAGCAGGTGGCATCCAACCAGTTCGTCGCCAATCAGAACTGGCATGACGAAACCTTTGTGCTGGATACCGCCAAGATGGTGCAGGGCGAAAACACCATCGTGATCTCGGACAGCGGCCAGCAGGGGCTGTGGATCACCGCCGTGGGCGTCAGCACCGCCGATGTGCCGATCAGCGCCAGCTATTTCTGGCAGCAGATCGGCGCGGGAGAACTGAACCCAGGCAATACCTATAACCGCTCGATTGCAGTGACCTCGGGCAATACCAGCACCGATACCGAGACCGACAGTTTTGCCGAGACGCTGGGCCTGACCGTGGGCATTGGCGGCGGCGGCATCGACAAGGCGCTGTTCGGGATCAGCGCGCAACTCTCGACCTCGTTCACCCATACCTCGACCACGGCGCACAGCCTGGCAATCAGCCAGCAGACCACGTCGAGCTATGGCGTCAACATCACGCCGCCGGGCGCGGACAAGGTAACGTTCCAGGTCTGGCAGCTCTGCCTGCAATACGAGGCCAACGGCAGCCTGCTGACCCAGGCGCTGGGACCGAATGACGGCCCGATCGTGATCACGCAATACCCGGCCTGACCGGGCCGCGCCGCCCTATTTCAAACGGGGCGGCGCATCCGGGTCCATGCCAGGCGCCGCAGGGCCGCGCGGCGGTTCGGGCGGTTCGGGCAGATCGAAGCGCAGCCCCACCCGGCCCAGGGTGGCGGCCATCGCATCCGAAGCCGCGAAGAACCCAACATCCATCATCCCGGCCTCGACCCCGGAAAAGGTCAGCGCCTCGGACGCGGCCTTGGCCAGCGCGGGTTCGGCCCCGTCGCGGGCATCGACAAAGCCCAGGAGATGGCCGCGCCCGCCATCCTGATAGACGACACCGGCCAGATAGGCCCCCTGCGCCAGACCGGCGGCGGTGACCAGCTTGGCATCGAGCGCGGACAGCAGCGCCTCGGGCAGGCCGCCCGGCGCGGTCACCTCGGTGATGCGCGCCTCGATCTGGTCGGGGCTATGGCCCAGCGTCTCTGCCAGCCAGCCCAGCGCCTCGGCCGGGATCAGCATGGCCGAGGGCGCCACATCGAGGTTCAGCCCCAGCCCGACCCCCTGCCCGGCCAGCATCGCCGCCAGCACCCGGCCCGACAGGGCGGCATAGGGGGCGGGACGGCCGGTAAAGGCGGCCAGCCGATCCTCGCGGTCAAAGGCCAGCACGAAGCGGCCATCGACCAGGTCGAACATCTCGGGCGACAGGTTCTCGCCACGCGCCTCTTCCGTCAGGAGCAGGAACAGCTCGGCATCGCCCAGCCGCTCGAAGAAGCGCAGGCGGGCGTTATCGCTGGTCTCCATCTCCGCATGGGCGCGGTCAATCGGTGTTTCCGGGGTCATGCAGCACCTCCTTGACCCGCGCTCGCAGGACCGGCAGCAGCTCGGCCTCGAACCACGGGTTCTTCTTCAGCCATCCCGTATTGCGCCAGGACGGATGAGGCAAGGCAAAGACGCGCGGCGCATGGTCCCGCCAGGCGGCGACGGTTTCCGTCACGGGACCGCGCGCGCCGAGGTGGTAGCGATGCGCATGGCCACCGACCAGCACGGTCAGCGGCATGTCGCCCAGTTCGCCCATCACCCGATTGTGCCAGGTGCGACCACAAACCGGCGGCGGCGGCAGGTCGGACCCCTTATTGTCGTATCCCGGGAAACAAAAGGCCATTGGCACAACCGCCACGCGAGCCAGATCATAGAATGTGGTCTCGTCGATCCCCAGCCAGTCGCGCAACCGATCGCCCGAGGGATCGGTGAAGGGGCGGCCCGACTCGTGCACGCGTGCACCCGGCGCCTGCCCGGCGATCAAGAGCCGCGCGCCGGGCCGGAACCAGACCACGGGGCGCGGCGCATGCGCGGTCGCCGTTGCTGCAAAGCGCTCGGCGCACAGGCGGCAGGTCCGGATCTCGGTGACCAGTGCGGTTTCGGGCGGTCCGTTTGCGGTGTCTTGCATCCTGGCTCACAAGGTTGGGGACGTTGCATATAGTTAACGGCGGCGGTTGGGGTTCCACCAGACCGGCCTGCTGACGATCTGGTGAACATGAAGGCGGCGATTTGAACCCGATTTCCGGTGAACAATGCCGAATGCGCATTGAAGTTTTGTTTCATATTTCGACATAATGTGGCCCAAATCCCCCGGTATTCGGTCAAGAACCTCTTTCCAGTGGGGGCCGGGCCTGCGTCAAACGGCGCCGAGACCCGCAAGACCAAAAACGATGGGCCGCAGCAGACAGCAGATGCTTGAATTCGAGAACGTCAGCAAATCCTTTTGGACCGGATCACAGCGCAAGGTGATCCTGGACCGGGTGTCGTTCCGGGTCGAGCTGGGCAAGTCTCTGGGGGTGTTGGCGCCAAATGGCACCGGCAAGACGACCCTGATCAACATGATGGCCGGGCTGGAGAAACCCGACGAAGGGGTGATCCGCCGCAGCTGCAACATCTCGTTCCCGCTGGGGTTCATGGGGGGCGTCGTGGGCCGGTTGTCGGCGATGGAGAACGCGCGCTATATCGCCCGCCTCTATGGCATGGACCCCGACTATATCGAGGCCTATTGCCGGTGGCTCTGCGGTCTGGGCGAGTATTTCGATCAGCCGCTGGGAACTTATTCCTCGGGCATGCGGGCGCGGTTTTCCTTTGCGCTGATGCTGGCGCTGGATTTCGACATGTACCTGATTGACGAGGGCATGCCCGCCTCGACCGATGTGGAATTCAACAAGAAGGCAGGCGCGATCCTGGAAGAGCGCCTGCGCACCACGACCATCGTGATCGTCTCGCACCAGCCCGCCACGCTGGAAAAGTTCGCCCGCCAGGCCGCTGTTCTGATGCACGGTCAGTTGCATATGTTTGACTCGTTGGAAGAAGCGAAACAGCTCTATGATTACCAAACCCAAGGCTAAGAAGTTCCGCATCCGCCGTGCCGGCGGTGTGCCGGACGGCGCCCGCCCCGCCACTGCCGCCACGGGTTCCGCAGCCCAGCCCAGCAATGTCGCGCCCCTTCGGCCGCAGCCCGCCGCCCCGCGCCCGGCCGCGCCACCGGCCGCAGAAGACAAGCCCCGCGCAGAGGCGGCCAATTCGCGGGCGCAGCCTGCGGCTGGCGAAGCAGAGAGCCGGACCGCCGCGATGCAGGGTCAGGTGTCCTCCGCCGCCGAGAACGGTGCCGATACCGAAATCGACGCGATCAAGCGCGAGGGGCTGACCGGCCGACAGTTGCGTATGGCGCGCCGTCTGGCGCAAAAGCACAACCTGCCCGTCACCTCGGATTATGATGCCGTCCGGCAGTTGCGCGCAAACGGGATCGACCCGTTGGAGCGCGGCAACATGCTGGACCTGGTGGTGCAGCGCCCCGACAAACCCGAAGAGAAACCCGAGCCCAAGGTGCAACTGCCGCAGACCGTGCAGCCGCGCCAGACCCTGCCTTCGACCGAACTGAGCCCGACCCAGCGCCGCGAGGCTGAGATCGGCAAGATCCAGCAGGACATCATGCGCCGCCGCAGGCGCAAGCTGATGCAGTTGCTGACGCGGCTGATGATCTTTGTCGGGCTGCCGACGCTGATCGCGGGCTATTATTTCTATGCCGTTGCCACCCCGATGTATGCCAGCAAGTCGGAGTTCGTGATTCTTCAGGCCGACGGGTCGCTGGGCGGGCTGGGCGGATTCTTTGCCGGTACCCAGTTCGCGACCAGCCAGGATTCGATTTCCGTCCAGTCCTTCCTCGAATCGAAAGAGGCGATGCTGCAACTGGACCGCGACCGTGGGTTCAAGGCGCAGTTCCAGCAACCCTGGATCGACCCGATCCAGCGTCTGGCGCCCGATGCCACCAACGAGGAAGCCTATAAGATCTACAGCCGTATCGTGAAGATCGGTTATGACCCGACTGAAGGCGTGATCCGGATGGAGGTGGCCGCGCCCGATCCGCAAGTGGCAACGGAGTTCTCGGAAAGCCTGCTGACCTATGCCGAGGAACGGGTGAACAATCTGTCCGGCCAGAAACGCGAAGACCAGATGCGCGAGGCGCGTCAGAGTTTCGAGGATGCCCAGGCCGAGCGCCGGATCGCCCAGGAAGCCCTGGTCGAGTTGCAGCAGAAAGGCGCGCTGCTCGACCCCGAAGGCGTGATTGCCAGCCTGCGCGGTCGCATCGACCAGGTCGAGGTTCAGATCCAGGAGAAGGAGCTGCAACTGGCAGCCCTGCTCGACAACGCGCGACCCAGCAAGGCCAAGGTGGATGGCGCGCGCGCCGATATCGCGCGGCTGAACGATCTGCTCGACGGGCTGAACGCGGAGATGCTCGACACCTCGCGCGGCGAAAACTCGCTGGCGCGGCTTACGGTGCGCATCCAGATGGCGCAGGCCGATCTGGCGACGCGGGACATGATGCTGCAATCGGCGCTGCAACAGATGGAAACCACCCGGATGGAGGCGAACCGGCAGGTGCGCTATCTGACCGTGTCGGTCAACCCGGTGCCCAGCGAGGAGCCGAGCTATCCGCGCAGCTTTGAAAATACGATTTTGGCATTCCTTCTGTTTGCTGGTATCTACCTGATGATCTCGCTCACCGCGTCGATCCTCAGAGAACAGGTATCCTCATAGTCCCATGAAACACGTCAATATCGCCGGCCTTACCGTTGGCAACGACCAACCGTTGACCATCATTGCCGGCCCCTGCCAGCTGGAATCCGCCGATCATGCGCAAATGATCGCCGGCACCCTGAAAGAAGCCTGCGATGCCGTCGGCGCGCAATATGTCTTCAAGGGGTCGTTCGACAAGGCCAACAGAACCTCGGTCAATGCCGCGCCCGCGCTTGGGCTCGACAAGGGGTTGGCGGTGCTGCAATCGGTCAAGGACACGATCGGCGTGCCGGTTCTGACCGATGTGCACGAGAAAGAGCAATGCGCCCCGGTCGCCGAGGTCTGCGACGTGTTGCAGATCCCGGCCTTTCTGTGCCGCCAGACCGCGCTGCTGAAAGCGGCCGGCGCGACCGGCGCCGTGGTAAATGTCAAGAAAGGCCAGTTCCTGGCGCCCTGGGACATGCCCAATGTGGCCGCCAAGATCGAAAGCACCGGCAACGGCAATATCCTGCTGACCGAACGCGGGGTCAGCTTTGGCTATAACCGGCTGGTGGTCGACATGCAGGCGCTGCCGGAAATGGCGCGCACCGGCTATCCGGTGATCATGGACGCCACCCATGCGGTGGCGCAACCCGGCGGGCTGGGCGGTGCATCGGGCGGGCAGCGCGAGTTCGCGCCGGTCATGGCGCGCGCCGCGGTTGCGGTGGGCGTGGCAGGTGTGTTCATGGAAACCCATCAGGACCCCGACAACGCCCCCTGCGACGGGCCGAACATGATCTATCTCGATCAGATGCGTAGTCTGATCGCCACCTTGATGCGCTTCGATGCACTTGCTAAGGCAGAGCCCATTCGCATCTGAGAAGAACAAGAGAATTTGACATGACCAAACCCCTTCCCGAGGTGACCCCGAACACCTGGAGCTTTCTGCGTGACGCGATGATCCGGCCCACCGGGTTTCGCGAATACGACGCGCGCTGGAAGTATCCCGAAGAGATCAATCTGCCCGGCATGACCGCGCTGGGCCTGGGCCTGGGCACCCAGATGCACCGCCGCGGCATCGCCCCGGTAATTGCAGTCGGCAACGATTATCGCGACTATTCTCTGTCCATCAAGAACGCGCTGATCCTGGGCCTGATGCAGGCCGGCATTCAGGTCAAGGATATCGGCCCCGCCCTGTCGCCGATGGCCTATTTCGCCCAGTTCCATCTGGATGTGCCCGCCGTGGCGATGGTGACGGCCAGCCACAACCCCAATGGCTGGACCGGGGTCAAGATGGGCTTTGACCGACCGCTGACCCATGGCCCCGACGAAATGGCCGAACTGCGCGATATCGTGCTGAACGGCGAGGGCTTGGCGCGCCCGGGCGGATCCTATGAATTCGTGGACGGCGTCAAGGAAGCCTATATCGACGACCTGGTCGGCGAGTTCCGCATGTCGCGCCCGCTCAAGGTGGTCTGCGCCACGGGCAACGGCACGGCCTCGGCCTTTGCGCCAGAGATCTTTGCCCGCATGGGCGTCGAGATCGTGCCGAGCCACAACGAGCTGGACTACACCTTCCCGAACTACAACCCGAACCCCGAAGCCATGGAAATGCTGCATGACATGGCCGACACGGTCAAAGCCAGCGGCGCCGATTTTGCGCTGGGCTTTGACGGCGACGGCGACCGCTGCGGCGTGGTGGATGACGAGGGCGAGGAGATCTTTGCCGACAAGGTGGGCGTGATCATGGCGCGCGACCTGTCGAAACTCTATCCCGGCTCCACTTTCGTGGCGGATGTGAAATCGACCGGCCTGTTCGCCGCCGACCCCGAGTTGCGCAAACATGGCGCCAAGGCCGATTACTGGAAGACCGGCCATAGCCACATGAAACGCCGGGTCAAGGAGATTGGCGCGCTCGCCGGCTTCGAGAAATCGGGCCACTACTTCCTGGCGGAACCGATCGGGCGCGGCTATGACTGCGGCATGCGGGTGGCGGTCGAAATCTGCAAGCTGATGGACCGCAACCCGGACATGTCGATGTCGGACCTGCGCAAGGCGCTGCCTCGTACCTGGTCGACGCCGACCATGTCGCCCTATGCCGCCGACACCGAGAAATACGCGATCCTGGAGCGGCTGGTGGAGAAACTGGTGGCCAAACATGCCGCCGGTGACAGCTTTGCCGGGCGTGCCATCAAGGAGGTGGTCACCGTCAACGGCGCCCGCGTCATCCTAGACAACGGGTCCTGGGGGCTGGTGCGCGCCTCGTCGAACACGCCGAACCTCGTCGTGGTCTGCGAAAGCAGCGAGAGCGAGGCGGAGATGCGTGCCATCTTTGCCGAGATCGACGCGGTGATCCGCACCGAACCGGGCGTGGGCGACTACGACCAGACCATCTGATCCTGGCAGGGGGCGCTCCCGCCCCCTCGCCCCTCTCTGACGAGAGGCCCGAGGCGTTGGGCCGAGCCGCGCCTGCGGCGCGGCGGGTTCTTGCGAGGCTCTGCCTCGCGCTCCGGAGTATTTGCCACCAGAAAGAAACCGCATCTGTGCTTCTTTCTGTCCGCATCACACGGAAACTCCAAAGGTGACCGCGGCGACTCTAGTTCTTCCCCAAGAGCTTCAGCAGCCCTTTGGTCGCTTCCTGTTCCAGCCGGTCCTTGATCAAGTCCTCGACATTCTGGTCGGGCGCGATCTCGGTATCCAGTTCCTCGCCCAGCTTGCGGCGCAGCTCGTCCTTGGCCTTGGCCTCCACCGCCTCCTTGTCGAGGCCGGTTGCCTTTTCGATCACCTGCGTCAGGTCAGGACGGATCGCCGGGCTGGCCCAAGGGCCGACGATCCGGACCGGAACCGCCAGCCCCTGGCCCGCATTCGCGCGCAGCGCCACCGGCGTGAACAGATAATCGATATCCCGCGCGCCCAGGCCGACACGGCCTGTGCCATTGGCCTTGAAATTGTCCAGGAGCATCAGCAGATCCTCGTTAAAGAGATTGCCCTTGTCCATCCGGTAACTGGCGGTGAGGCTGTTGAACACGGTGGTTCCGCCCCCCTTTGCACCCCGCCCCATCAGGTTGTCGAGGTCAATTCCCGCGATTGTTCCGCGCCCCATCGCAAGCCGCCCCTCGCCGGACAGCGAGCGCATGATCTGCGCCTCACTCGCGCCGACGCCGAGGAATTTCAACTGCCCCGAGGCGGCACCCGACAGCCGCTCGATCCCGCCAAGGGTCGCCAGCGCCTCGCGCATCTCGATACCTTCGGCGCGCAGGTCGCCCGCAACGGACAGGCCCTGGCGATTGTTGGCCACCAACTGGCCTGTCAGCTGCCCCGAAAAGAGCGAGACCGGCGCCATCTCGACCACCGCCCGACTGTTATCGAGCGACAAGCTGAGCCCGCTTTGGCCCAGGTTCAGCCCTGGCAGGGCGATGGAGGCGGCGCTGAGCTGAAGCGTCCCGTTGGCCAAGGCCAACGCCGAGGCGTCGATCGGCGCCTCGGACCAGCCCGACGCTGGCGCGCTGCCCCCCGAACCGGTGCCGGACGAGTCCGCGCCAAGCCCGGTCAGGTCCAGCGCGCCCGCGGTCAGACGCGCGGTTACCTGCGGCGGGTCCGCCACCGTCACATCGGCGGCGCCGTTCAGCCGGTTGCCGTCAAGATCGGCAGCCAGTTCCCGCAATGCCAGCCGCCCATCGGCGGTATAGGTAATCTGGGCGTCAAGCTTGGCCCGCTGTCCCAATCCGCGCGGCAGGGTGATACCAGCCTGACCGAATGCGGCCAGCATCGCGGCGCTGTCGCTGGTGTCGAGTGTGGCACGCCCCGCCAGAGCACCATCGAGGCTGGCGCGCCCGTCAAAGGTGATGCTGGTTTTGGGCGCGGCCATAGTCATCTGCATCGCGCTGACCTGACCGTTTGAGAAAGCCGTCAGATCGGCCAGGGTAAGATCGACCGAGATCGACCCCGTCCCCGGCGTGAGCCGGGCCTGCATTTTCAACGGAGTGTCTGCCGACGGCCAGCTGGCGGCCAGATCGACACCGCCGAAATCAAAGCTGGTCTTGCCCTCCTCGACATAGACCAGACGCGCGTTTTTCAGTTCGAGCCCGTCAAGCGTCACAAGCTGCCCGCCCGCGCTTGGCCCCGAAGGCGCCGCCGCGCCGCTGGTCGCCCCCGAGGGTGAGAACTCCCAGTTCACCAGCCCCTTGGCAGTTTCCAGCCGCAGCACCGGCTCGTTTGCCAGGATGCGGGTGATCCGCACCTCGCCCCCCAACAGGGCGGGTGCGGCCACCCCGATCGCCAACCCCTGCGCCTGCAACATCGGCGCGCTGTCGGCCCAGTCTGCATTGGCGACGGTCACCGGCCCGGTCTCGACCCCGAGCACCGGCCAGAAGCTGAGCTTAACCTCGCCAGCAACGGTCACTTCGCGCCCGGTCTGTTTGCGGATCTGTTCGATGGCCAGCCGCGCCAGCCGATCACCGGGCAACATCAGCAACGCCGCCGCCAGCACCACCAACGCCAGGATCAACGTGATCCCGATTCGCACGATCCATCGCATACGCGCTCTCCCTGCCTGTTTGCCTCTTGCGATATGGTCAGCCCACATCCGTTGCGCAACATTTGCAAGGGGAAGCTTTCCCCTCTATATGCGCGCCATGAGCACGAACCCTCCGAACCTGCGCCCCGACCTGGCCCCCGCTGCGCGGCTGGCCACCGCCACCCGCCCCGGCCAGCCGACCATCGGCATGGTCTCTCTGGGCTGCCCCAAGGCACTGGTCGACAGCGAGCGCATCCTGACCCGGCTCAGGGCCGAAGGGTATGGCATCTCGCCCGATTACGCGGGCGCCGATGCCGTCATCGTGAACACCTGCGGGTTTCTGGACAGCGCCAAAGCCGAAAGTCTGGAGGCGATCGGCGAGGCGCTGAAGGAAAACGGCAAGGTTATCGTGACCGGCTGCCTGGGCGCCGAGCCGGAATACATCACCGGCGTACACCCCAAGGTTCTGGCCGTCACCGGGCCGCATCAATACGAGCAGGTTCTGGATGCGGTGCACGGGGCCGTTCCGCCGGATCCTGATCCGTTTGTCGACCTTCTGCCGGCCTCGGGCATCAAGCTGACGCCCCGACACTATAGCTATGTAAAGATTTCAGAGGGCTGCAATCACAAATGCAAGTTCTGCATCATTCCGGACATGCGCGGAAGACTTGCAAGCCGGCCAGCTCATGCAGTGCTGCGCGAGGCGGAAAAGCTTGTGGATAACGGTGTGCGTGAACTGCTGATTATCTCGCAGGATACAAGCGCTTATGGGCTTGACCGAAAGCATGATGTGAACCTGTGGAAAGACCGTGAGCTGCGCAGCCATATCACCGATCTGGCACGCGAGTTGGGGCAACTCGACGCCTGGGTGCGGCTGCATTACGTTTATCCCTATCCCCATGTGCGGGACCTGATTCCCTTGATGGCCGAATCAGCCTCCAACCTGTTGCCGTACCTCGATATTCCGTTCCAGCACGCGCATCCCGACACGCTGCGCCGCATGGCGCGCCCGGCCGCCGCCGCAAAGACACTGGACGAAATCGCGGCCTGGCGTGCGGTGTGTCCCGACATCACCCTGCGGTCCACCTTTATCGTCGGCTATCCCGGCGAAACCGAAGAGGAATTCCAGACGCTGCTGGATTGGATGGACGAGGCGCAGCTGGATCGCGTCGGATGCTTCCAATACGAAAACGTCGCCGGTGCCCGCTCGAACGACCTGCCCAATCACGTACCCGAAGAGGTCAAGCAGGACCGCTGGGACCGGTTCATGGAAAAGGCGCAGGCAATCTCCGAGGCCAAGCTGGCGGCCAAGGTCGGCCGGACCATGCAGGTGATCGTGGACGAGGTCGACGACGAGGCCGCCACCTGCCGCACCCAGGCGGACGCACCCGAGATCGACGGCAACCTGTTCATCGACGAAGGGTTCGAAGGGCTGAAGCCCGGCGATATCGTAACGGTCGAAGTTGAAGAAGCCGGAGAATACGATCTGTGGGGGCGGTTGACCGGTTGAGTGACCGCCGCCTCGGCTCGGCAAAAGGCAATCACGGCCCTTTTCACGGACGCTGGACGCGCTAACCTCTCCACGGAGTACAGCCAACAGGAGAGCCAGATGTCCGACGCGCCGCATATTGCGCAAAAAGCCCCCTTTCCGGTCGAAGTGACCGAGGGAAAGACCTATTTCTGGTGTGCTTGCGGCAGATCGCAGAAACAGCCCTTTTGCGACGGATCGCACAAGGGCTCCGAGTTTGCGCCGGTCAAATACACCGCCGAGGCCGACAAGAAGGTGTTCTTTTGCGGCTGCAAGCACTCGGACAAGTCGCCACTGTGCGATGGCAGCCACAAAAGCCTGTAATTAGCGCAGGCGGTTCAGCAGGTCGGCATTTACGCAGAACTCGGGCGCGACCTGCGCGCTACAGCTCTGCGTGGCCAGCCAATGCTGGCATTTCTCGCTGCAATCGGCGGCCCGGCAGCGGGTGACGACCTCGGCATAGTCGTTTTCCGTCACCTTGCCCTGCACCATGGCCTCGGTGAAGCTGACGCCCATTGACCGCGCGACAGAGCGGGTCAGCCAGAAATGCCGTTCGATGTCGCCAAGGGGGATCTGTGGCATTGGAAGCTCCCTCACCAACAGGTTATGGCTGCAACCGGCCAAGCAGGTCGCGGTTGCGGCAGTATTCGGGTGTCTGCAAGGCCCGCTCACGCGAGGCCAGCCAGCCCGAGCAGTGTTCGGGGTTGCTGCATTGGGTGCAGGACAGGATCGCATCGGTGATCTGGTCGATGCTCAGCTTCCCCTGAATCGCAACTTCTTGCAGGTCATGGCCCAAAGTGCTGGCCATGCTGTCGAACAACTGGGCGTGGTGCTTTAGAGTTTCACGGTCGGCCATGTCAACCTCGGCAGTTCGGGCGTTTCAATAGAACGACCCTAACTTACGAAACGGCAGGCATGCCTTGACTCAGGTCAAGACGCGATTCCGAGGTGATCGAGATAGGCCCGGGTTGCGTCCTGGACCCTGCGGAAGCGGTCGCCACCCAGTTTCTTGCCGCCGTACCAGCGGGTTACAACGATCACATGATCCGTCAACCCGGCCCGTTCCATCATCCGCAGAATGACCATGGCCGCGCCGCTTTCACCATCATCGGCCTTGAGCGCCCCGGTGGGCAGCATGGCCGCCCAGGTGTTGTGGGTGGCCTTGGCATAGCCCCGGTCCGATTTCAGCGTCGCCAGAACGGTGTCAACCTCTTCCCGGCTCTGCACCGGTGCGCCGCTGACTGCATATTTCGAACCGCGATCGGTCAGCACCACGCCCAGCCGGGTCAGGTCGCTCATTGGACAAGACCCAGATTGGCCGCCGTCCGTTGCACCACCTGGATACGTGCGGCGTTGGGCGGATGCGTGCCCAGGAAACGGTCGCCCGGATCGGGAATGCGCGAGAAGAAATGCGCCCCGATCAACGGGTTATATCCCGCGCGATGGGTGATCAGAGTGCCCAGCTCGTCGGCTTCCAGCTCGTAATCCTTGGAATAGGTGCGCGATCCGACAAGGGCGCCGACCTGGGTCGCGGCGTCGATGGCCGAGGCATTTCCACCGGTCAGCCCGGCCAGCCCGGCAAACACGATGGCCCCGGCGGCCGCATTCGCCTGTTGCCGTGCCAGGTGACCACGGATGTGATGGGCCGCCTCGTGCCCCATGACAAAGGCCAACTCGTCCGGATTGCGGGCGCTGTTGATCATGGCGCGGGTAAAGATGATCACCGGACGCCCATCCTTGTCCACGGTCTGATAGGCGTTCACCGGCGCGCGCGGATTCGGATCGACCTCGATCCTGAAATCGCAGCGCATGCCGGTGGTGCGGCGCTGGCACTCGTTCACCGCCACCGGCCGCAGGCTGGCGCTCACCCGAGAAAACGCCGCCTGGGTGCTGGCGGGGCTCATCGCAGGGCCACTGGGCACAGGGGCCAGCGGAACCGGTGACGACGTCGGGGCGGGCGTGTCGCAAGCTGACAGAACCAGCGCGATCAGAAACAGGAGCCGACGCATGAACAACCTCACATAAGTCCGTCGGGGACAGGTTTAATCCTTGTTGTGCGAAGCTTCCAGCCTTGACGCTTGAGCCCGCTTGCAATGGCGGCGGTCCGCCGCCAATCTGGCCCCATGTTTACCATCGAACACGAATTTGACTCGACCGTGATCACCCTTGTCGACGAGGGCGAAACCCCCTTGCAAGAGGATGTGGTGATCAACTCCTTTGCGGAATGTCTCACGTTGGAGCAGTATGACCCGCGCACCGATACGACGCAAAAGATCACCCTGTCGCCCGAACAGCTGCGCGATCTGGCGGCGGCACTGGATCTGCCCGAGGGGGTCTATCAATTGCGCGAAGCGCCCCCGGACGGATAAGCCCCTGAAAACACAAAGGTCTTGTCCCGTGCCGTGTGACCGCGACGCAGCTGCAAGCGGCTCGGAGCCACGCCCATGGCGCGCGCCAGCAGTTGGCGCACAGCTTCGTTGGCCTTGCCGTTCTCGGGCGCCGCTGTCACCGTGATCCGCAAACCGCCATCGACCTCGATCAGGCCGTCCCGCGCGGCTTTGGGCGTGACGCGGACGGTGATCTCGGTGTTCTCTTGCGCAAGGCGGGACAGGTCCGGCAGGGATTTGACTTTGGGTTTTGCCATGCCCGATTGTTACATCCCTTGGCACAAAATCCCAGAACGGGCCCAATATCAGAACCATTCTTCTCCGCGCGGACCCAGATAATAGGCTTTCGAAGCCGCCCTTTCGTCGCTATCGCGCGGAGCAACGGGCGGAGCAAGGTTGCCCGGAAGCGGTTCGATCTCGCGGGGGGGAGGATGTGGAGCGGTCGCACAGGCAGCAAGACTGCTCAGCGTCAGCAGGATCGGCACAAGCGGTTTCATCGGAGCCTCCGGCGATTACGATTGTGATGCTAGCACCGTGTCGCGACAGATCACCGTCAAATGCGGGACTTCACGCAGGATTTACCCTTGAAACTCGGGCTGCGGTGTCCGAGATACGGAAGGGTCAATATGTGAAAAGGATTTACATATGCCGCCGCGCAACGACGCCGCCCTCGATTTCCTGCTGGGCCGCCGGTCCCGTCCGGCCAAGACCTTGACCGCGCCGGGGCCGTCCCGTGCCGAACTCATGCCGATCCTGACCGCGGCGGCGCGCACCCCCGATCATGGCAAGCTGGAGCCATGGAGATTTATCGTTCTGGAGCAAGGCGTTATGCAGCGCCTGGCCGAGCTGGCAGAGCGGCGCGGGCGGGATCTGGCGAAACCCGACGAGGACGTGGCCAAGGGGCGGGTGCAGTTCGATCAGGGTATCCTGGCGGTGGCGGTGATCGAGGTGCAAAAGGACAGCCCCAAGATCCCGGCGCTGGAGCAGACCTATTCCGCAGGGGCGGTGTGCCTAGCCCTGCTGAACGCGGCGCTGGCCTCGGGCTGGGGTGCCAACTGGCTCACCGGCTGGGTGGCGCATGACCCGGTGTTCTGCGCCGAGGGGCTGGGGCTCGCGGGGCATGAGCGGGTGGCGGGGTTCATTCACATCGCGACGGAAACCAGTGCCCCGCCCGACCGGCCGCGTCCCGATCTGGACGCCATCACCAGCTGGATTTCGCAATGATCATCCTCAATTCCTTTTTGCTGGCCCTGGGCCAGATCGGTGATGCACGTTTTCGCAAGGTCCTGCTGCTTGGCGTTGGGCTGACCTTTGCCCTTCTGGTCGCCGTCTATGCCGGTTTTCTGTGGTTGATCAATACCTTGGTCGGCCCCGAGGTGACCCTTCCGGTGCTGGGCGAGGTGACCTGGGTGGGTGGGTTGCTCAGCGTTTCGTCGCTGATCTTCATGATGGTGCTTTCGGTGTTCCTGATGGTGCCGGTGGCCTCGGCGATTACCTCGATGTTTCTCGACGAAGTCGCGCAAGCTGTTGAAGACAAACACTATCCCGGTCTGCCGCCGGTCACCAAGGTGCCGTTTGGCGATGCCTTGAAAGACACGGTCAACTTTCTGGGCGTGCTGATCGCGGCCAACCTGCTGGCCTTCCTCCTCTATGTGTTCCTGGCGCCCTTCGCGCTCTTCATCTTCTGGGGGTTGAACGGATTTCTGCTGGGACGTGAATACTTTACGCTGGCCGCGATGCGCCGGGTCGGGCGTGAAGGCGCGCGCAAGCTCCGCTCGCAGCACATGCTGACGATCTGGGCGGCAGGCATTCTGATGGCGATACCCTTGTCGATCCCGCTGGTGAACCTGCTCATCCCGATCCTGGGCGCGGCCACGTTTACGCATATCTTTCACGCGGTGACCGCCCGGCGCTGACAAAGCCTCCCCGGCCCGGTCTGTACGCCGAGTTGACCGTTTTGTACCGGCCCAGAACCGGGGATTGACCATTTTGTACAGCCCCCCGGCCCCGGTTCGGCCTGGGCAATCAGGCCAGCAGGTCGAAGACGTCCGAGCCGATCTGAAGGTTGATCGAGGACTGCCCCTGACCATCCACGAGCGCCCACATGATCTGACCCGTCGGGCGGTAGATCACGAAAGCCTCCTGCACCGCGTCGTCGCCCGCCCGTTCGCCCTCGGCGTTTTCCGTGTGGTTGAAGTTGACCTGGAACTGCGCTCGGGTGGCCGAGGTGTTGCCAAAGAGCAGAACATCGCCTTCGGTCGAATTGTAATCCTGCACCCAGTCCGACCCGTGGCCTTCGACGCCGACATGGAAGAACTTGTCGGCGCCAAGTCCGCCGTTGATCCGGTCGTGGCCGAAACCGCCATTGACGAAATCATTTCCGGCGCCGCCGAACACCAGATCAGAGAAACTTGACCCGGTGATCACGTCGTCGCCATCCTGCCCCTGGATCTCGTCGACCCCGGCGCCGCCCGCGATGGTATCATTGCCGCCCTGGCCGAAGATCTGGTCGTTGCCGGCGCCCGCATCGACGCTGTCATTGCCCTCGCCGGCAAAGATCACGTCGCGCAGGTCGCCCTCGCCCGGGCCGCCGATGAGGATGTCATCGCCGTCGCCGCCATTGAGCGTATCAGCCCCCAGTCCGCCGTCGAGCGTATCGGCACCACCCTCGCCCAGCAGCCGGTCGTTGCCCTCGAACCCGTCGAGCCGGTCATTTCCCGCGGTGCCGGTCAGCACATCGTCACCCGGCGTGCCGCCGGGGCGGTCACCGCCAGCGAAATCGGTCATCTCGGCCAGGCTGAGCAGGCGGTCGTTGAAGTGGAACCGCTCTACCCCCGAGACCCGGTCGGTGCCTTCGGGAGAGATGATGGTGAACACACCGCCCGACAGGGTCGCGGTTGTCTCGGTGATGTTGGAGAAGAACAGCGCCTCGTCCCCCGCCCCGGCACCGCCATTCATCGTGTCGTTGCCATTGCCGCCTTCGAGCGTGTCATCGCCTTCGCCGCCGTTCAGGATGTCATGGCCACCGCCCGCGCGCAGGAAATTGGCCACCTGATTGCCGGTAATCACATCATTGCCGGTCCCGGTCTGGACATTCTCGATCAGCGACCGCAGGTCGCCCTGATACAGGTAGGGATTGCCGATATTGCCCTGGGCGTGATTGGCCGGTCCCGCCTTGCCCAGGCTGAGATTGGCCAGTTGCGCGGTGGAGAAGGTCGAGAACGCCCCGGGCCGCAGATCAATGCTCTGGTCATTGGCGAAATTGGCGAAGTTGAACAGGTCGGTGCCACCGCCGTCCCAGATGGTGAGCAGGATCTTGGCGTTGTAGGAGGCGCCAAAGCTGAAGCCGTTGATGGTCATGGCGCCGGTGGACGGATCAAAGCTGTAGACGGTGTCGGTCTCGTTGGTGCCGGCCCCGAAATTGGCGCCATACATGTGCTGGAGCGCCGCCACATCGTTGATCATGTAGGTCCAGGGATATTCCTCTTGTCCCGATGCGCCCTGGGACAGGTCGGCGCCCACATGGCTGCGATAGGTCATCACCGAGTATTCCTGGGAATCCTGGCCCGAGGGCAGCGCCGGATAGACCAGGCCCGGCTGTGACGGATCCATCGAATTCTGCGTCGTATGGCCGTGTTTCAGCCCCAGCGCATGGCCCACCTCGTGCAGCAGACCGGCGGCATATTGGAAACTGCCCAGAACCGGTTCGGTATAGGCGCCAAGCGTGAACCAGTTGTCACCCATCGAATGGTTGCCCGAGAAGAACGGGTCGGGCGGGTTGGCCTCGGCCGAGCCGCGCCCGCCGGGGATGTGCAGCCCGGTGCTGGCGTGATTGGGGCCATAGTCGATGCGCGTCGCCTGGGCAAAGCGCAGGTTGCCGAAATTCTCGACCCCCGAGAAGGTGAGGCCGCTGAACACCCCGAGATTGTTCAGGCCGAAATTGATGATCTGGTTGGCCTGGAAATTGGTGAAGGGCTGGAAATTCTCGACGAAGCCATAGCCGAATTCGGTGAATTCGCGCACATCCTGGGGAAAGGAGACGGTCAGGTTGGGGCTGTCCCATTTCCAGCCCCAAAGCAGGCCGTCGATGCTCGGAATACCGGTCAGCGCAACGGGTGTAGGCATTATACACCACTCCTAATTGATCAATAACAATGCAATCAGGGTAGCTGATCGGCCTGTGACCGTCATCTTTTTCTTCGCGCAGGCCGGGTGCAGAGCGCGGTGGCCTGTCACTCCAGCGGCGGCATCACCTTGAGCAGGTTGATGTCATCGACCGTGATCCAGCCCGACAGGATGATCCCGGCGATCACGCACCACAGCACCACCGAGACGCCGGTGGTGATCCAGGCCTTGCGCTTGAGATAGTGGTGTTCGGGGGCGCCCGCATGGGTGCCGGGCACGATATCGCCCAGATCGCCCTGGGTCCTGACCCGGATCGGCAATACGATCAGGAAGGTCATGAACCAGATGACGGAAAACAGCACCAAGGCTGATGTGATCGACATATGCGCCCCCTTGTTGGTCTAACCGAATATGGGTCAGACCTGCTCCAGTTCCACCAGGCAGCCGTTGAAATCCTTGGGATGCAGGAACAGCACCGGCTTGCCATGGGCGCCGATCTTGGGCTCGCCCGTGCCCAGCACGCGGGCGCCGGTGGATTTCAGGTGGTCGCGGGCGGCCAGGATGTCGTCGACCTCGTAACAGACATGATGGATGCCGCCCGAGGGATTCTTGTCGAGAAAGCCCTGGATCGGGCTGTTCTCGCCCAGCGGATAGAGCAGTTCGATCTTGGTGTTGGGCAGTTCGATGAACACCACGGTGACGCCATGGTCCGGCTCGTCCTGCGGTGCGCCGACCTTGGCGCCCAGCGCGCTGCGGTATTGCTCGGACGCGGCTTCGAGATCTGGCACGGCAATGGCGACATGGTTCAAACGGCCGATCATGATCATCCTCCAGGCTGTATCGGGTTGGCTGTCTTATGCGGGTTACGGACCGGTGGAGCAAGTGCGCCATTTTGCCCATTAACCTGTCATTAGCCCTCGTGACCTAGCGTTGAGAGTGTCTGCTGAAGGAACACGCTCATGGATGATTCTGATCCCTTTGCCACCCCGCACCGCCTGCCGACCAGCACCCGGCCCTTGTTGGGCCTGACCATTCTGGTTGTCGAGGACAGCCGTTATGCCTGCGAGGCGATGCGGCTTTTGTGTCTGCGCAGCGGCGCCCGGATTCGCCGGGCCGATTGCCTGAAATCCGCCCGGCGGCATTTGCAGATCTATCGCCCTTCGGCCATCGTGGTGGATATGGGCCTGCCGGACGGGTCCGGCGCCGACCTGATCGAGGAACTGACCCAGGCCAGCCCGCGGATCGGCGTGATCCTGGGGACATCGGGCGATCTGGACGGCGAAGAAGCCGCCATGGAGGCGGGCGCGGACGGCTTCCTGTCGAAACCGGTATCCTCGCTGGCCGCCTTTCAGGCCGCGATCCTGACCCGGTTGTCGGCCGACCGTCAGCCTCTGGGGCCACGGCTGCTCTTTGACGAGGAGATCCGGCCGGACCGGCTGGCCTATCAGGACGACATGGCCCATGTGGCCGAGATGCTGAGCGAGCGGAGCGACGGGCAAACTCTGGACTATGTCGCGCAGTTCCTGCTGGGCGTCGCCCGCAGCGCCGAAGATCACGTCCTGGTCTCGGCGGCGCAGTCACTGGCGCGCACCCGGGCACGCGGGGCGCCGGTGACTGCGGAAGCCGCGCGGGTCGCAGGTCTGGTGCAGGAGCGCTTGCAGCAGAGACAGGCGATCTGACCGTCCTGGCGCCGGCAGCGCGGGATCAGGGTTACGCGGGTTTCGCGGTTGCAACAGGCAAGGCCTGCGTTTGCCGGGGCGATAATGGATGGTAGAGGCCAGTGCCCTGGTGGCCCCCCGGCACCTTCACCAGAGAACCGCCGCCGCGCCCCCTGCGGTCCGGACCGGTGACGTGGTTTGGCCCGCCTGTGTTTGGGCCGGGTTCCGTCCGAAGCTGTATGCTCTTGGTCTGGATGTCATCCGGGCTGGCGCGCATCTGGTACGGTCACGCTCCACCCTCCGGCGGCCGGGATGCATGCCTTGCAGTTGGCGCGCGGCAAGGATGCTCTTAGGGCCCGTGTGCCGGGGCGTGGCGCCATCCGGGTTGGAGCACGTCTGGCTGGAGGCGGTGCGGCCCTCGCTTTGGGATATGGCTGGCGGGCGCCCGGCAGGGATGTTCTGGGGATCTGCGCGCCAGGCTCCTGGTATCGCTGGACCCGCTCGGGTTCAGCAAAAACAGCGCATGGCAGACTGGTTCTTGGCGGTGCCGCAGATGCATCCGCGGATCGCGGTGGCGATCAGAGCAGCAAGCCCGGGTTCGGCCCCATCTCGAGGCCCGGGAAGACCAGTTGCTCGAGCACCGGTCGCGGCAGGCCCGTCACGCCGTGCAGCACCCACCCCGCGGCGGCGCGGACATCGGAGGTCGGCATCAGGTCGCGCCGGTCGAACAGGTCGGCCTCGGCCAGTCCGGGCCAGCGGCCCAGTACCCGCCCCCCGCGCAGGGCACCGCCAGCAAGCAGCATGGTTCCGCCAGTGCCGTGATCGGTGCCCGCGGTCCCGTTTTCGCGAATGGTGCGGCCGAACTCGGTCATCGCCATGACCACGGTCTCGCCCCAGACCTCGGGTCCGGTCCCGGTGCGCAGGGCGAGGATCGTGTCCGCCAGCCGATCGAGCGCCCGCGGCAACGTCGCGGACTGGCGATTATGCGTGTCCCATCCGGTCATCGAAAAGGCCACCAGCCGGGTGTCTTGCCGCAGCGCCTGGGCGGCGAAATCGGCGACCCGGACATGCGCCTGTCCCTTTGGCACCCGTAGCATCTGCATGGCCGGTTCGGTGTCATCCGGCCCGGCGGCGGTCAGCGACGGCAGCGCTTCGGACAGCTCCAGCGCCTCGGCCAGCGAGGCGTGAAACAGCGGGTCGGCCTCCATCACGATTTCGGCCAGCCGCCGGGCCTGCGGGCTGATGGCAAGGCGCACATCCGGGGACCAGTCGGACACCGGCGCCGCGCCGTCGAGCAGACGCAGCTCACCGGCGCCGATGGCAAAGGCGGTGCGCGTCTCGACCCCGCCCAGGTTCTGCAAGGCGCGGTTGAGCCAGCCATCGCGGGCATCATGCAGGTTTTCGGTCCCCGCCTCGAGCAGGTCCTGGCCGTCGAAATGGCTGCGCTTGTTGCGATAGGGCGTGGCCACGGCGTTGACAAAGCCGAGCTCGCCACGCTGCCACAGGGGGAGGAGCGGGGCCAGCGCCGGATGCAGGGCATAGAAGCCGTCGAGGTCATGCGCGCCCGTCTCTGGCCCGCCCGTCAGTGTCGGACGGAGACCGGCATAGTCGCGGTCGCCATAGGGCTGGAGCACATCCAGCGCGTCCATGCCGCCGCGCAGGATGATCACGACCAGACGGGTGTCCCAGGGGGCCGCTGCCAGGCTGACCGGGGTGATCAGCGGGCTGGCCGCAAGGCAGCAACCCAGGGCCCCTGATCTGAGCAAAAAGTGCCGGCGGTCGATCGGGTCGGACATGGGCGGGCTCCTATCTGCGCTGAAAGGCCGGCGAGGCCAGCACCAGACCGATCCCATCGGCCCGGGTTTCGGCGGCCCCGGCGGCAAAGCGCACCGGTTCGGTCAGGACGGGGCCGAGCGTGCGCTCGGCAAACGCGGCGGGGTCGGGCAGCGTGCCCAGCAGGTGCTGCGGCACTTCCAGCGCCCAGACCAGCCGCACCGCCAGGCCCTGCGGCGTGATCCAGGCCGCATCCTGTTCCGGCCAGCCATCCGGCCCTGGCGGGCGGGTCCAGTTCTGCCCCATCACGGCCATCGGGTCGAGGCATGTCTTGCGGACGTGCTGGGGGTTCCGGAACCTGTCCTCCAGCCCCGGCGGCGCTAGGGCGCGGCAGGCCGAAACCACAAAATCGGCGGGCGGTTTGACATTGCCGGGCGCGACCTGCCAGCTGGCAGTGTGGTCGAGCAGGGCGGCATAGACCTCGACCAGCGCGCCGCCGGTGTCGAGGTAGCGGGCGGCAAGCCGGTCGACCAAGGCGGGGTCGGGTGTGTCCGAGACAAAATGCGTGGCCAGTTTGCGGGCGATATGCGCCGCCGTGGCGGGATGCAGGGCCAGATCGTCGAGCAGCCGGTCGAGACCCGCGCCCCCCCCGCGCCCGCCATAGCGCCGCCCCAGCACGGTTTCCGGCCCCGGTTCGGCCATCTTGTCGTTGAACAGGTAGCCCTGTTGCAGGTTGAAGGTCATCCCGGTGAACAGCTCGGCCAGTTGCCGGACATCGGTCTGGTCATAGGGGCCGCCGACGCCCAGCGTATGCAGTTCGAGCACCTCGCGCGCCAGGTTCTCGTTCAACCCGCGCCGGTTGCCCTTGTCCCTGGCCATGGTGCTGTTGGGGCCGATCGAGTGTCGCTGATCGAGGAAATGCAGCATCAGCGGGCTTTTGACAGCGGCTTTCAGCAGGTCGGCGAAGCGTCCGGCCACATGCGGGCGGATGGCCTCTTCGACATAGGGTAGTGCGGCGGGCAGGAACAGGTTGTTCTTGCCCCTGGCGGTGAAGTGATCGGCCCAGAACCAGACCAGCCGCTCGCGGAACGCATCCTGCGTGCGGATCGCGCGCAGGAAGGTCTGCCCGCTCCAGCCGAGATGATCGGTATTGGCGGCGCGTTGCAGGGTCTTGATCTCTTCGGCCAGGCGGGTGCGCTCGGCCTCGTCCTCGGCCTTGCGGGCGGCGCGGCGCAGCAGGAACTGTTCGCGGATCCGGGGCAGGAAATCGGCCAGCGGCGCGATGGGATAGGCATCGGCCATGAGGTCAGGCCCCGACAGGCGGCCCAGCATCTCCGCGACCGAATCCGGCGGCGGAATCTCGGGCGACAGCCCGAAACCGAACCGTATCTCTGCAAGAGCGGGCGAGAATCGCATCTGTCCAACACCTCGGCACGTCACCGGATGCAGTCTAGCACCGTTTGGAGCCGCAAGGACCCCGCCGACCGGAGCCCACCAACGGTCAAGAAAAAGGGGGCGAATTTCGCCCCCTTTGGTTCCGGTCTGGTTGCCGACGCCTCAATCGCGCGGGATGACGCGCAGGCCCAGTTCCATCAACTGGTCCGAGGTCGGGTCCGAGGGTGCGGCCATCATCAGGTCCTCGGCGCGCTGGTTCATCGGGAACATGATGACCTCGCGGATGTTGGCGGTATCGGCCAGCAGCATCACGATCCGGTCGATGCCCGCGGCACAGCCGCCATGCGGCGGCGCGCCGTAGTGGAAGGCGTTGAAGAGCGCGCCAAAGCGGGCCTTGACCTCGTCCGCGCCGTATCCGGCCAGCTCGAACGCCTTGAGCATGATCTCGGGCTTGTGGTTGCGGATCGCGCCCGACACCAGTTCATAGCCGTTGCAGGCGAGGTCGTACTGGAAACCGCGCACCGCCATCGGGTCGCCGTTCAGCGCCTCCATGCCCCCTTGCGGCATCGAGAAGGGGTTGTGTTCAAAGTCGATCTCGCCGGTTTCCTCGTCACGTTCGTAGATCGGGAAATCGACGATCCAGGCAAAGGCGAAACGGTCGGTCTCGGTCAGACCCAGTTCGGCGCCGATCACGTCGCGCGCCTTGCCTGCGACCTTTTCAAACGACTTGGGCTTGCCGCCTAGGAAGAAGGCGGCATCGCCCACGCCCAAGCCCAGTTGCTGCCGGATCGCCTCGGTGCGCTCGGGGCCGATGTTCTTGGCCAGCGGACCGGCCGCTTCCATCCCGTCGGCACCATCCCGCCAGAAGATATACCCCATGCCCGGCAGGCCCTCTTTCTGGGCGAAGGCGTTCATCCGGTCACAGAACTTGCGGCTGCCGCCGGTGGGGGCGGGAATGGCGCGGATCTCGGTACCCTCTTGCTCCAGCAGTTTGGCGAAGATGGCAAAGCCCGAACCGCGGAAATGTTCGGAACAATCCTGCATCCTGATCGGGTTGCGCAGGTCGGGCTTGTCGGTGCCGTACCATTTGGCGGCATCGGCATAGGCGATCTGCGGCCAGTCCTGCGGCGCGTCCACCTTGCGGCCACCGCCGAATTCCTCGAACACGCCCGCCAGCACCGGCGCGATGGTGTCGAACACATCCTGCTGGGTGACAAAGCTCATTTCCAGGTCGAGCTGGTAGAAATCGGTGGGCGAGCGGTCGGCGCGCGGGTCCTCGTCGCGGAAACAGGGGGCGATCTGGAAATACTTGTCGAAGCCCGAGACCATGATCAGCTGCTTGAACTGCTGGGGCGCCTGCGGCAGCGCGTAGAAGCGGCCCGGATGCAGGCGCGAGGGCACCAGGAAGTCGCGCGCGCCCTCGGGCGAGGAGGCGGTGATGATCGGGGTCTGGTATTCGCGGAACCCCTGCCCCCACATGCGGCGGCGCATCGAGGCGACCACGTCCGAGCGCAGCGTCATGTTGCGCTGCATCGCCTCGCGGCGCAGGTCGAGGTAGCGATAGCGCAGGCGGGTTTCCTCGGGGTATTCCTGGTCGCCGAAGACCATCAGCGGCAGCTCGCCGGCGCGGCCCAGCACCTCGAGATCGCGGATGAAGACCTCGACCTCGCCGGTGGGCAGGTTCGGGTTCACGAGGCTGGCGTCCCGGGCCAGTACATCGCCGTCGATGCGGATGCACCATTCCGAGCGGACTTTTTCCAGCTCGGCAAAGACCGGGCTGTCACCATCGGCGATCACCTGGGTGATGCCGTAATGGTCGCGCAGGTCGATGAACAGCACGCCGCCATGATCGCGCACCCGGTGGACCCAACCGGACAGGCGGACGGTCTCGCCGACATTGGCGGCGGTCAGGGCGGCGCAGGTGTGGCTGCGATAGGCGTGCATCGGTGATATCCCTTCGGGCGCAGAATTCGTCGCGCCGATACACCGCGATAGGCGGGGGAAGTCAAGGCCGCGCCGCGCGCAAGCGGGGTTTGTGGCGTATTCGCCCGGTTTTTGCAGGGAGGCGGGGCGCTCCCGCCCGTCGTTGACCTGTCCTTGCGGACAGGTCGCCTCCCGTTGGGCCGGGCAGCGCGGCCGCGGGCCGCGCTGCGGGTCAGGGGGCGCGTCCGGCGTGCGGGCATGGCCCGCGCGCCGGACGCGCCGGGCCCAACGGCCGCAGGGGTATCCGAAGGATGCACCGAGGCGGGCGGGAGCGCCCCCGCTCAGGTCAGCGTGTGGCCGCGGTCGCCGGTCGCCTCGCGCCAGTGTTTGCGGCAGAGCGAGACATAGGTCTCGTTGCCGCCGATCTGCACCTGCGCGCCCTCGGTGATCGCCCGGCCCTCGGCGTCCTGACGGATCACCATGGTCGCCTTGCGGCCGCATTTGCAGATCGTGCGCACCTCGCGCATTTCATCGGCCAGCGCCAGAAGCGTGGCAGAGCCGGGAAACAGTTTGCCCCGGAAATCGACGCGCAGGCCGAAGGCCAGAACCGGAACATCCAGATCGTCAACCACGCGGGCCAGTTGCCAGACCTGTTCGGGGCTGAGAAACTGCGCCTCGTCCACAAAGACACAGGCGATGGGCCCCTGCCCTGTCCTGGCCTCGATCATGGCAAAGACGTCGTCTTCAGGGGTGAAGATATCGGCTTCGGCCTGAATCCCGATGCGGCTGGCGATACGCCCATGCCCGGCGCGGCCGTCGATCGCGGCGGTCAGCAGATAGGTCTGCATGCCGCGTTCACGGTAATTGTGCGAGGCCTGAAGCAGCACGGTCGATTTGCCCGCGTTCATGGTCGAGAAATTGAAGTAGAGTTTTGCCATGCAGGCGGTGTAGTCGGTCGGTCCTGTCAGGGCAAGATACCCGGGCGGCACCGCCCCCGCCCTGGTCCTGTCCGAGGGGTTACCTCTGGGGATGGACCACGAACCAGGAACGGAAACGGTGCCTTCTGCCACCAGGGCAGACCGTTCGAAACGCCAAGGCGTATCCGAAACCACTCACTACCGGCGGGAAACACTCGCCACTCGTAAGCATCCCAACTATCCTTTGGGATAGAAAAAAAATGGCATTTCCGTATTAAGAAGGTTATGGGAAATTTCCCCGTGGTTTCCCCCAGATACCGCAGGGCGTAATAAAGGACGGAAAGGGCGAGGATGGCGGATATAGGGGCCTATCTGAAAAAGCACACCGAAGCCTTGGTCAAGGATGTCGGAATCGAGGCGGCCTGCGCCCTGACCGGCAAGTCCAAGGCGACCCTTGGGCGGTATTATTCGGACAATGCCGAGCATTCGGACCGCTTCATGCCGGTCGATGCGGTGGCCCTGCTCGAGGCCGCGGCCGGCTATCCGCATGTTACCTCGGCGCTGGCGGAGTTGCGCAACATCACGCTCAGCTACTCGGGCCGCAACGACAACAACACCCGGCAGGGCGGCGTGAATGCCGATGTCATCGCGTTGAGCCAGAGATTCGCCATGCTGATGAGCGAGTACCAATGCGCGATCGAGGACGGGATCATCACGGTGAACGAGGCCAAGCGGCTGTTGAAGGAAACGGTGCAGTTGCAGCAGGTGCTGATCGACATGAAGCTGCATCTGGAAGAGGAAAGCACCAGCTGAGGCCGGGTGCGTCGGACGCAGACGACATGGCGCTTGCGGAGCGCTATCTGCGGTTTGCCCGGGTCGAGGCGAAGGGACATTCGCGGCTTTACGCCGACTGGGCGCGGCATGTGGCGGGATCGGCGCGGGCGCTTGCTTTTCTCGGGGACCTGCCGCCCGACCGGCGTCAGCCCAACCTGTTCTTTGCTGCGCTGCGTCTGGTAGGCGGGTTGCCCGAGGCCGGGGCCGCGTTTGACGATGTACTGGCGCGCGAAGGCGTTGCCATCGCGGCGGTGATGCGGGCGCGCCGGACCCAGACCAACGAGCCCGGGCGCTGCGCCTGCCTGCTTCCGCTCTTGGCGCGGCTCGACGGGCCGCTGGCCCTGATCGAGGTTGGCGCCTCGGCCGGGCTGTGCCTGCTGCCCGATCTTTATGGGTATGACTGGGGGCCTGCCCGGCTTGACCCGCCGGGCGGCGCCCGGGCGCCGGTGTTCCCGTGCCGAGTGAATGATCGGGCACCTCTGCCCGGGCAGCATCCAGAGATTGTCTGGCGGGCAGGGCTGGACCTGTCGCCGCCGGATCTGGGGGACGCCGGGGATGTGGCCTGGCTTGAAGCGCTGGTCTGGCCGGAACAGAGCGAGCGGCTGGCGCGGCTGCGTCAGGCCGTTGCGGTCGCCCGGCAGGCGCCGCCACCGGTGGTGGCGGGCGATCTGACCCGCGATCTGGCGGCGCTGATCGCGCCCGTGGACGCCCGGCTGGTGGTGATGCATTCGGCGGTGCTGACCTATGTCAGCGACCCCGGGGCGCGGGCGGATTTTGCCCGGCTGATGCGCACACGCGACCTGCATTGGATCAGCAACGAGGCGCCCGGCGTCTTTCCCGACCATGCCAAAGGGCTGACCCCGCGCGCGGACAAGTTCCTGATGGCGCTCGACGGTCGCCCCGTCGCCTGGACCGGGCCGCATGGGCAAAGCCTGGATTGGCTGTAGCGGTTCGCCCGGGGATCATCCCTCTGCCGGGGGTACGGCCCGGCGATAGAGATGCCAGGTTGCGTGGCCCAAGACGGGCAGCGTGACAATCAGGCCGAGAAATGCCGGAACCAGCGACAAGAGCAGGGTGACCGAGAGGATCGCCGCCCAGCCGAGCATCACCACGGGGCTTTCCCTGACGACGCGAATGGAGGTGAGCATGGCGGACACGAAGTTGGTTTCCCGGTCGAGCAGCATGGGCATCGCCACGACCGTCACCGTGAACAGCACCGCTGAGAGGAACGCCCCCACGCAGGTACCGACAGCAAGGAAGGTCCAGCCCTGCGGCGTGAAGAACACGATATGCAGGAACCCGTCAAAACCCGAGAAGGAGGAGTTTTGCAGGATGATCGCCAGCCAGAGCCGGACCTGGTACATCCAGACCCAGAAGATGAACAGGGTGACAAAGGCCATCCAGCCCATTTCGCGTTTGCGCTGATCGGCCATGACGGTGAGGATGTCGGACCAGCCGAAGCTCTCTCCTGTTTGCAGCCGACGGGACATTTCATAAAGCCCGGCGGCGGCGAAAGGCGCGACCAGCGGGAAGCCCACGGCGGCGGGAATGATCATCCAGATCTTGCCGAGCCAGACCAGGCACCAGACGATCAGCAGCCCGAACAGCGCATAGAACAGGCCGAAGAAGCCGCTCATGACAGGGCGCGCCAGAAAATCGGAGAACCCGGCCCTGAGCGACGCGGCGATATCCTCCGCTGTCACCGTGTTGACCTCGGGCATGTCCGGTTGCTGTGGTGCCGGGTCGTCCTTCGGTGTGGAACCTGCGGTCCTGGATGGCATGACACACTCCTCCCAAAACAGGGCATCGTCAGTGTCCGTTGGCTGGCGCACCGGTCGGCAAAGGGACACTTACCCCCTGCAAACAAGGTCGCATCAGGGGACGCATGAGGCAAGGGGGCGTATGCCAGCGGCGCCGGAGTGGCGCGGGGCCTGTCCGCCTCGTCAGGATGTATGGCGGCGCAGGATCACCGAACCCACCGAATAGCCCGCACCGAAGGAGCAGATCAGGCCCAGATCGCCCTCGACCAGATCGTCGGAGTTCTGGGAAAAGGCGATGATCGACCCGGCGGACGAGGTGTTGGCATAGTCTTGCAGGATGTTGGGCTGTTCGCCCGGCTCCGGCTCGCGGCCCAGGACCTTTTTGCCGATGAAGTCGTTCATCGTCTTGTTGGCCTGATGCAGCCAGAGCCGTTTCAGATCGGTGTTGGAGACGCCCTCGGCCGCCATGTGATCGGCGATATGCTGGCTGACCATCGGCAGCACTTCCTTGAACACCTTGCGGCCGTTCTGCATGAACTGCATGTCGCGCCGGTCCGCCATCCCGTCGGGGCGCGAGCGGCGCAGGAAACCGTTGTTGTTGCGGATGTTGTTGGAAAACTGGGTGGCGCAGCGGGTCGAGAGGATCTCGAAATGCGGGCCCTTGGCATCCTCGATCCGTTCGATCAGGGTGGCGGTGGCCACGTCGCCAAAGATGAAATGGCAATCGCGGTCGCGCCATTCCAGATGGGCCGAGCAGATCTCGGGGTTGACCACCAGCGCCGAGCGGATGGATCCTGCGCGGATCATGTCGGCGGCGGCCTGGATGCCGAAGGTGGCCGAGGAACAGGCGACGTTCATGTCGAATGCGAACCCTTCGATCCCCAGCGCCTGCTGGATCTCGATCGCGACCGCCGGATAGGCGCGTTCCAGGTTCGAGGCGGCGCAGATCACCGCATCGACATCGGCAGCCGTCTTGCCCGCCTGCGCCAGCGCCTTTTTCGCCGCATCCACCGCCATTTCGGTCATGATGCCCGGTTCGTCATCGTCGCGCTGGCGCAGCAGAGGATGCATCACCGCCGGGTCGAGCACGCCGGTCTTGTCCATCACGTACCGGTTCTCGATCCCGCTGGCCTTGACGATGAACTCTTCCGAGGAGTGCTGCATCGGTTCCATCTCGCCCGCGGCGATGGCCTTGGCATTCTCGGCATTCATCCGGTCGGCATAGGCGTTGAAGGCCGTGACCAGCTCGGCATTGGTGATGACGTTCGGTGGGGTGAACACACCGGTGCCGGTGATGGCAGGTCTGAACATGTAAGAGTCCTCGAAAAGGGATTTGCCCAAAATGCAGGCGAAACCCGTTGCAATCAAGGGCATTGCCCCAAGGGAAACCGGCGTTATTTCAGTTCCGATATTGAATGTTTCATTTTTTGAAGTAAATCGCAGGACAAACAGGGGCTGCCCGATGTCTGGTCACGATTCTCCTCCACCAAAGACCTACCCGCCCGAGATCGAGGCGATGATGGGGGTCTATGCGCTTTACTGGAAGCTGGAGGAGGTGATTGCCACCGAGGTGGCCGAGACCGGTCTCAGCCGTCCCGAGGCGCATATGCTGATCAAGCTTGGCACGCCGATGCGCATGGGGGTTCTGGCGCGCGAGATGCTGGCGCTGCCCTCGACCATTACCGCCACGGCGGATTCGCTGGAGCGCGCGGGCTATCTGCGCCGCAGCCGCGACCCGGACGACCGCCGCGCCTGGCTGTTGGAGCTGACGCCCGAGGGCCGGACACTGCGGGCAGAATTCGTTGCCGATGCCGGTGCGCTGTTTCACGAGGTGTCGGGGCTGGATGCCTGCGAGACCGAAGAATTTGCGCGGCTGGCGCGCAAGATCCGCCTGACCATCCTGGAAACCGGACTATCCGAAGGGTTCAAGACATGAGATTTCTTTTTGCGCTGGGCACCGTGCTGAGCCTTGCCGCGGCCCCCTTGGCGGCGGATACGCCTGCCAAGCCGGTCAAGCTGATGCTGGTGAGCGAGGCCGCGCCCGGGTTCTCACGCCAGTTCTTTGGCCAGGTGGCGGCGCGGCGCACGGTCGATCTGGCCTTTCAGGTGGCCGGTCAGATCGTCGAATTTCCGGTGAACGAGGGCGTATTGCTGCCCAAGGGCAGCCTGATCGCGCGGCTGGATCTGGAGCCGTTCGAGCTGCAACTGGATCGCGCCCGGCTGCAAAAGGAACAGGCCGACCGGACGGTGGCGCGGCTGAGCCGGTTGAAGGGAACCACGGTCAGCCAGGTGTCGCTGGACGACGCGGAAACCAATGCGCAACTGGCGGCCATCGCGCTGCGCGATGCGGAATATGCGCTGGAACATGCAACGCTGACGGCACCTTTTGACGCGCTGATCTCGCGCCGCAACGTGGCGGCCTTTACCACCGTGGCGGCGGGGACGCCGGTGGCGCGCATCCATGACATGTCGGAACTGCGGATCGAGGTGGACGTGCCCGAGATCCTGTTCCAGCGCGCGGGCGAGCCCGAGGATGTGACCATCACCGCGAAGTTTCCGGCCTCGGACCGGGAGTTTCCGTTGCAGATCCGCGAGTTCGATGCCGAGACATCGAGCGTCGGCCAGACATTCCGCATCAATTTCGGCTTTGCCCCGCCGCCCGATCTGAACGTGTTTCCCGGCTCGTCGGTGACGGTGAATGTGCGGGTCCGCGATGGCGAGCCGGGCATCGCGGTGCCGCCCTCGGCGATCATCGCCGATGCGGGCGGCGGTCCTGGTGTGATGATCTTTGAGCCCCCAGGCGCCGATACCGGAACGGTGCGGCGGCAGGCGGTCGAGATCGCGCCGCTGCCGGATGGATCGGTGCGGGTGCTGTCGGGCCTGGCCGAGGGCAACGAGATCGTCAGCGTCGGCGGTGCCAGCCTGAAGGACGGGCAAGCGGTGCGCCGGTTCACCGGCTTTGGCAACTGAAGGGCCGGGTCATGAACATCGCGCGCCTGTCGATTGAAAAGCCGCTTTATACCTGGCTGATCATCCTGATTTCGCTGGTTGGCGGTATCTGGGGTTTTGCCACACTGGGCCGGCTCGAAGACCCGGCCTTTACCATCAAGGAGGCGGTTGTTGTCACCCAGTATCCCGGTGCCACCGCCGAACAGGTGGCGCTGGAGGTGTCCGAGCCGCTGGAATCGGCGATCCAGAAGATGGACGAGGTGGAGACCATCACCTCGGTCAACCGGCCGGGGCAGTCGCTGATCTCGGTCGAGATCAAGTCGACCTATGACGGGGGTGAGCTGCCCGCGATCTGGACCAAGCTGCGCGCCCGTGTCGGCGATGCCGCGCGCGCCCTGCCCGATGGCGTCGGCGCGCCCTTTGTTGATGACAGTTTCGGCGATGTCTATGGCCTGTTCTATGCGGTGACCGCGCCCGGATACAGCGATGGTGAACAGCACGAGCTGGCCACATGGCTGCGGCGCGAGCTGCTGGCGGTACCCGGTGTGGCGGGGGTTGAGGTGGCGGGCCTGCCGGACGAGGCGATCTTCGTCGAGCCCGATCTGGCGCTGTCGGTGAACCAGAACGTGCCGGTGCAGGCCATCGCCGACGCCATTGCCACCGCCGATTCCGTGCGCGACGCGGGCACCCTGCGCAACAACGGTGGCAAGACCGCGATCCTGCGGCCCGAAGGCTCGGACAGTGTGGACGCCATCGCCGGGCTGTCGGTGGGCGTCCAGGGCAAGGTCATCAACCTGTTCGACATGGCGCAGGTGCATCGGGGGCGGCAAGCCGACCCGGACCTGATCATCCGCCATAACGGGGGTGAGGCGTTCACGCTGGGCATCGCGGGACTGGCGACCGAGAATATTGTCGAGGTGGGACAGCGGGTGGATGCAAGGCTGGCGGAACTGGACGGCGATATCCCGGCCGGTGTGACGCTGGAACCGATCTATCAGCAGCATGTGGTGGTCGAGGAGGCAAGCAACGCCTTCCTCGTCAACCTGGCGATGTCGGTGGCCATCGTGGTGGCGGTGCTGGCGCTGTTCATGGGCTGGCGCGCGGCGGTTGTGGTGGGGGCGACCCTGCTCTTGACCGTGGTCGGCACGCTTCTCTTCATGGCGCTGTTTTCCATCGAGATGGAACGGATCTCGCTCGGCGCGCTGATCATCGCCATGGGGATGCTGGTGGACAATGCCATCGTGGTGGCCGAGGGGATGCAGATCGCGATGCTGCGCGGCAAGCCTTCGCGCGCGGCCGCCGACGAGGCGGCGGGCAAGACGCAGATCCCGCTGCTGGGGGCCACCGTGATCGGGATCATGGCCTTTGCCGGGATCGGCCTCAGCCCCGATGCGACGGGTGAGTTCCTGTTCTCGCTCTTTGCGGTCATCGGCATTTCGCTGCTCTTGAGTTGGGTGCTGGCGCTGACGGTGACGCCGCTGTTGGGGCATTACTTCTTCAAGCAGGGGCATGCGGATGCAGCCGATGCCTATGGCGGGCCGCTGTTCCGGGCCTATGCGGCGACTTTGCGCGGCGCGCTGCGGATGCGCTGGCTGGTGGTGGTGGGGCTGGTCGCGGTGACGGCGGCCTGTTTCGCGGGCTTTGGCCTGATGAAGCAGCAGTTCTTTCCCAATTCGAACACGCCGCTGTTCTTCGTGCATTACAAGCTGCCGCAGGGTACGCCCATCGAGACCACCGCAGGCGATCTGGCCGAAGTCGAGGCCTGGCTGGCCGAACGCCCGGATGTGGTGGCTTACACCACATTTGCCGGGCAAGGGGCGACGCGGTTCATGCTGACCTATGCGGCGGAGAAACCGAACCCCTCTTACGGGCACATGATCGTGCGGACCGAGAGCATCGAGGATATCCCCGCGCTTCAGGCCGATCTGGAGGCGTTTGGCACCGCCACCTTCCCCGAGGGCGAGTTCCGCACCAGGCGGCTGGTCTTTGGCCCCGGAGGCGGCGACCCGATCCAGGTGCGGTTCTCGGGGCCCGATCCGGCGGTGCTGCGGCAGTTGGCCGATACTGCTATGGCAGAGATGCGGGCGGCCTCGGGTGAGATCACCGGCGTGCGGTCGAATTGGCACGAGCAGGAACTGGCGCTGCGGCCCGTTTATGCCACCGAGCGGGCGCAGATCGCGGGCGTCAGCCGCGACGATATCGCCGACATGCTGCGGTTTTCCACCGATGGCATCACCAGCGGGGTGCTGCGCGAGCGCGACCGGCTGATCCCGATCATCGTCCGCCGCCCTGCCGATGGGCCTTACTCCATCGTCGATCAGGTGGTCTATTCACCGCTGTCCGGGAAATTCGTGCCGGTCGAACAGATGGTGGACGGGTTCGAATACGAGGCGGTCAACACGCTGGTGCATCGTCGCGACAGGCTGCTGACGGTGACCGTGGGTGCCGACATTCCCGCCGACCTGACCGCCGCCCAGGTGCATGCCGAGGTTCGCCCGGTCATCGAGGCGATCCCGCTGCCGCCGGGCTATCGGATGGAATGGGGCGGCGAGTTCGAGGATTCGGCCAAGGCGCAGGAAAGCCTGGGCAAGCAATTGCCGCTGAGCCTGTTGATCATGGTGCTGATCTCGATCCTCTTGTTCAACGCGATCCGCCAGCCGGTGATCATCTGGCTTTTGGTGCCGATGTCGGTGAACGGGGTGGTGATCGGCCTGTTGGGGACCGGGTTGCCATTTACCTTTACCGCGCTTCTGGGTCTCTTGAGCCTGTCGGGGATGCTGATCAAGAACGGCATCGTGCTGGTCGAGGAGATCGACCTTGTCCGGGCCGAGGGCAAACCGCTGCGGGATGCCATTGTCGAGGCCTCGGTATCGCGGATCCGGCCGGTGATGCTGGCGGCCGTTACCACCATTCTGGGCATGGCGCCGCTGTTGTGGGATGCGTTCTTTGTCTCGATGGCGGTGACGATCATGGGCGGGCTGGCATTCGCCACCGTGCTGACCCTGATCGCGGCGCCGGTGTTCTATGACCTGTTCTTCAGCCGCGAGGCGCGGGCCTGAGCGGGGCCGGCACGGGCGTCAGGCGCCCGCGTCCGTCGCCGGGTCATAGTGATAGTGAAAGCAGGAGATCTTGTTGCCATCCGGGTCGCGCAGATAGGCGACATAGAAATCCGGCCCGTAATAGGGGCGGGTGCCCGGCACGCCCGCATCGGTGCCGCCATGGGCCAGACCGGCGGCATGAAAGGCGCGCACCTGCGCCGCGTCGCGGGCGGGGAAACCCACCATGGTGCCATTGCCGGTGCTGGCGGGTGAACCGTCAAACGGCGCGCAGACCCAGAAGCCGGTGCCATTGTCATAGTCCTGGCCCCAACCGGCCCAGCCCTCGGGCCAGTCGGGCAGGCGGGGCTGATCCAGTACGGCGAAGACCGCGTCATAGAACCGGACCGCCCGGGTCAGGTCGTTGGTGCCAAAGGTGGTGTAGATGTTCATGGGGCCTCCGCGAATGGTTGGCCGCATTCTGCGAGACGGAAGAGACGGATGCAATTCCTCCGCGATCAAACAGCCTGCCCCTGCTCTCTGATTATATAACCTTTTGAGAGGCATTACTTGTGTCTCTGGTTGCAAAAAACAGTTTTTTGCAACTATACTTGGACAAGTATTGGGGGGGATATGAGGGCATTCATCTATTTACTTGCGATTTCAGTAACTTCTTTAACGTCAGGCTGCGTTAGCAGAAGCCAGTTGGCACAAAAGGAGGGAAACAATGCCGCCATCTATTTCTCGGCGACGACAAACGCCGAGTTGCTTGCGGCAGGGCTGACGGTTGCCAACGAATACTTGTCGCTCTCGGATGCCGTTGCGACACAGCAGGATGGCGTTACGGTCTTCAACATCCTGCTGGCCGCCGGGGCGGCAGCCGGTGTGGTCAACGGGATGAGTGCCGACAGTCTGGCGCGGATAGGGATCGGCGGTCTGGCCATCAACCAGACCAGTTCCTATTTCGATCCGGCAACGACCAGAAATGCGCTGACCACCGCCGCCAAACGGCAATATTGTATCGTAAATGCGGGAAAAACCTATGCTCCCGAAGATGAGGTCGCCCGCGCGGAACTCAGGGAGGCGTTTCTGAATGTACGGTTTCAGTTGCGCGAGGACCTGAACAGAAACCCGAAATATTATGCGGACCTGTTCAAACAGTATCAGGAAAGAGGGACTGTGAACGAAAGAGCCTCGCCGGATCACCGAACAATGGACAAGCTGCATGCCGAGATCCTGGAATGCCTTGCCACGCAGGGATGAGCGCCATTCGGCGGCGCCCGGCGAGAGAGGCTGCACCATGATCGCGCCTTTGGTCTACGCCTTTCGGCAAGTCATCATGGGCGGGTGAACGCGTGACCGGCGGATGTAGCCTCAGATGAAGGGGATTAGGGGAATGCCGTTGCAGGCGCTGAGCGCCAGCAGGCTGGCGAGGAAGAGGGTCAGGCGCATTGTTGCGCTCCTTTTGCTGCTGCGATCAGGGTAGACTGAGGGTCCTTCCCTTGCGGGTCAACAGCGCGGGGGGACTTCGGTCGGGACTGCGGCCCTGAGGGCGCACAGGCGGAGCGCGCCGGGGGACGCCGTCCCCCGGACCCCCTGGGAGTATTTGCAACCAGAAAGAAGCAGGAGAGACCGGGTTTTCGCCGGTTTCTCCCGGTTTTGGGGTGTCAGCCCTGAAGGCTGCGCACCTCGATATCGCCTTCGGCCTGCGCCTTGATCGCCAGGGCGGCGGCATGGCTGCCGGCGGCGGTGGTGAAATAGGGGATCTTGTCGTAGAGCGCGATGGAGCGGATGGCCTTGCTGTCGCTCACCGCCTGGGCGCCTTCGGTGGTGTTCATCACCAGATGCACCTGCCCGTCTTTCAGCATGTCGCCCACGTCGGGGCGGCCTTCGTAGACCTTGTTCACCACCGCGCAGGGCACGCCGTGACCGGCGAGCCAGCTTTGGGTGCCGCGGGTCGCCACGAGGGTGAAACCCTGATCCACCAGCACCTGCGCAGCCTCGAGCATGGCGGCGCCCTTGTCGGCATCCTTGATCGAGATGAAGGCGCAGCCCGAGGACGGCAGCACCATGCCCGCGCCCATCTGCGCCTTGAGGAAGGCGCGCGCAAAGGAGCGGTCCCAGCCCATCACCTCGCCAGTGGAGCGCATTTCCGGGCCGAGGATGGTGTCGACACCGGGGAAGCGGGCGAAGGGCAGCACCGCCTCCTTGACCGAGAACCAGGGCATGTTGGGATCGGCCAGCGTCATCTGGTCGGCGATCTTGGTATCCTCGCCCTCCTTGTAGGGGGGGCGCATCGGGAAGGCGCCGAGTTTCTCGCCCGCCATGACACGCGCGGCGATGGAGGCGATAGCCGAGTCCGTGGCCTTGGCCACGAAGGGCACGGTACGGCTGGCGCGGGGGTTGACCTCGATCAGGTAGATCTCGTCCTGCCCCTGCTCATTGGCCTTGATCGCAAATTGCACGTTCATCAGGCCGACCACGTTGAGGGCGCGGGCCAGCTTGTTGGTCTGGTCCTTGATCTGCTCGATGATCTCGGGCGAGAGCGAATAGGGCGGCAGCGAACAGGCGCTGTCGCCGGAGTGCACGCCCGCCTCTTCGATATGCTGCATGATGCCCGCGACATGCACCGCCTCGCCATCGCAGAGCGCGTCCACGTCGAGTTCGACCGCGCCCGAGAGATAGCTGTCGAGCAGCACCGGGCTGTCGCCCGAAACCACCACCGCCTCGGCGATGTAGCGGCGCAGCTGATCCATGTCGCGCACGATTTCCATGGCGCGCCCCCCCAGCACGTAAGAGGGGCGGATCACCAGCGGGAAGCCGATAGTCTCGGCAATCGCCAGTGCTTGGGCATCGGTCGAGGCGATGCCGTTCTTGGGCTGTTTCAGGCCCAGACGGTTGACCAGATCCTGGAACCGCTCACGGTCTTCGGCAAGGTCGATGGCGTCGGGCGTGGTACCCAGGATCGGGATACCCGCCTGTTCCAGCGCATTGGCGAGTTTCAGCGGGGTCTGGCCGCCGAATTGCACGATGACGCCGTGCAGGGTGCCGTTCTGCTGCTCGACCCGCAGGATTTCCATCACATGTTCAAAGGTCAGCGGTTCGAAATAGAGCCGGTCCGAAGTGTCATAGTCGGTCGACACGGTTTCGGGGTTGCAGTTGACCATGATGGTTTCGTAGCCGACATCGGTCAGCGCGAAACAGGCATGGCAGCAGCAATAGTCGAACTCGATCCCCTGCCCGATCCGGTTGGGACCGCCACCCAGAATGACCACCTTCTTGCGGTCGGAGGGGCGCGCCTCGCATTCCACCTCGCCCATCATCGGGGCCTCGTAGGTGGAGTACATATAGGGGGTCTGCGCCTCGAACTCTGCGGCGCAGGTGTCGATCCGCTTGAACACGGCGGTGACGCCCAGGTTGTGGCGGGCGCGGCGCACATTGTCCTCGTCGCGGCCGGTGAGCTTGCCCAGACGCGCGTCGGTGAAGCCCAGCATCTTGAGCGCGCGCAGGCCTTCCTCGTTGGTGGGCAGGCCGGTCTTGCGCAGGGTGCGTTCTTCTTCGACGATCTCGCGGATGCGGGCCAGGAACCAGGGATCGAACTTGGTGACGCCAAAGATCTCGTCATCCGACAGCCCGTGCCGCATCGCCTGGGCGATGGTGCGCAGCCGGTCGGGGGTCTGGCGGCTGATCGCCTTGATCACATGCGCCTTGTCGTCCGCGCCTTCGACCGCATCCCAGAGGCCGACGGAGAGGCCGGGAATGGTAACCTCGTCAAAGCCTGTCAGGCCCGATTCCATCGAGGCCAGCGCCTTTTGCATCGATTCGTGGATGGTGCGGCCGATCGACATCGCCTCGCCCACCGATTTCATCGCGGTGGTGAGGTAGGGTTCCGATCCGGGGAACTTCTCGAAGGCGAATTTCGGGATCTTGGTGACGACATAGTCGATGGTCGGCTCGAAGCTAGCCGGTGTCACCTTGGTGATGTCATTGTCCAGCTCGTCGAGCGTATAGCCCACCGCCAGCTTGGCCGCGATCTTGGCGATCGGGAAGCCGGTCGCCTTAGAGGCCAGCGCGGAGGAACGCGACACCCGCGGGTTCATCTCGATCACTACCATGCGGCCGTCATCCGGGTTCACCGCCCATTGCACGTTGGAACCGCCGGTTTCGACCCCGATCTCGCGCAGCACGGCAATGGAGCCGTTACGCATGATCTGGTATTCCTTGTCGGTCAGCGTCAGCGCCGGGGCCACGGTGATAGAGTCGCCGGTATGCACGCCCATCGGGTCGACGTTTTCGATCGAACAGACGATGATCGCATTGTCCGCCTTGTCGCGGACAACCTCCATCTCGTATTCCTTCCAGCCCAAGAGGCTCTCGTCGATCAGGATCTGCGCCACCGGCGAAGCTTCGAGACCCGACCGGCAGAAATGCTCGTAATCGTCGCGGTTATAGGCTACGCCGCCGCCGGTGCCGCCGAGGGTAAAGGCGGGACGGATGATCGCGGGCAGGCCGATTTCCTCGAGCGCGTCCATCGCCTGGGCCAGGCCCGCGCGGATGTCGTATTTGCCTTTGTCGTTCTTGGGGGCCGACACGATGGTCGCCTTGGGGTTTTCCAGCCCGATCCGGTCCATCGCCTCGCGGAACAGTTTGCGATCCTCGGCCATTTCGATGGCATGGCGCTTGGCGCCGATCATCTCGACCCCGAATTTCTCCAGCACCCCCATCTCTTCGAGCGCCAGCGAGGTGTTGAGGCCGGTCTGCCCGCCCATGGTGGGCAGCAGCGCGTCGGGGCGCTCTTTCTCGATGATCTTGGCGACCACCTCGGGGGTGATCGGCTCGATATAGGTGGCATCGGCCAGGCCCGGGTCGGTCATGATCGTCGCCGGGTTCGAGTTCACCAGGATCACCCGATAACCCTCTTCGCGCAGCGCCTTGCAGGCCTGTGCGCCGGAGTAGTCGAATTCACAGGCCTGCCCGATGACAATTGGCCCGGCTCCAATGATCATGATCGACTGGATGTCGGTTCTCTTCGGCATGGCTGGCCCCTTTGATTTTCTAGCGAGTCACGAGCGCCCGCCCAGCGCTCAAATTGTCGTGCGTTATAGGCGCCTCGGGGAAAGGTGCAAGAGGGATCGGAAAGCGGCGTGAATTTGCCGCTTTCGACTCTTTCGCCCGGGCGCGAAATCTCTATACCGCCTGCTCACGCCAAATGGCAGTGCAGACGGAGACCGGCAGTGCAGCTTCGCTTTGATCATGGGCCGTGTGGGCCGGGGACCGGATTCGCCAACCCGCTGGATGTGATCCGGGCGGATAGCGCCGATCAGGTGCCGGATGCGCTGGCCGCGCTGGACCGCGCCTGCGCCTCGGGGGCCTGGCTGGCGGGCTATGCCAGCTACGAGCTGGGTTATGCGCTGGAGCCGCGCCTTTTGGCGCGTATGCCCGGGGGCCGGCGCGTGCCGCTCTTGTGTTTTGGGGTCTATGGCGGGCCGGAGACGCTGCCGCTGGCGGACCCGGCGGGCGGCATCACGGATTTTGCGCCGCGCTGGTCCGAGCCGCGCTATACCCGCGCGTTCGACCGGGTGAAGCGGGCGATCGGGGCGGGTGACATCTATCAGGCGAACCTGACCTTTCCGGTCGATCTGCAAGTCACGGGCGACAGCGCCGCGCTTTATGCCGCCCTGGCCGCGCGCCAGCCGGTGGGCCACGGGGTGCTGGTGACGCAACCGGGCCTGCCCGATATCCTCTGCCGCTCGCCCGAGCTGTTCTTTCGCACCGATGCGGCCGGGCAGATCGAGACGCGCCCGATGAAGGGCACCCAGCCGCGCAGCGACAATCCGGCCGAGGACGCGCGGCGCCGCGCCTGGCTGGCGCGCGACGAAAAGAACCGGGCCGAGAACCTGATGATCGTCGATCTGTTGCGCAACGATATCAGCCGGGTAGCGCACCCCGGATCGGTGCATGTGCCCGAACTGTTCCAGGTCGAGACCTATGCCACCGTGCATCAGATGGTCTCGCGCGTCGGCGCGCGGTTGCGGGACGATGTGGCGCTTTCGGATATCCTACGGGCGTTGTTCCCCTGCGGTTCGATCACCGGCGCGCCCAAGATCCGCGCCATGGAGATCCTGGCCGATCTGGAACCCTGGCCGCGCGACATCTATTGCGGCAGCATCGGCTGGGCCGCGCCCGACGGGCGGTCGGAATTCAACGTGGCGATCCGCACCCTGCTGGTCGATGCGGGCGGCGCCACGCTCAATCTTGGCGGCGGTGTGGTCTGGGACAGCACCGCCACATCGGAATACGAGGAGGCGCTGTGGAAAGCCCGCTTTGCCCGCCAGCTGACCCTGGCTTTCGCCTGATCGAGACACTGGGCTGGCACCCGGACGAAGGACCGCGCCGGGGTGCCTTGCATCTGGCGCGCATGGGGCGGTCCGCCGCTGCACTGGGGATGCGCTTTGACCGGACAGAGGCCGAGCGCCTGCTGGCCGGGATCACCAGCCCTACACCGCTGCGCTGCCGCCTGACGCTTGATGCGGGCGGAACCCTGGCGCTGGAGACCGCGCCGCTGGCCCAGGGGGCGCCACACTGGCGTGTGGCGATCCTGCCGGACCGGCTGGAGGCGCGCGATCCCTGGCTGTGCCACAAGACCACGCAGCGCGCGCTTTACGACCGCGCCCGCGCCGCCCTGCCTGCGGGCATCGACGAAGGGCTGTTTCTGAACATGGCGGGCGCGCTTTGCGAGGGCACCATAACCAATGTCTTTGTCGATACCGGAGAGGGCCTGCTAACGCCGTCTCTGGCCGCCGGTCTGTTGCCGGGTGTGCTGCGCGCCGAATTGCTGGCATCAGGTCAGGCGCGCGAGGCCGATCTGACGCCCGAAGACCTGCATGCAGCCCAAGCGCTCTATTGCGGCAATTCCCTGCGCGGGCTGATCCGCGCCACGCTCGTCGCCAGCGCGTAACCCGCTCTTTCCTCTTGCTGAAAATATCCCGGGGGTGAATTGGCCAAAGGCCAAGAGGGGGCAGCGCCCCCTGCCCCGCTCAAGACACCGGGTTCGGAAGATCGCGCCCCGCGACAAAGGCCGCCACGTTGTCCAGCGCCATGTGACCCATGCCGGTGCGGACCTCCTCGGTGGCGGTGCCCAGATGCGGCAGCAGCGTCACCTGTTCCATCGCGCGCAACGCCTCGGGCACCTTGGGTTCGAATTCGTAGACGTCGAGCCCTGCCCCAGCGATCTGGCCCGCCGAGAGCGCGGCAATCAGCGCTGCCTCATCCACCACCTCGCCGCGGGCGATATTGACCAGAATGCCCGAAGGTTTCATCGCAACCAGAACCTGCGCGTCGATCAGGTGCCGGGTCTCGGCCCCGCCGGGCACGGCCACCACCAGGAAATCGACCGCCCCGGCCAGGGCCGCGAGGCTGTCCATCCGCGTTGCCGGGAAATCCACGTCCTTGGAGCTGCGCGCCACATAGGAGACCTGCATGCCGAACCCGAAATGGCAGCGCCGGGCGATGGCCTGGCCGATCCGGCCCAGACCGACGATGCCCACATGTTTGCCGGTCACATGGTGGCCCAGCATCTGGGTCGGGTGCCAGCCTTCCCAGCGACCCGAGCGGACCAGCCGCTCACCCTCACCCGCGCGGCGCGCGGTCGTCAGCAGCAGCGTCATCGCGATATCCGCCGTGGCATCCGTCACCGCGCCGGGCGTATTGGTCACCGCCACCCCAGCGCCGCGCGCTGCCGCCACGTCGATATGGTTGTAGCCGACGCCGAAATTGGCCAGCAGCCGACAGCGTGGCTGAGGCGCCTGCGCGAAGATTTCAGCGCTGAACAGATCGCCCAGAGTGGGCACCACCACGTCAAATTCGCGCAGGGCCCGCAGCATCTCGACCTCGGTCATCGGCGCGGTGCTGGTGCGGATCTCGGTATCGAACTCGGCCCGGGCGCGGGTTTCGACGGCGGCCGTCATGGGCCGTGCGATCAAGAGCTTCATCAGTGCATCCTCCCGCCCAGCGGCACCTTGCCATCCGGGCCGATCAATACGATTTCGCCGTTCTCGTCAGGCAGGCCAAGCACCAGCACCTCGGACATGAACTTGCCGATCTGGCGCGGCGGGAAGTTGACCACCGCCATCACCTGTTTGCCCACCAATGTCGCCGGGTCGTAATGCGCGGTGATCTGGGCCGAGGTCTTGCGCTCGCCGATCTCGGGACCGAAATCGATCCACATCTTGATCGCGGGTTTGCGCGCCTCGGGGAAGGCTTCGGCGCGGATCACCTCGCCCACGCGGATATCGACCTTGAGAAAGTCGTCAAAGGAAATCTCAGCCACGGGACAGCTCCCTGGATCGGTTGGTGGCGGCGGCGACGGCGCGCGTCAGCAAGCCGGGAAAGCCGGTCTGAGGCTCCATCAGCACCTCAAGCGCCGCCTGGGTGGTGCCATTGGGTGAGGTCACGTTGACGCGCAGCTGGGCGGGGTCCTCGTCTGCCGCCTCGGCCAGGGCGCCTGCGCCCGCCACGGTGGCCTTGGCCAGCTGCATCGCCAGATCGGCGGGCAGGCCCTGGGCGGTGCCGGCGGCGGCCAAAGTCTCGATCAGGTGGAACACATAGGCGGGGCCCGAGCCGCTGACGCCGGTGACGGCATCCATCTGATCCTCGCGCTCCAGCCGCACGGTCTGGCCCACCGCTTTGAGCAGCGCCTCGGCCAGGTCGAGATCAGCGGCAGAGGTGCGGGCATTGCCGATGAGCGCGGTGATACCGCGCCCGATGGCGGCGGGTGTGTTGGGCATGGCGCGCACGATCGGGGTGTCGGCGCCAAGGATCTGTTCGTAGGTGGCGATCGAGGTTCCGGCGGCGACCGAGACAAAGAGCGTGGTGCCGTTGCCCAGCGCCTGCATCTGCGGCAGTGCGGCGCCCATCATCTGCGGCTTGACCGCGATCAGCACGATGGCCGGATCACCGGGCAGCTCGGCGTTCACATGCACGCCCTGCGCCCGGACCCAGTCCGAGGGATAGGGGTCGATCACCCAGACCGAGCTTGCGGGCAGCCCGCCCTCGAGCCAACCGGCGAGCATCGCCGATCCCATCTTGCCACAGCCCAGCAATACCAGCCCGCGGCGCGCGATATCAGACATGTCCACGTTGTGCCCCTCTCCTGTCATCCGGTTCGGGGCACAGGTTTACGCCCGGCCATAAGCCTCTGCAATGGCGACCTGCATCGCGTCGGCAGGGGTGCGGTTGCCCCAGACCATCAGCTGGATCGCGGGATAATAGCGCTCGGCGCTTAGCACCGCCGCGTTGATCATCGTGTCGATCTGTTCGGGGCTGGCGACCTGACCGCCTGCCAGCACCAGGCCGTAGCGATAAACCATCAGGTTCTGCGCCGCCCAATAGGTGAAGGAGCCCGCCCAGCATTGATCGTTCATCGCGTTGAGGAGTTCATAAAGCTGCGGCAGCTTCTCCGCCGGTGGCTCCATCTCGAAGGTGCAGATCAGGCGCAGGGTTTCGTCATAGCCCGACCAGGCCAGTGTCAGCGAATAGGTGCGCCATTGGCCTTCGACCGCCATGGCGATCTGATCGTCGCCAATCCGGTCGAAATCCCACTCGTGATGCTCGGCCAGATGCTCGACGATGTCGATCGGATGGATGTCTTCTTCGAGATAATGTTCGGACAGGGCCATGGTGCCACCTCACTGATCTCTAGCGGTGCGGGGCGGGTAGCGCCCCCAGCGCTAGGTGCCTGCTCAACAGTCCGGGGGTATTCCCGCCGCCTGTACTAGATATGGTGATACTCAAAGCGTTGTCTGGCAACCCTTTATTTGGGGATAAGCGCAATAAGTTGTGGATGGGATGAATGTTGGCCCGAAATAACGGCAGGTGCGAATTCAGGTCAATGGACCAGTTCGCGCCAGAAAACCGGGAGCAGAAGCACCAGGAAGGTCATCATTTCCAAGCGTCCGAGGTACATGGCAAAGGCCAGAACCAGTTTGACCGGATCGCTCAGCATGGCGAAGTTACCGGCAGGCCCGATATGAGCGCCGACGCCGGGGCCGACATTGGCCAGCGCCGTCAGCGCGCCGCTGGTCGCGGTCAGCAGGTCGAGCCCCATCAGGCCAAGGACAAAGGTGGTGATCGCAAAGGTCGCGGCAAACAGAACAAAGAAGGCAACCACGCCGCTCAGGACATCTTCGGGGACGGGCCGCCCCTCGTACCGGACCGAGATCACCAGGTTCGGCGTCTGTACCCGCTTGAGCTGTACCGCGATGGCCCGGCCCAGGAGCAGCCAGCGCATCGCCTTGGTGCCACCGGCGGTGGAGCCGGTGCAGCCGCCCACCGCCGTCAGCACAAAGAAGGCGGCAACCGCGAAACTGCCCCAGAGCGTGTAATCGGTGGTCGCGTATCCCGTGGTGCTGACCACCGAGACCACGTTGAAGGCGACGAGGCGCAAGGCCGGTTCGAGGCTCATGTGACGGGTCACCATCAGCCACAGGGTCAGTACCCCGATCACCATCGCCAGGCTGGTCAGCATCGCGCTGACCTGCTCGCTGCGGTAAAGCCCACGGCGCAGAACCCGGATATACCAGGCGAAGGGCAGGCACCCGAACAGCATGAACAGCGTCGCCGACCATTGCAGGAACGGGCTTTTGAAATGGCCGAACGAGGCGTCGTAGCCGGAGTAACCGCCAGTCGACAGGGTCGTCATGGCATGGGTCACCGCGTCGAAGAGGGTCATCCCGCCAACAAGGTAGGTCAGCGCGCAGATGGCGATCAGCGCCAGATAGATCTTTAGCGTCGCCGAGGCGAACATGGCGGCGCTGCGCATTTCCTTTTCGCCCTTGTCCGAGCTTTCGGTGCGGAAAAGCTGCATGCCGCCGACCCGCAGCATCGGCAGAAGCGCGATACCGGTGACGATGAAACCGACGCCGCCCACCGCCTGAAGCACGGCGCGCCAGAGGATCACCCCTTTGGGCGTTGTGTCCAGCCCGACCATCACGGTGGATCCGGTGGTGGTGATGCCGGACATCGCCTCGAACATCGCGTCCACCGGGGTCATTGCCCAGAGGTAGAGCGGCACGGCCCCTGCGATGGCGGCAGTCAGCCAAACTGAAGAGGTCAACACGAAACCGTGCAGGCGGTGAACGCCCGAAAGCCCAGAGGAGGCAGAAATGCTGAGCGCGATCCCCAAAGCCCCGGTCAGCAGCGCGGCAGAGCCGAATGCGGGCCCGGTTTGGGGAAACAACAGCGCGTCGATCCCCATCAGCACGGCGAAAACCGACAGCACCAGCCCATTCACGAAGATGACGAAGCTCATGACCGGGGCCGCCGGGCTTGAACTTTGGAACCGGACGACCGGAGCGCGCCCGGTACGCGGCAGAGATGCACAGAGGTGGTCCTTGGACAGGCTGGTGATCTTTCACCAAGCCTGAAATGCGGCGCCGCAGCAAGCGGATTCACATCATGGAAACATGACGTGATCGACAATCGCCTTTTGGCGGGTCACTTGCCCTGTTTTGCCTCGAGCGCGGCAATTCGGGCGGCCAGCGCCTCGTTCTCTTCACGCGCCTTCTGGGCCATGGCGCGCACGGCGTCGAATTCTTCTCGGGTGACGAAATCGCGGTCGGCCAGCCAGCGGTCCATCAGCGATTTCATCGCCGTTTCGGCCTCGTCCCGCGCGCCCTGGGCCACGCCCATCGCGTTGGTCATCAGTTGCGAGATATCGTCCAGAAACTTGTTGCGGGTCTGCATCGGTCTTCTCCGTGTCGAAGTTGGCCTCTATATGGGCAACAATCGAGCCAGGCTCAAGGTTGACTTGTGCCGCAGGCCAAGGGCATTGAGGCGCATATGCAGGCAGTACTGAATTTCCCCGACATCTCCCCCGAGCTTTTCTCGATCTCCGTCTTCGGGATGGAATTTGCGCTGCGCTGGTATGCGCTGGCCTATATCGCCGGGATCCTGATCGCCTGGCGGCTGGCGGTGGCCGCCGTCCGGCGTCCGCGGCTCTGGCCGGGCGATACCGCGCCGATGAGCGCGCAACAGGTCGAGGACCTGCTGACCTGGATCATCCTGGGTGTGATCCTGGGCGGGCGGCTGGGGTTCGTGCTGTTCTATCAGCCGGCCTATTACCTGGCCAACCCGGCGGAAATCCTGATGGTGTGGCAGGGCGGCATGGCCTTTCACGGCGGTCTGCTGGGCGTGGTTGCGGCGGCCTGGATCTATGCCGCAAAGCACGGCATCGGGCGGCTTCAGATGGCCGATCTGGTGGCGCATACGGTGCCGCCGGGGCTGCTTTTGGGGCGGCTTGCGAATTTCATCAACGCCGAGCTTTGGGGGCGCCCGTCGGACCTGCCCTGGGCGGTGATCTTTCCCGGTGCGGCGGCACAGGAATGTCCCGATGTTGCAGGGCTCTGCGCGCGCCATCCCTCGCAGCTTTACGAGGCGGCGCTGGAGGGCGTTTTACTGGGCGCCCTGGTTCTGTGGCTGGTGTGGCGGCGCGGGGCGCTGAAACGGTCGGGCGTGGTGACCGGCGTCTTTCTGGCGGGATACGGGCTGGCGCGGTTCATCGTCGAGTTCTTTCGCCAACCGGATGCGCAATTCGTCAGCCTCGGCAATCCGCTGGGGCTGGCCTGGCAGATCAACGGCTATGGTCTGACCATGGGTCAGGCCCTGTCGCTGCCGATGATCGCATTGGGCCTGTGGCTGATCCTGCGGGCGCGGCGGGGGGCGGCATGAGCCTGCGCGCGCTGCTGCTGGAACGTATCGCCACGCAGGGGCCGATGAGCCTGGCCGATTACATGTCGGAATGCCTGCTGCACCCTGTTCATGGCTATTATGCGACGCGCGACCCGCTGGGCCGGAGCGGCGATTTCACCACCGCGCCGGAAATCAGCCAGATGTTCGGGGAGCTGATGGGACTGGCGCTGGCGCAGGCCTGGATGGATCAGGGCAGCCCGGCCCCGTTCGTGCTGGCCGAGCTGGGACCGGGCCGGGGCACGCTGATGGCCGACGCCCTGCGCGCGACGCGCGCAGTGCCGGGATTTCACGAAGCTGCGCGTGTCCACCTGGTCGAGGCCTCGCCCGTTCTGCGCGCCGAGCAGGCCAAGCTGCTGGCCCGGTTTGCGCCGGTATGGCGGGATGACATGCAGTCGCTGCCGCAGCTGCCGCTGTTCTTGATCGCCAACGAGTTTTTCGATGCCCTGCCGATTCGCCAGTTTGTGCGGGAGGGCGCGCAGTGGCGCGAACGTCTGGTGGGCGCGCGTGGGCAAATGCTCTGCCTGGGCCTGGGTGCGGCGGTGGCGCAGCCCGGGCTGCGCGAGCGGCAAGAAGACACCCGCGATGGCGATCTGGTGGAGCTTTGCCCATCGGCCCCGGTCATCGTGGCAAGGATTGCCGAACGGATCGCGGCACGGGGGGGCGCCGCGCTGATCGTCGACTATGGCGACTGGCGGTCGCTGGGGGATACGTTTCAGGCGTTGCAAAACCACCAAGCCGCCGATCCCTTTGCCGAGCCCGGTCAGGCCGACCTGACCGCGCATGTCGATTTCGAGGCGCTGGCGCTGGCCGCCCGGGGTGGCGGATGCGCCCATTCAAGGCTGACCCCGCAGGGCGTGTTCCTGGAACGGCTGGGGATCACGCCGCGTGCGCAACACCTGGCGGACCGCCTGACGGGACCGGAGCGCGACCTGCTGGTTTCCGCACATCGCAGGTTGACGCACCCCGATGAAATGGGAAACTTGTTCAAGGTGCTGGGACTGTTTCCCAGCTCGGCCAATCCGCCTCCGGGACTGGAAAGATGACGCTCGAGATACTGACCGCTGACAGCCTGTCCTTTGTGCGCCACGGCTTCTTCACCCGCCGGGGGGGCGCCTCGTCGGGTGTGTTCTCGGGGCTGAATTGCGGCACCGGCTCGTCGGATCAGACCGATGTCGTTGCCCTGAACCGGGCGCGGGTCGCGGATGCGATGGGTTTGAACGGCACCCCCCTGCAAGCGGTGCACCAGGTGCATTCGAACACGGTGGTGAGGATCAGCGAACCGTTGCAAGACAAGCCGCGCGCCGACGCGATGGTCACCAATGTGCCCGGTCTGGCGCTGTCGGTTCTGACGGCAGATTGCCAGCCGGTGCTGTTTGCGGATCGCGACGCGGGCGTCATCGGCGCCGCCCATGCCGGCTGGCGCGGGACGCTGGACGGCGTGCTGGAGGCCACGCTGGACGCGATGGAGGATCTGGGCGCCGCGCGGGAGAACGTGGTGGCTGTCATCGGCCCGTCGATCTCGCAGCAGGCCTATGAGGTAGGACCGGAGTTCTTCGAGACCTTCTTTGACGAAGACGCTGAAAACGCGAGGTTCTTTGCCAATGGTTCCGGCGACAGGATGATGTTCGACCTGCCTGCCTATGGGCTGTCGCGGTTGCGCAACGCCGGTATCGGAGAGGCGGAGTGGACCCGCCATTGCACCTATTCGGACGCCGATCGCTTCTATTCCTACCGGCGCGCGACCCATGCCGGTGAGGCCGACTATGGCCGCCTGATCTCGGTCATCCGTCTCTGAGGCATCGGCAAGCGCGGTGTGCGCGCGCCACTGCCACATTGTTGCCCCGCTTTGACGCGGTGGCGGACGGTGGCTGGAATTTCCCCGGCGGGATTTCACCTTGTTTTTCAGGGCAGGAAATCAAAACATCACCCGATCGCACAACTTTTCCCCGGCATCTCCTTGTCGCCTAATTTTCAAGGAACGGCCCCAGACCTGCCTCAAACCTCTGTCAATTTACTGTGAAGCAAGTTCGAAACCGCGCCAGCGGCACCAGGCAGGAGAATTCAGATGGCCAAAACACGCTTCGTCAAATCCGTGATCGCAACCGCGGCCAAGACCGAAGTCCAGATGCCCTGGTCGCGTGGCGCGCGCCGCGCGGCGATGATCGCGCGTCGGAAAGCCATTGAAACATTGCCCCAGGTCCGTTCGGCCTGAGCATGAGACACCCCTGGAGGGCCGCTGCTTGCCCCTCCGAGGACCCGGGACCGGACGCTGCCCCTGACCGGCCCGGCACAAGAGCCCGCCTCGCCACACGTGGCGGGGCGGGTCTGGGGCAAAGGTAATGAGTTCGGGCGATAACACGTCCAGTTGGAAACAGTTTTGCAGGGAATCACTTATTGGCCACCGGAACGCGCCTTTTCTGACGGTTTTTTTGACAATTTGAACCGTAGCAAGGCATGTTTCAGCCGATCAGATGAGGACAACACGTCCGTCTGACGTCGTCGGTGGGGGCCGATGCAGATGCGACCCGAAATGGAAAGGGCCGAATAGCCATGACGATCCCCCACTCGCTTGCGCGCGCCGCACGCAATGCTTTGCATACCAGTCCGCTGTTGCAGGATCCGGCTGCGCTCCGTGCGCCGCAGCGCCCCCAGATGCGCCGCTACGAGGTGAGCACGCTTCTGGGCAAGGGGAACGTCGTTCAGACCCGCCATATCGCCCCTGCCCTGCCCTTGTTCGAGGACGCCTTTTGCGCCTTTTCGCGCGGTTCGCTGGTCGATACCGATTGCGGCCCGATGGCGATCGAGGACCTGTTGCCCGGCGACCGGGTGATCATTCAGGACGGGTCGGCGCAGGAGGTGCTGTGGAAAGGCTCTACCGTGATCGTGCCGGGCCGCGTTTCGGCGACCGGCCGCGAATACAAGCTGACCCGAATCATGGCGGATGCGCTTGGGATGCAGCGTCCCTTGTCGGGTGTCGTCGCGGGCCCTTCGGCCCGGTTGCTGGCAACACCCGGGCATCTGCGCGCCCTGGCCGGTGATCAGCCGATGCTGACCCCGATCCAGCATTTTGTGGATGGCATGGGGATCATCGAAACCGCGCCGCCGACACCGGTCGAAGTGTTTCACATCTGCCTGCGCCGCCATGGGGTGATCCGGGTCGATGGGTTGCAGTTCGAGACCTATCACCCCGGCGTGCAGGCGGTTCGCGTTCTGAGCCACGCCATCCGGTCGCTCTATCTGAACCTGTTTCACCATATCGACCAGCTGACCGATTTTGGTCCGCAAGCGTTTCCGCGCGCGGGCGATGGTGAGATCGACGCAATCTCGGCGTGAGAGGGAAAAATGGGTCTGTTGATTAACTGGTTGCTTTGTACGATCGCCGCCCTGGCTCTGCCGCCCATTGCCGGGCGACAGGGCCAGACTCCGGTCGCTATGCCAAACGGCTCAACCGCGCCTCAAGCACGTCGAAGGGAACGCCCGGCTCGTCCTTCGCGCCACGAATGACCAGCGAGGTCTTGACGCTGGCGACATTCGGGGTCGACAGAAGCTGACCGGTCAGAAAGCTCTGGAAGCTGCTGAGGTCGGGCGCCACGCATTTGAGCATGAAGTCCACCTCGCCGTTCAACATGTGGCATTCGCGAACCAGCGGCCAGTTGCGGCATCTCTCTTCAAAGGCGTTGAGCTCGACCTCGGCCTGGCTTTCCAGCCCGACCATGGCGAAGACCTGCACCTCGAACCCCAGTTCGCGCGCGTTCACCTCGGCGTGATAGCCACGGATCAACCCCTGTTCTTCGAGCGCGCGCACCCGCCGCAAGCAGGGTGGCGCCGAGATTCCCACCCGTTTCGCCAGCTCGACGTTGGTCATCCGTCCATCGGCCTGTAGTTCCGCCAAAATCTTGCGGTCAATTTCGTCCAGTCGATGCGCGACCATGAACAACTCCCGTTTTTTGCAGTTCTTATAGCAGCAGGCCGCGGCTGCGCAATATTATTTCCCGGTTGGGCAATTTTCTGATTTCATGCGCTTTTGCATCGCCGTGGAAAATGGCGATCCCGCCAAAGGCAAAGCGAGACACGACCATGTGCAAAGGGGTTTAAGACCGCGCCCCGGACCGCTATATGCGATCCTCGACAGGCGGGATGCCGCCAAGCCAATTGAATGGGGATATCATGGCCGAGACACGCCACACCAGGGTTCTGATCATCGGGTCCGGACCTGCCGGATATACCGCCGGCGTCTATGCCAGCCGCGCCATGCTGCAACCGATCCTGGTGCAGGGGATCGAGCCGGGTGGCCAGTTGACCACCACCACCGAGGTCGAGAACTGGCCCGGCGATACCGAGGTGCAGGGCCCCGACCTGATGGTACGGATGGAGGCCCATGCCAAGGCGATGGGCTGTGAGATCATCGGCGATATCATCACCTCGCTCGATACCTCGGCGCGCCCCTTTGTCGCCAAGGGCGACAGCGGCACCACCTATACCGCCGACGCGGTGATCCTCGCAACCGGCGCGCGGGCCAAATGGCTGGGGATGGAGAGCGAGGAGAAATTCAAGGGATTTGGCGTCTCCGCCTGCGCCACCTGTGACGGTTTCTTTTACCGCGGACAGGAGATCGTGGTGATCGGCGGCGGCAACACCGCGGTCGAAGAGGCTTTGTTCCTGACCAACTTCGCCTCCAAGGTCACGCTGATCCACCGCCGCGACGAGCTGCGCGCCGAAAAGATCCTGCAAGATCGCCTGTTCAAGAACGAAAAGATCGTGCCGCTCTGGTTCCACGAACTGGCCGAGGTCTATGGCACCGACAGCCCGCTGGGCGTCGAAGGGATCAAGGCGCGCAACGTCAAGACCGGCGAGATCACCGACATCCCCTGCAAGGGCGTATTCGTGGCCATCGGCCACGCGCCCGCCAACGAATTGGTCAAGGATGTGCTGGAGCTGCACAATGGCGGTTATGTGACGGTGAAACCCGGCTCGACCGAGACCTCGATCCCCGGCATCTTTGCCGCCGGCGACCTGACCGACCACAAATACCGCCAGGCGGTGACCAGCGCCGGCATGGGCTGCATGGCCGCGCTCGATGCGGAACGGTTCCTGGCGGAGCAGGAGTGATCCGGTGATCCCCTTCTCCGGCACCGTCTGGAGAATACTGTTCGCCGATCAGGCCGGGGCGCCCACCGCCCCGGCCCGTGCGCCCCAGGGGCGCTTTCACCATTCCGGCCAATCGGCGCTTTATGCCTCGCTGACGCCCGAGGGCGCGGGCGTGGCGATCCGGCGCTATGTGGGTCCGCAGGACCCGCCCCGTGTGATCCTGCCGCTTTTGGTGACCGGCGCCCGGCTGGCCGATTTGCGCGGCCGCCCCGAGGTTTCGGTTGTCTGGCAGGATATCCACGAAGCCGGTGCCCCCTCACCCACCTGGGCATTCTCCGACGCCGCGCGCGCGGAAGGCGCGCAGGGTCTGCTCTATTCCTCGCGCTCGCGCCCGGACCTGACCCATATCGTTCTGTTCGATCTGCGCGCGCCTTTGGTCTGTCAGTCCGGAGACGCCAGCCCTTGGTTTGCGTCTACCTGACCCGGCTGTGACTTGACCAAAGCTGGACCACCACCCAGACTTTGCACAAATGAGCGCAAAGCGAGGACTAGGTGGCAAGCGCAATCTGGCGAGGCAGTTTGGCGACACGTCTCAGGATCGCAAGCGGGCTGATCCTGTTCACTTACGCCTTTTTCCATTTCATCAATGTTGGCCTCGGCCTGATAGACCCCGTCTGGATGGAGGAGTTTCAGGATGCCCGGCAGGTCTTTTCCCGCAGCCTGACCGGCACGGTCATACTCTACACCGCCCTGCTGGTGCATGCCGGTCTGGCGCTGCTCTCGCTGGCGCGCAGGCGGACCCTGCGGATGGGTCGGGCGGAGGCGGTGCAGGTTGTGCTGGGCCTGCTCATCCCGCTGCAACTGATCGCCCATGTGGTGCACACGCGCTATGCCCACGAGGTCTATGGCGTGCAGGACGAGATGAGCTATCTCATCATCCTGATGTGGCCCAATATCTCGGTCTGGCAGCAAAGCGCTTTGCTGCTGGTGGTCTGGACCCATGGCTGTATCGGGCTGCATTTCTGGCTGCGTCTCACTTCATGGTGGAAGGCCTGGCTGCCCTGGATGATCGGGTTGGCGGTTCTGGTGCCCGCCTTCGCGCTGGCCGGGTTGCTGACCGAGGGGCGGCGCATGTTCGCCATCTTCAGCGATGATGCTTTGCGACCCGGGTACATGGAGGCGTACAACTGGCCCGATCTTGCCACGTTCGGAGCCTTGTTCGAGGTCAAGGATCTGGGCCTTGCGGTGTTCTGGGGGCTCTTGGCGCTGACGGCGGCGAGCTATGCGGGGCGCAAGCTGCTGCGGCGGCGCAACGCGGTTCGGGTCCGCTATGTGGACGGGCCGGAAATCGTGTCGGAGCGAGGCCTGACCCTGCTTCAGATGTCGCGCCTGCATGGCATCCCGCATACGGCGCTGTGCGGCGGCAAGGGGCGCTGCACCACCTGCCGGGTGGTGATCGAGGAAGGCCTGGACCTGCTGCATCCGCCGTCGGAAATGGAACTGGCCAGTCTGCGCGCGGTCAAGGCGCCGCCGAACACGCGCCTTGCCTGTCAGATCCGACCCACCGACCCGGCCACCGTCTTTCGGGTGTTCCGGCCCGAAGGTGGCCGGAACCGGGCGCATGCCAGCCAGGGGCAGGAAGGGCAGCTTGCGGTGCTGTTTCTGGACATGCGCGGGTTTACCGCGCGCACCACCGGGCAGTTGCCCTATGATGTGGTGTTCCTGCTGAACCGGTTCTTTGACGCGATCGTGCCGTCGGTTACCGGGGCGGGCGGCACCGTGGACAAATACCTGGGCGACGGGTTCCTGGCCGTGTTCGAGGCGCGCGACGCCGCGACTTCGGCCCGGGCCGGGCTGGAGGCGGCGCGCAGCATCGGCGCGGCGCTGAAGCTGTTCAACCGGACGCTTGCGGCCGAAGGTGCCGCACCGGTGCGGATCGGCATGGGCCTGCATCTGGGCAATCTTGTGCTGGGCGAGATCGGTGCGGGCGGCCATGCCCCCCGCACCATCATCGGCGATACGGTAAACGCCGCCAGTCGGCTGGAGGCCGAGACCAAGGCCTTGGGTGTCGAGTTGCTGATCTCGGAGGCCGTGTTGCAGGCGGCCGGGGTCGATGCATCCATGCTCGACTTGCAGGAATTCTCGCTACGGGGGGTACCGGAACCAGTTCTTGCCCTGCCCGTCCCGGATGCCGCGAGCCTCTCCTTGCCGCAGATCGCGACGGAACATAATTCTGCTTGATTTCGGTTCCGGCCCCGAAACCACGAAAAAGTTTGCATCCCGCGCGTCAGAACGGCACCCTGTTCCCGTTTCTTGACCAAAAACCACAATTTACCCTTTGTTCGCCCTGAGACCTAGACATTCAGAGGCAACAGGGTCTATTGCATGGCCCGAATCCGCCCATGAAACCGATCTCAAGTATCAGAGTATTCCCATGACCATGTTGAGCAATCTCGCTCCCATTCCGGAGCTGTATGTTTCCTACGAGTCCGCACAGAAACTGAAGCTGGAAGCAGGCGATCTGCAAAGCCACGACCTGACGCCGCGTCAGATCTGCGATCTCGAACTGCTGATGAATGGCGGGTTTTATCCGCTCAAAGGGTTCCTGAGCGAGGCCGATTACGACGGTGTTGTCGAGAACATGCGTCTGACCGACGGTACGCTGTGGCCGATGCCGATCAACCTGGACGTCAAGGAAGAGTTCGCCGACAAGATCGAGATCGGTCAGGACATCGCGCTGCGCGATCAGGAAGGCGTGATCCTTGCCACCATGACCGTGACCGACAAATGGGTGCCGAACAAGGCGCGCGAGGCCGAGATGGTCTTTGGCGCCGACGATCTGGCGCATCCGGCCGTAAACTACCTGCATCACACTGCCGGAAAGGTTTACCTGGGTGGCCCGGTCACCGGCATCCAGCAGCCGGTGCATTACGATTTCCGCGCCCGCCGCGACACGCCGAACGAGCTGCGCGCCTATTTCCGCAAGCTGGGCTGGCGCCGCATCGTCGCCTTCCAGACCCGCAACCCGCTGCACCGCGCGCATCAGGAACTGACCTTCCGCGCCGCGAAGGAAGCGCAGGCCAACCTGCTGATCCACCCGGTCGTGGGCATGACCAAGCCGGGCGATGTCGACCATTTCACCCGCGTGCGCTGTTACGAGGCGGTGCTGGACAAGTATCCGGCGGCCACCACCACCATGTCGCTGTTGAACCTGGCGATGCGCATGGCTGGCCCGCGCGAGGCGGTCTGGCACGGGCTGATCCGCCGCAACCACGGCTGCACCCATTTCATCGTCGGCCGCGACCATGCCGGCCCCGGCAAGAACAGCCAGGGTCAGGATTTCTATGGTCCCTACGACGCGCAGGAACTGTTCAAGAAGCATCAGGACGAGATCGGTCTGGAAATGGTGGACTTCAAGCACATGGTCTATGTGCAGGAGAAGGCCCAGTATTACCCGGTTTCCGAGGTTCCCGAAGGCTCGACCGTGCTCGACATCTCGGGCACCGAACTGCGCCGCCGCCTGCGCGAGGGTCTGGAGATCCCGGAATGGTTCTCGTTCCCCGAGGTGGTGACCGAACTGCGCCGCACCTCGCCGCCGCGCTCGAAACAGGGCTTTACCGTGTTCTTCACCGGCTTCTCGGGCTCGGGCAAGTCGACCATCGCCAACGCGCTGATGGTCAAGCTGATGGAAATGGGCGGCCGCCCGGTGACGTTGCTGGACGGCGACGTGGTGCGCAAGCATCTGTCGAGTGAGCTGGGCTTCTCGAAGGAACACCGCGACATCAACATCAAGCGCATCGGCTATGTCGCATCCGAGATCACCAAGAACGGTGGCATCGCGATCTGCGCCCCGATCGCGCCCTATGCCTCCACCCGCCGCGCCGTGCGCGAGATGGTTGAAGCCTATGGCGCCTTCTGCGAAGTGCATGTGGCCACCACGATCGAGGAATGCGAACGCCGCGACCGCAAGGGGCTCTACAAGCTGGCCCGCGAAGGCAAGATCAAGGAATTCACCGGTATTTCGGACCCCTATGATGTACCGGAGAACCCCGAACTGCGCGTCGAGACCGAGAATGTCGATGTCGACAACTGCGCGCATCAGGTTCTGCTGATGCTGGAAAGTATGGGCCTGATCGCAGGCTGAATTCAAAAGGCCCGGGAGAGAACCTCCCGGGCCTTTTACCTGACATGCGGGATACGACGCGTGTCACCTGCCAATTTCGTCAAGTATTGTCCGCGCCGCCCGCAATTCATGGTCGGCAAACGGCGCAAGCTGTTCTTTCAGGGCACGCAGGGCAGGCAGGCGCGCGGCGTAATCTTCCGGACCGGTCTGAAGCACGGCGGCGCGGACCTCTTCCTCTGTCTCGCACAGGATCATCGCGGCAGGGTCGACGAAATCGTCGATATTCGGGCAGCCCCAATAGATCGGCACCGTTTCGCAAAACACCGCGTCGAGCAGTTTTTCGGAAAAGTAGTTCTCTTCCCGCACGTTCTCGATCACCACGGAATAGCGGTAGGGGGCGAGACCGTCGGCCTTGGTTTCAAAGGGCTGATAGCCGCGCCCCAGCACATCCACCGCCTGCCCGGTCTCACGCGCCCAATCGACCACGGCATGGCGTAGCTTGTGGCCCTCGCTGTCGCGTTTGGCCGAGGCGATCAGGGAACAGTTTTTCGTTTTGGACGGGCTCAGGTCGCGCCATTCGGGGACCCAGGTTGTGCCAAACGGCAAGAGCCGCGCATTTGGCAGGCGATCCAGCGCCTGCTGATTGAAGGTCAGGACCCGAAAGAACCGCCGCCAGGTCAGGCGCAACAGCGCATAGTGCTTGCCATGGATCACCGCGGGTTCGGCCATGATCAACGAGATCTGCGCCTGGGTGCCCCGTTGCAGGCGGAAATGGGTATCGGTCCGGGGATAGACGATCAGGTGATCATCCGGCCCGAGATCGCCCACGGTCGCGCCCGACAGGCGCGCCGGGCACCCCAATGGCCAACTCAGCCGCTCCAGCGGCACAGAGGACAGGTCGGGGCCCAGACGCTGGCCATAGGGCAGGACGGCGATGGCGGTATCGCGGGACGCTTTCATTGGGGCAAGCGGACCTGACCGCGCATCAGGACAAAGCCCTGACCCGCGACCTTTACCCCTGTCATCGCCTCTGCCGGACCAACGCGCGTGACGCGCGCCTGCCCCGGCCGCCCCATGCCGTGCCCCTGCTCGGCGGTGAAGGTCTCCTTGTCCATCAGGCCATGTTTCCAAAGATAGGCGGCCATGGCCCCGGTGGCCGACCCGGTAAAGGGATCCTCAGGCGGGCTGGGCGGCGCGATCAGCAGGCGGGCATAGGTGTCACCCGCCGGGGTCGCCCCGGACAGTGTGACCATGAAGGGTTCAAGCATGTCGGACCCGTCGTACCCCTGGCTGGCGGCCAGGTCACGCAAGGCGTCGACATTCAGCTCCGCCGCATCAAGCGCGGCGCGGTCCCGCAAGACGGTGATGCAGAACGGCAGGCCGGTCGAGACCATCTGCGGCGGCGAGACGATAGCGTCGGCGGGCAGACCAATGACGCGCGCCACCAGATCCGCCGGGATCTGCGCCCCGAACCGGGGCGCGATCTGGGTCATTTCGATCTCGTCCTCCCGGATGCGGATCGGCACCAGCCCCGCCCCGGTTTCCAGCACCAGCTCATCCTTGTCGATGAACCCGCGCGCGCGCATGGCCGCGACCGTGGCAATGGTCGGATGGCCGGCAAAGGGGATCTCGCGGCTGGCCAGGAAGTAGCGCACCCGCACGTCGGCCACATCGGACGGGCCGGTAAACGTGCATTCCACCAGAGAGGTTTCGCGCACAAATCCCATGCAGGTCTCGACCGACAGATGCGCCCCGCCATGCACAACTGCGCAGCCGTTGCCGCCAAAGGGCCGCGCCGAGAAGGCATCCACCCAGTCGAAATCGTGCCAATCCATGGTGCTGTTCCTGGTTCATGTCACAGGACCGCATGTTTCGGCGGTTTTGATCCCGTTGTCACGCGGGAAACGCCGGGCACCGTCAGGCTGTACGGGGATCAGTGCACCGTGACCGGCGAAAGGTCATTCTGACGGGCCAGGACAAAGGCCATCTTGCGGTCGGCAACCAGCGCCAGTCGCTCTCCTTGCGCGTTGTGAACCGCATAGAGGTGGTCGCGATCCCCGGCCTGCTGGCGTACCTCGTCCGGCAGTTCGGCGACATCCACCGCCTTGACATAGACGATCCGGTCGCCGTCATCCTTGAAATCATAGGGAGTGTGCATTTCTTACCCTTTCCTGATATTGATCGTCTGCACCACCGATTGCGGCACAGCCCGGGTCAGGTCGACATGCAAGAGACCGTTTTCCATCACTGCCTCGCCCACCTCGACCCCGTCAGCCAGCACGAACATGCGCTGGAACTGCCGGGCGGCAATGCCACGATGCAGGAAAATCCGCCCTTCGCTGTCATCGCGCTGACGTCCCCGGATCACCAACTGCCGGTCTTCGACCGTGATCACCAGATCTTCTTCGGCAAATCCCGCGACGGCCAGGGTGATGCGATAGGAATGATCCGACGTCTGCTCGATATTATACGGCGGGTAACCCTCGTTTCCGGATTTGGCCGACCGTTCCAGCAAGCGTTCGAGTTGCTCGAAACCCAGCATGTGCGGGTAGGAGTTCAGAGTAAGTTTCGACACGTTTCCTTCGTCCTTCCTGAAAAGCGACGTTGACGCACGGCCCCGATCACGGCAGCCGCCTGTCTGGAATATGGGAAGAAAACGCAGATACCACAAGGTCTGGCCGAAAACTGTGTGAATGCGTATCCTTACCGCTACCCTTGGCCCCGTCTTGCGAGTCGCCCGATGAATGCACCCAGCGATCTTTCGATGAAATCCGATGACGTGTTGCGCGTGGAACTGGAAGTGTTTCGCCGCCAGCACCGCGATCTGGACGAGGCGATCGCCGCGCTGGAGGAAAAAGGCACGGCGGATCAGCTGACCATCAAGCGGCTGAAAAAGCAGAAATTGCGCCTGAAGGACATGATCGCCCTGATCGAGGATCGTCTGACCCCCGATATCATCGCCTGACCCGCTTGCCGCATTGCCAGCGGGTGCGATTTGGCTATAGTGCGCGCTCCTTTCAAAGCGAGCGGAGCGCATGGCCGGGGTCAAGGTAGGGATCATCATGGGCAGCCAGTCGGACTGGCCCACCATGAAGCAGGCAGCAGAAATTCTGGATGAACTGGGCGTGGCTTACGAGGCGCGGATCGTCTCGGCGCATCGCACCCCGGACCGGCTGTGGGACTATGGTCGCGCCGCTGCCGGGCGCGGGTTGCAGGTGATCATCGCCGGTGCCGGTGGGGCGGCGCATCTGCCGGGGATGATGGCCTCCAAGACACGGGTGCCAGTGATTGGCGTGCCGGTGCAGACGCGCGCCCTGTCGGGGGTCGATTCGCTTTATTCCATCGTGCAGATGCCCAAGGGCTATCCGGTTGCGACCATGGCGATCGGGGCGGCGGGGGCAGCCAACGCGGGGCTGATGGCGGCAGGTATCCTTGCCTTGCAGGACGCGGACCTGGCCGAACGGCTGGACGCCTGGCGCGCGGCGCTCTCGGCCTCGATCCCCGAGGAGCCCGTCGATGAGTGAGGCGCTGAAACCGGGGGCGCGGATCGGTATCCTGGGCGGCGGCCAGCTGGGCCGGATGCTGTCGGTCGCGGCCGCGCGGCTGGGCTTTGTCACCCATATCTACGAGCCGGGTGCCAATCCGCCCGCCGGTCAGGTGGCTGATCGGGTGAGCACCGCAAGCTATGACGATGCCGAAGCACTGGCACAGTTCGCCGCCTCGGTTGACGTGATAACCTATGAGTTCGAGAACATCCCGACCGAGGCGCTCGATATCCTTGAGGCCCACCGCCCCATCCGCCCCGGGCGCGAGGCGCTGCGGGTCAGTCAGGACCGGCTAACCGAGAAAAGCTTTCTGCGCGATCTGGGCCTGATGACGGCGCCTTTCGCCGATGTCACCGATCCGGCAAGCCTTGAAGTGGCGATTGGTGAGATCGGCACGCCCGCGATCCTCAAGACCCGGCGCTTTGGCTATGACGGCAAGGGGCAGGCGCGGCTGAAATCGCCCGGGGATGCTGCGGCAGCGCTGGCCGACATGGCCGGTGCGCCCGCGATTCTGGAAGGGTTCGTGGAGTTCAGCCACGAGGTCTCGGTGATCGCCGCGCGTGGACTGGATGGGCAGGTCGCCTGTTTCGATCCCGGCGAGAACGTGCATCGCGACGGGATCCTGCACACCACCACCGTGCCCGCGCGGCTGAGCGCGGCGCAGCGCACCGACGCGGTGCTGCTGGCGGCGCGGATCCTGAACGCGCTCGACTATGTGGGCGTGATGGGGGTGGAGCTGTTCGTGACGCCTGCCGGGCTGATCGTGAACGAGATCGCGCCCCGGGTGCATAACTCGGGCCACTGGACCCAGAACGGCTGCGCCGTGGACCAGTTCGAACAGCATGTCCGAGCGGTGGCAGGCTGGCCGCTGGGCGATGGACAGCGCCACGCGGATGTTGTCATGGAGAACCTGATCGGCGCAGACATGGATCGGGTGCCCGAGTTGGCGATCGAACGCGATCTGGCCCTGCATCTCTACGGCAAGGCCGAGGCGAAGCCCGGCCGCAAGATGGGCCATGTCAATCGGATACAGCGCAAGAGCTGACACAGGTGGCGAAATCCGCCTCGGATTTCGCGCGTCCCGCCGATGGCCCGTTGGGCCTGAGGCGGGGCGCAGCCCCTGTCGCGCTGCGCGCGATGCCTCCGGCGGGAGTATTTTTCTGCAAAGTGAAAGGGTTCAGGTCAGAAAGCGCGTTGCCACATCCCCGGACATGTAGCTGACCCGACCACCTGCAAACGTGGCGGCGACCCGGTGGCTTTGCGCGTCGAGTATCACCAGATCGGCGCGTTTGCCTGGGCTCAGTTCGCCCCGGTCGGCCAGCCCAAGGATCTTCGCCGGGCCGGAGCTCACCAGCCCCCAGGCCGCTGGCAGGTCGAGAACGCCGCTGCGGGCCAGCATCAAGGCCGCCCGGCGCGGGCTGGGGTAGTGATAGTCCGAGGCCAGCGCATCGCAATAGCCCATGGCGATCAGTTCCACCGCGCTGGCATTACCCTTGTGCGAGCCACCGCGTACCACATTGGGCGAGCCGAGGATCACATGCCCGCCCGCCATGCGCGTGGCCTCAGCCGCTTCGGCGCTTTCGGGAAACTCCGAGATGCGCAGGCCACGCGCCTGCCAGGCGGCACAATCGGCGGCGCCGTGGTCGTCATGGCTGGCCAGGATCAGCCCCCTGTCCTGCAATTCGGCGCAAAGCGCATCGAGCGCGGCAGGCACCCGGTCGCCATTGGCATGCAGCGCCATGAGCATCTCCAGATGCGCCTCCGGGCTGCGGCCCGCCTTCAGGGCCTGCCCGGCCAGCCGCGGCGGTTTGCGCCCCTCGGCCAGGCGGTCATGCGGCAGGTGATCGTTGAACACCAGATAAGGAACCTGCCATTCCGCCAGCAGGTCGGGCAGCGCCGCATAGTCATCGAGCATATGGGTCTCGAACCGGAGCTGAGGGATCAGGTCCGTCACCAGCTGTTCGCGCACCTGCCGGATTGCCCGGAACACTCCGGCCGCAAACTCGGGGCTGCGCAAACCGCCCTCCCAGCTCCAGAACTGCGCCATGACGGCCGTGGTTATGCCATTGGCCGCCAGTTCGGCCTCGGCCGCGACGACGCCCTCGGCCATCTCTTTCATGGCGCCACGGCGCGGCGCCATGTGCCGTTCGAACCCGTCGCCGTGCAAGTCGACAATCCCCGGCAGCACCAGATATCCCGCAAGGTCGATCCTGCGACCGGTTGCCGAGGGCACAATGCAGCCATCGGCCAGGCCCAGATCGGTCTGTTCCAGCCCATCCGGCAGCAGGACCTGCGCGCCGGTGAGTGTCAGTTCAACAGAGGTCATCGGCCACGGGTCCCCGATCCATTCGCACAGTTTACGCCCAGGCACCCCTTGTCGAATGCGCCGAACACGGAATCGATCCAGGTCAGCTCAGGATCGAAACGGCCGTTTTCGAGAAAGAAGAGGGTCTGGGCGATAACGCGCGGGTTGTTCATCATGAATGTATGCGTGACCGGCAGAACGATATGGTCGGTCATGCCGGCGACCTTGGTCGAGGCGACCGACACCTTGCCATCGTCGGGCCCCGGAATGATCGACGAAAAGACCGGGTTCAACGAATTGTCCCCGGCGATCACACCCAGCGCAAAATCCACCGGCGGCAGATTGCGCGGCACGCTGTCGGGTCCGGTTCCCAGAGCCAGCCCGGCCGGACCGTTCAGACGGCCGAACACCTCCCAGGCGCCCAGCTCATCAACCAGTTCGCTGCCCTGGTTCGGCGGTCCCAGCATCACCACGCGGCCAAGCCCGGCGGGGCGGTTTGTCAGCAGCCATTGACGGATCAGGATGCCGCCCATCGAATGCGCCACCATGTGGATCGTTTCGCCCGAACATTGCGCCACCGCCGCGGGCAATGTGTCTTGGGCCAATTCCGGGATCGGCAGGTCTGTCGATGGATAGCCCGGGCGCACAACGCGCAGCCCCCGTGCCTCGAACAGCTCGTCCATCAGGGTAAACGACGCCTCGGTGCGTGCCAGCCCATGCAGCATCACGACGCAATCCGCCGCGAGGGGCACAGGCAGAAGCAGCAGGAACAGGGGCAAAACCAGACGCATAGGCGGGAGATACTGCGATTTTTCGGCGTGCGAAACCCTCAACGCGGAGGCGTTTGGCGGATGGAAAGCGCAATTCCGCCCAGCAGCAGCACCCCTCCGAGAAGCAGCCGGAGCGGGAGAGCCTCTCCCAGCAGAAGCACGCCTGCCAGCACCGCGATGGCAGGAGCGGAAAGCTGTACCGTTGCGGCGCGCGCGGATCCAAGGCGCGGCACCAGACGGTACCAGAGCGCATAGCCCAACCCCGACGTCACCGCGCCGGAGATCATGGCCAGGGCGGCTCCTTCCCAGGTCAAGGCAAGAGATATGCCCAGCATCAGGATCGCTGCAGCCGAAACCGGCAGGGCCATGACAAAATTCGCGCTGGTCGCCGACAACGCATCCGTTTCAAGACGCCCTGCAAGCGTGTATGCCGCCCATCCCAGACCGGCAAGCGCCATGAGACCCGCGCCGATCAGGTCGACGCGCACGTCACCGGCCGGCCACAGGATCCAGGTCAGGCCGGCGAAGGCGACAAGGGCCCCTAAGATCTGACGCCCGGTCGGCGGGGCGCCGGAAATCGTGGTCCAGCCGAACATGGTGATCTGCACAACGCCAAACAGGATCAGCGCGCCCAGGCCCGCATCCAGGCTGAGATAGGCGAGCGAGAACGCGACCATGTAAAGTGAGAGGGACCCTGCCCCCACGATCCTCAGGCGATGGTAAAGCGGCAGCGGCTTGTGTTGCCAGAGGACCAGACATACCAGCATGGCGGCGCCCGCGAACAAGCGCACAAGCGCGAACGCCCCGGGATCCGCCAGGTTCCCGGCCACGGCAAAGCGATTCAGGATGGAATTGGCCGCAAAGGCCACCATCGTCAGGGTAGTCAGCAAAAACACCTGCATGAGGCCCCCCTGGATCGTTAGGCCGGGATCTGCCTCCCGTTTCCACGCCACCTGTTTGGTCGAAACCGGTGCAGGAAAGCAACCGATTCCAAATCACGATTTCGATGGATGGCCCGATGGAAGACCGGCTGTCATGCCTCGCCGAAGGCGGAGGGGTAGATCAGCCGCGACGCCGGTGCGTTCTGGCCTGGTCCAGCCAGCAACAGATGCTCGGACGGATAGGGGGCGGTCAGATTGGCGGCCCGCTCGGACGAAAAACCGCGCTTGCCATAGTAATCCCGATCCCCCAGAACAACGATGGTGAGATCGCGCTCCTTCGCCCAGGCAATCGCCAGTTGCAAAACCTTGGACCCGATGCCGCGGTTCTGATGATCGGGCGACACGGCAACAGGCGCCAGGCACAGCCAACCATCCGGCGCCCGCATCCAGGACAACGCGGCATAGCCCAGAAGCTGGCCGAATTCCTGATAGACGATCTCGGTCGCAAGATCCCGGTCGGCCCGCAATTCGCGCACAAGCTCAGCCTCTGCGTCAGCATCGAAAGCCGTGCGCAACAAGGCATCGACCATGTCAGGGAATACTGCGGGGGGGAGCTGGTTCATGTTTGGATTTGCCCAAGAGTGCCGATGCTGCGCGTTCTTGCACGAAACACCCGTCGGTTACAGGCCAGGCACCCGGAATTCACGGGTTCTTGTGCACTTTTGTTCCCCTCTTGCAGGAAATGAAAAAGGGGCCGCCCGAAAGCGACCCCTTACTTTCCGATTGGACCGGACGTGCTTACATCATGCCGCCCATGCCGCCCATGTCGGGCATGCCGCCGGCAGGCGCGTCTTTTTGCGGCTTGTCGGCCACCATTGCTTCGGTGGTGATCAGCAGGCCAGCAACCGAGGCCGCGTCTTCCAGCGCGGTGCGGACAACCTTGGCCGGGTCGATCACGCCGAACTTGAACATGTCGCCATACTCTTCGGTCTGAGCGTTGAAGCCGAACTTGAGATCCGACGATTCGCGGACCTTGCCAGCCACAACAGCGCCGTCGACGCCTGCGTTCTCGGCGATCTGGCGCAGCGGCGCTTCGACGGCCTTGCGCACGATGTTGATCCCGGCGGTCTGATCGGCATTGGCGCCTTCCAGATCGGCCAGAACCTTGCCCGCCTGAACCAGAGCGACACCGCCGCCCACAACGACACCTTCCTGCACGGCTGCGCGGGTGGCGTTCAGGGCGTCATCGACGCGGTCCTTGCGCTCTTTCACTTCGACCTCGGTCATGCCGCCGACGCGGATCACCGCAACGCCGCCTGCCAGTTTGGCAACACGCTCTTGCAGCTTTTCACGGTCGTAGTCGCTGGTGGTCTCTTCGATCTGGGTGCGGATCTGGGCCACGCGGGCTTCGATCTCGGCCTTTTCGCCTGCGCCATCAACGATGGTGGTCTCGTCCTTGGTGATCGAGATTTTCTTGGCGGTGCCCAGCATGTCCATGGTGACGGACTCGAGCTTCATGCCGAGGTCTTCGCTGATCACCTGACCGCCGGTCAGGATGGCGATGTCCTGCAGCATGGCCTTGCGGCGATCGCCGAAGCCCGGTGCCTTGACTGCCGCGATCTTCAGACCGCCGCGCAGCTTGTTCACCACCAGGGTGGCCAGCGCTTCGCCTTCGACATCCTCGGCGATGATCAAGAGCGGCTTCTGCGACTGGATCACCTGCTCGAGCAGCGGAACCATCGGCTGCAGCGAGGACAGTTTCTTTTCGTGCAGCAGGATCATGCAGTCTTCCAGCTCTGCGATCATCTTGTCTGCGTTGGTGACGAAATAGGGCGACAGGTAGCCACGGTCGAATTGCATGCCCTCGACCACGTCGGTCTCGGTTTCCAGGCCTTTGTTCTCTTCGACGGTGATGACACCCTCGTTGCCGACCTTCTGCATGGCTTCGGCGATCTGGCGGCCGATTTCGGATTCGCCGTTGGCCGAGATGGTGCCGACCTGCGCCACTTCGGCGCTGTCGTTGACGGGGCGCGAGGCGGCCTTGATGGCCTCGACAACCTTGGCGGTGGCCAGGTCGATGCCGCGCTTCAGGTCCATCGGGTTCATGCCTGCGGCAACCGATTTCATGCCTTCGCGCACGATGGCCTGAGCCAGCACGGTGGCGGTGGTGGTGCCGTCGCCGGCCTCGTCATTGGTGCGGCTGGCGACTTCTTTCACCATCTGCGCGCCCATGTTCTCGAACTTGTCTTCCAGTTCGATTTCCTTGGCGACCGACACACCGTCCTTGGTGATGCGGGGGGCACCGAACGATTTGTCCAGAACCACGTTGCGGCCTTTGGGGCCCAGGGTCACCTTGACCGCGTCGGCCAGGATGTTGACGCCCTTGAGCATCTTGTTGCGGGCTTCGGTGTTGAACTTGACGTCCTTAGCAGCCATGTTCGTTCTCCTTGAGAAATTTGATTGGAATGTTGCGACCAGAGATCAGAGAAGCGCGCGGCTTACTCGATGATCCCCATGATGTCGCTTTCCTTCATCATCAGCAGTTCTTCGCCTGCGACCGTGACTTCGGTGCCCGACCATTTGCCGAACAGGATGCGGTCACCGGCCTTTACAGCCATCGCGATCAGTTCGCCGCTATCCTTGCGGGCGCCTTCGCCACAGGCGACAACCACGCCTTCGCTGGGCTTTTCCTTGGCGCTATCGGGGATGATCAGGCCGCCTGCGGTTTTCTCTTCGCTTTCGGTACGGCGAACCAGCACGCGGTCATGAAGCGGTTTCAATGCCATCTTTGCAGCTCCTTGAGGCTCAAAGTTTGTTTCCCTCCCCCTGCTCTGTGTCAGAGGCATTAGCACTCTCTCTTGCTGAGTGCTAACGGCGCATAGCTAGGGACATGAAATGCCCGAGTCAACATCTTTGGCCCGAAAAAAATCACCCGGTTTTGCCGGGACGGAGGCGGTTTACAACCGGGTGTCCCCGAAGCAGAGTGCGTGCCGTATGGCAGAGGCGGAACAGGTTACATGCAGATCGAAGCAAACGGCATTTGGATCGAGGTCGAGGATCATGGGCCGTCTGACGGTGTTCCGCTGATCCTCATCCGGGGGCAAGGGAGCCAGTTGGCGCATTGGCCGACCGAACTCTACGACGGTTTTGCCAAGGCCGGATACCGGGTGATCCTGTTCGACAATCGCGATGTGGGCCTGACCCAGCGCTGCCCGGTCGATAACGTTCCGGCGGATGCCGATTCCATTCTGGCACGGCTGCGCAGCGGCGCGGAATTGCCCAAGCCCTACGATATCAACGATATGGTGGGTGACATTACAGGTCTGATGGATGCGCTGGGGATCGAACGCGCGCATATGTTCGGCATCTCGATGGGCGGCGCGGTGCTGCAACAACTGTGCATCGATCACCCTGACCGCGTAATGTCAGCCACAATTGTGATGACGGCTTGCCGACCATTCACCGAACGCGCGCCGGATGACCGGGCGGCCCTGTTGGCGCTTGTCGACAGCCTGTTGGTGCGCGACTTGACGCGCACGGAATATCTGGATGCGCAGGTCGCGGAACATGGGCTTTGGGGCAGTCCCGGTTATCCGATGCCCGAGGCCGATATCCGCGCCATGGCCGCCCGCGCCTGGGCGCGAGGGGTCGATGCGGCCGGAAAGAACCGTCAGGTGCTGGCCATACTGCACGCCCCCGACCGCAGGCCTGGCCTGCGCAATGTCGCCCTGCCCTGCCTGGTGATCCACGGCACCGATGATGCGCTGATCCCGCTGGAGATGGGCGAAGAGATCGCCGATACGATTCCCGGTTCCGAATTTCATGCTGTCAAAGGGATGGGCCATATCATCACCCCCGCACTCGCCCCGGTCATGGTCGACATGGTGACCGATTTCATCGCGCGGCGGGCCTAGGTCCAACTATAGGCCCAATGGACCAATCCGGCGCGGCCTTCATCCGTAATGCCATAGACGCCCTTCTCGACCCGCAGAAACCAGCCGTAGTGGTTTTCGCGCATCAAGCGGGTTGCCGTGGTAACGCCCGTGGCGCGGGCGACCTCGCTGCCTTTGCTCTGCCCGTTCTCCGCTAGATGCGCGGCACAGCGCAGCGCATCCTGGCGGTAGCCGGTGACGATGCCATGCCGTGTCGCGCCACCGGCGTTTGGATCGCCCGCCAGACGATCGAACTCCCGCAACAACTTGTCCGTCCGCGCCCTGGACTTGCGCGGCTGATAGGGTCCGGGGTCGCAATGCACCTCGACCCGCCCGTCGGCGCGCACTGTGATCAGACCCAGCCCCAACCGCCGACACAGGGCGAGATTGTCGCGCAGAGCCCGGCGTGCCGTTTTCCCCTTGGGCCGTAGGACAGCCATGTAGACGGTATCGGTCAGGGTCAGCCGCGCCACAGCCTGGTGAAACAGCGACAGGGAAAACCGCAGTTTCAATTCCACCACCACCGGCGGCTCATCGCCTCGCCGCGCGACAATGTCGGCGGCGCCGACCTCACCCTTGACGGTGTAGCCCTGCCGTTCCAGCATCTGTTTGATCGGTGGGTATAGATCCTGTTCTCGCTGCATGGTTGCAGGCTAGGCACATCGGAGGGGCAATACAATCACGCACCCAAGCGTGACTTGCCCCGAGCCAATGTGAACCTTAGCTGTTGATTCAGTTCGAGATTGAAGGAGACCCCATGCTGCGCGCCCTGATACTCTGCCTGGGCCTGCTGGCCGCGACCGGGGTCGAGGCCCGCTGTACCGGGACCGATCTGCTGACGCGGCTGACGCCCGAGGGCGAAGCGCGGCTAGCGCGCGAGATACAGAAGGTGCCGTTTGCCTATGGCAATCACTGGATCGCGACAAAAGGGTCGCAGCGCATCCATCTGATCGGGACCCAGCACACCGGGGACAGCCGCATGAGGGCGGTGATGCGAAAACTGACGCCCGTCATCCAGTCGGCGGATGCCGTGCTGCTCGAAGTCACCGCCAAACAACTCGCCACCCTTGATGACACACTGCGCAAGACGCCCTCGATCCTGACCATACCCAAGGGCGCGCCCGGGCTCGACACGCTGATGCCGCCGGAAGACTGGCAGATGCTGAGCCTGCAAATGCGGGTGCAGGGGGTGGATGAAAAGGTCCTGGCCCGCATGCAACCCTGGTTCATCTCGATGAACCTGTCCCGCTCGGGCTGTGGCGGGCGCGGATTGTTCGCCTATCGCGGCCTGGATGACCGGATCGAGCTGTTGGCGGCGCGGGCCGGTGTGCCGGTCGGGTCCTTGGAGGCGGTCGGAACAGGCATGAGTTCGCTATCCGCCATCCCGGTAAGGGATCAGGTCAAGCTGCTGGTGATGGACATGAGGAGCGAGCTCAATTTCGACGATCAGGTCGTGACCCTTTCGAATGCCTATTTCGAAGAAAGGCTGGCCGAGGCAATGCTGATCGAGGACTGGACGCTTTATCGCGATCTGGATGTTTCGCGCAAGGAAGTGTCCCGCCTGCTGCGCCAGTTCGATACGCATATCCTGGACAAGCGCAACCGGGCCTGGATGCCGGTGATCCAGCGGACCAAGGCAAAGACCATGGTCGTCGCGGTCGGGGCCGCGCATCTGCCGGGCAAGGCGGGCTTGCTGAACCTGTTGAAACAACGCGGCTACAGCCTGAGCCGCGCGGAATTTTGAAGAGTGCGAATGGCATCCATGCGTTTTCTGGCCGTTTTCCTGTTTCTGACAATGCCAATGGCGGCCTTTGCCGCCTGCGAAGGGCGCGACCAGCGGGGCGACCTGCCGAACGAGGTCCGCGCCGAGATGGAACGGGCCGCCGCAGCGATACCCTATCCCGAGGGCAACCATTGGGTCGCGACCCGGGGTAACACCGTGCTGCACCTGATTGGCACCCTGCATGTCAACGATCCCCGCATGGGGCTTGCCGCCGACAGGCTGGAACCGCTGATCGAGCGGGCGAGTTCCGTCTGGTTCGAGCTGAACCCCGCCGACCTTGCCGCGTTCGAGCGCGAAGTCATGAGTAACCCGAAGGTGGCGCTGATCACCGAAGGACCCACCCTGATCGAGTTGATGAGCGAGGAGGGATGGAAACGGATCGCCCAAGCCCTGGCCGAGCGCAATGTCCCGGCCTGGATGGGGGCCAAGATGCAGCCCTGGGTGCTGGGCGCAGTCCTGTCGCTGCCGCCCTGCCTGCTGCGCGATCCCGAGGCGAAACAGGGTATGGACAAACGACTGTCGGTTCTGGCGGACATGCATGACGTGCCGCAGCACTCGCTGGAGACCGGCGCCGAACTGCTGGCGCTGTTCACCGCCACCCCGATCGAAGAGCAGGCCCGCGAGTTGGAGATGTTCGCGGACAATCTGGGGGCCGATGCCGACCAGTTGGCAACGTTGAGCGCGATGTATTTCGAAGAGCGCCATGCCGAGTTCATGGAGTTCTCGCGCCGCGACGCGATAGCGCGCAGCGGTTTGTCGCCCGAGGTGTTCGATCCGCTCTGGGACAGTTTCATGGTCACCCTCGTGGAGGGGCGCAACCGCAACTGGATGCGCCATATCCTGGATATCCGCGACCAGACAGCGGTAATCGCCGTTGGCGCAGGCCATCTGCACGGCGAAAGCGGATTGCTGAACCTGCTGGCGCTGGAGGGCTATCTGCTGGAACGAGCCGCGTTCTGAGGCGGAAACCTGACCAAGGGTCGCAGCCTGCGCGCCCCCCCGTGACAATGCCGGTCCGCGCCCCTATAAGGCGCGCAAATTTGACCTTGCGCAGGATAGACACATGACCATTCAGGTATTTGGCCACAAATCCCCCGACACCGATTCCACCGGCTCGCCCATCGTCTGGGCCTGGTATCTGACCGAGGTAAAGGGCCAGGCCGCCAAACCGGTGCTGCTGGGCGAACCCAACACCGAAGCGGCCTTCATGCTCAGCCGCTGGGGTTTCGACAAGCCCGAGATCATCTCGGACGTGAACGCAGGCGCCCCGGTGGTGATCGTAGACACCAACAACCCCGCCGAACTGCCCGCCAGCGTCAACGACGCCGATATCCGCCAGATCATCGACCACCACGCGCTGATCGGCGGGCTGAAGACCAAGGGCCCTATCGACATCACCGTGCGCCCGCTGGCCTGCACCGCCACCATCATGGTCGACCTGATGGGTGACGATGCTGCCCGCATGCCCGAGGCGATCAAGGGCGCGGCGCTGACCTGCATCCTTTCTGACACGCTGGAGTTCCGCTCGCCCACCACCACCGATCATGACCGCGCCGTGGCCGAGAAGCTGGCCGCCGATCTGGGCATCGACATTCCGTCCTATGCCGCCGAGATGTTCGCGGCCAAGTCGGACGTGTCGTCCTTCTCGGACGCCGAGCTGCTGCGGATGGACTCGAAAGAGTACAATGTCGACGGCAAGGAATTCCGGGTCTCGGTTCTGGAAACCACCGCACCCAAGGTGCTGCTGGACCGCAAGGACAGCCTGATGGCCTCGATGATCGACGTGGCCAAGGAAGACGGCGCCGATCAGGTGCTGCTGTTCGTGATCGACATCCTGAACGAGGAAGCCACCCTGCTGGTGCCCAACGATCTGGTCAAGACCGTGGCCGAAAAGAGCTTTGGCGCCTCGGTCTCGGGCGACACGGTTGTCCTGCCCGGCATCATGAGCCGGAAAAAGCAGATCATCCCGAACCTCAAGGTCTGATCCGGTCCCGACCGATGAAAGAGGCGCCCCTCGCGGGCGCCTCTTGCGTTTTGACCTTACTGGGTCGGCAGCCCGTCAAAGGCGTGTACGCCCTCGGGGATGATGTGAAAGGCCTGTTTCTCGGCGGCAAACACCGCCGCTTTGGGCCCCTTGAACAGGGCCGGATCGTCCAGCGTGCCGATCTTCAGGATCACTGCCGGCAGGCCGGGCCGGTGCGAGGCGACCCCGGTGCCGCAGGTGGCGCAGAAATCGCGAGTCACCCGGTCGGGCCGATCCTCCAGCCGAAAGCTCTTGGGCGTGCCCTTGACATAGCGAAAGCCCGCAGCCGGCATCACCATAAACAGGTTCGGCGCGCCGCCCGCATAAGTCTGGCAGGCACGGCAGTGGCATTGCGCCTTGAGCATCGGCTCACCCTCGGCCTCATAGCGCAGCGCGCCGCAGTAACATCCGCCTGTAAGTGTCATTTGTGATCTCCTGGTATCGGTGTCGCGGCGCAGGATGGACGCGGGAGACATATGCGGCTAGTGTCACGAATGACATTATTCAGACCGAAATGGACAAATCGCCATGAACGTCCTTCTGCTGCATCCCGCCCCCTGTCAACGCTCCAGCCTGGCCATCGCCGAGGACATGCTGGACAGCGCCAACCGGGTGGCCGCGTTGCGCGGCGAGACGGCACCGTTTTGCTGGCGCACCCTGCACCCCGAGGCGGTCTGCCCGGATACACCGGCGCCGGATCTGGTGGTGCTGCCGGGGATGGGGCTTGCCTCGGCCGAGGAGTTGCGGGCGGCGATGGACAGTCCTGCCTTTGTCGCGCTGACCGCGGCGCTGCGCCACCTCGCCCAGCCCGGTACCCGCATTGCGAGCGCCTGCTCTGGCGTCTTTGCGCTGGCGGCGGCGGGGCTTCTGGATGGGCGCCGCGCCACCACAACCTGGTGGCTGGCACCGCTGTTGCGGGGCTGGTTCCCCAAGGTCCGGGTCGAGATGGGCGAGGTGCTGTGCAGCGATGGGGCGCTGGTAACGGCAGGCGCCTCCTTTGCCCAGATCGACCTGATGCTGCACCTGATCGAGACCCAGGCGGGGTATGCCCTGGCCGAGGATTGCCGCCGCTTTCTGCTGGCTGACAGCCGACCCAGCCAGTTGCCCTATCTGTCGGTGGCGACGCTGGTGGCGGGTGATCCGGCGCTGCAACGGGTCGAGTTGTACCTGCGTCGCCATATTGCCCGTCAGGTGCCGCTGGCCGAACTGGCCGAGGCCGCCGGGCTGGGCACGCGCACCTTTGCCCGCCGTCTGGCACGGGTCGCGGGCATGACCCCGGGCGAGTTCGCCCAGACCCTGCGGGTGACCGAGGCGATCCGGCTTTATCGGGCGGGCGGGCTGAGCCTGGAACAGGTCGCGCATCGGGTCGGATATAGCGATGCCACCGCGCTCCGCCGTGTAATGACCCGCCGCACAGGGCGGCGGCTGGAAAGCTTTCGTAGCTGAGCTGCCAGCCCTTTCCCATGGCCATTGTCCAACGCATGCGGCATACAAGCCCTTGCGACAATACCCAAACCGGACCCAGACATGACCCAGATCATAAACGCCCTCTCCGACATCTCCGACCGCTACCGCGCGCTGTTCGTCGATCTGTGGGGATGCGTGCACAATGGAGTGACAGCCTATCCAGATGCGATCTCTGCGCTGAGAGCCTATCGCGCCCAGGGCGGCAAGGTCGTGCTGGTGACGAACTCTCCGAAACCGCGCGCCGGGGTTGCGACTCAATTGGTCCAGTTCAACGTGCCCGAGGACGCTTATGACACCATCGCCACCAGCGGTGACAGCGCGCGTTCGGCCATGTTCCGGGGTGCGGTTGGTCAAAAGGTCTACTTCATGGGCGAGTGGGACCGCGACGCGGGCTTTTTCGAGCCGCTCAAACTGCTCGACAACCCGGTCGAGATCACCCGTGTGCCGCTGCAAGAGGCCGAGGGCATCGTCTGTTGCGGCCCCTTCGACCCGATGGCCGACCCGGCGGTGAACCGGCCCGATTTCCTATATGCCAAGACCAAGGGGATGAAGCTGCTCTGCGCCAATCCGGATATCGTGGTCGATCGCGGCGAAATCCGCGAATGGTGCGCCGGGGCGCTGGCGCGGCTTTACACCGAGATGGGAGGCGAGAGCCTGTACTTCGGCAAGCCGCACCCGCCGATCTATGATCTGGCCCGCCGCCGGCTGCTTGCCTTGGGGGTGGATGTCGCCGATTCCGAGATTCTGGCGATCGGCGACGGCATCCAGACGGACATCGCCGGTGGCCAGGGCGAAGGCATCGATTCCCTGTTCATCTCGGGCGGTCTGGCCGCATCGGAAACCAAAACTGGCATCAACCCGGATCCGGTGGCGCTAACTGTATATCTGGAAAGAGAAAACAGGAGCCCGACCTATACTATTGGCCAACTTCGCTGAGCAGAAAGGGCTTGATTTTCTGCACCTGCAAAGTAATAAAGTTGCCAAACTCAGGTGGAGACTTGTTCAAAGTTGCTCCACCATCCGGATAGAGAGGGTGACATGTTGGACAATCTGCCGCGCGGAACGATCTGTATCGAAGATATCGAGATGGGCATGACCCGGTACCTGCGCAAACAGGTCACCGACGAGGATATCGAGATGTTCGCCCAGGTCTCGACCGACCGCAATCCGGTGCATCTGGACGACGAATATGCCCGCGACACCATCTTTGAGGGGCGTATCGCCCATGGCATGCTGACCGCCGGGCTGATCTCGGCGGTTATCGGCGAGCAGCTGCCCGGCCATGGCACCGTCTACATGGGTCAATCGCTGAAGTTCCTCGCGCCTGTGCGCCCGGGCGACACGGTCTATGCCGAGGTCAAGGTGATCGACATCGACTTTGCCAAACGCCGGGTCAAGCTGGACTGCCATTGCGCCGTTGATGGCAAGAAGGTGCTGGTGGGCGAGGCGATGGTGCTGGCCCCCTCGCGCAAGTTCGACTGATCGGCAGCACAGCTGCCATTTGCGGCCTCGCTCCTCAGCAACACACGAAGAAGTGATCATTGCTCGCGCTGCCCGGACCCAGTCCGGGTGCGGGCTTTCCTCTGCATTTCAACAAGTTGAACAATTGTGCGCAGATCGCCGCCCATTGCGCGCGCGCAGGACAATTCTGCTGAAAGCCTGACTGAACTTGCTATCGTTTGGACAAGACTCACTTAACTTGTTCATGAAGTGGAGTTCGAGATGCGAGCAATCATCATCGGTGCGGGCATTGGAGGGTTGATGGCGGCCCTGGCCCTGCGGCAATCCGGGGTCTTTTCGGCAATCGAGGTCTACGAGCAGACCAGGCAGCCCAGTACAGCCGGGGCCGGGCTGAACATTCCCCCGAACGGGGCGCGGATCTGCCGCTGGCTGGGGGTCGATCTGGATGGCGGTGACCCCAAAGGACCGGACGGCGCGATAGATGGTGGCCGGGCTGCGATCCTGACATCGACCCGGCAGTTCAACACCGATGGCAGCATCACCGAAAGGCCGTTCGACCATGTCACCGCCGCCGGGGATGGCGCCGGGTTTCATCACATGCACCGGCTGGACCTTCTGATGTGCCTTTACAAGCGGGTGTTCGAATTCGGCCCTGACAGCGGCGCCCCCTGCCCGATCTCGGTGCATATGGGCTGTCGGCTCGACCGGGTGCACCAGACGGACGAGGGCGTGACAGCGGTCTTTGCCAACGGACAGAGGGCGACCGGCGATATTCTGGTTGGCGCAGATGGGATCAACTCGGCCACGCTCCGTCTGGCCTGGCCCAACCCGCGCCCCAAACGCTGGACCGAGGTCACCTGTTTCCGCGGCCTCATTCCCCGCGCAATCGTGGCCGCGCTGCGCAAACCCGATGGCCATCCGCTGGATCACAACCCGATCCACTCTTTCAGCATGGACCGCCACAAGACGGATCGCAGCGGCGCGACCACCTATTGGGTGCGGGGCGGCGAGTTGCTGAATGTCTGGATCGCCCGGTATGAACCCGATTCAACCGCCTTTGAACGGGAAGAGGGCGACTGGTTTCCGGTGAGCCAGGAGGAAATCACCCGCGACGTCGGCGCGGCCTTTGCCGAGCTTCCCAATTGCGACGATCTGGTCGCCCTGGCCGGGGCGATGGTGCGTCCGACCAAATGGGGGCTTTATGACCGCGACGCGCTCGAGACCTGGGTGCAGGGGCGCATCTGCCTGCTGGGCGACGCGGCGCATCCGATGCTGCCCACCTTCGGGCAGGGCGCGGCGCAGGCGTTCGAGGATGCCGCCGCGCTTGGCTGCGCCTTTGCCCTGCACCGCCGCGACGTGCCCTCGGCCCTGTTGCACTATGAACGGGTGCGGCACTATCGCGCCAGCCGGTTTCAGCTGGGGTCGAAGTTTGCCTTCGACCATCTGCGGCCCAAGGATACCGAGGCGCAAAAGGCGCTGCTCGAGGGTCTGGATGAACGCGTCACGCCCGCGTTTTCACACGACAAGCGCGGCGGCGAGAATGACGCCTGGATCTATGCCTTTGACGCCCGCAATATCGGCCCGGCCCTGCCCGCCAGGAAATGGGGGCCGTGGGATTACCGCGAGGCGTCGAAAGAGGACCATGCAAAGGCGACGCAAAGCCTCTGGCGGCCAGAGACCCCGACCGATGGCGCCCGTCGCGTGACCCGCGCCGAGGTCGCCCGGCACAACACCCGCGACGATTGCTGGATCATCGTTTCGGGCAAGGTCTATGAAATCACGGCCTGGGCGCCCCATCACCCCGGCGGTGCGGGCATCGCCCGGATCTATGCGGGCAAGGATGCCACCGCCGAGTTCGGTGATTATCACAGCGCGCAAGCAGTCGCGCATATGGCGCATTTCTGTATCGGCGAACTGGTCGAAACATCGGAGGAGGCAAAACCGCCAGCATGACCCGAGCGCTCTGGCGCGGCGTGGCGAGGCGCCGGAAACGACCCCACCCGGTCAAGTCGCGCTTGAACATGCGCACACCTGCGTTTACCCAACCTGCATGCGTATCATCCGCGACTACAGATTTCTCGAACCCGCAGACCGGGGCGCCAGCGTCGCCATCGGTAACTTCGACGGCGTGCATATCGGCCACCGCTCGGTGATCGAACTGGCCCGGCAGGCCGCGCCCGATGTGCCGCTGGGTGTGATGACCTTCGAGCCACATCCGCGCGAGTATTTCGCCCCCGACAGCCCGCCCTTTCGCCTGATGCGCGGCCCGGCGCGCGCGCACCGGCTGGAAAAGCTGGGGGTCGAGCGGCTCTATGAACTGCCTTTCAATGCCGCGCTGGCCGGGCTGACGCCGGAAGAGTTCGCGCGCCGTGTCATCTGCGACGGGCTGGGCTTGACCCATGTGGTGATCGGCGCCGATTTCTGTTTCGGCAAGGGCCGCAGCGGCAACGCCGCCGACATGGTCCGGTTCGGTCAGCAGATGGGGTTCGGCGTCACCATCGCACCGCTCCTGGAGCAGACCGAGCGCGTGATCTCGTCGACCGCGATCCGCACCGCGCTAAGCGAGGGCCGCCCGCGCGACGCCGCCGCGATGCTGGGCCATTGGCACCGGATCGAAGGCGAGGTGATCGGCGGCGAGCAGCGCGGGCGTGAGTTGGGCTTTCCCACCGCCAATATGTCCATCGACGGGCTGCACCCGCCCCGGTTCGGCGTCTATGCGGTGCTGGTCGATGTGCTGGACGGCCCGCACAAGGGCAGCTATCACGGCGCCGCCTCGGTGGGTGTGCGACCGATGTTCAAGGGCGAGCAGCCCAATATCGAAACCTTCCTGTTCGACTTTTCCGGCGATCTTTATGGCGCAACGCTGAGTGTCGGGCTGGTCGAATATCTGCGCCCCGAGATGACCTTTGACGGGCTGGACGCCCTTATCGCGCAAATGGACGCCGATTGCGCCCGCGCGCGCGAGATCCTGGCGGCGCCATGAAGGATCCGATCAAGCGCAACGGGCTGCGCCCACGGTTCTGGGAGCGCAAGCCGCTGGCGCGGCTGAGCAAGACCGAATGGGAGGCGCTGTGCGACGGCTGCGGCAAGTGTTGCCTGAACAAGCTTGAGGATGAGGATACCGGCGAGGTCGAACTCACCCGGGTCGCCTGCCGGCTGCTGGATGACGAGAGCTGCCATTGCACCCAATACCCGATTCGGCACCAGTTCGTGCCCGATTGCATCGTCCTGACGCCCGACAACCTGGACAGCCACGCCTATTGGATGCCCCGCACCTGCGCCTATCGGCTGCTGTGGGAGGGAAAGCCGCTATACGATTGGCATCCGCTGATCTCGGGCGATCCCGAAAGCGTGCACCGGGCAGGCGTCTCGGTGCGCGGCATCACCGTGTCCGAGTTTGAAACCCCCGAAGAAGACTGGGAAGACCATATCATCGAGGAGCCCATCTGATGTTCTTTGCCTCTGACAATTCCGGCCCCGTCCACCCCGAGATCCTGGCTGCTCTGACCGAGGTCAACCAAGGCTATGCCATGGCCTATGGGGCGGATGCACAGATGCAGGCGGTACGCGAGAAAATTCGTCAAATTTTCGAGACGCCCGAGGCGGCGGTCTATCTGGTGGCAACCGGGACGGCGGCCAACTCGCTGGCGCTGGCCACCCTGTCACAGCCCTGGCAGACCATCTTCTGCTCACCCGTGGCCCATATCCACGAGGACGAGTGCAACGCGCCCGAATTCTATTCGGGCGGCACCAAGCTGACCCTGGTGCCCGGCGGCGACCGGATGACGCCAGAGGCGCTGCGCGCCTCGATTACGGGCGAGGAGACCCGTGGCGTGCATGGGCCGCAGCGTGGCCCGGTCTCGATCACCCAGGTGACTGAACGCGGCGGCGTCTATTCCATCGCCGAGTTGCAGGCGCTTTGCGCGGTTGCTGGGGAGTACGGTCTGCCGGTGCATCTGGATGGTGCCCGCTTTGCCAATGCGCTGGTCGCCCTCAACGCCTCACCCGCCGAGATGACCTGGAAGGCCGGCGTTGACGCGGTCAGCTTTGGCGGCACCAAGAACGGCTGCATGGGTGTCGAGGCGGTGATCTTCTTCGACCCGAAACATGCCTGGGAGTTCGAGCTGCGCCGCAAGCGCGGCGCGCATCTCTTCTCGAAACACCGCTATCTGTCGGCGCAGATGGATGCCTATCTGACGGGTGACTTATGGCTGCGTTCGGCGCGGCGGGCCAATGACAATTGCGCCCGACTGGTCGAGGGGCTGCGGGCGGCGGGGGCCACCTTCCTGCACGAGCCGCAGGCCAATATCGTTTTTGCCAGTTTCCCACGCGCGACCCATCGGCGCCTGATGGGTGCGGGCGCGTCCTATCACCTGTGGGGGGCCGAACTGGAGGGCGAGGACGAGAGCGAGATGCTGGCCTGCCGCATGGTCTGCGACTGGTCGATCGGGACGGATCAGATCGACCGCTTCCTGTCGCTGCTCTGAGGGGGTTGGGGGCGCTGCCCCCGGTGCAAAATTCGGAGAATTTTGTCACCTCCCCCGGAGTATTTCCAGCGAAATGAAGGAGTTTGGAGCGCTCAGACCGTCCGCGACCAGAGCGCGCGGATATGTACGGCCGTCTCTGCCGGGTGGCTGATGGGCAGCATATGACCGGCACCCGCGATGACCTCTTCGGTTGCATCGGGCAGACGCCGCATGAGACCCCTTGAGATCGCCTGCATCACCGGATGGGTCAAGGCTCCCCGCAAGAGCAGAACCGGCATCGTGGCACGGTCGAGCCGCCCGGGCGCCAGCAGCCCGGCCGTGTCATTGAACAGCGCCTCGTCCACCGTTGGCACAATGTGGATACCCCGGATCATCGCCGCACGGGTCGCTTCGGGCAGGTCCGGCCAGCGCGGGCTGTCGGCGGTGCTCCACATCCGGTTGAACAGACGCGCGGCCAGGGCCTTGTCGCCGCTTTCCAGGGCCGCGATGTAGGGTCGGGCGTCCTGGGCATGCTGTTCGATCAGCTCGGGCGCGTCCCGGCAGGCCACGGCGAAGAACACCGGCTCGATGAGCGTCAGGCTGCGAACAAGCTCCGGCTGTTCGACCGCCAGCCGCAAGGCCACGGTGGCGCCGAAGGAATGGCCGATCACATCCATGCGCCTGTCGAGACAGGTTTGCGCATTCTCCAGGATGCGATCCTGAAAACAGCCCTGCCCGTCCCAATCCGGGCTGCGGCCATGGCTGAGCATGTCGGGCGCGGTGAACCGGGCCTCGTCACCCAGGATGCGGGTCAGCCCTTTCCACGCGCCCGAATGGGCAATGGTGCAATGCAGCGCCAACACCTGTCGCGGCCCATGGCCGAAATGGCTGACGTGGACGGGTTGCGGTAAAGAGGAGGTACCCCTCACCCCTTCATCTCCGCCAGATGCGCGTCGAGATCGTCCAGCCGGTCCTGGCCCCAGAACCTCTGACCATCCGACGTGATGTAGAACGGGGCGCCGAAGACGCCGCGATCGACCGCCTCCTCTAGGTTGGCGGCATAGGTTTCCGCCCCGATCAGCAGGCCACTGTCCGCGAGGCGCGGGTCAAACCCGGCCCGTTCCAGGCAATCGCGGATCACCTCGTCCTGTGCGATGTCCTTCTCTTCGGCCCAGCAGGCGCGCAGGATGGAATGGCAGAGCGCGCCGACATCGCCGCCGCCATCCCTGACCGCCGCGATAATGGCGTAAGAGGAGGGCGCGGCATTCGTCGGCCAATGTGCGGGCTTGAGGTTGAACGGCAAACCGGTCTTCCTAGCCTGACGCTGCAATTCCTGGGCCCGGTATTCGATGCGGGAGGGGTGCCGATCCTTCGGGGGCACGCCGCCGGTACGGCTGAACAGCGCAAGGATATCCACGGGCTTGTAGGCGATGCTGGCCCCGTGTTTTGCGGCCACCTCCTCCAGTCGCATCCCGGCCAGATAGGAAAAGGGCGAGAGTGTCGCAAAAAAGTAGTCGATATCGGCCATGTTCACTTTCTCCGCAGCGTTACCTTTGCTGGACCGTAAGCCCATGCTAAGCGGTGTCAACATCACGAATCTGTCACAACAGACAGTGCTGCCTGGGGATATCCGTCATGCCGTCACTCACCGAACCCAAGCTCATCTCTGGGAACGCCAATCTTCCGTTGGCCCAGTCGATAGCGCGCCGTATGAGCCTGTATCGAGGTGTCGACCAGGGTCTGGTCAACGCCCGTGTCGAACGGTTCAACGATGGCGAGATCTTTGTCGAGGTGTTCGAAAACGTCCGCGGCGAGGATATGTTCATCATCCAGCCGACATCGAACCCCGCCAATGACAACCTGATGGAGCTGCTGATCATCGCGGACGCGCTGCGGCGGTCCTCGGCGGCACGGATCACCGCCGTCATCCCCTATTTCGGCTATGCCCGGCAGGATCGCCGAACCAAGGCGCGCACCCCGATCAGTGCCAAGCTGGTCGCCAACATGCTGACCGGCGCCGGGATCGAGCGTATCCTGACCATGGATCTGCACGCAGCCCAGATCCAGGGCTTCTTCGATATTCCGGTTGACAACCTTTATGCTTCACCGATCTTTGCGCTGGATGTCCGGACCCATTTCAAGGACCGGATGGGCGACCTGATGGTGGTTTCGCCGGACGTGGGCGGCGTGGGTCGTGCGCGCGAACTGGCCAAGCGGATCAACGCGCCGCTGTCGATCGTAGACAAGCGCCGCGAAAAGCCCGGCGAAGTCGCCGAAATGACCGTGATCGGTGACGTGACCGACAAGATCTGCCTGATCGTCGATGACATCTGCGACACAGCCGGAACCCTGTGCAAGGCGGCGCAGGTTCTGCTCGACAACGGCGCCAAGGAGGTGCATTCGTACATCTCACACGGGGTGATGAGCGGCCCGGCGGTCGAGCGGGTGAAGAATTCAGTGATGAAATCGCTCGTCATCACTGACTCGATCCAGCCGACGCCCGAGATTCTGGCAGCGCCGAACATCCGGGTGGTGCCGACGGCGCCGATCTTTACCCAGGCGATCCTGAACATCTGGAACGGCACGTCGGTCTCGTCCCTCTTCGAAGACAAGACCCTGCGGCCGATTTACGAGTCACTCTATCATATGGACTGACGCAATCTTCCGGTTCCCTTGAACCGGAAGATATTCTGTGCCCAAGAGCTCAGGGCACGTCCCAGTCGTCTTCGTTTCTCATCTCTCCGATTGCCGTCCAGCTGAGCCGCAAGCGCGCAACGCGGGTATCGGCCCACGTGCGAAAGACCAGATCGAAGCCTTCGGGTGTGACCTCCTCGGCTTTCAGCTCGGCGCGGACGGCGGCACCCGTATCCACATCCCAAAGCGAAATGGCGACCATCACCGCAGGGGCGGAGTGAAAAGGTTTCTTGAACAAGATGGGCTTGCGCCTTTCGCGGGTCCCCGACCCGGTCCACATGTCGCCACCATTCTCGAAATCCGAGAACATCGCCTCGTCGCCCTGCTGAATGGCGACAGGATGAGAAGAAAATAGCTTCATCGCTCGAAACCTAGCCAAAACGTTATGGTTATTACGTCATATCCGTTCAATCGGGCCAAACCTTGACGCAAAAGGGCCAGCCCGTTGCCCGGCTGGCCCCTGTTGTTCGCGCGCTATGCCAGAGGCTCAGAGCCCCATATGGGTGCCAAGGGCCTCCATATCGGCCAGAAGCTTCGCCGCATCGTCAACGATGCTGTGATGCTCCTGTGCCTTGGCCGCGTCATGCGACGCACGCGCTTCGGCGATCAGCTCGTCCAGATGCGCGCGGGTGACTTCCGTTACCGGGATCGCCTTTTCGGCCAGCACCGACAGGGTGTCGGCACCGATCTGGGCGAACCCGCCGGTCACCAGATATTCGCTAGATCCTTCGGGTCCTTCGACCTTGAGGATCCCTGGACGCAGCGTGGTGATCGTCGGGGCATGGTCCGGCATTGCCGTCATGTCCCCGTCCGCACCGGGAATCTGGACCGCAGTCACCTGGAGCGACGCAAGGCGGCGCTCCGGGCTGACGAGGTCGAATTGCATTGTGTTTGCCATCAGGGATACTCCTTAGGCAGCTGCGGCGGCCATACGCTCGGCTTTGGCGATCACTTCGTCGATGCCGCCAACCATGTAGAAGGCAGCCTCGGGCAGGTGGTCGTATTCACCGGCCACAACCGCCTTGAACGACGAGATCGTGTCTTCGAGCGGAACCTGCACACCGTCCGAACCGGTGAACACCTTGGCCACGTCGAAGGGTTGGCTGAGGAAACGCTGGATTTTCCGGGCGCGGGCCACGGTCAGCTTGTCCTCTTCGCTCAGTTCGTCCATGCCGAGAATGGCGATGATGTCCTGAAGCGACTTGTAGCGCTGGAGGATACCCTGAACGTCACGGGCAACCTGATAGTGCTCTTCGCCGACAACCTGCGGGTCGAGGATACGCGACGACGAGTCGAGCGGGTCCACGGCCGGGTAGATGCCCAGTTCCGAGATCGCACGCGACAGAACGGTGGTTGCGTCGAGGTGCGCAAAGGTGGTTGCGGGCGCGGGGTCGGTAAGGTCGTCCGCGGGCACGTAGACGGCCTGGATCGAGGTGATCGAGCCTGCCTTGGTCGAGGTGATGCGTTCCTGCATCGCACCCATGTCGGTGGCCAGCGTCGGCTGGTAACCCACGGCCGAAGGGATACGGCCAAGCAGAGCGGACACTTCGGAACCGGCCTGGGTAAAGCGGAAGATGTTGTCCACGAAGAACAGAACGTCGGTGCCGGACTGGTCGCGGAACTGCTCGGCCAGGGTCAGGCCGGTCAGGGCGACTCGGGCACGGGCTCCCGGAGGCTCGTTCATCTGGCCGTAGACCAGCGCCACCTGCGACTCTTCCAGGTTATCGGGCTTGATAACGTTGGATTCGATCATCTCGTGGTAGAGGTCGTTGCCCTCGCGGGTCCGTTCACCCACACCCGCGAACACGGAGAAGCCCGAGTGCACCTTGGCGATGTTGTTGATCAGTTCCATGATGAGAACTGTCTTGCCCACGCCGGCGCCGCCGAACAGGCCGATCTTGCCGCCCTTGGAATAGGGGGCCAGCAGGTCGATGACCTTGATGCCGGTGACTAGGATATCGGTCGCGGTCGACTGTTCTTCGAACTCGGGTGCGGGCTGGTGGATGGCGCGGGTCTCGGTCGCGTTGACCGGGCCCTTTTCGTCCACCGGCTCGCCGATCACGTTCAGGATGCGGCCCAGGGTGGCCGATCCAACCGGCACCGAGATCGGTCCGCCGGTGTCGGTCACCGCGGCGCCGCGCACCAGACCTTCGGTCGCGTCCATTGCAATGGTGCGGACGGTGTTCTCGCCCAGGTGCTGGGCCACTTCGAGAACCAGGCGCTTGCCGTTGTTCTCGGTTTCCAGCGCGTTCAGAATTTCAGGCAGGGCGTCATCGAACTGGACGTCGACGACGGCCCCGATGATCTGCGTGACTTTGCCTTTTGCATTCGCCATGTTTCGTCTCCGGATAGTCTTACAGCGCCTCGGCGCCGGAAATGATTTCGATCAGCTCGTTGGTGATGACGGCCTGACGCGAGCGGTTGAATTCGATGGTCAGCTTGTCGATCATCTCGCCCGCGTTGCGGGTCGCGTTGTCCATTGCCGACATCCGGGCACCTTGTTCCGAGGCCCCGTTTTCGAGCAGCGCCGAGAAGATCTGCGTCGCCACACCACGCGGCAGCAGGTCGGCCAGAATGGCCTCTTCGCTGGGCTCGTAGTCAAACAGCGCAACCTCGTCGCCCTCGCCGTCGGTCTCGAAGGCCGCCGGGATGATCTGTTGCGCGGTCGGCACCTGGGTCACGACGTTCTCGAACTTCGCGTAGAAGATCGTGGCAACGTCGAATTCACCGGCGTCGAACCGAGCCAGAACATCGCGCGCAATATCCTGAGCGTTGGCATAGCCCATGCTCTTGATACCGCTGAGATCGACATGACCCACCGAATGCTTGGCGAAGTCACGCTTGAGCGCGTCGCGGCCTTTCTTGCCGACGGTCAGGATCTTGACCGTCTTGCCCTTGGCCAACAGCTCGTTTGCGCGGGTGCGGGCCAGTTTGGCGATGTTCGAGTTGAACCCGCCGCACAGACCGCGTTCGGCCGTCATGACGACCAGCAGATGCACCTGATCGCTGCCTGTACCACGGAGCAGCAGCGGCGCACTGTCGCTGCCGCCGACCGAGGCCGCCAGCCCCGCCATCACGGCATTGAACCGTTCGGCATAGGGGCGGGCCGCTTCAGCGGATTCCTGGGCGCGGCGGAGCTTTGCCGCCGCGACCATTTGCATGGCTTTGGTGATCTTGCGGGTCGATTTGACCGACTCGATCCTGTTTTTAAGGTCCTTGAGAGAAGGCATGTCCCAACTCTCTCCTTATGCGAACGTGGCGGCGTATTCGTCGATCGCTGCCTTGAGTTTGTCCTCGGCGTCGCCCTTGATCTTGGGATCTTCCTTGGTGATCCACTCAAGAACATCGGCCCGCTTGCCGCGCATATGCGCGATCAGGCCCGCTTCCCACCGGCCGACATCCTTGAGGGCAATCTTGTCGAGATAGCCTTTGGTGCCAGCAAAGATGACGCAGACGATTTCCGCGTTGGTCAGCGGCGAGTACTGCGGCTGTTTCATCAGCTCGGTCAGACGCGCGCCACGGTTCAGCAGCTGCTGGGTTGCGGCGTCGAGGTCGGAACCGAACTGGGCAAAGGCCGCCATCTCGCGATACTGGGCCAGCGACAGTTTCACCGGACCGGCAACGGTCTTCATGGCGTTGGTCTGGGCCGAGGAGCCCACGCGCGAAACCGACAGACCGGTGTTCACGGCGGGGCGGATGCCCTGATAGAACAGTTCGGTTTCCAGGAAGATCTGACCGTCGGTGATCGAGATCACGTTGGTCGGGATAAAGGCCGACACGTCGCCGCCCTGGGTTTCGATCACCGGCAGAGCGGTCAGCGAACCGGCGCCGAAGTCCTCGTTCAGCTTGGCCGAACGCTCCAGCAGACGCGAGTGGAGGTAGAAAACGTCGCCCGGATAGGCTTCACGTCCGGGCGGACGGCGCAGCAGCAGCGACATCTGGCGATAGGCCACGGCCTGTTTGGACAGGTCATCGTAGATGATCAGCGCGTGACGACCGTTGTCGCGGAAGTATTCCGCCATCGCGGTTGCGGCATAGGGGGCCAGGAACTGCATCGGCGCGGGGTCGGACGCGGTGGCGGCCACAACGATGGAATATTCCATCGCGCCGTTTTCTTCCAGCTTCTTGACCAGTTGGGCCACGGTCGATCGCTTCTGGCCAACAGCCACGTAGACGCAGTAGAGCTTCTTGCTCTCGTCGTCGCCTGCGGCATCGTTATAGGATTTCTGGTTCAGGATGGTGTCGAGCGCGATTGCGGTCTTGCCGGTCTGACGGTCGCCGATGATCAGCTCGCGCTGGCCACGGCCGATCGGGATCATCGAGTCGACGGCCTTGAGGCCGGTCGCCATCGGCTCGTGCACCGATTTGCGCGGGATGATGCCGGGCGCCTTGACGTCGGCAACGCCGCGCTTTTCGGCCTTGATCGGACCTTTGCCGTCGATCGGGTTACCCAGACCGTCGACAACGCGGCCCAGCAGCGCTTCGCCCTGCGGCACGTCCACGATGGAGTTGGTGCGCTTGACGGTGTCGCCTTCCTTGATGTCCCGGTCGGAACCGAAGATCACGACGCCGACGTTGTCGCTTTCCAGGTTCAGCGCCATGCCCATGATGCCGCCCGGGAACTCGACCATTTCACCGGCCTGAACATTGTCGAGGCCGTAGACGCGGGCGATACCGTCGCCGACGCTCAGCACGCGACCGATTTCGGCCACTTCTGCTTCCTGACCAAAATTCTTGATCTGGTCCTTCAGGATTGCAGAAATCTCTGCAGCTTGGATACCCATTTATCCGACCTCTTTCATTGCATTCTGGAGGGAGTTGAGCTTGGAGCGGATCGAGCTGTCGATCATCTTCGAGCCAACTTTGACGACAAGACCGCCGATGAGGGTTTCATCCACGGTCGCATTGATGGTAACCGACTTGCCGACCTGCTCGCTCAGGGTCTTGGTCAGCTTTTCGATCTGGGTCTTGGTCAGAGCCTTGGCGGATGTGACCTCGGCGGTCACTTCGCCGCGCTCCTCGGCCAGCGCGTCTTGCAGCGCCTTGAGCATTTGCGGCAGAACGAACAGGCGGCGCTTCTGTGCCATGAGGCCCAGCGAATTGGCCAGCACCGCGCCGAGTTTCATTTTCTTGGCAATCGCGGTGATTGCGGCTTCCTGTTCTGCGCGGGAAACCAGCGGCGAAGCGATCAGACCACGCAGGTCGGCGCTTTCGGCCAGGGCGGCAGCCAGATCAGTGATGCCGGTTTCCAGACCTTTCAGGTCATTATTCTCTTTCGCGATCTCGAAAATCGCGGTGGCATAGCGCGCGGCAATGCCTGCGGAAATCGAAGCTGGTTCGGACACGTCCACCCTTCCGATATTATTGGCCCCGAACGCGCCGTTTGCGCGACCTCGGGGGCGTGAGGAAACCCCGCCGTGACGGCGGGGCATCGAAATCACCGGGGATGTAGCAGAGCGTTACTTATGTCGCAATATAGTATAGCGATAACGGTCCGGCACCCAAATCGCGTGTTTTCAATGTGTTAACGAAACTGCGACCCTTTGGACCCCCATAAGTGCTTGAAAAATGTTACCCGATTGCAGGTTTTCGCGATTCCTGTGACTCAAAACTGCACCCGCGCCACGGACGAATGCCTACAAGGGCGCACAGGACCGCCATTGCCGGGAGCGGCCCTGCAAGCAGCCCTGACGCCTTCGGCCGATGCATCGGCGTCCCGCATCCCGTCTCTTGACTGGCACCGATGAACTGACGCGATATAGAGTCAGGCGATTTTTCCAAAGGGTGTTCTTGTATGGGTATTCCTGCAGCCTTGCTGGGTCTCGGCGCGTTTGCCGCGTTGAGTGGGTTGTTCGACTCATCGGACGACCCGGAAGGCGAAACACCGGACGAGGTGAATGAGACACCGGAAACCCCCGAAGAGGAGGGCGCGCAAGACACCGGCGCAACGGTTACCACGCTCGAACACGGCACGGTTCAGGTTGAACTGGGTGAGGACGAAACCGGTAGCCTTCTATCCCTGATCTATCTGGATTCCGAGGACACCGGAGAGAGTTCCAATTTCTACACCGAGTTCGAAACCCGGATCTATCTTGCACCGGAAGGAACCGATTTATCGCAAAAAGCGTCCGCATCATCGTCCGGGATTCCCGGATATGACGCATTCGTTGCAGGCAATGGAACCGGAGCGTACGATCTGGCGGCTCTGGAAGAAACGCTTGGCCTAGAACTGATCCATACCATTGACCTGTTGCCGTTAATGCCTGACGCGCAACCCACCTACCCTGCCCTGATTGATCTGGGTCTGGACGCACTTGATCAGGTCGAGGCGAACGCGCCAACAAAATCATATTTTCTTGAGGCGGTGACAGATGGTGACGACCTGTCGCTCTTCCTGCCCGAAGATTACGTCCCGACCTACAATGGCGTTGCCGCGACCGCTGTGACCGACAACGTGACTGGGGGAGAAGAAACCGACTGGTTTGCCGTGGAAGAAGGCGCGCCGACCGCGCTTGTCGTCGAAACCCGGGGCGGCGACGATTTGGTAACGACCAAGGTCGATGACACCGGAATTCGTGCGGGTGACGGCGATGACCTGGTCATTGCATACAGCAACGGTAACTCTGTCAGCGGTGGGGCGGGCAACGACACGATCAACGCCAGCGGTCATGACATGGTGATCACAGGCGATGCCGGTGCCGACCAAATCCACGCCTACGGGAGCGGCCAGGCGATGGGTGGCGAGGGCAATGACACAGTCTACGCCGGAAATGATCAAGACCACTCCAGTTGGACAAACCGCTGGGATACCTTCGAAACGGTACTGGAACCGGGCTTGCCACTTGATGTTGATGGTGGTGCGGGACACGACAGAATCATTGTCAGCGGCGTCAACGCCACCGGTTATGGTGGCGAAGGCGACGATTTCCTGTCCGTCGAGAATGGTGCCAGGGGCCATGGCGGCGTCGGCAATGATCATCTTCAGCTGAGCGCGGGCAGCATGGTTTTTGGTGAAGACGGTGACGATCTGTTCACAATGTACGAGTTTCAAAATGCCCCGGAAAGCGCAGTTGCGACCGGTGGCGATGGCGCTGATACCTACAGCCTGGCGATACGCGGAGCAAATGCCCCGGATCCCGAATCCTATCTCAGGATCACCGATTTCGATCCCTCCGAAGATGCTCTTGAGGTTGAACTGTGGAACCGAGATTCGGAAACCATCGACTCGGTCACCCTGAGCGAGGCCTCGGATGGCAGCCATACGGATGTGCTGGTCAATGTGTCCAGCATCTACGCGCAATCTCCCGGCTCTGTGATCATCCGCTTGGATGGCGTGACCGGTATGTCACCCGACGCGGTGGTGATCCGAACCTGAGCCACGAGCCAGCGCGCCGGGGACGGCGGGCGGGGCGCCTTTTGGCGGCAGCCAAAACAGCGCCGTGCGTCGTTACACTGGTTCGGCCTTGCCGGTCGGTTGCGGGTTCAGCACACCCAGCGGGTTGAGCACGCGCACCTTGTCCTGCGCCCCTTTCCGGCGTGGTGGGTGAACGCGCTTGGACGCTTCGACCATGAACACACCGCCCGCCATGATCGTCGGCAGTCGCGTTCCGGTTCTTTCCAGCAAGGCGCCCGATTTCAACCAGAAACGCCTGAAGGATGGCGGCTGATACAGCGCGGAACAATGAAACTCCGGTAGGAACTGATGCTTGCGCAGCTGAGTTTCCAACTGCCCCAGCGTATAGGGACGACCAAAGCCAAAGGGCGTCTTGTCGGACCGCGACCACAACCCGGCGCGGTTCGGCACGACAAAGATCGCCCTACCCCCCGGTCCCAGCACCCGCCAGCATTCGTCCAGAACGGCGGATGGGTGTTCCGAGGTTTCCAGCCCATGCATGACCACCAACCGGTCCACATGCCCGGTTTCGATGGGCCACAGCGTTTCCTCGCACAGGACCGAGACATTCGGCAGGCCCGCGGGCCAGGGCATGACCCCCTGCGGCCCCGGCATCAGGCCAATGACCCGGCGGGCGTCGTTCAGATAGGGCCGCAATAACGGCACGGCAAAGCCGTACCCGGCGACCGTCTGGCCCTTGGCCTCGGGCCAGATCCCCAGAAGACGCCCCCGCACGGCCGCCTGCGCCGCCCGCCCCAGCGTGCTGCGATAATAGAAATTCCTCAGGTCCTGCACGTCCAGATGCATTGCAGCCGCTCGCCCGATCTGTTTGGCTGGGGCAGTCTAGCAATGAAAAGGCAAAAGGCCATGCCTCTTGAAATCGTCACCATACCCTGTCTCAGCGACAACTACGCCTATCTCGCGCATGATGCGGCCAGCGGTGAAACCGCGCTGATCGACGCCCCCGAGGCTGGCCCCATCCTGACCGAACTGGCGACGCGCGACTGGCGGCTGAGTCATGTGCTGCTGACGCATCATCATTGGGACCATGTCGACGCCCTGCCCGAGATTCTGGCTTCCCATCCCGCACGGGTCATCGGTGCCGCAGCCGATGCGCATCGGCTGCCGCCCCTGGACATGGCGGTGGCCGAGGGGGACCGGTTCGACATTGGCGGTGAACCGGTCGAGGTACTGGATGTCTCCGGTCATACCGTCGGACATCTGGCTTTTTACCTGCCGGAAAGTAACGCGGTTTTCACCGCTGACAGCCTTATGGCGCTGGGGTGTGGCCGCCTCTTCGAGGGAACGCCCCAGCAGATGTGGACCTCGCTGTCCAAACTTGCCGCCCTGCCCGACGATACGGTTGTGTGCAGCGGACATGAATACACGCAATCGAATGCGCGCTTCGCCCTGACAATCGACGTCGGCAACGATACCTTGAAAAAGCGGGCGGCGGAAATAGATCAAGCCAGAGCAGCAGGACACCCGACCGTTCCCAGCATGCTGGGGGTGGAAAAGGCGACAAACCCGTTTCTGCGGGCTGCCGACCCGGACATCCAGGCGCATCTGGGTCTGTCCGGCGCCGACCCGGCAAAGGTCTTTGCCGAAATTCGCGGCCGCAAGGACCGGTTCTGATGCCGCAAATGCAACATTCGCGCCACCAGTCACGACAAATGTGAGCCGGAAACAAAAGAAAACCCTTGAAGCGGCGCTCACATCAACCAAACTCTAATAGTATGAGGACATGGTTGGCAGAGGGGTCCGACCGCAACTCGACCCCCTCCCGACCCAAGACAGAGGAGCACGCCTGTGCCTTCATTCTCGAGCACACTTGAACAGGCCATTCACGCAGCCCTGGCGGCGGCAAACGAACGGCGACACGAATTCGCAACGCTGGAACATCTGTTGCTGGCGCTGCTCGATGAACCGGATGCGGTGCGGGTACTGAAGGCATGCAGTGTCGATCTGACCGAATTACGCAGCACTCTGGTCGAGTTCATCGACGAGGATCTTGCCAATCTGGTAACCGATATCGACGGCTCCGAGGCGGTGCCAACCGCCGCGTTTCAGCGCGTGATCCAGCGTGCCGCGATCCATGTCCAAAGCTCGGGGCGCACCGAGGTCACCGGCGCCAATGTGCTGGTCGCGATCTTTGCCGAACGTGAATCCAACGCCGCCTATTTCCTGCAAGAACAGGACATGACCCGCTATGACGCGGTGAACTTCATCGCTCATGGTGTCGCCAAGGACCCTGCCTATGGCGAAAACCGACCCGTAACCGGCGCCGAACGCGGCGAGGAAGAGAGCCGCGCCACGTCATCGGCTGAAGGCGAGCAGAAAGAAAGCGCGCTGTCCAAGTACTGCGTGAACCTGAACGCCAAGTCGCGCGCCGGCGATATCGACCCGCTTATCGGACGCGATCACGAGGTCGAGCGCTGTATCCAGGTGCTGTGCCGCCGCCGCAAGAACAATCCGCTTCTGGTGGGCGATCCCGGCGTGGGCAAGACCGCCATCGCCGAGGGGCTTGCCCGCAAGATCGTGGCCGGTGAGATCCCCGAGGTGCTGTCGAACACCACCATCTATTCGCTCGACATGGGCGCGCTGCTGGCTGGCACCCGGTACCGCGGCGATTTCGAGGAACGGCTGAAATCGGTCGTGAACGAGTTGGAGGAGCACCCCGACGCGGTGCTGTTCATCGACGAAATCCATACGGTGATCGGCGCTGGCGCCACGTCGGGCGGGGCGATGGACGCCTCGAACCTGCTCAAGCCCGCGTTGCAGGGCGGCAAGCTGCGTACCATGGGGTCGACCACCTACAAGGAGTTCCGCCAGCATTTCGAGAAGGACCGCGCGCTGAGCCGCCGGTTCCAGAAGATCGACGTGAACGAACCCTCGGTCGAGGACAGCGTGAAGATCCTCAAGGGCCTGAAGCCCTATTTCGAGGAGCATCACGAGGTGCGTTATACCGCCGATGCGATCAAGTCGGCGGTCGAACTGTCGGCGCGTTATATCAACGACCGCAAACTGCCCGACAAGGCCATCGACGTGATCGACGAGGCGGGCGCGGCGCAGCATCTGGTGGCCGAGAGCAAGCGGCGCAAGACCATCGGTGTCAAGGAGATCGAAGCGGTGGTTGCCAAGATCGCCCGCATCCCGCCAAAGAACGTCACCAAGGACGATGCCGAGGTTCTCAAGGATCTCGAAGCCAGCCTGAAACGTGTGGTCTTTGGCCAGGACAAGGCGATCGAGGCCTTGTCCAGTGCCATCAAGCTGGCGCGCGCAGGCCTGCGCGAACCGGAGAAACCCATCGGCAACTACCTGTTCGCGGGGCCAACCGGTGTCGGCAAGACTGAGGTCGCCAAGCAACTGGCCGATACGCTGGGTGTGGAACTGCTGCGCTTCGACATGTCAGAATACATGGAGAAACATGCGGTCAGCCGCCTGATCGGCGCGCCCCCTGGCTATGTCGGTTTTGATCAGGGCGGGCTGTTGACCGATGGCGTCGACCAGCATCCGCATTGTGTGCTGCTGCTGGACGAGATCGAAAAGGCGCATCCTGATGTCTACAACATCCTGTTGCAGGTGATGGATCATGGCCAACTGACCGACCACAACGGCCGCACCGTCAACTTCCGCAACGTGGTGCTGATCATGACCTCGAACGCGGGCGCCGCCGAACAGGCGAAAACCGCCATCGGGTTCGGGCGCGACCGGCGCGAGGGTGAGGACACCGCCGCCATCGAGCGGACCTTCACGCCCGAGTTCCGCAACCGTCTGGATGCCGTGATCTCGTTCGCACCGCTGCCTAAGGAGGTGATCCTCCAGGTGGTCGAAAAGTTCGTGCTGCAACTCGAAGCGCAGTTGATGGACCGCCATGTGCATATCGAACTGACCCGGCAGGCCGCCGAATGGCTGGCCGACAAGGGCTATGACGACAAGATGGGGGCCCGGCCGCTGGCGCGTGTGATCCAGGAACACATCAAGAAGCCCCTGGCCGAGGAATTGCTGTTCGGAAAACTGGCCAAAGGCGGTGTCGTCCGCGTCAGCGTCAAGAAGGGCGAGTTGGTCTTGCAAATCGATGGCCCGGACCGGCCGCGTATCTCGGGGGACAAGCCGCCGTTGCTGACGGCTGACTGATGCGCACGGGCCTGTTGGCTCTATTGTCGCTCGCCGCTTATCCTGCGGCGAGCGATCCCATTCTGGGCCTGCCCATCGACTGTACCCTGGGCGAAACCTGCTACATTCAGCAATATGTCGATCGAGACCCAGGCGAAGGCGCCCGCGATTTCACCTGCGGCACGCTCAGCTATGACGGTCACAAGGGCACCGATTTTGCGGTACCGACGCTCGAGGCCATGCGCGCCGGTGTCAACGTGATCGCCTCGGCGGCCGGTGTCGTCCGAGGCGTGCGCGACGGGGTCGAGGACCGGGTCTACGGCCCCGACAACGCCGATGCGGTCAAGGGCCGCGAATGCGGCAATGGCGTCGTGCTGGTGCATGAGGACGGGTGGGAGACCCAATACTGCCATTTGAAACAGGGGTCGGTCCGGGTGCGCAGCGGCGACCGGGTCGCGCGGGGCGATATCCTGGGCCAGGTGGGGATCAGCGGCAAGGCGCAGTTTCCCCATGTCCATCTCTCGGTCCGCCGGGACGGTGCGGTGGTGGATCCCTTCGATACCGGGCCTGATGCGGCTTGTGATCAAGTCGGAACCAACCTTTGGCAAGATCCGATCGCCTATGTTCCAGGGGGGCTGATCGACGCAGGGTTTACGGATCAGGTGCCGGAATTCGACGCGGTTCAGGAGGGCACCGCAGCGACCGAACACCTGCCGCCTGATGCCGCTGCAATCGTGCTGTTCGTTCTGGCCTATGGCGCGCGCGCGGGTGACACGCTGCGTCTGACTATCGACGGGCCCGATGGTCGTTTCATGGCACAGGACATGAAACTGGACCGCGATCAGGCGCGGCTGTTTCGTGCCTCGGGACGCAGGGCCGGAAGCGGCGATTGGCCTGAAGGCACCTACTCCGGCGAAATCATACTCTTGCGTGAAGGTCAGGAGGTCGACCGGATCACCACAATCCTCGCCGTGAGATGATCCCTATTTCTCGGTCAGCTTAAGTTCGATCCGGCGGTTCTGTGCGCGGGCCTCGGGCGTGTCCGACGGGTTGATCGGCTGGTACTCGCCAAACCCGTTGGCCGACAGCCGATCCGGCGGGATGCCCAGGAAATCGACCATGTAGCGCACGACCGAAAGCGCACGACCCTGGCTGAGTTCCCAGTTGTCGGCGAATTTCCCGGTCCCCGACAGCGGCACGTTGTCTGTATGACCATCCACCCGGATCACCCAATCGATCTCAGGCGGGATCTCGGCGGCCACCCCGCGCAGGATACGCGCCACCTTGGCGATTTCGAATTGCCCCGCAGGTGACAGATCGGCGCTGCCAGGATCGAACAGAACCTCGGACGAGAACACGAACCGGTCACCTTCGATGCGGACGCCCTCCTGATTTCCCAAAAGGCCACGCAACCTGCCGAAAAATTCCGAGCGATACTGCTCCAGGTCCTTGGCCTGTGCTTCAAGCGCCTTGGCTTCCTCGGCCAGCCGGATGGCCTCGGCCTCCAGCCGCTTGCGTTCGGCTGCCTCCAGGATGCGGCGCTTGCGTTCCTCGGATGCCGCCCGCGCCAGAGCCGCATTCAGATCCTGACCCAATGTCTGCACCTGCACCTGCGCGGCCTCGTTCCGGCTTTTGTAGTCGTCAAGCAGGGCTTGCAGGCTGCCAAGCTGGGACCGCAGCGCCGCCACCTGCTGGTTCAAGAGCGCGGTCTGGCGCTGAGCCTCGGCCGATATCACCTGTTCCTCGCCCAGTGCCGCGCGGGCCTGCGCCAGCAGATCGGCGCGTTGCTCGGCCAGGGTGCGTTGCTCGGCCGCGCTGGCCTCGGCTTCGGTCTGGGCAGTCAGGGCGGCCAGCAGGCGTTGTTGCAGAACCTCCTGATCGGATGCGGCCGCCTGCGCCCGCTCCAGCGTTTCAAGCGCCGCAAGCAGGCGCGCCTCTACCGACGCGCGATCCTCTTCTGTCGAAACCGCCGCGTTTTGCGCCGCCGCCAGATCCGCGCGCGCGCGCGCCAACTCGGCCTCCAGCGCCGCCTTGGTCCCGGCTGCATCTTCTTCGGTTTGGGCCAGCCGTTGCTCAAGTGCTGTTCGTGCAGCATCCGCCTGGGTGCGCAAGTCGGCCAGTTCCCCTTCCAGAGCAGCACGGGCGGCGGCGTACTCTGACTGAAGCCGTGCCAGTTCGTCCTGGTATTGCGACTGGGTGGCAACCGTGGCGGCGCGCTGTTCGGCAAGGGCAGCCTCGAGCGCGCTTTGCGTATCGGCGGCACGGGCACGGGCAGCGGCCAAGTCTGTCCGGGTCTGCTCGCCCTCGGCACGGATGCGATCCAACTCTGCCGACAAGGCATTCACCCGCGCCTGGCTTTCAGATTGCGCCACCTCCATCTGAGCCAGAACCCGCGTCAGACGTTCGGCCAGTTCGTCCCGCTCGTGCAGCTGCGCCCGTGCCGCTTCGATCTCGGCCAGCACCTCGGAGAGCTTTTCATCCAGCTGCGCCTTGGCGGCATCCGCAGCGGCCAGCAAGGTCAACGTGTCTTCGGCCTGCTTGCGCTGCGCCTCGAGCGCCAGGGTCATCGCCGTCAGCTCGGCATCGGCGTTCTTGAGCTTGTCACGCAAGGCCTCGGCTGCCGCCGCTTCGGCCAGCCTTGCGGCTTCCTCTTCGCTCAGCTGTTGCTCCAGCGTCCCGATCCGGGCGGCGCTCCGGTCCCCTTCGCGTTCCAGATCGGCGATCATGGCTTCCAGCGCCTCACGCCGGGCAGCGGCGAGGCGGGCGGCCTCGGTCTGACCGTCGATCTCGCTGCGGGCCTGTGCGAGGGCGAGGTTCAGTGCCTCCTGCTCTGTCAACAGGCTGTCACGCTGCTCTTCGAGCGCCGCGACCGTGCCAAGCGCCTGTTCCCGGTCAGAGAGCAGCGCGGCGACCTGTGCTTCGAAGGCGGTGATCCGGGTCGCCGCATCATCCAGCGCCGCGCGCTGCTGGTCGCGTTCGACGGTGAGCGAGGCAATCAACGCCTGCGCCTGAGTCAGATCGTCCTGAGTGTCGTTCAAGGTCGCGTTCAACGCCCCCAGCCGGGCCTGCAACTGGCTATTGGCACGCTCTTCCAATCCAAGAGCCTGCGCCAGCCTGCCAACCTCGTCCGCCAGCGCGTCCAGCTCGTGCTCCTGCCCCGAGATCGTTTCGCGCAGCACGAATTGCACCACCATGAAAATGGTCAGCACAAAGGTCAGTACCATCAGGAGGCCAGTCATCGCGTCGACGAAACCCGGCCAGACCGATCCCTGGAACCTGTGGCCGGTGCGCCGCGACAGGGCCATGGGTTACACCTCGTCCCGGGGGGCGCCACGCAGCGGCCTACGGGTGCCCGACAGCGCCTTGGCAAGCAATTCGATATCGGTTCGCAGCTCCGCCATGCTTTCCTGTCGCCCGGCGGAAATCTCTTCGAGAATGCGCAGCATCTGAACGTCGATGGAGCGCAGCCGCATCCGACTTTCGGCATCCATGCCCTCGTGCAGCCCATGGGTGCGCAAATGGTCCAGCAAAGCCTCCTGCCCCGACGCCACCCGATCGAGCGACGCGGTAATGCTCTCCGTCTCGGCGTCGCGCATGTTCATCTCGGAAATGGCGTCGGCCAGTTGCCCGAGGCGGCCGGTGATCTCGCTCCGCCCCTCTTCCGAGGCGACAAACATGGCCTTCAAGGCATCCATCTGCTCGGCCATGGTGTCCAGTACGGCCACGATCACACCGCTTTCCGAATGGCCATCCTCGCCCGACGAGAAACTGACCCGGGTGATGGTCGACAGCCATTCTTCAAGCTCGCGGTAGAACCGGTTCTGGCCATGCCCCGCGAACAGTTCCAGCAGCCCGACGATCAACGACCCCGCCAGACCCAGCAGGGACGAACCAAAGGCCGTGCCCATACCGCCCAGTTGAGCCTCAAGCCCGGTCATCAGCCGATTGAAGACGGCAAGCCCCTCTTCGCCCTCCTGCGGATTGAGGCTGCGGATGGTATCGACAACGGCCGGAATCGTCGTCGCCAAGCCAAAGAAGGTGCCCAGAAGACCCAAGTAGATCAGCACATTGGTGATATAGCGCGTGATCTCGCGCTCTTCCTCGATCCGTTCGGCCACCGAGTCGAGGATCGACCGGGTCGAAGTCGACGAAATCTGCATCCGGGCCGCACGCGACCGCAACAGCGAGGCCAGCGGCGCCAGCAAGGACGGCGCCGGCGTGCCGTCGCGCTCCATCCCGGCGGCAAAATCCTCGATCCAGCGCACCGAGCCGATAAGCTGGATCACTTGCCAGAAACAGGTCACCACGCCGATGACAAAGACCATCAGGATGAACCCGTTCAGGTACGGGTTCGCCTCGAACACCGGCAGCACCCGTGGCATGGCGACAAACGTGCCAAAACCGGACAGTCCAATGACGATCAGCATCATCAGGATCTGACGGATCGGCTGCGAGAATTGCGGTCTCGCTTCTCGGTCTGGCTGCGCCATGCGCGGTCTTCCTGAACCTGTCACTGCTCTTGTTCCGAACCTATCGAAAACTTGTTCGCAACGCCAAGGGTTTATGCCGTGATTTGCCGCACGCGGGCGGAAAGCCAATCAAGTTCCGGGTCGTTGAGCCCGATTTCGGCCAGATGAGCGGCTGTATTGTAAAGATACTCGGTGTTCGGACCTCGCCCGCCCACCGCATTGGCGATGATCAGTGCCTGTTGCTCCAGCGGCATGCCCCCGCAATACTGCTCATGATGGGGGTCGATCACATAGGTCACGGCGGTTACCTGTTCGCCCCGATCCAGCTGCACATCCAGCAGACGTTCCAGATAAGCAGACGAGATCAGTTCGCGCTCGCGCAATTCGTCCAGCGTCCGGTCTTCGTGCCCGGTTTCGACGGCAAAGGCGATACCACGGCAATGCCCGCCCTGATGCGCGTCCAGAGCCAGAACCAGCCCGGGGCTTTCCTCGGTTCCGCGATGATGAATCGAACTCATGCAAAAGGACCGCGACCATCCATGCAGCGTCGCCAACTCGCGCCGCGCCACCGGGAAACCGGGGTTCCACATCAGCGATCCGTATCCGAATACCCACATCGTCATCGTACTGGTCCTTGCCCGTTTCGGCCTATAAACAGGAAAACGAGAGCAGACAAAAGGGGCAGGCAATGTTGAACCTTGTGCGGGTCGTGCTTCTGGCGGCGGTGCTGTGGTCAGGGTATTGGGCCATTGCGGGCTTCGGTTTGCGCAGTTCGGTCACAAACTGGTTCGCAGCACAGGCCGAACGGGGCTGGCAGGCGGAGTATTCCGAGATCAGCCTTTCCGGTTTCCCGCTGCGGCACCGGATCACCATCGACACCCCGGCGCTGGCCGATCCCGCCACCGGAACCGCCTGGCGCGCCGACTGGCTTGCGCTGGAAAGCCCGGCAATCTGGCCCGGTCGACAGACGCTTCACTTTCCCGAGACCGCGCAACGCCTGTCTTACTATGACCAGACGCTGGTGATTGTGGCCGAGGCGATGCGCGCCGATCTGGACCTGGCGCCCGGAAATGCGCTGACACTCAGGTCCATGGCCCTGACCGCCGGCGAATGGTCCGTGTTTCGTGGGGACGAAATATGGGCGGATGCAGACGCCCTCTCCGTTTCGATGCAGCAGCAGGTAAAACCGGAAACCTACCGCATCCATGCCGAAGCCTCAGACCTTGCCCCTGGAAAGGACATCCGGCGCCTGCTGGGAGGGGCCGAAGAACTGCCACGCAGCTTTGACCGGCTGGAACTCGATCTTGACGTCGCGTTTGACAAGACCTGGGACAGGACCGCGCTGGAGGACAGGCGCCCGCAACCCCGGGAGATAGACCTGAAACTGGCCGAAGCGGCATGGGGCGAGCTGCGCCTTTTCGCGGCTGGAAAGGTTTCTGTTGATGACTATGGCGTTCCCACGGGCGAGGTTGCGCTCAAGGCCGAGAACTGGCGCGAGATGGTTGCGATGGCGCAGCAGTCGGGCGCACTGCCTGTTCGGGCGGCGGAGCCGCTGACAAAAGTGCTGAACATGCTGGCAGGGCTCGGCGGAAACCCCGAGGCGCTGGATCTGGAACTTGGGTTCCGGGGTGGCTACGTAACCTTGGGTCCGATCCCTCTGGGACCGGCACCGCGCCTGTTCCTGCGATAGGCGGCCAGGTTACCGGCAATAGGGTCCGCCGCGATGGCGGGCCGTGTCCAGGTGCAGGTGGTTCCAGTGATATCTGTCCGCCTCCGGCCCCAGAACCGTGCCAAACGGACCGCAGGCCTCTTTCCAGACCTGTCGCAGCATCTTGCGCGTCGCGCCGCGTTTCCAGCCTTCGGCAACCGTGATCACTTCGCCGTCGTTCATGGTAAAGGCAGAAATGTCGATGGCCCGGCCGCGGCCATGTTCCGAGATCTTGGCGCCGCGCTGGTTGTTGCGCGTACGGCAGGCATAGTGGGCCGCCACTTTCAACTCCACCACCGGTCCGCGCCGACGGAACGTGGGCTTTACACTGCGATCGACCCAGCGGTTCAACGATTCCGCCGTGGTACAGTCCATGGTCGCGGGAACGCTAAGCCGTACCCCCGATACCGAGGTCACCCGCACCGCATCCTTGAGCCCACAGCCCTTGATCTTGCCCGACACCTTGCCCACCGGTTCTCCCTGGATGTCCGGATTACCGCAGACTGAACCCTTGAGCCGTTTCTTGCGCCCGAAGAGGGCGCGTTCCTCCACCTCCCTGGGGCGGGCTTCGGGGCGGCTGGAGTGCTCGGGTCCCGCATCCTGTGGCGCGGGCATGCGCGCGGCGGCCAGAATCTCCTGTTCCGACGGCGGACGAACGGTCGGGCGCAAGCGGGATACGGCCACGGATGCCGAAGCATCCGCCGCCGCAAGCCGCACCGCCGCGTCTACCACCGGATCAGTCGGCGCGCCCGGACGCTCATGGGGCCGCAGGGAACTGGAAGGCGCATTCGCAGTAACCGGAAATGCCCAGAGCGCCAGTCCGAGAACCGCAATCAACGTTCCACGCCTGATCATGGTTTGACCTTGCTGCGGCCGAAATCCGGGGCGGCGGTATCCTGACCGGCCTGGATGATGCCGCGCCGGATGGCACGTGTGCGGGTAAAATAATCGAACAGGTACTTTTCATCGCCCATGCGGATCGCCCTCTGCAACACGAACAATTCCTCGGCAAACCGGCCAAGGATGTCCAGCGTCGCCTCCCGGTTGGTGAGGAAAACGTCGCGCCACATGGTGGGATCCGAGGCTGCGATCCGGGTGAAGTCGCGAAAGCCCGCTGCCGAGTACTTGATGACCTCGCTTTCGGTCACACGCCTCAGATGGTCGGCCACCCCCACCATTGTATAGGCGATGGCATGGGGTACGTGGCTGGTGACAGCCAGAACCAGATCGTGATGGTCCGCCTCCATCTCGTCGACGTTCGATCCAATGCCCTCCCAGAAGGTACGCAAACGGGTCACCGCGGCCGGGTCGCTGCCCTCGACGGGCACGATCAGGCACCAGCGGTTGTCGAACAGCTCGGCAAACCCGGATTCCGGGCCAGAGTGTTCGGTTCCCGCCAGGGGGTGGGCCGGAACGAAATGCACGCCTTCGGGGATATGCGGGCCGACCGCGTCGATGACATGCCGCTTGACCGAACCGACGTCCGACACCGTGGCACCGGGTTTCAGCACCGGGCCGATTTCCTCGGCCACCGCAGCCATTGCGCCCACAGGAACGCAGAGCACCACGAGGTCGGCACCTTGCGCGGCCTCGGCGGCGCTATCGCAGACCCGGTCACACAGACCGATCCGGCGCGCGGTGTCGCGGGTCGCCTCGGAGCGCGCATAGCCCGTCACCTCTCCCGCCAGTCCGGCCCGCTTGATCGCCCAGAACATCGAAGAGGCGATGAGGCCAAGGCCGATCAGCGCGACGCGATCATAGACCGGACTCATGCTTGTGCCTCCCTGAAGGCGCGTACGGCATCGACGACGGCACGGCATCCGGCCTCATCTCCCACCGTGATCCTGAGCGCCTGTGGCAGGTTATACCCCGCCACCCGGCGCACGATCACACCGCGCGATTGCAGGAACAGGTCGCAGGCCTCGGCTTCGGCCCGGTCGGCAAAACGGGCCAGGATGAAATTGGCGCAGGACACGTCCGAAGGTACGCCAAGCTCGGCAAGCCGTTCCGCCATCCAGCCGCGCCATTTGGCATTCTCGGACCGGCAACGGGCGACCCAGTCCTGATCGCGGACCGCTGCCTCGGCGGCGGCCAGCTGCATGGTCGACAGGTTGAAGGGCTGGCGGATGCGGTTCAGCACGTCGATGATTTCGCGCGGCGCATAACCCCAGCCAATCCGCAGCCCGCCCAGCCCGTAGATCTTTGAAAAGGTGCGGGTCATGATGACATTGCCACGGGCCGAGACCAGCCCGGCGCCACCATCGAACCCCTCGACAAATTCGGCATAGGCGCCGTCGAGCACCAAGAGCACATTCCCGGGCAGGCCGTCGGCCAGCCGGATCACCTCCGCCTCGGACAGCATGGTACCGGTGGGGTTGGCCGGATTGGCGAGGAACACCAGACGGGTGCGGTCATTGACGGCAGCCAGGATCGCGTCGACATCGACGACGCGCTGCCGTTCGGGCACCTGAACCGGGGTCGCCCCCGCCATCCGCGCCAGGATCGGGTACATGGAAAACCCGTGCTCGGTATAGATCACCTCGTCCCCCGGCCCGGTATAGGCCTGGGTGACGAATTGCAGCACCTCGTCGCTGCCGACACCGCAGATGATGCGGTCGGGGTCCAACCCGTGCACCTCACCGATGGCGGCGCGCAGTTCGAGATGTTCGGTGCTGGGATAGCGATGCGCCTGCCCCGCCGTGGCCCGGATCGCCTCGACCGCGACCGGGCTGGGGCCATACGGGTTCTCGTTCGAACTCAGCTTGATGACATTGGCCACACCTTCGACATGGGCCTTTCCGCCCTGGTACAAGGCGATGTCCATGATGCCGGGTTGCGGTGTGAACTGGTTCATAAGGGGCGCTCCTGAAGACTAGCCCCTCATACCGGTCTCATCCGGCTGAGAAAAGCCGCAATTCCCTCATGCGGCCTTGAAACGCGCGGTCGCCGGATCAGCCTGGTAGAGCGGCGCATAATCCTCGGTTCGGCGCGACAGCTCGTTGACGGCCCCGATGATGAAGCGCACCGTCTCCTCGCTCATGAGGTAGGAGAAGTTGAGGCGCACCCAACCGGGTTTGCGCATTTCGCGGCCCGCTGCCAGGTCGTCATGCAGCGCCTCGGAGGCCGCTTGGTCGATCCCCAGCAGGCGGTGCGCATAGGGCCCCGCGCAGGCACAGCCGCCCCGGGCCTGAATGCCGTGGATATCACTCAGCATCCGGGTGAAAAGCTGCTGATGCACGGGCTGCCCTGCCCGGTTCCGCACCAGAAAGGAAAAGATCGGCAAGCGATGCGCCTTGTCGGTGCCCAACAGGGTCAGATGCGGATTGTCACCCCACCCCTCCAGCGCCATCGCGTTGAACCGCGCCTCGCGCCGGGCGATCTCATCGGCGCCGACCGCATCCTTGACGATAAAGGCCAGCGCGGCGCGGATATCGCCGATCACGTTCGGGGTACCGGCTTCTTCCCGCGCGGACAGGTTGGCGCTGTAATCATGCCGCCAGGGCGACACGAAACTGACGGTACCGCCCCCCGGCCAGCTGGGCGCCTTGCGGCGCACGGCGTGCTTGTTCACGACCAGCACGCCAGAGGCGCCGGGTCCCCCCGGGAACTTGTGCGGTGAGACGACAACCGCATCCTTGCGCACCCCTCCTTCGCCCATGTCGATGGCCAGATAAGGGCCGCCGCCGGCGTAGTCCCAGACCGACAGGGCACCGTGCGCCTTGAGCAACCGGGTCACCGGCACCGTGTCGGTGACAATCCCGGTCACGTTCGAGGCGGCGGAAAACGCACCGACCTTCAGGTCGCTGTCGGCATGGGTCAAAAGCGCCGCTTCGAGCGCCTCAAGATCCGGGCCGCCCTCGGGCGCCTCGGGGATTTCGACCACCTTTGCCCGGCTCTCGCGCCAGGGCAGGATATTGGAGTGATGTTCATATGGTCCGATAAAGACAACCGGCCGGTCAGCCTCCCCAATCCCAAACAGGCTGACCAGCCGGTTCAACCCGGCGGTGGCACCCGACCCGGCGAAAATCACCGCATCGTCTTCCGTGGCACCCACACACCGGCCGATCTCGTCCCGCGCCTCTCGGCGCAGACGAGTCATGTAGGATCCGCAATAGGACGCCTCGGTATGGCTGTTGGCATAGAACGGCAGCACCTGCCCGGCCACAAAATCCTCGACCTGTCTAAGCGCGCGGCCCGAGGCGACATAGTCGGCATAAACCAGCGGCACATTACCGTTCAGCCCCGGTATCATGACATTCTCTCCGATCAGGCCCGCGGACAGGCATCCGGCGGTTACATCTGCTTCGATCGACTGGCGGAACTGGGAAAGGGTCATGTTCTGGCTCCTGGTTGCAGAAGCAATATGATCTTTCGATTCCGGGATAACTTACCCTTTCTTTGCTTGAAATTCGTAATTCTTGTGTCATTTGATAGGTAGCATGGGAAAAATAGATCACATTGACACGAACATTCTAAAGGCATTGCAACGCGATGCCTCGCTCAGCCAACGTGAACTGGCCGAGCAGGTCGGCTTGTCACAAAACGCCTGCTGGCGACGGTTGAAGGCGCTGACGGATGACGGGGTGCTCAAAGGCTCCACCGCCCGCGTCGCGCGCGAGAAACTGGGGCTTGATCTGGTGGTCTTTGTCATGCTGCGGACCCGCCACCATTCGGCGGAGTGGCTGCAAAAGTTCCGCACCCACGTGCTGACAATCCCCGAAGTGGTGGATTTCCACCGCATCGGGGGCGATTACGACTATCAACTCAAGGTGGTAACGCGTGACATGGCCAGTTATGACAAGGTCTATCAGCGGCTGATCGAAAAGGTCGAACTGGACAGCGTCACCAGCTATTTCGCGATGGAGGCGATTGCCGAGGGGCGGCCGTTGCCGCTTTAGCCCTCGGGCGTTTCGATCATGTCCACGCGGGTTGCGTGGCGGCCGCCTTCGAATTCCGCTGACAGAAACGCATCGACGATATCCAGCGCCAGCCCCTCGCCCACCACGCGCGCGCCGAGCGACAGCATGTTGGCATTGTTATGCATGCGGATCATCCGGGCCGAGAACGTATCGGAGCAGACACCGCACCGGATACCCACGACCTTGTTGGCGGCCATCATGATGCCCTGCCCGGTACCGCAGAGAATGATTCCCAACCGGCAATCACCCGAGGCGACCCGCTCTGCCGCAGCGCGGCCATGTTTGGGGTAATGGGTGCTTTCGGGCGTTTGCGGGCCGATATCGACCACATCCCAGCCCTGGGCCGAGATATGGTCGGCAACCGCGCGACGCAGGTCGATAGCGGCGTGATCGCTGGACAGGACGATACGTTTGCTGGCGGTCATGGCGGCAGGCTCCGAATTGCGCAAAGGGCTTGGACTGCGCGATACCCACAGCGACCGAAAGGGTCAACCCGGACAAAAGAAAGCCGCGCAGAATATGCGCGGCTTTCGGAATTTGCAGAAACTGAACAGGTCAGTTCTTGGCGTAGTATTCGACGACCAGGTTCGGTTCCATCACCACCGCGTAGGGCACATCGCCCAGGCCGGGGGTGCGGACGAAAGTTGCCGTCATTTTCGAGTGGTCGACTTCCAGGTAATCCGGAACGTCGCGCTCGGCCAGCGACACGGCTTCGAGAACCGAGGCCAGTTGCTTGGAGCGGTCACGCACCTCGATCACGTCACCCTCTTTCACGCGGTAGGAGGGGATGTTCACGCGCTTGCCGTTGACCAGAACGTGACCATGGTTCACGAACTGACGGGCGGCAAAGACGGTCGGCACGAACTTGGCACGGTAGACGACGGCGTCCAGACGACGCTCGAGCAGGCCGATCAGGTTTTCACCGGTATCACCCTTCACACGTTCGGCTTCGCCGTAAATGCGACGGAACTGCTTTTCGGTCAGGTCGCCGTAATAGCCTTTCAGCTTCTGCTTGGCGCGCAGCTGGAGGCCGAAGTCCGACATCTTGCCCTTGCGGCGCTGGCCGTGCTGGCCGGGGCCGTATTCGCGGCGGTTGACCGGGGATTTCGGACGACCCCAGATGTTTTCGCCCATCCGGCGGTCGATTTTGTACTTGGCAGACGTGCGTTTGGTCACGGCTGATCTCCTTCGTTATGGTCGAGGCCCAATGGGCCACTATGAAGGGCGTTGTCCTCTTGCCTTGCGGCATGACAGGCGATCCCTTGCGGGAGCCACCAACACCAATGAAGCCGCGCTTATATACGTCCGCCGATCCGAGTCAACACGTGATGTTCAGGGCTTTTGCGCTTTTGTGACAGGTCCGCCAAACCGTGCTAGGCTGCGGCCATGTGCCATGTCCGCAAACAGGTATTCCACCTGAGTACCGGCGGCACGATCCAGATATGTGAACCGGAGCGACCTTGGCAACCTCAACCGACTGGTCCCGCGGATATCAGGCGCGGGCGGCCTATTTCGACACCGCGCAACCCAATGCAGCGCCCGCCATGATGGACCTTTCGCTGACCGTCGCGGGCTACCGACCACCACGCAACGGCGACCGGTTCCGCTATGTCGAATTCGGCTGCGGCTCTGCCTTCAATCTGATCCTGCTGGCGGCCCTGCACCCCGAGGCAGAGTTTCTGGGCGTGGATTTCATGCCCGAACATGTCGCGACCGCCCGCGCGCTGATCGAGGACGCGGGCCTGAACAACATCACCATCCGCGAGGCCGCGTTTGGCGAACTGCTCGGCGAGAAAGATCCCGAACCCTTTGACTATGCCGCCTTGCACGGTGTGTGGACATGGGTGGCCCCCGAGGTTCAGAACGAATTGGTCGAGGTGCTGGGCCGATGGCTGAAACCCGGCGGTATTGCCTATTTCGGATATGCCGCCGCCGCTGGCTGGGCCGCCCCCGAACCGATACGCCACCTGTTCCGCACGGTGCCCAAGCTGGCGGGCGCGGCCGGTTACGATGCCGCCCGCAATGCCGTGACACAGTGGCTTGAGGCGGTTGAACCCCCGGGCGTGACCAAGATGTGGGGCCTGTTGTCGTCGCTGCCGGATCTCTACCTTGCACATGATCTTGGGGCGGAATACGGCCGCCCGGTCTGGCTGTCGGATCTACAGACGGCCCTCGCCCCGGCCAAACTGACCTTTGCCACACCCTGCGATCTGGCCGAACAATTCGACATCCTGCGGTTTCGCGACAAGGTGCTCACCTTTGTCACCGAGGCGGCCAAGGCCGGTTGGGGGGAGACCGCCCGCGATCTGGCATCCAAGCGCAGCTTCCGGGCGGACCTCTTCGCACGCGGCGCGCCACGGCTCAGCGGGGCCGAGCGGAACAGGCGCCTCAAAGCGATGACAGTCGCCTTTTGGCCACCGCTTCTCGACGAAGAGCACGATGTGGCGCAAAGCAGGGACGACTTTCCGCTCACCGCCGATATCAATCGCGAAGTGAGCGACGTCCTTTCCAATGGGCCGATGTCGCTTGGCGATTTCGTCACCAAATCAGGCTTTGACAATCGTAAGGCCTTGCAAGCCATTCTGCTGAGCGTGGCGCGCGAACAGGTGCGGATCGTCGCGCCAGAGCACAATGGAAACGCGCAACCGGTCGCCCGGTTGCATCAGGTGTTACGGGCCCGGCATCGTGATGGGATGCGGCTGCCGGGTATCGCCTCTCCCAGCCTGGGTTGCCCGGTCTGCCTGAAACCTTCGGATGTCCGCGCGTTTGCCGAGCCCGAGAACGCCAGTACCGCGCACAAGGCAGGCCTTGAACGTCTAGGGCTTTGACCCGCACGCGGCCACCTAAGTGTTCAGGCCGCTTCGTACATCAGCAACGCGGCCTCGGTCGGCGTCAGATTCCGGCGCGCAAAGCCGCCATATCCATAGGGATCAGTCTCGAGCTCTGGCTTCTGGCGCAGCAATCGCCGCCGATCCGTCTCGGTCAGGGCCGACAGGGCGGCATTGGCCGGATGGAAGCTTTCGGTCTCGATCCCGTTTGCCCACAGGATCTGGTGGCTGGGCAAGAGCAGATGGATATATGTCACTTCACGCGACATCAGATCGACGGTGATGGTCGAGTCATTGACCAGATCCCGGGCCGGGACAAGCACTTCACTGGAGTTGAACAGGGCCTGCGCCACCGGCCCCCGCAACAGCATCCGGTGTTCCGGCGACACAAGCAACTCGGCGTCAGGCCGGTCGATGCCCAGCGCTCCGACTCGCAGGCGGATCGGTCGCAGATGCGGCATCACAAACAGCCGCGCGCCGGTCATTCGCCGCTGCCCGATCCACTCGATAGGTTGTGGGCCGCTGTCGCGGGTCTGCACCCTGTCGCCTTCGCGCAACTCCTCGATCAACCGCGGGCCGGTCGGGGTCGCGATCTTTGTACCCGGGGTAAAACAGATCACGCCGCCCGCCTGCCGCTCCACCGTCTTGGGCTCGCCTGTGTTCAGGCCACAATGCACGACCCAAAGATCGGTACTCCGAGGGGGGATGTCATCGACAAACATCAGCAACGGAAGCGAGCCGTTTCCGGTTTCGATCAGCGTGACGGTATAGCTGCGCGCACCATTCGTGACGACAAAGCTCTGATCCATCAATGGATCGTCCACCTCGACCGCATCTATGTCGGTTCGGTTCTGAACCGCTGCGCCAACCAATCGCCTAACCTTGCGCGCCGCGCGTCTGCGCAACGCATCCTCTCCGTCCGCCCGGTCCAGCCGCAACAGCCCATTGGGTCCATCCACCTGAACGGCCTCACCGCGCCAAGACCAGACCGCCCCAGCGGTCAGCGCGTCAAGAGGAGCCCCCTCAAGTCCATCTAGATCTGTTTGCGACCAGGAAATGACGAACGTGCCACGAAAGCCCGTTTTCATTTACCGACTGCCTGCCTCATTTTTATTATTGACGTCGGTCTAACAAATTTTCCGACTCAGGGGAAGAACTATGTTTCCAATCCCTTAAAACGTGTTCTTGAAGTCTCACCCGGGGTGCTCCGGCGGTCTGACCCTTGGTTCACCACTGCCTTAGGGGTCCGGAATGCTTCATCCTTGCAGGGACAAATGGCAAGTTTTCGAAAATTGGTCTGCTCATTTTAACTCATACTGGCGGTTTTCTGGCAATCCTCTTCCGGTAACATCCACTTAAGCCGGTTCCACCTACAGATACCCAAACTCAGGATCACAATTTTGATGAAATTGCCCTCTGTCTGCCCCTTGGATTGCCCCGACACATGCAGCCTGTCGGTCACCGTTGAAAACGCGCGGATAACAAAGGTGGCGGGAAGCGGCGCCAACCCGTATACCGCCAGCGTGATCTGCAACAAGGTCGCGCGCTACTATCCGGATTTCGTTCATGGAAAGAGCCGCCTGACCCGGCCGTTGCGGCGTATCGGCCCACGCGGGTCGGGCAGGTTCGAGCCAATCGATTGGGACACAGCCCTGGATTTGGTCCATGATGGTTTCTCCCGCGCGATCGACGAGCACGGGCCGCAATCCGTTCTACCCTTCAACTATGCAGGCCCGCATGGCGAGCTGGCCGGCGGCTCGATGGACCGGCGGTTCTTTTACCGGATGGGCGCGACGATGCTGGATCGCGGGCCACTGTGTGGCGGCGTCCGCGGTACCGCCTATGCCAGCCTGTTCGGCCCTGCCCCGGGGATGCCGCCGGAACAGGCGGCGCAGGCCGATCTGGTTCTGGTCTGGGGCAACAATGTCACCGTCTCCAACCTTCACCTGATGCGGGTGTTGAAACAGGTCCGGGCGGCAGGTGGCCGGGTCGTGGTGATCGACCCCAAGCGGATCAAGCTGGCCGAGCAATGCGACCTGTTCCTGCAAATCCACCCCGGCACCGATGTGGTCCTGGCGCTGGCGCTGGCCGCCGAGCTGGAGCGGCGTCAGGTGCTGGATATGGCCTTCATCAACCAATGGGTGGCCGGGGCCGATCTCTATCTGGAGCAGGCGCGCGGTTTTGGCGTGGCAGAGGTCGAACATGCCTGTGGGCTGACCGCGGTTCAGTTTCACATGCTGGCGGATTGGATCGCCAGGGCGCGAAACATGGCGACCTCGCTGGGAAACGGGATCGAGCGCGGCTGTTCCGGCGGTTCGGGATTGCGCGCGGCGATGGCACTCAACGCGCTCATGGGCCAGCACGGGCGAGCCGGCGCGGGCGTCGTCGCCAAGCCGGGCTCGGCCTTTCCGCGCACCACGGCGCGCCTGCACGGCGACCACCTGAAGCGGCCCGGGACACGCGTGTTCAATATCGTGGACGTCGCCGAGAAGCTGCTCGACGAGACGTTGGACCCGCCAGTCAAGGCGCTGATGATCTACAATCACAACCCGGTCGCAACCCACCCCGACCAGACCGCCCTGTTGCGCGGGCTGGAGCGCGAGGACCTGTTCATCGTTGGCGCGGATGTGGTGATGACCGACAGCATGGCCTGTTGCGACGTCGTTCTGCCCGCCGCGAGCCATTTTGAGTACGCCGACATCTATGGCGCCTATGGCCAGACATGGCTGCAACGGGCCGAGCCGGTCATTCCGCCGGTGGGCGAGAGCCTTCCCAATACCGAGATCTTCCGCCGCTTGGCGACGCGGTTCGGATATGACGAGCCAGAGTTCCGGGACACGGATGAGGCGCTGATGGATCAGGCGATGAATGGCGCCGACCCTCGGCTTGAAGGTATCGCGCCCAGCGCCCTGCCCACCGATCGCGCGCTGGACATGGGCCGTCGGGACGGCGCGCCGCTGATCATGTGCGACACTGTCTTGCCGGCAACGCCCTCGGGCAGGATCGAGCTGTTCAGCCAGGACCTGGAACAGCGGTTCGGATGCGGCCTGCCGGTCTATCGGCCCGCTACCCCCGATCTGCCTTTTACCCTGATCAGCCCCAGCTCGACAAAACGGACCAATGCGACCTTTGGCAGTCACATTGACAGCCTTGGCCCCGAACAGGTCGAGATGCACCCCGAGGATGCCGGGCGGCTTGGTCTGTCGGATGGCGAGCGGGTGCGTGTCAGCAACGCCCGTGGCGCCGTTGAACTGGTGCTCTCGGTGACCGATGCAACCCGCCCCGGCGTACTCTACAGCCCAAAGGGAACATGGCGGCAAAGCTCTGCCACCGGCCTGACCGTGAATGCGCTGATCCCGGCCGACCTGCGCGCCGATATCGAGCGTGGGGCGGTGTACAATGAAACCTTCGTCGAGGTGCGCCGGGCCTAGGCCCGGCATGCCTCCAGTCCGCGCCGCTGCGTGCCAGCGGCATCGAAGTTTTCCGGCGAGAGCCAGGTTTCAAAGCCCCGCTTCACCTTTGGCCAGTCCCGGTCGAGGACCGAAAACCAGGCGGTATCGCGGTTGCGTCCCTTATAGATGATGGCCTGCTCGAACAGACCGTCATAGCTGAACCCCAAGCGCGCCGCGGCCCTGCGCGAGGCCGCATTGAGCGCGTCGCACTTCCACTCATAGCGGCGATAGCCAAGATCGTCGAAGGCATGCGCCATCATCAGAAACATCGCCTCGGACGCTGCGGGCGTCCTTTGCAGCGCGGGTGCATAGGCGATGCCGCCCACCTCGATTACCCCATGTTCCGGTTGAATACGCATGAAGCTGGCGATTCCAACCGTCGTGCCACGCGCTTGGTCGACAATGGCGTAATAGACCGGATCGTCACCTTGGCTCATCGCCGCGAGAAACGCCGTGAAGCCCGCCTGCTCGTCGAACGGACCAAAGGGCATGTAGGTCCAGCAGCGACCCTCGGCATCGGCGGCAAAGGCGCTCCACAAGTCGTTGCCATGCGTCGCGGCATCCAGCGGCTCAAGCCGGGCGAAGCGCCCCGCCAGCACCCGCCGGTCCGGGCGCGGGCACGCCTGCCATTCGGGCAGGGCAAACCCGATGGGCTGGCCCAGATGATTGATGCTGTGATCCATGTTCCACCTTCATCTCGTTTTGTCCTGTTTGCAGGCAAATCGGCCCTCCGTTAACATCCAGTATCAAATCAAATCAGCTGACCAATTTCATGCCGCAAACATCCTGGCCCGCCATATCCATCGACCGTCAGAACCCCTTGCCGATCTTCGAGCAGATTTGCGCCGCGATCCGGTCCCGCGCGGGTTCCGGCCAGTTGCCGGCCGGCAGCCAGATGCCGCCGACGCGGGCCTTGGCCACGGAACTGGGCGTGTCACGGTCGACCGTGGTCACCGCTTATGACCAGTTGGTGGCCGAGGGCTACCTGAAGGCGCGGCAAGGATCGGGCTATCTGGTCTGTGCCATGGGCGAGGTCGAACTGTCGGCCCGACCAAGTGCGCCCCCCGTGTCCACCCTACAGACTTCGGCGGACCCGCGCCCCTTTGTTGCCGGGACTCCGGACATGCGGTTGTTTCCCTACAGGCAATGGGCCAAGACCGTGGCCCGGCTGTGCCGCTCGAACCCGCAGGCAATGTTCAGCGCCGGGGACCGGTTTGGAAACCCCGCCTTGCGCAACGCCATTGCCGCTCATCTGCGGGATTGGCGTGGTATCGATGCGGGGCCACATCAGGTGATCGTGACAGCCGGGGCCACGGATGGGCTGGAGCTGTGCATGCGGACCCTTGCGGAACCGGGCGATTGCATCGCCCTCGAATCGCCCGGTTATCCACCGCTGGCGGCGTTTGCCGCGGCCCAGGGTCTACGGTCTGTCCTGCTGCCGGTTGGCGTCGAAGGCGCCGCCCTGCCCGACCCTGACGCCAACGCCCGTTTGGCCATTCTGACGCCTTCGCATCAGTATCCGCTTGGCGGGGCCATGTCGCCCAACCGGCGCCGTGCCTTTGTCAACTGGGCGCATGCCTCGGGCGGGTGGATTGTCGAGGATGATTACGACAGCGAGTTTCGCTATGCCGGTCGACCTATACCCGCCATGGCCGGGGGTGACAGGCTGGGCTGCACGATCTATGTCGGCTCCTTCTCCAAAATCTTCTCGAACGCGCTTCGCCTTGGCTATCTTGTCGTCCCGGAGACACTCATCGACCCGTTCCGCGCGACACTCCGCCGCTTTGGCCTGCACGCGAGTTCAATGCCACAGCAGGTTCTGGCCGAATTCATGACTTCGGGAGAGTTCTACCGCCACCTGCGCCGGGTACGTCGTATCTATGCCGAACGTCGGCGCTATCTGTTTGACCGGCTGGCGCGTGAGTTCGAACCCTATGGTCATGCGGTCGACCACCAGGCCGGTATGCAGGCGGTTCTTCATCTGCGCGAAAGCTGCCGCGACACCGAGATCGCAACCCGGGCAGCACAGGCGGGCCTGACGGTAGAGGCGCTGTCGCGCTATTCCACCGGGAAGCCGGAAACAAACGGGCTGGTCCTCGGGTTCTGCGCCTTTACCGAGATCGAGATGGCCCCGGCCCTAACCACCTTGCGCGACCTGTTGGCGGCTGCATGTCCCAGATAGCGAAACGGGCCTGCACCGATGCGGCGCAGGCCCGTCTGTTCTGACCACGACCGGGCGGCGAACCGCCCGGCAGTTTATCTGTTACTCGGCCGGCTTGCCCACGGTCAGGCCCAGCTTTTCACGTTTTCCATCGCGATAAAGCGCCTTGACCAGCGACACGCACATCAGCCCCATCACCACGGTAAAGGGCAGAGCACCGATGATCATCGCGCTCTTCAGCGCCTCCATCGGGTCGGCGCCGCCATTGGTCTTACCCGCGATCAGCAGCGTACCGATCACCGCGGTCAGGATCACGCCCCAGACGATCTTGTGCTTGTTGCCGACTTCCTGATCGCCACCCGACATGATCGTGTTCATCACCAGGATGCCCGAGTCCGCCGAGGTGACCAGGAAGGTCATGATCAGCACCACGCACATCACCGTGATCGCCGACAGGAACCCGCCCGACAGCATCTGGCCCAGGGTCACGAACAGCTTGGCGGTGTTGGACGCGCCGATGATGGCGCCATTGGCGCCGCCGGTCAGTTCCAGATCAATGGCGGTACCGCCCAGGATGGTCATCCAGGCAAAGCAGACCAGCGCCGGGGCGAACAGGCAGCCGACGATGAACTCACGCACCGTGCGACCGCGCGAGATCCGCGCCAGGAACAGACCCACGAAGGGCGAAAACGCGATCCACCAGGCCCAGTAGAAGGTGGTCCAGCCGGCCTGCCAGCCGAACTGACGGCCCGGCTCACCCGCGGCATAGGCCGCGGCCAGAACCTCGTCGGAGAGCGCGGCGGCTTCACCTTCGAGACCCGACTTGAACCCTTCGAACGAGCCCCAGGCATTGGTCGCCCCGCCGCGCAGCGCATCGGCATAGGGGGCGGCCTCGGCCGGCAGGGCGGCAGCGAATGCTGCCGGATCCTGCGGGCCATAGGCGCCGAAGCTGATCGACAGGAAGTGGATCAGATAGTCCACCAGCGCCGAGGCATAGGTTGTCATGGCGAACAGGAACGAGCCGAACAGCACAAAGGTGAAGAGCAGGACCAACGACAGGACCAGGTTGAGGTTCGACAGGTATTTCACCCCACGGCCCACGCCCGACACCGCCGACACGATCGACAGTCCCATGATCACCAACAGTCCGGCGATCAGGCCGACAGTGCCCGGTGCAGGCGCTTCGCCGGTCATGTCCATCATCCATTGCATGCCGGTGATCGCGTACATGCCATCGATGAACTGCGAGACACCAAAGCCGATGGTCACCGATACGCCCAGGATGGTCGCGACCACGCCCAGTACGTCGACAACATGGCCCAGAATCCCGTTCATCAAGGGACCGAAGAGCGGAGTCAGCGCCGAGCGGATGGTCAGCGGCATGTCACGGGTGTAGGCGTAATAGGCCAGCGCCAGCCCGGTCACCACATAGATCGCCCAGGCATGAAAGCCATAGTGGGCAAAGGTGTAGCGATAGGCCGATTGCAGCGCGTCCTCGGTATTGCCCTGAACCGCGCCCGAGATAACAACCGGGTTCGATCCCCACAGGCCCAGCGGTTCGGCGGTGGCGAACACCATCAGGCCAACGCCCAGACCGGCCCCGAACATCATCGAGAACCACGAAAAGTTCGAGAACTCGGTGCCCTCGCCGGGCCGTCCCATGATCCGCTTGCCGGTCTGCGGCAGCGCCGCCAGAACGAACAGGAACACGGCAAAGAAGCCAACAATGACGATGTAGAAGACGTTGAAATCCTCCAGCAGGCGCCAGTTCAGGCTGCCAAGGACGCCATTGGCATTGGCAGGCCAGACCAGGGCCCAGAGCACCAGACCGACCATGATCGCTTTTGAGAGCAGAGCAATTTCGACGCTGTGCCCCTGATAGAAACCGGACGCGGCCCTTTTGACCTCGATCTCGGTAAACGGTGGTTTTATTGACATGCAGCCCTCCCTGACGCAAGAATTTGGTTGTCTTAGCGGTCCCACAGCGGTCAGAGCGACACAGGACCGATGGTTTTCAGCGCATATGCGACTTTGAAATGCAGCTTATGCCTCGATGATCTTCTCAATCCGCTCCAACGTGGCACAGTTGACGGAGACCCCATGACTCTGTGCGTGGAGGCGGCGTGCCCGCCGACCATCGCCTGGCAGATGGGCGTTGTCCTGACCGTGTACCGCGTCGCACAGGCGCGCCACCAGCGGCGCAAACCGGTCGCCCGAGGTTGCCCCCGGGTCGATCGCGATAAAGAACTGGCCGGTGCGCGGCGGCCCGCCCGCCGTGCCGGAAAACGGCGAAGCGTCGATTCCCAGTGTGGCACCGGTCAGCGCGGCGGCCATGGTTTCGACCAGCAAGGCCACCCCCACACCTTTGTAACCGCCCGACGGCGCCATCGAGCCTTTCAACCCGACCTCGGGGTCGGTGGTCGGGTTGCCCTCGGCATCCAGCGCCCAGCCGACCGGGATCGGCCTGCCCTCGCGGGCCCGTTTCATCACCTCGCTCTTGGCGATGGTGCTGGCGCTCTGGTCGATCAGGATCGCCGGTTCGCCATCCGCGCCCGGCACCGCCAGCGAGAACGGGTTGGTGCCGACCACCGGTTTCGAGCCCCCCGAGGGCGCGATCGAAGCGGGCGCGTTGGTAAAGCCCAGCCCTACCAGCCCTTCGCGGGCCAGACGGGCGGTGTGATACCCCAGCACACCGCAGTTATAGCTGTTGCGGACCGCCAGAACGGCAACGCCCTGACTGCGCGCCAGCGGCATCAACTGGTCAAAGCCGAGGTCGATGGCGGCATGGGCAAAGCCGGTCGCCGCATCCACGGTCAACGCCGAGGGCGCGGGACGGTCGAGCCGGGGCTCGGCCTGACCGTCGACCTTGCCGCATTGCACATGCTCGCAATAGATCGGGATATAGAGCAACCCGTGGCTGGCGATACCGTCGGCCTCGGTCGCGGCGGTGGCCACGGCCAATGGCCGGGCATTGGCCTCGGAGGTGCCAGCGGCCACCAATGCGCGAAAGCTCAGATCTTCGATCTCGTCCAGGCTCAGGGTCTTGGTTGCTGTCATGGCGTCCTCGCTTCAGTCATTGTCGGAAAGCCCCGCGCCCGCGCCCTTCAACCGGGATTCCTCGGTTGCGGGGGCATAGGTGCGATGGGCGAAACGGTTCAGGGTGGCCCAGGCCTCGGGCGCGGGTTGGGCGCGGCTGCGGATCGGTGTCGCGACGTCGATCTGGCCGCCCGGTGTCACCTCGACCAGAGGCGCAAGGTCCAGCGCCGTGCCGCAAAGGTCGAGCGCCGTGCCGTCGGTGACGGCACCGCCGCCCTGCCAGCGCAGGGTGACCGGGCGACGGTTCTGCTGTGCGATCAGCGCGGCAAAGGGCACCAGCAGCGCGGGCCGGACCACCTGTTCCAGCCGAAACCCTGCATCGGACAGCTCTGCCGCACGGTCCGAAAGCGCCGCCCCCGACGCCAGCGGGCAGAGCGTGCCGCCGGGCGCGACCCAGGTCGTGCCCATTGGGAAGGGAGAAAGATCGGCAAGCGGCACCCCGTCGATCCGGGTCAGCAGCGCGGCCAGTTCGGCACAGGCATCCAGATCATGGGCAGCCAGCCAGCGCGTGGCCTTGGCGGCCTCTTCGGCGAGACCCCAGGGATAGCCCGCGCCGCGCGTGGCGCGCTTGGCGGTGGCCTCGATCTCGTTGAGAGAGAAACTCATGCCGGAACCTCCGGATAGACCCAGTCATCGGCGGTCTCGGGCGAAAGATCCTCGGGGTATGGCGCACCCGCATACATGCAGATCCGCACCCAGCGATCCGAACGGGGGTCGAAATGGATGGCGCCAAAGAAGGCAAGTTTCGCCCGCAGCATGTTGATGGGCAGCACCGAGGCGCTGATCGTGTTGTCGTGGATCTCGCCATAGGGGGCCACTCGGCTCATCTGAGCACGGCGCACGGTGTGGCGGTGTTCGGGATGGGCCAGCAGGAATTCCGCCACCGGACGGGCACCGTCCCAATCGGCCAGCGCGGCATGGGCCGCCGCCGCATCGCGGGCCGGGGCCAGCGGCTGTTCATACTCGGCGATCGGCTCGTCGAACCGCTCACCCAGACGCGGCTCCAGCTTCTCCTCGGACACATACCAGGCGCGGGCGCAATTCTCGGGCGCCGACCAGTCCAGGTCAAAGGCCCAGGCGTAGCTGGCCGCGATCAGCGCGCGCAGTTCCGAGATCGGCATGGCACCGTCGATGCGAAACGCACCCGGATTGCCATCGGCCATGCAGCTGGCCAGACCGTCCACCAGATCTGGATAGGGTTCCAGGATCAGCGAGGCGATCAGTTCCTGCCCCTCCTCGCTGAGCGCGCCCTCGGCCCAGCGCATCAGCCGGTCCCAGGGTTGATCGTTCAAAAGGTCGTCGCCCGCCACATGGCGCGAGAGCACCTCCATGTCGCGGCGCAGGTCACCCAGTTTCGCCAGTTGAATCGGGTGTTCCGAGCGCCACTGGCCCAGCGACACCTCGCTGCGCCGAAGCATCTGGCGAAACTGCGCGGCCGCGTCTGGGCTGGCGGTGGCGACGCCGCGCACGCGTGCAATCGCCTCTTCGCGGGCCATGACCCAGTTGTTGAACAGGACCGGGTGGTTGACGATATAGGGCGCCATGCCCAGACCGGTGGAATTGCCGATCCCCATCCGCCGCGCCAGCTCCGGATCCAGATCGACCGCGCCCTCGCCGCCCTTGGCCCGCGCCATGTGCTGCACCAGATCGCGCACGAAGACACGGGTCAGATAGACCGACAGCATCTCGGCCTGAAACGGCACCTGCATTTCGGGGCGGTCGGCGATCTGCTCGCGATCCGCCGCGCCCAGCTTGCCTGAACCATAGACGGCGGTGGTGCGCATCAGATAGCCCACCTTGTCGATCTCGGCGCGGTCGGGCTGTTGCCCGCTCGCCAGCGCGTCGACCACATGCGCCCAGAGCCGCACAGACCGGTTGGCCCGGCTGACCGAAATCTCGCACTCGCTGACCCGGCCCGCCTCTTGCAGCGGCACGTTCTGCGACAGCCGGTTGATGTCGTCCTCGGTCGGGATCCCGTCGAACAGGGTAAATGTGGCATCCCAGGCGGTTGCGATCACCCGGTCCGAGCGCATTTCCGGCGGCAGGTCATGGGCAAAGGCCACCAGCGAATAGGCGCGATCTGGCCCCTGCGCGGTATAGACGGCATACCCCACGCCCGCCGCGTCGATGCGGAACACGGGGCGGGAGAAGCTCCAGTTCTCGTGCGCCATGCGCCGGGTCAGGATGCGCATGAAGCTGAGGCGGCATTGATGCAACGACCCCAGCCGCGACAGCCGCATGACTGTTGCCGGATCCCTGCGCTGGATTTGCCTGTTCGGGGCGGTGTCCATCTCTTTTATCCTTGCGGGACGAAGTTCTGGGCAAAGAACCTGTACCAGTTCCCGCCCATGATCCCGGCCACTTCGTCCTTGCTCAGGCCGGTCGCGCGCAACCCGTTCTCGATATTTCCAAAATCGCGATTGTCCTGGAACCAGTGCGGCATCGGGGGAAAGCCCGGCGCGCTGGCGGACCCCTCGCCAAAGTCGATCTCCTTGGACCAGCGCCCGGTGCGCATCCATTCCACCACGCTGTCGGGCTGGTCCTGGCACAGGTCGGTGCCGATCCCCAGATGGTCGACGCCGTACCGCTCGGCAGTGCGCGCGATCATCTCGCAGAAGCTGTCCAGCGTGCAGTCGGACTTGTCCTTGAGGTGATGGGGATAGACCGAAAAGCCCAGCATGCCGCCGTTTTCGGTCACCGCACGGATCACGTCATCACGCTTGTTGCGCAGGGCCGGCGCCCAGTCATGCGGGTTGGCATGGGTGATGGCGATGGGACGCTCCGATATCTCGGCGGCCTCGATGGTCGAGCGGTCGGCGGAATGGCTCATGTCCACCACCAACCCCACCCGGTTCATCTCCTTGATGACCTGACGGCCCATGCGGGTGATGCCCGTATCCTCGGCCTCGTAACAGCCGGTCGCCAGCAGCGACTGGTTGTTGTAGGTCAGCTGCATGAAACGCGCGCCCAGCGTATGCAGGATCTCGATCAGGCCGATATCGTCCTCGATCGGGCTGGGGTTCTGAAATCCGAAGAAGATCGCGGTGCGCCCGGTCTCGCGCGCGATGTCGATATCGCCGGCCCATTGCCCCTTGATGATCAGGTCGGGATACTGCTCGAACCAGCGGTTCCATTTCTCGAAATTCAGGACCGTCTCGCGAAAGCTTTCGTGATAGGCAATGGTGACATGCACCGCATCGACATGGCCCGCGCGCAGCTGGCGAAATATCTTTTCCGACCAGTTGGCATATTGCAGGCCGTCGATGCGATAGCTCATTGTGGTGCCCCCGCGCTGATATACGCCGTCTTGACCGTGGTATAGAACTCGGCCGCCGCGCGGCCCTGCTCCCGCGGCCCGTAAGAGCTGTCACCGCGCCCCCCGAACGGCACATGGTAATCGGTGCCTGCTGTCGGCAGGTTCACCGTCACCACCCCGGTGCGTGCATTGCGGCGGAAGTGGGTGGCACGCGCCAGATTGCGGGTCACGATCCCCGAGGTCAGGCCGAAATTGGTGTCGTTCACCACACTCAGCGCCTCGTCGAAGCTGCCGACCTTGATCACGCTGGTGAGCGGCGCGAACATCTCTTCGCGGTTGATGCGCATGGTGGTGGTGGTGTTCAGGAACACGCCCGGAGACATGTAAAAACCGTCCTGCGGCATCTCCAGCCGCTGACCGCCGCAGGCAAGTTCGGCGCCCTCGGATTTGCCCAGATCGACATAGGCGAGGTTCTCGGACAGTTGCTGGGCGCTGACCACCGGGCCCATCTGGGTGCCCTCGGCCAGCGCATGGCCCACCTTCATCGCCTGGGCGCCCGCCACCAGCTTCTCGACAAAGGCGTCGTGGATGGCCGCATGGACCACCAGCCGCGAGCTTGCGGTGCATTTCTGCCCGGTGCCGCCAAAGGCCCCGCCAAGCGCCAGCGACACCGCCAGATCCAGATCGGCATCGTCCATCACCGCCAGCGCGTTCTTGGACCCCATTTCCATCTGCACCTTGGTCAGGTTCTGGATCGCGGCGGATGCGATACCCTTGCCCACCGGCACCGAGCCGGTGAAGGAAATCGCGTTGACCAGCGGGCTTTCCACCAGCCGCTGGCCGATGCTGCTACCCGAGCCCATGACCAGGCTGAACAGGCCCTTGGGGATGTCCTGACGCGCAATGATCTCGGTCAGCGCTACGGCGCTGGCGGGGGTGATATTGGCCGGTTTCCACACCACTGCATTGCCATAACAAAGCGCCGGCGCGATCTTCCACGAGGCGGTGGCGGTGGGAAAGTTCCACGGGCTGATCACCGCGACCACGCCCACCGCCTCGCGGCGCACGTCGATCTCGACGCCCGGGCGCACAGAATCGGCATTCTCGCCCAGCTGGCGCAGGCATTCGGCGGCGTAATAGGTAAAGAACTGACCGGCGCGATAGACCTCGCCCTTGCCCTCGGCCAGCGGTTTGCCCTCTTCGCGGCTGAGCAGCGTGCCCAGTTCCTCGGCCCGGGCCATCAGTTCGGTGCCGATGGCCATCAGCACCGCCTGCTTGCGCTCCATCCCGTAGGTCGCCCATTCCGCCTGCGCGCGCCGGGCCTGGTGCAGCGTCGCGTCAAGCTGATCGGCGCTGGCCTGGGCGAACATGCCAACCAGATCGCTCAGGTCCGACGGGTTGCGGTTTTCGATTTCAGCTTCGCCCGCCAGCCATTCGCCCGCGATGAGATTGAGTTTTACGTCCGACATGCCTCTGGCCCAGTTCCTCGAATGAATTGGGTCATGGTGGACTCCACCCGTCATATCGGTCAAACTTAAATTGCTTAAGGAAATTTCAGGATTTCTGAAATCATGATCAAGATCGAGATGCTGCGCTGTTTCAGTACCGTGGCGCAAACGGGCAATCTGGCCGATGCGGCCATGCGGATGGGGCGGACCCAGTCGGCCCTGTCAATGACCCTGAAACAGCTGGAGGAACATCTGGGCCAGTGCCTGTTCGAAAGCGAGCGCAAGAACCGGCTGACCCCGCTGGGACAAGAGGTGTTCCGCTTTGCCCAGCAGCAGCTGCGCCAGTTCGACGATACCATACAGACGATCGAGGCGGCGGCGCGGGCACCGCAGGGGTTGCTGCGGCTGGCGTCGATCCCCTCGGCCTCGGGCCTGGCGCTGCCAAACGCGATCGAAACGATGATGCAACGCCACCCCGCGCTGGAGCTGGAGCTGCGCGATATGGACAGCGGCCGGGTGGTTGACGCGATGCTGCAAGGGCAGGCCGATCTTGGCATTGTCTCCGGCCGGCCGGTTCTGAACGGGGTCGAAAGCGAGATCCTGTTCGAGGATGCCTTTGGCCTGCTCTGCGCACCCGGTCATCCGCTGGCGCAACAGCCACAGCCGCCTGATATCGACGCCATCCTTGCCTCGGGCTTCATCCGCAACAACCTGTGCGCATTGATCGAGGCGCCCGAGATAAGCGCCGCCCTGCCCCGCGCCCGGATCACCGTGCACAACACCCATTCGTTGCTGGCGATGGTGCGCACGGGGAAATGGGTGACGATCCTGCCACGCTCGGTCGCGCAGGTGCAGCCGAAAGAGCTGGCGTTCCGCCCCATCGCCGGGCTGGAGCAGCAGCGCAGCGTGTCACTCTTGATCCACACCCGAACCCGGTTTCCGCAGCTGGTCGAGGAATTCGCCGAAATTCTGCGGCACAGCCCCTGGACCGGCTGAGGCTCAGATCACCCCGATCTCGGCCAAGGCACGGTTCAGGTCCTCGGGCAGCGCATCGTCTTGCGCGCGCCCCTTGGGCAGATCCGGCGGCGTGTCGGCGGGGTTCAGATAGCGCCAGCCCTGAAACGGGCGTTTCTGGGTGCTATGGGTGCGATGCAGTTCGGGGTCGAGCACCAGCGCGCAATGCCGGGTGCCGTCCTGTCCGGTGACCTCGTCCATCCGCAGCACCCGCTGACGGCACTGGATCACCCCCTTGATCACCCAATAGATCGACCCGCCCGCTAGAATCTCGCTCTCGCGTTTGGGCCACATGCGGGTGACATGACGCGGCAACCCGTCCGGCGTCTGCGCCCGCCGCATCGCCTGCCATTCGGCCAGGTTGTCGACGCTTTCCGTCCCGACGCTGAGCTTGATCAGATTGACGTAGTTATCCACAGCTTTCCCACAGAGTCGTCCAGAGTCCCGCCTTGATATTGTAGCTCACCCCACCCGGGCATCAAGCTGTTGTGGCCATGCTCACATTTGGTTTAGTCTGGATGTCTCTTCCAGCACGAGGGAATCATCCGATGAGCCGTTTCGCCGCCCCCATCGCCGAGCAGATATGGGACATGAAATACCGTTTCAAACAGGCGGACGGCACCCCGATCGACCAGACGGTCGAGGACAGCTGGCGACGGATCGCCCGCGATCTGGCAAAGGTAGAGCAAGACCCAACCCATTGGGAACAGACGTTTTACGAGGCGCTGGAGGACTTCAAATACCTCCCCGCAGGGCGCATCACCGCCGGTGCGGGCACCGCGCGGCGGGTGACGCTGTTCAACTGTTTCGTGATGGGCACCATCCCCGACAGCATGGGCGGCATCTTCGAGATGCTGAAAGAGGCAGCGCTGACCATGCAGCAGGGCGGCGGCATCGGCTATGATTTCTCGACCATCCGCCCGCGCGGCGCCGATGTAAAAGGCGTGGCCGCCGACGCCTCGGGGCCGCTCAGCTTCATGGATGTCTGGGATGCCATGTGCCGCACCATCATGTCCGCCGGTTCCCGCCGCGGCGCGATGATGGCGACCATGCGCTGCGACCATCCCGATATCGAACAGTTCATCGCCGCCAAATCCGACCCCGCCCGCCTGCGCATGTTCAACATGTCGGTGCTGGTGACCGATGCCTTCATGGAGGCGGTCAAGGCCGATGGCTCGTGGGAGTTGCAATTCGACGGCAAGGTCTATCACACGGTCGAGGCCCGCACCCTGTGGAACAAGATCATGCAGGCCACCTATGATTATGCCGAGCCGGGCGTGATCTTCATCGACCGGATCAACGCGGCCAACAACCTGAACTATGTCGAGACCATCGCCGCCACCAACCCCTGTGGCGAACAGCCCCTGCCGCCCTATGGCGCCTGCCTGTTGGGCTCGATCAACCTGGCGCGGCTGGTGACGAACCCGTTCGACGACGCGGCAGAGCTTGACCCCGAGGCGCTGCAAAAGCTGGTCGCCACCGCCGTGCGGATGATGGACAACGTGGTCGATGCCTCGAAATTCCCGCTGCCGGAACAGGCTGCCGAGGCGCAGAACAAGCGCCGGATCGGGCTGGGCGTGACCGGGCTGGCCGATGCGCTCTTGATGCTGGGCCTGCGCTATGGCAGCGACGAGGCTGCCAAGCAGACCGAGGACTGGCTGCACGCCATTGCACGCGCCGCCTATCTGGCCTCGGTCGAGCTGGCCAAGGAAAAAGGCGCCTTCCCGCTCTTCGATGCCGAGAAATACCTGGCCTCGGGCACCATGCGCGCCATGGACGCGGATGTGCGCGAGGCGATCCGCACACACGGCATCCGTAACGCGCTGTTGACCTCGATCGCGCCCACCGGGACCATCTCGCTTTATGCCGGCAACGTGTCGTCGGGGATCGAGCCGGTCTTTGCCTATGCCTATACCCGCAAAGTGCTGCAAAAGGACGGCAGCCGGACCGAGGAAGAGGTGGTCGATTACGCCGTGCAGATGTGGCGCGACAAGTTCGGCGACGCCCCCCTGCCCGACTACTTCGTCAACGCCCAGACGCTGGCGCCTGCCGATCACGTGCGGATGCAGGCGGCGGCGCAAAAATGGATCGACAGCTCGATCTCCAAAACCATCAACTGCCCCGAGGACATCTCGTTCGACGATTTCAAGGATGTCTACATGCAGGCCTGGGATCTGGGCTGCAAGGGCTGCACCACCTACCGGCCCAATGATGTGACCGGTTCGGTCCTCACTGTCTCGGAAAGTTCCGACAAGGCGCCGGGTGAAAGCGCCCATGCCCCGCATGAATTCGAAGGTGGCGACGTCATCTATATGTCCGAACCACTGGACCGGCCCGAACATCTCGAAGGCAACACATACAAGATCAAATGGCCCGACAGCGAGCATGCGCTCTATATCACCATCAACGACATCATCATCAACGGCCACCGCCGACCGTTCGAAGTGTTCATCAACTCCAAGAACATGGAGCATTTTGCCTGGACCGTGGCGCTGACCCGGATGATCTCGGCGGTGTTCCGGCGCGGCGGCGATATCAGCTTTGTGGTCGAAGAACTGAAGGCCGTGTTCGACCCACGCGGCGGTGCCTGGGTCAAGGGCAAGTACATCCCCTCGATCCTGGCGGCCATTGGCGGCGTGATCGAACAGCACCTGATCGCCATCGGCTTTCTCGAAGGCGAGGGCATGGGCCTGAAATCGGACCCGCAGGCGCAGGTGGTGAACGGCGATGCGCCGCGCGGCAAGGCCTGCCCCAGCTGCGGCCAGTTCGACATGGTCATGATCGAGGGCTGCATGACCTGCCGCAGTTGCGGTCATTCCAAGTGCGGCTAGGATGCCAACCGGCAGGCCAGATGTCGATACGGGCATAGTTATGCCAAATCCCCGGTTTCGGTTTGCCACGAAGCCGGGGAAGTTTTGCCAAAGGTCTTCAAGTCGCTGAATTGGAACGACTTTCGGCGAAGTGATTTCGTGCGCTGTTTTCGAGGCCATCCATGAAGAGTTGGCCGCCTGCCAGAAGGGGCTGACCGATCGCTTCACCACGGCGGCCCCATCGTCCATGAACTCATGGAGGCCCGTGATTAGCGCCAGCTTCTGCGGCTCCAGAAGCAGCTGGTAAAACAGAAGCTCTTGATCATCGACGAACTGGGCTTCGTGCCCCTCAGCAAGACCGGTGCAGAACTGCTGTTCGAGCTGATCTCTCAGCGATACGAGCGCGGTTCCATCCTGATCACCAGCAACCTGCCGTTCGACGAGTGGACCGAAACATTCGGATCAGAGCGCCTGACCGGAGCCTTGCTGGAAAGGCTGACCCATCATGTAAGTATCCTTGAGATGAACGGTGACAGCTACCGCCTGGCGCAAAGCAGGGCAAAACAGCTCAAAGAGAATTCCTGAAGCCAGACCTGATTTGGTCCTGACGGACACTTTGGCTCGCTGATCATCCCGGCATGTTGCCGGAGGGAAGCCCAACCTGCATGACCTTTCGGATGAAGATTGGGATCACGCCGGCCATCCCCCGGCCACCAATTCAAGGGATCGTTGAAACCCTCCTGTGAGTTGAAGAGTGTCTCATTCTGGCATTAATCGCACTGGTTCTCATCAAACGTGGGCGCGTTGCTGGAAAAGGAAACAACTAATTCTCCGGCGTTGAAGATGGCCATGCTTGGAGAGGTGGTGAGCATGTGTCAGATCGTGAGCAATAAGTTTTACGCAGAAATTCACTGCGCCTTGGAAAGCCAAGGCGCAGTGAAAACCGGCTTTAGACTTTCGGTTTTCGGGTCATACCGAAGATGCAGACCACGCCGCCGATGACAATGGCATAGACACCGACCATAACCTGTCCTGCGAAATCTCCAGAGATGGTCGCGGCCTGGGCGATCATCGGGCCGATTGCGATACCGGCTGCCGAAATTTCCGGACCGAAGGACGAGGCATAGCCGGAATGGTCGGCATTCGCGATCGCGGTGAAGGCACGGGCATAGTATAGGTTCCACAGACCGACATAGAGACCGGCCATCACCAAGTAGGTGGTTGCGTCCTGCGCCTCGGCCATCTGCCAGGCGACGATGGCGTTTGCGACGGCAACGATACCGATGAAGGCGGCGTGGTTCACGCGCTCATCCAGCCATGCCGCGCCGAAGCAAAGGACAATGGCCAGGATCGTGCCGCCGGCCAGAGCAAGTCCGATGCTGTCCGCGTTGACACCTTCGATGGCGCCGCCAAGAATCTCGACATAAGGATAGATGATGCCGAGGCTCAGGCTGTAGATGAAGAAGGATCCCAGAACCAGCAGGGCGCCGAACATGTAGGTGCGGAACGTGTGCACTACGCCGTCATTAGCTTCGATGGTCTGGGCGTCGCGTTCAAGCCGGCCGTTGTCGGGGTACCAATAGGCCGCGATGATCACCAGAACCGAGGCACCGGCGTAGAACAGGAACAACGCGGTCAAGCCATAGGCGGCCATCAGTTCCGGCACCATGATTAACCAGAAAAGCAGCCAGATGTTGAGCGCGCCCATCATCAGGCCAAAGTTTCGGCCTGGATGCGCGGTGACGCTCATGCCGACAAGGCCGAGCGCATAGCCGATACCCTGGCCAAGGCTTGCGATCACACGATAGGCCAGAAGGTCCGAATAGCTGGTAGCGTAGATGCTCAGGAGATTGCCCACGACAAGTGCTGTGCCAGCCAGAAAGAGCAGCTTGCGCCAGTTTGAACGACGCATCAAATAAAGCGAAAACACCAGAGAGGCGGCGCTGGTTCCCATCAGTTCCGCCAGCGTGATGGTTTCGATCTGGCTTGGCGTGAGGGCAAAGACCTCGGCCGCGGCGCCAAGCATGAACGGCAGGAAATTGAAACCATTTGGTGCCAGCATCACGATGACCGCGGCGGCGATCATAAAAGCGGGCTTATTGATGTCGCGGAACGTCGAACTCCGCGTGTCCGTTTGGGTCATGGTCATTTGGGCTCCTCCCCATTTTCGAGATAGTACGCAACACAACCGTTCCTGTGGAGCATGGCTGCGTATTGGGCCCAGATTAGAATTTGGCGGTTGCCTCGACATTCCCCTCAAAGGGTTAGGCGGGATCAAACACCGTGATATCGTTGCAGCGGGTCTTCGTCGGACCCGACCGGTATCGTCGCAAGTGATTCCAGGAAAACCGAAAACAGCTCGGATTGCGTGCCGACATCAATCTTGTTGTAGAGATTTCGGCGGTGGATCTTGATGGTTTCCGGGCTGATATTCAATACCCGCGCCATGGATTTGCTGGAATGGCCCTTGAGCAGCAACATCATCACCTCGCGCTCGCGATCGGTGAGAAGATCGCGCCCGAAATTCCGGTAGGCGTTGTCCAGCGAAGCGGCAAAAGTCGCATCTCCCTCTGGTTCGCGCGCGCGCCAGACTTCCCAATGTTTGCGGCACAGGGCGCCGATCAGCGGTTCAAGTAGTTTGAGCGTGGTCGAATCCGGGTCGCTGCCGTCGCTTTCCCGAGATCCAAAGGAAACCAGAAGATGGGATTGCGGATCAAGCCGGATCAGCAGGCCGATCTCTTCGCGCAGCCGTGTGCGCCGGAAATACACATTGTAATATTCGGTTTCTGAAAATTCGTCCGGCGCTATCTCAAACAGTCGGTAGACCCCGTCGGGCGCACCTTCAGTCATCAGACTGTAGAACGGATCGAGCAGATAGGGGCCGTCGATATATGGCCTGACGGTTGTCACTTCATCTTGTGAGCGTAGCGTGTTGAACAGATGGCGTGGCCGTGAGCCGGTCTTGAACTGAGCGACGACAGTCGAGGAACATCCTGAAAGGGGTTCGCAAAACCGGACCAGTTTTTCGAAAAAACCGGATTCGCCAATGGTGGCAACGACCTTTGCGAGCTGCGCATCGATTACGCTGTCCACCCCTATTGCTTTCGACATGGCGCGCCCATTTCCCGTTGTTGACGGACGGAAGCCGACCGCCGGTACATTACGGTAATACGCCGGGTGACGTTGGGCAAACATGTCTTTGATTTCTTGTCGTTGAGTGCGGCCAGATCGCTCAGGGTCGGTCGCGCCCGGGCCGCGCATCTCGTGTCAAGCTGCGGAGCTTGTATTGCGGCCCATGGGCGTGTGATCAGGTGAGGCCGCATCCCCAAGACGTTCGGGAACGATGTCCCGCGCAAATGTCAACGGCGGCGCAATTTCCGGCCATTGGGCGGAGTAAAAGCGGACCACCTCGGTCGTGACCGGCGCCTTGGCAA
>NZ_JAOWLB010000060.1 GCF_025751555.1 Ruegeria aquimaris
TGAACCGCCCCGGGTTTACCGGAGAGTTTGTGGTTCAATGATTAGGCTGCTTTTTCGTCAGCGTTCAAGCTTGCGTAGAATGCCTCCTCTGCTTCGTTCGGCGTGATGTAACCGATGGCGCTGTGCAGGCGCGTCTTGTTATACCAGTCGACCCACTTCAGGGTTTCCCACTCGACCTGGCCGACCGATTTCCAAGGACCGAGGAACTTGATCACCTCGGTCTTGAACAGGCCGATGATGCTTTCTGCCAGGGCGTTGTCGTAGGAATCGCCGACGCTGCCGACCGAGGTATCGATGCCGGCCTCAGCCAGCCGCTCGGTGTATCGGATCGACAGGTATTGGCTGCCCCGATCGCTGTGATGGATCAATTTGTCAGCCTCGGACGGCGCCCTCTGGCAGATCGCCTGGTTCAGGGCATCCAAGACGAACCCGGTGGTCATCGAGGTCGAGACGCGCCAGCCGACGATCTTGCGGGCGAAAACGTCGATGACGAAAGCCACATAGACCATGCCCTGCCAGCTGGAGACATAGGTGAAGTCGCTGACCCACAGCTGGTTCGGCATATCGGCGACGAAGGCTCGGTTCACCTTGTCGTCCGGACAAGGCCGGGCTGCATCTGGATTGGTCGTGATCACCTTCTTGCCGCGCACAACACCTTGTAATCCCATGACCTTCATCAGCCGCTCCACCGTGCAGCGGGCGATATCGTGGCCGCCGCGGCGCAGCTGATGCCAGACCTTGCGCGCGCCATAGCGACCTTGGCTGCCGTCGAACGCGTCCTTGATGGCGGCCATGTCCAATTGATCCTGCCTGGCCCGATCCGATGCCAGAGCCGGATCGCGCGCCACGGCCTTGACGGCGTAATACGTCGATGGTGCGATCCCCAGAACCCTGCAGATCGGCCCGACACCATGGACACCGCGCTGATCATCGATGAACGCGATCATTTGCGAAACGGGCGGTCGAGCTCCGCCATCGCAAAATACGCGCTGGCCTTCTTCAGGATCTCGTTGGCCTGGCGCAGTTCACGAACCTCCCGCTCCAGTTCCTTGATCCGATCCTTCTCGGCACTCGTCAGCCCGCCGCGCTGGCCGACGTCACGTTCGGCCTGCTGGCACCAGACGCGCAGACTGTCGGGCGAACAGCCAAGCTTCGGCGCAATCGCCTTGTAGGCCGCCGTATCGCTGGAATAATCGCCGCGGTTCTCTCGAAACATCCGAACACCGCGTTCGCGAAGCTCGACCGGATAGGCGGGGGTGAATCTCTGCTTGGTCATAGGGCTCATCCTTTGAGTATTTTACTCTCCAGTAAACCCGGGGCGGTTCA
>NZ_JAOWLB010000061.1 GCF_025751555.1 Ruegeria aquimaris
GTTGCTTCCGGCAGGTTTTCCGGTGGAAAACCGCCTGCCGCAACCGGTCAGAATTCCGGTAACCCGGAATTCGACCTTACTCGATGATCTTCGACACCACGCCGGCGCCGACGGTGCGGCCGCCTTCGCGGATGGCGAAGCGCAGGCCGTCTTCCATCGCGATCGGTGCGATCAGCTCGACGGTGAAGCCAACGTTATCGCCCGGCATCACCATCTCGGTGCCTTCGGCCAGCGTCACGGTGCCGGTCACGTCGGTGGTCCGGAAGTAGAACTGCGGACGGTAGTTCGCGAAGAACGGGGTGTGACGGCCGCCCTCTTCCTTGGTCAGGATATAGGCTTCGGCTTCGAACTTGGTGTGCGGGGTCACCGATTTCGGCTTGCACAGAACCTGGCCGCGCTCGACGCCTTCACGGTCGATGCCGCGCAGCAGCGCGCCGATGTTGTCGCCGGCTTCACCACGGTCCAGCAGCTTGCGGAACATCTCCACACCGGTGCAGGTGGTGGTCTGGGTGTCGCGGATCCCCACGATCTCGATCGTGTCGCCGACGTTGATCACGCCACGCTCGACACGGCCCGTCACCACGGTGCCGCGGCCCGAGATCGAGAACACGTCTTCGATCGGCATCAGGAACGGCTGGTCAACCGCACGCTCGGGCGTCGGGATGTACTCGTCAACCGCCGCCATCAGCGCGCGGATCGAGTTCTCGCCGATCTCCGGGTTGGTGCCGTTCATCGCGTTCAGCGCCGAGCCCTTGACGATCGGAATATCGTCGCCGGGGAAGTCGTAGGAGCTGAGCAGCTCGCGCACTTCCATCTCGACCAGTTCCAGCAGCTCTTCGTCGTCGACCTGGTCGACCTTGTTCATGTACACGACCAGCGCCGGAACGCCGACCTGACGCGCCAGCAGGATGTGCTCGCGGGTCTGCGGCATCGGGCCGTCAGCGGCGTTCACAACCAGGATCGCGCCGTCCATCTGGGCGGCACCGGTGATCATGTTCTTGACGTAGTCGGCGTGGCCGGGGCAGTCCACGTGGGCATAGTGGCGCGCTTCGGTCTCGTATTCCACATGCGCGGTCGAGATCGTGATCCCGCGCGCCTTCTCCTCGGGCGCCGAGTCAATCGCGTCATACGCCTTGAAGTCGCCGAAATACTTGGTGATTGCTGCGGTCAGCGTGGTCTTGCCGTGGTCAACGTGCCCAATCGTGCCGATGTTGACGTGCGGTTTCGTACGCGCGAACTTTTCCTTTGCCATT
>NZ_JAOWLB010000006.1 GCF_025751555.1 Ruegeria aquimaris
CGGTGCAGCGGCACAGGTTCCCCTCAAGATGCGCCCTCACCTCGGCCTCGCTGGGCGTCGGGTTCTCCTTGAGCAGCACCGCCGCAGACATCACCATCCCCGGCGTGCAGAACCCGCACTGAAGCCCGTGATGATCCTGAAACGCCTGCTGCAACGCGTTCAGCGTCCCGTCCGGCGCCGCCTGACCCTCGATCGTCGCGACCGAACAGCCATCCGCCTCCGCCGCCAGCATGTTGCACGACTTCACCGCAACACCATCCACATGCACAACACAGGCCCCGCACTGACCCGTGTCACACCCAACATGCGTCCCCGTCAACGACAGATGATCCCGCAAAAAACCACTCAACAACTCACGACCCTCAACCGTACCTACTACAGCACGACCGTTCACAGTCATTGAAATTGAAGCCATTCCTTCCTCCCTTCGAGATGCCTTTGCCCGGCTCAACCGCCAATCACGCGTTTGAACCAGCCTTTCTTCTTTTCACCATCCGGCGCCGTGTCCGGCACATCGCCCTCGGGCGCGCCCGGCCCCTCAACCACCTCCTGAAAGCGGGTGAAGAATTGATCCGCCATCTTGCGGGCGAAGCCGTCGATGATGCGGCTGCCCAGCTGCGCCAGCTTGCCGCCGACCTTGGCCTCGACCACATAATGCAGCGTGGTGCTGCCATCGGCGTTTTCATCCAGCCGCACATTTGCGGCGCCCTTGGCAAATCCGGCGGCGCCGCCCTTGCCCTCGCCCGAGAGCGTCAGGCTTTCGGGTTCCACCATATCCGACAGGACAACCGCGCCCTTGAAGGTCGCCTTTACCGGACCGACCTTTTGCATCACGGTGGCCTCGAACCCGTCCGCGGCATTGCCGGACATCTCTTGGCAGCCCGGCACGCAGTCCTTCAGCACTTCGGGGGACAGCAATGCGGCCCAAACCGTGGCACGATCGGCCGCGATCACCTTGGAGTCGCTCAGTTCCATGTCGTTCCGTCTCCGTCTGTTATGGCCTACGCTATGCGGCGCGGCCTGATTGTTCCATTCGACCTTGGGTGTAGATGCGCCTGATCTAGCGCAGCTCGGGGGCCGAGAAAGTCAGCCCGTGGGCCTGAAAGATCTGGGCGATCCGCCCGTCCTGAATTCCGGTCAGGATCGCGTCGTCCACCGCATAGGCCAGCGGGCGATAGGCGAAATGCACGGCGACCCCGACCGTCCAGCTGCCGACGCCAAAGCCGGGCAGTGGCGGCGTGTGCACCCCGATCCCCTGGGCGGTGCCGAATTCGAGCTGGGCCAGCGGACCCATGGCGGCCTTGGTCTCTCCCGCTGCCAGTCCCGTCATCGCCGCCGCCATGTCGGGATAGCGGTGGATGTTGCCGCCCAGCTGCCCACCAGGAAAGGAGGTCAGGTAGAAATCGGAGATCGAGTCGTTTTCGACCGCCACCGTGTCAAAGCGGAAATAGGCCGGAACCGGCTTTTCCTCGGGATAGGCATCGGTCCGATAGGCAATTGCCACCCTTTCGACATGGTACTGGCCGGTGAACACGACCTGTTCGACCCGGCAGGCATAGGCGCTGTCATAAGGGACATGCAGCATCACGTTTGCCACCCGACCGCCGACAACCGGCCCCTTCCAGACCCAGTTGCGAAGATCGGCATCGAGGTTCTCTCCGGCAGCGACCAGGTTGAAGCGCGCTTCGACCCCAAGGCTTTCGGCGATCAGGCGGCCGATCTCGATATCGACACCCCGGGGCTTGCCGTTTTCATCCCAACTCCAGGGCGGGAAATCCTCGTAGACCGCGAACTCGATCCAGCCGCGCTCCTGAATCTGGTCGAGGTCGGCGCCGACGATATCCCGGGCGGTGTTCTGTGGCCGGGCCTGCGGTACCACGTCCGAACAGCGCGTTTCAGCCAGGGCCGGGCCCGCAAGCCCGATCAGCAGCAAACTCAGAAAGACGCGCCGTCCGATCATCCGCAACCGCCCGCCCGTCAATGCGCGGCCGACAGGCCGATGGTCAGCGCCTCGGCCGCGCCGGTGAAATCCGGGCTGGCGCCCGAGATCAGTTCCGCCGCGCGCGAGGCCGCGCTGTCAGCGACCGGGGCGCCTGAGGCGGTCTCGACCTTGCCAGCGATCTGCCACAGCTCTTCGGAGAGGGTCGCCGTATCGCCGCCCCCGTCGGCAAGGATGTCACGGATTTCCTTGAGACGCGGCGTGTATTCGTCGAGCGCGCCGTCATCGGGCCGGGTCTCGATATAGGTACGGATCGCCCAGGCCGCCTTTTGCCCGAGAAGCTCGCCAAAGGCGGGCATCTTGGTGATGCCGTTCTGGGTATAGCCGTCACGGAACCGTTCCACGAACCATTCATCGCCATATTCGGCAGCCTCGAGATAGCGCAGGTCCGGCGCCAAACCGCCGGAGACGACGCCCAGCCCATGGCAGCGCGCGCAGTTCTGGTTGTAGCCCGAGTCTCCGATTGTGATCGCAGCCCGCCAGACCTCTTCTCCTGCGGTCTCTGCCCGATAAGGGTTTTCGATCAGCCACTCCTCGCCCACATCCGGCAGGGCGTCTGTGTTGACGGGCTGCGGCGCGACGTCGCCATGCGCCCAGGCCATCCCCGCCCCCAGCACCATCGCGATCGTGCTGACCTTGATTGCGTCAAGCATCTTGGTTCCTCCAGTATCCTCACTCGGGGCCGGTGATAGCGCCTGAATTCCAATGCCGGTATTCGACCTTGGTTTGATCCGTCGGGGAATTGGGACTTTGGTCGAATAGGCGCGGGGCGCGCCGGGGGAATAGCTTTCCTTCGGGAGAGGACAGGACCGATGAAACAGCTTGCGAGATGCGCCGCCGGTTTGGTGTTTAGCCTGATGTCCGGTGCGGCTCAGGCCGAGATGACTTTGTCTGTCGGTTATCTGAAACAGGGGATCGAGGAGCCTGCGGTCCTGTCGAACCTCGATCCGGTGCCGGAGACACAAGGCGTGGACGGTGCGCAACTGGGCCTGTCCGACAACCAGAGCAGCGGCCGGTTTCTGGGTCATGCCTATGCGTTGGAGGTTGCCGAGATCGCCCCCGGCGGCGACCTGCTGGCAGCGGCGCGGGACATGCTGGCCGCGTCCCCGTTCCTGCTGCTTGATGCCCCCGCCGACGATATCCTGCGGGTGGCCGATCTGCCCGAGGCGGCGGGCGCGATGATCTTCAACGTCTCCGCGCCGGACACGCGGTTGCGGGATGCCAATTGCCGGGCGAACCTGTTCCATACCCTGCCCTCCGAGGCGATGCGGGCGGATGCGCTGATGCAGGTGCTTCTTCGCAAGCGTTTTGCCAGGCTTGCGCTGGTCACGGGCGAACATGCGGTGGACCACGCCTTTGCCGATGCCCTGCGACGCTCGGCACAGAAATTCGGGCTGAAGCTGGTGGGGGAACGCGAGTGGCGTTTTGATGCCGACATGCGGCGCAATGCCAGCCAGGAGGTGCCGCTGTTCACTCAGGACCTGCCCGAGCATGACGTGCTGCTGGTGGCCGATGAGACCGGGGATTTCGGCCGCTACATCGCCTATAACACCTGGCTGCCGCGCCCCGTCGCCGGGTCCGAGGGGCTGGTGCCCGTAGCCTGGTCGCGGGTGGTTGAACAATGGGGCGCGGCGCAGTTGCAATCGCGGTTCCAAAAACTCACCCGGCGCGACATGCGGGACCGCGACTATGCCGCCTGGGCCGCCATGCGGGTGTTGGGCGAGGCGGTGACCCGCACCAACAGCGCCGATCCCGCAACCTTGCGCGCCTATATCCTGTCCGATGCCTTTGAACTCGCCGGGTTCAAGGGCCGCCCGATGAGCTTTCGCACCTGGAATGGCCAGTTGCGCCAGCCCATCCCGCTGGTCACCAACCGCGCGATGGTGATGCAGGCGCCGGTCGAAGGCTTCCTGCACCAGCGCAACGAACTCGACACATTGGGCCTCGATGCGCCCGAATCCCGCTGCACGGCCTTTCAGGAGTGAACCATGAGGCTTGCCCCCTTGCTCTTGCCGCTGTCCCTTGCCGCCCCCCTGGGCGCCGAAGAAATCTGGGTGACCAATGAAAAGGACGACACGATCAGCGTGATCGATGTCGCCACCCTGGAGGTGACGCGCACCATTCCCACCGGAGAGCGGCCGCGCGGGATCACCTTTTCCCGCGATTTCAGCCGGGTCTACATCTGTGCGTCCGACAGTGACACGGTGCAGGTGATGGACCCCGAGACCGGGCAGATCCTGTTTGACCTGCCTTCGGGCGAGGACCCGGAACAGTTCGTGCTGCACCCCGACGACCGCCATCTGTGGATCGCCAACGAGGATGACGCGGTGACAACCGTGGTCGATACCCAGAGCCGCACGGTTGTGGCCCAAATCGACGTCGGCATCGAGCCCGAGGGCATGGCGGTCAGCCCGGACGGGCGGATCGTGATCACCACATCCGAGACCACCAATATGGCGCATTGGATCGACACCGAGACCCATGCGCTGTTCGCCAATACGCTGGTCGATGCCCGCCCGCGCCATGCCGAGTTCCTGCATGACGGGGCCGAGTTGTGGGTCAGCTCGGAAATCGGTGGCACGGTGACCGTGTTCGACGTCGCCAGCCAGACCGAGAAGGTCAAGATCGCCTTTGACATCCGTGGCGTACACCCGGACCGGGTGCAACCGGTCGGATTCGAGGTAACGGCGGACGAGAATACCGCCTTTGTCGCGCTGGGGCCGTCGAACCATGTCGCGGTGGTGGATACCGCCACCTATGAGGTCGAAGAATACATTCTTGTGGGCCGCCGGGTCTGGCATATGGCGTTCAACAGCGACAAGTCGCTGTTGTTCACCACCAATGGCGTCTCGGGGGATGTGACCGTGATTGATGTCGCCCGGCGTACGCCCGTCAAGACGATCAAGGTCGGGCGGTTCCCCTGGGGCGCCGCTTTGCGCCCATGAAGAAAGGACAGCCGATGATCAGAAGCTTGCTTTGCAGTCTTGCCTGCACCCTTGCCGTTCCGGCCATAGCGGATGGTGAAGACCGCGGCTATGGTCTGGCCGGTATACTGTCGGCCTCGAACAAGGAGGACCTGCCGCCGATCATTCTCTCGGCTGGGGAGCCATTGGCCCAGGCGCAATGGGAGTTGCGCTCGGGCACATATTACGAGTTCGAGATCCAGGGTGACGGCAGTCAGGAACTGGCGCTGGTCGGGCCCGAGTTCTTTCGCGCCATCTGGATCGACGAGATCGTGGTTGAGGGGTTGGAAATCCGCCCGCTTGGGCTCGATTCCATCGAGTTTGACGAGGCGGGTGTGATGGAGATCGGGTTTGTCGCGATCAAGCCGGGACAATACCATCTGAAAGTGCCGGGCAGCACCGGCGACACCCAGAGGCTGGAGATCACCATCAAGTGACAGGATTGACGGTCCGCGACCTGAGTTACAGCTACGGGCCCCGGCGGGCGCTGGACGAGGTGAGTTTCGACGTCCCGAAAGGCCGGTTCGCGGCGCTCCTGGGGCCGAACGGGGCTGGCAAATCGACCTTGTTTTCCCTTCTGACGCGGCTTTTCACGGCGCGCGACGGAGGCATCGAGATTGCCGGTCACGACCTTGCGCGCGCGCCGCGCGCGGCGCTGGCCCGGATCGGCGTCGTGTTTCAACAGCCGACGCTGGACCTCGACCTGACGGTGCGGCGCAATCTGAGCTATTTCGCCGCCCTGCATGGGTTATCCGGGCGCGAAGCGGGCAGCCGCATCGACGCGGCGCTGGAACGGTTGGGCATGGCCGAGCGCGCGCAGGAGCGCGCACGCGACCTGAACGGTGGCCACAGGCGCCGAACCGAGATCGCGCGCTGCCTGATCCACGCGCCCTCGGTTTTATTGCTGGACGAGCCGACGGTGGGACTGGATGCGGCCAGCCGCAAGGCGATCACCGATCATGTACACGACCTGTCGCGCGATAGCGGCCTGACCGTGCTCTGGGCCACGCATCTGACCGACGAGATCGAAGACAGCGACCACCTGCTGATCCTGCATCACGGACGGCTGTTGCAGGAGGGTTTGGCCGGTGAACTGCGCGGCTCGCAGGGGTTGCGGGATCATTTCCTGAAACAGACGGCAGGCCCGCCATGAGGCATGCTTTTGTCGCACTCAACGCCATCGTCCTGCGCGAGGCGCAGCGGTTCGTCCGGCAGCGCGGTAGGTTCGTGGCGGCGCTGGTGCGGCCGCTGATCTGGCTTCTGGTTTTTGCTGCGGGGTTCCGGGCGGCCCTGGGCCTGTCGATCGCGCCGCCCTATCAGACCTATATCACCTACGAGGTTTACATCTTACCGGGCCTCTGTGGCATGATCCTGCTGTTCAACGGCATGCAATCCAGCCTGAGCCTGGTCTATGACCGCGAGATGGGCTCGATGCGGCTGTTGCTGACCGCACCGCTGCCGCGTTGGTGGCTGCTGTTCTGCCGGTTGGTGGCGTCGACGGCAATCTCGATCCTGCAAGTCTATACGTTTCTGGCCGTGGCGGCGGCGTTTGGCATCCGCATGCCCCTGATCGGGTATCTGGCGGTGCTGCCCGCGCTGGCAGTGGCGGGCATCATGCTGGGCGCGCTGGGGCTGGCGCTGTCCTCGCTGATCAAGCAGTTGGAGAATTTCGCCGGGGTGATGAACTTTGTGATCTTCCCAATGTTCTTTCTGTCCACCGCGCTCTACCCGCTGTGGAAGATGGCCGAAAGCTCGATGGTGTTGCGGGATATCTGCGCCGTGAACCCGTTTACCCACGCGGTCGAGTTCATCCGGTTCGCGCTCTATGGCCAGTTCAACGGCCCGGCGCTTGGCTGGACCGTTCTGGCCGGGGCGATCTTCTTTGTCCTGGCGGTCTGGGGCTATGACCCGGCGCGTGGCCTGCTGCGGCGCAAGGGCTGAGTGCCGGGCTACGACCAAAGATCAAAGGAAAGTTCCGGCCCCTGTTGCTATGGGTCGGGACGGAAACGCGCGACACGGACCGCCTTGGCGGAGACTTCATTCAGGAGAGTCAGATGAAATCCGTTCCTTTCGCGCTTGCCGCCTTGCTGCTGGCAACTCCCGGCTTTGCCGATACCAAGTTCGACCAGATCAAGATCGGCGCCGGTGCCGCCCTGTTCGATGCCGAATGCCGCCGCTGCCATGCCTCGGACATCACTCATGACAGCTATGGCCCGCCGCTGGAAAACGTAGTCGGGCGCGGTGCGGGCACCTATCCCGACTACGACTATTCCATTGCGCTCGAAGCTTCGGGCATCGTCTGGACTCCGGCCGCGCTGCGCGCCTGGATGGAAGACAAAACCGGCTTTATGCCCGGCACCAAGATGCGCCACGTCGAGATCGAAGACCGCACGGTGCAGGATTTTATCCTGGCCTATCTGGGCAGTATCTCGCAACGCGATCCAAAGAAGATCTCGGACTGACATGCACGAAACGGCCGGCGCCAAAAGGCGCCGGCGCAATTTATTTATCATCTTTATATCAAATCACTAAAAGTCATACTTTACTCGCCACTTGAACTTTCGAGAGCGCACCCGACGACCGAAACACGCACATCGGCCGTGCCTTTTCACCCGCCGAGTAACCGCCCCAAGTTGACCCTACGACCTTTGTTCAATTTCCCGCGAGCCCGTTCGTTCCAATAATGCCGGACAGCCAAACGCCCGGTCTCTCGGGGTGATCCGGCTAGGAGAGGATACAAGGGAGGATAATGATGAATCGTTTTGTCATGGCCGCAGCCTCAGGGCTGATCGCGGCCGCTGGCTGGCAGTCCGGCGCGATGGCCGCCGGTGTCACCGAAGAGGACCTGGCCAACGACCAGGCAAACACCGCCAGCGTGCTGACCAACGGGATGGGGCGCAACCTGCAACGCTACAGCCCGCTCGACACGCTCAACAAGAGCAACGTCAAGAACCTGATGCCCGCCTGGGCCTTCAGCCTGGGCGGCGAGAAACAGCGCGGGCAGGAAACCCAGCCGCTGATCCATGACGGGGTGATGTATATCACCGGCTCGTACAGCCGGATGTATGCCATCGACGTCAACACCGGCGAAGAGCTCTGGCAGTATGACGCCCGCCTGCCCGAGGGAATCCTGCCCTGCTGCGACGTGATCAACCGGGGCGGCGCCATCTATGGCGACAAGATCTATTTCGGCACGCTCGACGCCCGCATCGTGGCGCTGGATCTGAAAACCGGCGACGTAGTCTGGAACAAGAAGATCGCCGATTACAAGGCGGGCTACTCCTATACCGCCGCGCCGCTGATCGTGAAGGGGCTGGTGATCACCGGCAATTCGGGTGGTGAGTTCGGCATCGTGGGCGAAGTGCAGGCGCGCGACGCCGAGACCGGCGAGATTGTCTGGACCCGTCCGGTGATCGAGGGCCATATGGGCACCTTCAAGGGCCAGGAAAGCACCATGACGGGCACGCTGAACGCCAGCTGGCCGGGCGACATGTGGAAGACCGGCGGCGGCGCCACCTGGCTGGGCGGTTCTTATGACGCCGAGACCGATACGCTGGTCTTTGGCGCGGGCAACCCCGCCCCCTGGAACAGCTGGCTGCGCAATGCGGGTCAGAACAACGATGGTTCGGGCGACAACCTCTATGCCGCCAGCCGCATCGGCATCAATCCCGACAATGGCGAGATCAAGTGGCACTTCCAGACCACCCCGCGCGAAGGCTGGGACTATGACGGTGTGAACGAGGTCGTGGCCTATACCGACCGCGACGGCAACAAGCGCTGGGCCACCGCCGACCGCAACGGGTTCTTCTATGTGCTCAACCGCGAGGATGGCAAATTCGTGCGCGGCGTGCCCTTTGTGAAGGATATCACCTGGGCCTCGGGGCTGGATGAGAACGGCCGCCCGATCTTCAACGAGGACAACCGTCCGGGCGACCCGGCGGCAGCGGCCGATGGCGCCAAGGGCGAAGTGATCTTTGCCTCGCCCTCGTTCCTGGGCGGCAAGAACTGGATGCCGATGGCCTTCAGCCAGAAGACCGGCAATTTCTACGTGCCCTCGAACGAATGGGGCATGGATATCTGGAACGAGCCGATCACCTACAAGAAGGGTGCGGCCTATCTGGGTGCGGGCTTTACCATCAAGCCGAACTATGAGGACCATATCGGCAGCCTCAAGGCGATCGACCCCGATACCGGCGAGCTGAAGTGGGAGTTCAAGAACGACGCCCCGCTCTGGGCCGGCGTGATGACCACCGCCGGAGGGCTGGTGTTCACCGGTACACCCGAGGGCAAGTTCATCGCCTTTGACGACGAGACAGGCGAGATCCTGTGGTCGTTCCAGACCGGCTCGGGCATTGTCGGCCAGCCGGTCACCTGGGAGATGGACGGCGAGCAATATGTCTCGGTCATTTCCGGCTGGGGCGGCGCGGTGCCGCTCTGGGGGGGCGAGGTCGCCAAGAAGGTGAACTATCTCAACCAGGGCGGCACGCTCTGGACCTTCAAGCTGCCCAAGCAGCTGGCCGCCGCAAACTGAGCACGACAGCAGACAAGCACAGGAACGCGCGCCGACCGAGGCGCGCGTTTCCTTTTGTCCACAGGCGATCCGAACATTCGACCTTTGGCCAATGGTCATTCCGGTTCGCCTTGGTACACTTGGGTCATGAACAGAGCGATGGCCCGTCACATGCAGATCCCAGCTTCGGCCGCAACGGCGCAAACATTCACCTCGGCACTGATCGTCGACGATCATCCGCTGTTCTGCGATGCGCTGTCGATGACGCTGCAAGCGGTCTCGGGCATTCGCAAAGTGGATACGGAATCGCGGCTTGAAGACGCGCTGGAGTTTCTGGTCAGCAAGGGCAAGCCGGATCTCATCATTCTCGACCTCAACCTGCCGGACGTGGACGGGTTGGAGGGCGTGGTGAGGATGCGCACTGCGGCAAAGGCGCCGGTGATCGTGGTGTCGTCGCTGACCGACAGCCGGGTGATATCCGGGGTTGTCAGTGCGGGCGCCTCTGGTTTTGTTCCCAAACATTCCCAGCGCGATGTGTTCCGCATCGCCGTCGAAACGGTGGCAAAGGGCGAGGTCTTTGTCCCCGATGGATATCAGAAAGTTACCCGAGAGGATGCCGAAGCCCCCGCCGTCGAGGACGCGATCGAGCGGCTTTCGGCGCTGACCAATCAGCAGGCGCGGATCTTGCAGCTTGTATGTGAGGGCAAGTTGAACAAGCAGATCGCCTATGACCTGTCGATTGCCGAGACGACGGTCAAGGCGCATGTGACCGCGATCATGCGCAAACTGGGCGTTCAAAGCCGCACGCAGGCGGTGCTTATCGCGAAGAAAACCAGTTTTTCGAGTTTCTTGTCAGAGTGAAGGAAACACGAGTAACCTGAAGGACAGGTTACCAGGGAGGAGCCATTGGACCTAACGCAGGGTCCTGAACCGGGGGCACGGGCCGGGCGGGTGGTGTTGCGCACCGCTTCGGTTCGGCATGACGTGACCAATCCGGTTCATGTACTGGCCGACAGGATGGGTAAGGATGGCCTGGAACTGGTCATCCTGTTTGTCAGCCCCGAGGCCGATGCCGGTCGGGTGCTGAAGGATGCGTCCGACGCCCTGCCCGGAACACGGGTCGTCGGTTGCACAACCGCGGGCGAAATTTCGGCCCAAGGCTATACCGAGGGCGAAATCGTCGCCATCGGCTTTCCCCAGGAGAACTTTCGGATCGAAACCGGGCTGGTTCCCAACCTGTCCGATTATGACGTCCAGTCGACGGTCGACCGGATGATCCGGACACGCAACGATCTGGCGGTCGCGCGCCCGGACTGGCGGTACGAATTCAACTTTCTTCTGGTCGATGGTCTGTCGACCCTCGAAGACAAGCTGGCTTCCGATCTTGCCATAGGCCTGGGTCCGGTCCAGATGTTCGGTGGCTCCGCCGGGGACGGCGAGACCTTTCGGAGGACACTGGTGTTCTACGACTGTCAGGCGCACAGCAATGCGGCAGTGCTGATGCAGGTGCGCACCCGCTGCCCGATCCAGGTGTTCAAGACCGATCACCTGATCCCGTCCGAGCAGCGCATGGTGGTGACCGGCGCCGACCCGGTGCGCCGCACCGTGCACGAGATCAACGCTGAACCCGCCGCGCGTGAATACGCGCGCATTCTGGGCAAGGACCCCGAGCAACTGACCACCTTTACCTTCGCGGCGCATCCCGTTGTGGTGCGCATCGGTGGCCAGCATCACGTCCGGTCGATCCAGAGAGTGGCCGAGGACGGCGATCTGGTGTTCTTTTCGGCAATCGACGAAGGGCTGGTGCTAACGCTGGCCGATGCCCGCGACATGCCCGGGCATCTGCGCGAGGAAATGGCCCGATTGTCGAGGGATGGCGCCCCCGCCGTTATTCTGGGCTGCGACTGTCTGTTGCGTCGGCTGGAGGCCCAGGAGAACCAGGTGATCAACAAGCTTTCGGAAATCCTGCGCGAAAACAAGGTCATCGGCTTTTCGACCTATGGCGAACAGTTCAATTCCATGCATGTCAACCAGACGCTGACCGGAGTTGCGATCTATCCGCCCGAAGAGGTTTGAACCGGTATGACCGCGTCCCTGATCAATCCCAACGACACGCCGGAACGGCAGATCGAGAAACTGGCCAAGATCAATGCCGCGCTGATGCGACGGGTCGAACAGGCGGTGGACGACTCCGGCGCCGCCTATGCGCAGTTCGAACGCGCCGCGCTGCTGGAGGAAGAGGTCCGCAACCGGACCCGGGACCTGGAGCGGGCGCTGGACCTGCTCAACGATTCAAACGCCCGTCTTGCCGAGGCAAACCGCGCCACCGAAGAGGCCCGCTCGAACCTGGCCAACGCGATCGAGACGGTGCAGGAGGGGTTTGCGCTGTTCGATCCGGACGAGCGGCTGGTGATGTGCAACTCGCGCTTTGGCCTGCACATGCCCGATATCCGCGACGGGTTTCGCCCGGGCATCTCGTTCCGCCAGTATGTCGATCTTGTCAGTGGCTCTCGCTACCTGTCGCTGCCCGAGAACATGACCTCGGCACAATGGGCCGACGGCCGGATGCGCCGCCACCAGGACGACCACGTCATTTTCAACGTGCGGATGGTGGGCAGCCGCTGGGTTCAGGTCAGCGAGCACCGGACCCCCGACGGCGGAACCGTGATCCTGCAAACCGACGTCAGCGACATCATGCGGCTGGAGCGGCTGGAACGCGAACGGATGCTGGACGACCAAGCGCGGCTGATCCGCGCCACGCTGGAGCATCTCGATCAGGGTGTCTGCATCTTCAACAACCAGGCGCGCCTGGCCGGCTGGAATCAACGCGTGGGCGAGATGCTGTCGATCCCGGCGCGCAAGTTCTCGATGGGGATGGGGTTCTTTTCACTGTTCGAGGGGTTCGCAGAGATGTCGTCTTATTCCAGCGGCATCACCCATGACGACATCCGCGACTGGGTGACATCGATCGAGACGCGCCCCGCGATCAGTTTCGAGATCCGGCAGGGGCAGAACAAGACCCTCTCGGTTCATGCTCAGGAAATGCCGGACAAAGGGTTCGTGATCTCCTTCAGCGATGTGTCGGCGGAACGGGCGGCTGTGCGCGCGATCCAGCAGGCCAACGAGATGCTTGAAGCCCGCGTCGCGGAGCGCACCCTTGAACTCGCCGATGCCCTGTCCGAGGCGGAACGAGCGAATGCATCGAAATCGCGGTTCGTTGCGGCGGCCAGCCATGACCTGTTGCAGCCGCTTTCAGCGGCCAAGCTCTATATCGCGTCCATCGAGCCGGGCCAGAACCCGGACCAGCCCCATCTGATCGCCGAAAAAGCCCGCCGTTCGCTGGACAGCGTCGAAACGATACTCGAGGCGCTGCTGGATATCTCGACGCTGGATTCGGGCAAGGCCGCGGTCAGCCGCGCGCCGGTCTCGCTGGGCCATATCCTTGCCCAGCTGGCAGAGGAGCTGGGGCCGATCGCCCGGGCCAAGGGGCTGGATCTGCGGGTGGTGCCGACAGAGGCGATAGTTCTGTCGGATTTCACCTATCTGCGGCGCATCGCCCAGAACCTGCTTGTCAACGCGATCCGCTATACCGCGCGCGGCAAGATCCTGGTCGGCGTACGGCACCGGGCGCATTCGGTGCGGCTGGAAATCTGGGACACCGGCCCCGGCATCGCCCCCGAGCAGCGCGACATCATTTTTCGCGAGTTTCAGCGTCTGGATTCCGCCGCCTCGGCCGCCGAGGGCATGGGGCTGGGACTGGCGATCGTCGAGCGGGCCTGCGCCCTGCTCGGCCACCCGCTGGATCTTGTTTCCACCGTCGATCGCGGGTCGGGGTTTCTGGTTGAGCTTGCGACCTCACACGCGCCAGATTTCAGCGGCCTAGTGTCGAACCGCAACGGAAGAGGGAACGAAACCGGCCTGGGTGGGCTGATCGTGCTGCTGATCGAAAACGACGGCGAGCTGCGCAATGCCATGACGGTCGCGATGGAAGCCTGGGACGTGTGTGTCCTCCCCGTTGCGGACGGAGACCAGGCGATGGACCTGATCGGGACCGAAGGCATCCTGCCGGATGCGATCATCGCGGACTGGCAACTCGACAACGGTGCCTTGGGAACCGATGTCCTGGCCCGGATAGAGGAGCAAATCGGCCCGGTCCCGTCCTGTGTCATCACGGCGTCGCGCACACCCGTGATCATCGAGACCTGCGCAAGGCATGACTGGCTGCTGTTTCACAAACCGGTGGCGGTCGAAGCCTTGCGATCCTTCCTGTCATCGGTATCACCGGCCATCCGCTGAACCCCTCCCTAAGACCAAAGGAGAATATGCCCGAGCGGCAGGCTGGGTTAGTCTGAGATCAGACAACCAGCCAGTGGAGGTGGAAAATGGCCTGGACAACGCCCAAGATTCGCGAAGTGAACTGCGGCATGGAAATCAACATGTACGCCCCGGCAGAGGACGAAGGCGGCCGCGGCGCCGACCCGCTGTTCTGATCATTCCAACCGCGGAGGCCCGGGCAGATGCATATCATCGTACTGGGTGCCGCGGCCGGAGGTGGCCTGCCGCAATGGAATTGCGGCTGTGCCAATTGCAACGATGCACGCGCCGGACGGCTCAGGCCGTCCGGCCAATCGTCTTTGGCGGTCTCCGCCGACGGTGAACACTGGTCTATTCTGAACGCCTCGCCCGATATCCGACAACAGATGCTTGCGACCCCTGCCCTGCATCCAAAGGGCCTCAGAGGGTCTCCGGTGTTCTCGGTTCTGCTCACCAATGGCGACATCGACCATATCGCGGGCCTGCTGTCCTTGCGCGAACAGACGCCGTTTAGCCTGTTCGCCACCGGCGAGATCCACGCGATCCTGGACGAGAACCGCATCTTTGACGCGGTCTCGCATGACAAGGTTACGCGCCAGACCGTGTCCCTCAATACGTCGTTTTCCCTTCATAAGGGGCTGGAGGCGACGCTGTTCGCGGTCCCGGGCAAGGTTCCGCTGTTCCTGGAGGGCGAGAGCGTCGATACCGACCTGATCGGCGAACAGACGGTCGGGCTGCGCCTGTCCGACGAGCGATCCGTCGCCTATTACATCCCCGGCTGCGCCTATGTACCTGACGACCTGCTGACCCGGCTGGCGGATGCGGATCATCTGCTGTTCGACGGCACGCTCTGGCACGATGACGAGATGATCCGCAGCGGCACCGGGATCAAGACCGGGCGCCGGATGGGCCATATCTCGATCTCCGGCGCCGAAGGCTCGATTGCCCGGCTGGCACCGCTCTCGGCGCGCAAGATCTTTGTGCATATCAACAACACCAACCCAGTCTGGCGCCCCGGCAGCGACGAACGGGCCCATGTCGAACGTCACGGCTGGCAGGTTGCACAGGACGGAATGGAGATTCTGACATGAGCCGCGAAAGCCTTGAAACCCGCCTGCGCGCCATCGGCGCCGAACGCTACCACGACAGGCATCCGTTTCATCACCGGTTGCATGGCGGCCAATGTACACCTGACCAAGTACGCGCCTGGGTGATCAACCGCTGGGCCTATCAGGCGGCGATCCCGATGAAGGATGCGGCCTTCATGTCGCGCTGCACCGATCCCGATATTCGCCGCGAATGGCGCTCGCGGATCGAGGATCACGATGGCGGTATCACCGAGGGCGGCGGCCTCAGGCGCTGGTTGAAACTGGCCGAGGCGGTCGGGCTCGACCCGGACTATGTGGCCTCGGGTGCGGGCATCCTGCCCGCGACCCGTTTCGCGGTCGAGGCCTATGTCCATTATGTGCGCGAACAGCCCTTGCTTCAGGCGGTCGCCTCCTCGCTGACCGAGCTTTTTGCTCCAAAGATCCACGAGAACCGGATCGAGGGCCTGTTGAAACACTATGACTTCGCCAACGACAGCAGCCTCAGCTACTTCCGCAAGCGCCTGACCGAGGCACCAAAGGATGTGGCCTATGGGCTGAAATGGGTGCTGGACCATGCCGACACGCCCGAGAAGGAGGACATGGCCTGTGCCGCGCTGGTGTTCAAGACCGATGTGCTCTGGGCGCAGCTCGATGCGCTCTGGGGCGCCTATGTCGACGGTCATGTGCCCCCGGGGGCCTGGCGCCCCGGCGAGGGCATGGCATGACACTGACGCTTGCTCCAGGTGACCGGCCGTACCTGCCGCGCGGCGTCCGGATGCGGGCCGATCACCTGCGCGGCGATCAGGTGCTGCTGGCCCCGGAAAAGGCGGTGGCGCTCGACCCCATCGGCGCGGCGATCCTGAGCCGGGTAAACGGCCAGGCAAGTTTTGCCGAGATCGTCGATGACCTGGCCGCGACATACAGCGCGCCGCGCGCGCAGATCGAGGGCGACGTGCAGACCTTTCTGCAAGGGCTGCGCGCCCGCGTGTTCCTGATGGTGCGGCCATGACAGCGCCGCCCCCCATCGCGATGCTGGCCGAGCTGACGCATCGCTGCCCGCTGTCGTGCCCCTATTGCTCGAACCCGGTCGAGATGGTCGGGCGCCAGTCGGAACTGGCCACCGATGTCTGGGCCGACGCCTTCCGCCAGGCGGCGGAATTGGGCGTGTTGCAATTGCACCTTTCAGGCGGCGAGCCGGCCTCGCGCCCCGATCTGCCCGAGTTGACCCGCGCGGCGCATGAGGCGGGGCTCTACACCAACCTGATCACCAGCGGTATCGGCCTGACACCCAACCGGCTCGACGCGTTGGAGGCGGCGGGGCTGGACCATATCCAGCTGTCGCTGCAAGGGACGCGGGCCGATCTGGCCGACCGGATCGGCGGCTACAAGGGTGGGTTTGCCCGCAAGATGGCCGTTGCGCAGGAGATCAAGGCGCGGGGCATTCCCCTGACGCTCAACGCGGTGATGCACCGGCACAACCTCGACGATCTCGACCGCACCATCGAGATGGCGGTCGAACTGGGGGCGCGGCGGCTTGAGGTCGCCTGTGTCCAGTTTCACGGCTGGGCGACCCGGAACCGTGCCGCCCTGCTTCCCACTCGCGAACAGACGGAGGCGACCAAGCGCAAGGTGGCCGAGGCCGAGGCGCGGTTGCGCGGCACGCTGGCGTTTGATTTCGTGCCGCCCGACTATTACTCGGACTTCCCCAAGTCCTGCATGGGCGGCTGGGGATCGGCGGGGCTGAACATCGCGCCGGACGGCAAGGTCCTGCCCTGCCACGCCGCCGAGACCATTCCGCACCTCCGGTTCGACCGCATCACCGAGCGGAGCCTGCGCGACATCTGGTATGACAGCGATGCGTTCAATGCCTATCGCGGCACGGACTTCCTGCCTGAGACCTGCCGCAGTTGCGAGCGCGTGAGCGTCGATTTCGGCGGATGCCGGTGCCAGGCGCTGGCCATCGCCGGGGATGCGGCAGCCACCGATCCGGTCTGCCGCAAATCGCCGGATCACCACCGGGTCACCGCGCTGCTGGAGGATGCCATGCGCGCTGCCGAAGGGGCAGAGTTTACCTATCGCGTCGCCCCGCGCTGACAGCTTCGGTAGAGATCGAGTACCGGGTCACCGTCGAGCTCCACATCCGCAAGGGTCAGCACCTCGCCTGCCGCAACATCGCGGCGCAATCGCAGTCCGTGGGCCAGCCCGATAGGCAAGGCATCTGCCGCCTTGGCAATCGGTTGCGCCTTGCCCCAGACGGTATAGCCGCCTTCGCCATCCAGCATTTCGCCCGCTTTCAGCCCCCGCTTGGCGACGCTGGCAACCGTTCCCCGCATCTCGCGCGCCATGCCGGTGGGTTCGCGCCGCAGCGCCGCCGAGAGAACCGAGACCGACAGCTCCAGCCCGATCAGGTGAAAAGGCTTGTACATCGCCGCAAAACGCCCCGTGCTGTCCGTGGGCAACCCGTATTGTCGGAAACAGGCGGCAGCATAGTCGTTCGGCGCCTCAAGCACCACATAGACGCCCCAGCGCAGATCGCGGTAGACCGGGCGCCCGTCCCGTTCGAGCGAGGAGATCGTCTCGACCATGCCCGACCGATCCAGCTGCCCGCCCACCGCGCGCGGACGCAACACATGCGCCAGGTCGTCGACCCCGCAGGGGGGAAAGGACAGCCCCTGATCCGGCACATCCAAACCGCAGGCATTGGCGATGGCGACCATCTCGATGGCGCTTTTGGTACCATCTAGGAAAGAGTTGAACATCTTGGGGTTCATGCCCGCCCGCGCCGCCTCCTCGGCGGTCAGGCCATAGTGGTCCCAGACCTCATCCGGAGTGACAGTATGATAGGCGGGCAGGTATTTTGTGCCCTTGCCCGCCGCAGCGACGCGAAACCCTGTCGCCCGCGCCCAATCGACCATTTCCGCGACCAGAGCGGGCTGGTCGCCATAAGCCATGGAATAGACCGTACCGGCCTCTCGCGCGGCGCGCGCCAGTGCGGGCCCCGCCAGGACATCCGCCTCGACATTGACCATCACGACATGCTTGCCCCCGGCAATGGCGGCCTGTGCATGGGCGATGCCCGCGCGCGGATCACCGGTGGCCTCGATGATCACCTCGACATCGTCCCGTGCCGCAAGGGCGCGACCGTCCTCGACAAAGGCAGTGGCGGCGATGCGTTCCTCGCTCCAGCCCACGGCGCGGCAGGCCGCGCGGGCGCGCTCCGGGTCCAGGTCGGCGATAGCGCTCACCCGGAGTCCTGCGATTGTCGGCACCTGGCTCAGAAACATCGAGCCGAACTTGCCCGCGCCGATCAGGGCGGCGGTCACGGGGTGTCCGGTTTCGGCGCGCTCAGCGGCCAGTCTTGCAAGATTCATGCGCTCTCCTCCCTGTTGACGCGCTAAGCCTGCGCCATGGCGCGGGCGTCAAGCACCGCTTGCGCCCATTCGATGGGCCTTTCCTGTGGCAGGTTGTGGCCTGCGTCGCGGAAAACGCGGTAATCGAACGGGCCGGTGAACCGGCTGCGATGCCCGGCGGTTCCCGCATTCACCCCATCACTGTCGCCGTCAATGGCCACGGTCGGCAGGGCAATCGGCGGCTGCGCCACCAATTGCGTCTCGATATGGGCATAGGCGGGGTCGCCGGGCACCAGCCCAAACCGGTGGCGGTAGGAATGGATCACCACCTCGACAAAATCGGGATTGTCAAAGGCGGGCGCGCTGCGGCCGAAGACAGCGTCGCCGAACGCCCATTTCGGCGACCACATCCGCCAGAGCGTGCGCGCGATGGCGCGCCGGTCCCGCTGCAATCCGCGATGGCCCCGCTCGGAATGAAAATAGTACTGGTACCAATAGGTCGCCTCGATCTCGGGCGCTTCCGGCTCACCCGAACGGGGAATGTTCTGGATGTTGTAGGAATTGCCGGTGACCAGAGCCACCACCCGCTCCGGCCAGAGAGCGGACAGGATGCAGGACGCCCGGCCGCCCCAGTCATACCCGCCCAGAACCGCGCGCCCGATCCCCAGCGCATCCATCAGCGCCAGCAGATCCGCGGCCAGCGCCGCCTGTTCGCCCGAGCGCGGCGTGTCCGGCGACAGGAACCGCGTCGGACCATAGCCGCGCAGGTAGGGCAGGATCACCCGCGCTCCGGATTCGGCCAGCAGCGGGGCGGTCTCGGCATAGGTTTCCACGTCATAGGGAAAGCCATGGCTCAGGATACAGGGCCAGCCATCTGCCGGACCGGTTTCCAGATAGGCAATCTCCAGAACTCCTGCCCTGACCGATTTTCGTTGCAATTCTCCAACCTCCAGATGTCGTCCTGTTCAGGCAGACTGCGAAACATCCGCGCCTCTGGCAAGCCCGGCCTAGGGCGCGAAGCCGCACCGCGTTAAACGGTATGGCAGTGCATACCGGAATCGCGCTAAACCCCGCGGGAACCCCCTGTTCCGCACCATTCCGCATCCGCGCAACAGGAGAAACAGGCAATCCGGGCAGCGCCGAGGCAGGCAGATCCCGGCAGACCCAGGAGGATCGTCATGGGCGTTATCCGCGAAAGCGACCTGATCGAGAGCATCGCCGAGGCGCTGCAATACATCTCGTACTATCATCCGACCGATTTCATCAGCGCCATGACCAGCGCCTGGGAGCGCGAGGAGAACCCCGGCGCCAAGGCCGCGATGGCGCAGATCCTGGTGAACTCGCGCATGTGCGCCATGGGTCGCCGCCCGATCTGTCAGGACACCGGCGCGGCGAATATCCATGTCAAGATCGGGGTGCAGGCCAAGACCGACTTCACCCGCTCGCTGCAAGATATCTGCGACGAGGGCACCCGGCAGGGATACCAGCGCGACACCAACCCGCTGCGCGCCTCGGTGGTGGTCGATCCTTTCGGCAGCCGCAAGAATTCGGGCGACAACACGCCCTGCATGCTGACGGTCGAGATGGTGGCGGGCGACAAGATCGACGTCGAGGTCGCGGCCAAGGGCGGCGGATCCGAGAACAAGTCGAAGTTCACCACGCTGAACCCCTCGGGCAATGTGGCCGATTGGGTGGTGCAGACGGTCGAGACGCTGGGCGCCGGATGGTGCCCGCCAGGCGTGCTGGGCATCGGTGTCGGCGGCAATGCCGACAAGGCGATGGCGCTGGCCAAACAGGCGCTGAACGAGCCGCTGGACATGGCCGATCTGCTGCGTCGTGGCCCCTCGGACAAGACCGAGGAACTGCGGCTGGAAATCTATGACCGCGTGAACGCGCTGGGCATCGGCGCCCAGGGGTTGGGTGGGGTGACCACCGTGCTTGACGTCAAGATCAAGAGCTTCCCGACCCACGCGGCCTCGCTGCCCGTGGGCCTGATCCCCAATTGCGCGGCCACAAGGCATGTGCATTTCACGCTCGACGGGTCGGGCGCCGCCGAATTCACCCCGCCGCCGATGGATCTCTACCCCGAGATCCTGCTGGAGAAGGCAGGCGCACAGGCGACCAAGCTGAACCTCGACGATCTGACGGACGAGGTTCTGGCCACGCTGGAACCCGGCCAGACGCTGCTGCTGTCAGGCACGCTTTATACCGGGCGCGACGCGGCGCATAAGCGGATGATCGAGATGCTGGACCGGGGCGAGCCGCTGCCGGTCGATCTGAAGGGCAAGGCGATCTATTACGTGGGTCCGGTGGACGCCGTGGGCGACGAGGCCATTGGCCCGGCAGGCCCGACCACCTCGACCCGGATGGACAAGTTCACCGACCGTATCCTCGCCGATACGGGCCTCAAGGTGATGATCGGCAAGGCCGAACGCGGTCCGGTGGCGCTGGAGGCGATTGCCAGGCACAAGGCGGCCTATCTGATCGCCGTTGGCGGCGCGGCCTATCTGGTGTCCAAGGCGATCAAGGCGGCGAAGCCGGTGGCGTTCCAGGATCTCGGGATGGAAGCCATCTATGAGCTGAAGGTCGAGGACATGCCGGTGACCGTTGCCGTCGACACCCAAGGAAACTCGATCCATATCACCGGCCCCGCCAAATGGCGGCGTAACCCGGTTGCCGCGGGCTAAGAGACAAGGAGCCGCCCGGACACGATACGGGCGGCTTTTTCAATCGAACTGGCGCTGCGCCACCCGGGCGTTGTCCTTGAGTTCCGCAGACGGGAACAGGATCAGGCGATCATCTTCGCCAATGCCCGACAGGATTTCGGCCTCGCGCCCGTTGTTCTGCCCCACCTCGACCATGGTCAGAACCGCCCGGCCATCGCGCACGGCAAAGACGGCCCATTCCCCGCCATGCCGGAACAGCGCAGCCGAAGGCACCACCAGCGCATCTTCGCTGTTCCAGACAACGATGCGCACTTCGACCCGATAGCCATGCCCCAGCGAAAGCCTCTCGGTCGCCGAAGTTCCGATCTCGACCGTCACCTCCACGCGCTGTTCCTCGACGCCCAGGGCCGAGAATTTCGTGTACCCATAGGGATCGATCCGGCGAACCGTGCCATTCAGGTCGGTGTCACCGCCCCAGTTGGTGATGATCACCGGGTCGCCCACCGTCACCCGTACCGCATCCGAGGACAGCAGTTCGGCCATCACCTCCAGATCACCCTGAATGTCGCCGATCTCGAGGATCGGCTCGCCCGCAGGCAGGGTGGTTTCGCTCTTCTTGAAGACCTTCAGGATGGTGCCGTCGATCGGCGCCCGCAGCGGAATGCCATAATCCGCCGGAACGCTGTCGGCCAGCGCGGTGGCCAGCGCGACATCGTCAAAACCGATCAGTTGCGCGCGGGCATTGGCCAGTTCCGCCTCGCGCATGGCAATGGCGGCCCGCACCGTGTCCAGGTTGGCGCGAGCGACCCGGGCGGCCTGTTCGGCGCGTTCCATCGTCACCGCGCTGGCAACCCCCCGCTCGACGAGAGTTCTTGCCCGCTCCAGATCGCTTTCGGCAAAATCGAACTTTGCCTGCGCCGCGTTCAGGTCGGCATGCGCCAGTCTGAGCGCGGCCTCGGCCGCGGTCACCGCCGCATGGGCTTGCTCACGCGTGCGCACATCCAGAACCGAGGGTTTGGCCGGGCGCATCTGGGCGACTATGGTCTCACCAGCCACGACCCGTTCGCCGGGCAGCACGGTTACCCGTTGCAACTCTCCGGCGACGGGCGAGGAGACCACATAGGGTTCCTTGACCCTAGTCCGCCCCTCTTCGTCGATGGTCACCATCATCGGCCCGCGCGCCACCTCGGCCATGTCGACCAGAACCGGCCGGGGCCAGAACGCCAGAGCCAGGAAACCGCCCACCAGAACAATGGCACCTGCGGTTAGGACGGAACGGGATCTTCTGCTGTTTTGCCGGGGCACGGTCATCACTCTCTGTTCTTCAACGCCAGAACCAGATCGGTTCGATCGATATCACGTTTCACCACCCAACCCGATACCAGCGCCGCCACGACAACGATGGCGGTGGCCTGACCAAAGCTTTCGAGGCCAAACCGCGCCGGTATCTGGTAGAGATCGGTACTGAACCCCGCCGAAATCGCAAAGCTGAGTCCATAGCCGCCCAGCGCCCCGACGGGAAGGGCCAGAAGGGTCACAACCGCCAGTTCCCCAAGCAGGACAAAGGCGACCTCGACCCGGGTGAAACCCAGAACCCTGAGCCCCGCCAGATCCCGTTCACGTTCGGCCTGCGCCACCCGGGCCGCATTGTAGATGACGCCAAAGGTGATGACGCCCGCGATCACCGCCATCACGTAGCGCATCGCACCCGCGCCCTGGTCCATCATCCTGCGCATGGCGGAGCGGGTTTCATCCTTGATCGCAACACCGGCGACCTGTGGCATGTCCTTGAGGCGGTGATAGACCTCGCCTGCCTTGTCCTTGTCGACGCGCAGATAGGCCACCGAGATCCGCCCGGGTTCCGCCAACAGCCGGTTCAGCGCTTCATACTGCATGAAAGCCGGAGATCCGATCAGGGATTCCGCGATGGCGGCCACCTGAACCTCGACCTTTGGGCGGCGGCCTTCGCGCACATCGAGCGTCACGTGTTGCCCGGGAACGACCCCAAGCTTGTCCGCCAGTCCCTGCGACAGGATCAGCCCATGGTCAGGGATGGCAATCGAACTGGCCTCGGCATCTACGGCGCGGTACAGGCGCGGCGCGGGCACCAGCCCGCTGACCGCGCCACGATGGCTGTAGCGGTCATTGCGGAACACGGTATCGACCACGCGGACCGGCTCCACCTCGATCACCCCGGGCAGCGCTGCGAGATCGAAGCGCACCTGCCCGGCCACCGGATGGGTGAACGACACCATCAGATCGCTGCGGTCTATGTCGCTGAACGACACTTCGACCATGTCGTCGAAACTGGCCAGCAGCGACGCCATCGCAGCAGCCAACGCGGTCGCGGCGCCCACCCCGGCGACCGCGCCTGCCATGCGAAGCGGCTCGCGCGCCAGGCGGCGCAGGACCATGCGCGTGGGTTGGTCGAGCCAGCGCGCCAACACCCCATGAAACGGGCGTGCGCGGTGAAAGTCGGCGGGAGCCGCCGCGCGCATCGCAACCGCCGGTGTCAGGGCAAAGACCCGGCGCAGGACCAGCAGCCCACCAGCAGACGCCGCCGCCACGCTGGCACCAAATCCAATGGCGAAACTGGACGGATCCAGGCGAAAGACCAGAAAGGGAAACTTGTAGTAGATCAGGTAAGCATCTATCAGAGCCCGCCCCGCCAGTATCCCCAGCACACTGCCCAGCGCGGCGCCGCCGAGGCTGATCACCAGAACCAGCTTGAGGTAATGCGCCCCGACTTCCCAGTCGGTATAGCCGAACGCCTTCATCAACCCTATCTCGCGCCGCTCGGACTCCACAAGGCGCGAAATGACGATGTAGAGCAGGAACGCCGCCACCGCCATGAATACCGGTGGAACCACTGCGGAAACCTGACGCAACCCGTTGATTTCCTGCGAAATAAAGGTGTCCGAAGGCAGATCTTCAAGCGCATAGGCGCCAGCGCCACCATAGCTGTCGAGCATCCGGTCCGCCTCGGATATCACGCCGGCCACATCCACGCCGCGCTCCAGCGACATCAGGGCCTCGTTGAAGGCGCCATCCATGTCGAACATCGAGGCAATCGCGCTCGGCGCCATCCAGATCACGGCAAAGCGGGCATCGTCGGGTACCATCTCGCCCGGGGCGGTGCTGTACAGAAACTCGGGCGACATCGCGAGACCGGCGATCGAGAATCTGTGCCGCGCGCCGTTCATCGTGGCGCTGATCCGGTCGCCCGGCCCCAGCCCGTGTGCCTTTGCGAAACTGTCCAGCAGCAGAACCTGGTCCGTTCTGTCTGCGGCAAGGGGTTGGCCTTCGGTCAGAAGCACCGCGTTCAACCGGGGTTCGCGTTGCAGCGACAGCGCGCGCGCCCGCACCGGAACCTCCAGCCCCGGCAGGTCGATGAGCGCGGCACCCGAGACCCGAACTTCGGCGGCGGCCACACCTGGTATCCGCTGCACGTCCTGAAACAGACGTTCCGGAGCGCGGGTCACCGGCGCATAGACCTCGGCCAGCCGGTACCGGTCATAATAGGCACCCCGCGTCTCCTCGAGGCTGACGACAAGGCCGCTTTGCATCACCTGAAGCAGCACGCCAACGGCGATCACCATGGCGATCGCAATCGCCTGTCCCCGGATCCGCCACAGGTCCCGGCCCAGTTTGCGCGTCAGCGGTGACATGTTCCCCTTACCATTCGATTTCCTCGGGGGTGAGCTTGGTCTCGTTCTCCCTGACCTCGATCACCTGCCCGTCGCTGAAGCGGATCACCCGGTCGGCCATCGCCGCCTGCGACGCGGCATGGGTCACGATCAGAACCGTCGCGCCTAGCGTTTCATTGACATCGCGCAGCACCTTCAGAACCGCCCGCCCGGTCGTGCTGTCAAGCGCGCCGGTCGGCTCGTCGCAGAACAGGACATCGGGCTGTTTTGCGACTGCCCGGGCGATCGCCACCCGCTGCTGCTCTCCGCCTGAAAGCTGGGCGGGGAAATGATCGGCCCGCTCGGACAGTCCCACCAGCGCCAGCGCCTTGTCCGGGTCCATCGGGTTCCGCGAAATTTCGGTCACCAGTTCGACATTCTCGCGCGCGGTCAGGCTGGGCATCAGGTTGTAGAACTGAAAGACAAAGCCGACGTGGTCGCGCCTGTACCGCGTCAGCTCGCTGTCCGACATGGTGGTCAGTTCATGGTCCCGGAACAGGGCAGAGCCTTCGCTGGCCCGGTCTAGTCCCCCGATGATGTTGAGCAGCGTCGACTTTCCGCTGCCCGACGCGCCCAGCAGAACCACCAGCTCGCCCGCGGGAATATCAAGATCGACACCGCGCAGGGCATGCACGGCCGTTTCCCCGTGCCCGTAGATCTTCTTGAGGTTTCGAATGGTATACGTGTTCCCGGTCAAGACCGCACCTTTCGACTGTTCCCAGGCCATTCCCTTGCCTGCGACAGGTCGGGGCCCGGGATCAATCTAGGTCCGCATGACGCGTGTCATCAAGGATGGCGGGGCCGCGCCCGTGCGGATGGCGGCGATACACCGCACATCCGGGCTGGTCTCCCGAGACCGGGATCGCAACCGAACGAGGACCCAAGCGGCGCTCCCGATTGTGGCAAAAGGGTCAACACATCGTCATTGCACGGTGCGACAGGAACCCCGTCCGCAGGACGGGCCCGCGCCGTCTCGGGGATTATTCGCCGGTCCTGATCCTTCAGCCTGCCCCGCCAAACGGAAAGCGACCGGGTTCCGAGACAAGACGCGCACGGTAAGCCGCGATGTCGGCAGCGTGCTGGCGGGTGAGGTCGATATCGTCCCAGCCATTCAGCAGCTTGGTCCGCCAGACCTCATCCAGCTGGAAAGGCAACGATACGCCCGCGATGTGCAACAGCCCGGAGGTCAGATCGGCATGGCCTGGCGCGGCACCCGAAGAAAGCGTCCTGACCAAGAGTTCTGCATCCGCCTCGCTCACCCGGGCGGGCAGCAGCCCGTTATTGACCGCATTGCCGGCAAAGATATCGCCAAAACTTGGGGCCACGACCACTCGCACCCCGGCATCGACAAGGGCATAGACCGCCGCCTCGCGCGACGAACCGCTGCCGAAATTGCGACCCGCAACCAGAATGCAGGCGTCCGGATGAGCATTGAGCGGGAACGCCGGGTCCAGCGCGCCTTCGGACGTGCGCCGCACATCGTGCAGCAGGAACCGGCCATAGCCCTCGGCGCGCGGCGTCGACATGAACCGCGCCGGGATCAACTGATCGGTGTCGATATTGGCCATTGGCAGCAGCACCGCCTTGCCCCGCTGTTCGCGCCACCCCGCCATCAGAGCACCCTCCCCTGCAACAACGGTCGAACGTCGCACAGCGTGCCGGTAACCGCCGCCGCCGCCACCATGGCCGGTGACATCAGATGCGTGCGCGCGCCCTTGCCCTGACGACCGCGAAAGTTGCGGTTGGTGGAAGAGGCGCAGCGCTTGCCCGCCGCGACCAGATCGCCGTTCATGCCCACGCACATGGAACAACCCGACGCGACCCAATCGAGCCCCGCCTCGGTGAACACGCGGTCCAGCCCCTCCTCTTCGGCCTGCGCCTTGACCTGGGCCGAACCGGGCGAGACCAGCCCCGGCACGCGCGCCTTGCGCCCGGCGAGAACCGCGGCAGCGGCGCGCAGATCCTCGATCCGGCCATTGGTGCAGGAGCCGATGAACACCTGATCAACCGGCGTGCCCGCCAGCGGACGGCCCGGCGCCAACCCCATGTAGTCGAGCGCGGCGCGCGCCGCCTGCACCTTTGTGGGCGGCAGGGTTTCGGGGTCCGGAACGGACGCGTCGATGGGCAGGGCCTGTTCCGGGCTTGTGCCCCAGGTCACGATGGGCGCGATCTGCTCGGCCGAGAGGGCGACATCGCGGTCGAACCGGGCATCTGCATCGCTGGCCAGGGCGTGCCAGTTGTGCAGCGCCTTTTGCCAGTCATCGCCGCGGGGCGCATAAGGACGGTCGCGCAGATAGGCAAAACTCACCTCGTCCGGGGCCACCATGCCCATGCGCCCGCCACCTTCGATAGTCAGGTTGCACAGGGTCATCCGCCCCTCCATCGACAGGCTACGGATGGCGCTGCCGGCATATTCCACCGCATGGCCCTGTGCCCCGTCGGCGCCAAGCCGCGCGATCCAGTTGAGCGCGATATCCTTGGCCGACACACCCGCTGGCAATGCGCCGTCAACGGTGATCCGCATCGCCTGCGGCTTGCGCTGCCAGATGGTCTGGGTTGCCAGCACATGCGCCACCTCGGTCGCGCCGATGCCGAAGGCGAGAGCGCCGAACGCCCCATGGGTCGAGGTATGGCTATCGCCGCAGGTGATCAGCAGGCCGGGCAGCGTCAGCCCCTGTTCCGGCCCGACCACATGCACGATGCCCTGATCGGGATCGTTCAGATCAAAAAGCCGCAGCCCATGACGGGCGGCGTTGCCACGCAGGGTGTCGATCATCCGGGCAATCGCCGGGTCGGCAATCGGACCCGCCCGGCGCGTCGGCGCATAGTGATCGACCACCGCGAATGTCAGGCCGGGTTCGACCACCGGCAAGCCACGTTCGGCCAGCCGGGCAAAGGCGTGGTGCGATCCCTCGTGCACCAGGTGCCGGTCGACCCAAAGCAGCGATGCGCCATCCGCGCCGCGATGCACCTCGTGTATCGACCAGAGCCGGTCCAGAAGGGTCAGCGGCGCGTTCATCGGGGTGTTTCCTCCAGCGGGGTGATGGCCGGCTCCCAGTAGCGGCCGCTTGCATGGTCCACGCGCGTCAGGCTCATGTCGAGCCGGAACATGTCGGGGCGGTAGAGGCCGGAAAGGAATTCGACCCCCCGCCCCTCGGCATCGCGCACGACCCGGTCCAGCGACAGCAGCGCGGTCCCTTCGGGCAGGCCCAGCGCCGTGGCCACCTCGGGGCCTGCAAGAGTGGCCGACACCGACTGCCGCGCATCGGCGATTTTCACGCCATTGCGCTCCAGCAGCACATGCAGCGGCTCGCGCGAGAGATCCTCATCCGATATCCCCGCCGCGATACGCGAAGGCACGAAGGTCGTCAGATGCGAATAGGCTGTCCCGCCGATGCTGCGGGTCCGCCGGGCGATCTGCACCGGCTCGCCCGGCGCTAGGCCCAATGCGCGCGCCACATGCTCGGGTGCCTGATCGATCCGGCTCGACAACAGCCGCACTTCGGTCCGGCGCCCGATCTCGACCAGTTGCGGCAGAAGAGTCGAGAAATCCATGGTCACGGGCTGCGGCGCGGCCGGACGGGGCCGGACCCGGGTGCCGCTGCCAGCGCGCCGCGACAACAGCCCGTTTTCGGCCAAGGCGTCCAGCGCCCGACGAACCGTGACACGGGATACGCCATAGTCTTCGGCCAGTTGCTCCTCGCCCGGCAGCTTCTGGCTCGGCCCCAACCGCCCGGCCGATATCTGTTCCAGGAGAGACAGGTACACGCGGCGCGATTTCGCGCCCGCGGGCAACCGCGCCCCGCCCCTTGTCTGCGCCTGCACCTCTGCCATTTTCGGCCCGACCCAAAGGAAAGAATTGCCTCTGACTATATCCCGGTTAAATGTATTATCAATGATACAGCTTTCATCCGGGGGAGGGATGCGATGCCGGTGGTCGAACTGCACCTGATCGAAGGGTACGGCGAAGAGGACAAGCGCCGCCTGGGCCATGCGCTGACGGATGCGGTGCGGTTCGTCGTGCCTGCCGCACCCGAAGGTGTCGTCGTGATGATCCACGAAATGGCGCCCGATGCTTATTTCCGGGGCCGCAACACGAAAACCCCCGCCCCCGCCCTGCCGGACCCGGCCGAAGTGGTGCGTTCCTATCTTGCGGCGATGGAGGCCCGCGATCTGGACACCGCCCGCGCGATGCAGGGCGACGGGTTCACCATGTTTTTCCCCGGCACCGGCCCGATGACCGATCTGTCCGAACTGATCGACTGGGCGCGCCCCCGCTACAGCTTTGTGACCAAGACCTATGAGGGGTTCGACGCCATGCCCGGTGCGGGGGATACCTCGGTCGTTTACTGCCGTGGCACGCTGTCGGGCGAATGGCTGGATGGCGCCGCCTTTTCCGGCATCCGCTTCATCGACCGGTTCGAGTTGCTCAGCGGAAAGATCACCCGGCAGGACGTCTGGAACGACATGGGCGAAGCGCGGGGGCGGGCATGAGCGATATCGACCCGATCACGCTTTCGGTTCTGGCCGGGCGCATGGAACAGATCGCCGACGAGATGGACGCGACCCTGTTCCGCGCCGCCTTCAACCCGATCATCGCCGAGGCGCATGATGCAAGCCACGGCCTCTATCACGCCGAAACCGGCGACACGCTGGTGCAGGGCAAATCGGGCCTGCCGATCTTTGTTGGCGTCATGTCCTTTGCCGTAAAGGCGGTGATCAAGAAGGTCGCCGCAGACGGCGACCTGGCCGATGGCGATATCTTCATCTTCAACGACGCCCATATCGGCGGCACGCATCTGAGCGACATGCGACTGGTGCGGCCCTATTTCCGGGAGGGCAAACTGTTCTGCTGGCTGGCCTCGGTCGGGCATTGGCACGATGTGGGCGGCGCGGTGCCGGGCAACTACAACCCCGCCGCAACCGAGGTGTTCCAGGAGGCGTTTGTGCTTCCTCCCGTGCGACTGGCGCGCGCGGGCGTGGTCAACCAGGACATCATCGACATCCTGTTGCGCAACACCCGCCTGCCGCAATCGGCACAGGGCGATCTGAACGGCCAGTTGGGCGCACTGGACCTCGGCGTGTGGCGGATGGACGAGCTCCTCGACGAATACGGGGCGGACACGGTCGATGCGGCGCTTGACGCTTTGGGACTGCGGGCGGAACGACTGATGCGTTCGGAACTGGAGGCTATTCCCGACGGGCGCTGGGAGGCCGAGGATTTCCTCGACAACGACGGCATTGCCGACACGCCGCTGCCGATCCGGGTGGCGCTGGAGATCAGAGGCGACCGGATGCATCTGGATTTCACCGGCTCGGCCCCGAAATGTGCAGGCCCGGTCAATATCGCGCTGCCCACCACCATCGCCACCGTCTACGTGGCCATCAAGCACATCTTCCCCATGCTGCCCGCCAATGCGGGTGTGATGCGGCCCATTGATGTCACGGTACCCGAGGGCTCGATCCTGTCGGCAGAGTTTCCCGCGCCCACCGGCGGCTATACCGAAACCATCCTGCGGATGATCGATGTGGTGTTCTGCGCCTTTGCCCAGGCGGTGCCGGACCGGGTGGTGGCCAATGCCTATGGCACGATCAACGCGCTCTCCATCGCCGGGCGGCGCAGCAATGGCAAGCCTTGGGTCATGTTCAGCTTCTACGGCGGCGGCCATGGCGGCTCGCCCGAAAGCGACGGGTTGAACCACGGCAATGCGCCGATTTCCACCGCGACCATCCCGCCGCTGGAGATCCTCGAGGCCGCCTATCCGGTGATGTTCCGGCAATGGTCGCTGAGGCGCGACAGCGCAGGTGCGGGGCGGCATCGCGGCGGGCTGGGCGCGGTCTATGAGATCGAAGTTCTGGAGGAAAACGGCGCCGAAGGGTTCCTGTTCGGCGAGCGCGGGCGCTTTGCGCCCAAGGGTGTATCCGGCGGGCAAGAGGGCGCGCTGAACGTGTTCTCCTACCAGCAGGGCGCAGACTGGCCGCACCCGCCGCTGGTATCCAAGATGCGGGGCATCCGCCTGAAACAGGGCGAGGCGGTGCGGCTGGAAACTCCCGGCGGCGGCGGCTATGGCCCCCCCGCCGAACGCGACCCCACCGCCGTGGCGCTGGACGTCGCGCGCGATTATCTGAGCGCGGCCGAGGCCGACCGCCTTTACGGTCCAACCTGGCGTGAGGGCATGCGATGAGCGGCAAGATGATCGGTGTCGATGTCGGCGGCACTTTCACGGATATCTTTGTTCTGGACGAAAGCGACGGCACGGCCCGCGTCGGCAAGGTGCCGACCTCGCGCCCTGACCAGTCCACGGGCTTCCTGCAAGGGATCACCGAGGCGGTCGCCGATATCGGCAGTGTCGGCGTGGTGGTGCATGGCACCACGGCGGGCACCAATGCTCTGCTGGAGCGCAAGGGCGCGCGGACGGGGGTGATCTGCACCCAAGGCTTGCGCGACGTGCTGGAGATGCGCCGTCGCGACCGGCCCCGCACCTGGGGGTTGCGCGGCGATTTCGAACCGGTCGTGGACCGGCGCAACCGGCTGGAGGTGCCCGAGCGCACCCTGGCCGATGGCACCATCCGCACGCCCGTCGACCTCGAGTCGGTGCGCACTGCCGCCCGGCAATTGCAGGATCAGGGTTGCGTCGCCGTCGCGGTTCTGTTCGCCAATGCCTATGCCAACCCGGCCAACGAGGCCGCCGCCGTGGCCGCCCTGCGCGAGATCTGGCCCAACGAACATGTCTCGGCCTCATCCGAAATCCTGCCGGAAATCCGCGAATACGAGCGGTTCTCGACCACCGCGCTCAACGCCTATCTGCAACCCGAGGTCTCGGGCTATCTGGGCCGACTGGGGGCGGCGCTGGACAAGGGCGGGTTTGGCGGCGAGTTCATGATCGTGCAGTCGAACGGCGGCGTGATGGATGTGGACACCGCTTGCCGCTTTCCGATCCGCACCGCCCTGTCGGGCCCTGCTGCGGGGGTGATCGCGGCGGGCTATATCGCCTGGTCTGCCGGGTTCGACAATGTGATCACCGGCGACATGGGTGGCACCAGCTTCGATGTCTCGCTGATCGCCGAAGGGCGCTCGATGCTGGCGCCGCAGACCTCGATCGACTTTGGCATGGTGGTGCGGACCCCGATGATCGAGATCACCACCATCGGCGCGGGCGGCGGCTCCATCGCCTGGGTGGACAAGGGAGGCCTGTTGAACATCGGCCCGGAAAGCGCCGGGTCGGACCCGGGGCCAGTGGCCTATGGGCTGGGCAATGATCGCCCCACCGTCACCGATGCCAACGTCGTGCTGGGCCGCATCGACCCCGAGAACCCCATTGGCGGCAAGCTTGCGCGCCTCGACGTCGACGCAGCGGCACGCGCCATCGACCTCCATGTCGGCCAGCCGCTGGGCCTCGATACTCTGGCCGCCGCCGAGGCGATCCTCCGGGTGGCCAACTCGCGCATGGCGGGCGCCTTGCGGCTGGTCAGCATCGAGCGCGGTTTCGACCCGAAGAAATTCGCCTTCATGCCCTTTGGTGGCGGCGGCGCGCTGCATGCGGGCGCGATGCTGGCCGAGGTCGGGATCGCGCGCGCCATCGTGCCACGCTATCCTGGCGTGACCTCGGCACTGGGTTGCGTCATCGCCGACATGCGGCAGGATTTCGTGCAGACCCTCAACGCGATGCTCGACGGGCTGGATACCGATATGCTGGGCACGGTGATGCAGGATCACCATGACCGCGGCATGGCAATGCTAAAGGCCGCCGGCACCCGGTTCGAGGCGCGCGAGGCGACATTCGCGCTCGACATGGCCTATATCGGCCAGACCCATACCGTTTCGGTGCCGATCCCGGTAAGCGTGACCGAGGGCAAGGTACAGCCGCCGACGCAAGCCCAGATCGCCGCCGCCTTTGACACCGTTTATCGCGACACGTTCGGGCGGCTTTTGCCTGGCGGGGTGCGGCGCATCCTGAACCTGCGCAGTGCTGTGACCGGCAAGCGGCCCAAGTTCGACCTGGCCACGCTTGCGCCCACGGTGACCGACCCGGCCCGGCCGAAATCCACCCGCAAGGTGCATTTCGGCACGGACTGGCACGAAACCGCGATCTACGACCGTCTGACATTGCCGATCGGAACCGTGATCACCGGGCCCGCGATCCTGGAACAGCCCGATACCACCGTGTTGATCGAACCGGGGCTTGTGGGGCGAGTCGACCCGCTGGGCAATGTCATCATCGAAACCGGACCGGAGGCAGGCGCATGAGCGATCCCAGTGGCTGGACCCTGGCGCAGACCGCGCTGCTGACCATCGACCTGCAAAACGACTTTCTGCATCCCGAGGGCGCCTATGGCCGGGCCGGACAGGGAGCCGCCGCCATAGCCGCGCTTCCCGCCCGCATAGCACCGCTGGCGCGGGCGCTGAGGTCAAAGGGCGGGTTTTACATCTCGGCCCAGTTCACGCTGGTGCCCGGACCGGGTGGCGAACCCCTGATCTCACCGCATCTCAAGGCGCTGCGCCCCTTCCTCACGCGAGGCGATTTCGCGCCCGGCAGTTTCGGCCACCAATTGGTCGATACGCTGCACCCTGCCGATTTCACGGTCGAGAAAGTGGCCTATTCCGCCTTCTACCAGACCCGGCTGGAATACATCCTGCGCGCGATGGGCATCCGCCAGTTGATAGTCGGCGGCATCGTCACCAATGGCGGCGTCGCTTCGACCCTGCGCGACGCGCATCTGCGCGACATCGGCACCGTGATGCTGAGCGACGGCTGCGCCGCCTTCAAGGGCGAGGTGCATGATGCCACCCTGCTGTCGCTGGGAACGGTCACGCATCAGATGACCTGCGCCGAGGCGTTGGCCTGGCTGGAGGGCACGCCATGACACTCAAGGCAAGACTGGCCGGGGATGGCATCCTTCTGGCGCCCGGCATCTATGACGGGCTGACCGCGCTGATCGCCGAACAGGCGGGGTTCGAGGCGCTTTACCTGAGCGGCGCGGCGGTTGCCTATACCCGCCTTGGCAGGCCTGACATCGGCCTCACCTCGGTCACGGAAATGGCCGAGACCATGAACCTGATCGCCGACCGCACCCGACTGCCGGTGATCATCGACGCCGATACCGGCTTCGGCAACGCGCTGAACGCGCAGCGCACCATGCGGCTTTATGAACGGGCAGGCGCGGCAGCCTTGCAGGTCGAGGACCAGACCTATCCCAAACGCTGCGGCCACCTGAAAGACAAGGCGCTGATCCCGGCTGCCGAGATGGCGGGCAAGATCGCCGCCATGGCCGACGCTCGCCGCTCGGACGAGACGCTGATCATCGCCCGCACCGATGCGATCGCGGTCGAAGGGTTTGGCGCCGCGCTGGAGCGGGCCGAGACCTATCTGGCCGCCGGGGCCGATGTGTTGTTCGTCGAGGCGCCGCAAACCGAGGCAGAGCTCTGGGCCATCGCGGACAGGTTCGCCAGCCGTGCACCGCTGCTCGCCAACATGGTCGAGGGGGGCGCGACGCCGATCCGCTCGGCCGAGGCGTTGCAGGCGCTGGGCTTCCGCATAGTGATCTTTCCCGGCGGCATCGTGCGGGCGCTCGCCCATACCGCGCGCGACTATTACACCAGCCTGCGCGCGCATGGCACCACCGCGCCGTTCCGGGATAGGATGTATGATTTTGCCGGGCTGAACAAGGTGATCGGGACCGGTGAGATGCTGGAGCGCGGCAAACGCTATGACCCCGGACAGTGACCCGCATATCGCGCCGCCGCCCGCGCGTTTCGACATCGCCTGCCAGACTCTGATCATCGGCGCGGGCGCTTGCGGGCTGGTGGCGGCGCTTGCGGCGCGCGAAGCGGGGCAAGAGGTGCTGGTGATCGAGGCCGACGCCCTGCCGCGCGGTTCGACCGCGCTGTCGGCGGGCCTGATCCCGGCGCCCGGCACCGCCATGCAGCGCGCGGCAGGGATCGAGGACAGTGCCACACTCTTCGCGCAGGACATCCAGGCCAAGGCCAAGGGGCAGAACGATCCTGATCTGGTCGAAACCCTGGCCGCAGGGGCCGGACCGGTCATCGACTGGCTGGCCGAGCGCCATGGCCTGCCCTTCTCGGTTGTCACCGACTTCGATTATCCCGGACACAGCCGACGCCGGATGCACGGCCTGCCCAGCCGCTCGGGCGAAGAGCTGATCGACGCGCTGCGCCAGGCCTGCGAGGCAGAGGGGATCGACATCGTCTGTTTCCGGCGGGCGCACATCCTGCATATGGAAGACGGCCGCGTGCGCGGTGTCACGGTCTTTGGCCCCGACGGCAGCAGCGAAACCATCGCCTGCGACCGGCTGATCCTGGCCTGCAACGGGTTCGGCGGCAACCGGCAACTGGTCACCGACCACATGCCCGAGATACGCGAAGCGCTCTGGTTCGGGCATGACGGCAATCGGGGCGAGGCGGTGCTGTGGGGCGAGGCGCTTGGGGCCGATCTGCGCCATCTCGGGGCCTATCAGGGGCACGGCAATGTGGCCCATCCGCATGGCATCCTGATCACCTGGGCGGTGATCACCTCGGGCGGCGTGCAAGTGAACCGCGATGGCCTGCGGTTCTGGGATGAAAGCCAAGGCTATTCCGAAGCCGCCCGCGCGGTGCTGGCGCAGCCGGGGGGCGAGGCATTTGCGGTCTTCGACGCGCGTATCGCGGGTATCGCGCGGCAGTTCGAGGATTTTCGCCGCGCCGAAGCCGCAGGCGCCATCAAGCAGGCAGAGACACCCGAGGCGCTGGCCCGATTGCTCGGCCTGCCGCCCGAGACCCTGGCGCATACGCTGCGGAACCTGCCGCAGAACGGGACAGATGCCTTCGGGCGCACATTCGCGACCCCGCCGCTTGCCCCGCCCTTTTGCGGCGTGCGGGTAACGGGGGCGCTGTTTCACACCCAGGGCGGTTTGTGCACCGATACCCGCGCGCGCGTGCTGCACCCCGATGGGACGCCGGTGCCGGGCCTATACGCAGGCGGCGGCGCGGCCTGTGGCGTCTCCGGCAGCGGTGACAGCGGATATCTCTCCGGCAACGGGTTGCTGAGCGCGGTTGTACTGGGGTGGATCGCGGGATCGTGTAGTGAGCCTCCGTCTTGAACCTGCCCGTAAATCACCATCTCATGTCTTGGAACAACGCCGAGGATACCATGCGCCCAACGCCCTATCTTGCCCCGATGCCCGTTCGTGGCCGCATCAGCAGGCCGCAGCCCAAGGGGTTGCCGGTCATCAACATGGGCTACAACGAACTGCCCTATCCCCCCCTGCCCGCGATCCGCGCCGCGATGGAGGCGGCCGTCACGCGGGCGCAATCCTATGGCAGCCCACATTGTGACGCGCTACGCGATGCACTGGGCGCGGCGCATGGGCTGGACCCTGAACAAATCGTCTGCGGTAACGGATCGGAGGAATTGCTCGACGTCATCGCCCGCTGTTTCGCCCGGCCCGGCGACGAGATCCTGATCTCGGAGTTCGGCTATATCCAGTTCGCCCTGACCGCCAACCGGGTGGGTGCGACATTGGTGAAGGCGCGCGAGCGCGACTACACCAGCGATGTCGACGCCCTGCTGGCGGCGGTGAGCGAGCGCACGCGGCTCCTGTTCCTGGCCAATCCGAACAACCCGACCGGCACAATGCTGGAAATGGACGAACTCTCCCGGCTGGCTCAAGACCTGCCTGCGCAGGTCGTGCTGGTGCTTGACCTCGCCTATGGCGAGTTCGCCGCACCCGACTATTGCGCGGCGGTGCACAGCTTGGCGGCACACCACGAGAACATCATTGTTACCCGGACCTTTTCCAAGGCCTATGGCCTCGCCGGGGCGCGGGTCGGCTGGTGCCACGCGCCCGCCTGGATGGTGCCCGTCCTCTATGCCGCGCGCGGCATGGGGACCGTCAACGCGATGGCGCAGGCCGGGGCGCTGGCGGGCCTTGGCGACCCTGAGGCGATCCAGGCGCGGGTCGATGAGATCGTGTCCGAACGCGCGCGTCTGGCCGGTGCACTGGGACAGTTGGGGCTGGTCGTTGTGCCCAGCCGCACCAATTTCCTGATGGCCCGTTTCCGGGACGGCGATGCGGCCCGGACCGAAACACTGGTCGAGCATCTGTTCGAGGATGCCGGGATCGTCGTCAACCGCACCCGCGAGGCGGGGCTGGAAGCGTTTTTCCGCTTCTCGCTATCGCTGCCCGCGCATAACGATCTGCTGCTGGACAGTGTGCGCAGGTTCATCGGGCAAAGCTAAATCGGGAATGGCGGCGCGGATGGCACCGCTGATTTTTTGAGTATTTTTGACCAGAAAGAAGCAGGAGGCGGGGTGCAAACTCCGATCTAGTCACCCTTGACCGGCATCTTGCCCAGGTGCTGCAGCATGGCGGCGAAAGCGCCGATACGCTCCCTTTGATAGGCGGCGACATCGAGCCCGTCATAGTCGAGGAAACCGCGCCCGTCGCGCAGGCCGCGCCGACCCTCGGTCATGTTGGCCTCGATGATGTCGGGGGCGGCAAACCTGTCCTGCCCGGTGGCGCGGGTCATGTAGCGGCTGGCGTGATAGAGAATATCACCGCCGCCCCAGTCGATGAATTCCAGAAGGCCCAGCACGGCGAAGCGGAAGCCGAAGCCGTATTTCGTGGCCTTGTCGATATCGGCGCTGCTGGCAACGCCTTCCTCGACCAGGCGCGCGGCCTCGTTCATCGCCAGCGCCTGGATGCGCGGCACGATATAGCCGGGGCTGGCGGCACAGGTGACGGGCACCTTGCCGATCCGCTCCAGCAGGTCGATCAGGCGGGCGGTTATCGCCGGATCGGTGGCATCGCCGGGCGAAACCTCGACCAGCGGCACCAGATAGGCGGGGTTGAGCCAGTGGGCATTGAGGAACCGTTCGGGCGGGATGACAAACCCCTGAAGGTCGTTTGACAGGATGGTCGAGGTGGTCGAGGCGATCACCGCATCCGCGTCGGCATGGCGCGACAGGAGATCGAAAACCTCGCGCTTGGCCTCCAGCGTCTCGGGTACGCCTTCGAAGATAAAGGGTACACCCGCCAGCGCCGCCGCCAGATCGTCGTGGCCCACAACTTCGACACGCGCCAGCATGGCGTCAGCTTCGCCCGCCTCCATCAGGCCCACATCGGCCATCAGCGCAAAGGTGGCGCGCAGTTCGGCCCGTATCTCGGCCCGGAGCCGGTCGAACTCTGCCATCGGTCGCGGCTTGGCGTCGATCAGGCGGACCGGGTGGCCGGAATAGGCGAAGGCGACGGCCATGCCCCGGCCCATGCGCCCGGCACCCACGGCAGCGATGGTTTCCCGCGCCGCCATCTCAGGCCCCGTCCCGCAGCATGGTTTGCAAAGCGGCGCGCTCCGTCCCCGCCAACCCGAGGTTCTCCAATGTCCGGCCGCTCTGGCGGAAATCGTCGTCGCAGATCGCCGAGCCCAGCGCCAGCAGCCCGGTTGCCGTGGGCGCGGGTACCCCGGCCCAATCGGCGACCGAGACCAGCAAGGCCAGTCCCACCGCCACATCCTCGCGCATGTAGCGATGCTCGGTCAGGACCAGGTGCTCGCGCCAGTCGCCACTGTCGACCAGCTTGTCATGGGCGAGGTTGCCGTACATCCAGTCCGAGGTCTCGTAGTGATCGGCCAGCGGGAAATGCGGCGCGCCATAGCCCAGTGCCTCGCGCAGCGCCATACGCTCGGCATCAAGCCGCGTGGTGACCCGGCGGATGGCGGGCTGGGTGCCCTCGTTGTGAATGTCCCAATGGTCGAAATGCTCGATCGGGCCCGCGTTCATCGTGATCAGCGGCGGATGGATGATGGGCCCGGCATTCATCAGCGCCCCCGACAGCGCATCACCCGCCGGTTCGACCGAGGGATAGGCACGCGCAAGGACCGAATGCGCATGTTCCGCGTTGCGCAGCGGATAGACCCCGGTCGGCAGACGGGTGGCGCGGGTGGTGATGGCGACGGTATCTGCCCCGTGCAGCCGCGTGAGATATGGCAGAGTGCCGGTTTCGGCCCAGCTGACATCGGCGTGGTTTCCCGCCGTGCGGACGATATCGGCCATCATCCAGCTGCCAAAGCTGCCCGGCGGCAGAAAGACCACCTGCCCGTCTGTCAGGTAAGGTGCCATGGCCGCCGCGATGTCGGATTGGGCCGTGGCCGGTGTCGGGCAGACGATCAGGTCTGCGCCCCGGATCGCTTCGCCGATGTCATCCGTGACCAATGAAATGCGAATCGGCCGCGCGCCCTCGAAATCCTTGAGCGTGATGACGTTGCCGCGCGCCCTCAGCTCTGCCTGCGCGCGCGCATTCCGTCGCCAGAACCGTACGTTGTGCCCCTGCATCGACAGATCAACCGCCGCGGCGGTCGAGCCGTTTCCGCCGCCTAGAACTGCAATTTCCATCGCCCTCTCCCGCACCGATAGTTGCTGGAGCAGATCACATACATGAAAAATCATATATCAAGGATATTTCTATTGCATTGCCCCCACCGGGCGGTCTTACATGAAAATGCATAGAAGTCGGGACAGACCGACCTAACTTCACCTGAGGGAATGACCGCCCGACAGAAGGCGGTTCATCCTCCGTCGGATCAACAGGGAGTTGTGACATGAAGATCTTCAGCGGGCTTTCCAAAAAAGCCACTTATCTGATGGCGGCGACAGCACTCGCCGTCATGGCTGCCCCGATGTCGGCCAAGGCCGAGGACCGGGTCAGCGCTGTACATGCGTTTCCCGAGTTCCTGGTTTACACCAAGACCTTCCTTGCGATGGTCGCGGACATCAACGAGCGCGGCAAGGGTGTCGTCCAGATCGAGGTGCGGGGTGGTCCCGAGGCGATCGGCATGTTCGAGCAACCCGCCGCCGTGCGTGATGGCGTGGTCGACATGGTACACACGCCGGGCAGTTTCTATGGCGCCAACGTGCCCGAGATCGACGCGATGGTCGCCTCGCGCGTGACCCCGATGGAGGCTCGGGCCAATGGCGGCGCGGCACTGATGGACAAGGCGCATCAGGAACGCTTCAACGTGCGTCACCTGGGCTGGATCGACGGCGGTATCAAGTTTCATATCTACATGAACAGCGAGCCCAAGTTCCGTGACGATGGCATTCTGGACCTGACCGGGGTCAAGCTGCGCGACAACCCGATCTATCATGCGTTCTTCGAGCAACTGAACGCGACCACCGCCTCGATGCCGGCGACCGAAGTCTACTCGGCGCTTGAAAAGGGCGTCGTCGACGCAGCGGCCTGGACCGAAATCGGCATTCCGCAGCTCAAATGGAACGAGTTCCTCAAGTATCGGGTGGACCCGACCTTCTACAACACCGATATCGGCGTGATCTTCAACCTCGACGCCTGGAACGCGCTTTCCCCGGAAAGCCAGAAGCTGATCGAAGAGGTGGTGATCGAGTGGGAAGGCAAATCCTATGCCGACCGTCAGGCGGAAGTTGCGGCCGACGCCAAGACCCTGGCCGATGGCGGCATGACCTTTGTTGCCCATTCCGCCGAAGCGGGCGAGGTCTATCGCACGATGGCCGACGATGCCGCCTGGGCGCGGATGTACGAGCGCATTGAAGGGGGCGGCGCCGGTGCCGAGACCTACAAGGCCCTGCGCAAGACCTATGCTCTGGACGAGTAACACAGCCTGAAGGCAGGCTGCGGCTCTGACGCCGTGGCCTGCCTCAGCAAACAAAGCCAAGAAATGATGCGCCTGATCGACCGTATTTGCGACCTGCTGGCCATACTGGCCGGTATCTATCTGGTGGGGATCATGTTCGGGATCGTGATCAGCGCGCTGGCCCGCACGCTGAACCTGTCCGGTTCGTGGTCCAGCCATATCTTCACCTTCACCGAATTCGGCCTGCTCTATATCGTGATGGCCGCCTCGCCCTGGCTGGTGCGCCATCGGGGCCATGTGTTCATCGAGCTTCTGAGCGCGGCCCTGCCACTCCGGATGCAACGGCCCTACAGCCGGGTGATCTCGGCGCTCTGTGTCGTGATATGCCTTGTGCTGGTCTGGTACACCTGGGGCGCCACGGCCCGGGCCTGGAAGTTCGGCGATGCCGAAATGCGCAGCCTCGACATGCCGAAATACCTGCTTCTGGGCGCGATGCCGATCGGCTTCGGCCTGATGGCGGCGCAGTTTCTCCGCTTCGTCTTTGGCCCCGAGACCATGCATACCGGCGAAGCGGGGGTGCACGAATGAAAATCAAGAATACAAGAGGCGCAGGCAATGGAATGGTATGAGGCGCTCGTCTTTCTGCTGGGCATGATCCTGTTCTTCATGGCGCTCGGCATTCCGGTGGCGCTGGCCTTTCTCGCGGCCAACATGATCGGCGCGGCCTATTTCATGGGCGGGCGCGGCGATATCGCCAGCCAGATGGCGCGCGGCATCGGGCAATTGGCCAATAACGCAATCCCGACCGTCACCTCGTTCAACCTGATGCCGGTGCCGATGTTCCTGCTGATGGGCGAGATCTTCTTCTTCACCGGCCTCGCCAACCGCATGTTCGGCGCGGTGGACCGGCTGATGGGCAAGCTGCCCGCGCGCCTGTCCTTTGTCACCGTCGCGGGCGGCACCGCCTTTGCCACCCTGTCGGGGTCCTCGATGGGCTCCACCGCGCTCCTCGGCTCGCTGATGGTGCCCGAGATGCAGAAACGCGGCTACAAGAAGCACATGGCCATCGGTCCGATCCTGGGCACCGGGGGCCTCGCGATGCTGATCCCGCCCTCGGCGCTGGCTGTGCTGCTGGCGACGCTGGCGGAACTCGACATCGGCGACCTGCTGATCGCAGGCATCATGCCCGGGCTGATGCTAGCGATCTTCTACGCAATCCTGATCCTCGGCATGGCGCTCTACGATCCCAGCGCTGCCCCCGCCTACGAGGTCGAAGGCTCGGACTGGGCCGAGAAACTGCGCCTGCTCTTCGTCGACATCCTGCCGATGGTGTCCATCGTGATCGGCGTGATCCTGGTGATCATGTTCGGCATCGCGACCCCTTCGGAAAGCGCCGCCTTCGGCTGCCTCGGCGTCGTCGTGCTGGCCGCCCTTTATCGCTCGCTGACCTGGGAGGGGATCGTGAAATCGGTGGCTGGCGCGCTCAAGGTCACCACAATGGCGCTGCTGATCATCTTTGGCTCGGCCACCTTCTCGGCGCTCCTGGCCTTCTCGGGCGCCTCCTCGGGGCTGATCCGCTGGGCCACGGGGTTCGACCTGGAACCCACCACGATGCTCCTGATCATGTTCGCCATCCTGCTGGTTCTGGGCATGTTCATGGACCAGCTCAGCATGATGCTGCTGACCGTGCCGATCTTCTTTCCGCTGGCGCAGACGCTGGGGTTCGACCTGATCTGGTTCGGGGTGATCGTGCTCTTGGCACTCGAGATCAGCTTCACCACCCCACCCTTTGGCCTGCTGCTCTTTGTGATGAAGGGAGTCTCGGCACCGGGCACCAGCATGCGCGACATCTACGTGTCGGCAATCCCGTTCATCGGCTGTTCGATGCTCTTGGTGGCGCTGCTGATCGTGTTCCCGGGCATCGCGCTATGGCTTCCGGGGTTAGGCCAGTAGCAACTGCGCGCGACGGCAAAAATCGGCGAAAACTGGAACCCGTTCGGCGCCGATTTATTGCACGAGTCCGGTCGCATTGAGCGGGAACCTGACATTCGCGGCAAGCGAAAGCCAAGGTCTTGGTTCGGACAAGGCGGACAACTGTCGTCGGAGGAGTACGATTGCTTCTGGACAATTGGTTTTGAGACGATCTCATCCGGGTGTATCTTGACCTCAAGAGCCAGACCCATCCGTTGGTTTCGGCGAAACCTGCCAATTAGATTTTGGGCTCAGAGACGAAAAAAACACAAGCCGGCCAGAACATGTGGCATTGGCTCTTTGTCTCGGCATGAGCCTTTTTGTCACTGCCTTTGCGTATTACCTTATTGGCGTTCCCGGGGCGCGTTACGGTCTCTTTTTCACCGATTTGTTGGTGAGCTACCTGTTTCCAATAAGCCCATACTTGGTCCCCTCGATTATTGCATATCGTGCGCTATCAAGAAAAAGAACCACTAGATTTCCGTTGTTTTGCAGCTTTGTGATGTACGTCATCGCGCTGTTCAATTATGGGAGTTTGCTCACCGTTTCGCACCTGGACTGGGGTATCATATTTGTTCCCATTACGACCGCTGCGCTTCAATGGCTATCGCTCATACCAACTGTTCTCGCCTACCTGATATGGCTCGACTACGGTGTGAAGTGGCTGGAAAGATGGAACAGCAGAAAAGCACGTTAGCCTTTGCTCCCGCAGAAAAACCAGACAGTCATTTTTCCGAACCATGCTTTGCAATAGTTCCTCCAATCGTGCCCAAACCTGCTCTTCGTCGCGTAAGGGATCAATGCCCGCAAATGGGTCGAGAAAATTTCGCACGATGAGGGGCTTACAGACAGTCGCCCCCCGCAGCCTCACAGCCCCTTGGGGTGGGTCATGAACTCTTCGATGATGTGATCGGGCGCCTTGGTGTAATCGCCCACCCGGCTGACGCCCTGACCGGTCAGCCGTTTCAGGCCCACCGCCATCTCGGCCATCTTCACCGCGATCGGAATGCCATTGACCACCGGTGCCCCGTCGATCTGATGGTCGTGGAACTGCGAGAACAGCAGCATCGGGATCCCGCCACCGGGGATCAGCACATCGGTGCCCGCCGCCACCAGCGGCCGGCCCTGTTCCTCGAACAGGCGCTTGACTTCGGCGGCCTTGCCCGCATTGCCATAGGCGCCCAGGATCTGCCCCGGCTCGAAGGTCATCGCATGTACGCCGGTCACCCGTTCACGCAGTCCGTATTTGCCGATCTGGTGATGAAACCACGGGATGAAACGCGGGTTGATAGTGACGATCCCCAGCCGCTGGCCCATCTGGCAGCACCACAGCATGGTCGCCTCGCCCAACCCGATCACCGGGATATCCACCACCGAACGCGCCTCATAGAGGCCCGCATCCTGGAAATGGCCGACGATGAAGGCGTCATAGCCCTCGCGCTCGGCCCGGATCGCGTTGCAGATCATCTCGCGCGCGCAGCGGAATTCCACCAGCGGATGGGCATAGCTGTCAAACGGCGTGATCCCGCGGATATCGACCTGTGTGTCCGGCGCCGACACCGCGTCCAGATGCGGCCCCAGCATGTCCCAGTACTCTGCCCCGTTCTCGTAATCCACATAGCTCTGATACCAGAGTTTCATTGCCTTCCTCCCTGTCCCTCGCGCGTGTGAGCCATGCGCATGCTCCTGCTTCTTTCTGGTTCAAAATACTCCGGAGCGCGAGGCGGAGCCTCGCAAGACATCACCCCGCAAAGGAGCGGACCGTCTGAAGCGCACCGTCCAGCACCTTGCCTTCCTCATCCTGCAACGCCGCCTCGCGCAGCCGCCGCACCCAGTCGGCGGCATCGGCGCGCCCGGCGACCAGATCAGCCCCTGCCATCACAAGATCGAACTTGGACAACCCCCGCGCATGGGTGTCGGAATAGCCCTTGATCAACCTGCGACAGCGCAAGATTTCCACCGCCAGATCATAATCGGCCTGCAGCGCCTCGGTCACACGCTTCAACCATGCCTCCAGATGCGCCTGTTCCTGCGCGTGCCGCAGGGTGCGACGACGATAGCCGCGCAGCCCGGCCAGCAGGTAAAGCTGCAAGAACCCGCTCACACGATCGCTGCGAATGCGGCGGCCCCGGTTGAACCAGCGATCCAGCCGCGCCATCCACGCCTCGGAGGCCTGCACCCTTGCCCCCAGACCCGCAGGCAGCAGAGAGGATATCTCCTCGGCGCGCGGGTGCAGGAACTCGGTTACCTGCATCTCCTGCACCGCCGACCGCCCCATCTCGGTGTCGATGCGCCCGCGCCGCGCGGCCCGCGTCTTGCGGTCGGCTACCCGGATCACATCGTCATAGGCCATCGCATTGGCGACATACTTGGCCGCCTCGTGGGTCAGCACATGGTCGTGCGCCGGGTGGTCCATGGCCGCGATCCGCTCCAGGTGATCCAGATAGGCCGCGCCATAGGTGCAATCCTGAAACGCCACCACCTTTTGCAACCCCGCGCGGGCCATGTCGCGGGCGGGTTCCGGCAACGCCTCCACCCGGTCCATGAGCGCGGCCCAATCGGCCAAGGCCGAAGCCGGACCGGTTATCTCGGGCTCGCGTTTTGGTGCTTCTGCCTGCGGAGGCTGCGTCGCCCCCCGGACCGCCTCGAACCCGGCGGCAAAGGCGGCAAGGCTGGCCTCCACCCCCTTGCCTGAATTGCGGATCGCCGCCTCGAACGCATCGCGCGGGAAGGGCAGCGCGCCCGAGCCTGCCAGCGCACCAAACAGGCTGGCCGAAATGACCGACCCCTTGGCCACTGCCAGCCGCTCCATATCCGCGGACAGGAACCGCTGTGCGGCGATACCGGCTGCGGCCTTCACCTCGTCGGCCTGTGCGATCCCGTTGCCCGGCACCATCTTTTCCGACACCGCCAGCGCCCGGTGTTCCGAGGCAATCAGCACGGTCCGGTCCGGGGTGACAAAGCCGCGCTGGATGGCCCGGCCCGCCTCCATCAGCTCCGCCGCGATCAGGATGTCGACATCTCCGGCGGCGGGCGCCAGCGAAAAGACCGGCGCCGCCACACCCTCCGGCGCGATTTCGATGTAATAGATGGTGGCGCCGGTGCGCTGGGCCACGCCCGCGACCGAGGTCGCCTGCACCGCGCGGCCCGCGGCGCGGGCCACCGCCTCGATCCAGCCGGTCAGCACGCCACCGCCCTGCCCGCCCACGGCCATGACCACCAGCTTGGTGATCGCGCGGGCGCTGTCGGCGCCCTGCGGTGTCATCACGCTGTCCATCCGGGTCATGACGCCTCTCCGAAATCAAGCACCCGCCGGGCGCGGCGCGCTTGCAGCCATGTGATGATGCGACTGCGCCAGCCTGCCAACAGCCGCTCCCACCGCCCCGGATTGTGCACCAGGTCGGCGCGATAGAACGAGGGGCAGAGCACGGCCGCATCCGCCACCTCGCCGCAATTACCGCAACCGACGCAGGTCTGGTCGATGCTGGCCACCGGATCGTCGCGCAGCGGGTCGTCCAGCACCTTGAGCGACAGCGAGGGACAGCCCGAGAGGCGAATACAGGCGTGATCGCCGGTGCAGATGTCGGCATCCACACCAAAGCGCGGCGCCTCGACCCGGCGCCCCTCGCGGATCGCCTGGGCGCGCAACGGTTTCTCGCGCCGCTGCCGGTTCAGCATGCATTCCGACGAGGCCACGATCAGTTTCGGCCCATCATAATCGGTGGTCAGCGCCTCGCGGATGGTGTCGCGCATATGGCCCACGTCATAGGTGCGGTCGATCTGGCGCACCCATTTCACCCCCACCCCTTCCAGCGCCTTGGAAATCGGGTTTCCCGTCGCTTTTGAAGGGTTCTTGGCGCGCGAGGACAGCACATCCTGCCCGCCGGTGGCCGCCGAATAATAGTTGTCCACCACGATGGCCACGCTGTCAGACCGGTTGAACACCATGTTGCCGATCGAGGAACTGAGCCCGTTATGCCAGAACCCGCCATCGCCGATGAACGAAACAGCGCGCCGCGCGCCGCCGCCGTCAAACGCCGCGTTCGAGGCCGGGCCAAGCCCGTATCCCATGGTCGAGCCGCCGATCTCGAAGGGCGGCAAGGCGGCAAAGAGGTGACAGCCGATATCGCCGGTGATCTGGTGCTTGCCCAGCTCCTGCTCGACCAGCTTCATCGCGGCAAAGATGGGCCGTTCCGGGCAGCCGGTGCAGAAGCCCGGCGGCCGGATCGGCACCGTCTGCGACAGGTCGGGCATCTCGGGCGGCGGCGCATTCGGGGCAATCACCTGCCCCGGCAACAGCTGCGGCGCGGTGTCCTTCAGGAAACCCGCAATCCCGTCGAGCATGATCTGGCCGGTATATTCGCCCGCCATGGGGAAAAGGCCCTTGCCATGCAGGCGCACCGGCGACCCGGCCCGGTGCAGCATCGCGGCCAGGCCCTGTTCGATGAACTCGGGCTGCCCCTCTTCAACCACCAGCAGCGCCTCCTTGCCCCTGGCAAACGCCAGAAACTCACCCTTCACCAGCGGATAGGTGACATTCAGCACATAGAGCGGGATGGCCGAACGCCCCTCGATATCGGCAAGACCCAGACGCTGGAGTGCCCGGATCACGCCGTTATACATGCCGCCCTGCACCACCAGCCCCACGGGGGCGCTTTCGGGACCAAACACCTCGTTCAGCCCCCGCTCGGTGATGAAGCGTTCGGCCGCGGGCCAACGGTTTTCCACCTTGTCGCGCTCATGCTGATAGGACATCGGCGGCAGCACCACGCGGGCGAAATCGCGGCGCGGCTCTGACAGCGCGTCGCGCACGCTGAGCGGCGGGCGCAGATTATCGGCGCACTGAAACTGGCCCGTCACATGGCAGGACCGAATCCGCACCATCAGCATCACCGGCGTGTTCGACGCCTCGGACAGCTCAAACCCCTGTTTTACCGCCTGCACGATGGACGGCAGGTTCGGGCGCGGGTCGAGCAGCCAGAATTGCGATTTCATCGCAAAGGCATGGCTGCGCTCCTGCATGATCGAGGAGCCCTCGCCATAATCCTCGCCCACGATCACCAGCGCCCCGCCGGTCACCCCCGACGAGGCCAGATTGGCCAGCGCGTCCGAGGCGACGTTGACCCCCACCGCGCCCTTGAAGGTGACCGCGCCCCGGATCGGGTAATGCACCGAAGCCGCCAGCATGGCCGCCGCCGCCGCCTCGGAGGCATTCGCCTCGTACCGCACCCCCAGTTCGCCCAGCAGGTCCTGCGCATCGGCCAGCACATCCATCAGGTGGCTGATCGGCGCCCCCTGATAGCCGCCGACATAGCCCACGCCCGATTCCAGCAAGGCCTTGGTGATCGCCAGAATACCCTCGCCGGTGAAGGTCTCGCCCGCCCCCAGCTTGAGGTCCTGCACCTCGCGTTTGAAGGATCTCTCGGCCATCTTGCGTCAAATCTCGTGCACGCGGATATTGGCGAGCATCTTATGCAGCGTCGCCAGAAACGCCTGCCGTTCGGCAGCAGGGATGCCGCGGAAAATCCGGTCATGGCTGGCGCGCATATGCGGCCAGAGGCGGTCATAGACCGCCCTCCCCTCGGCGGTAAGGAAGACACGGCTCGACCTTTGATCGTCGCTATCGACCTCGCGGCGCACCAGCCCGTCAGCCTGCAACCCGTCCAGAGCCCGCGACAGGGTGGATTGCTCGACCACCGCATAGATACCGAGCATCCCGATGGGCAGGCCATCCTTGGCCGACAGGATTGCCAGCGCCCGCATCTTGGCGGTACTCAACCCCAGCGCGGTCATCTCCTTGCGCAGGTTGGCGTTATACCGCCCCATGATCCGGTTCATCAGGTAAGGCGCATAGCCATCAAGGCCGATTTCGGCCAGTTCCCTGAGTTGTTCGTTCTGATCGGTCGATTCGGCCATCTGGGTCTTTCAGTCGTTGCTGCCCTTCAGAGTTCCCGAAATTATATGCAAATGCAAGTAAACTTGATCCCTCGACGGCGCAACCAGCCGGTTTTCCAGGTTCGGGCTTGCCAAATCCCCCCGACCCGGCAATCACGGAACCGACACAAATAGACCAGAGAGAGGCCAGACCCGCGACATGGATAAGATTTTCACCACCGAACGCGAGCTTCGTTTCGGCGACTGCGACATTTCCGGGACCGCCTATTTCCCTTCTTACCTCGATATCCTCAACAGCGTGAACGAAGAGTTCTGGGCTGTCATGGGCTTTCCCTGGCACCACATCATCTGGAACGAGCGCTGGGGCACGCCCACCGTGCACCTGAGTTGCGACTTCTCGAAACCCTCGTTCTTTGGCGAGACGCTCCGGTTCGAACTCGGGGTGGTCAAGGTCGGCCGTTCCTCGGTCACCGTGCGGCACCGGATCAGCTGCGGCGAGGAGATCCGCTGGTCCTCGACCCAGGTCCTGGCGGCCAGCGATCTGGACAAGCACATCTCGATTGCCTGGCCCGATGCGATGCGCAAGGCGCTGGAAGCGCGCCTTGCCACCCCGGACGAGCTTGGGTTCTAGATCCTACATCTGCGCCGGCAGATAGAGCGCCAGCGCCGGCACGGCGAGCAGCAATGCCAGCCGGACAATATCCACCACCCAGAACGGCGTGACCCCGCGAAAGATCGTGCCGGTGGTCACGTCGCCCACCACGCCCTTGAGAACAAAGACATTCAATCCCACGGGAGGGGTGATCAGGCTGATCTCGGTCACCACCACGACAATGATGCCGAACCAGATCGGATCATAGCCGAGCGAGGTGACCAGCGGAAAGAAGATCGGCACCGTCAGCAGCAGCATCGAGAGCGATTCGAACACGCAGCCCAGGGCGATATAGATCACCAGGATCACCGCCATCACCTGCCACGGCTTCAGATCATAGGCGGTGATCAGGTCGCTCAGCGCCGCGGGCAGCCCCGCCACATTGACGAAGTTCGAGAATATCCAGGCCCCGATCAGCACCGCAAAAAGGCTGGCCGCCGTGATAGAGGTTTCCAGCAGCACCTCCAACGTGTCCTTCAGGCTGAGCCGCCGCCGCGCCAGCGCGATCAGGAAGGCACCCATCGCGCCCATCCCCGCCGCCTCGGTCGGTGAAAAGTTCAGGTTCAGCGGCGGGATGTCGAAGAGACCATAGAGCCCGCCGATCACCAGGAAGAACAAGAGCACCACGGCCCAGACCTCGCGCAGGGCCGCAAGCCGTCCGCGCAGCGGCACGCGAGGACCGGCGGGGCCGGCCTCGGGCGTGCGCCAGACCGTCCAGCGCACCGCACAGAGATAGAGCAGGATGCCCAGCATCCCCGGCACGATGCCCGCGACAAACAGCTTGCCGATCGAGGTCTCGGTCAACAGGCCATAGATCACCAGGATCACCGAGGGCGGGATCAGGATGCCCAGCGTGCCGCCCGCCGCGATAGATGCGGTGGACAACTCGTCGGAATAGCCGAACCGGCGCATTTCGGGCATGGCCACCTTGGCCATGGTGGCTGCCGTGGCCAGCGACGAGCCGGAAATGGCGGCAAACCCGCCGCAGGCCACGATAGTGGCCATCGCCAGACCGCCGCGCAGGTGACCGAGAAAGGCGTTCGAAGCCGCGTAAAGCTCGCGGCTGATGCCGCCCTTGTTCACGAACAGCCCCATCAGGATGAAGAGCGGCACCACCGACAGGCCATAGTCCTGGCTGGTGTCGATGATCAGCCGCGCCACCATCGAGATCGAGGCGCGGAAATTGCTCTCGGCCATGAAACCCACCATGCCGACAAATCCCATGGCAAAGGCGATGGGCACGCGGACCAGGATCAGGATCAGAACCGCCGCAAATCCGACAAGCGATGCGGTCATGGCGCGCTCCCCGCTAGGCGCGGCGCCACGATCAGCAGCACGCCGCGCACCACCAGCACCACCGCTGTGATCAAAGTCATCACCGCGATGAACCAGCCGACCACGTGCAGCGGCAGACGCAGATATTCCATGACATCTCCATAGGAACGCGACCGCTCCGCCAGGTCGAACACCCGTTGCGCGGGCAGGAACAGGATCGCGCCACAAAACAGACAGACCGCCGCATCGCGCCAGCGCGACAGACGGAACCGGGCGAAGGGAGCATCCAGGAGATCCACACTTACATGAGCATTCCGGCCCGAAAGGACCGGCATGACTGAAAACACCATCACCGCCATCAACAGGCGCGTGAGATCAGCCGCCACCTCGATAGGTGCGTTAAAGACCGAGCGCAGCACCACATCGGCGAAGGTCATCACCATCAGGACGAACAGCGCGACCGAGGCCAGAAGACCGGGCAGCCAGACGGAAAGGGAGAAAAGACGCATCATATCGCAATCGCAAACGTGCCGCCCCGGGGATCGGAGCGGCACATGCTTGCATGTCAGTTCGCGGCCATTTCGGCCTTGACCATCTCATAGGCGGCCTGCGCGTCCACGCCCGCCCCTTCGAGCTCGCCCAGAACCTTGGCGGTCACCTCTGCCGCAATCGCGGCAAACTTGGCCTGATCCTCGGCCGAGGCGTCGACGATCTTGGTCCCCTCGGCCGACTTGGTGGCCTCGTAGCCGATCATGTCCGACTTGTCCCAGGCCGCGCCCGCCATCCGGCTGGCCGGCTCACCAAACACCTTTTCATCCAGCGCTGCCTGAACATCGGCGGGCAGGCTGTCAAAGGTCTCCTGGCTCATGATGATGGCAAACGATCCGCGATAGAAACCGCCCGGCATGTCGTAGAGGTTCTTGGCCACTTCGTTCAGCTTGAAGCCCACACGCTCGCCCACGTTCATCGCCACCGCGTCGGCGGCACCGGATTCCAGCGTCTCATAGACCTTGGGCGCGGGCACGTTGATCCCCACCAGACCCAGCGCCGCACCGACATCGCCCGCAACGCCGCCACCGATCCGGGTCTTCAGCCCGTTCAGGTCGGCAAGCGAGGCCACGTCCTTGCTGGTGTGGATCTGACCCGGACCATGGGTGTTCAGCGAGATCAGCTTGACGCCCCGATGTTCATCCAGCTTGGCCAGATGCGCTTCGTGCACGCGCCAATACGCGACCGAGGCGGCCTCGGCATTGCCTTCAAAGCCCGGCAGTTCGATCAGCTTGGTGCCGACAAAGCGGCCCGGCTGGTAGCCGTGAAAGATGATCGCGATATCGGCCGCACCGTCCTGAATCAGGTCCATCTGCGCTGGCGGCGGCGCCAGGCCAAAGACCAGCTCGCCGCTGACCTGCCCGCCGCTGGCCTCTTCGATCATGCCGATCAGGCCCGCGAAGATCTCGGTGTTGATGCCGTGGGTCGGCGGCAACCAGGTGGAAACGCGCAAGGTGGTGTCAGCCGCCCAGGCGGCCATGCTGGTGCTGGCGCAGACGACCGCTGCGGCGGCAAGGCGTGCAAAATGCTTCATTTAGTCCTCCCTCGTGATGCTGTGCCCGGCAGACCGGACCAAGTGATCCCGGCGCAAGCATCACACCGCGCCTCGGTCGTTGTCAAGAAATATGAAATTGCATGTATTCCGGCGATCAGGTCGCATCGGGCCGGTCCAGAACATCCAGCAACGTGCGCAAAACCCCCTTGATACGGGCGGCATCCGTATCGGCCAGCGCTGACAGCAACCGGGTTTCGTGCCGTCGCGCATCCTTGACCAGCGCTTCGGCCAGGTCCCTGCCCTCGGCGGTCAGACGCACCCGCACGCGTCGCTTGTCATTGGAATCGGCAACCCGCGTCACCAACCCGCGCGCATCCATCTGATCAACGATTCGCGTCATCCGCGACTGTTCCATCAGCGACAGCCGGGCCAGGCGGGTGATCATCATGCCGTCATTGTCCACCAGACAGGCCAATACCCGCCATTCCGGCACTCGCAGTCCGCGCGCGCGGACATGGTCATGAAACTGCGCGCTGGCCTGCTCGCTGGACGCCGCGAGAAGATACAGCAGATAGCCGGTCACAAAGGTGTCGTTCTGGGTTTCACTCATGAGGTCTGAATTTGTCTTGACTCGATTTATATGATTTTTCATATTTTCAGCAGGGAGGCGCCGAGATGCTCAAGCTGACAATTGCGCAGAAACTGGCCGTGACCAAGCGGATTTCGGCATTCACTCTGGTCGCGGCCGATGGCGAAGCCCTGCCCGGTTACACCGCCGGGGCACATATCGCCGTCGAAACCGCCGCCGGACCACGCAGCTATTCGCTGATCGACTGGCCCGGTGACACGCCCGGCGCCTATAGCATTGCGGTCCAGCGCGAAGACGCGGGCGACGGCGGCAGCAAGGCCATGCATGCCCTGTCCAAAGGCGACACCATCACCGCAGCAGAACCGAAAAACGACTTTGAGATTCGGACCGAAGACAAGCCCGCTGCCCTGCTGGCGGGCGGCATCGGTGTGACACCGCTGATCTCGATGGCCACCGCGCTCCGGGCGCAATCGCGCCCCTTCGTCTTTCATTATTGTGGCCGCAGCGCCGATGTCATGGCCTGGCTGGACCGGTTGCGCGACGAATTCGGGGGCAGTTTCCACGCCCATTTCGACGATACCGCGCCCTTGGACCTAAACACGCTGATGGCGGGTCTCACCGGTCACGCGCTCTATATCTGTGGCCCCAAGGGCATGATCGACGCCGCCCGCGCCGCCGCAGAGGCGGCGGGCATTTCCGACATCCATGTGGAGCTGTTCACCAATGCCGCGCCCGCCGCTGGCGACAGCGCCTTCGAGGTCGAGATCGCCTCGTCGGGCCAGGTCATCACCGTGGCGCCCGATCAGACCATCATCGAGGCGCTCGAGGCCGCGGGCCTCGACCCGCTTTACGATTGTCAACGCGGCGATTGCGGCATCTGCCAGACCGAGGTGATCGCGGGCACCCCCGATCACCGCGACGTGGTGCTCAGCCAGGCCGAACGCGACAGCGGCAAGGTCATGCAAATCTGTGTCAGCCGGGCGCTCAGCGCGCGCCTTGTGCTGGATCTGTAAGGGAGGACGGCATGAACGCGAACGATATCAGGGCGATGATCCAGCCCGCCCAGGTGCATCGCGATGTCTATATCAGCGATGCGGTCTACCAGTTGGAGATGCGCCACCTGTTCACCAATGCCTGGATCTTTGTCGGCCATGACAGCCAGACCCCGAACAAGGGCGATTACATCACCACGCAGGTCGGAGACCAGCCGGTGATCATGGTGCGTCACACCGATGGCGAGGTGAAGGTTCTCTATAACCGCTGCCCGCACAAGGGCACCAAAATCGCCATCGACCGGGCCGGCAACACCGGCAAGTTCTTTCGCTGCCCCTATCACGCCTGGAGCTTCAAGACCGACGGCTGCCTGCTCGCCATCCCGCTGAAGAAGGGATACGAGGGCACCGGCCTGTCCGACAGCCAGAACGGCAAGGGGATGCAGGCGGTGGGTGCGGTGCACAATTATCGCGGCTTTGTCTTTGCGCGGCTGGCCGAAGCGGGGATCGGGTTCGACGACTTCTTTGGTGGCTCTCTCAGTTCCATCGACAACATGGTCGACCGCGCGCCTGAAGGCCGCGTGGAAATTTCCGGCCCGCCGCTGCGCTACATGCACAAGTGCAACTGGAAAATGCTGGTCGAGAACCAGACCGACACCTGTCATCCGATGGTCGCGCATGAAAGCTCCGCCGGGACAGCGGTGAAGATCTACGAGCAGATGGGCAACCCCGAACCGCGCCCGCCCGCGATGCAGATCATCGCGCCCTTCATGAGCCCTTATGAGTTCTTCGAAGATATGGGCATCCGCACCTGGCCCAACGGCCACGGCCATACCGGCGTCAATATGTCGATCCATTCGAACTATGACGCCATCCCCGGCTATTTCGAGGCCATGGTCGAGAGTTACGGCGCGGAGCGCGCCAAGGCGATCCTGGACGAGAACCGGCACAACACCGTCTATTTCCCCAACATCATGATCAAGGCGCCGCTGACGCAGCTGCGCAACTTCATCCCGCTGGGGGCGGACCGGACGCTGGTGGAAAGCTATGTCTACCGGCTGGTCGGCGCGCCCGAGCAGCTGACTGCCATGTCGGCCATGTATAACCGGATGATCAACGCCCCCACCTCGATCGTGGGGCATGACGATCTGGAGATGTACGAGCGCGCGCAAGAGGGGCTGCATGCCGAGGGCATGCAATGGGTCGACATCCGGCGGCTGCATACAGGGCCTGAGGATTTCGAGACCGAAGCGGTCGAAAACGGCACCACCGAACGGCAGATGCGCAACCAGTTCCACGCCTGGGCCAAGTTCATGACCATGTCGATGGAGGACGCCGCTGGCGTCGCCGCCGAATGAGCGAGGGGAATGCAGCAATGATCACCCGCGACGACGTGATCGACTTCATCTATGCCGAAACCCGAATGCTGGACGAGGGCCGCTATACCGAATGGCTCGACCTGTGGCTGCCCGATGCGGTCTACTGGATGCCGCTCGACTACAAGCAGGCCGATCCGGTCAATGCGACCTCGTTCCTTTACGAGGACAATTTCATGCTGCGCCTCAGGGTCGAGCGGCTGAATGGCGAGCGGACCTTTTCGCAGAAACCCAAATCGCGCTGCAACCACGTGATCCAGCGGCCCTTTGTCGATGTCTTCGACCCCGAGGCGGGCAAGTTCCAGACCGTGACCAACATGCATTATGTCGAAACCCGGCTGGACGAACAGCAGCTCTTGGCCCTCACCGTGACCCATGACCTGGCACTGGTGGGCGGCGCATTCCGTATCGCGGGCAAGAAGGTGGAGCTGCTCAATTGCGACGCCGCCTTCGGCAATATCCAGCTGCTGCCGTGAGCGCCGAGACGGTTTATGCCGCCATCGCGGCCACGGCGGCACGCTGGCCGGATCGCCCGCTGCTTGACGTGCTGCCCGGCACGGCGGCGGCCTATGACATCGCGGCCGGACCGGTCAGCTATGGCACCTTCCTTGCGCGCGTGGATGCGCGGGCCGAGGCGCTGAAAAAGGTTGGCTATGGCGTGGGGATGCGGGTGGCGGCGCTCTTGGAAAACCGGCCCGTGTTTTTCGAGCTTTTTGCCGCGCTCAACCGCATCGGCGCCTCGATCGTGCCGATCAACCCCGACCTGCGCGCCGCCGAACTGGAATACCTGATCGGCCATGCACAACCGGCGCTGATCGTCGCCCTGCCCGCCCGTGCCGAAGAACTGCACGCGGCGGCCTTGGCGGCGGGCGTTACCGCCCCGGTCATCGGGGCCGGGGACGCCCCGCCCCCACCCCGCGCAAATGCCGCCGTGACCGAGCCGCGTGAGGGCGAGGCGCGCGAGGCGGCACTGCTTTATACCTCGGGCACCACCGGCAACCCAAAGGGCTGCGTGCTGCCCAATGCCTATTTCCTGCTGGCGGGGCGGTGGTATGCCGATCTGGGCGGGGTCGCCTCGCTGACCGAAACGGGCGAGCGGATGATCACGCCCCTGCCGATCTTTCACATGAACGCCATGGCCTATTCCTTCATGGCGATGGTCACCGTGGGCGGCTGCCTGATCGCGCTTGACCGGTTCCACCCGTCCAGCTGGTGGGCCGATGTGGCCAAGGCGCGCGCCACCTGCCTCCATTATCTGGGCGTCATGCCCTCGATCCTGATGTCCCTGCCCGAGGGACCACAGGACCGCGCCCATCAGGTGCGCTTTGGCTTTGGCGCGGGCATCGACCCCAAATTACAGGCGGGGTTCGAGGCGCGGTTCGGCTTTCCGCTGATCGAGGCCTGGGCGATGACCGAAACCGGCGCGGGCGCGGTGATCGCCGCCCATACGCATGACCGGTTGATCGGCCAATCCTGTCTGGGCCGGGCCGAAGGCTGGGTCGCGGCCCGCGTGGTCACCGATACCGGGCAGGACGCCGCCCCGGACGAGCCGGGCGAACTCTTGGTCCGCAATGCCGGTCCCGACCCGCGCTACGGCTTTTTCTCGCATTACGACAAGAACCCCGAGGCCACCGCCGAGGCCTGGGAGGGCGGCTGGTTCCACACCGGCGATATCGTGCGCCGCGATGCGCAGGGGCGGTTCTTCTTCGTCGACCGCAAGAAGAACGTGATCCGCCGTTCGGGCGAGAATATCGCCGCGGTCGAGGTGGAAAGCGTGCTGATGCGCCACCCGTCCATCCGCGCGGCGGGCGTGGCCGCGGTGCCCGACCCGATGCGCGGGGACGAGGTGTTTGCCTGCCTCACCGTCGATGCCCCCTCATCCGATCTTGCCCAGCAGATTGCAGAGTGGGCGCTGACCCAGATGGCCTATTACAAGGTGCCGGGCTATATTGCCTTTGTGGACAACCTGCCGATGACCCCCACCCAGAAGATCCAGCGCAAGGCGCTGAAGGAGATGGCCGAGGCTCTGCTGGCGGATCCGGCCACGGTGACGCTCACGCATCTCAAGAAACGGCAGGTGGCGTGATGGCGCGGCCTGCCAGCTATGAGGGCGTGGCGCTGGTGGCGCCCTTCTCGACGCCCTATCAGCGCTATTCCATCGACACTGCCCATCACTGGATCGCCACCGCCCTGCGCGGGTCACTGCGGGCGGCGGGGCTGAAGCCCGGCGATCTCGATGGGTTCCAGGTCGCGTCCTTCACGCTGTTTCCCGATACCGCCGTGGGGCTGACCCAGCATCTGGGCCTCTGTCCGCGCTGGCTGGACCATATCCCGATGGGCGGCGCCTCGGCCGGGGTGGCCCTGCGCCGGGCGGCGCGCGCTGTGCAGGCGGGTGACGCCGAAATCATCGCCTGCGTCGCAGGCGACACCAACCATATCGACAGTTTCCGGCAACTCCTGTCCAGCTTTTCGCGCTTTGCGATGGATGCCAGCTATCCCTATGGCTACGGCGGCCCGAATGCGAGCTTTGCCCTGCTGACCGACCGCTACATGACCGACTACGGCGCCACGCGCGAGGATTTCGGACGGCTCTGCGTGGCCCAGCGCGCCAATGCGCTGAAAAACCCGAACGCGGTGATGAAGAAACCGCTGACGATGGAGCAATACCTGGATGCCCGCCCCATCGCCGACCCCATTGCGCTCTTTGACTGCGTGATGCCCTGCGCCGGGGCCGAGGCGTTTCTGGTCATGTCCGAGGATCGGGCGCGGGCGCTGAACCTGCCCTATGCCCGGCTGGCTGCCGCGATCGAGCGGCACAATGCCCATGCCGACGACCCGATCCAGCTGCGCGGCGGCTGGACGATGGATGTGGATGTGCTCTGGGATCAGGCCGGGATGGCACCGCAGGAGATGGATCTGGTGCAGACCTATGACGACTATCCGGTGATTTCGATGATGCAGATCGAGGATCTGGGGTTCTGCGCCAAGGGCGAGGCCCCTGCGTTTCTGCGCGACAAGGATCTGACGGTGTCGGGCGACTTCCCGCACAACACCTCGGGCGGGCAGCTTTCCGGCGGTCAGGCCGGGGCAGCGGGCGGCTTCATCGGCATGGTCGAGGCAATCCGCCAGGTCACCGGACAGGCGGGCGGCACGCAGGTGCCGGGCGCGGAACACGCGCTGGTCTCGGGCTTTGGCATGATCAATTTCGACCGAGGCCTCTGTTCCAGCGCCGCAGTCCTCACGACCGGAGCGCGCGCATGACCCATCCCCTGTCCCCGCCGCCCAAGAAAGACCCGCAGAAACGCTCGGTCTCACCGACCCGTCCGCCCGAGGTGCGGTCGCGCGCCGCCCTCCACCTGAGCGCCGCCGCCGCCGAGGGACGGTTCGCCCTGCAACGCTGCGCCGACTGCGGCAAGGTGCAATACCCGCCGCGCGATGCCTGTTCTGCCTGCCTGAGCACAGACCTGCCATGGCAGGACATGGCGCCGGGCGGTACGCTGATCGCCGAGACCACGGTACGGACCTCGCCCCGGCTTTACTTCCGCGAGCGGATGCCGTGGCGCGCGGGCACCGTGCAGCTCGATGCCGGCCCCACCGTGCTGGCCCATATCCATGGCGATGTGGCCCGCCACGCCCGCGTGCGCGTCACCGCCCGGCTTGACCAGGCAGGCCAGGGCGTGCTGGTTGCCCTGCCTGAAACCGACACCCCGAACATGGAGGACGACCCGCTGATGCGTGCCCTCTCTGCCGATCCCAAACACCGCCGCGTGCTGATCACCGATGCCCGCAGTGCGCAAGCCCCCGCGCTGGCGCGCGCCCTTCAAAAGGCGGGTGCCGCGATCATCTTCGCCGGTGAGCCGGAAAGCTGGCGACCCTATCCGCAACGCGCCGAGTTGGAGGCGCTGGGGGTACAGATCCTGCCGATGGACGTGACCGACACCGCATCGGTGCAGAAACTGGCGGGTGAGATCGGCGGCAAGACCGATATCCTGATCAATACCGCCCGGTTCCTGCGTCCCGGCGGCGTGCTGGACCGGGGCGATACCGGCTTTGCCCGCGACGAGCTGGAGGTGAATTACCTTGGCCTGATGCGGCTGGCGCAGGCATTCGGTCCGGCCATGTGCGCGCGTGCCTCGGACGGCGTGAATGCCGCCGCCGCATGGGTCAACCTGCTCAGCGTCGGCGCGCTGAGCAATGCGCGCCCCTTCGGCGCCTATTCCGCCAGCCAGGCCGGGGCCTATTCGCTCAGCCAGTCGCTGCGCGCCGAATTCCGGCCCTCGGGCCTCAGGGTGATGAACGTGTTCTTTGGCCCCACCGAAGAGGATGACTGGTACCAGCCGCTGCCACCGCCGCGCGTGACAGCCGCCGCCTTGGCCCGCTCCGTCGTGGACGGGCTGCAACGGGGATTGGAAGACGTCTGGTGCGGCGACATCGCCCAGGACCTGCGCGACCGCTTCCGCCGCGACCCCAAGGTGCTGGAACGCGAAATGACGCTGGGAGGAGAAGGCGCATGAGCACTCTGACCAATCTCGCCACCCGCCTCGCCAGCGGAGAGATCCGGGTCGTCGACCTGACCCACACGCTCGACCCCGATTTCCCGGTGATCATCCTGCCGCCCGAATTCGGCCAATGCGCCCGCTTTCGCATGGAGGAAATCAGCGCCTATGACCATCGCGGCCCGGCGTGGAAATGGCACAATATCTCGATGTCCGAACACACCGGCACCCATTTCGACGCGCCCGCGCACTGGATCTCGGGCCGCGACCTGCCGCGCGCGGCGGTGGACGAGATCGACCCGGCCGATTTCATCGGCCCGGTCTGCGTGATCGACTGTTCGCAAGGCGCGGCAGAGGACGAGGATTTCGAACTGACCGTTCCCCTGATCGAAGGCTGGGAGGCCGCCCATGGCCGCATCCCCGCCGGGGCCTGGGTGCTGATGCGCACCGACTGGTCGAAACGGCGCGGTGCCGGATACCTCAACATGCGCGAGGACGGACCGCATTCGCCGGGGCCGACCCCCGAGGCCATCCGTTTCCTGATCGACCAGCGCGACATTCGCGGGTTCGGCGTCGAAACCGTGGGCACCGATGCCGGTCAGGGCAGCCACTATACTCCGCCCTATCCTGCGCATTACTACCTGCACGGCGCGGGGCGCTATGGGCTGCAATGCCTGTCGGATCTCGACCAACTGCCGCCCACCGGCGCGGTGCTGATCGCCGCCCCGCTCAAGATCAAGAACGGCACCGGCAGCCCGCTCAGGGTACTGGCGCTGGTGGAGGAGACATGACCCATACCGCCGTCATCACCGGGGGCAACAAGGGCATCGGCGCTGATCTGGCGCAGGCGCTCTTGGCGCGCGACTACACGGTCGTGTCGATCTCGCGCCACGCGCCCGAGGTCACCCACCCGCGCCTCAACTCGGTCGAGGCCGATCTGTTGGACGGCCAGGCGGTGGCCGAAGCCGCCGCTGAGGTCGCGGCAAAGCACGAAGTCACCCACCTGATCCACAATGCGGGCCTGATCTGGCCCAATCTGATCGAAGAGGCCGAGCCCTCGGACATCACCGGGCTGGCGCAATTGCATCTGGGGTCCGCCCTGACACTGCTCAAGGCGTTTCTGCCCGCGATGAAGGCGCGGCAATTCGGGCGGGTGATGTTCAACGGCTCACGCGCCGCCCTTGGCGCGCCCACCCGCACCGCCTATGGCGCCACCAAGGCCGGCATGATCGGCATGGCGCGCACCTGGGCTCTGGAACTGGCCCCCCATGGCATCACCGTCAACGTGGTGGCGCCCGGCCCCATTCTGACCGACAATTTCTGGGGCATCGTCGAAAAGGACAGCCCGCAGCAGGAGGCGCTGGCCAAGCGCATCCCGGTAGGCCGGATCGGACGGGTCGACGATGTCACCCGCGCGTTTCTGTTCTTCTGCGACCCGGAAAACAGCTTTGTCACCGGCCAGACCCTCTATGTCTGCGGTGGCGCCAGCGTCGGTTCGCTGCAAATCTGAAAAACAGAAAGCCGCAGCTAGGCGGCCTCTGTCTGTGCCGCCCCGATCGTGGCTCGCAGGGCCGCGCGCTTTTGCGCGACCGCTTTAGCGTGGCGTTCGCGCACAGGACCGTAGCCGCGTATGTGTTCGGGCAGGTCGAGCAGTTCGGTCAGCTTAGCAGCCGTGGCGTCGGACCAGTTGGCCAGCGCGAAAGCGATGTCCGCTTCGTAATCGGCGAGCAGCTTGCGGGCGAGTTTCGCCTCGGCATTGTTGCGGAACGGGTCCAGGATCGTGCCGCGCAGCCCCCGGAACCGGTTCATCAGCCCGAAGAAGCGCATCGCGGTCTTGCCCTTGACCGCGCCCTTGACGGGTTTGCCGGTCCTGGGATCGGTGCCGCCAAAGGGCCAGGCGCCGAAGTGGAAGGTGAGCTCCATCTCGCCCTCGAAGGCCTCTTCGAGCTGCGCGCGGAACTCGGGCTTGCTGTAAAGCCGCGCCACTTCCCACTCGTCCTTCACGGCCATCAGCTTGTAGTAACCCCTGGCGACGGCGCGCTCTGCGGCCTCGCTCAGACCGGCGGATTTCACACGCTCGATCATGTCGGTGTAGCGACGGGCAAAAGCGGCGTCCTTGTAGGCCGTCAGTTCCTTGACACGCGTCGCGATCACGTCCTCCAGCGAGGTCTCGCGGCGGGTTTCCAACAGGATCGGCGCATTGTCACCGGCGAGCCTTGCAGCGGCTTCCGGCTCGGCCAGCGCCAGACGACCCAGGGCAAACGCCCGCCGGTTCTTTTCGACCGCGACGCCGTTCAGCTCGATCGCACGGTGGATGGCGTCCAGCGACAGCGGGATGCCGCCCTGCTGCCAGGCCGCCCCCATCAGGAGCATGTTGGCAAAGACCCGGTCGCCCATCACCTTTTCCGCCAGGTGCTGGGCGTCCATGCTGCGCACCCCGCCCCCCAGGACGCGGGTCAGCCGTTCCAGCTGTTCGGCGCCGTTCAACTGCCAGTCGGGGTTTTTGGAAAACTCCGAGGTCGGCACCACCGTGATGTCGGTCACCGCGACCGACTTGCCCGGCGTCAGCTTGGACATCGCCTCGTCCCCGGCGGCGACGACAAGGTCGCAGCCAATGAGCGCATCCGCCTCGCCGGCGGCGATGCGGGTGGCGCGCATCTCGTCGGGCGACAGCGCGATCTTGATGTGGGAATGCACCGCGCCGTATTTCTGCGCCAGCCCGGTGATGTCGAGGTTCGAGGAGTAGTAGCCGTCGGCATGCGCCGCCACGGCCAGCGTCTGGCCCACGGTCACCACGCCCGCGCCGCCGATGCCCGAGACCAGGATCGACCAGGATCCGTCGATGGCGCGCGGGGTCGGGGCGGGCAGGTGGCTGACGTCGATCTCGGCATCGCTGGCCTTGGCCTTGCGCGGCTGGGCGCCGCTGATCGTCACGAAGGAAGGGCAGAAGCCCTCGACGCAGGAGAAGTCCTTGTTGCACGACGACTGGTTGATCACGCGCTTGCGGCCGAATTCGGTCTCCAGGGGTTCGATCGCCATGCAGCCCGACACGGTCGAGCAGTCGCCGCAGCCCTCGCAGACGGCGGGGTTGATGAACACCCGCTTGTCGGGGTCGACCCATTTGCCGCGCTTGCGCAGACGGCGGCGCTCGGTGGCGCAGGGCTGGTCATAGATCAGCACGGTGACGCCGGGCTTCTCGCGCAGTTCCTTTTGCACCAGCTCCAGTTCGGTGCGCGGATGCAGGGTGACGCCGCCGCCGAGGAAGGACTTGCCCTCGAACTTGTCGGTCTCGTCGGTCAGCAGCGCGATACGCTCGATGCCCTCGGCCCTGAGCTGCGCGACCATCATCTCGGGGCTGATCTCGCCATCATGCGGCTGCCCGCCGGTCATCGAGACAAAACCGTTGTGCAAGAGCTTGTAGGTCATCGTCGCCCTGGCGGCGACCGCCGCGCGAATGGCCATCAGGCCGGAATGGAAATAGGTGCCGTCGCCCATGTTGGCAAAGACGTGTTTCTCGTCGGTAAAGGGAAACTGGCCCAGCCACATGACCCCCTCGCCGCCCATATGGCTGACCGAGTTGGTCTTCATCGGGTCCCGCATCATCGCCATCGTATGGCACCCGATCCCCGCCAGTGCCCGGCTGCCGTCGATCACCTGGGTCGAGCGCCCATGCGGACAACCGGCGCAGAATGACGGCGCCCGGATCGCCCCGCCCGCCAGCGCCGGCGGGCGGTTGGGATGGTTCGGCATCGACAGGCCGCAGTCGGGGTCGGTTTCCTGCGCCACCCGTACCAGGACACGGGTGACCATGTTCGGGTCGATCTCGCCAAACCCGGGAAAGGCCGTATCGCCCGCCTGCGGGTCATAGGCGCGGCCCGAGAACGTCTTGCCCACGATCCGGGGCGCGCGCGCGGTGCCATATAGGCTGGCGCGGATCTGATCCTCCAGCATCCCGCGCTTTTCCTCGACCACGACGATTGCGTCGAGCCCTTCGGCGAACTCCCGGATCACCGTATCGTCGAGCGGCCAGATCATGCCGACCTTCAACAGCCGCACCGGCATTCCGCCCAGTTGCCCGTCACGATAGCCAAGCCCCGACAGCGCCTGGTTCAGGTCCTGCCAGGCCTTGCCCGCCGCCACCACGCCGATCCGCGCATCCGACGCGCCGCTGATCCGGTTCAGCCCATTGGCGCGGGCATAGTCCAGCGCCTTGCGCAGCTTGACATCCCACAGCACCCGCTCCTGCTCCAGCATCGGCACAAAGGGTTTTATGGTCGTGTCCGGGCCGCCGTCCTCGGGCAGCACGATGGCCGGGCTGTCCGGCGCCACATAGACCGAGCCGCCACCCTCGACCACATCGGTCACCAGCTTCATGCCGACGATGGTCGAGGAAAACCGGCTCATCGCGATCCCGTGCAACCCCATGTCCAGCACATCCTGCGCATTCGCGGGTGCCAGCAGCGGTACGCCAAGAGAGGCGAAGTTCATGTCGGAGCAACACGCAACGGTCGAGGATTTGGCCCCGTGGTCATCGCCCACCAGCATCAGCGAACCGCCCTTGGGATTGGTCCCCGACAGGTTCGCATGCCGCAGCGGATCCATAGACCGGTCCATGCCCGGCGCCTTGCCGTACCAGATCGAGAATACCCCATCCACACGCGCGCCCGGAAACAGCCCCACCATCTGCGACCCCCAGGTCGCGGTGGCGGCCAGATCCTCGTTCACCCCCGGCCGGAAATGGATGTTATGCGCCTTCAGCTCTTTCTCGGCCTGCCACAGCGCCATGTCATAGGTGCCCATGGGCGAGCCGCGATAGCCCGAGATATAGCCCCCCGTATTCAACCCCGCCGCCATGTCGCGCTTGCGCTGCTGGATCGGCAACCGCACCAGCGCCTGCATCCCCGTCATGTAGACCCAGCCCTCGTCCTGCTGCAGCCGGTCCTCCAACCTCATCTCAAGGCGTTTTGGGGGCGTCTGGTCGGTCATGCGGCATCTCCCTTTGTGCCCCGGAGAACCTCTGCCATGACCGCGCGACCGTAAGGGGTTGCGATCATCGTCAAGTCCTCCCTCTCCGCTAACGACTGTAAGGATTTTCGGCGCCTGGCCAATCCTTTCTAAAGCTCCGGAGCAGGCAGAAAACCCTTTGCTGCCACGTCACGGCTGGCGCACGTTACCAATCGACGTCAAAGGCGCGCACCACGTCGCGCACCTGCTCTTCGCTTAAGGCGCGCGGGTTCATCCCCCGGGTCAGCAGGGCCAGCCTGGCGGTTTCCTCCAGCTCCTCGATGGCATAGGCCGCGGCCCACAAATCCTTGCCCGCCACCACCGGCCCATGGTTGGCCAGCAGCACCGCCGAGCGTTTGCCCGCCAGCCCGCGCACCGCCGCGCCCATGCCCTCGTCGCCGGGCAGAAAGAACGGCAGCAATTGCACCTTGCCCAGTCGCATCAACGCATAAGGCGTCAAGGTCGGCAGTACGTTGTCGGGATCGACCTCGGGCAGCATCGACAGGGCGACAGAATGGGTCGAGTGCAGATGAACCACCCCGCCTGTACCGGCCCGCGTGTCGTAAAATGCGGAATGCAGCGGGATTTCCTTGGTCGGTGCATCGCCGCCCAGATGGCGGAAATCCTCGGACAGCAGGCTGATACGGGCCGGATCGAGAAAGCCCATCGAACTGCCCGTGGGCGTCACCAGCAGGCGCCCGTCGGACAGACGAACCGAGATATTGCCCGAGGCGCCACAGGTCAGCCCGCGATCGAACATCGACTTGGCGATGCGGCAGATATCCTCGCGGGCGCGCGCCTCTTCGCTCATCGCCGGCCCTCCATCAGCGCCAGCGCGGTTTCAAAGAAATCTTCGTCCCCGAAGTTCCCCGATTTCAACGCCAACGCCACATCTCGCCCCTCGATCCGCACCACCGGCACGCCTGGCGCGATCCGGGGGCCGATGTTCAGAACCCCGGCCCTGAGCCCCGAGACAACCGCGCCCGAGGTCTCGCCGCCCGCCACCACAATCCGGCTGTACCCGCGTTCCACCAGCGCGGCGGCCAGTTGCGAAAACAGCCCTTCGATGGCATGTGCCGCCGCCTCGCGCCCGTATCTCTCCTGCGCGGCTTGCACCACCTGCGGATCGGCCGAGGAATAGACCAGCGGCACACCCTCCTGCGCCACGACCCAATCGGCCAGCGTCTCTGCGGTGACCGCTCCGGCAACCGCCGCCTCGGCGGTCACCTCAAAAGCCGGGTGTGCGGCGGCAAATCGCGCCACCTGCGCCCGCGTCGCCCGCGAACAGGAACCCGACAGGACAACCCCCGGCCCCGTCACCACCTGCCAGCCCGGCTGCGCCGGTGCCGCGCCATGATTGGCGGGCAGGCCCAGCGCAATCCCAGACCCGCCACAGATCAGTACCTGCCCTCGCGCCGCCTGACCGATGGCAAAGAGATCCGCATCGCGGATCGCATCGACAATGACCATCGCGCGCGCCTCGGGCAGGGCCGCGACAATCGCCTTACCACCCTGCGCCACCACCTGCGCCGGAACATGTGCGACAGGCCAGGTGGTCTGCGCCCCCAGAACCCGGCGCAGATCGGCATCGATCATAGGTGTCAAAGGGTGATCCTGCATCCCGCTTTCGTTCAGGAGCCGGTCGCCGACAAACAGATGCCCCTGATAGACCGAGCGCCCGTTCTCGGGAAAGGCCGGGCAGACCAGCACATGCCGCGCACCCAGTCGCTGGGCCAGCGCCTCCAGCACCGGACCGATATTGCCCTTGGGGGTGCTGTCGAAGGTCGAACAGACCTTGGACACGATCTGCTGACAGCCTTGCGTCAACAGCCAGTCGCAGGCGGCAAGACTGTCGCGAACGGCCTCCTCCACCGGCGCCGTGCGCGATTTCAAAGCCACCACGCCCGCATCCAGCGACCCCTCCCCCGGGTCACCGGGCACGCCGATGAACTGCGCCACGCGAAACCCGGCCTCGGCCAGCGTCAGCGCGATGTCGGATGCGCCGGTGAAATCATCCGCGATGACGCCGATCTTCATATGCTGATCTCCCGAACCGGTCCCTTGTCCAGTCTGGTGATATGCGCTGCCACCCCGGATGGAAACACCTGACGCACCAGCGGATCATGGCCGGGCACGATCAACTCCCGGCGCGAGGCCAGTTTTTCCAGCCGGGTGAACCCCTCCAGCATGTTCTCCACATCGACCACGATGGGAAAGGGTTTTCTCAGCCAGAGGTTTTCGTAGAAATGCGCCGCGTCCGAGGCCAGCACCAGCCATCCGGCCGCGGTGCGCACCCGCACCGCCTGCAACCCGCGCGAATGACCGCCGATGCAATGCACCGTTACACCATCGGCAATCTCGGCATCGCCTTCGTGAAAACTCAGCTTGCCGCGATAGAGCCGCGTCACCGCCTCGCACACGTGACCGGCGGTAAAGGGCATGCGCAGCGTGTCGTGGCACATGCAGGGACCGGTGGCATAGGCCATCTCGGCCGCTTGCAGATGCAGATGCGCATTGGGAAACAGCGCCAGCCCGCCCGCATGGTCGTAATGCAGATGGGTCACGATGACCTCGTCCACCTCGTCGGGCGTGACCCCCAGCGGCGCCAGCGCCGCCCGGGGGTCGATCCTGATCGGTCGGCCCCGGTCGCGCGCCTCACCATCGTCATAACCGGTATCGACCAGGATCACCCGGTCACCGCGCCGCAGCAGCCACATGTAATAGTCCATCGCATGCGGCGCGTCGTGATTGTCGTCAAAGATGAAGCTGTCCGCGCGGGTCCGGTTGTCGCGGTCGGCGTATTTCACCGCGTGCACTTCCCAATCGCTCATCGGATCACCTCCTCGTAGAACCGCACCGTCTTTTCGACCACCATGTCAGCGACGGCGACATCGAAGGTCCTGTAATGCGCGCTGGCCAGATGCGCGTCAAAGGCGCGCCGGTCGTCATAGATTTCATAGAGGAATATCTCGCCGCCGTCGCGGCAGATGTCGAATTGGCGACATCCCGGCTCCAGGTCCCGCGATGCGCGCGCGTTCTCGATCATCAGGGGCAGAAAGGCAGCCATCCTCTCGGGATGAATCCTGAAGCTTACAGTGACCGCGAACATCCCGCCTCCCCGCTCCGGCCTGGCAGAGCTCTTATCTTGTCGATTGACGGTAGACATACCGCGTTTCTTTTCGTATGCGTTAACGTATACATTGTCAACATTTCAAAAAACCGACCCGCGCGCCCGTCGCGGACGCCGTCAGAAAGGGACCGAACCCAGATGCGAAATTCCTATCAGATCGCCGTCTTTCCGGGCGACGGTATCGGCCCCGAAATCACCGCCCCAACCGTGGAGATCCTGCAAACGCTTGCCGATGGCGCCGCGGACTACGCCCTCCATTTTGCCGAGGCGCCCGCCGGAGCAGGCCACTATCGCGACACCGGCACCGCCCTGCCCGCTTCATCGCTGGCGCTGGCCCGCGCCTCGGACGCAATCCTGCTGTCGGCGATGGGTCTGCCCGACGTGCGCTATCCCGACGGCACCGAGATCACCCCGCAGATCGACCTGAGAATGGAGCTGTCGCTCTTTGCCGGGGTGCGTCCGGTGACGCTGCGCCCGGGCCAGCCCGGGCCGCTGACCCTGCCGCCCGGCAAGACCATCGACTTTGTCCTGATCCGGGAAAGCACCGAGGGGCTGTTCTATACCAAGGGCCGGGGCGAGGTCAGCGACACCGAAGCCCGCGAAACCCTGCGCATCACCCGCGACACCTCCGAAAAACTGTTTCGCTTCGCCTTTGATCTGGCCGCCCGGCGCAAGGCAGCGGGGCGTGGCAAGGGCCGGGTCACCTGCGTCGACAAGGCCAACGTGTTCCGTGCCTTCGTCTTCTTCCGCAAGATTTTCGACGAAGAGGCCGCACGCCACCCGGACCTGACGGCAGATCACGCCTATGTCGATGCGATGGCGCTGTGGATGGTGCAAAGGCCCTGGGATTTCGACGTTCTGGTCACCGAAAACATGTTCGGCGATATCCTCTCCGACCTGGGCGCCGGGTTGATGGGCGGCCTGGGCATGGCGCCTTCGGCCGATATCGGGCTGGATCACGCGGTGTTCCAGCCCTGCCATGGCACCGCGCCCGATATCGCGGGCCAGGGTCTTGCCAACCCGTTCGCCATGCTGCTGTCGGCGGCGATGATGCTCGACTGGCTGGGGGACAAGCACGACAATGCCGGGCTGCGCCGCGACGGCGCACGCCTGCGCCACGCGGTCGAACATGTGATCGCGGAGGGGTCCGCCCTGACCCGCGACTTGGGCGGCACCGCCGGAACCCGGGCTGCGGCGGATGCGGTCGCACGGGCCTTGTCTCTGCCATGACCCGGCTGCGCGTCGCCTGTGCCGGTGCCGGATATTTCAGCCAGTACCACCTTGGCAGCTGGTCACGGATGGACAATGTCGACCTCGTCGGCACCTGCGACCGCGATATCGCGCGTGCATCCGCCACCGGCCTGCCCGGCTTTGATGACCTCGCCCGGATGCTTACCGAAACGCAACCGGATCTGCTCGACATCATCCTGCCGCCCGAGGCGCAGGCCGAAGCGATCCGCACCGCGCTCGCGCAGGGGATCAAGGCGATGATCTGCCAGAAACCCTTTTGCCGCGACCTTGCCGAGGCGCGACAGATCACGGCCGAGGCCGAGGCCGCCGGCGCCCTGCTCGTGATCCACGAGAACTTCCGGTTCCAGCCCTGGTACCGCGCCGCGAAACAGGCGATCGACGGCGGGCGGATCGGCGCTGTACAACAGGTCACGTTTCGCCTGCGCCCCGGCGACGGACAGGGGCCCGATGCCTATCTGGACCGGCAACCCTATTTCCGGACGATGGAACGCTTGCTGATCCACGAAACCGCAGTGCACTGGATCGACACCTTCCGCTATCTGCTTGGCGAGCCAACAGCCGTCTACGCCGACCTGCGCCGCATCAACCCGGTGATCGCGGGCGAGGATGCGGGCCTGATCCTCTTTGACCATCCCGGCGGGGTACGGGCACTGTTCGACGGCAACCGTTGCCTGGATCACGCCGCCGACAACCGCCGCCGCACCATGGGCGAGGCGCTGATCGAAGGTCTGGACGGCAGCCTGTCCCTGCGCGGCGACGGTTCCCTCTGGCATCGCCGCTTCGGCGCGCCGGATGCCACCTGTATCCTGCCCCCCGACAATTTTGACGGGTTCGGCGGCGACTGTGTGCACGCCCTGCAAACCCATGTCCTGTCCAGCCTTATGGCCCGAAAACCGCCTGAAAACCGCGCCCGCGACTATCTGCGCGTGCTCGAAATCGAGGCCGCCGTCTATGCCTCGGCCGCAACCGGCCGCAAGATCCCGTTGGAGACCCCATGACACAGCCCGGCGACAAGCCCCTGTCCAATACCCAGCGCGCGGTATGCGCATTGCGCCAGATGATCTTCGACGGCACCCTTGCCGCAGGGTCCGACCACCTGGAATCCGAATTGGCAGACCGGCTGGGCATGTCGCGCACCCCGGTGCGCGAAGCCGCCCTGATGCTCGAAGGCCAGGGCCTGCTGGAACTGCGCCCGCGCAAGGGAGTGCGCATCCTGCCCGTCTCTCCCGCCGATATGCGCGAGATCTACGACATCCTAACCGAGCTTGAAAGCCTCGCCGCCCGCCGTGCCGCCGAACGGCGACCAGACGATGCGGAACTGGCCCGGCTGGCGCAGGCGCTCTCGGATATGGACACCGCGCTTGACCGCAACGACCTCGAGGCCTGGGCCGAGGCGGACGACCGCTTTCACCTGGAACTGGTCCGCCTTGGCGGCAATGCCCGGCTCAGCGCGATGGTCATGCTGATGAGCGATCAGGTGCGCCGCGCGCGCGCGGTCACCCTGTTCATGCGGCCCAATCCGGTTCAGTCGAACGCGGATCACCGCCGCGTGTATCAGGCCATCCGCGCCGGCCACCCCTGTCTGGCCGGCGATATCCACCACCAGCATCGCCGGACGGCCGGCGACATGATGGTGGCGCTGCTCGAACGCTATCGCCTGAACCATATCTGACCGGTACCGGCGGCACGACCTCGCCCGGATCGGGCCCGCACCGTCGCGTCAGAACCGCAGCAACGGGCGGGCCTGCGACCACGCGCCTTCCAGCCTTGCCTTGCCGACATGGATTGCGGCGGCATTCGAGGACTTTGCCGCATCCTCCATCTCGGCCAACAGCGCCTGCATCTCGACAAGCCCGAACGCGCCCGCGCTGCCCGCCGCCTTGTGTATACGGTCTGAAAGCGCGGGCCAGCCGCCACAAGCCTGCAAATCATCGTCGATCGCGGCGAGAAGATCATCGAACTCGCCGGCAAGACGCTGCAACAGCCGACCGGTCCCATCGTCCCCCAACGCTTCGCGCATTTCCGAAATCCGGGTCCGTGTCAGCTCGGGCCCGTCCGGCTCCATCGCATCCGCGGCACCGTTTGCCCGCCGCGCACGCACCTTCGGCACATGTTCCAGCAACAGGCGGCGCAGGTCCTTGAGGAGAAGGGGCTTGCCAAGAAACCCGTTCATGCCCTCGGCAAGAAAACTCTGCTGGTCACCGGGCAGAACATTGGCCGAGAACGCGACAATGACGGTATCGCGCGACGCACCGGTGCCGCCGCGGATCAGGCGGGTCGCCTCCAGCCCATCCATGACCGGCATGCTGATATCCATCAGAATCAGGTCGAAAGGCCGTTCTGCGGCCTGCTCGACAGCCGCCTGTCCGTTCACCGCCGCGGCCACCCGGTGGCCCTGCTTTCGCAGCATGGTGCTGACGACCTGCAAGTTGATCTCGTTGTCCTCGACCACCAGGATATCGAGCGTCGCGGAGTCCGAGACCTTTCTGTCCTCATCCTTGTGCGCGTCCGGCGCCGTGGCGATTGTCACCGGGATGTGGAAATGAAAGACGCTGCCCTCGCCCACCATGCTTTCGACACCGATATCGCCGCCCAGGTTTCGCGTCAGCCGCCGGGCGATTCCCAACCCCAGCCCGGTGCCCCCCGCCGCCCGCCTGAACGACGCATCCGTTGTCCGGAAATCGTCAAAGATCAGATCGAGCTGTTCTTCGGGTATGCCTATGCCCGTGTCGACGACCCGGAACTCCAAGCCCGGCTGCGTCATCTTTGCGTTCGACGAAAGCGGGCTTTGCTCCACCTCGATGGCGATCTGGCCGTTTTCCGTGAACTTGATGGCATTGCCCAGCAGGTTCAGCAGGATCTGTTGCAAATGCCGCCTGTCCGTGATCACCCAAGGCGTCGGCTCACCGACCCAATACCATTCCAGGCTGTTGCCCCGGGCAGCGGCGCTGCCACGCTGGCTCTCGACACATTCCTGGAGAACCTCGTCGATATTCACCGCATTCAGCACAACCGCCATCTTGCCCGCCTCAAGGCTGGCGATATCGAGCACGGAATTGACATGCCCCATCAGCAGCTTTCCAGAGATCTCCATGCTGCGGGCAAAAGCGGATTGCTCCTCCGTCAGATCGGTCTCTTCCAACAGCGAAAGGTTACCGAGAATTCCGTTCAGCGGCGTGCGGATTTCATGGCTCATCATCGTCAGGAACTCGGCTTTCACCTTTTCCCCGGTCAGCGCCCGATCGCTCGCCTCGACAAGTTCCTTTTCATCCGCGACCTGGCGCGAAACGTCCCGGATGAAACCGACGATGATCTCCTCGGTTCCATCAAAGGCCGATTGCAGGGTCAGTTCCGCCGGAAACACGGTGCCGTCCTTGCGCTTGGCGCTGAACTGTTCAAGCCGCGGTCCGGCGGTCACAACCTGAGTCTTGCCGGCGCGCTGCCGGTCTCTCTGATGTAGCAGATCCCGCATGTTCAGCGGGATGACATTCTCCGATACCGGGCGTCCGATCACATCGCCCGCGCGAAAGCCGAACATTCGCTCGGCCACCGCATTGAACTCGGTCACTTTCCACGACATGTCGAGCACCACCACCGCATCCTGCGATGTGGCCAGAACGGTCTTGATCCGTTCACTGACCTGCTGAATCTGTATGCCCCGCCGGAGCGTCTTTCGATTGACGATCAACAGATAGGTACTGACCGTGACCAGCGCGATCGACAACACCGCAACCAGGACCATCAACCGTGTGATGGTGGCGACCAGCGCCTCTCGGCGGCTGTCCGACTGCTGGGCGATCAGCGCAAGACCCTGAACCGAGATCTCGCGGACATGGGGGCGCAACCCGTCGATATCCGCCTTCAACTCGGCAAGGGCCGCGATCAGGCGATCGTCCGGTCCGTCGATCAGCGGCAGGTTCGCGCGCAGAACAGACCGAATCTGGCGCAAGGGGTCGCTGAACTCGGGGCGCGAGTTGAGCGTCAGGAACAGCTTGCCCTCCTTCAGCATGACACTGCGGCTGAAGAACAGATCGAATGTCTTACGGATCTCCTCGACCTCGGCGGCGGTCAGTTCGCGCCCCTGAACGGCCAAGGCATCCTCAAGCGCCCCCAGCACGTGGAGGTGATCCACCTCGGTCTGCGACAGCGTCCACTGGACGTTGTCCGACATCGCGGATTTCAGGCTTTCCACATCCTGCAACGCCTGTCGCGTAAATAGCGCCACAAGCAGGACAAGCATCGCAAGTCCGCCGCCGACAATCGCCCCAAGGACGGTGCTGCCACGCTCTAGTTTGCGCTGGAACATCATTCTTCCGGTGTAAGTGGTCCTGCGGAAACGCGCAATCTGTCTCCCATGACCTCGGTATTCCGCGTACTGGCCGAAACCGTCGGACTATTGGGTGATTTCCATCCGCTCCAGCTGCCAGATGCTGCGGGTATAGACCGTTTCCGTCCTGAAACGATCGGACGCATCATAGGGATAGACGATCCACAAGGGTCCCTTGTCGCGGCGTGACATGGATTGCCCGTTCATTTCATACGCCACCACCGGCGCGTCGGGCTCGACCGAAGCGACGGGGATGTGAACGATGTAGTCGTTCAGGGCCTGCGCCCGGATCGTCCCGGACGATACCCCAAGCCGTTCCAGAATCTCCGCCAGCGGCACCCCAGTGAACCGAACGACCCCCTCTGTCCAGAGGGTCGTCGTTTCGAACGAGACCTGACGCATGTCTTGCAGCATCGCGAGATCGAACTGGGCGCCTTCCGCCGAATTCGTCTGCTCGATATCGCCCGAAACCACCAGCACCACGTCCTGAGACGGAGCGGAGAACTCCCCACCCGCAACGGAGGCGGCCCAAAACAGACCAATCGCCAGCGACAGGATCGCCCTCGCGCATTTCAAGATCTTCATCCTCTTTCCAACCGTATATCTCGGGAAAACTATGGATATATTCTGATGATCCTGAACCCGCCCTTTCAGGTATTTTCCCTATCCAGAAGGATAGTTCCGCCCCCGCCTCGCCGGTTCAAGCGCTTAAAAGTCATGTCCGGGTATCGCCCAGCCCCCGATCACGCCTCGCGCCGCGCCCCCTCAGAACAGCCCCGCATCTTTTGCGATCAGGGCCGCCTGGGTCCGGTTGCGGGCATTCAGCTTGCGGCACAAGGTCTTGACATGCAGTTTGATCGTCACCTCTTGAAGAAACAGCTCGCGGGCGATTTCCTTGTTGGCCAAGCCCCGGCAAAGCCGTTCCAGCACCTCCAGTTCGCGACCGCTGAGTTCTGAGGCGATCGGATGCGCGCGCTCGATCTCGGCCGCATTCATGAAATCGACAGGAACGTAGGTCTCGCCCGCCACGATGAAACGCACGGCATTGACCAGCGATTTTGCCCCCATCGTCTTGGGCAAAAAGCCCGCCGCCCCGGCGGCGAGCGCCTCCTGGGCGACCGCTTTGCTGGCGGTGCCGGACATGATCGCGACCGGGCGGCCATCACCCGCCTCTATCGCCTTGTCCAACCCTTCAAGACCATTCATCCCGGGCATGGAATAGTCCAGCAGAACCACGTCGAACAGTGTCTTGCGGGCGGCCTCGCAGGCCGAGGACAGATTCGGCACGGTGGTGACGACAATATCCTTCTCGCTTTCCAGGTACGCTTTCAAAGCGTCCCGAACCAGATCGTGATCATCTGCCAGCAAAACCTTCATTTCCCACCCAGAGCCTTCCGCGCCTGCAAAATTGTCCTGACATCATCGGACAATACGGCGTCGTGCGCAATCACTTGCTGCCAATACCGGGAACCTGCGGGTCGGCAACCTGACAAGATCGACGGGCCGCCGCAGTGTCAGGAATGCTCCTCGGCCGCCGTCGCCGCCAGCGCCCGGTTATAGGCCTTGAGCGCATCCACGTGATAGAGCGCACCGACCGGGGTTTCGCCGCCATCCTCGTCCGGAATCACCACGGGAATGCACCGCATCTCGTCCCGGTCGAACCAGGGCATCGCCGCCTCCAGCGTCGCGCTGGCCAGGATCGACACGCCCTCGGCCATCAGCGCCTCGCACTCCTCGCGCGAGATGCAGCGCGGATCGCCCAGCGGCCGCATCACCGCGCCTGCCCGCAGCAAGGCCAGAAGATAGGCCTGCGGACCGGCGGCCAGATGCACATCGCGCCGCTCCAGTTGCGTCAGGAAGAACGACCTGTCCACCAGCCGCGAGGCCAGCGCCGTCGACATGCTGACCGCAACCATCACCGCCAGCCCGATCTGCCAGTCCCCGGTCAACTCAAACACGATGAGCGTGGTCGAGATCGGCGCCCCCAGCACCGCCGCCGCCACCGCCCCCATCCCTGCAAACGCATAGAGCACATGGGTGCCCGACACATCCGGCAGCACGCTGGTGGCGATCAGGCCAAAGGCCAGCCCGGTCAGCGCCCCGATCATCAGCGCGGGCGAAAACACGCCGCCGCCCATCCGCCCCCCCATGGTGATCGCCAGCGCCGCCGTCTTCATCACCGCAAACAGGATCGCCGTGCCCAGCGCCAGCTCGCCGCTCAGCGCCAGGATGGTGGTCTCGTAGCCGACACCGATGATATGCGGGAACCAGATCGCCATCAGCCCCAAGAGCGCGCCCGACACAGCCGGGCGCAGCCAGCGGGGAAACCGCAGCCGGTTCTGAACCAGGGTGCCGAAACTGTCGGCAAAAAAGATCGCCCGCATCAGCGCCAGCGAAACCAGCCCACAGATCAGCCCCAACAACAGAAAGGCGGGCAGTTCCACATAGAACTGCAGCGAGCCCGGCGTCTCCAGCACGAACTCGGTCACATCGCCCCGTTCCAGCCGGTTGACCACCGTCCCCGCCACTGCCGCGATGGTGATCGGGGCAAAGGCATGCACCGCGAAATGGCGCAGCACCACCTCCAGCGCAAACAGCGCCCCCGCGATCGGCGCGTTGAAACTGGCCGACACCGCCGCCGCCACGGCGCAGCCCAACAGGTCGCGCCCGGTGATCCCGTCGGCGTCGATCCTGCGGCAGACCCAGGTCGAGATCACCCCCGCCATATGCACCACCGGCCCCTCGCGGCCAGTCGATCCGCCCGAACTCAGCGTGATTAGCGAGGCGATCATCGACCCGATCCCGGCGCGGACCTCGACCCTTCCATCGCTCAGCGCGGCGCCCTCGATCACATCCGCGACCGAGCGGACCCGCCCGTCGGGCGTGGTCCAGTGCAACACCACACCGACCACAAGCCCACCCAGGGTCGGGATCAACAGGATCCAGGACCAGTGCAGATGCTCGGCAAAACTGTGCAGGAAATGCACATCCTCGGTGCCGTAAAGCGCCGCCTGCAACCCGTTGATTCCCTTGCGAAAGGCAACCGCCGCCGCCCCAGCGGCGACACCGATGGCCAGGGCGATGAACCAGAACTGCACCTGGCTCGGGCCACGGTGGCGCAGCACTTTCCAGGCATCGGCCAGTTCCGCCTTTGCCTGCATCATCTGCTGCACCAGAACGGTACGGATGGACTGGATCATTCTGCGCCCGGGATGCCTTTTCCCCTTAGTAGGACAGCCAGCCCCGTCAGGAAAGACGCTTTGCCCCTCCGCTCACCTGCAAGTGCACAGGTGTTGCGCCCGGGTCAGGACGTGAGCAGCGCCCGGGCCGCCGCCCGGGCCGCCTCGGTGATCGTGTCTCCGGCCACCATCCGGGCGATCTCGTCAACGCGGTCGTCTGCGTCCAGCGGCACCACCGTTGACAGGGTCGCGCCTTCGGCAACATCCTTTTGCACCCGCCAGTGATGTCCACCACGCGCCGCCACCTGGGGCGAATGGGTCACCACCAGAACCTGCCCGCCCTCGGCCAGCGCCGCCAGCCGTCGGCCCACCGCATCCGCCGTGGCGCCGCCGACCCCCCGGTCGATCTCGTCGAATATCATGGTCACGCCCCGGTCATCGCCAAGCAGGCAGACCTTGAGCGCCAGCAGGAACCGGCTCAGCTCGCCGCCCGAGGCGATGCGGTTCAGCGGCCCCGACGGCGCACCGGGGTTGGTCGCCACCTCGAAGGTCACCGCGTCCCGCCCCTCCGGGCCCGGCTCCGCCGGTTCCATCCGGGTCCTGAACACCGCGCGCTCCATCTTCAGCGGCGCCAGTTCCGCCATCACCGCCGCATCCAGATCCCGGCCAGCGGCTAGCCGCGCCTGCGACAGCGCACCGGCAGCGGTGTCATACTCCGCCTCGGCCTGCGTCAGCGCCTTCTGCAAATCCGCCAGGTCGGCATCTCCGACATCCAATGCCGCCAGCTTGCCACGCAGCGTATCGGCATAGCCCGCCAGTTCGTCGGGCAGCACCTCGTGCTTGCGCGCCAGCGCCCGGATGGCAAACAGCCGCTCCTCGGCTTGTTCCAGCTCGACCGGGTTGAAATCCAACGCCTCAAGGCAATCCTCGACCCCGGACTGCGCCTCGCCCAGCTCGATCATCGCCCGGCCAAGGGCGGCAACCGCGCCCTCCAGCCGGCCACCCGCCTTGTCGCTCACCCCTTCGAGCCAGCGCAGCGCGTCGCCCATCGCACCCTCGGCCCCTTCCGTCCCCAGCAACTGGAAAGCGCGGGCAACATCGTCACGGATGCGCTCGGCCCCCTGCATCATCCGGCGCCGCGCATCCAGCGCCGCCTCTTCGCCCGGCTCAGGGTCCAGCTTGTCCAGCTCGGCCACCGCATGGCGCAGGAAGTCCTCCTCGGCCCGCACCGCCACCAGCTCGGCCTCTACGGTCTCGACCCGGCGCCGCGCCTGTGACCATGCGGTCCAGGCCCGGCGCACAGTCTCCATCAACTCGGTATGACCGGCATAGGCATCCAGCATCGCGCGATGACCACGCGGGTTCAAAAGCCCGCGATCATCGTGCTGGCCGTGCAGTTCCACCAGCGTCTCGGACAGCGCCCGCAGCACCTCGCCGGAACAGCGCCGGTCATTGACCCAGGCGGTCTTGCGGCCATCCGCCGTGTTCACCCGTCGCAGGATCAGCTCGTCGCCGCCCGGCAAACCGGCTTCGGCCAGGATCTCATGCGCCGGATGGCCGCCCGGCAAATGGAACTCTGCCGTCACCTCGCCCTGCGCCGCGCCCTGCCGCACCAGTTCCGCGCGACCGCGCCAGCCCAGCACGAACCCCAGACTGTCCAGCAGGATCGACTTGCCCGCCCCGGTCTCGCCGGTCAGCACGTTCAGACCCGGCTGGAAATCAAGCTCCAGCCGGTCGATGATAAGCATGTCCCTGATTTCAAGCGCCCGAAGCATCAGCGGCCCCGCAAGACGGGCCTGCGGCCCGCCATCCCCTTACAACCACTGTCCCTTGATCGACTGACGATAAATCTGGCTCAGCCAGTTGTTACCCGGATCGCGCATCTTCAGACCGCGCGCCGTGAGCAGCTTGTAGCTGGCCTCGTACCATTCGGACGACTGATAGTTGTAGCCCAAGATCGCGCCCGCGGTCTGCGCCTCGTTCACCAGCCCCAGCGACAAATAGGCTTCGACCAGACGGTGCAGTGCCTCGGCGGTATGGGTGGTGGTCTGGAAATCCTCGACCACGACGCGGAACCGGTTGATCGCGGCAGTGTAGTGCTGACGGCGCAGGTAATACCGGCCGATCTCCATCTCCTTGGCCGCCAGATGGTCAAAGGCCAGATCGAACTTCAGAATCGCCGAGGTCGCGTATTCGCTGTCCGGATAGACCTCGATCACCGTGCGCAACGCTTGCAGCGCCTGGAACGTCAGGCCCTGATCGCGCCCGACCTCGTCGATCTGGTCGTAGTAGCTCAGCGCCAGAAGATACTGCGCATAGGCCGCATCCTCGTCCGCCGGGTAAAAGTCGATATAGCGCTGCGCCGCCGCCCGGCTTTCGGGATAATCCTTGCCCGCATGGAACGAGAACGCCTGCATGATCAGCGCCCGCTTGGCCCAGTTGGAATAGGGATAAAGCCGCTCGACCTCCGAAAAATAGAACGCCGCATCGTCCGTGCGCTTCTGCGACAACTCGTATTCACCACGCTCGAAAATCTGTTCCGGCGTGTAGGTTTCAAGGTTCTGGGTCCGATCCGCCGCAGGGCGGAATCCACCACCGCTACATGCCGTCAGAACCGTCGCCAGAAGTAACGCGCCGAATATCCTGGCCCCTGCCCTGATGCCCATCATGCCGCTTGTCCTTGTCGTCTTGCGAGCGGAGTGTGTCCCCCGGTTGCGCCTCGGTCTAGCACATTAATTTCCGCTGCAAAACGCCCTAAACGCATCGCCCGGCCTGTTGGCCGGGCGATCGTGAATTTCGGTCGAACCATGCGCCGCATGGACAAGAACTCAGGCAACCTGGGGAATTTCAGCCCAAACCAGGCCCTGCCCCGGCAACAGCGCCGCCTGTTCCGGCGTGCACAGGATCGGGCGCACCGCGCCCGGCTCCTCGAACAGGGTCCGCAGCAAGGTGTTGGTCAGCGAATGCCCTGCCTTTTCACCCACATACCGACCCAGAATCGGACCGCCCGCCATATAGAGATCGCCCAGCGCATCCAGCATCTTGTGGCGCACCGCCTCGTCGGCATGGCGCAACCCGCCCGGCGTCAACACCTCGGCGCCATCGACCACCACCGCGTTGTCCAGCGTGCCGCCCAGGGCCAGCCCGTTGGCACGCATCGCCTCGACATCGGCGCGGCGGCAGAAGGTGCGGCTGTCGCTCAGCTCGCGCGCGAAACTGCCGTTGCGCATGTCCATCCGGCGGGTCTGGCGACCGATCGCGGCATCGGCAAAGTCGATGGTGAATTCGATTTCCAGCCGGTCCGAGGGCATCAGGGTCGCCCGAGCGCCATCCTTCTCGACCGTCACCGTCTTGAGCACCTGATAGGCCAGCACCGGCGCCGCCTGCCGACGGACACCGCGCGCCATGATCCCACGCACGAACTCCACCGCCGAACCATCCATGATCGGCACTTCCGGCCCGTCGATCTCGATCAACGCATTGTGAACGCCACATCCCGCCAGCGCCGCCATGATATGCTCGACCGTCGAGACCGAGACGCCGGCCTCGTTGACCAGGCGGGTGCAGAGCGGTGTGCGCTCCACCAGATCATAGATCGCGGGGATCATGGCATCGCCGATCTCGATGTCCGTCCGCTTGAACCAGATTCCATGGCCAGCGGCGGCGGGACGAAGGGTCAGTGTCGCGGGTGCCCCGCTATGCAGACCATTCCCCTGGAAGGTCACCGAGGTTTTCAGCGTATGTTGCAAGACAGGCCTCTGACGGTTGCCTACAGCCTCTCTGAGCTGTGTTGCATCTCAGGTAAGTGACCGCGCCCGAAGGCTCAATTCAATCTTTGTAACCGATTGAAACAAGTCTGTAACAGATCGGCAAAACTCCGCCCGTTACCTCGCAACCCACTGTTTTACAAAAGAAAAGGGCCGCCCAGAGGCGACCCCATACTGAAGTATTGTGACCGCTATCAGTTGGCCTGACGCCGCAGGAAGGCCGGAATTTCGATGCGCTCCTGATCGGGGTCGCTCTCTGCGCGCGCGGGTGCCGTGGCGTCAGTCTGCCGCATCATCGGCTGTTGCCGCGCCGGGGCAGCCGGGCGTTCGGCGGGAACGTCGGCGGCATGCCCGGTCATCCGGTCGATCAACCGATTGAACCCGAAACGCGGCTTTTCCGCTCCCACATGCGATGCCGCCTGCGGCGCCGGACGCTGGCCCTGTTGCGGAGCCTGCGGCGCCTTTTGGGCGGCGGCCTGAAGCCGGCGCAGCGCCTCGGGCGAGGGGGTACCCGGCGCCGGTGCGCGCGGCGCGACAAAGGTTTCGACCGGCGTCTCTTCTTCCTCGTAAGAGCGCGGCGCGAACTCGGGCACCTGCGGCTGATAGGCCGGCGGCGGCAGGCCGTCGTCATCCAGCAGTTCCGGCTCATCGGCCTCAAAGATGTCTTCGCCCAGATCGTGGGCCGCGACCTGCTCGACTTCCATTCCCTCGAACAGCGACGGTTCCTCTGCCGCTTCGGCAACCGGCGTCCTGGCGAGCTGTTCCAGCGTCAGCGGCGCCGGTTTCTCTTCGGCGGCAACCTTCTGCTTGAGCGGCGCGGTCATCGACCGGCGCGGTACCGGCATGTCGGCGTTCACGTCGACCGCGTCGATCCCGGTGGCAACCACCGAAACCCGCATCGCGCCGTCCATCGAGGTGTCGAGCGTCGAGCCGACGATGATGTTTGCGTCCGGGTCCACCTTCTCGCGGATGATATTGGCCGCCTCGTCCAGTTCGAACAGGGTCAGGTCGTGACCGCCGGTGATGTTGATCAGCACACCCTTGGCGCCGTTCAGGCTGATTTCGTCCAAGAGCGGGTTGGCAATGGCCTTTTCGGCCGCCTGCACCGCGCGATCCTCGCCCTCGGCCTCGCCGGTGCCCATCATCGCCTTGCCCATCTCGTCCATCACCGCGCGCACGTCGGCAAAGTCGAGGTTGATCAGGCCGGGCCGTACCATCAGGTCGGTCACGCCCTTGACGCCCTGGTACAGCACGTCGTCGGCCATGCTGAAGGCTTCGGTAAAGGTGGTCTTTTCATTGGCCAGGCGGAACAGGTTCTGGTTCGGAATGATGATCAGCGTATCGACCACCTTTTGCAGCGCCTCGACGCCATCCTCGGCCTGGCGCATCCGCTTGGCGCCTTCGAACTGGAATGGCTTGGTGACAACGCCCACGGTCAGCACGCCCAGTTCCCGCGCCGCCTGCGCGATGATCGGGGCCGCGCCGGTGCCGGTGCCACCGCCCATCCCGGCGGTGATGAAGCACATATGCGCGCCAGCCAGGTGATCGACGATCTGCTCGATGCTCTCTTCGGCGGCCGCCGCGCCGACCGAGGCCCGCGCCCCCGCGCCCAGCCCTTCGGTGACCTTGACGCCCAACTGGATCCGCAACGGCGCCTGGCTCTGTTGCAGCGCCTGTGCGTCGGTGTTGGCGACGACAAAATCGACGCCCTCCAGCTGTTTCTCGATCATGTTGTTGACAGCGTTGCCACCGGCTCCCCCGACCCCGAAAACGGTGATCCGCGGTTTCAAGTCGTCCTGTCCGGGCATCGAAAGGTTCAATGTCATGCTCTGTCCGCCTGTTCTGCGCCCCGCCTTTGCAGGGATTTTTCTTACCTATCCACAGGCAATCCTACCGGTCTCCACCGGCTTCGTCACCTGTAAAACGTAAAATCAACACAAAATATGGAAAGAATCTTCGCCCGGACGCGGTATTTCGCCGATCGTCACAGATATTGCGGAAAACTGTCATGCAGACACAACAAAGCCGATCCCCGCACGCCGGATGACGGCGGGAATCACAAGTTTGATATTTTCCGAGGGCCTGCTCGCCCCATATGGCGCCACGTCCCGGGCGCTTGGTCTCAGACTATCACGCACAGGACCGCTTGTCACCGACAAGCGATCCGTTTTTCGGCAAAATCGCTTGGAAAACTCACCAGTTGTCGCGGAACCATTTCACCGCGCGCCGCAGCGAGCGGGCCGGATAGCGATCCACCGGCACTTCGAAATCCCACCACTCATCCTGCGGATGGGCGGCAAACAAGCTCAGCCCCACCACCGAGGAGAACCCCGGCCCGGTCGCCGATTGCGGCAGCCCATGCACCCGCAGCGGTCGGCCAAGGCGCACCCGCTGGCCGAGGATCCGGCTCGCCAGCCCGTCCAGCCCCATGATCTGGCTGCCGCCCCCGGTCAGCACGATCTGCTGGCTGGGCAGGTGGTCGAACCCGGCCGCATCCAGCCGCACCCGCACCTGTTCCAGGATCTCCTCGACCCGGGGCCGCATGATGCCGATCAGCTCGGCCCGGCTGACCGAACGGCGGTCATGCTCCCAATCGCCGGTATCGCCGCCGATGTCGATCATCTCGCGGTCATCGGCACCGGTGGCATGTACCCCGCCGGAAAAGGTCTTGATCCGCTCGGCGGCCGCCATCGGCACGCCCAGCCCCATGGAAATGTCGCCGGTCACGTGATCGCCGCCCATGCGCACGCAATCGGCATAGATCATGTGCTTCTTGAGGAAGATCGACACGCTGGTGGTGCCGCCGCCCATGTCGATACAGGCCGCACCCAACTCCTGCTCGTCCTCGACCAGCGCCGAAACGCCCGACACATAGGCCGAGTTCGCAACCCCTGCCAGTTCCAGGTCACAGCGCTTGATGCAATGGGCCAGGTTACGGATCGCGGTGGAATCCACCGTCAGCATATGCATGTCCACCGACAGGGTCTGGCCCAGCTGGCCGCGCGGGTCGATCAGGCCCGACCGGTTGTCGAGCGAGAAATTCACCGGCTGCGCATGCAGCACCTCGCGCCCGGCGCCATATTCCGGCACCTCGCAGGCGTTCAGCACCCGGCCGATCTCGGCCTCGGTCACCACCTGGGTTTCCAGCTCGACCTTGGCATCCAGCCCGTAAGAGCGCGGGTTCGCCCCCGAGAAACAGGCAATCACGTGATCGACGCGGATATCCGCCATCTTCTGCGCCGCCTGAAGCGCGGTGCGAATGGCGCGCTCGGTCTCCTGCATGGCGGTGATCTCGCCAAACTGAACGCCGCGCGACCGGGTGGTGGCGGCACCGATCACCCGGAACCCGGTCTGCCCCGCCATCGAGCCCACCGAAGTGTCGTCGCTCAGCCGACCGGTGCCGTCAAATCGCAGGACAAGACAGGAGATCTTGGAGCTTCCGACATCCAGAATGGCCACCACACCCCGTTGAATGGCCTGCTGGCGCATCTGGCGCATCGCTCGCTGCGACTGATAAAGATCCGTCATCATCTGTCTTACTGCCCGTTTCCGCTCGTACTTCTCACCCGCCACCATTCTGTGGCGGCCGCCTCTGTCATCCTGATCGTGGGCCGCGCGCCCAGCCGCATGTCGATATCCGCGACACCGCGCTCCAGCAGGTCCTGCACCTCGTTGACCGCCAGCACCCGCTCCAGCGCCTGAACCGGCCGTTCCACCGGCAGCAGGATCCTCTGGCCGCGATCCAGCACAACATCCCAGCGGCGCTCGCCGATCCGAACCAAGCCGCGCATGCGCTCGCCCAGCGGACGCGCTGCCCGGATCAGCCGCAGCGCCTCGTCCACATGCGCGTCGGCGCCTTCCCCGGCAATCAGCGGCAGGTCGGGCCGCTCGGCCCGGCTCGCCAGATCGTCCACATGGGCGCCGGTTTCGTCCAGCATCTCCAGCCCGCCGCGCGTCCGCCAGGTGACCGCAGGCTGACGTTCGACCACATCCACCTGCAACACGCCGCCGGGCCGGATCCGGACCGTGGCGCTTTTTACCGGGTCGAGCCCGGTGATCACCTGCCGGATCTGTTCCACATCCAGGTCGAAGGAACTGACCGGAAAGTCGAGCGGCACCACCTCGCGGATATCCTCGGCCAGGTTGGTCCCCGCCCCGTCGATCGCCATCAGCTTGACCATGAATTCCGGCCGCTCCTGGATCGAGGCGCGCACATCGGCGACAAAGGCATTGAGCGCATCGCGGCGCTTTTCACTGGCCAGAAAGCCGCTGCCCAGGGCAAACACCAGGCAGAACGGTACCCCGATCCGCATGCCCAGCCGGATCCCCGGCGTCAGCATCCAGCGTTGCAACCGATAGCTCAGCCTTGACGGCGCCGGGTCGGATTTCTTCGGACCCTGCTTCAGCCGCGACAGCCCTTCCAACCGGATGCCCGCCCCGGCGGGCGGCACCTCGCCCGCCGCCTCGAACCCAGCATCGGACCCGGTGGGCAGTTGCGGCCGGAACCGCACCGGCAAAAGGCTGCGCTTCAGCGATTGCACGAGGCGTCCTCCACCAGCCAGGCGCAGAGCTGGCCGAATGTCATGCCCATCGCCGCCGCCTGTTCCGGCGCCAGCGAAGTGGGCGTCATCCCCGGCTGCGTGTTGGTCTCTAGCAGATAGAGCCCTTCGGCGCCACGCGCCTCGTCCCAGCGGAAATCGGTGCGGCTCACGCCCCGACACCCCAACGCCCGATGCGCCCGCAGCGCATAGTCGAGGCAGAGGTCAAAGATCTCCTGCGGGATCTCCGCGGGCACCACATGGCGCGACCCGCCGGGCGCGTATTTGGCGTGATAGTCATACCAGCCATCGGTGAGGATATCGGTCACCGTCAGCGCCCGGTCGCCCATCACCGTGGTCGTCATCTCGCGCCCCGGCACGTATTGCTCGACCATCACCTGCGCGGGCATCTCCTGCGAAAGTTGCGGCGGCCGGTTGGCGCTTTCCTGCACGATATAGATCCCGACCGAGGACCCTTCGTTGTTGGGCTTCACCACATAGGGCGGCGCCATCACATGCGCGGCCTCGACGGCGGCGCGTTCGGCAATCACGCTCTCGACCACAGGCAGACCGGCGGCGCGGTACACGTCCTTGGTCCGCTGCTTGTCCATCGCCAGCGACGAGGCCAGCACACCCGAATGCGTATAGGGAATGCGCAGCCATTCAAGCAAGCCCTGAACGCAACCGTCCTCGCCCCAGCGGCCATGCAATGCGTTGAACACGACGTCGGGCGCGACCTCGCGCAGCCGGTCGCACAGGTCCGGCCCCGCATCCAGTTCGATCACCTCGAACCCTTCTCCCCGCAGCGCAGCGGCACATTCACGCCCGCTGACAAGCGAAACCTCGCGCTCGGCCGAAGGTCCGCCCATCAATACCGCCACCTTGGGGTGTGTCCCGCTCGACTTACCCAACTCAGTGCCTCAGTGTTGTCCGGGTCTTATCGTGTGACCCGTTGCTGTCCTGATCCCCGTATTCCGCCCCTGTACTTGCCTGAAAGGGTTAACGGTTTCGGGGTCTTAATCTTGTAACGGATCACCGACCCGCATGATTTCCCACTCTAGCGTTATGCCACTGGTGTCGTAAACCTTTTTTCGCACCTCTTCGCCCAGACCTTCCAGATCTGCGGCTGTGGCGCCGCCGGTGTTGATCATGAAATTCGAGTGTTTCTCGCTCATCTGCGCCCCGCCCCGGCGCGCGCCACGCATCCCGGCGTCGTCGATCACCTTCCACGCCTTCAACTCATGCGTGTCATCCGCCCGCCCGGTCGAGGAAAACCCCGCCGGATTGCGAAAGGTCGATCCGGCGCTGCGCTCCTTGGTCGGCTGGGTCTCGTCGCGCTTTTGCAGCTGAGCCTGCATGCGGGCATGCAGCGCCTCTGGGTCGCCCCCCGGTCCGCGCAATACCGCTGAGACAAGAACCGCACCGTCGGGCATATCCGACTGGCGGTAGCGAAAGTTCAGATCCCCGGCGCCCAGTTCCGCAACCTCGCCGTCGCGCATCACCACGGTCGCGCTGTGGAACACATCCGCCACATAGCTGCCATAGCAGCCCGCGTTCATCCGCACCGCCCCACCGATCGAGCCGGGAATGGTGCGCAAAAAGGTCAGGTCAATGCCCGCATCCGCCGCCTTCTTCGCCACATGCGCGTCCAGCGCCGCCGCCCCGGCGGTGACCGTGTCGCCCGCCACCTCGATCCCGTTGAACCCGCGCCCAAGCCGGATCACCACGGCCCGAATGCCCCCATCCCGCACGATCAGGTTAGACCCGACCCCGATCGGGAACACCGCCACATCAGGCGGAAGCAGCCGCAGAAAGGCTTGCAGGTCCGCCATATCGGCGGGCTGAAACAGCCAGTCCGCCGGTCCGCCCACGCGCAGCCAGGTCAGCTCCGACAGCGCCCGGTTCGGGGTCAACCTGCCCCTGATTTTGCTGGTGTCGATCATCTCTGCCCGCCCGTCTTGTTCGCACCGGGCATGTAACCCGGATCGCGCTCCGCGAACAACGGCAAAGCTCAGCGCCGCGCCCTGAGCCAGCCCAGCGCGCCCCCGGCCAGCAGCCCGACCACCACCGGCCCCAGCCCCAGAACCGTCAGCGCCGCGGTCGCGATCCCGGCCCAGGGGTCGTCCATCCCTTCGGCGTAAAGCAGCAGCAACGCCAGCGCCGCGCTCGATATCAGGCCCAGCGTCAGCACCCGCCGCATCCGCCCCGTCCGGCCCAGCCAGTGGCCCAGCCAGGCCGCGCCGCCAAAGATCGTCAGCGGAACGATATAGAGCAGCAGATTGTCACCCACGCCTGCGCCTCCAGCAGCCAAAACCGGCGCCGCCCAGCAGCCCCAGCGCCAGCGGCAGGCAGAACAGGACCCCCACGATACCGGGGCCCATCCCCTCCCAGCCGAAAAGCTGCGAATGGAACAGCAGCAACCAGGCCATCGCCACCGCCGCCAGCGCGGCCAGCACCGCCCAGATCGCCGCCCCGATCCGCGCCAACAGAACGCCCGCCGCAAGGCCCAGCGCCAGCAATCCGACCGGTATCAGAAACTCCGGATCCACCGCTCAGGCCCGCGGACGCCGCAGCCAGCGGCCCAGATAGATCACCGGCCAGCGCAGCACCGACATGCCGCCCGCCAGCACCACCAGCCCGATCCACGGCCCGTTTTCGTAAGTGACATAGCCCAGGATCGGGATACCCACCGCGATCAGCATATAGGCATTGCGCCAGTGATGGTCGCGGCTGGGCAGCATCGCGATGACATTTGCTGCCACCGCCCAGACACAGGCCAGGATCAGCGACAGGCTCATTCCGCCGCTTCCTGGGTTCGCCCCGTGGCCTTGCGCCACAGATACCGCAGCGGATTGCGGAACATCGACACAAAGGCGCCCAGCGCCAGCAACCCCGGCAGCACCCCGTGCTCATACCCGATCAGACCAATAAGCACCGGCGCGACCAGCAACAGCGCCAGGCCCGGCACATATTGCCGCCGCATCGGCAGCATCGCGACCACGGTCGAAGCGAGCACCCAGAGAGCGCCCAGAATGATTGACCAGCTCATGTCATCCCTTTCACTGCAACCGCCAGCGCCGCCAGCGAAAGCACCAATCCCACCACCGGAACCGCCATCGGCACCCGGAACCGGGCCTCCGGCTCCCGCCTTTTCTGGACGATCAGCGCCGCGTTGACCAGCGCAAACACCGCCAAGAGGATCGACGAGGTGGTTCCCGCCAGCGTTTCAAGCCGCACATAAAGCGCGCAAAGGATCACCGCCGCCCCGACCAGAACCGTCGCCAGCACCGGCGTGCCAAAGCGCGGATGCGCATGATGAAACCGGCCCAGCGCCGGGTACCGCCCGCCCAGCCCGTAGAGAACCCGCGCCGCCATGACGATCTGCGCCAGTATCCCGTTCAGCGCGGCAAAGACCGCGATGGCCGACAGAAACGCCGCATCGCCGCCCCGCGCGGTCTGCCAGACCAGCGCCAGCGGGCTGCGCGACCCGCCCAACTGCTCCAGCGGCACCGCCCGCACCGCCGCCAGCGCCACTAGACCATAGAGCAGCGAGGTGATCACCAGCGAGATCAGGATCGCACGTGGCAGAGTACGCTCGGGGTCCTCGACCTCTTCGGCCATGTTGACGATATCCTCGAAGCCGATAAAGGCGAAGAACGCCAGGATGCCGCCCAGCCCGATGCCGCTCCAGACCGGCGCCATCGGCATCGCCCAGTCGGGCGAAGCCTCGGCCCCCAGCCCGGCCCAGATCACCAGCAAGAGCCCGCCAAGTTCGATCGCGGTGAACACGGCGGCCAGCGCCAGGCTCTCCAGCACGCCCGCCACCGCCACCAGCATCAGCGCCACGCCCAGGCCTACCATTGCCCAGACCGGATCGATCGCGACAATCCCGGTCAGGTACCCGACCCCGCCGCGCAGCACCGCCCCCGCCGATATCGTCCCCGCCGAGACCACCGCCAGCCCCACCAATAGGGCCAGCGCCCGGCTGTTCAGCCCGGTGCCGACATAGGCCGCCTCGCCCGCCGCCTCGGGCAGCCGGGTCGAGAACTCGGCATAGCTCAGCGCTGTCGGTGCCGCGATCAGCCCGGCCACGACAAAGGCCAGCGGCGCCCAGATCCCGGCATCCGCCGCCACCGCGCCCACCAGCACATAGATCCCGGCCCCCACCATCACGCCGACGCCATAGGCGGTCAGCAATCCCAGACCGATGCGGCGTTTCAGCGGGGGTTCGGTCATCGTGGCTATCCTTTCAGGCGCTCCGGCAGGTTATTGGCCCATGCGCTGATTGTACCAGCTCCGAGACAAACCACCATGTCGCCCGGACGCGCATGTTCGCGCACCAGCCGCTCCAGGTCATCCTCGCTCAGGAGCGCGCTGGCATGCTTGTGGCCCTGCCGGATCAGCCCGGCGACCAGCGCGTCGCGGTCGGCGCCCTCGATCGGGTCCTCACCGGCGGCATAGACCTCGGCAATCGCCACCACATCGGCCTCGCTGAAACAGGTACAGAACTCCTGAAACAGGTTGTGCAGCCGCGTATAGCGATGCGGCTGGTGCACCGCGATCACCCGGCCCGAACTGGCCTGCCGCGCCGCCTTCAGCACGGCGGCGATCTCGACCGGGTGATGGCCGTAATCGTCGATGATGGTCACGCCGCCGACCTCGCCCACCTTGGTAAAGCGGCGCCCGACACCGCCAAAACCCGCCAGCGCCGCGCGGATATCCTCGGCGCTCATCCCCAGATGACGGGCCACCGCCACCGCGCTCAGCGCGTTCGACACATTGTGATCCCCCGGCATCGGCAAGGTGCAGCCCTCGATCACCGCGCCCTCGTATCGCAGCGCCACATCGAAATGCGCCACCCCGCCTTTGTAGCGCAGGTTCACCGCGCCCACGTCGGCCTCTTCGTTGAACCCATAGGTGCGCACCCGCCGGTCGGTCACCCGGCCCACCAGCGCCCGCACCTCGGCATGATCGGTGCAGCACACCGCCAGCCCGTAGAACGGGATATGCGACACGAAATCGAAAAACCCCTGCCGCAGCGCCTCGATAGAGCCCCAATGCTCCATATGCTCGGGGTCGATATTGGTCACGATGGCAATGGTCACCGGCAGCCGGTTGAACGAGCCGTCGCTTTCATCGGCCTCGACCACCATCCATTCGCCCTGCCCCAGCCGCGCGTTCGAGCCATAGGCATGGATGATGCCGCCATTGACCACGGTCGGATCGAACCCGCCCGCCACCATCAGTTCGGCCATCATCGTCGTCGTCGTGGTCTTGCCATGGGTCCCGGCGATGGCGACGTTGGATTTCAGCCGCATCAGCTCGGCCAGCATCTCGGCGCGGCGCACCACCGGCAGGCCGCGCCTGCGCGCCTCGTCCAGTTCGGGGTTACCCGGCTTGATCGCCGAGGACACCACAACAACCTCCGCCTGGCCGAGGTTCTCGGCCCGCTGCCCGACAAAGATCCGGGCCCCCAGTTCGGCCAGACGGTCGGTGATCTTCGACGCCTTCAGATCCGAACCCTGCACTTGGTAGCCCAGCCGCAGCAGCACCTCGGCAATGCCAGACATGCCGATCCCGCCGATGCCTACGAAATGGATCGGACCGGTCTCGGGCGGCAGTTTGGTCGCTGCGCTCATCATGTCTCCTTCCCGGTCAGCTCTTCGACCAGCCGCACCAGTCTTTCGGTCGCGTCCGGCGCGCCCACCGACAGGGCCGCGTTGGCCATCTGCAAGGCGGCATCCGGGTTCGACAGCACCGCCGTGATCTGTGCGGCCAGCGCATCGGGCGTCAGCGCGCTTTCGGGGATCAGGATCGCGGCATTGGCGCCCGCCAGCCCGCGCGCATTGGCGGTCTGGTGATCGCCCGCCGCCGCCGCATAGGGGATCAGGATCGAGGGCCGCCCGATCACGCTGATATCGGCCACGCTCGACGCGCCCGCCCGGCTGATCACCAGCTGCGCCTCGGACATGCGCCGGGGAATATCCTTGAAGAAAGGCAGCACATCGGCGGCAATCCCGTGCGCGGCATAGAACTCGGTCACCCGCTGCCCGTCCTCGTCCCGCGCCTGATGCGACACCCGGATATACTGGCGCAACTCGTCGGGCAGCGAAGCGATGGCCTCGGGCACCACATCGCTCAGGATGCGCGCGCCCTGGCTGCCGCCCATCACCAGCACCGACATCGGATAGGGACCCGGCGCGATATAGCCCGCCCCGGCCCGCTCCAGCACCGCGCCCCGCACCGGGTTGCCCACATGGACGCCCTTGGCGCCCTCGGGCAGGTCCGTCGGCCAGACGCCGCAAGCCACCTGCGCCACCCGTTTGGCAAAGATCCGGTTCACCCGGCCCAGCACGCCGTTCTGTTCATGGATCATCCGGGGCACGCCCAGCAGCGTCGCCGCCGCCAGAGCCGGGATCGACGGATAGCCGCCAAAGCCCACCACCACGTCGGGCCGGTCGCGCCGCATCTGCATCGCCATCGACAGCACGCCGCCAACAATCCGGGGCGCGACCATCGCCTTGGCCAGCAGGCCGCCCCGCGCGAATGTCGCGCTCGACACCTGCACGATCTCGGTCGAATGCGGAAACCCGCCGGTATAGCGCGCGCCGCGCGCATCGGTCGACAGGCGCACCCGCCATCCCTTGCGCAGCATCGTCTCGGCCAGCGCCTGCGCCGGGAACATGTGCCCCCCGGTTCCGCCCGCCGCGATCATCAGGTATTTCCGCGTCATCTCACCCGCCCATCTATCCGCGCCCGCGCAACAGATCGCCAAGCTCTCCTTGCGGGCGGGTGCGGGTGAAACACAGAAGCATGCCCACCGCAATACCACCGGCGATCAGGGACGAGCCGCCATAGCTCACAAACGGCAACGTCATGCCCTTGGCCGGCAGCAGACGCACCGCCACGCCCATGTTGATCATCGCCTGCACCCCGAATGTGCAGGCCAGCCCGGTTCCGGCCAGACGAATGAACATGTCCCGCTCGCGCATCAGCCGCAACAGCGAGCGCACCACGATCAGGGCATAAAGCGCGATGATGATCAGCACCAGCACCAGCCCGTATTCCTCGGCCGCCACCGCGATGATGAAATCGGTATGCGCGTCCGGCAGCGACCACTTGACCTGCCCTTCACCGACGCCAACCCCGAACAGCCCGCCCTCACGGATCGCGTTGGTGGCATAGCCCAACTGCGTCGTGGGATCGACATCGGGGTTCAGGAACCCGTCGATGCGGCGGGCGAAATGCTCGGAACTGGAATAGGCCACCATGCCGCCCAGCACCACGACCCCCGCCATCAGCACCAGCAGCAGCATCGGCGCCCCGGCGACAAAATACATCACGCCCCAGCCGAACAGCACCAGACAGGCCTGACCGAAATCGGGCTGCATCACCAACATCAGCACAATCGCCATGCACAGCGAAAACGACCACAGCCGCCCCGGAGGGCCGTTGATCTCCTGCGCGGCGGCAAACAGCCAGGCCGCCACCACCATGAACCCGGGCTTGAGAAACTCCGACGGCTGCACCGAGGCAAAACCCAGGCTGTACCAGCGCACCGCACCCTTGCCGAAATCGGTGCCAAAGACCGGCAAGAAGGCCAGCGACACGAAAGCACCCAGAAACCCCAGCACCGCCAGCCGCCGCACCAGCGTGGGCGACATCATCGAGGTGAGCAGCATCGCCAAAATGGCCAGCCCGCCAAAGAACGCCTGCCGCTGCACGTAATGGAACGGGTCGAACCCGTTGCGCGCGGCCAGCGGCGGCGAGGCCGCAAGCCCCAGCAACAGCCCGATCCCGAACAGGATCAGCACACAGGACATCGACCATTTGTCGAGCGTCCGCCACCACTTGGGAAGAATCGGTTCGCCGCCCCGTTCCGGGACGGCCCCATACACCATGTCGGTCATGACACCACTGCCGTTTGCTGCCTCGTTCGCGCCCCTCTTCGGGGTCTTCGTGTCCGGTTCGTGCCGGATCTGACGGTAGCGTACTGCAAAGGCGCCAATCGTGCCAGCCTCTTTGTCGGCAGGCGGCATATCTCCGCCCCGGGGCAACCGGGGCGGAGACCGGGTGTCACACCGCCTTGCGGCGCCGGTATTCCTCGACCGGCAGCCCGCCGATCCCCCAATGCTCCATCTCCACCTCGTCGATGACGACAAAAGTGGTCTCGGGGTTCTTGTCCAGCACCTGCTTGAGCAGGTCGGTGACACCGGCGATCAGCTCGGCCTTTTGCGCGGGCGTGGCCCCTTCGCGGGTGATCTTGATATTGACGTAAGGCATGGAAACCCTCCTTTTGGTCCTGAGTAACGGCGCGCGCCAGGCGCGCCGCCCGCCTGTTCAGAGCGCTATGTCAGCGGCTCGGCATGAAACACCTTGGCCAGGATCTGCCAGCGCCCGCCCTGCCGCACAAAGGTCAGGAAATCGGTGAAATAGCTGTCGCCGATGGCACAGTTCACCACCGCGCGCGCCGTGTCCGGCCCGGCAAACTCGATCGACTGGATACGATCCCGCCGCGCCTCGCCCTTGCTGGCGGGCGACACCCGCTGATCGACCACCGCGAAATAGGTCTCCATGTCGCGATAGAGCCAGTCGCCGCCGCTGGCACAGGCATAGATCGCCTGCGGGTGAAACACCTGCCGCAGCCGGATGCTGTCGGCATGGTGCAGCCCGTCGAAATAGGTCCCGATCACCGCCTGCACGGCGGCAAAGGGCGCCTCTCCGGTGGTCATGCTCATCCCAACAGCCCCTCGGCCTGCATCGCGGCACGGGCCGCGGGGCGCTCGGCCACCCGGGCCACCAGCGCCTTGAGGTTGGGCACGCCGTCCAGCGACAGGCCCAGGAAATTGGCCCAGTTGGTGACCACGAACAGATAGGCATCGGCGACGCTGAACTGCGCCCCGTTCAGATAGGCGCGACCATCCGCCAGCATCGCCTCGACCAGCTGCATCCGGCCATTGACCCGCTCGACCGCCGCGTCGCGCGCCTCGCCCTCCAGCGGCTTGCCCGAGAAGAACGGCCCAAACGCCTTGTGCAGCTCGGACGCGATGAAGTTCAGCTGTTCCTGCACCCGGGTCCGACCCAGCCCACCAGCCGCCGGAACCAGCCCGGCATCGGGGTTGCGCTCGGCGATCAGTTGCAGGATGGCGGCCCCCTCGGTCACCGTCTCGCCCTCGTCCAGCACCAGTGCGGGCACATATCCCTTGGGGTTGATGGCGCGGAAATCACCGCCAGAGGCGGTCTTGCCCTCGGCCGTATCCACCTGTTCCAGCTCGAATTTCTCGCCCGCCTCGATCAGGGCGATATGGCTGGCCAGCGAACACGCGCCCGGTTTGTAGTAGAGTTTCATCCGTTCATACTCCTGTTTCGGAAAGCTCCGTGGGCAACAGGTAAGAACGCAGTTACCAAAGTAAACTTGATTTCCTCTTGTAACTCCATTATCGGGTTACCCCGTGGTTACCAGGTAAACTCCCATGGCGCTCAAGATCACCCGCAACAAGGCCGCCCCGCTGCCCGAAACCTGCCCGCTCAGCGAATGCATGGCCATTCTCGGCGGCGCCTGGACGCCCAATGTCATCTGGTATCTCAGCGGCGGCGCGCGCCGCTTCAACGAGCTCAAGACCGACATTCCCGGCATCTCGGCCAAGATGCTGACCACCCGCCTGCGCGAGCTGGAAGACAAGGGCGTGATCCGGCGCGAGGTGCGGCCCACCTCGCCGCCATCGGTGGAATACTCGCTCACCGAACTCGGCCAGGATCTGGTTCCCGCGATCCTGGCGATTGTCGATGTGGGCCACCGGCTCAAGAAACGGAACGGCGCAACCGCCTGACATACCGGCCTTTTGCGGCGCATCGCGTCGCGAACGGAACAGACGCCCCCCCGCCCCGCCGCCACCATCGCCCGGAAAATCGGGCAGAGGGCGCGGCGCATGAACTATTCGACAGGTGTCATTCTGGTGGCGACCGCCGCCGTGCTGTGGTCGCTCATGGGCCTCGCCATCCGCGAGATTCACGAGGCCGGGACCTGGGCGATCCTGTTCTGGCGCTCGGCGGCGATGGTGCCCATGCTTCTGGCCTTTTTCGCCTGGCGCAGGCGCAAGCCGATCCTGCCTGCCCTGCGCGCCACCGGGCGGGCCGGGCTGATGGCGGGCTTCGGCCTGGTGGTGGCCTTCGCGGGCGCGATCTTTGCCATCCAGTCCACCACCGTGGCCAATGCCGTCTTCCTGTTCGCCGCCTCCCCCTTTCTGGCTGCCGCGCTCAGCTGGGTGGTGCTGCGCGAAAGCGTGCGGCGCGCCACCTGGGCCGCCATCGCCATCGCCCTCGTCGGACTGGTGGTGATGGTGCGCGAAGGGCTGGCGCTGGGGGCGCTGGCGGGCAATCTTGCGGCGCTCGCCTCGGCCATGGGATTTGCGCTTTTCACCCTGTCGCTGCGCTGGGGACGGCTGGGCGACATGATGCCCGCCGTCGCCATCGGCGGCATGCTGTCGATGATGGTGGCGCTGGGAATGCTCGGGCTTACCGGCCAGCCGCTCCTGGTGCCCGCGCGCGACATCGCCTTCGCCATGGCGATGGGCGCGGGCCTGCTGGCCGTGGGCATGGCGCTCTATACGATGGGCAGCCAGGTGGTGCCCGCCGCCGAACTGACGCTGATCACCATGATCGAGTCCATGCTGGCGCCGGTCTGGGTCTGGCTGATCCTGGGCGAAGAGGCCAGCGCAGGCACCCTCTGGGGCGGCGCGATCATCCTTTGCGCCGTGGCGCTCAACGCGCTCAGCGGCATGCGGCGCAAGCCCGCGATTCCGCCAATCATCTGAGCCCCCTCGCCGGACCCCTTGCCAAATCGCGCGCGGTACGGCACCCCCGGCAGATGCAGTTGAACACGATCATCCTGGGCGCAGGTGCCGCCGGCATGATGTGCGCGGCCCATGCGGGACCGGGCACGCTGGTGCTCGACCATGCCCGCGCGCCGGGCGAAAAGATCCGCATCTCGGGCGGTGGCCGCTGCAACTTCACCAACATGTATTCAGGCCCCGAGAACTTCCTGTCGCAGAACCCGCATTTCTGCAAATCGGCGCTGGCCCGCTATACCCAGTGGGATTTCATCGACCTGGTGAACCGCCACGGCATCGCCTGGCATGAAAAGACCCTGGGCCAGCTTTTCTGCGACGGTTCGGCGAAACAGATCGTCGCCCTGCTGCTGTCGGAGATGGAACGCGCGGGCGCAACCCTCTGGCTGAACACCAGCCTCAGGGACCTGTCCCATGCAAACGGACGGTTCGCGCTGACGGTCGAACGCGAGGGCCGGACCGAGCGGCTGAGCGCCCGCAACCTGGTGCTGGCCACCGGCGGCAAGTCGATCCCCAAGATGGGCGCCACCGGCCTCGCCTATGACATCGCCCGGCAGTTCGACCTGCCGGTGACCGAGACCCGCGCGGGCCTTGTGCCTTTCACCTTCCCCGAGGGTCGATTTGCGCCCCTCGCCGGTGTCGCCCTGCCCGCCCGCCTGTCAAACGTGCGCGCCTCGTTTGACGAGGCGCTGCTCTTCACCCATCGCGGCCTCAGCGGCCCGGCGGTGCTGCAACTCTCCTCCTACTGGCATGCGGGAGAGGAGATCCGCATCGACCTCGCCCCCGACCGCGACCTCTACGCCGCGCTGCGCGACCAGCGGCAGACCTCGGGCCGCCGCGATCTGACCACCGAGCTGGCCCGCCTGCTGCCCGCAAGGCTGATTGAGGCGCTGGCGCCACAGCTAGGCCTCTCAGGCCGCCTCGCCGACCAGCCCGACAGCGCACTCCGCGCGCTTGCCGAGGCACTGCATGACTGGCGCCTGATACCCTCGGGCACCGAGGGTTATCGCACCGCCGAGGTCACGCTCGGCGGCATCGACACGGACGCGCTCGACGCCCGCACCATGGCGTCGAAATCCCTCCCCGGCCTCTACGCCATCGGCGAGGCGGTGGATGTCACCGGTTGGCTCGGCGGTTACAACTTCCAATGGGCCTGGTCCTCGGGCCACGCCGCCGGCACCGCGATCGCATCGGCGCGGCACTGACCGCAAGCGCCGATGCGAGGCGCTGCCTCGCGCTCCGGAGTATTTGAGGCGAAATGAAGGAGCAGGCCTGCGTTCTTTCCTCTTGCGTGAAATATCCCGGGGGAGTCACCGAAGGTGACGGGGGCAGCGCCCCCTAACCCCCGAGCCGCCCCCGCACCTCGGCCATGAAATCCTCGCCGCGACGTTCGAAATTGTCGTATTGGTCGAAACTGGCCGCCGCGGGCGCCAACAGCACCGTATCGCCCGGCTCCGCCTCTTCCATCGCCCGTTCGACCGCGCGCGCCATGGTGGTGCAGACCTCGGCCTCCACCTCCAGCTGCAACGCGAACTGCGCCGCCTCGCGCCCGATGACATAGGCCTTCAGCACCTCGCCCAACCCATCGTTCAGCGCCGCGATACCGCCCTCTTTCTGCAAGCCGCCACAGATCCAGCGGATCCGCTTGAACGCGCCCAGCGCCTTGAGTGCGGCATCCACATTGGTGGCCTTGCTGTCGTTGACATAAGTGACCCCGCCCGCCTCGGCCACGATCTGGCTGCGATGCGGCAGGCCGGGATAGCTGCGCATCCCCGCCTCGATCGCCTTGGGGCTCAGCCCAAGCGCCCGGCAAGCGGCATAGGCCGCACAGGCGTTCTGGTGGTTATGCGCCCCCGGCAGCCCGCGAATGTCGCGCAGGTCGATGGCCCCCGCCTGCCGCCCCTTGCGGTACTCGCTCAGATACCCCTTGCGCGCAAACACCTGCCAGCCCGGCCCGGTCAGCTTGCGGCTCACCGACACCCGGATCACCCGGTCATCGCCCGGCCCCTCGGACAACTGCCCGGCCAGGTACAGCCCCTCGGTCTCATCCACCCCGATCACCGCCCGGTCCGGCCCGCCCTCGGCAAAGAGCCGCCGTTTGGCCGCAAAATACCCGCCCATGCCTGCATGCCGGTCCAGATGGTCGGGCGAGAGATTGGTGAACACCGCCACATCCGGGGTCAGCGCCCGGGCCAGATCGGTCTGATAGCTGGAAAGCTCCAGCACCACGACCGAGCCCTCCTCTCCCGGCTCGATATCCAGCACCCCGCGCCCGATATTGCCCGCCAGTTGCGAGGGCCGCCCGGCCTCGGTCAGGATGTGGTGGATCAGTGCCGAGGTGGTCGACTTGCCGTTCGATCCGGTCACCGCCACCACGCGGGGCAGCGTGTCGAACCCGTCCCACTCGGGCCCCGCGAACGACCGGAAGAAGAGGCCAATATCATTGTCCACCGGCACCCCCGCCTCCAACGCGGCGGCCACCACCGGGTTCGGCGCGGGATAGAGATGTGGGATGCCCGGCGACACGACCAGACAGGCGGTATCGTCCCAGACGCCCTGCTTGCGCAGGTCACGGATGGTGAACCCTTCACCCTCCGCCGCCTCGCGCGCGGCTTGGTTGTCATCCCAGCACAGCGCCTCGGCGCCCCCCGCGCGCAAGGCCCGCGCCGTGGCCAGCCCCGAGCGGCCCAAGCCCAAAACCGCCACCCTGGCGCCCGCAAACCCTCTGACCGGGATCATGCCTGCTCTCCCCCAAACCCATCTGCCGCCACCCTGTACCGAGGCTTTGGCGGATTGCAAGCGGGGTCGGTCAACAGGAAGAGAAGAACAAAACCGAGGCCTCACACGCTAGTCGAAACGGATCAGCCTGCGAACCCGAAGGTCGCACGCACTACCTGTCGACGGCGTTTTCACGACGGGCGCGCGTCGGCCAGTCGACAATGTCAGCCCGAGACTGTCTGCCTCGAACCCACACGCAACGTTTTCTAACTGTTATCAAGTCGATCTGTCTATAAGATCGAAACTGAGTAACTAGGTCAGGGTGTGCCACAGGAAAGATTGGATGACGACAACTTCATGGCTAAGGGTTGAACCCCAAGACGAACATGCGATTTCATTGCTCGAGTTACGAAAATCTATGTTAACTGCCTCTTTTTTGGCATTCCCGTTTGGGTTCATTCTGAACTTGTCGGTGCTCATTCTGGCCGACACAGGCCAAGGCGCGATTGCTGTTTTCCTTGATTTTGGCCTTTGGCTGTTTTGGGCAATCGCTCTGTTTTTTGTCGGAAGCAATGCAGTGGAGAAGGGCCTAAGGGTTGGTCGATTTGGTCTTCCGTGGTGCCTCGCTCTCGCAATCACCATTGTGGGAACCGTTTCGTTCATCCTGCTGTTCTCAGTGACAGTGCTAATGGGCAGCAACAATTCTAACGGGATCGAGTTGTTGTTTTGGAACGTATTATGGCCGATGCATTTGGGGGTCTTGTACGGTGGGTTCGCTGGTCTCTTATTCTGGAGGCGGCTAACAAAAGAGTTTCCAGAACTTGCGAAGATTCCAACATTCGCAAAGCCCGTCAGCACTGAAGAGATTGGACAATATGGCACGGGCACTCTCACGGTACTGCTTGTACTAATAGCTTGGTCCTGCGTGATTGTGGGCATCTTACGGTCCCAAGTGCCATGACTAGGACTCTGGTACCTCCCGCTGCTCAGTTTTCAAAACGCAGTTCGTCAACGCTCTCGAACGTATCCAGGAAAATATCCATTGTTTCGAACGACGAGGACGTTCTTATGACACGGGGCGAGGTGTCGTTGAAGGGCTAAACTGGGCCTTTCAGTTCCATGCCAGCACGCGGCTCACGCTACTGCTTCGTCCGCATAGCTGCCGTCAAAACCACGGCTCCAACACGTCGCCATAATCAGCCACGTACGCCATCCTTTGCCCGCTTCACGTCACGGTCCAGCCACCTCGACAGAGTAGCCTATGAGTGGGCCATGACGGCCGGGAAACAGGGCATACCACCCCGTACAAAACGGTCAATCCCCCTCTCGGAGCGGGTACAAAACGGTCAATTCGGTGTACGAAAGGCCCGCCTCAGCGGACCTTGAGTGTGGCCAGCCCAATCATCGCCAGGATCAGCGAGATGATCCAGAACCGGATCACGATGGTGGGTTCGGCCCAGCCCTTTTTCTCGTAATGGTGATGGATCGGGGCCATCAGGAAGACCCGCTTGCCGGTGCGTTTGAAATAGAGCACCTGGATGATAACACTCAGAGCTTCCACAACAAAAAGCCCGCCGACGATGGCCAGCACCAGCTCGTGCTTGGTCGCGACCGCAATCGCGCCCAGCGCGCCGCCCAGCGCAAGGCTGCCTGTATCGCCCATGAACACGGCCGCGGGCGGCGCGTTATACCACAGAAAGCCCAGCCCGGCGCCAAAGAGAGCGGCGGTGAAGATCAGGATCTCTCCGGTCCCCGGTACATAATGTACATCGAGATATTCGGTGAAATCGACCCGCCCCACCGCATAGGCGATGACGCCCAGGGTCGAGGCCGCGATCATCGCCGGCATGATCGCCAGACCGTCCAGACCGTCGGTCAGGTTGACCGCGTTGGCGGCGCCGACGATCACGCAGATCGAGAAGGGGACGTAGAAATAACCCAGATTTATCAAGGTGTTCTTGAAGACCGGCAGGGCCAGCTGATTTTGCAGCGCCTCGGGGTGGTTATAGCTCGCCCAGACGGCGGCGATCACCGCGATGATGATGCCCAGCGCCAGCCGCATCTTGCTTGAGACGCCCTTGGTGTTCTGTTTCGAGACCTTGGCATAGTCGTCGGCAAAGCCGATGCAGGCGTAGGCGAGGGTGACGAATAGTACCAACCAGACAAACGGATTGTCCCAGCGCGCCCAGAGCAGGGTCGAAGTGAGCAAAGCCCCGACAATCAGCAACCCCCCCATGGTCGGCGTGCCCGCCTTGGAGAAATGCCCCTCGGGGCCGTCGTCGCGGATCGGCTGGCCCTTGCCCTGCTTGCGGCGCAGCACGTTGATCAGCGGACGTCCGAACAGGAACCCGAAGATCAGCGCCGTCATAAAGGCCCCGCCCGCGCGGAAGGTGATGTAGCGGAAGAGGTTCCAGACATCCCCCCCGTCCGACAGGGCGGTCAACCAGTAAAGCATGCGACGGCGTCCTTGTTACGTTTCCGACTGTTTCGATCCGGCCCCATGGCCCATTTCACGCAGCCCGTCAACAAGACGGGCCAATCCCATACTGAGCGAGCCCTTGACCAGCACCGCATCGCCCGGCGCGACCAGCGTGGGCAGATGGGCCAACATCTGCGCGCCGGTCTCGGTCCAGCGCCCGCGTTTTGCCGCGGGCAGAGCATCAAACAGGGCGCGCATCAGCGGCCCGATGCAATGGACTTCGTGGATCATCTCCATCGCCGGCAGCGCGGCCAGCCCCGCATGCAGCGGCAGCTCTTCGGGGCCAAGCTCCTTCATGTCGCCCAGAAAGGCGACCCGGCGGGTGCCCAGAGCAGCTGCCAGCACCTCAAGCGCAGCACCGACCGAGGTGGGGTTGGCGTTATAGCTGTCGTCGAACAGGGTCAGCGTCCCGCCGGGCAGGGTCACGATCTCGCGCGCGCCGCGCCCCTTGTAGGGGGTCCAGCGCTGCAACCCTTGCAGCGACGCCCCCGCATCGGCACCCAGCGCATCGCAGCAGGCCAGAGCCCCCAGAGCATTCATCGCGAAATGCGTTCCCGCCGATTGCAGGGTGAAACTGACAGGGCCGGACGGAGTGTCGGCACGGGCATGGGTCATCCCATCCGCCACCTCGACCCCGGTCAGGCGATAGTCTTGCGCGGCGCGCCCGAACGAGAGCTGCCGGGCGCCCCGAGCGGCGGCGCGCAGGATATCCGCCTCGGCGATATCGGCATTCAGCACCGCCACGCCGCCGGGCTCCAGCCCTTCCATGATCGCGGCCTTTTCGCGCGCGATACCGGCCACGTCGTCAAACGCCTCCAGATGCACCGCCGCGACGGTGGTGACCATCGCCACATGCGGGCGGGCCTGGCGGGCCAAGGGCGCGATCTCGCCGGGATGGTTCATTCCGATCTCGATCACCGCAAATTCGGTGTCCCGCGGCATCCGCGCCAGCGTCAGCGGTACACCCCAATGGTTGTTGTAGCTGGCGACGCTGGCATGGGTGCGGCCCTGCGCGCCCAGCATGGCGGCTAGCATTTCCTTGGTCGAGGTCTTGCCGACACTGCCGGTCACTGCAACCACCCGCGCCTGTGTGCGGGCACGACCGGCGCGGCCCAAAGCTTCAAGCGCGGTTTGCACGTCATCGACCAGCAAGAGCGGCGCGTCCTGGGATACACCCTCGGGGATGCGCGAGACCAGCGCGGCGCCCGCACCCTTCTCCAGCGCCTGCGCCACAAAGTCATGGCCGTCGCGGGCGGCGGTCAGTGCGACGAAGAGGTCACCCGGCGCAATTGTGCGGGTGTCGATCGAGATGCCACTGACCTGCCAGTCGCCCGTGGTGCGGCCCCCGGTGGCCTCGGCGGCTTCGGCTGCGGTCCAGAGGGTCATGCCAGCCGTCCTTCCAGTGCGGCCACGGCGATGCTGGCCTGTTCCACATCGTCAAAGGGCAGCACCTGATCGCCTACCACCTGCCCCGTCTCATGCCCCTTGCCACAGATCAGCAGCGCATCGCCCGGTTCCAGCGTATCGACACCCCGCAGGATCGCCTCTGCCCGGTCGCCCACTTCAGTCGCACCGGGGGCGCCCTGCATCACGGCGGCACGGATCAGCGCGGGGTCCTCGCTGCGCGGGTTGTCATCGGTGATGATGACGATATCGGCGTTTTCCACCGCCGCCTTGCCCATCAGCGGGCGTTTGGTCGCGTCACGGTCGCCACCGGCGCCGACAATGGCCACCAGCCGGCCCATCACATGTGGGCGCAGCGCCTTGAGCGCGGTCGCCACGGCATCGGGGGTATGGGCGTAATCGACAAAGACCGCAGCACCATTGGCGCGGGTCGCGGCCAGCTGCATCCGCCCCCGGACCGTGCCCAGATGCGGCAGGGTCTCGAACACACGTACCGGGTCCGCGCCGCAGGCGATGACCAGCCCGCAGGCCAAGAGGATGTTTTCCGCCTGGAAACCGCCGATCAGGTCAAGCCGCGCCTGATAAGGTTTACCCCGCCACGAAAACAGCAGGTCCTGCCCGGTGGCATCAAAGCGCTGGTTGGTCAGGCTCAGGTCACAGGGACCGCGCCCAACGGTCAACACATTCTGGCCGCGCGCGGCGGCAATGGCGCGCATCTCTGCGCCCTTGGGGTCGTCCATGTTAATGACCGCCACCCCATCAGGTGGCAGCACACGGCGAAAGAGTCCTGCCTTGGCCGCGAAATAGGCCTCGAAAGTGGCGTGGTAGTCCAGATGGTCCTGGGTGAAATTGGTGAACCCGGCGGCCTTGAGCACCACTCCGTCCAACCGCCGCTGTTCCAGCCCGTGGCTGGAGGCCTCCATCGCCGCATGGGTAACGCCGTTTGCCGCCGCCTCGGCCAGACAACGATGCAGGGTGATCGGTTCCGGCGTGGTATGAGCCAGCGGCGCGGTCCAGGCGCCTTCGACCCCGGTGGTGCCAAGGTTGACGGCATCATGGCCCAGCTCGGTCCAGATCTGGCGCACAAAGGTCGAGACCGAGGTCTTGCCGTTGGTGCCGGTGACCGCAACCATGGTGGTAGGCTGCGCGCCGAACCAGAGCGCTGCCGTCAGCGCCAGCGCCTGACGCGGATCCTCGACCACCACCAGCGCCGCCCGCGAGGCCGCCAGTTCATCGGCCGCGATGCGGGCGCCCTCGGCATCGGTCAGGATTGCGGCCGCACCCATCCGCAGCGCGTATTGGATGAATTCCCCGCCATGGATGCGGGTCCCGGGCAGCGCGGCAAAAAGATAGCCATCCTTGACCTGGCGGGTGTCCACCGCCAGCCCGGTGATCACCGGATCCCGGCCGCCGCGCGCGGTCAGGGCCAGTTGACCAAGTGTCTTTGCCGTTTCGCCCATGGCGCACCTACCCCTGTTCAGTTCGAGGTGAGCGTATAGCCAGCCCCTTGCCCGGGCTCAAGCTGTGGTCTGAGACCCAGCAGCGGCGCGACACGCCCAATCAGTTCGGCAGCGACGGGAACCGCTGTCCAACCGGCCGTACGGCGCTTTTCGCCATAGGCCACGATCCAGGGCTCGTCCAGCGTGACCACCAGAACGTATTTCGGGTCATTGGCCGGGAAGATGCTGGAAAAGGTCGCGATCACCTTGTCCTCATAGTATCCGCCCCGCGGCCTGGGTTTGTCTGCGGTGCCGGTCTTGCCGCCGACAACGTAGCCGGGCACCTCGCCAAAGCTGGCGGTGCCGCTGGTAACCACCTTGCGCAGCATCATGCGCGCCTGTTGCGCCGCGTTTTCCGACATCACGCGCGGGCCGTATTGCGGACCTTTCTGCTTCAGGATCGTGGGGCTGACATACTGTCCGCCATTGGCAATCGCCGCATAGCCTGCAGCCAGGTGCATCGGGCTGGTCGACAGGCCGTGACCATATGAGATGGTCACAGTGCTCAGCTCACCCCAGGTCTTGGGTTTGAGCGGTTGTCCGCCTGCCGCCTCAACGATTTCGAAAGGCGTCGGATCGAACATGCCCAGAGCGCCAAGGAACTGCTGCTGCCGCTCGGACCCGATCTGAAGCGCCAGCCGCCCGGTGCCGCGGTTCGAGCTGTGCACGATCACGTCCGCGACGCTGATCTTGCCATAGTTCTTGTTGTTGAACTCGCCGATAGGGAATTTGCCGATCCGCATCGGCCCCGAGGTGTCGATGATGGTTTCGGAATTGACAAGCCCAAGATCCACGGCCTGCGCCGCGGCAAAGATCTTGAACACCGAGCCCAGTTCATAGACCCCCTGCACATAGCGGTTGAACAGCGGGCTGTCCGAAGGGTCAAAGCCTGTGGTGGGTGGGCGAGGCCGGTCGTTCGGGTCGAAGGAAGGCAGCGAAGCGGCCGCAACCACCTCGCCCGTGTGAACATTCATCAGGACCGCCGAGGCGCCCTTTGCGTTCATGATCTTCATGCCGCCGTAAAGAACCTGCTCCATCGCCGCCTGAACCGTCAGGTCCAGCGACAGTTGCAACGGCTTGTCGCCATTTGCCGGGTCTCGAAGATAGCCGTCGAACTGCTTTTCGACACCCGCCACACCGATCACCTCGGCGGCCTCGACCCCCTCGCGACCAAACCCGGCCCCGCCCAGGATATGCGCGGCAAGCTGGCCATTGGGATAAAGCCGCATCTCGCGCGGGCCGAACAACAGGCCCGGATCACCGATATCGTGAACCGCCTGCTTCTGCTCTGGGCTGATGCGTTTCTTGATCCAGATGAATTTCCGCTTGCCGGTGAAATCGCGGATCAGCCGCTCCTTATCGAGATCCGGAAACACCCGCGCCAGCCCCTCGGCGGCGGCCACCGGATCGACCATCAGGGGGGGCTGGGCATAGAGCGAGTGTGTCTCGAAATTCGTCGCCAGAAGCCGTCCTTCGCGGTCGATGATGTCGGCGCGCTGGGTGGCGATAGACGCGCCGGTGGCGCTGGCCATCGGCTCCTGCGCCTCGGACGAGGCCAGCATCCCCATGCGGGCGCCAACGACGGAGAAGGCACAGAAGAAGAAGACACCGAGAACCAGTAACCGCCCCTCGGCGCGGGCGCGGGCACGGTCCTGCATCTCGTCATGCCTGCGGCGGATGTTCTCGCGTTCGATCAGATCGGGGTTCTCCCCCTTGGCGCGGGCATCCAGAATACGGGCGAGCGGGCGGAGTGGCGTGCGGATCATGGCTGTTGCTCCGGCGGCAGGGTTCCGAGATCGGAGAAGTTCGAGACATCGACACCGTCAACGATGGGCAATTCCGGATCGACGGCGTACATGATGTCGGCCACACGGCCGAACTGGTCCGGGCGCATCGGCAACAGGCCGAGGCTTTCGAAATTCAGATCCGCCAGTTCGCGCAGCCGGTCCGGGCGGTTGAGATAGGCCCATTCCGCCCGCAAGACACTAAGGCGCACCTGCGCCGCGCCAATCTCGCGCTGAAGCCGCTGGGTCTCGTTCAGCACTTCCTGCGTCCGGTAATTCTCCTGATAGGCCCAGAGCGCCAATCCCAGAACCGACAATGCGGTCAGCACATAGATCACGCTTTTCACCGCGTCCCCCCCTTGAGTTGCGGCATTCCGATCGCCCTTGCCTCTATTTCTCCAGCCGGGGCGTCCGTGCGCACCGCGACCCGCAGCTTGGCCGAGCGCGACCTTGGGTTTTCCGACAGTTCTTGATCGTCGGGACCAACCGCCTTGCGGGTCAGCAGATCGAACCGGGGGAGGTCTTCGATTGTTTCGGGTGCATATCGGTTAGCGCGTCCGGTGCGCCCGGCACGATCCTGGAGGAACCGCTTGACCATCCGGTCCTCGACCGAATGAAAGGTGACCACAGCCAGTTTGCCACCGGGTTTCAAGGCGCGTTCGGCGGCCATAAGGCCCTGGAACAGCTCTTCGTACTCGGCGTTCACCGCAATTCTGAGCGCCTGAAAGCTGCGCGTCGCCGGATGCGACTGGCCCGGCTTTGCGCGTGGCAGACAGGACTCGACAATTCCCGCCAGTTGCAACGTGGTCTCGATCGGCGCCGTACTCCGGGCCTTGACTATGGCACGCGCGATGCGGCGACTGGCGCGCTCTTCGCCATAGTGAAACAGGATGTCGGCCAGATCGCTTTCCGAGGCGGAATTGACCAGATCGGCGGCACTTGGCCCGTCCTGGCTCATCCGCATGTCGAGCGGGCCGTCCTTCATGAACGAAAACCCGCGTTCGGCCTGATCGAGCTGCATCGAGGAGACCCCGAGATCCAGCACGACCCCATCGAGGTCAGAGGCATATTCGTCCAGGCGCGAAAAGACGCCGGGCTGCATCACAAGTCGGTCACCATATTGGGCGGCCCAATCGGCGGCCATTTGAAAGGCCAGCGGATCACGGTCGACCGCGATCACCTTTTCCGCCCCGGCGGCAAGCAGGCCGCGCGTGTAACCGCCGGCGCCAAAAGTGCCGTCCAGCCAGACGCCGGACACCGGGGCCACCGCCGCCAGAAGGGGGCGCAGCAGAACCGGAATGTGGGGATCGTTGGATTGGGGGGCAGCGGCAGCGGACATGACCTCAGGTGCCCCCGGCCCCGTCGAGAAACTGCATCGGATCGAAGTCGTCGGGCAGTTCGTCGAGCCATTCCTCGGCCGCCGCCAGTTCTTCGGCATCATAGGTCGCGGGGTTCCAGATCTGGAACGTGTCACCGGCGGCGATAAAGAATGCCTCGTCGTTCAGCTGGATCTTCTGGCGCAGCTTGGCGGGCAGAACCAAGCGACCGGTTTCATCGACCGAGGTCGGAAAAGACTGACCATGGAACATGCGCTGGAGCATCTTGCGCTCCATCGAGCCGCGCGGCAGCGCGTCGATCTTGGCATCGACCTCGTCGATCGCCTCCATCGTATAACATTCAAGGAACTTACGGCGGTGATCGCCATAAACAATGACCAGCTCGGGGTTGCCACCGGATTGCCAGTTGGGATCGCCCGCCTCCAGGACACGACGAAACGAGGCGGGTATCGATACCCTCCCCTTAGCATCCACCTTGTGGTGGCTTTCGCCTCTGAACCTGCGCGCCAAGCTGACTGTCCCTTTCGCTTGCGCCCCCATTGTCTTTCCGTCCCCCAGAATGAAAACGGCGGGTTGATCTGCTGCCACTGATCAACCCGCCGACTTTGCCCGCCTTGCGGGGTGTCCGACTGCGCGCGCCACCTGGGGGGATGTCTGCTCGCTCGCGCGCCGGATCTCTTGGTTCGATGAAAGCAAGATGCCTGTATGAAACCTTGTTTTTGTTGGTTGGGGTCGTTTGGTGCCCCTGTCGCCTCGTCCTCATCGGATGAACAAGGGATGCCATGGGAAATCATGGAAATCAACTGCATTTTGAGGGCCTCATCCAAGCTTTGTGGTAATAAAAGCCACACAATATCATGTAACGAACGATTTGATCACCACAAATTGGCAACTTTTTTCCACCCGCAACTATATATAGTAGACGAGACATGCCCCCTCGATTTCCCAAAAAATCCCAGAAAAATTCTCCCAGCTCTGATTAAGCAATGAATGTTCGTTAATTGTTCTGAATTTGCGCTGCGAATCAGCGCTGTTAACTGAAAAACATCGACCCGACCCAGGGCGCGCCCCATCCCCGCCCACGATTTCCCATGGGAACGCTCGCCCTCTCGCAACACCCCGCGAGAATCCCGCGCCGTTGTCGATTCCCTGTAGCTCAGCAAACACGCCAGTTAGAGAGAGCCCTCCCGCGTCCGAGGCTGCCTCAATGCCTGACTTTTTTTGCGCCGCAAAATAAGTCACGTGGCGTAACTTTCAGGCGTCAAAGCTTGAATGTTCATTCAAGATTTCCCCACGCCCCATGCCCGCCTCACCAAAAGCTCAATAAAAAAAGGAAAATTATGCGATTCCATAGGGTTTCCAGGAAAGTATGCGCTTGCTGCATAGCAGCATTGACCCGAAAAACTATTGTGCACCTGCAGCATTCCCCTATCTTCAGTCTCAACAGGGCGCCACCCAAAGGCGCTGACCGAACAGAGACGGAAGACGACAATGGCGATGGCAAGCGAACATACCGCAGCAAAGGTCGAGCACGGGTTTGGCCTTTTGTCGGTGATCGAAGCAGCGGTGGCGCGTTTTGCCCGCTACCGCGTGTACCGTGAGACCGTAAACGAACTATCGAAGCTTTCCGGTCGCGAGTTGGCGGATCTCGGCCTGCATCGGTCGATGATCAAACGCGTCGCTTTACAGGCGGCGCAGGAATACACCGCGCGCTAAGCGCAAGGGTTTTACGGATCAGGCCTCTCTCCTCCTCCCTGGGGCCTGAAACAAGGCGGCGGCATCCTCCTCCTCCCTGATGCCGCCGCATCAATACCGGCAAAGAAAGCCGGATGCGGATACACCGGGCTCTCCTCCTCCCTGTCCGGTGTAGAAAGCGCGCGGCGGTGCTCTCCTCCTCCCTGCACCGCCGCGACCCTCATACCGGGCGTCGATCCCGGGTTCGGATACATCGGGGCCTCTCCTCCTCCCTGCTCCGGTGTTGCAAAGAACGGCGGTTCCCCTCCTCCTCCCTGGGAACCGCCGTTTTCTTTTGTTCGCGGAAAACCTAGACTGAAGTCACAATTTCCATGGGGGGATGCCGAATGCCTGCCTACTTCATTGCGCAAATAGAAATCCGAGATCCCACAGGATATCAGGAGTATCTCGCAGGCTTCATGCCGATTTTCGAACGCCACAATGGCCGCCTGCTTACGGTTTCGTCAAAACCGGTGGAATGCGTCGAGGGAACTTGGCCTGAAGGCGGTGTGGTGATTTTGGCGTTTCCAGACATGGAAACGGCCCGGGCCTGGAAGAATGACCCGGACTACCGGGAACTGGCGAAAATCCGACAGCGCACGGCGAAGACGAACATGGTTCTTGTCGAAGGTCTCTAGAACGGCACGTCGTCCTTTGCAGAGAGGAAACGGGCCACGACCTTTTTGAGACCGGCCTTGTCGAAATCGACTTCGACCTTGTCGCCTTCGATGCCGATCACCTGTCCATAGCCGAACTTCTGGTGAAAGACGCGCTCGCCCAAAGTGAAGCTTGCCACCGCGTTGAGGTCGATCACCGTGCTGCGGCTTTCGCGCGGTTGTGAAAGCCCATGTTGCCCCTGCCGCGCCTGCAATCGTTTCCAGCCGGGAGAGTTATAGCCATCCGCCGCCGCCGCGCGGCTTTCGATGCCGGGGGTGGACAGGCCACCGCCATAGAGGCCCGGAGGCGTCAGCACCTCGACATGATCCTCGGGCAATTCGTCGATGAACCGCGAGGGCAGCGCGTTCTGCCACTGGCCGAACACCCGCCGGTTGGCGGCAAATGAGATCGTACAGACCTCTTCGGCGCGGGTGATGCCGACATAAGCGAGCCGCCGCTCCTCTTCGAGCCCCTTGAGGCCGCTTTCATCCATCGAGCGTTGCGAGGGGAACAGCCCGTCCTCCCATCCCGGCAGGAAGACGGCGGGAAACTCCAGCCCCTTGGCCGCGTGCAGGGTCATGATCGAGACCTTGGCACCATCACTGTCCTGCTCGTTGTCCATGACAAGGCTGACATGTTCCAGAAACCCTTGCAGGTTTTCGAAATTGTCCAGTTGGTTGACCAGTTCCTTGAGGTTTTCCAGCCGCCCCGGCGCCTCGGGCGTCTTGTCGTTCTGCCACATGGCGGTATAGCCGGATTCGTCCAGGATGATCTGCGCCAGTTCGATATGAGAGACTTCGGGCGCAGCGAATTGCATCGGGGCGGCGCCATCGTCGATCACCGTATCGTCGTCAAATTCGATCCGGGGTCCGCGCGTCAGTGCGGCCCAGCGGGCCAGCCCGTCGATCAGTTCTTGTAGCGCCTTGCCGCCCTTGCCCTTGATCTGGCCATTTTCCACCGCGATCCGCGCGCCTTCGACCAACGACACCCCGTTTTCACGCGCAACCGCGCGAATGGCCTGCTGCGCCTTGTCGCCAAGGCCGCGCTTTGGCGTGTTCACGATCCGCTCAAAGGCCAGATCATCCTCGGGGCTGGTGACCAGCCGGAAATAGGCCATGGCATCGCGGATCTCCATCCGCTCGTAGAAACGAGGGCCGCCGATCACCCTGTAAGGCAGGCCGATGGTCAGAAAGCGGTCCTCGAACGCGCGCATCTGATGCGCCGCGCGCACCAGGATCGCCATCTCGTCCAGCGAGACAGGCCGCACGCCCCGTGTGCCGCCCTGCATCGCCTCGATCTCTTCGCCGATCCAGCGGGCCTCTTCCTCGCCGTCCCAGTGACCGATCAGGCGGACCTTTTCACCCTCTTGCGCATCGGTCCACAGCTCCTTGCCCAATCGTCCCTCGTTGCCGCGAATGACATTCGAGGCGGCAGCCAGAATATGCGGGGTCGAGCGATAGTTCTGTTCCAGCCGCACCACATGTGCGCCCGGAAAATCCTTTTCGAACCGCAGGATATTGCCCACTTCGGCGCCCCGCCAGCCATAGATCGACTGGTCATCATCGCCCACGCAGCAGATGTTGCGATGCCCGCCCGCCAGCAGCCGCAGCCACAGATACTGGGCGATATTGGTATCCTGGTACTCGTCCACCAGCACATAGCGGAACCAGCGCTGATATTGTTCCAGCACATCCGCATGAGTCTGAAAAATGGTGACCATATGCAAAAGCAGGTCGCCGAAATCGACCGCGTTCAGCTCGCGCAGGCGGGTCTGGTACTGGGCGTACAGTTCGGGCCCGCGATGGTTATAGGCGCCAGCCTCGGCGGAGGGCAGCTTGTCGGGCGTTAGCGCCTTGTTCTTCCAGCCGTCGATGATGTTCGCCAACAACCGCGCGGGCCAGCGCTTGTCGTCGATATCGGCGGCCTGAACCAGCTGCTTGAGCAGGCGCAATTGGTCGTCGGTGTCGAGAATGGTGAAGTTCGATTTCAGATCCACCAGTTCCGCATGCCGGCGCAGCAGCTTGACACAGATCGAGTGGAAGGTGCCCAGCCAGGGCATGCCCTCGGCCGGTTGGCCCAGCATGCGACCGACGCGGGTCTTCATCTCGCGCGCGGCCTTGTTGGTAAAGGTCACGGCCAGGATCTCGTTGGGCCGGGCGCGGCCGGTCATCAGCAGATGCACGATGCGCGCGGTCAGCGCCTTGGTCTTGCCGGTGCCGGCCCCCGCGAGCATCAGGACAGGACCATCCAGCCGCTCCACCGCCTCGCGCTGAGCCGGGTTCAGATCGTCCAGATAGGGGGTCGGCCGCGCCGCCATGGCCCGGGCCGACAATGATGCGCCTTCAAAGGCGTTCATTTCGTCGTAACTGCTCATGGCACCAAACTACGTCGGGCCCGGGCGAAATAAAAGGGGATGTTCACGACCTGTTCGCAAATTCCTGAAATTTCCCGCGAACACAGCACATTCGCTGCGTTGCAGAATTATTTTGTCAAGGATGCCCGGCAGGACTGGACAATTACGCAACGTCACAACTTAATGCGCCGCATGGATCTGCACAGCACTTATCCCGGCATCATGGATCTGAAGTGGCGCGCAAAGCGGCGCCTGCCCAAATTCGTTTGGGAATACCTGGATAGCGGTACCGGCGTCGAGGCCACGAAGGCCCGCAATCGCGCGGCGCTGGATCAGGTCGGGTTCCGGCCATCAATCCTGCACGGTCCGCTTGAATACGATCTGGCAACCGAATTCCTGGGAACGCGATACGACCTTCCATTCGGGGTTGCTCCCGTCGGCATGTCCGGGCTGATCTGGCCGGACGCCGAGGGACACCTGGCCCGCTCGGCTGCGGCAGCCAATATTCCCTATTGCCTGTCCACGGTCGCCAGCCAAAGCCCCGAGGATCTGGCCCCGCATATCGGACCGCAAGCCTGGTTCCAGCTATACCCGCCAAAAGATGAAGCTATTCGCAAGGACCTGCTGGATCGCGCGCGCGATGCAGGTTTCAAGACTTTGGTTCTGACCGTCGACGTTCCGGTCGCCTCGCGGCGCGAGCGGCAGATCCGGTCCGGTCTGACGCAGCCCCCGAAACTGACACCTCGCCTGCTGGCGCAGGTGGCGATGCGTCCCGCCTGGGCCCTGGGCATGGCGAAGGCTGGAATGCCGCATATGCGGACCCTCGACAAATATACCCACGGGATAGCCAACCTGCCGCCCACCGCCCATATCGGCTACATCCTGCGGACATCGCCGACGGCGGACTACGTGAAATGGCTGCGCGATCATTGGCAGGGTCCGTTCATCGTCAAGGGTGTGTCGCGGGCAGAAGACGCCGACAGGCTGGAGCAGTTGGGTGTCGATGCCATCTGGGTGTCGAATCACGCCGGTCGACAGTTTGACGGCGCACCGGCGGCGGTCGAAACCCTGCCCGAGATTCGCGACGCGACGCGCCTGCCGCTGGTTTTCGACAGCGGCGTCGAAGGCGGTCTCGATATCCTGCGGGCCCTGGCGCTTGGCGCCGATTTCGTCATGTTGGGGCGCGCCTTCCACTTTGGACTTGCCGCGTTGGGTGACGCCGGTCCGGACCACGTGATCGACATCCTGCGCAAGGACATGGAGGCGAACATGGGGCAACTGGGCGCTTCGACCCTTCACGAACTCCCTCCGGCTCGGCGGCTCATTCCAGCCATCGCCGGAACATGAAAGCCTGCCAGCTTCAAAAAGAGGCGGATGCGAGCGATAACATGCCGGTTCTACCCAGAACTACCAATTTGCATACCGCTATTGTCCGCCTAAAACCCACGGCCAATTGACCAGACACCGGGACCCGCCATGACTGAATTCAAGAAGATCCTCATCGCAAACCGAGGCGAAATCGCCATCCGGGTGATGCGAGCCGCCAACGAGATGGGCAAGAAGACGGTCGCCGTCTATGCCGAAGAGGACAAGCTGGGCCTGCACCGGTTCAAGGCCGACGAGGCCTATCGCATCGGCGAGGGGATGGGTCCTGTGCAGGCCTATCTGTCAATCCCCGAGATCATCCGGGTGGCCAAGGAAAGCGGCGCTGACGCGATCCATCCGGGCTATGGTCTGCTGAGCGAGAACCCCGATTTCGTCGATGCCTGCGTCAAGAACGGCATCACCTTCATCGGGCCGCGCGCCGAAACCATGCGGTCGCTGGGGGACAAGGCCAGCGCCCGCAAGGTGGCCATTGCCGCCGGTGTCCCCGTCATCCCCGCGACCGAGGTTCTGGGTGACGACATGGATGCGATCCGCACCGAGGCCGCCGAGATCGGCTATCCGCTGATGCTCAAGGCCTCATGGGGCGGCGGCGGGCGCGGCATGCGCCCGATCCAGAGCGAAAAGGAACTGGCCGAAAAGGTCATGGAGGGCCGCCGCGAGGCCGAGGCCGCATTCGGCAACGGCGAGGGCTATCTGGAAAAGATGATCATCCGCGCCCGCCATGTCGAGGTGCAGATCCTGGGCGACAAGCATGGCGAGATCTACCACCTGTGGGAACGCGACTGCTCGGTCCAGCGCCGCAACCAGAAGGTCGTCGAACGTGCCCCCGCCCCCTATTTGAGCCAGGCCCAGCGCGAAGAGCTCTGCGAGCTTGGCCGCCGCATCTGTGCCCATGTGAACTATGAATGCGCTGGTACCGTCGAATTCCTGATGGATATGGACAGCGGCAATTTCTACTTCATTGAGGTGAACCCCCGCGTGCAGGTCGAACACACGGTAACCGAAGAGGTGACCGGCATCGACATCGTGCAGGCCCAGATCCTGATTGCCGAAGGCAAGACCCTGGCCGAGGCCACCGGCAAGGCCAGCCAGGACGAGATCGCGCTGAACGGCCACGCGTTGCAGACCCGGATCACCACCGAGGATCCGCTCAATAACTTCATCCCCGATTACGGCCGCATCACCGCCTATCGCTCGGCCACCGGCATGGGCATCCGCCTCGATGGTGGTACGGCTTACGCGGGCGGCGTGATCACGCGCTATTACGACTCGCTCTTGACCAAGGTCACCGCCTGGGCGCCGACCCCGGAAAAGGCCATCGCCCGGATGGACCGTGCCCTGCGCGAGTTCCGCATCCGCGGGGTCAGCACCAATATCGCCTTTGTCGAGAACCTGCTGAAACACCCGACCTTCTTGTCGAACGAATACACCACCAAGTTCATCGACACGACGCCGGACCTGTTCCAGTTCAAGAAGCGCCGCGACCGGGGCACCAAGGTGCTGACCTATATCGCCGACATCACGGTGAACGGACATCCCGAGACCCGTGACCGCCCGATGCCCGCCGCCGAGGCGCGCGCGCCCAAACCGCCCGCAAGGCGGGGAGAGCCGCGCATGGGTACCCGCAACCTGCTGGAGCAAAAGGGCCCGCAGGCGGTGGCCGACTGGATGAAGGCGCAACGCCAGCTGCTGATCACCGACACCACCATGCGCGACGGGCACCAGTCGCTGCTGGCGACCCGGATGCGCTCGATCGACATGATCCGGGTAGCGCCCGCCTATGCCGCCAACCTGCCGCAGCTGTTCAGCGTCGAATGCTGGGGCGGCGCAACCTTTGACGTGGCCTACCGCTTCCTTCAGGAATGCCCCTGGCAGCGCCTGCGCGACCTGCGCGAGGCGATGCCCAACCTGATGACCCAGATGCTGCTGCGCGGCGCCAACGGGGTGGGCTATACCAACTATCCCGACAACGTGGTGCGCGAATTCGTGCGCCAGGCGGCGACCGGCATCGACGTGTTCCGCGTGTTCGACAGCCTGAACTGGGTCGAAAACATGCGCGTCGCCATGGATGCGGTGGTCGAGCAGAACAAGATCTGCGAAGGCACGATCTGTTACACCGGCGATATCCTGAACCCCGAGCGCGCCAAGTATGACCTCAAATACTATGTGGCGATGGGCAAGCAGTTGCGCGACGCGGGCGCCCATGTGCTGGGGCTCAAGGACATGGCGGGCCTGTTGAAACCCGCCGCCGCCAAGGTGCTGATTCGCGCGCTCAAGGAAGAGGTGGGCCTGCCCATCCATTTCCACACGCATGACACCGCCGGTATCGCTTGCGCCACCATCCTTGCCGCCTCGGAGGCCGGGGTGGACGCGGTCGATTGCGCGATGGACAGTTTCTCGGGCAATACCAGCCAGGCGACGCTGGGCACCGTGGTCGAGGCGCTGCGCCATACCGACCGGGACACCGGGCTGGACGTCAAGGCGATCCGCGAGATCAGCGACTATTTCGAGGCGGTGCGCGGGCAATACGCGGCCTTTGAAAGCGGGCTTCAGGCGCCTGCGTCCGAGGTCTATCTGCACGAGATGCCCGGCGGCCAGTTCACCAACCTCAAGGCGCAGGCGCGCTCGATGGGGCTGGAAGAGCGGTGGCACGAGGTGGCGCAGATGTATGCCGACGTGAACCAGATGTTCGGCGATATCGTCAAGGTGACCCCCAGTTCCAAGGTGGTGGGCGACATGGCCCTGATGATGGTCAGCCAGGGTTTGACCCGCGCCCAGGTCGAGGACCCCAAGACCGACGTCGCCTTCCCGGATTCGGTCGTGGACATGATGCGGGGCAATTTGGGCCAGCCGCCGGGCGGTTTCCCCACCGCGATCCTGACCAAGGTGCTCAAGGGCGAGGCACCCAATACCGAACGCCCCGGCGCCCATCTGCCGCCCGTCGATCTGGAAGCGGTCCGCGCCCAGGTGTCCAAGGAGCTGGAGGGCAAGGAGGTCGATGACGAGGACCTGAACGGATACCTCATGTATCCCAAGGTGTTCATGGACTACATGGGCCGCCACCGCCAATACGGCCCCGTCCGCACCCTGCCCACGCGCACCTTCTTTTATGGGATGGAGCCGGGCGAAGAGATCGCCGCCGAGATCGACCCCGGCAAGACGCTGGAAATCCGCTGCCAGGCCATCGGCGAGACCGACGAGAATGGTGAGGTCAAGGTGTTCTTCGAACTCAACGGCCAGCCCCGCGTGATCCGGGTGCCCAACCGTCTGGTGAAATCCACCACAATGCAGCGGCCCAAGGCCGAGCCGGGCAATGCCAACCACCTGGGTGCGCCGATGCCCGGCGTGGTGGCCACGGTCGCGGTGCAGGCCGGACAAAAGGTCAAGGCCGGTGATCTGCTGCTGACCATCGAGGCGATGAAGATGGAAACCGGCATCCATGCCGAGCGCGACGCCACCGTCAAGGCGGTGCATGTCCAGCCCGGTGGCCAGATCGACGCCAAGGACCTTCTGGTCGAGCTGGAATAAGCAAACTTCCACCATCGGAAACAGGCCGCGCCCCCGCCCGGGGCGCGGCTTTTTCGTGCCCGCCCCTGCCCGCGCCGCAGCCCGGAAAACGGGACAAAGAATTTTCCGCCCCGCCCGCATTTTCCCCTTGCAGGCCCCGGCAGTAGTTTATATCTCCCTCCTCACTCAAACGGGGCGGGCGTAGCTCAGGGGTAGAGCATTACCTTGCCAAGGTAAGGGTCGTGAGTTCGAATCTCATCGCCCGCTCCAGATTGAGACCTCAGGCCGGATGGCCAAACGGATGCGGGCGTAGCTCAGGGGTAGAGCATTACCTTGCCAAGGTAAGGGTCGTGAGTTCGAATCTCATCGCCCGCTCCAGATTTCTTCGGAACAGTTCATTTTTTCTTTGGATTTGGAGCGATCCGTCCCGGACGGAGATCAGCCCATTTCTTCCTGACAGTCGATCGCCGCCTCAAGCGCGGCCATGCTGCCGGTCAGGTCGATCGACATAACCTCACCGTTTTCGTTGTACAGCGTCATCGTGTACTTGGCCGCGATGTCATACAGGAAATCGGGATTGTCGAAGAGAATGTCCGCACCTGGCACGCCTTCGAGATACATCCCACGGGCCTCGGCCTCATATTCCTCACCGTCGAGCGCAAACAAGACCGGATACCACTCGCCTTCGACGATATCTCCCCAGGCTTCGTTGAAAGCGGTCACGTATCCCGCCCCCTGCGCCCGGTCGAACCCGATACGTACGGTCGAGCCGTCGGTGAATGTGGACTGGATCAGGCACCCGTTTCCTAATGTCGGATCGATCAGCACGTCCCAATAATCCGACGAGCCCCAGTGTTCCAGCGACTGAGCCAAAACAGGACCATAGGCCACCGACCCGAGCGCCAGTGCAATTGCGGCAAACTTCATGATTTGGACCTCCCCCTTTGTCCCCTCCAGCATGGTCCGCGTTGTGGTACTGCATCAATGTATTTCAACAACATGATCGGAAAAGAGGGCCAGTGGCGCTGCGGTTCAATGCATGTTTTCCCTTGCAGGGCGAAGAAGGCCCGACTATTGACCGCAAAACGGATGCGGGCGTAGCTCAGGGGTAGAGCATTACCTTGCCAAGGTAAGGGTCGTGAGTTCGAATCTCATCGCCCGCTCCAGACACTCGATCAGGCCGCCCTGTGGGCGGCCTTTCGCATTCCGCTCATCTTTCACCACCCCCTCTTTTTTTTGATCAAAAATTTTGACGCGGCCAGAAATCTGCGGCAAAGCTTGGCGCAACTGACTCGCCGCCCCATGCGGCAAACCGGAGGTATCTGGCCATGGCCCCTGTGATCTATCCCACCACCAACCTTACCGCCACCGAACAGCTGGTGCTGGATCGCGGCAAGGGCATCTATGTCTATGACACCGACGGCAACGAGTATATCGAAGGTCTGGCGGGCCTGTGGTGCACCTCGCTTGGCTATGACAATGCCGAGGTGATCGGTGCGATCACCGACCAGCTGAACCGCCTGCCCTTCACCCATTGCTTTGGCGGCAAGACCCATGAGCCGGTCATGAAACTTGCCGAAAAGCTCAAGGCGATGGTGCCGGTCGAGGATGCCTATTTCTTTTTCGGCAACTCTGGCTCGGACGCCAACGACACCCATTACAAGATGCTGCGCTATTACTTCAACGCCATCGGCAAGCCGGAAAAGCGCAAGATCATTACCCGCGAGCGCGGCTATCACGGCGTGACCGTGGCCGCCGGATCGATGACCTCGCTGCCCGCGAACCTGGCGCATTTCGATGCGCCGGTAGAGGCGCTGCACATCCTGCGCGCGGACGCGCCGCATTACTATTCCGGGCGGAAGGGCAACGAGACCGAGGCGCAGTTCGTCGACCGTATCCTCGACAATCTGGAACAGCAGATCCTGGCCGAGGGTGCCGATACCATCGCGGCGATGATCGTCGAGCCGATCACCGGCGCCTCGGGCGTGATCGTGCCACCCGAGGGCTACTACGAAAAGCTCCAGGCGCTGCTGCGCAAGCATGGCATTCTGGTCTGGGCGGACGAGGTGATCTGTGGCTTTGGCCGCACCGGCGCCGATTTCGGCTGCACCACCATGGGGATCAAGCCCGACCTGATGACCTTTGCCAAGCAGCTCAGCTCGGCCTATTTCCCTATCTCGGCCTCTGTCATCCCGGGCTGGATGTATGAAAAGATGGTCGCGCCCTCGGCAGCGGTCGGGATGTTCGGCCATGGCTATACCTATTCCGGGCATCCGGTGGCCTGTGCAGCGGCGCTCAAGACGCTGGAGATCTACGAGCGCGACAAGACCTTCGATCATGCGGCCGAGGTGGGCGCCTACATGCAGGCGCAACTGCGCGCGATCTTCACCGACCATCCGCTGGTGGGCGAGGTGCGCGGCAAGGGGCTGATCGCAGCGATTGAGCTGGTGTCCAACAAGACCACTGGTGCCACCATCGAAAAGGGCGCGGGCGGGGCCGCCGTGCAGCGGCTGGCCCAGCAAAACGGGTTGCTGCTTCGCGCGCTTGCGGGGAACTCGGTCGCGCTCTGTCCGCCGCTGATTATCACCAGGGAAGAGGTGGACGAGATGCTGCGCCGCCTCAAGAACGCCGTCGACGGCGCCTATGCCGAGTTGAAGGACAAAGGCCTGCTCGCCGCCTGAGCCTTCGACCTTTGGCGCATGGACATACCGCGCGCGCCCGGGCGATGCTGAGGCATGGAGCGCGACTCTGACATCCCGGCATCCGGTCGTACCGGACGCGCCGCCCATGTGGCGGCGCTTCTTGTTGCGGGCCTCGCTCCTGCGCCCGCAATCGGCGAGGCCGATTGCACCAGCGACGCGATGATCGTGTTCGACGCCTCCGGCTCGATGGCCGAGATGGGGTATAACGGTCTCGACAGGCCCCGTATCCTCGACGCGCGCGAGGCGATGCATGACACCCTGCCCCGCATCGCCGCGCTGCGCCGGTTGGGTCTGGTCACCTATGGTGCCGCCATGGACGGCGCAGCGGACGGTGATCTGTGCAAGAGGGTCTCGATGCCCTTAGCCCCCAGCCCCGATGCAGCGGGGCCGATCCTGAATCTCATCGACAAGATCGAACCCGATGGCAACACTGCGCTGACCGATGCCGTCAACCTTGCCGCGCAGGTGTTCGACCAGCCGCCCCGCCCCGGCGTCATTGTGCTGGTCACCGATGGTGAAGAGACCTGCGGCGGCGCGCCCTGTGCGCTGGCGGCCGATCTGGCGCGTACCGCGCCCGACCTGACCGTACATGTCATCGGATTTCGCGTGCGTTCGCAGTTCTTTGGCTGGGAGGGGGGCGACGGCAATCCCATCGTCCTCGAAACGATCAGCCCGACCGAATGCCTGGCCCAGGCCACCGGCGGCGAATATGTCTCGACCGAGACGGTTGAAGAGTTGATCCGCGCCCTGAACCAGACGCTGGGCTGCCCGCTCTACAGCGCGCTGGCGCCGCTCAGAACGCCTTGAACGTCATCGTGGTCAGCGAGCGTTCGATATTGGGGATCACCAGCAGGTGGTCATTGATATATTTGCCCACATCCGCGCCCGCCGGAATGTAGAGCTTCATCAACAGGTCGTATTCGCCGCTGGTGGAATAGAGCTCGGAATGAATCTCGCGCAGCGCGATATCCTCGGCCACCTTGTAGGTGCTGCCGGGCTTGCAGCGGATCTGGATGAATACGCAGGTGGTCATGCCGCCTCACTTATGCTGTTTCGGCCAAAGGCTGACACGCGCCGCCATCGGGTGCAATCCCCTGTTTTCGCGCAACAGATCGCGGGGCGCGTGTCGCGGCACTCTGGCTTTTGCGCGCGCCTCGTGCCAAAAGCCAGCCAAGATCAGAAGGAACCCGCCCATGCGCCGTGCCAGCATCAGCCGCCAGACCGCCGAGACCGAGATCTCGGTCGAACTCAATCTCGACGGGACCGGAGCCTATGACAACCAAACCGGTGTCGGCTTCTTCGACCACATGCTGGACCAGCTGGCGCGCCATTCGCTGATCGACATGACGATCCGCGCCAAGGGCGACTATCACATCGACGACCACCACACGGTCGAGGATACCGGCATCGCGCTGGGTCAGGCGCTGAGCGCGGCCCTTGGCGACAAGCGCGGCATCCGCCGCTATGGCGAATGCCACCTGCCGATGGACGACGCGCAGGTGCGTTGTGCGCTCGACCTGTCGGGGCGCCCTTTCCTTGTGTGGAACGTGGACCTGCCGACAGCCAAGATCGGCACATTCGACACCGAGCTGGTGCGCGAGTTCTTTCAGGCCCTCAGCACCCATGGCGGCATCACACTGCATGTGGACCAGTTGCACGGGCTGAACAGCCACCACATCGCCGAGGCCGCGTTCAAGGCGGTGGCCCGTGCCCTGCGTCAGGCGGTCGAGGCCGACCCGCGCAAGGGCGACGCCATCCCCTCGACCAAGGGCACGCTCTGAGCAGAAGCGCTCAGGCCGGTTGTGCCCAACGTCCGGCAGGGCGCCGGCGCAACAGCCATTCGGCGAACAGCAGATTAGGCACCCAGCACAGCCAGCAGATCAGCGGATAGCTGGCCTCGAACCCGACGGTGAAAAGCCCCACCGGCAGATAGAGGCGCAGCGTCACCCCCGCCAGCGTCAACGCCGCCGAGCGGAACATCCAGGCCCGGTGACGTGCGAAGTCGCGGTTCAGCGCAAACAGGATCGCCCGCGCGGTCGTGAAAAGCCAGGCCAGCGACAAGAGCGCCAGGCCGACCGCCGCGAATCGGCCCTCTTCGGTGGTCAGCGCCAGCACGAAACCCGCCAGGCCCGAGACCAGAATCACCAGCCCATATAGACGTCCCAACCAGCGATGCAGGCCGGGACGCGCCTGGCGCAGGTGTTTAGAGAATTGCAGTGGCAAGAGCAGCAAAGCGATAGGGGCCACCCCGATATGCAGATAGAGCGCCAGCGGCCTGTCTTGCAGGTGATGCAGCATCGGCTCCATCACCAGGGCTAGGTCGGCCACCAGAAACCGATAGGACCCGAGCGCGATCAACACCGAAAGCACCCACAGCACGGCAATGCCCCCACGTTGCCCGGTTCTGCCTTGTGCATTCCCTGCCATGACCTTCCTCCAACAAACTTGACAGTGTAAAGTTAGGCGTCAGTTTGACATTGTCAAGTTTCTCAATCACCTTCGGTAGATGACCTCAAAACCGGATCAGAAACATCATCACGGCAACCTGCGCGCGGCCCTGGTCGAAGCCGGGATCGCCCTGCTGGAGGAAGGCGGTGTCGAGGCCCTGACCCTGCGCAAATGCGCCGCCCGCGCGGGCGTGTCTCATGCCGCCCCCGCCCATCACTTCGACGGCCTCGCGGGCCTCAAGACCGCGATCGCCGAAGAAGGGTTTCGCCTGTTCTCGGCATTCATGCTGGCAGCACTCGACCGTGGGCCAAAGACCCCGCGCGGGCGTCTGAAATCGCTTTGCCGGGGATATCTGGAATTTGGCCTGGAACATGGCGGCATCCTGGCGGTCATCTTCGGCGAGCGCGGATTGGGCAGCCTGATCCCCGGAAGCAGCCGCGAACAGGCGCATGCCTATCTGCTGCTGCGCGAGGCCTGCGCGCCCTTTGTGCCCGCCGGTACAAATGCGCTGATCGTCGAGGTGCAGGTGTGGTCTCTGATCCATGGTTTCACTCTGCTGTGCCTCGCAGGCGAGTTCGGCGACGGTCGCGCGCCACTTGACGAGGGACTGTTCGACCAAGTGATCGCGCTGCTCGACCGCTTGCCGCAGGCAAGTCCGGTCGCCAACACTTGACCCTGCCCCGGTTTCCCTCCAGTTGAAGGCAGCACCGCACAGAGGAGCCGCACCCCATGCTGACCGCGATCATCGACTACGAGTCGGGCAATCTGCACTCGGCCGAAAAGGCGTTTCAGCGCATGGCGCGCGAGACCGGCGCGGGCGAGGTCGTGGTGACCTCGGACGCCGATGTGGTGGCCCGGGCCGACCGGCTGGTGCTGCCGGGCGACGGCGCCTTTCCCGCCTGCGCGGCGGAACTGCGCGGCCACAAGGGGCTTTATGACGCGATGGTCGAGGCGGTAGAGCAGAAAGGTCGCCCCTTTCTGGGAATCTGCGTCGGCATGCAGCTCATGGCCACGACAGGGCATGAATACGAAGAGACCCCCGGCCTGGGCTGGGTCGCGGGCGACGTGGTGCGCATCACGCCTGCGGATGTCGCGCTGAAAGTGCCGCATATGGGCTGGAACGATCTGGTGATCGAAACGGAACACCCGATCTTTGCCGGGATCACCAGTGGCGATCACGTCTATTTCGTGCATTCCTATCACTTCCGGGTCACCAATCCCGGCGAACGGCTGGCGCATGTGGATTATGGCGGGCCCGTCACAGCGGTGGTCGGACGCGACACCATGGTTGGCCTGCAATTCCACCCCGAGAAAAGTCAGGCCATCGGCCTGCGCATGATCGGTAACTTCCTGACATGGCGTCCCTGAGAAGGGGGCCGTTTGCCGGCTCCGCTTCATCCTGAGCGCAGCGACATCGGCGCCACCCCATGGGCGCGGCGAAAGGCGCGGGCAAAGGCCTCGGGCGAGCCATAGGCGTAGCGCCGCGCCACCCGTTCCACCCTATCGCCGCGACCAAGATCCTGCGCCGCGAGGATCAGCCGCCAGCGCCTGAGATAGCCCATCGGGGTCTCGCCCACCTGCGCGGCGAAAAGCTCGGCAAAACGTGACAGCGACAGACCGGCCTCGGCCGCCAGATCGAGATTGGTCCAGACCCGGCCCGGATGGTCATGTATTGCCACGATAGCCCGGCTGAGGCGCGGATCGGCGAGCCCGGCCAACAGACCCGGACGGGTCGCCCCCTGCGCGATCTGGTCCCGCAACAGCCGCACCATCAGCACCTCGCCCAACCGGTTGATCACCGATTGCGCTCCGCAACGCCGCGCGGCGACTTCGACCCGGATCAGTTCCACCACCGCGCGCGCCTCGGGATCGGCACTCAGATCGAAACGCACCACTTCGGGCAGCGCGGCCAGGAACGGGTTGCTCTCTCCCGACCAACTGACCCGCGCCGCAAAAATCGGATCACCCGCCTGCCCCGTGCCCGCAGGATAGAACAGCAATTCGCCCGGCGCCCCGTCACCCCCAGCCAAGGCCAGCAGATTGGCTTCCTCTGGCGCGGCAGCCTCGACCCGCAGCTGGAACCGCTCCATCAATGTTGTCAGCCTGTCCATGCCAATATCGGAGCCTTTGTTAGGTATTTCGGATTTCCCGAACACTAACCCCTGCGATAAGGCGGTGCAATTCACATCCCAAGGAGATCTCCGATGCTGATGCCCCGCCAGACCACCCCAACCCTGTCGCTGCCGCTGGTGGGCGGTGGCCGGTTCGACCTAAGTGCTGAAACCTCGAAACGTGGCACGCTGATCTGCTTCTATCGTGGCCTGCACTGCCCGATCTGCGCCACCTATCTGAAAGAGCTGGAGAAGCGGGTCGCGGATTTTGCCGAACGCGGCGTGGCCTGCGTGGCCGTCAGCTCGGACAGCGAAGAGCGAGCGCAGGCGATGGCGGAAAAAGTCGGGGGCGAGCGCTCTTTGCGCTTTGCCTATGGTCTGCCACTGGCAGAGGCGCGTGACTGGGGGCTCTATATCTCGACCTCGCGCGGCAAGACCTCTATCGGAATCGAGGAACCCGCGCTGTTTTCCGAACCTGGCCTGTTCCTCGTCACGCCCGAGCGGACGCTCTACTACGGGGCCGTTCAAACAATGCCCTTTGTCCGGCCGCATTTCTCGGAACTGGTGGCAGCGCTGGATTTCGCGATCCCCAACAACTATCCCGCGCGCGGTGAATATACCGGCGCTGTCTGAGCATGCGACAGGTGGCAGGGGCAGCTCCCCTGCCCCATCTGGCCTAGTCGACGCGTTTCCAGGTCTGGCCACGGCAGATCAGGCCGCCAGCCACACAGCCCTTGACCGTCAGCGCATTGCCCGAGAGCGACATTTTCGAGCCATAGGTCTTGCCCGAATCCGGTGCCCAGATCTGACCCCCGGAATAGGAGCCATCATCCCCCGGCTGCATGTCCCACAACATGCGCTTGCCCTTGTGTTCGTAGTCGGTCTGCTCTGCCCCGTCCTTGTCAAAAGCGGTCTTGATGGTCCCGCAGACATTCGACCCGCAAGGCGCGACCGCAACGTGAAGATAGCCGCCGGTATCCCCCGGTTCGGTTTTCCAGGTACCTGCCGCCGGGTCAGCCATGGCGGCACCGGCAACACCTAGGCCAAGCGCAGCAGCAAGAATCAGTCTGTTCATGTGTATTCCCTCCTGTTTGCGTCAGTTTGGCGCTCCCGGCGACGGTCGGGCAAGGCTGACTTTGGGTCGCGTTGCATCGCCTCGCTGTCTTGTGCCATATCGCGCCAGACACTCAGCAGAAAGCCGCTTGCCCATGATCCTCTACCCCGCAATCGACCTCAAGGATGGCCAGGCCGTGCGTCTCGTACATGGCGAGATGGACCACGCCACCGTGTTCAATGACAATCCCGCCGCGCAGGCGCAGGAATTCGTCGCGGCGGGCTGCGAATGGCTGCATCTGGTCGACCTGAACGGCGCCTTTGCCGGTGAGCCGGTCAACGCCGCCCCGGTCGAGGCGATCCTGGCGCAGTGCAAGGTGCCCGCGCAGCTGGGCGGCGGCATCCGCGACATGGCCACCATCGAACGCTGGCTGGACAAGGGGCTGGCCCGGGTCATCCTGGGCACCGTGGCGGTCGAGAACCCCGCTCTGGTGCGCGAGGCCGCGCGCGCCTTCCCCGGCAAGGTGGCCGTGGGTATCGACGCCCGCAACGGCCGCGTCGCCACCAAGGGCTGGGCGGAAGAGACCGATGTGATGGTTACCGATCTGGCCAAATCATTCGAGGATGCGGGCGTTGCCGCCATCATCTATACCGACATCCTGCGCGATGGCGCGATGAAGGGCCCGAATGTCGAAGCCACCGCCGATTTGGCCCGTGCCGTGTCGATCCCGGTCATCGCCTCGGGCGGGGTGTCCTCGCTGGAGGATCTGATTGCGCTGCGCGATTGTGGCGCCGCATTGAACGGCGCGATCTCGGGCCGGGCGCTCTATGACGGGGCGTTGGACCTCAAGCAAGCGCTGAGCGCGCTCAAGGGTTGAGCGCTGCGACACAGCGCCCGGTTTCGATGCCGGGCGCTTTGCTGTGTGATCCGGGCAGACCGCAAGGGGACCGCCCATGACCCGCACCTACCCTATTGTCGAAAAGACCCCGCTGCCCGCAACCGCGCAGCTTTGGCGGGCTGTAGAGCCCGGCGATTTCATCGACGGCTATGCGGTAGAGAGCCGGATATCGCCGCGCGCGGCCGCCGAGATTGGGCTGGCCCTGCCCGGCTGGGCAAATGCCCTCATGCGCCTGCGCAACTGGATCGTGCGGCCGCTGGGCCTCAAGACCGAGGTATCCGACAGCGGTGACAAGGCGATCTTTCCGGTCACCTACGAGGATGCGGAGGAGCTGATCCTGGGCGCCGATGACAGCCACCTGAACTTTCGCATCTCGCTGGTGCAACAGGCCGGGCGGCTGCACATGGCGACCTGGGTGCATCGCAACAACCTGCTGGGGCGGGTCTATCTGGCGGTGGTGATGCCGTTCCACATCCTGATCGTGCGCGGGGCCATGCGCCGCATCGCCCGGCACGGCGGCGCGATTGCATCCGCGCCGGGGGCACAGTAAAGACGGGCGACCCCGGCAACCCGCGAGCCTGCCATGCTGAAAACCCGCATCATCCCCTGTCTCGACGTCGCCGATGGCCGCGTGGTCAAGGGCGTGAATTTCGTTGGCCTGCGCGATGCGGGCGACCCGGTGGATGCAGCCCGCGCTTATGATGCGGCGGGCGCGGACGAGATCTGTTTCCTCGACATCCACGCCACCCATGAAAACCGCGGCACCATGTTCGACGTGGTCAGCCGCACCGCCGAGCAGTGTTTCGTGCCGCTCACAGTGGGCGGCGGCGTGCGCACCCATGCGGATGTGCGCGCGCTCTTGCTGGCGGGCGCCGACAAGGTCAGCTTCAATTCGGCCGCCGTGGCCAACCCCGATGTCATCGCCGAGGCCGCCGACCGGTTCGGCAGCCAGTGCATCGTCTGCGCCATCGACGCCAAGACCGTAGAGCCGGGCCGGTGGGAGATCTTTACCCATGGCGGGCGCAAGCCCACCGGGATCGACGCGGTGGAGTTTGCCCGCCTCGTCACTGCCAAGGGGGCCGGTGAGATCCTGCTGACCTCGATGGATCGGGACGGCACCAAATCGGGCTTCAACCTGCCCTTGACCCGCGCCATCGCCGATGCGGTCGACGTGCCGGTGATCGCCTCGGGCGGCGTCGGCACGCTGGATCACCTGGTCGAAGGTGTGACCGAGGGGCATGCCAGCGCCGTGCTCGCCGCCTCGATCTTTCACTTTGGCGAGTACACCATCCGCGAGGCCAAGGAACACATGGCCGCCGCCGGCATCCCGATGAGGCTGACATGAGCATCCTGCACGATCTTGCTGTCACTATCGAGGCCCGCAAGGGTGCCGACCCGGATAGCAGCTGGACCGCCAAGCTGCTGGCCAAAGGGCCCGAGAAATGCGCCGAGAAATTTGGTGAAGAGGCGATCGAGGCGATCATCGAAGCGGTGAAGGGCGACCGGGCCAAACTCACCTCGGAGGCGGCGGATGTGCTCTATCACTTCCTCGTCATGCTGGCCGCCCGCGATGTCGCGCTCGACGATGTGCTGGCTGAACTGGCCCGCAGACAGGGTCTGAGCGGCATCGCCGAGAAGGCCGCGCGCCCCAAAGGTTGACCCACCGGCGCTGAGCGGTACGATCCAACCAACTGAACCGACCACCGAACCGAGGCATCCCATGACAACTTTCCGGGCCCTAGTCGCCACCCTGGCGGTGCTGTTCATCGCGGCCTGCACGGATACGCAGGCTGTCAGCCAAAAGGACGTGAACGCTCTGGCGCAACAATTGCGCGCGCTCGGGCCGGAAGTGGACCCTGCCGAGGCGCAGCGCGCCGCCGAAATCTCCTATAGCTATGGCCGGCAACTGGCGCGCGAATATAACGTCACCAGCAGCCCTATTATCCATAACGCCAAGGTTCTGAACGGCTTTCGCGAACGCGGTCTGTGCGTGCACTACGCCCAGGACATGCAAAAGCGCCTGAATCAGGAGAATTTCCGCACTCTGGTCATTCACCGCGCCATTGCCACCCCTGACAACATCTGGCGCATCGACCACAGTACGGCCGTCATCAGCCGCCGGGGCGACAACATGTACGAGGGCGTCGTTCTGGACCCCTGGCGCAATGCGGGGGAGTTGTTCTGGTCCCCGACACGCGCTGACGAGGTCTACAACTGGCGCCCGCAGCGCGAGGTGCTGGAAGAGAAGGCCGCCGCAAAACTGGCCCGCCAGCCATCCTGAGCCTCAGAGCTTGGACGAGATGATACCGGTGGCAAAGCCGCCCATGCGCAACTCGCCGAACAGCCGCTGATACTCGATCTTGGGGCAGCGGTTCTGAATCACGTCCACCCCACGTGCCTCGGCCATTGCTGTGGCTTCGGCATTCTCGACCCCGATCTGCATCCAGACGGTTTTGAGATGCGGAAAAACGTCCAGCGCCTCTTTCACGATCGGTGGAACCGCCTCGGACCGGCGGAAGACGTCCAGCATGTCGACCGGTTCTTCGATCTCGCCCAGACTGCCCCGCACCGTTTCGCCAAACATGGTCGCCCCGGCATGCCCGGGATTGACCGGGATCACCCGGTATCCCTTGAGCCCCAGATATCGCGCCACGTAATAACTCGGGCGGACCGGGTTCAACGAGACACCCACGACCGCTATGACCTTGGTCCTGGTCAAGACCCGTTTCAGAAATTCGTCGGAATACTCATGCATGGCCGCAGATTAGTTTCCGGTGCGCGCACTGCAAGAGACATTCGCGGTCTCTCCTGGACAGGACGAACAAAAAAACGCCCAGGCAAAGGCCTGGGCGTTAGGTATGGAACGAGGGACAGTGAAATGACCCGCGGCAGTTCCGTTCCGCGGTCACTGTGACATTTAGGCATGCATGCGCGGAAAAAAAGAGGTAAGCTCCAACTTTGTGGTGACATGTCGATTTCCGGCAGAAATCCGCCATTCCGCAACTATGGGAACAGAACCCCCGGCCAGTTCCTTTCGGCCAGCGCAATGTTCCCCGGAATGTCCTCCTGCCACAGGCGCGCCACCTCGGGCGAGTGCACAAGATAGAGCTTGTCCTCGACGATTTGCCAGGTGTCAGGGTCCGTATCCGTGAGATACCCACGCGCCACAGCATAGGCGCAATAGCCGCCGAACTGAGGTGCAAAGGCGCGTGGGTTGGCTTCGAAAATTTCACGATTCTCGTGGCTTGAGAAATGCCAATAGGCCGCCTTCCACATCACTGCGATATCGGGTGAACCCCGTTTCGGTGCACCGTTCCGGAAGTACGCCACCGTATCGAACCCACGAATGGCGACCCCGTCCTGTGCAAAGAACACGGTCGGATCTGCACGAACAGCGGAACCCACAGCGACAGTTGCGAGGCCAGAGATGAAAAGGCGGCGGTTCAGCAATAGACTTGCTCCAATCCTCGGGAACCCGTTTCAGATCGGAACAGAATGCCCGTTCCAGCCGCTTTGGAAAAGATATCTGACGGATATGTGAATGAAACCTGCACCGCTCTGGCGCCTTTGATCAATCAAAGAAGTCCTCGATAGCGTCGGATAGGTCATCGAACAGGCGATGGGCCAAACCCTTTTTCTTCTTCTTTTTCTTCTGCTTCTTGTGAAACTCGGCGTCCGGTCGGAACACATCTTCGCGCATCGAAGGCGAAGCGGCGCGGGCAACCGGCGCCGCCGAAACCCGGACAGAGTGTTTGATCGGTGCCCCGCAGCCATCGCAGCGCAACCGTCCGGCTTCGCTCTGCCCCAACGCCATTCTGCTCCCGCAGTAGCAGCAGGTTACAATTTCAGCGTTCACGGATCTCTCCAGCGGCGTCTAGCGCTCTCTGGATGCATATAGGGCGATGGCGGCCGCATTCGAGACGTTGAGAGAACCAAACCCGCCCGCTGCGTCGATCTTGACCAGCTTGTCGACGGTTTCCTTGGTCTTTTGCCGCAGCCCCGGCCCCTCGGCCCCAAGGACAAGCGCAACGGCCCGATCGCGCCGCCCAACCAGCGCCGTCTCGATCGTTTCCTCGGCTTCGCCGTCGAGACCCAGCACGATGTACCCCATGCCCTGCAATTCGGTGATTGCCTCGGACAGGTTGCGCACGCGCAGATAAGGCTGACGCTCCAGCGCGCCGCTGGCTGTTTTGGCCAGCGCGCCGGTTTCAGGCGCCGAATGGTGCCTCGTCCCGATCACGGCACTGGCGCCCAGTACCTCGGCCGACCGCAGAATGGCACCAACATTGTGCGGATCGGTCACCCGGTCGAGCAGAATCACGCGGGGGCATTCATGCCCGACGCAAACGTCCTCCAGCCGCCCCCAGTCCAATGGTTTGACTTCCAATGCCGCCCCCTGGTGAACCGAGCCCGGATCAATCGGCGCGCTGAATTTCCGCGGGTCCACGATCTCCGGTTCGATCCCTGCGGTAGCGATTGCTTCGGCAAGCTTGTCCTTTGCGTTCAGCGTCACGATCAAGCGCAATTTCACCCGGTCAGGGTTCTCCAGAGCATCGCGAACAGCGTGCAACCCGAACAGCCAGACGGTTTCCGCCGCCGCTGCCTTGCGGGCCTGTTCCTTCTCGACAACCCATTTCGGTTTCTTCATTTGTGCGCCCTCCGGGGCCTGCGAAAGTTTCCTGCGCCAAAGCGGTTTTTTCCTGTTGACGCTCCTTTGGCGCGCTTGTAATCACGCCTCCACGTCAGGTGCAACGCCTGACAGTGGGCGACAGGCCGCAAGGTGTGGCAGGGGACTGTAACTCCCTCGCGGAGACGCACGCCTGGTTCGATTCCAGGGTCGCCCACCATCTCTTTCCAGACAATTGAACGGAACGGATGGTGGATGGCAACCATCGTTCGGCGCACGCGTGCGGCCCGCATGTGCAGGGATCGAAGTTGACACAACCAAGCCAGACGCGCCGGGACAGGGGTACCCGTCCCGGTATCACTCAGGCAGCCTGGCTTCTTTCCGCCAAGACCCGACGCATCCATTGGACGAGCCTGTCGATTTCGGGTTCAAGCTTTTCCGCAGCACCTTCGGTAAAGTCGAGAAACTTTTCCTCGTTCAGACCGTTGACCCCCAGCAGAACCGGAATGTCTTGCGCCAGTGCTTCGGCGATCAGGGGACGAAAACCCCGGCCATCGGCCTCGTGCTTGCCGAACTTGTTGACGATCAGCAGATCGGGTCCATTACCCAAGGCGCCCATGACCAGCCCCACCGCGCGCTCCAGCTCGCCCGGATTCAGACGGCATCCCCGCGCACCGGCGCCCAGCGATTGCGAGATCCGGATCACCTCGCCCGTCGGCATGACCCGCAGATCCATGTCGCAATGGGCATTGTCGGCGCATTCGGTATTGGTCTGCACCACACCGGCCAAACCTACGCCTTCGGCCTCCAACCGTTCGGCTACGGCGCTCAGCAGCCGGTCTGTAGCGCCGCGCGCCTGTGTCGTTACATAGGCCAGGTTCATTCCCAACCATCCTTTCTTCCATCATCAATCATCATCTAGCACGCCCTCCCCCTTTCGGCCACCTCAGGGCATCGGTGACACGCCGATGACCCCCGCGTGGCCAAGCAGAAGGGTGCCAAACAGCACACTGGCCAGCATCATATCGACCGGGCGCAACAGTTCGACGCCATGCCGCAGAGACAGAAGCCGCGTGTTCGCCGCAAGGCGGTGCCAGTCGCGGTCCATGTCCCGCTGCTTGCGACGGTCGATCAGCCGCATGCCCAGCACCGCGAAGCCCGCAAAAAGGCCGAACAGCACCACATGTGCCAGATCTCCATTTGCCAACAGATGGGCCAACGACCAGAGCGCCAGCGCCAAGGGCAGCGGGTGGCGCGAAAACGCCAGAACGCTCGGCGCGGCCGGGTCGAACGGCCCTCGCCCCATTCCGCCGAAAGATAGCGGATTGCAGGCACGCATGCCCGCAACGGCAATAAGGCAGACAACCGGCATAACGATCATCGGAACCCAGCGCAGGATGGGCAAGGGCGGGATCACCTCGACATAGGGCGCCTCGCCCGCGGCCACGATCAGCCAATACAACACGGCAAGCGACAGCAGGGAATAGGCCACCAGATAGCCACGTAACCCCAGTCGCGCGACCAACCAGGGCCGGACAGGCGGCCGGACCGGGATGGCGTGGCTGAGCAGGAACACGGCCAAAGCCGCCGCAAACGCACCCCATCCGCCCATCTCTTGCCTCCGTCACATTCCGGTTGACCCTAGATCGACCCTTGCGACCCGGCCTTGCGCAAAGTCAAGCCGGACCGCAAGACCGGATCAAAGGCCAAGCGCCTTGCGCCGCTCCTCGGCAAAGCCCTGCACCAGCCGGTCGGCAATCAGCGCCAGAATGGCCATCGCCGCCCCTGCCGAGATGCCCAACCCCACATCCGCCTGTCCCAGCGCCAGATAGATCGACTGGCCCAGACCGGTCGTCCCGATCAGCGCCGCGATCACCAGCATCGAGAAGGCATAGAGAATGGTCTGATTCAGCCCCAGCAGGATGGTCGGCGCGGCATAGGGGGCGCGCACATCGCGCAGGATCTGCCAGTCCGTCGCGCCGCTGGAGATGGCGGCCTCCATCATCTCTTCGGGCGTATCCACCAGACCGTGGCGGGTATAGCGGATCATCGGCACGATGGCATAGGCGCAGATCGCCAGAAAGGCCGAGAACTCTCCGATCTGGAACAGCATCAGCACCGGGATCAGAAAGACGAAGAGCGGAATGGTTTGCAGCATGTCGCAGATCGGCCGCACAATACGCCAGACCGGTGCCCATATGGCACTGGCCACGCCAATCGCCCCGCCCACAACCGCACAGGCAAATACCGAGGCGCCACAAAGGTAGAGCGACAACAGCGCGCGGTCCCACAGGCCCGACAGCAGGATCGTGCAGAGCAAGACCACCACCAGGATCGCCAGCCGCCGACCGCCCGCCACATATCCCAGCGCCGCCGCCCCGGTCAGGACAAAGGGCCAAGGCAAGTTGGTCACTCCGGTCTCGATCATGCCAAAGGCGATCAGGACAACGAAGCCGCCTGTCACGTTGCCGCGCCACGCCAGCAAGAGGCCCAGCGCACCACCCAGACCAAAGACCAGCGCGCTCATCGCCGGGGTCCACATGAACCCCCAGGTAAACGGCAGAACGGCCTGATCCAGCCCGATCCTGAGCGGCAGCAGCACGTAATAGAGAGTGTTGTTCTTCAACGCCTCCAGCGCCATCCCGTTGGACTGGGTAAAGCGGGTCAGCCCGCGGTCCAGACTGTTCGCCACCCCGTCCAGCATCGCCACCTCGGACGCGCCCGGCAGGCTGGACCAGAACAGTACGGTGAAGACCACCGCAAAGGCCAGAACCGCCCAGACAACACGCAGGTCGTAGCGTTTGCGTTCGGTCGCCAGCACCGCGCTCATCCGGTCGATCACCACGGCAAAGATCACGATCACCATACCGGCCAGCAGCGACGGGCCAAATTGCGCCTTGCGCATGGTCAACAGGACCTCCCAGCCGATATCGTTGAACCCGCCGATGACGGCGGCGATGATCACCATGCTGAGCGCGGCCATCAGGCATTGATTGAACCCGACCATGATCTGGCGCGAGGCCGAGGGGATTTCGACCTGAAACAGTTGCTGAAGCCGAGAGCCGCCGGACATGATCGCGGCTTCCTTGATCTCGGCCTCGACCCGCTCCAGCCCCAGCATCACGTTGCGCGCCATCGGCGGCGCGGCATAGATCGCCGAGGCGATCAGACCAACGACCGGGCCAAACCCGAAGAGCAGCAACAAAGGTGTGAGATAGGCGAATGTCGGCACCGTCTGCATGATGTCCAGTACCGCCTGCACCGCGCCTTTCACCCGCGGCACTTCGTTGGCAAGGATGCCGATACCGCCTCCGACAACCAGCGCCACAGGCACCGACACGGCGACCAGCGCCAGCGTGTTCATGCCCTCGTGCCAATACCCCGAGGCCAGCACCAGACCCAGGCCAAAGAATCCGAGAGCAGCCATCGACAGCCCGCCAAGGTACCAGCCCAGCGCGGTGACAAGCCCGATCACCATCGGCCAGGGCGTGGCGTTCAGGGCGGTGTTCGCCCAGCCCATCGGATAGACCATGATGTCCGAGAACAACCGGGCCACCGGCTTGATCCAGCCCAAGAGCCAGGCCAGCGCCGCACCCACCCAGTCGGTCATCGGCAGGACCCAGGTCTTGGGCCAGGCGCCAAGCCACGGCACGACCGGTTCCAGCGCCAGGCAGAGTGCGCCCACCAGCGCGGTGATCAGGGCGGCCTTTGCCCCCAATGTCAGTCGCGTTGCGTGCGGTGCCGCAACATCCGCAACCGCAGTCATGCTTCGTCCACCTGCAAGGCGGCGGCAAGAGCCGAAGGATTGACCGTTCCGACAATCGCGCCGCCCGCATCCCGCACCGGTACCGGCTGGTAAAGCTCCATGCAGCGCGCCAGCGCCGCGTCGAGCGTCATGTTGGTGGTCAGTCCGGGATCGTCAGGACCACGCTCCCCATCGCCTGCCTGCATGACCGAGGCCACCCTTGCATGGCGGCCCTTGGCCACATCCTTGGAAAACTCGCGCACATAGTCATCGACCGGCTGCAACACGATTTCGGTCGGCGTGCCGATCTGAACGATCTTGCCGTCCCGCATGATGGCGATCCGGTCAGCCAGTTTCAGCGCCTCGGCAATATCGTGGGTGATAAAGACGATGGATTTCCTGAGCGTCGCCTGAATGCGCAGGAACTCATCCTGCAACTGCCGCCGGATTAGCGGGTCGAGCGCGGAAAACGGCTCGTCCAGGAACCAGATGTCCGGGTTGACCGCCAGACTGCGGGCAATACCCACACGCTGACGCTGACCGCCTGACAGCTGGCGCGGGAAGCTGTCCTCGCGCCCGTCGAGCCCGACCAGCGAGATCACCTCCTGCGCGCGGGCGCGGCGTTCCTTGCGCCCCACCCCCTGCACCTTGAGCGGATAGGCCACGTTTTCGGCCACCGTCATATGCGGGAACAGGCCGAAATGCTGGAACACCATGCCCAGCTTTCGCCGCCGCAACTCGGTGAGCTTCTGCTTGCTCGCGCCGATGACGTTCTCGCCGTCGATGCGGATCTCGCCACCAGTGCCCGGCAACAGTTGCGAGATACAGCGGATCAGCGTGGACTTGCCCGAACCGGACAGGCCCATGATCACAAACAGCTCGCCCTCGCGTACCTCGAAACTGGCGTCCTGCACCGCAGGGATATACCCCCGTGCGCGCAGATCGTCGGCCGCTGCATCAGCATTGCCCCCTGACCGGGCCAACGCCTCGGTCAGGGCCTTGTCCGCGCTCGGGCCAAAAACCTGCCAGAGACTCTGGCAGGCAATGGCCGGCGTATCCGACGTACTCACGTCAGCGGCTCACTTGGTTGCCGCATCGACGACGGGGCGCCAGCTGCCCTCGTTCTCGGCCATCCATGCGGCGACCACATCCTCGACCGAGCCACCGTCGACGTCGATCTTGCCCATCATCGGCTGCTGCGCCTCGACGCTCAGTTGATAGTTGGACAGGATTTCATAGGCCGCCGGCCATTTTTCGGCAAAACCGGACCAAGACGCCTTGAAGATACGGCTGGGAGCAAAGTCGCAGTCGTTCACGGCATTCGGGTTCGGGCCCCAGGCCGGATCGTTGAAACATTCCTCGTTGCCCACCGGCAGATCGACAAATTTGACGTCATAGGCCGACATCGCCCAATGCGGTTGCCAGAAGGTGATGAGCAGCGGCGACTTGCGCTCGGTCGAAGCGCGCAGTTCGGCGATCAGCGCCCCTTCGGACCCTGCGGGAACCGCCTTGATCGGCAGGTCGAAGCCGGTCATCCGGTCAGCCCCCGGCGTGCCCCAGTCGGCCGGATAGTCGACCAACCGGCCCATCGGAATGGTCTCGGCAGTGGCGAACACCTGCGCGCAATCCTTCAGCGCCTCCCAAGCGGGCAGGCCCGGGCACAGATCGGCGACATGCGCCGGATAGGCGATGCCTTCGCGTGCGTTCAGACCCAGATCGCCGATTTCGACAACGGTGCCTTCGGATACCTTCTTGGCGTATTCGTCGGACACGTTCGACGACCAGATTTCCAGCGTCGCGTGAATGTCGCCATCCGCCAGCGCCTGGAACTGGTTCATCATGCCCGCAGTCACGTATTCAACCTTGTACCCCGCCGCCTTGAGCATCTCGCCCGCGACATGGGTGGTGACGTGCTGCCCGGTCCATTCATTGATCGCCAGCTTGATCGGCTCGTTCGCAGCGCCCATGTCGGCGGCCTGCACGGCACCGGCCAACGCGGTCAGTGCGATTCCCAGTCCGATGGTTTTCATCCTCTGTCTCCCTGTTTCTTTGGTTCCCTAAGTATCCGTCCTGCCGCGCCGGCTGTCACGCCAGATGTTGCAGTCGGTTATTGATTGACCAGTCAATAACATGGTTTCCGCCACTTTTGTCGAGGTTTTTTTGGGCATACCCGCCCTGAGGGCCTCGGAAACGCAGCTTGGCTTGGCAGTCATGGGCGCCTATCCTTTGTGGAAAGCCTCCCTTCAGGTGCAGGACATGACCCCAATCAAAGGAACGCCCAAGGTATGCTAACCGTCGACTCCGCCCAACAAATTCTCGACGAGAACTTTGCCGAATGGGTCCGTGCACTGGACCTGACCGTGATCTCCATCGACAAGACGCATGCGCTGATGCGGATGCCGCTTGCCGAACATCTGGCGCGGGTGGGCGGGATCGTGTCGGGCCAGGCTCTGGCGGCGCTGGCCGACACCACGATGGTGCTGGCAGCCGTCGCGCATGGAGATAGTTTCAAACTCTATGCAACGACAGATCTGCACACCCAGTTCCTGCGTCCGGGCGCGGGCACCGCCATCCTGTGCCGGGCCGAAGTTGTGCGGGCGGGCAAGGCGCTGGTCTTTGCCCGCGCCGACATGACAGAGGAATCCAGCGGCAAGCTGGTGGCCACGGCCACCGCCACCTTTTACGCCCCCTGAACGACGGCACGACCAGTGCTGCGGAGAGTTGCACCGAAACCGAGGTCAGAACATGCGCCATTTCAACGAAATCCACGATCTGGCTGCCGCGCGCCATGGCGGCGAGGCTGCGCTGGAGACAAAACTGCAAAAGCCAAAAAGCCCGGATGATCTGGCCGCAATGCCGGATGATCGCTGGCTTTCTGTCATTACCAAGTGCATCTTTCAGGCTGGCTTCAACTGGAAAGTGATCGAAGCCAAATGGGACGGGTTCGAGGCGGCCTTTGACGGATTCGAGGTCGGCCGCTGCGCATTCATGGATGACGAGAAGTTCGATGCGCTGCTCGTCGACTCCCGGATCGTGCGCAACGGAACAAAGATAGCCACCGTCCGCGACAACGCCGCCTTTCTCCTTGAGCTGCGACAGGAGGGCGGCGCGGGCAAGGTGTTGGGGACCTGGCCGTCGACGGACTATATCGGCCTGCTTGACATGCTCAAGACCCGCGGTGCGCGCCTGGGCGGAACCACGGCACAATACGCGATGCGCTTTGCGGGACGCGACAGTTTCATCCTGTCTCAGGACGTTACCGCCCGCCTGATCGCCGAAGGCGTGATCGACAAGCCGCCGAGTTCAAAGAAGGCGATGGCGCAGGTGCAAGCGGCCTTCAACACCTGGATGGAGCAATCCGGACGGTCGCTGACCGAGATCAGCCGCGTTCTGGCGATGAGCCTCTGAACCACAGGAAAGGGCGGCCACAGGTTGGCCGCCCTTCTGTCTGTTTCTATTGGCGTCTACTGCAACGCCTTGGACAAGAAATCCTCAACCACATTCGACATGTCAAAGGACGCCCCGCCCTGAACCGGGGGATACTCTGCCAGAGACTGCAGATGCTGCCCCAACAGCACGTTCATGGGCTGGAACAGCCACGAGACCTTTTGGATCAGGTGACCGTAGGAATCCGTGCTGTCATAGCTTTCGAACGGGTCCATACGCAGGTTGAACACGCGCGGCATCGAATGGGCGACGATGTCTCCATAATAATCCTCGCGGGTGATGAAGTGGAACTTCCACGGCCCCATCCGCACCGCAGCCAGCACCCCTTCGTAATAGTGGAAGATATGGTTGCGGGCCGAGGCCGCCGCTTCGCCTGTCCAGTACGGCAGGTTGTTCACCCCGTCGATGACCTGCTGCTTTTCTTCCATCACTTCGGCGGCCACATCTTCGATACCTGCGGCAGCCGCCAGAGACGTGAACATGTCCTGATGGCCCTGGATACCGTTCAGGACCTTGCCCGCTTCAAGGACGCCAGGCCAGCGCAACATCGAGATCACACGAACGCCGCCCTCCCATGTCGTCATTTTCTCGCCACGGAATGGTGTCGTCGCACCGTGCGGCCACGAAGAATGCTCGGGCCCGTTATCGGTCGAATACCAGACGATGGTATTCTCGGCGAGGCCCTGCTCTTCGAGCCAGTCGAGCACCAGCCCGATGTCATGGTCATGCTGAAGCATGCCCGATCCGTGATAGTCGGATTCCGACGTATACTCTTCGGCCGCATACCGCCATTTGTCGTCCAGCCGGGTATACAGGTGCATCCGGCTCGTGTTCAGCCAGACAAAAAACGGCTCGTCGGCCTCTTTCGCACTTGCCATGAAGTTCTGTGCGAGCGGGATGACTTCGGCAGAATCGAAGTTTTTCATCCGCTCCTGGGTCAATGGTCCGGTGTCTTCGATCGTCTGCATCCCGACGCGGCCAAATCGGGGCTGTTCAGTCGGATCGTCGGTTTCGCTGGCAAAGCTGTGGATCACGCCGCGCGTCCCGAATTGCGCCTCGTATTCTTCCAGGCTGCCGGAAAACTGCGCACCAAAACGCTGATAGTCGCGCTGCTCGGCTTCTTCCTGAGTGTTCAGGTGATAGAGGTTGCCAAAGAATTCGTCGAAACCGTGGACTGTCGGCAGGTGCTCGTTCCGGTCACCGAGGTGGTTCTTGCCGAAATGGCCGGTACGGTACCCAATCTGCTTCAGCTGTTCGGCCAAAGTCGGCGAGGCAGCTTGAAGCCCCAGCGGAGAGCCCGGCTGGCCAACCGTCGTCATGCCCGACCGAATTGGGTATTGGCCCGTGATGAATGCGGCACGGCCAGCCGTGCAGCTGGGTTGCGCATAATGGTCGGTAAACCGAACTCCCTCTGCGGCGATCCGGTCTATGTTGGGTGTAGTGTATCCCATCGTTCCCATCCCGTAGGCGGAAACGTTCTGCCATCCGATATCATCACCCCAGATGACGAGAATATTGGGTTTGGCACTGTTTTCCTGTGCCCACGCGGGAACCAGGTGGACCATCGAAATCAGGGTCAGTGTCGCGATACTTCGAAGCGGCTTTCTCATTGGCATAACTCTCAGTTTTTGGGCATTAAATCGATGATCAATCAGAAAACGATAGCGCACGCTTCATGAACTTCCATATGGAACGAGAAGAATTCTGCGTCTCCTTCCGGCAGGCCAACCAAACTGGACGGAGCATCCATTGTCCGGCGTATCCGGCTTCCGGCAATGCCTGCTTTTTGAGTTGAATGGAAAAACATCTTGCAGGGGCCGTGCCTGCGGCTAGGGTCTGATCCATGATGCTGCGCGCGCTTTTCCTGATCCTTGTGGTTGCGGCCTGTGGCCGCCCGCTGACCGAAACCGAACGCAGTTTTGCGTCGCGCCTGCATGGCGACGCGCTCGACCTGGACAGGGTCCGCCTTGTCGAAGGCGCGCCAGTTGGAGCGGTGACCTTTCACCGGAAACCACGCCCGCGCGTGACCTGCCGCGAACGTATCCTGCCTCCGACAAAAGAAGAGATCGTGACCGCCAAACCGGCGGCCGTGACCCTGTTCCAGAAGGTGTACTTTACCAAGGGCTGGTATCTGGACGACTATCTTCCTGACTTTCCCCAACGCATGAACCTGGTCGCCGCGATGCTGCTGGCCCACGAGCTGACCCACGTCTGGCAGTGGCAAAACAGGCAAGTGACGGGTTATCACCCCTTGAGGGCCGCCGCCGAACATGGCGCCAGCGACGATCCCTACCTGTTTGAACTGGAAACCTCGCCCGACTTTCTGGACTACGGGTACGAACAGCAGGGCGCCATCGTCGAAGAATATGTCTGCTGTCGTGCGCTGGCACCCGAGGCGGCCCGAACCAAGCGACTGCATGGCATGCTGTCAGCGGCCTTTCCGGTTTCGGATCTGCCACACTCCACGCGCGAAAGCGACGTGCTCTTGCCCTGGAAGGGCGCGGAAATCGCCGGTATCTGCGACTAGACCCGCTGAGCCAGTAACGGACCCAGTCAGATCACCGCGAAGGGCGACTGGATCAGCCTTCGTCCACCACCTGGATACTCTCCAGATAGGCCAGCAGCGCCGCCAGCGGTCTGGGCGTCGGCGTCGGCACCCCGTCGATATCGACCGGCACCAGTTCACCTTCGAGCAGGGATCCGAACTCTGGCATCACCGTCGCGGAAACCTTGCCATGCCCGTAGCCGTCGATCTTGGACAGAATCTCGGCACGCGGAAACTCGCCATCCCGCCGCGCTGCGATGCCGGTCAGATCGGGCGCGTTCTGCCCGCCAGAGAGCGTCGCCCCCTGCCCCCGGTAGTCGTGGCAGGCCACGCAATTGGCGGCGAATATCGCCTCGCCTTCCGCCGGGCCGGGCATCATATCCTGAGCCGTACAGGCCGCTGCCATTCCCGTCAGCATCAGCACTCCGACAATTCTGCGCATCTCTTCCCCTCTTAGCGGTCTTGTAACGTTTGGATATAGGCAAGCAGATCGACAATCGGCTGGCTGGTCAACATCGGCTGTCCGGTTTCGGTCTTTATCGCGACATCGCGGCCTTCGAAATAGGGACCATAGACAGGCATCGGGCTGCCATGGCTGACCAACGGATCGCGACCGTCGATACGGCGCACCACGCGCGCGACCGGAAACGCACCATCGCCCTGAAGCGCGGTCAGGTCGGCGGGCTGAATTACCAGTACCCCGGCCATCGGCCCCTGCCCGGTCGCTTCGATGCCGTGGCAGGTCGCACAGTGATGTCGATAGAGTTGTTCCCCCTCCGCTGCATCCTGCGCCTGGCCCGCCGTCGCCGATACCAGCACGGCCATCGCCGCAATCAAAGCTTGTTTCATTGGATCAGACACTCCCTTTTCGAGGTCACGGTTCCTGTAGTGTTTCAAGATATCGCACCAGTTCGACCAGGGACACCGGCGTTTCGATCTTCTCGCCATCCGGCGTCTCCCACAAGACAGTTGGCCCCGCCAGCGCCCTGGCAAACTCGGGCATGGTTCCCGCATGGGCTTTGCCCGGATAGCCATAAATCGAAGCCATCACCCGCTCTGTCGGAAAGATACCGTCATTGCCCGCCGCCAACCCGCGCAGGTTCGCCGGGGGCACCGGCAGCCCGGCACTCTTTGGCCCGTCCCCCGCCCCGGTCGCTCCGTGACAGGAGATGCAGTTTCGCGCAAACAGGCGCTCGCCACGGCCCTCGGGCGTGGTTGCGCAAGCCGCAAGCAAGACCGTCATCACAACAGCAATCCGCATCACAATACCGTTTCCGCCCGCACCCATGTTCAGCCTTGTGCATCCCTTCGGCCGGGGCAATGATCCAGATCAACACCTGCCTCAGACGCGGATCGCCTCATGCCTCACTACGCTGCCCTCATGCTGATCGCCGGGATCGGCATCCCGATTCTGGCCGCACTGAATGCCGCGCTGGGAAAGATCATCGGTTCGCCAACCGCGGCCGGGGTCGTATTGTTTGCGGTGGCCTTTGCAGCGTCGGCGGCGCTGATGCTGCTGGTTCCCGGGCCTCAGGCGCTGACCAAGCTCGGTGGCGCCCCGCGCCACCTCTTCCTGGCCGGGCTTCTGGTCGCTTTTTATGTGCTGTCGATCACCCATGTCGCGCCACATTTCGGGGTCGGCAACGCGGTGTTCTTTGTCTTGCTCGGACAGTTGATCTCGGCCGCCGCCATCGACCATTTTGGCCTGTTCGGCGCGCAAGTCAGCCCGCTGGGCCTGACCCGCGCGGGCGGTATCGCCCTGATGGCGGCCGGGGTTTGGCTTACCCAACAGGCGTAAGCCGCCCGTCCTCCAGCCGCAGCACCCGGTCCATCCGGGCCGCTAGGTCCATGTTATGCGTCGCGATCAGCGCCGCCAGACCGGTGCCCCGCACCAGTTCCAGGAGCGCATCGAACACCTGGTCCGAGGTCGCGGGATCCAGATTGCCGGTCGGCTCATCCGCCAGCAAGAGGCGAGGTGCGTTGGCCAGCGCCCTGCAGAAAGCCACCCGCTGTTGCTCGCCGCCAGACAGGGCCGCCGGGCGATGCGCGGCCCGTTCGGCCACGCCGACACGGGTCAGCAGATCGCTCGCGCGGGCCTGCGCGGTGCGTTCCGAGACCCCGTTTGCCAGTTGCGGCAGGGTCACGTTTTCCAGCGCCGTGAACTCAGGCAGCAGGTGGTGGAACTGATATACGAACCCGACATCCTGCCGTCGCACGATGGTGCGCGCCCTGTCGCCGCGCCCGGACATGTCCTGTCCTGCAATCTCGACCTGACCCGCATCCGGCACATCCAGCAGACCCGCGATGTGGAGAAGGGTTGATTTGCCCGCGCCGGAAGGCGCCACCAGGGCCACCATTTCGCCCGCGTGCAACTCCAGATCGGCACCGCGCAGCACGCGCACCGCGCCGGGGGTGCCGGGCAGATAGGTCTTCTCGATACCGCGCAGGCGCAGGGTCACGTCACTCATAGCGCAGCGCCTCCACCGGGTTCAGCCGGGCCGCGCGGCGGGCCGGGAAATAGGTCACGACAAAGGAAAGCCCCAGCGACAGGCCCGCCGCCTTGAGCACGTCCGCAAGCCGCAATTCGGCGGGCAAGGCATAGATGCCGCGAATGGCCGGGTCCCAGACGCCGCCGCCCATCACATAGTTTACAAAGGAAAAAATCGGGTCGATGTAGATCGCGAAGAGGCAGCCCAGCACCACGCCAAAAGCGGTGCCGATGATGCCGGTGAAGGCGCCGCAGATGAAAAACACCCGCAGGACCGAGCCCTCGCTCAGCCCGATGGTGCGCAGGATGCCGATGTCGCGGCCCTTGTTCTTGACCAGCATGATCAGGCCCGAGACAATGTTCATGGTGGCGATCAGCACGAGGATCGAAAGGATGATGAACATCACGTTATCCTCGACCTCGAGCGCGCGCAGAAAACCGCCCGAAGCATCCTGCCAGGTCCAGACCTGCGCACCCTCGCCTGCGGCGGTCAGGATCGGGATCAGCACCCGGTCGAGCGCCTCGGGCTCGGTCACCATGACCTCGATCTCATCGGCCACGCCCTCGCGGTTGAAGTAACTCTGTGCCTCGGCAAAGGGCATATAAATCCGTGTTCTATCAATATCATAGCGACCGGCGGAAAAGACATAGACAACCTCGTAGGCATTCACCCTGGGCGAGGTTCCCATCGGTGTCCGGGCGCCGTTGGGCGAGATCAGCTTGAGGCGGTCGCCCACCGTGATACCAAGCTCGCGGGCGATGCCGGAGCCGATTGCGATGCCGTCTTCGAAGCGGGAGAGGTCGCCGTAGGAGCGGTCGTTGCCGACAATGCCGGGCAGGCCGGCGAGGTCGGCGGCGGCGATGCCGAAGACCTCGACGCCTGCGTTGCGGGTCTGGGCCGAGGCCATCACCTGGCCCTTGACCAGCGGCGCGGCGCGGGTCACGCCCGGCACCTGGGCCACCCGCGCGGCCATTTCGGAATAGTCGGAGATGGTCCGGTCGACCTGACCGTTCTCCCGGATTATCCCGCTATTATATACAGTTACATGGGCATTCGCCCCCAGGATCGTGCCCACGAAATCGGATCGAAAGCCCGAGCGCACCGCCAGTGTCGCGATCAGCGCGAACACCGCCAGCGTGATGCCGATCAGGCTGATCCATGTCATAACGCTGACGCCGCCCTCGGCCCGGCGGGCGCGGAGGTAGCGCCAGGCGATTTTCCACTCGAAAGCGGCGAAGGGGGCCGGTTGTCTGGCCATGTCTGGCTCCTGCTCGTTTGCGGGCGATGTACGGCGTTTTGACCGTTTTGTACATGGTCTGAACCCGCAATGTGCCGTTTTGTACGTCGCGAATTCAGGGTTCACAAAGCCCCACGGCGGTCATCCGCGCAACGTGCGCCTGCGGCGGAGAACGGGCGCGCGCGGCCGGTCCAGCCCCAGAGGGCAGGCATCGGCAAGGCGGGCGGCCAGCAGCGCGCGCAGATCGGTGAGGGCCGAGATGCGCCCGTCGATCTCGGCCAGTTTGGCGGTCAGAACCTCGGCCACCTGGTCGCTGCTCAATCCACCGGAAAGTCCGCGCAACAGCCCGCCGATTTCCGCCAGCGAAAACCCCAGGCCTTGCGCCTGGCGGATCAGCCGCACCAGCACTTCGGCCTCGTCAGAGAAGTCGCGATAGCCGTTGGGCCAGCGGTCGGCCTGGATCAGCCCTTGCCGCTCGTAGAGCCGCAAGGCGTCACAGCTCACGCCGGTGCGTTCCGCCAATTCTCCGATCCGCATGAAACCCTCTTGACCCTGGACTTAGGTCCAAGGTTTAGAGACCGGCGCATTCAACGTCCATATGCAAAGGATCTGACGAATGCTGACCCCTTCCCGTTTCCACCACATCTATCGCCTGTCGGCCTGGTATGACCTGGCCGTCAGTTGGCCCTATGCAACGCCCCTGACCCTGTCGCTGTTCTGGAGCGTCTTGGACGGGGCGCATGGCCAGCTGGGGCTGGCCGCCCTGCCCGCCCTGTCCGTCTATGCGGTGCTGTTTGGGAACTTCTTTGGCAGCGTGGTGGTGGTCTGGTCGCTGGTACGGCTGGTCCATGACGACCCGCGATTGGCGCGGTACGATGCGGGCGCGCGCTGGATGTTCTCGGCCTGGATGCTGAACGCGCTCTGGGCGGAGGCAAGCCCGCTCTTGTGGCTGTTTCTCGTCATCGAAGTGAGTTTTGCGATCCTGCAATCGCTGCCGCTGCGGCGCGAGTTACCGGTGTAAGCTTTGGCCCCGGGGCGCGGCGGCCGTTTCCGGGTTGGAAACATTGTGGCCAACAAGTCGCAATTTGCCACCGAAATACCCCGGATTTTAACCAAAATTAACACGCCGGACAGGCAGGTTTTGAACCGGAAAGCCAACACTGCCAGCATAGCCAGACTTGGGGGGCATCGCGAGAGAGGTGCTCATGAACGCGATAAAGACCGTGCCAGTGGCGGCCCTGAACGGGCCCGCAATGATCGACTGCGAAACCGCGGCCCTGATCCGGGCGGTGATGTTGCCGCTGTTCGAGGCCGCGCAATCCTGGCCTGAACTGATCGACGCCATGCAGAAACGCGGCTATGGCCTGGCGTTTCGAGGGGGTGCGTTTTGCATTACGGAAACGGAAACCGGCGCCCGCCTGTGCGGGCTGCGGTTTCTGGGCCTGACCATCGAACATCTGATCGGCCGCCTGGGCCGGCCTTGTGTCAAGGCCGCCCCGGGTGGGTCGGCGGACGGGTACCTGATGCGTAACCCGCCCGTCCGCGCCGCGATGCACTGAGGATCCGGGCCGCTGGCGGCCCGCCCCCATCTCTTGAGCGTCTTACAGCCAGGTGTGGAAGGACCGGCCAGCCATCGGTTCTTCGCGGGCGAGATGCGGGTGGTGCGGCGCATAGATCTCCGCCACCTTCCTGACCGCCTCTTCCGGGCTCAGCTCGACGCTTTCGCCGGTCTTGCGACTGGTCAGTTCCACCACCCCGTTTTTCAGCCCGCGCGGCCCGACGGTGATGCGCCACGGCAGGCCGATCAGGTCCATGGTGGCGAACTTGCCCCCGGCCCGCTCGTTGGTGTCGTCATAGAGCGGCTCGAGCCCGATGGCGGTCAGCGCGGCATAGAGCTGATCACAGGCGGCGTCGGCCTCGGCATCGCCCTGTTTCAGGTTGACGATCCCGCAATGGAACGGCGTCACGCCCTCGGGCCAGATGATGCCCTTGTCGTCATGGCTGGCCTCGATGATGGCGCCGATCAGGCGGCTGACACCGATGCCATGGCTGCCCATGTGGACCGGAACCGGCTTGCCATCGGGGCCCTGCACGGTGGCGCCCATCGGGTCGGAATATTTGGTGCCGAAATAGAAGATCTGGCCCACTTCGATGCCACGCGCGCTGCGGCGGCGTTCTTCGGGGATCTGGTTGAACACCGCCTCGTCATGGGTTTCGTCGGTGCGGGCGTAGAGCGAGGTGAACTCCTCCATCACCGCGCGGCACTGCTCGACGCTGTCATAGTCGATCTCGCGTTCGCCCAGGCGGATGTCGGTCACCTTGCTGTCATAGAAGACCTCGGACTCGCCGGTCTCGGCAAGCACCAGGAATTCATGAGTGTCGTCGCCGCCGATCGGGCCAGAATCGGCGCGCATCGGGATCGCCTGAAGGCCCATCCGCTCGTAGGTGCGGATATAGCTGACCAGGTGGCGGTTGTAGGAATGCAGCGCGTCCTCTTTGGTGAGGTCGAAGTTGTAGCCGTCCTTCATCAGGAATTCGCGGCCGCGCATGACACCGAAGCGCGGGCGAATCTCGTCGCGGAATTTCCACTGGATGTGGTAAAGCGTCAGCGGCAGGTCCTTGTAGCTGCTGACATGGCCGCGGAAGATGTCGGTGATCAGTTCCTCGTTGGTGGGGCCAAAGAGCATGTCGCGGCCGTGGCGGTCGGTGATGCGCAGCATTTCCTCGCCATAATCGTCATAGCGGCCGCTTTCGCGCCAGAGATCGGCCGATTGCAGCGTGGGCATCAGCATCGGGATGTGGCCGGCGCGGATCTGCTCCTCGTGCACGATGTTTTCCAGCTTGCGCAGCACCTTGAAGCCCAAGGGCAGCCAGGAATAGATGCCCGCCTGGGCCTGTTTGATCATGCCAGCGCGCAGCATCAGGCGGTGGCTGACGATCTGGGCCTCGGCGGGGTTTTCCTTGAGAACGGGCAGAAAGTATCGCGACAGGCGCATCGGCAGGGTCTTTCGTGAAGGAACGTTGCAGAGCGGAATAAGACAAAGGTCCGCGACAGGCAATCGCCCTGCTGCGGTTTCGGGCGGGCGGTATGGCGGTTTTTGCCCGGTTCGGGGCGGAACAAGGCGCCGGTCCCTGGGGAAGGACCGGCGCGGTTGCCTCACCGGGGAAATGTCCCGGTTCTCAGGACCCGGAGGGGACGGCACCCGGAGACAGGCGATAATGTCCTGCCGGGCCCACGCGGGTCCTGCTCACTCACGAAGCCGTGACACCCTGCACCGGAGCAGCATCCGGGGCGAGTGCGGAAAACCTCATCGTGACGGGGCGGGGTCCGGAACCGGACCGGCAAACATCTGGTTCAGCAGCGCCGCCTTGGCCACCGCCTGGGCGGTGGTCTCGACCCTCAGCGTATCGCGCGCCTTGCGCAGGTGTTTCTCGACGGCGCTGAGCGACAGGCCGGTCAGGACCTGGATATCCTGCATGGTCTTGCCGTCGGCCACCCAGTCCAGCAGTTCGCGCTGGCGGCGGCTGAGCCGGCCGCACGGCACCGGCAGCGGCAGTTGCGAAATCTTGAGATGGGCGATGTTGCAGAGCGCCAGCACCGCGGCCGAAACCTCGGGCCAGCGGGCATCGAGCGCGGCCTGGGTTTCGCCCGCCGGGGCGGCGAGGCCCATGGCGCCCTTGCAGCGGCGGCCGCCCTCGGCGAAGCTGACCGAGATGCCGGCACGGCGGCGGCTGGTCGCCATCTCGTCCATCGCCGCGCATTCATCGGGCGAGAGCCGCCCGGCGGCGCGTTCGGCATGGACCCAGCCCCAGGATACCGCCCCCACGTTTTCCAGCACCCAGCGGTATTCGGCGGTGCGGCGGTAGAGGCCCGATGTGTGATGCGCGCGCACCCGGTCCAGCGCGTGGGTGCTGAGAAACAGCACGTCCTGCGGATCGCCGATGCTGGTACCGACGCGTCCCCGGGTGAGGCCATAATTCACCCGTTCGAATCCGAACCGCCGCAGCCCCGCGACCAGCAGTTCCCAGACGGCGCCGATGTCTGGCGCTATCGCGATCTGATTGACCCGGTCCAGAACCTCTGGCGCCTGTTCTGCCTGCCTGTCTGCCTGGCTGCTCATTCCCTTGCCTCAACCCATTACCCGTAACACGGCCCCAGGGGCGGTGCCCGGCATGGTTCCCGAAGGAAGGAAGGCTTGCAAGCCCCGCCCGCATCGGCGAAAACCGAAATCGGACCCATCGAACCGGAGTCGGCATGGCTTTGCCAGTCAAGGACCAACTGAGATACTGGGGCATCGCGACGGTGGTGATCGTCGTGGTGCTGTATCTGCTGGGCGACGTGCTGTTGCCCTTCGTGATCGGGGGCGCGATCGCCTATTTCGTCGATCCGGTCGCCGACCGGCTGGAGAAATGGGGCCTGTCGCGCAGCGCGGCCACGGCGGTGATCACCATCGCCTCGGTGCTGCTGTTCGTGCTGACCATGGTGATGATCGTGCCGGTGCTGGTGGCGCAGATGATCGACCTGGTGAACACGCTGCCGCAGCTGTTCCAGGATTTCCGCACCTTTGTGAGCACCCATTTCCCGTCGGTCCTGGACCGGGGGTCGAATGCGCATCAGATCATCGCCTCGGTCGGCGAGATGCTGAAATCGCGCACCGGCGAATTCCTGCAAACCATCGCCGGATCGGTCGGATCGGCGGTCAACGTCGTGCTTTTGCTGGTGATCGTGCCGGTGGTGTCGGTCTATCTGCTGCTGGACTGGGACCGGATGATCGCCCGCATCGACCAGCTGTTGCCGCTGGACCATGCGCCGGTGATCCGGCGTCTGGCCGGAGAGATCGACGCGGTGCTGGCCTCGTTCGTGCGTGGCATGGGAACGGTCTGTCTGATCCTGGGTACCTATTACGCGGTGGCGCTGATGCTGGTGGGGCTGCAATTCGGCCTAGTGGTGGGGCTGATCGCCGGTCTGGTGACCTTCATCCCCTATCTCGGCGCGCTGATCGGCGGCGCGCTGGCCATCGGTCTGGCGCTGTTCCAGTTCTGGGGTGACTGGTTTTCCATCGGGCTGGTGGCCGCGATTTTCGCCATTGGACAGGTGGTCGAGGGCAATCTGTTGACGCCCAAGCTGGTGGGCAGTTCGGTCGGGCTGCATCCGGTCTGGCTGTTGCTGGCGCTGTCGGTGTTTGGCGCGCTCTTTGGCTTTGTCGGCATGCTGGTCGCGGTGCCGGTGGCCGCCGCGCTAGGTGTTTTGGCGCGCTTTGCCACCGCGCAATATCTGGGGAGCCGCCTGTATCGCGGGCTGGCGGGACAGGACACGGAATAGATGGCCCGACAACTCAGCTTCGACCTCCCTGCGATGACCGCGCTGGGGCGGGAGGATTTTTTCGTCTCGCCCGCCAACGCCTTGGCGGTGGCGATGATCTCGGCCCAGGTCTGGCCCGGCGGAAAGCTGGTGCTGAGCGGCCCCATGGGCGCGGGCAAGACGCATCTGGCGCATGTCTGGGCAGCCGAAACCGGCGGCCGGATCGTGGCGGCGGCGGAGTTGACCGAAGAGATGATCCCGGCGCTGGCAGCAGGCCCGGTCGCGGTCGAGGACGTGCCAGCGATTGCCGGGGACGGCACGCGCGAGGCGCTGCTGTTTCACCTGCACAACCTGACGCTGGCGCAGGGGCATGCGCTGTTGATGACCGGGCAATCGGCGCCAGGGTTCTGGAACCTGACCCTGCCCGACCTGACAAGCCGGATCGAGGGTGCCCAGCATGTGGCGCTGGAGCCGCCCGACGATGCGCTTTTGGGCGCGGTGCTGGCCAAACTGTTCATCGACCGCCAGCTGTATCCCGGGCCCGAGGTGATCGCCTATCTGGTCAAGCACATGGACCGCAGTTTCGAGGCCGCCGCGCGCAATGTCGCGGCGCTGGACCGGCTGGCGCTGGCTGAACGGCGCGAGATCACCCGGGCGCTGGCGGTGCGGGTGCTGACCGCAGGTGCGGCGGGAGAGCGCAATTGACCGGGGCGGGCCGATCCCGCATCCTGCGGCAAGCAAGACCGAGGGCCAGATGAACCAGCCTACCGAAGTGACCCTCCCGGATTGGGGGCCTTTTGGCCGCCCGCTGTTCAACGACCCAAGCGCCCGCGCCCTGTCGCGAATCGGGGTGGTCGATGTGGGCTCCAACTCGGTCCGGATGGTGGTGTTCGATGGCGCCGCCCGGTCGCCCGCTTATTTCTACAACGAGAAGATCATGTGTGCGCTCGGCGCGGGCCTGTCTGAATCCGGCAGGCTGAACCCCGAGGGCCGGGTGCGGGCGCTGGCGGCTCTGCGCCGGTTCCAGCATCTGGCGGGCGATCTGGACCTGCCGCCGCTGGCCGCCGTGGCCACTGCCGCGGTACGCGAGGCCGAGGACGGGCGCGCGTTCTGCGACGAGGTGCTGCGCGAGACGGGACTGAAGATCCAGGTGATCGACGGCGACGAGGAGGCACGGCTGTCGGCGCAGGGGGTTCTGTTGGGCTGGCCCGGCGCCTATGGGCTGATCTGCGATATCGGCGGGTCATCGATGGAACTGGCCGAGATCGCCAACAACCAGGTGGGGCGGCGGGTGACCTCGCCGCTGGGACCGCTGAAGCTGCGCGACATCAAGGGCGGCCGCAAGGGGCGCAAGGCGCATATCAAGCAGGTCATGGGTGAGCTGAAGGCGCAGCTGGGGCCGCAGCGCGACCGGCTGTTCCTGGTCGGCGGCAGCTGGCGGGCGATCGCGCGGATCGACATGCTGCGGCGCAACTATCCGCTGAAGGTGCTGCACGAATATCGCATGACCGTGCGCGACGTGCATGAGACGGTGAAGTTCATCGAGAACTCGGACCTGGAGAAGCTGCGGAGCAAGACCGGGCTGTCCTCGTCCCGGATATCGCTGGTGCCCTATGCGATCGACGTGCTGACCCGCCTGATCCGCGATTTCAAGCCCAAGGATATCGCCATTTCCTCGTATGGTATCCGCGAGGGGCTGCTGTTCGAGCAGATGCCGCAGCGGCTGCGTGACCGCGATCCGCTGATCGAGGCGAGCTATTTCGCCGAGGCCAAGGATGCCCGCCTGCCCGGGTTCGGCAAGCAGCTGTTCGAGTTTGTGATGCCGCTGTTCAAATCCGCCCCGCCCGCGCAGGTGCGGCTGATCAAGGCGGCCTGCCTGCTGCATGACGTGAGCTGGCGGGCGCATCCCGATTACCGCGCCGAGATCTGTTTCGACAACGTCACCCGCGCCAATCTGGGCGGGTTGAAGCACTCGGAACGGGTGTTCATCGGGCTGGCGCTGCAACACCGCTACAAGAACAAGCGCGAAGGCAACCGGTTCGACCCGATCTATGCGCTCTTGGACGAGCGGAGCCAGACCCAGGCCGAGACCCTGGGCAAGGCGATGCGGTTCGGCGCGATGCTGTGGCTGAAACGCGACGCGCGGATGGGGCGGCTGACCTGGTTCCCCAAGAAACGCCGGCTGGAGCTGCACCTGCCGAAAGAGGCCGCAGCACTGTTTGGCGAAGTGGCCGAGGCGCGGTTCCAGTCGCTGGTCTCGGCGCTGGGGGCGACCTCGGAGGTGTTCATCGAGGAGTGAGGGCGGCGCGTCGCATGCACCCGAACGCCTGGCATTGTGAACCCACCGGCCAGATTGTGAAAAAGCGGACCTTGCACCACCATCCGGCAAACCGCTGCTTGGAACCCGAGCTTATACCTCTCCGGCGTATGAACGGTCGTGCTCCCTTGCGCGCATTTGGAAGATATTGTGACAATTGGAGTTCTGTGTGGTAACATCGGCGGCGACGACTGTTCTCTTAAGCACGAAGCTGCACACAAGATTGGTGGTCTACCCTTTGGAAAACAAAATCGCGGGTGCCCGTTGGCCCGAAACGCTGATCTGGTCGGCACCGGCCGTGATCGTTGGCGCATGCGTTTTCGTGATTGCCACCGTGATTGGTATCGTGGCCGGTTTGCGCGGCATTGAGCTGGAACTGCTTGTCCGGGACCCTGCCGCATCTTACAAATATCCACCGTATGTAGGCTTTTTCTCGCATATCGGCATAGTTGTCATGGTCTCTACCGCGTCGCTGACAGCCTTTGCCGCCTGGATGTCAATCACCCTGGGGCGCGGTAACACCAGAGTGCTTGCGCATGTATCGGTCTTGTCGGCGGTTCTGGCAATCGACGATATCTTCATGATCCACGAGCAAGCGTCCCGCCTGGGCGAAGTCGCGATATTCGCGGTCTACGGTCTGCTGGCGCTTGCGATCTGGAGGTACCTGCACCGCAGTTCCGACCGCTACGACCTGCGCGGGCTTGCTGCGGCCATCGCCTTGCTCGGCTTTTCGGTCTTTGTCGACGTGTTCAGGCTCCACGGCCCAATTGCCTATTGGCTTGAAGACTTTTCGAAACTGTCGGGCTTCGCCGCCTGGCTGACATTCTGGGCCGGTTACGCACAACACACGCTGAACGAGGCCTGACCGGCCGGTTCACCCGTGCCTGTTTGTTGCGCCGTCATGCGTCACATCAGATGACCGACGTGATAGGCCTTGGACCTATATCGCGGGTTTGCATAAGAACCGCTTCTGTAGGTGCGGAGGTAAGACCACGACGTCGGGGTTGTCTGCTGGATGGTCGTTGACATCAGGATGCGCCAGCGCCCGCTTTGACGATGCCACCTGAATTTCCGTCCTCCTGGGGTGTCGGTGCCTCGGGCGTGGGTGGTATAGTCGGATCAGAATGACGCCGTCTCTATGCCAAGGCGCCCAGGACAGTGAACTGCGTGGCCTGATTGCAATACAGCGGACCTTGCACCGACTTGCCGCGAAAGTCGGCTTCGCGCCCGAAGCGGTCCTCCAAATGCCGGTTCTGAAAAGATATTCTCCAACCCACAAGACGCCTGCACCAAAGTCTGCAAACTAGACGCGGAGGTCAAATAGAGTTCCAAGGCAAAGTGTGGAAGACAAAGCGCCATAGATAATAAACAACTGCTGATGAGACGAGGATAGTTGCTGAGATAATCAGAATCACCATCCCTAGCTTAGATTGATCTCGTCTTTTCCAAGGCATTGGCGCTTCAAAGACAGTTGCTGACCAAAACACCATTGCTATTGGGAAAAACAAGATCGCATATACGTGCAGAGTGATCCAAGGAAGCATTTCCATCCACATTCGGGGGACGTGTGCGAAAGACAGCGGGACTGCCGTCATGATCGAACAAGCCAAACCCCAGATCAGGGACGCAATGAGCTGTACGAAAGGCGTGTAACGAACAAGGATTTTGTTTATATTATTATATAAAATCAATGTTATAAGTAGTGATGGCATCATTGTGGCGATAATTGCGACCAACCAAAACCCATCAGGAAGGAAGTTGTTGCGAGCGGACCAGAAACCGACAATGAACTCCACGCTGAATCCGATCAGTCCACCAATCAGTCCAGAGATCAGTAGCTTCCCCATTTTCGGCCCCGCTTCTCCTTCATTCGCACACAAGTCGAAAACCTATCACGTCGCACCTGAGTCAATATTGATTGGTATCAAGTCAACAAATTCCCAAATTGTCTGCAACGTGCTCCTCAGCAAGCGCCAGGATCGTCCGCAGAACAGTGAATGAGGCCCGGATGTGCAAGCGCCCACTTTGGCGTTTACTGTTCTAGATATCCGTCATCCCCGGCGGGGTCGGCTCAAGAGGCTCAACGGGGTGCTCCGGCTGTGCCTCGGGCGTGGGTGGTATAGTCGGATCAGAATGACGCCGTCTCTATGCCAAGGCGCCCAGGACAGTGAACTGCGTGGCCGGATTGCAATACAGCGGACATTGCACCGGCTTGCCGCGAAAGTCGGCTTCGCGCCCAAACCTCTATTCTTCTACAGCGCGGCTAATGTCGCCTTAAGGTGTGCGGGAAGCAGCCACGATTTGCTTCATGTGGCGCATGTCGGTGCCACAACATCCCCCCAAAACCTTAATATGAGGGAACCTTCGTCTGATCTCTGACAACTGCACACCCAACTCGGTTGGATTGCCGTCGTCCAGTTCTTCGGCTTCGTCAAGTTCAGCATGGCTACAGCGTGAGGCATTGGCAATGATACCTCTTACGCGCTGCATCCAGGGTGCGTCTTCTAGGACTTCAGAGAAATGCTCAGGATGCGCGCAGTTGATCATGAAGTAGCCTGCATAGCTGTCAGTCGCAGCATCGACCTCCGATATCGCTTCCTCTAGTGACTCTCCGGTTGGCAACCGCCCGTCAGTTTCCACCGTGAAAGAGATGACCACCGGAAGCCCAAACCGGCGGGCCGCCCTGACCATGCCAATCGCTTCGGATGGATATGCCAAAGTGTATCCGCTGATCACATCCACATCTGTTTCTGCCAATGCCGAAATTTGCTCCGAGTGATAGCGTTCTGCCTCATCCGAGTGCATTTGCGCTTCCGGGGCGTAGGCATCTTCGCGTGGTCCAATATTTGCACTGATGACGGTCGGAGCATGGTCGCTTTCCGACCGTACAGTCGCCATCATGGCGATAGCATCTTGATTAAGCTTCTTGAGTTCGCTGGAAGCGTACCCAAGCGCAGCCCCGCGATCTCGGTTTGCAACCCATGTTGGGCTTTCTAGAATGACACCGACACCTGTTTCTTTGCCTAGAGCGATCAGGTCTTTCAGATATCCCTTGAGAAGCTCTCGACCCTCCGCGGTTTTCATAAGCGGGTATGAGGCAAAACCCGGCAAATCTACGCCGTGATTGAATATCAAGTCGGTTTCCATCCCAGTGTAGGCCAAGAACAGGTCGGCATTGTCGGGAGGAAAACAGTCTCGATAAATTGACATCGCCGTGGACCAAGCGCCTGAATTGTCCTCAGACCATAACAACAGATGCATAGTTTGTCACTGATGCACCTTGAACGAAGCAGTCATTGGCGCAGCCGCAGCGAAAGCACACTTCGTCCGCGGAACAGTGAATGAGGCCCGTATGTGCGAGCGTCTGCTTTGGCGTTTTCCGGGTCAAATATCCGTCATCCCCGGCGGGGTCGGCTCAAGAGGCTCAACGGGGTGCTCCGGCTGTGTCTCGGGCGGGGCTGGTTTGCGGCGGATGAGGATGTCGCCGTTGGGCAGCATCTCGGGCATCTCGTAGACGGACCAGTCCTCGACCCGGTCGGCGAGGTCGGCGATGGCCGGGCCCATCTGTTCGAGGAAACTCAGGACCGAGGGGCCGACGGTGCCGGCCATGTCGCGCAGGTCCCGTAGCGCCGGTTCCATTTCCTGTTGCAGTCCCTTGAGGAACAGTTCCGCGCCGCGTTCCATCAGCGAGCGGCCTTCGTCCGTCTCCTGCGCGGTGGCGGAGAGCGGGGCGGTCAGACCCAGGGTCAGGGCGAGGGCAAGGAGCGGTCTCATGGGCCCAAGATAGGCATTCGTGCCCGCGATTTCAAAGCTCAGATGTCGATATCCAGCGCCACCGGGAAATGGTCCGACGCGGTCAGCAGCGCATCGCGCAGTTCTTCCATCCGCCAGCATTCGGCATCCTCGAACGGGTGCCAGATGCGCCAGGCGGGGCGGTGGGGCATCAGCCCCTTGCTGATCATGATGTAATCGAGCAGCGCCGAAAGGTAGCGCCCGTTGCCGGGCAGCTGGAAGCGCGCGGTGCTGGGCAGCGCGCCGGGCCGCACCTGTCGCGCCTTGTCGGCGTTGGGGTCAAAGAGCCCGGCGTCGAGCAGGATCTCGACCGAGGAGCGACCGAAAAGATGTTCGAACTCGTCAAGCCCCGGCCCGTCGTTCAGATCCCCGAGCAGGATCACGTCCTCACCCTGGCCCAGATGCGCCTCGATGCGTTCGCGCAGCCAGATCGCCTGCGCCAATTGCTTGCGCCGGTTCAGGATCGAGATGCGGATCGCCTCGTCGCGGGTTTCGGCGCCATGCGGCGCCTTGGATTTCAGATGCGCCCCGATCAGGCGGAACCGGTTGCCAGCGGCGGTGGTGACGGCCAGTTCCAGCGGCGGCTTCGAGAAGCGCACCAGATCCTCGGTCGCGTCGATGTCGAGGTCGATCCGGTAGGTGCCGTCGAAGCGGGGCGGCGTGGCGCTGCCGCGCTTGCCGGTCTCTTCGCCCTGCGGATCGTGGACCGCACTCAGCCTGGCCGGATCATAGAGCAGCGCCAGTTCCTGGTGCGTCTCGTTGGCGAACCCCATCACGGCGGCGCTGGTGCGCAGGTCGAAGGCGCGGGCAAAGCCGGTCAGCGCCCGCACGCTGTTCTGGGTGCGCCCGGTATTGGGCGCCTCGACGATCAGCACCGCGTCGGCATCGAGCGCGGTGAGCACTTTGGCGATGGCCTCGATCTGCTGGGCGCGGGTCACGTCGTGGCGGCCCGACCATTCGTCGTCCAGCAGAAGCTTGTCGTTGCGATCGAACAGGTTGGCGAACCACTCGACATTCCAGGTGGCCAGCCGCATCGCCCTAGACCCTCGCGCCCTTGATCTCGTCCCAGGCGCGGTTGATGTCGATCATCTTCTTCTCGGCCAGGCGGATCGCCTCTTCGGGCACGCCGCGCGCCATCATCGCGTCGGGATGGGTGTCGCGTACCAGCTGCCGCCAGACCTTGCGGATCTCGTCCATCGGCATGTCGCGGGAGACGCCCAGCACGGTATAGGGGTCCTTGGGCGCGTCGGGCACAAAGCGCGCCCGGAGCGCGCTGAACTGCTGGTCGGTCTGGCCGAAGATATGGGCAACATCCTCGAGAAACTCGTTCTCGCCCGGGTGATAGAACCCGTCGGCCAGAGCGATGTGAAACAGCCCTTCCATCAGGTCGCAGAGCACGGTGCTGTCCTCGGCGAACATGCCTTTGATCTTGCGGGCGTAATCCTGGTACCCGGCGACATCGGTTCGGGCCATGTTGAAGACGCGGGCGGCGCCGGCCTCGTCATCGCGGGCGATCTGGAACACCTCGCGAAAGGCGGTGACCTCGTCGCGGGTGACCTGGCCGTCGGCCTTGGCCATCTTGGCGCCCAGCGCGATGACGGCGATGGCAAAGGCTACGGATTTCTCGGGCGGCGTGCGCAGCCGTTCGAAAACGGCGCTCAGGCTTTCGCCCTGGGTCAGCGCGCTCAGCGCCTCGGTGATGCGGGTCCAGAGTGACATGCGCTCAACCTACCCCGTGTGGCCGCCGGTGTCAGGGGGCGCGGTGTCGCTGGGGCGCAGAATTTTCTGCACCAGCACAAGATCGAGCCATTGCCCGGCCTTGCGGCCGACCTGCGGCATGCGCCCCACTTCGCGATACCCCATGGCCGCGTGAAAGGCCAAGCCTTCGGGATTGGCGCCCGAGACACCGCCCACCAGGACATGCACGCCCGCGTCGCGAGCTGTGCGCTCCAATGCCAGCATCAGCGCCCGGCCCAGCCCGCGCCCGCGCGCATCGGGGTCCAGCAGGATGGTATGCTCGCGGGTGTGGGCATAGCCGGGGCCGGTCCGGAACACACCATAGGTGGCAAAGCCGGTGACCCGACCCTCGGCCTCGGCTACCAGATAGGCAGGCGCGCGCGCGGCGATATCGGCGGCGACGCTTTCGGGCGCGCGCAAATCGGTGGTAAAGGTCACCAGCGTATCGCGCACATAGTGGTTGGCGATCGCGGCGATCGCCGGGGCGTCCGCCCCGGTCGCGGGACGGATGGTCATTCGAGAAGCCTCAACCCATGCGGCGTCCTGATCTCGGCCCTGAGACCCGAGGCCCCCGGCTCGAACACCACCCGTTGCAGCGACCCGCAGAGCGCCGCCAGGTCTGCGGCCTGCGGATGGGTCACGATCAGCCGTTCCAACGCACAGCCCGAGGGGGCCAGCATCGCCGCCGGATGCAGCGAACCCTGCCATTGGATCAGCGCCGGGAAGCGGTCGTCATAGGGCAGGATACCGGTTGCGGGCACCGCCATGCGCCAGCGGAGCGCGCCGCGCTCCAGATCCACCGGTGCGCCCGCCCCCGGCGGCACCCTGGCCAACGCCGCGTCGAGATCGGTCACCCGGCAGATCCAGTTGCTCAGCCGTGGCGCGCCCTGAAAGCGGTCGAGGTCGAACCAGCGAGGCCGGTCCGGCACGGGCGCCGCCGGGTCGATGGCGATCGCCTCCAGATAGAGACCGTCCGCCAGACCCAGGAGCCGGTTCCAGGTACCGAAGCGCGCGTGCTGTCCGCCCGGTTGCATCGCCACCCCCAACGCGTCTTCGACATGGGCGACAGCCGCCTCCAGCGTCGTCCCCGCCACCGCGAAATGATCCAGTTCCATGCGCTCCTCCCCCGGGGTTTCACGCCCCCCAGAAACGGCAATCGCGCGCTTGGTGCAAGCCGTCTGCCGGATTTTGCGCTTCTTTCTGGTCGGAAATACTCTCGGGGGTGAATTGCCCCGCAGGGGCAAGAGGGGGCAGACAGCCCCCTGCCCCTATACCAGCCAGGCCACCAGCGACCAGAGGCCAGCGAGCACGCTGGGATAGAAGGTACCCGCAAAGCCCACCCCCCGGAGCGGCGGCGACAGGTGGTAACCCAGCCAGAACAGGAGCCGCATCAGCGCAAAGCCGAGGCCCAGGGCAATAGCCACCGCGCCGCCCAGGGTCATCGCGGCAAAGGGCCAGATCGCCAGCGCCAGCACCAATTGTTCGACGGTGTTGACCAGCACCCGCTGGTCGATATCGGCCGCAGAACCGGGGGCAAAGGGCTGCCCGTCAATGATCGCATCGTCGAAAAACCGCCGCTGTGCCAGCCGCCCGATCATCAGGGCCAGAACCAGGCCCGGCGCAAGGAAAGCCCCGGGCAAGGCAAGTGTCGCGGGCAGATAGGGCAAGCCGGCCCATTGCGGACCGCCCACCAGGACAATCGCCCAGAGGAGGCCCGCGGCCATGCCGGCAAGGATTGTGGAACGTCTGGATCGCAGCATGGCGCAACTCAATCACCGCGCGCGCGCTTTGCCAAGACCGGTCGGGGATCATCCGGCGGGCATCGCCCGGGCTTTCCCCCGGCCACAGGCCCTCCCGCCCGGCGCCAACCATGCCAAATGCATGGCCGCGCCCGTTGGGCATGGCATCGCGCTGGCGCGCGATGCCGCAGCCGGCAGAGCCGGCTGCCCGGCCCAAGGCCGCAAGGGGAGCTGCCCGCAGGGCAGGCACCCGCGGGCGCGGGAGCGCGCCCTGCCCCGATAACCTGAGCGGTGCACCAGTTTCAGGATATCGCGCGCCGCCTTGGGGTCGTTGGTCCCGGGGCCAAAGGTGGCCTTGACGCCCTTGTCATAGAGGAAGTGGCAATCCTCCTTCAGGATCACGCCGCACAGATTAGGACAAAGCTTGTCGCTCCGGCTGCTTTGACCACCGCGCTGGCGCTTTGCCACGGCCCGTCCGACCACCTGCAATCATCCGGCGGGCATCGCCCGGGCTTTCCCCCGGCCATAGGCCCTCCCGCCCGGCGCCAACCATGCCAAAGGCATGGCCGCGCCCGTTGGGCATGGCATCGCGCTGGCGCGCGATGCCGCAGCCGGCAGAGCCGGCTGCCCGGCCCAAGGCCGCCAGGGGGGCTGCCCGCAGGGCAGGCACCCGCGGGCGCGGGAGCGCGCCCTGCCCCGATAGCCTCAGCTGCGCACCAGTTTCAGGATATCCCGCGCCGCCTCGGGAATATTGGTGCCGGGGCCGAAGATCGCCTTGACGCCCCTGTCATAAAGGAACTGGTAGTCCTGCTGCGGGATCACCCCGCCGCAGATCACGATGATATCCTCGGCACCCGCCTTCTTCAGCTCCTCGACCAGTTGCGGCGCCAGCGTCTTGTGGCCCGCCGCCTGGCTGGAGATGCCGACCACGTGGACGTCATTGTCGATGGCATCCTGCGCCGCCTCGGCTGGCGTCTGGAACAGCGGACCCACGTCGACGTCGAAACCGATATCAGCGAACGCGGTGGCGATCACCTTGGCACCCCGGTCGTGGCCGTCCTGGCCCATCTTGACCACCAGCATGCGCGGGCGGCGGCCTTCGGCCTCGGCGAAGGCCTCGACATCGCGCTGGATGGCGGCAAAGCCTTCATCGCCTTCGTAGGCGGCCCCGTATACGCCCGCGAGCGTTTTCACCTCGGCGCGGTGACGGCCGAATTCCTTTTCCATCGCCATGCTGATCTCTCCGACAGATGCCCGGGCGCGGGCCGCCTCGACGGCGGCCTCGAGCAGGTTACCGCCCTCTTTTGCGCGGCGGCTGATCTCTTCCAGTGCGGCAGCACAGGCCGCCTCGTCGCGGCTGCTGCGGATACGCTCCAGCCGGGCGATCTGGGCGTCGCGCACCGCCATGTTGTCGACGTCGAGAATGTCGATCGGGTCTTCGCGGTCCTTGCGGTACTTGTTGACACCGACGATCACCTCTTCGCCGCGGTCGATCATCGCCTGGCGGCGGGCGGCACTTTCCTCGATGCGGAGCTTGGGCATGCCACTGGCCACGGCCTTGGTCATGCCGCCCATCTCCTCGACCTCCTGGATCAGCGCCCAGGCTTTCTCGATCAGGTTGTTGGTCAGGCTTTCGACGTAGTACGAGCCCGCCAACGGATCGACCACCTTGGTCACGCCGGTCTCCTCCTGCAGCACCAGCTGGGTATTGCGGGCGATGCGGGCAGAAAAATCGGTGGGCAGCGCAATCGCCTCGTCGAGCGCGTTGGTGTGCAGCGACTGGGTGCCGCCCAGGACCGCGCTCATCGCCTCGTACGCCGTGCGGATCACGTTGTTATAGGGGTCCTGTTCCTGCAAGCTGACGCCCGAGGTCTGGCAATGGGTGCGCAGCATCTTGGAACGTTCGGATTTTGCGCCGAATTCGGTCATGATGCGGTGCCAGAGCGTGCGCGCGGCGCGCAGTTTGGCAATCTCCATGAAGAAGTTCATGCCGATGGCAAAGAAGAACGACAGGCGGCCTGCGAACTTGTCCACGTCCATGCCCGCCTCGATGGCGGCGCGCACATATTCGCGCCCGTCGGCCAGGGTATAGGCCAGTTCCTGCACCAGGTTCGCCCCGGCCTCCTGCATGTGATAGCCCGAGATCGAGATCGAGTTGAACTTGGGCATGTGATCGGAGGTATATCCGATGATGTCCGAGATGATCCGCATCGAGGGCTCGGGCGGATAGATATAGGTGTTGCGGACCATGAACTCTTTCAGGATGTCGTTCTGGATGGTCCCCGACAGCACCGACTTGTCATGGCCCTGCTCTTCGCCCGCGACGATGAAGCTGGCCAGGATCGGGATCACTGCGCCGTTCATCGTCATCGAAACCGAGACCTTGTCGAGCGGGATACCGTCGAACAGGATCTTCATGTCCTCGACGCTGTCGATGGCGACGCCGGCCTTGCCGACGTCGCCCACCACGCGGGGGTGGTCGCTGTCATAGCCGCGATGGGTGGCCAGGTCGAAGGCGACCGAGACGCCCTGCTGACCGGCGGCCAGGTTGCGGCGGTAGAAGGCGTTCGATTCCTCGGCGGTGGAGAAACCGGCATATTGCCGGATGGTCCAGGGGCGGCCTGCATACATGGTTGCCTTGACGCCGCGGGTGAACGGAGCAAAGCCCGGCAGCGAGGCCATGTGCGGCAGGTCCGCGGTGTCCTCGGCGGTATAGAGCGGCTTGACCCCGATGCCTTCGAGCGTATTCCAGGTCAGGTCGTCAACGGGGCGTCCGCGCAGCTCTTTCTCAGCCAGCGCCCGCCAATCGTCGGTCTTGGTCATTGCGTTTTCCTCTTGTCAAATCGGGGGTTGGCGGGGTTTGCCCCGCCGTTTTCTTGTTCAGATCGTCGACCAGCCAGGCCAGGCCATCGGCCCCGGCGGCCAGCCACATCAGGTCGTCGGCATAGGCCTCGCGCAGGGCGGCGGCCTGATCCGGGGCGAACGGGGTCCAGCGCCCCTCGCCCTTGGGCAGTTGCGCCGCCAGAGCGGGGGGCAGCAGGCCGCGCAGCGCGGCCAGGTCCGGCGTGGGGTTCAGGCGCTCGCGGCTGTGTTCGCGCGGCGCCGGGCGGCCGGTGACGGTGGCCAGCTGCGCCTCGGGACGGCCTGCAAAGATCTCGAACGGCAAGACCCAGATGCGTGCGCCCGGCAGGGCGCAGGCGACATCGGTGATCACGTCGCGCCAGCCGCGCGGATTGCGTGCGATCCAGTCCAGCGCCACCAGCGACGGCAGGCCGAAGCCGCGCGCCAGACCATAGCCCAGCGCCGAGGCCCACCAATGATCCTGTGACCGGATGTTGAGCAGCACGTCGGTGACCTGCCCGTCAAAGGCCTGGCCATAGCGCGCCAGCCGTTCGCCAGCCGAGGGGTAGAGCGCGGCCTGACGCAGGTTCTCGCGCATGGAACCCAGCATGTTCTCTTCGCTGACCAAGAGCCGCCGGGTGCCCGAGAGCGCGCTGCGGGACAGGTTCAGGCGCACGCGTCCCACGGCGCGGCGGCGCGGGTCGCGGCCGGTGGCGATGGACGGTCCGGGCAGGATGCCGCGAAACAGGCCCGTGCGGGTACGGTGCGGTCCCCAGAATCCGGTGCCGTCGCGGGCCAGACGCTCGGCGTTCTGGCGCATGTAGTGCTGAAAGGTGGTGGTGGCGCAGCGGTGCGCGCCGAGATGCAGGATAACGTCCATGGCTTCGCCTTTCTGGCCGGCCATGCGGGCCGGTCGCGGGTTGGGGAACGTGACGACAGTCATGCCGAACCCCTGACGAAGCGATTAACGTTAAACTTTTTGCGGCCCCTGCGCATCTGGACAGTCGCAATCGCCCCGTCCACGTTTATATTGAACGGGACAGGAGACCGCATGAAACGACTATTCGCCCTTGTTTTCCTTGCCTTACTTCCGGTGTCGGGTTGGGCCGCGGACGCCGCGCAGCCTGCCGAGCAGGACCTCATCCGGCCTGCCGGTGACAGCGATTTGAGCGAATTTTTATGGATAAAGCGGCCCATCGTCGTGTTTGCCGACACCGATGCGGATCCGCGGTTCCACCAGCAGATGGAAATGCTGCGCGACGGGCTGATGATGCTGGAGGAGCGCGATGTCGTGGTGCTGACCGATACCGACCCGTCAGCGCGTGCACCATTACGGCAAAAACTGCGCCCGCGCGGCTTTGCTCTGGTGGTGCTCGACAAGGACGGCGGCGTCAAGCTGCGCAAGCCCACGCCCTGGAGCGTGCGCGAGCTGACCCGTACCATCGACAAGATGCCGACCCGCGAACAGGAAGTGCGCGAGCGGCGCGGGCTGAACTGAGGCGCGCGGGCGGCCATCACACGTCCCCCCGGGCAAAGAAGACTTGCCGCCGGTCCCGGTCGAGGATCACCAGTGCGTTGTTTTCCGGCGCAAAAACCAGCAATGCGGCGGGCGATTGCAGGGCGCCCAGATAGGCCGATTTGGTGGCCTCGTCCATGCAGGCACGGGCGCTGAGGCCCGAGGAAAGGACACCCAGCCCCTTGGGCAGATCCGCCGACATCACCAACTGCGAGACCCGGTCGGGGGTCTCGCCCGCCAGCTCAAAGGCGACGACGATCTCTTTCGACAAAGCGGCCAGACCGTCATGCAGGGTCGATACGGTGCGCACCTTGCCTTGGAGAAAATCAGCCTGCGTGGCGAAGACCCCGGCGGTGCATTCCAGCTTGGAGTCGAAATAGAGCGTATCGCCCAGCGGCATCCAGCCGCCGAGTTGGGCACGCACCTCGGCCTCGCGGTCGAGCGCACAGGCCGCCAGCCCCAGAAGGGCCAGCGCGGCCAGTGGCCGGACACCGCGAGGATATGGGCGTGCCCCGAACATGGGGTTACTCGAACTCCATGATCACATCGTCAACAGCAAGGCTGTCGCCGGGGCCTGCGTTGATCTTGGCGACCACACCCTTTTTCTCGGCGCGCAGGATGTTTTCCATCTTCATCGCCTCGACGGTGCAGAGCGCCTGACCTTCCTGAACCTCCTGGCCCACTTCGACATCGACCTTCACGATCAGGCCGGGCATCGGGCAGAGCAGCAGTTTCGAGGTGTCGGGCGGCAGTTTCTCGGGCATGAGCTTGGCCAGCTCGGCCTGGCGCGGGGTGCGCACATGGACCTTGAGGTCGGCGCCCCGGGTGCGGATGCGGAAGCCGCCCGAGATCTTGCCCGCCTTGAGCACCAGAGGCGCGCCATCGACGCTGAGCTTGGCCAGTTGGTCGCCCGGGGTCCAGTCGCTGGTGACCCGCATTGCGCCGCCGCCCTGAAAGGTGACGGTGGAGCCGTCATGGTCGGCGTCGATATGCACGGGGAAATCGCTGCCTTGCAGGCTGACCACCCATTCGGTGCCGACGCGGCGCTCGTGATTGTCCATCCGACCCGAGACACGGGTGCGCCGGATCTCGGCCACGCGGTGCATCGCGGCGGCGGCAGCGGCCACGCGGCGCAGGTCGGTTTCAGGCAGCGTCACGCCTTCGAAGCCTTCGGGATATTCCTCGGCGATAAAGGCCGTGGTCATGTCGCCCGAGATGAATTTCGGGTGGTCCATCACCGCGCTGAGGAACGGCAGGTTGTGACCGATGCCTTCGACCTCGAAACTGTCGAGCGCGATGCGCATCGCCTCAATCGCGGCGGCACGGGTCGGTGCCCAGGTGCAGAGCTTGGCGATCATCGGGTCGTAGTACATCGAGATCTCGCCGCCTTCGTAGACGCCGGTATCGTTGCGCACCGCTGCCTCGCCCGTGGGCGCGTCCCCCTGCCATTTGCCATTGACCAGCATCGGACCGGCGGCGGTCTCCGCCGGGGGACGATAACGGGTCAGACGACCGATCGAGGGCAGGAAGCCGCGATAAGGATCCTCGGCGTAAAGCCGGTTCTCGATGGCCCAGCCGGTGAGTTTCACATCGTCCTGGGTGATGCTGAGCGGCTCGCCCGCCGCCACGCGGATCATCTGTTCCACCAGATCGACGCCGGTGATCAGCTCGGTCACCGGGTGTTCCACCTGAAGGCGGGTGTTCATCTCGAGGAAGTAGAAGTTCTTCTGCCCGTCGACGATGAATTCCACGGTGCCCGCGCTGGCATAGCCCACGGCCTTGGCCAATGCCACGGCCTGTTCGCCCATTGCGCGGCGGGTGGCCTCGTCGAGGAAGGGGCTGGGCGCCTCTTCGACGACCTTCTGGTTACGGCGCTGGATCGAGCATTCCCGCTCGCCCAGATAGATGCCGTTGCCATGGCTGTCGCACAGCACCTGAATCTCGATATGGCGCGGCTGGGTGACGAATTTCTCGATGAAGATCCGGTCATCCCCAAAGGAGTTCGCCGCCTCGTTCTTGGAGCTCTGGAAGCCTTCGCGCGCCTCCTGATCGTTCCACGCGATCCGCATGCCCTTGCCGCCGCCCCCGGCGGAGGCCTTGATCATCACCGGGTAGCCGATCTCGTTCGAGATCTTCACTGCCTCGTCGGCATCGGCGATCAGGCCCATGTAGCCCGGAACGGTGGACACGCCCGCCTCCTGGGCGATCTTCTTCGAGGTGATCTTGTCGCCCATCGCCTCGATGGCGCCCTTGGGGGGCCCGACAAAGATGACACCGGCGGCATCCAGCGCCTCGGCGAATTTCGAGTTCTCGGACAGGAAGCCATAGCCCGGATGCACCGCCTGGGCGCCGGTCGCCTTGATCGCCGCCATCACCTTGTCGATGACGATATAGGACTGGTTGGCGGGCGGCGGGCCGATATGCACCGCCTCGTCGGCCATCTGCACATGCAGCGCCTGCTTGTCGGCATCCGAATAGATGGCGACGGTGGAAATGCCCATCTTGCGCGCCGTCTTGATGACCCGGCAGGCAATTTCGCCCCGGTTGGCGATCAGGATCTTGTTGAACATGCGATGTCCTCTGTCTTGGGAAAGTCGGAACGCAAAACGCCGCCCCGGGCCATCAGGCCCGACACGGCGTTCCACGCGAATGCGGCCGGACCGTGTGCGGCCCGGGTGATGATTACGGCATCAGTTGCAGGTGTTTTGCACCTTGCAATAGAGAAGGTTGCCCGCGGCGCCGGCAGCGGCGCCCACGACCGGGTTGCCATCGAGGACAAGCGAGGTGAGCAAGCCCGCGCTACCGCCATAAAGCGCCTGTTCGGTCTGGGTTTCGCCACAAGCGGCAAGGCCCGCGCACAGCGCCAGGCCGACAATGAGTTTCGGTTTGTACATCCTGCCCATCCTTCGGTTTGGTCCGAGTTTTCGGACCGATCCTCTACCCGCAGGACAGGCGCGCGCAAGTCAAAGAACCGTGCCACGACAGGGTGCGCAACTTGTTGCTTATGCTGGGGGATTTCCGCCGATCCGGGCCGAAACGAAACCGGGAAAAAGGCGAGCGGTTCGATACTTGGGGGATCGGACCGCCCGCTTAGGGAAGGGGTACGGAATAGTAGGTGTGCGACCGGCGCAGGCAGTTCAGAGCCGGTCACATCCCGCAGGCTGGCGCAAACGCGACGCGCCGCCAAGCCCCGGCGTGCAGGGTGCTGGAATTGAGCCGGAATCTGCCGGGCTTGCGCGGGCGCGGGCGGGAAGATGCCGACCGGACGCCCCGTGCGCACCCGCGCCGCGCTTGTCACATGGCCGTTACAGAGGGCAGACCGACTGACCCGGTCGCTGCGGTGGTAAACGGCCCTCTCACGGTGGATGCACGAGAAAGTGCCCGGCAAACCTTTGGTCACATCGGAGACGTATTCACACGGGCAAATCGCAACTCTCGACCGATCACCATCGCGGCAATTTTCGTTCACAGCCAATCGCTTGCTTGTCATTTGCCCGGAGTGCGGACGCGTGAAACCCAGACCCTCGCCACACACAAGAGGAGATGGGTAGACATGGTGAGGAGACTTGATGCAATTTCGGCGCTGGCGCTGATGGTGGGCCTGGGGGCCGCCGGAACGGCGATGGCCGGGGATGCCGGCAGCCAGGCCGAGCTGGACGCGCTGCGCGCCCGGGTCGAGGCGCTGGAAGCGGGCCGTTCCGCTGCTGCAAGCGGCGACCTGCATGTCGGGCGCACCGCGATCGACATTTACGGCTATGCCAAGGCGGATTTCTTTTACGATTTCGACTTTGTTCAGGGCGACACCGCATTCGTGAACAATATCGGCGAACCGGCGAACGCCACCGACGGCACCTTTGGCGCCACGGTGCGGCAGTCGCGCCTGGGCATCCGCACCAAGACCGAGACCGATATCGGCACCCTGGGCGGGCAGCTGGAATTCGACCTCTTCGCCTCGGGCGGTCGGTCGGAACTGCGGCTGCGCCATGCCAATATCCGCATCGGCGATCACTGGCTGGTCGGCCAGACCTGGACCAACTTCATGCCGATCAACCATTACCCGACCAGCGTCGAGTTCAACGGCCCGGTCGGCGTGAGTTTTGCCCGGGTGCCGCAGGTGCGTTACACCCATGCCTTCGGCAAGGCGGTGTTCAGCGCCTCGATCGAGGAAAACCGCTCTCCGTCGGACGATCCGGTTATCACCGCCGCGCTGGAATACAATGACGATCTGTTCTCGGCCCGTATCGCAGGCCTGGTCGGCACCGTCATCTCGGGCGGAACCGATGTGGACCAGACCGGTCTGACCCTGTCGGGCAATGTGCGCCCCTGGCATGGCGGCCTGTTCCAGGCCACCTTCGCCACCGGCGAGGCGCTGGGTCCGCTGCTGATCGGCGGTGGTGCGGCGGCGGTTGGCGGTGTCGCCAACGATGTCGACGGCTACACGCTCGAATTCCGGCAGGACGTCGGCGAGAAGTGGAACTTCGGCATCGCCTACGGCAACGAGGAATACGACCTTCCCACAGTCACCGGCGCGCTCGATTTCGTCGAGCTCGAGACCATTCATGTCAACGCGTTCTACAAACCCACCGACAACCTGACGTTGGGGGCCGAATACATCTTCGGCGAACGGACCACCTCGACGGGCGCCAGCTTTGAAGGCGACCGGGTTCAGCTTGCGGTACAGCTGAACTTCTGAGTGCGGCGGCACGCTCTGTTCTCCCTCGGGCAGAGCGTGCCGGAACACCCCGGCGTGCGTCATATGTTCGCCGAACCGGACCATCAATAACCGTCCCTGAACGCATCGGGGAAGGACAGGCGCGCCGCGGCGACGTCGATTACCAGAAGCGCCTCGTAGCTTGTCGGATCGAAGGGCTCTTCGACCGCCAGCACCTCGCGCCCGAACAGCCAGCTGAGCCGCCCCGCATCAAGATTGCCGCGCTCGAAAGGCTGGTCGCCGAACTGCTCCCACAAGGCCTGCATGAACAGCTCGTCCGCGCGCCGGTCGACCGCCTTGCGATCGCGGTAGCGTTCGCGACGAATCAAGGGCGTCACGCCCTTGGGGTTGGCGCGGCGAATCGTGAACTGGAAATCGGAGCCGGGCATACGGCTGGGAAAACCGCGGTGTTTCAGCATGGCGCGCCCTCCCGGACCGGGCGAACCACGGGGTGCGGAACCGGCCCGTAAGCCGATCCCGCGGAAAGCTTACTTGTACTTGCCGGTAAAGGTCGGCTCGGTCGAGATGGGCTCGACGATGACGAACTCTTCTTTCGGCGAGTTGTCACACGCAGCCACGGCGCCGACAAAGGCGACCATAGCCACAAATTTGATGCATTTCGACATCTGTTTCTCCTACTGACGTTACTGAAACCTACAGGAGTCGTTGCTCCTGATTGCCTCACCCTTTCGGGGTTGGTTGCGCGTTGGCAACCGTGCCAGAGGATAGTTGAATTCGGGCCGGAAATACATCCGGAATAGGGTAAGTTCATGGCCTGTGACTCCAAAGTCGCAAAACTCCGCCGGTGTGAAGATTGACCCGCAACATGTTGTGGCATCGTCAAAACTCCTCCCAGATACAGCGAGAGTCCTGAAGGCGGTAGGCTTCAAAATATTGTGTGGCCCCTGGTTGCGAGGTGCCGAACTCGACCGGGCGGTCCGACATCGAGATCACCACCCGCGCGGGCGTGATGCCCCGGGTTTCGACATAGGGAACAGCCAGGATCTGGCACAGATGAGCCATGTCGATGGCGGCCACGTCATAGCCGATCTGGCCGGCCAGATCGCCGATCCTGGGGGCGAGGAAGCGGAACCGCACCCACAGTTCGCCCGGGTTGTCATCGAGCAGGACATCGGACAGTTCGACCGGCTGGCCCGAGGGTACCGGCAACAACGCCTGGGCGCGCACCGGCAGGGCAAAGGCGGCGAGTGCGGCCAGGACATATATGCAACCCCGACCCCACGCAAAGCGGGCTCCTCCGGTCGGGGTTGCTTGCGCGACGCGCTTGGCGTGCGCTGTTCCATGTCGGCTGGCGCGGATCATGGGGCTGATTCGTCCTTGGTGTCAAATTGAGCCGGAGAGATGATCTCGATCAGTTCCATGTCGTCGGAATGCCGGACCTCGCGGTGCCTGATCCCCGGCGGTTGCAATACGCAGGACCCGGCCCGCAGGATATGCTCGCCCTGGCCTTCGTATTCGAAGACGACCCAGCCCTTGGTGACATAGACCATCTGGAAGTCGAGGTCATGACTGTGCCAGGCGCCGGGGCTTTCCATACCCGGCACCGCGCGGATCACATGGGCGCCGAACTTGCCCTGGGTCGCGTCGTTTATGCCCAGGTCGCGGTATTCGAAGAAAGCGCGCAGCCCCTGCCCGACGAAGGCCGAATTGTCGGCATGGGAGACGGTGAAGGCCTGATTTTTCCAAAGCCGGGTCATGCGTGCACCAGATGATGATGGTCATAGACCGCCGGGTCCTTCGGCGTGCCTGCAAGATCGGTGGCGTGCTGGGCGTAGACCGGGAAACCGGCCTGCACCAGCGTCCCCTTCTGGGCGCATTCGGTGAAGATGTACTTGGCGTTCTCCGGCGTGCGGTCGAACCAGTCGGGATCGTCGAGCGTACCGGTCATGACAGCCGTGAAACCGGGGAACCGCTCCAGCTCCAGATAGGTGGTAGTGGAGCAGGTCGGGCAGGATTTCAGGTGGATCTCCTTGCCGCTGCCTTCGGAGACGTGGGTGTAGGTCCGCGGGGCGCCCGATACCAGCCGGAAGGCGCTGCCGGAAAACCCGGCAAGCGCATTCATCGGTGTCCCGGTCATCTTCTGGCAAAAGCGACAGGTGCACCATGTCAAACGCAGGGGCGGTTCGCTCACTTCGTAGCGAAGCGCGCCGCACAGGCATCCACCGGCGTGGGTCTTGTCCATGTTCAACCTCCTCCCAGAGTGAAAGCACGTCAGGCGTCTTCGGCAGGTTCCGTAGGGTGGGCAGTTTGCCCACCAGTGACGTTTCGCAGGCCATTCAGGCGCTGGTTCCGTAGGGTGGGCAATTTGCCCACCTTTCCGGTTGGGGTGGGCAAACTGCCCACCCTACGGGGTCAGAGCGGGATGTTGTCGTGCTTCTTCCACGGATTTTTCAGCGACTTGTTCCGCAGCGAGGCAAAGGCGCGGCTGACGCGTTTGCGGGTGCTGCGCGGCAGGATCACCTCGTCGATGAAGCCCTTTTCGGCGGCCACAAACGGGTTGGCGAAGCGGTTCTCATAGTCCTTGGTATGGGCCGCGATCTTTTCGGCATCGCCCAGGTCTGCGCGGTGGATGATCTCGGTCGCGCCCTTGGCGCCCATCACCGCGATCTCGGCGGTAGGCCAGGCATAGTTGAAATCGCCGCGCAGATGCTTGGAAGCCATCACGTCATAGGCGCCGCCATAGGCCTTGCGGGTGATCACGGTGACCTTTGGCACGGTGGCCTCGCCATAGGCGAACAGCAGCTTGGCGCCATGCTTGATGACGCCGCCGTATTCCTGGCTGGTGCCCGGCAGGAAACCCGGCACGTCAACCAGGGTCAGGATCGGGATTTCGAAACAGTCGCAGAAGCGGACAAAGCGCGCGGCCTTGCGGCTGCTGTCGATGTCGAGACAGCCGGCCAGCACCATCGGCTGATTTGCCACGACACCCACGGTCTGGCCCTCCAGCCGGATGAACCCGGTGATGATGTTCTTGGCGAAGTTTTCCTGGATCTCGTAGAAATCGCCCTCGTCCGCGATCTTGAGGATCAGTTCCTTCATGTCATAGGGCGAGTTGGCGTTTTCCGGCACCAGCGTGTCGAGGCTGGCCTCGATCCGGCCCGGCTCGTCGAAGAAGGGGCGCACGGGCGGCTTTTCGCGGTTGTTGAGCGGCAGGAAATCGACCAGGCGGCGGACCTCGGCCAGCGCCTCGACATCGTTTTCAAAAGCACCGTCGGCGACCGAGGATTTGCGGGTGTGGGTCGAGGCGCCGCCCAGTTCCTCGGCGGTCACCACCTCGTTGGTGACGGTCTTGACCACGTCGGGGCCGGTCACGAACATATAGGACGTGTCCTTGACCATGAAGATGAAGTCGGTCATCGCCGGGGAATAGACCGCGCCACCGGCGCAGGGGCCCATGATCACGCTGATCTGCGGCACCACACCGCTTGCCATGATGTTGCGCTGGAACACCTCGGCATAGCCCGCGAGGGAGGCCACGCCTTCCTGGATTCGCGCGCCGCCCGAGTCGTTCAACCCGATGACCGGCGCGCCGTTTTGCACCGCCATATCCATGATCTTGCAGATCTTCTGTGCGTGGGTTTCGCTGAGCGAGCCGCCAAACACGGTGAAATCCTGGGAAAAGACATAGACCATCCGGCCATTGATCGTGCCCCAGCCGGTGACCACGCCATCGCCCGCAGGCTTTTGTTTTTCCATGCCGAAATCGGTGCAGCGGTGACTGACGAACATGTCGAATTCTTCGAAGCTGTCGTCATCGAGCAGCAGTTCGATCCGTTCGCGCGCCGTCAGTTTGCCACGGGCGTGCTGGGCTTCGATCCGCTTTTGCCCGCCCCCCAGCCGCGCGGCGTCGCGGCGGGTTTCCAGCTCGGAAAGGATGTCTTTCATGGCGATTGTCCCTTGTGAAATTTGGAGGGACAATAGAGTGTCCGGACGTCGCCCCAAAGCACTATTCGGCAAATTTGCAAATTGTTGGCAAGCAGCGTTTTGCTAAATGCAAAATTGTTAATTAACACTTTAACTCTATCGGCTGACATGGACTCCACCAGAGGGCAGCCATAGATGTAAACCATGCGGTTCACTTCACCCACATCGCAGCGGACTCCGCCCAAGCTGGTCACGCTGATCCTGCTGTCGGGCCTGTCGGCGCTGGGGATGAACATCTTTCTGCCCAGCCTGCCGAACATGACCGCGTATTTCGACACCGATTATCGGCTGATGCAGCTCTCAGTGGCGCTGTACCTCGCTGTGAACGCGGCGATGCAGATCGTGATCGGCCCGATGGCGGACAAGGCCGGGCGGCGGCCGGTGATCCTGTGGGGGCTGGGCCTGTTCATGGCGGCGACGCTGGGCTGCATCGTGGCGCCGACGGCGGAGGTTTTCCTGTTCTTTCGCATGTGCCAGGCGGTGATCGCGGTCGGCATCGTGCTGAGCCGCGCCGCGGTGCGCGACATGTACGATCAGGATCAGGCGGCGTCGATGCTGGGCTGGGTGACGATGGGGATGGCGGTGGTGCCGATGATCGGCCCCGCCGTGGGCGGCCAGCTGGACCAGAACTTTGGCTGGCAGGCGAATTTCTGGCTGCTTCTTGCGCTGGGTGGCCTGGCGCTGGCGCTAACCTATTTCGACTTTGGCGAAACCGCGCTGAAAAGCGGCAAGACACTGGCACAGCAGTTCCGGGAGTATCCCGCCCTGCTGACCTCGCCCCGGTTCTGGGGCTATTCGATGGCCTGTGGCTTTTCCTCGGGGGCGTTCTTTGCCTATCTGGGCGGTGCGCCCTTTGTCAGCACCGAGGTGTTCGGGATGGAGCCGGGGCGCATGGGCCTGTTCTTTGGCGCGCCCGCGATCGGGTATTTTGCCGGGAACTTCCTGAGCGGCGCGTTCTCGACCCGGGTCGGGGTCAACCGGATGATCCTGTGGGGCAGCCTGATGAACACGCTGGGGGTGTTCCTGTCGCTGGCGATCATGATCGCGGGCATCGGCAACGAATACACGTTCTTTGGCTTCATGACCCTGGTGGGCGTTGGCAATGGCATGTCGATTCCCAATGCCACCGCCGGGGCCCTGTCGGTGCGCCCGCATCTGGCGGGCAGCGCCTCGGGGCTGAACGGGTCGATCATGCTGGGTCTGGGCGCGGCGCTGAGTGCGCTGGCGGGCGCCTTGCTGACGCCTGAAACCGGGGCGATGCCGCTTTTGTGGCTGATGTTTGCAACAGCCCTGCTAGGGGTGGCTGCCATTGTCGCGGTGATCTGGCGGGCGCGTCGGCTGGGCCTGTGAAGGCAGCGAGGCAAGGGTGCGCTCGACCCACTGCACGACCAGACGGATCCGCTCAAGCTCTCGCAGTTCGCGACGCACCATCAGCCAAAACTCACGCCTGGGCAGCGCACCATGTGTGAATGGCAGTTCGACCAGACGTGGCTCGGCATCGCCGACGATCCGGGGCAGCAGCGTCTTGCCATGGCCGCAGCAGACAAGCCGGAACAGGGTCTCGGCATCGTTGACCGAGATATGGGCCGCACCCTCGGCCCCTGCCGCGCGCGTGATCGCTGCCGCCTGAGGCAGGTAATGCATGCGTGGCTCATAGCCGATCCAGGGCAGATCCTGCACGGCACCGCGCGCGCCATAGGCGGCATAGTCAAGATCGCCCAGCTTGCGCGCCAGCACGCCCTGCCCGCCCTCTGTCGGGCGCGCGAGGCGCAGAGCAATATCGGCCTCGCCGCGCAATAGACTCAGATCCCGCGCCTCGGCAATCAGCTCCAGCCGCAATGTCGGAGCCGCCGCGCGCAGGCCGGAAAGCGCAGGCACAAGGATATGGTTGATCACCATGGGCACCGCGGTCAGACGCACGGTTCCAAGGGCACCGCCGGTGTCGGCCCCGGCCAGAGCCGCAACCGCCTGCATCTCGTCCCGCATGACCTCGGCAGGACGGTAGAGCCGACGTCCGAAATCGGTAAGTGTCAGGCCCTGCCCGCTCACCTCGACCACCTGTCGCCCCAGCGCCGCTTCCATCGCCCGCAGGCGCCGCGACACGGTGGTCTTGTCGACATCAAGGGAACGGGCCGCCGCCTTGAGGCTGCCGGTCTGCGCAACTGCCAGCAGGAACCGCATGTCATCCCAGTTCATGGCTGCAACTTTGCATTTTCTGAGTGCATATTTCCACCCTACGCTGTGGATGTGCAGCATGCGAGCTTTGTCCCGACCCATAGCGAAAGGACAGATCATGCTCTACCGTGTCACGTTTCAGGATAATCCCGGCCAGGAACATCTGCGCCAGAGGCATATGGCGGAACACCTTGCCTTTCTGGCAAGGCATGGCGCGGCCATTCAGGGCGCCGGGCCGCTGTTTGACGGGACCCAGGGGCGCGGCGGCATGTGGCTGGTCGAGGCCGCGACCCGCGCCGAGGTCCTGACCCTTGTCGAGGAGGATCCGTTCTGGCCCACGGGCCTGCGACAGAGCGTCGACGTGCTGGAATGGCGGCAGGTCTTTCGCGATGGCCGACCGGTCTGAGCTTGCGGGGCGCGCTTTGCAAACGTAACCTCTGCACAAGGTTAATTTGCAAAGAAGCGGCATCCGATGGCCACCCAGAAACTCTATGCCGGCGCCAAGCTGCGCGAGATCCGCAACCGCCTGTCGCTGACGCAAAAGGATTTCGCCGCCAAGCTGGGCGTGTCGCTGCCCTATCTGAACCAGATGGAGAACAACAACCGCCCGGTCTCGACCTCGGTGGTGCTGGCGCTGGCGCAGGAATTCGGGCTGGACGTGACCGAACTGAGCACCGGCGACAGCGAGCGGCTGGTCAGCGACATGCGCGAGGCGCTGGCGGACCCGATCTTTGCCGACGCGATGCCCCCTCTGGCCGATCTGCGCCTGACCGCGTCAAACGCACCGGCGCTGGCGCGCGCCTTTATCGAGCTGCACCGCACCTATCGCCAGACCCACGAACGGCTCGCCTCGCTGGACGAGGCGCTGGGGCGCGAGGATGCCCGCATCCAGGCCAGCCCCTGGGAGGAAGTGCGCGACTTCTTCCACTATTGCGACAACTATATCGACGCGGTCGATCACGCGGCAGAGCGGTTCGCGGCCCGGGCCCAGGCCGACGGGGTGCGTGGCGCGGCGCTGGCCGCACTGGCCGATCGCGGCATCACGGTCGAGCTGGCCGATATCGAGGCGCTGCGCCAATATGACCCCGCAACACGCCTGCTGCGGCTATCGACCCGCAGCGCGCCGCCGACCCAGGTGTTTCAACTGCTGTTGCAGGTGGCGCTGCTCAGCCAGAACTCGCTGCTGGAGGCAACGCTCGATTTCGCCCGTTTCCACAGCGAAGAGGCGCGCGCCATCGCCAAGATCGGGCTGGCCAATTACTTCGCCGGTGCGGCGCAGATGCCCTATGGCATCTTCCTGGAGGCCGCCCAACAGACCCGCCACGATCTGGAGCGGCTCAGCACCCGCTTCGGGGCCTCGATCGAGCAGGTGGCACACCGTCTCTCGACCCTGCAACGACCGGGCGCCAAGGGCATTCCGTTTTTCTTCGTCCGGGTCGATCAGGCAGGCACCATCACCAAGCGCCACTCGGCCACGCGGCTGCAATTCGCCCGCTTCGGCGGCGCCTGCCCGCTCTGGAACGTGCATCGCGCCTTTGAAACACCGGGGCATTTCCTGCGGCAACTGGCGGAAACGCCTGATGGAGTCCGCTATATATCGCTGGCGCGCGACGTCTCGAAAACGGGGGGGTCCTTCGGCGCGCCGGTGCGGCGCTACGCGATCGGGCTGGGCTGCGAGGTGCGCCATGCCGACCAACTGGTCTATGCCGATAATCTCGATGTCAGCAATGCCAGCGCCTACGAGCCGATCGGCATTTCCTGCCGCATCTGCGAGCGCAAGACCTGCCACCAACGCTCGGTGCCGCCGCTGGAGCGGCGCCTGAGCATCGACAGTGACCATCGCGGCACCCTTCCTTACGAGGTCAACTGATCTTCATTTCGCTGAAAATACTCCGGGGGAGTCGCTGCCAGGCGACGGGGGCAGCGCCCCCGCCCCTTTTGCTCAGGCCTTGGACAGGATGCCCCAGATCTCATCCTTCAGCGCCGCGCGCTTTTTGCGCAACTCGACCTCGGCCAGTTCCTCCATCGGTTCCACGTTGGTCTCGGCCCGGTGTACAGCCCGGTTGATCTCGTGATACTCGTCTGCCAGTTTGGAAAAATGCGCATCCGTCTGCTTGAGCTGGCTCATCAGATCGACCTTTTCGGGAAATTCCTCGGCCAGTTCATGCGGGGTATGGGACATCCGTTCGCTCCTTTTTCAATGTCAGCCCAGAAGCTAGACGCCCGCCACAAGGCCGACATTGACAGGGATCAAATCGGGTGCGGCAGGCGAGATTTTTCGACGAAAAATCTCTGCCCCTGCCTCACCGTTGCGAGGCCTCCCAACGTGGATTGATCCAGGGGATGTCATTGGCGCGCGGCAGCGGGTCACGGCCCAGAATATGGTCCGACATCTTCTCGCCCACCATGATCGAAGGCGCATTGAGATTGCCATTGGTGATCTGCGGAAAGATCGAGCTGTCGGCCACGCGCAGCCCCTCGACCCCAATCACCCGGCCCTGCCCGTCGACCACGGCGTTCGGATCATCCGCCCGACCCATGCGGCAGGTGCCGCAAGGGTGATAGGCGCTTTCGGCATGCTCGGCGATGAACGCGTTGAGTTCGTCGTCGCTCTGCACCGCAGCACCCGGCTGGATCTCCTTGCCGGCATAGGGTTTGAACGCGTCCTGCCCGAAGATCTCGCGCGTCAGCCGGATACAGGTGCGGAAATCGGCCCAGTCCTTTTCGTGGCTCATGTAGTTGAAGCGGATCACCGGTGCGTCCTCGGGCCGGTCCGAGCGCAGGGTGACCGCCCCGCGCGAGGGCGAGCGCATCGGCCCCACATGGGCCTGGAAGCCATGGCCCTCGGCCGCGGCCTGACCGTCATAGCGCACGGCGATGGGCAGGAAGTGATACTGGATATCCGGATAGGGCACGCCGGGTTGCGAACGGATGAAGGCCGCGCTTTCGAACTGGTTCGAGGCACCCAGCCCGGTCTTGGTGAACAGCCATTGCGCGCCGATCGCCGCCTTGCCCAACAGGTTCCAGTATTTGTAGAGCGTCACCGGCTGGATCGCGGCCTGCTGGATGTAAAGCTCCAGATGGTCCTGCAAGTTGGCCCCCACGCCGGGGCGGTCGGCCACGACCGCGATACCATGTTCGGCGAGGTGCGCCGCAGGGCCGATGCCCGACAGCATCAGCAGTTTGGGCGAGTTGATCGAGGAGGCCGCGATGATCACTTCGCGGCGGGCGCGGATCACCTCGGCCTTGCCGCCCCGGATGATCTCGACCCCGGTGGCGCGGCCCGCGTCCATCACCACGCGGGCGGCTAGGCCGCGCACCACGTCGCAGTTCTCGCGCTTGAGCGCCGGTTTCAGATAGGCATTGGCCGCAGACCAGCGCCGCCCCTTCCAGACGGTCTGCTCCATCGGGCCAAAGCCCTCCTGTTTCTCGCCGTTATAGTCGCCGGTGACCTCGTAACCGGCCTGACGCCCGGCCTCGACAAAGGCCTTGAACAGCGGGTTCGAGCGCGGCCCGCGGGTGACATGCAGCGGCCCGTCGGTACCGCGCCAGGCGGCATCGCCACCATGACCGCCATCGTGCCAGGTCTCCATCCGTTTGAAATAGGGCAGCACATCGGCATAGGCCCAGCCATCGGCGCCCATCTCGGACCAGGTGTCGAAATCCATCGCATGACCGCGCACATAGACCATGCCGTTGATCGAGGAGGACCCGCCGATCACCTTGCCGCGCGGGCAGACCAGGCGGCGGTTGTTCAGATGCGGCTCGGGCTCGGACAGGTAACCCCAGTCATAGCGCGACATGTTCATCGGATAGCTGAGCGCGGCGGGCATCTGGATGAACGGCCCGGCATCGGTGCCGCCATGTTCGATCACCAGAACCGAGGCCCCCGCCCCGCTGAGCCTGTAGGCCATGGCGCAGCCCGCGCTGCCGGCCCCCACGATGACAAAATCCGCTTCCATCCGTCTGTCTTTCCTTGCTGTCGGCGTCGCCTTGCACACGCCAAAGGGGGAACCCGGCCAACAGGGGCCGGGTCCGTTTGTGTCAGTGCACGCTCTCGACCTTGTGGAAGTCGAGCGCGCGATCTTCGGGGGATGTCCTGATTGCCATCACCGTGCTGCGGTGACGCAGCGCGATGTAGAGGACGCAGGCCAGGTACAGGCCGATCACGACCGAGCCGACCCACTGGATCTGGAGCCACTGGCTCTGGAACAGCAGAGTCAGTGCAAACAGCACGCCGACATTGCCCGCGATGTACAGCGGACGGCCCAGACGCTCGACCGTGATCGACAGGTTGTCGGTGTAAAGCCGGATCAGCGAGTCGAGCGAGTTGATGACAAAGGTGATGCCCACCGCGATCATCGCCACATTGGTCAGCCCGGCGGTGCTGATCCCGTTCTCGTGATAGAAGTAGAGGACCGAGAACCAGATCGCCAAGGGGATCGAGGGGAAGACCAGGAGCGCGATCAGCAATTGCCAGGTCTTCAGCCCGCCGACAAAGCGCGAGGTGAACTGGCCGATCATGATCGACCAGGCAAACCACCAGAACAGGTAGAAAGCGTGGTAATCGGTCAGCGGCAGCACAAATTCATGCAGGTTGCCGAAATAGGCGCCAAGCAGGCCAAGGTTCTGGCCGACACCGTCCAGGCCCATGCCCGCGCTGGCCCACATTCCCAGGATCAGCGCGATGAACAGAAAGGTCGAACCGACCGACAGAACGCGCACGTATTTCAGGTCGGTCGAGGAATAGGCCGCCGCCAGGATGGTCAGGAACACGATGAGATAGAAGGCGGGCACCACCGTCTCGCCATCGCCGATCTCGGGAACGTAGCCGGGCAGATAGATCAGGAACAGGCTGGCGGTAAAGGCGCAGGTGCCGATGATGACGATGTTGTTGATCAGCTTCACCAGCGGGATCTCGAAAAAGCCGACGCGCGGCTCGATCACGCAGAAATAGAAGGCGGTCAGGAAGTAGAAGGCCCAGATCAGAAAGCCCCAGAACCCGAACTCGATGGCCAGCGGGTTGGCAAAGGCATAGGCGGGCTCGTCTGCATAGCCGCCGAACTCGGCCAGCGGGAACATGATCAGCCCGACATCCAGGCCGGATGTGAACAGGATCGCGATGAAGGTGAACAGATGCACCGGCGTCGGGCCGATACAGGTCACGTCACGCCATTTGACGGTGCAGAAGGCCACCAGACCAAAGGTCAGGATCAGGCCGAAGCTCAGAATTCCGTTCAGTATCATTGCCCCTCCCTGGGAGTTGTTTCCGGCCTCCCTCCTCCGGGGTTGGCCGAATGAACATGGCAGATACCACTATTACCCGTTTAACAAAACAAAATCTTGTATGATCATTCAATTTTTTGCGTAACCCTTTAATCTTGCCTGCCCTCTCAGTTTGGCCAATATGGCCGCATGAGACGCAGACGCATTCGGGATATCCGCAATGACGAGTTGGTCGCCGCCGCGATCCGGTCGTTGCATCACAGGGGATTCGGGTCGGTCACCATGGCCGAGATCGCGGGCGAGGCCGGGGCATCGGCGGCGTCTATCAACTATTACTTCGGGTCCAAGGACCGGCTGATGGAAGAGACCATGCGCCGTCTGCTGTCCATCCTGCACACCGCGCTTCTGGCCCGGCTGGCCGAGGCACGGACCCCGCGCGACCGGCTGCTGGCGATTGTCGAGGCCAATTTCGACGACACGCTGTTCACCCCTGCGCAATGTTCGGTCTGGGTGCAGTTCTGGGCCAATGCGCCCTATACCAGCAGCCTGTCCCGCCTGCACCGGATCAACCGGGCGCGGGTGGCAAGCAACATCCGCCGGGAACTGCGGCAACTGGTGCCGGAACAGGGTCTGAACCGGGTGCAGACGACGATACAGGCCTATATGGATGGGGTCTGGATCGAAGCGGCGCAGGGGGGCACCGTGCCGGATGCAGCCGCGGCGCGGGCCGATGCCCGGGCGCTCGCGGAACTGTTGCTGGATCAGAGCCGTCAGTCTTTGGGGTCCTGACCCGCCCGTCAGACCGGCCGCGCGTCGAAGATGTAACGATTGAGAGAGAACATGTAGTCTCCGGCCTCTGCCACGGCTTTCTGATCGTCCTGCCAGCGTCGCCAGTCCTCGTCCGAGAAATCTGCTGCCGCCGCCGTGATCGATTCCATGAAACTTGCCGTGAGGTGGGCGTAATTGTCCGGTCCGGGCGTCCAGTTCAGCACAGTCAGGGTTTCGCGCGCCGTGACGGCGAAGCCAGCGGCTCTCAGGCGCCTAGACAGTGTTCGGGGCAGATAGGCGTCTGCATAGGGCCGGATATAGATGCGCATCGCCTTTGCCATCAGATCAGGATCCCGGGCGTTCCAGACTAGCGAACCCCAGTCAGTATCCAGAATGACAAGGCGGCCATCCGGGCGCAGCACCCGGCGCATTTCCCGCAACGCAGCCTCGGGATCGGGCAGGAAACAGAGGAGTTGCGCGGCGGTGACCGCATCAAAGCTGTCGTCATCGAACGGCAATTCACAGGCATCGCCCTGAACGAAACTGCCACCGGGGCACAGCGCGCGGGCCATCGCGATCATCGGTTCCGCCGCATCGAGACCGGTAACCGATCCCGAGTGTCCAACAATGCCGAGCATGTCCCGTACCATGATCCCATTGCCCGAGCCGATGTCGAGCACCGCCTCTCCGGGCTTGAGCGCGAGGTGGTCCAGTATGACCCGGCGCTGTGCCTTCATGTCAGGCGTGGCTGCGAGAGCCTCCTGTTTACGGCTCATTTCCGCGTCGTAGAAGCCCTGGGGCATGGCAATCTCCCGCAAATGGCTGGTCAGGGATGAACCCGAGAACACTATCACATCTGCCGAATTCTGGACAGGTTTGCCCGTGCTTGGCTGCTGGATCGAAGCCGGAGACGGAAGGGAAGACCACCTGTTGCATCAGGGATGATCACGACCCTCTGCAAAGGATTGCTTTTCCTTTCACTGCCGACTTTGGCTATGCTCGGCAAAGCTCCAGGCTGAGCCGAGAGATCATGGAAGGGGCCGTGTCATGCGCCGCGACGAACTGACTGAACGTTTCCGGGCCTTGCACGTTCCCGGTGATCCTCTGGTGATGCCGAACCCGTGGGATATCGGGTCGGCCAAGGTGATGGCCGGTTTGGGCGCGCGGGCTCTGGCGACGACCTCATCCGGGCACGGGTTTACCTTGGGTCTGGCGGATGGCGGTCAGATTTCGCGCGACATCGCCTTGCAGCACGCGGCCGACATCTGCGCCGCAGTCGATGTGCCGGTGAACGGCGATTTCGAGAACGGGTTCGGCGACAGTCCCGAAACCGTGGCCGAGACGGTGCGGCTGGCGGCGGAGGCGGGACTGGCCGGGGTTTCGATCGAGGATACCATGATGCCGTCCAAGGGGTCTTATTCCTTCGATCTGGCCCTGGCCCGGATCGAGGCGGCGGTGGCCGCCGCCCGCGCGGCGGGGATCGTGCTGACCGCACGCGCCGATGGCTGGCTGATGCGAAACTATGATCAGGCCGAGGCCTTGCGCCGGTGCGTGGCCTTTGCCCAAGCGGGTGCGGATGTGATCTATGCCCCGCTTGTCGATGCAGATACCACCCGGGCGCTAGTGGCCACCGGGACGCCGGTCAATCAGCTGGCAGCGGGGGAAATGCGGGACCTGACGACTGAACAGATGGGCGCGCTGGGGGTTGCCCGAATCTCGATCGGTGGCGGGTTGGCCCGGGTGACGCAGCAGATTCTGCTGGACGGCACCCGCGCCATGCTGGAGCGCGGCGATTTCACCCTGCTGAAAGGCGCGGCCAGTGTGGCAGAGGTCGAGGCGTTGCTGAACGGGTGAGGTCCGGCAATCCGGGCCATTCAGCGGATGCGATAGACCTTTGACACGATGCGCCAGCTGCCCTCGTGCAACAGCAGCGTGAGGAAATCGTCAAAGCGCATGCCGGCCCAGTCGTTTTCGACATGGACCACTGCGATATCCCCCTGCACCGAAACAGAACTGATTGCCCAGAACGGATCGGTTTCCGCGTCCGCCGCTTCCTCGCACATGGCGATGAACGCGTCGCGGGAGTTCCAGAGCAGCTCTCCTTCGTAATGGCCCACCTCGCTGGCCTTGTCGAAGAATATCCGCTCCAACGTAGGCCGGTCGCCCCGGGTCATCGCCATCACGTAGGTTTCGACAAGAGCGGTCAACGCCGCGATGTGTTCTGAAGTGGTCATGATCTCCCCCTATTGGCGGCAGAAGTCTAGCCGATCAGGACCGGAAATGCATGCCCGAAGAGCACCGCCTTGCCTAACGAAGGTCACTTGGCAGGGCATGTAAAGATCGGTGCCACAGCCACTTTGGCCGTGGCCCTATATTGTTGAGAGTTAAGGTTACTCTCCTCTGGGAAAGCGCTGGCTTTCCTCCAGATTGTCCAAGTTCATGTGGTTGCGCATGTAGCGTTCCGAGGCCTTTTGCAGCGGCTGGTAATCCCAGGGGTAATAGCCGCCCTGACGCAGCGCCTCGTAAACCACCCAGCGGCGGGCCTGGCTGGCGCGCACCTCGGCATCGAAGCGGTCGAGATCCCAACGGGCCTGGGATTTGGCGCGCAGGCTCTGCACCGTGCCCTGATGGTCCGGGTGATCCGCAAGGTTGGTCAACTCGTGCGGGTCGGCATCCAGATCGAAAAGCTGGTCGGGGTCGAGCGCGCAGCGGTTGTACTTCCATTTGCCATAGCGCATCGACACGAGCGGCGCATAAGAGGCCTCGGCGGCGTATTCCATCAGCACCGGCGCCGTGCGCTCGGTGCCGTTGGCCAGCGACACCAGGCTGGTGCCATCGGTCCAGGGCGCGATTTCGGCCATGTCGACACCGGCCAGTTCGCCCAGCGTGGGCGTCACGTCGATGGTCGAGACCGGCGTGTCGATGCGCCCCGGGGCCATGCCCGGCGCGGCCACCATCAGCGGCACTCTGGCGGAGCCTTCGTAGAAGTTCATCTTGAACCATAGCCCGCGCTCGCCCAGCATGTCGCCGTGATCCGAGACAAAGAGGATGATCGCCTCTTGCCGGGTGGTTTCCAGCACCTCGAGGATCTCTCCTACCTTGTCATCCAGATAGGAGATATTGGCGAAATAGGCGCGGCGTGACTTGCGGATGTCGTCCTCGGTGATGTCGAAATTGCGCCAGTCATTGGCGTCGAAGATGCGCTTGGCATGCGGGTCGTGGTTGTCGTAGCCCAGATCGCCCACCTCTGGCAGCAGGTGTTCGCAATCCTCGTAGAGGTCCCAATATTTGCGCCGCGCCACATAGGGGTCATGCGGATGGGTGAACGAGACGGTGACACACCAGGGACGGCCATCCTTGCCGCGCGCCAGATCGTAGAGCTTGGCCTTGGCGTGATGAGCGACCTCGTCGTCATATTCCATCTGGTTGGTGATCTCGGCCACGCCCGCGCCGGTGACCGAGCCCATGTTGTGATACCACCAGTCGATGCGCTCGCCCGGTTTGCGATAATCGGGCGTCCAGCCGAAATCGGCCGGGTAGATATCGGTGGTCAACCGCTCCTCGAACCCGTGTAGCTGGTCGGGGCCGACAAAATGCATCTTGCCCGACAGGCAGGTGTAATAGCCCGCGCGGCGCAGGTGATGGGCATAGGTCGGGATATCGCTGCGGAACTCGGCGGCGTTGTCATAGACCCCGGTGCGCGACGGCAACTGGCCGGACATGAAGCTGGCCCGCCCCGGCGCGCAGAGCGGCGAGGCGGTATAGGCATTGGCGAAACGGGTCGAGCGCGCCGCGAGCTGTTTCAGATTTGGCGCATGCAGCCAGTCGGCGGGACCGTCGGGAAAGAGGGTGCCGTTGAGCTGATCCACCATCAGGATCAGAATATTGGGTTGGGTCATTTACCGGCCTCTATCAGGGTGTCGAGCACGCGCAGCGCGTGGGTACAGGCGATCTCGGGCGCTTCGGGCGCATCCAGAGCAGCGTGAATATAGAGCCCGTCGATCAGCGCGCGCATGTCGCGGGCGACATCCAGAGGGTTGGCAACGACCGGGCGCAATGCATGGACAAGGTTCGAATAGAGCCTGGCCTGGTAGATGCGCCAGAGCCGCAGTGCATCGGCATTGGTCTGCGACAGCATGTAGAAGGTCATCCAGGCGGCGATCACGTCGGGCGTGAAACAGGAATGGGCAAAGCAGGCCCGCACGATGGCATGCGGGCGCCGGTCGGTCGGGCAGTTCCGCAACTCGTCACGCGCCTCGCCGCCGAATTCCGTCAGGATATGACGCATGGCGGCGAGAAAGATCTGGTCCTTGCCGCCGAAATAGTGATGCGCCAGGGCGCTGGATATCCCCGCCCGCTTGGCGATCTGGCTGACGGTCACGTCGAGGCTTTTCTGGACGCCAAGCTCGGCGATCGTCGCCTTGACGATGGCGTCGCGCCGGATCGGCTCCATTCCGGTTTTCGGCATGCGCCCTCCCTTGCCCCACGACCGCTATTGGGAGGAAGGCTAGGTTTATTATATTGATCCGTCAATCAATGAAGGGCCACGTTCCGCGCCGCCCGATCATGATGCGGACGGCGCGGCCTTGTCCGGGTGCCGCCGTTACTCGGCGGCGCGCAATTCGGCGCCTTGCGGCACGACCTCGTATCCGGGCTCTTCGGGCTCGTCATCGACCATCTCGGCCGGGAAGCCGGGGGCCAGGATCGACAGGCCGGTCGCCTCTTCGAGGCGGCGGATGATATCGTCGGACTGGGCGCGGTCGCCATAGCGGCGGATGCCGTCATTGAAGATCTCGATCATCAGCGGCGAAATTTCCAGCGGCACGCCGGCGCGGTCGGCGATGGTCTGGAACAGGCCGATATCCTTTTTCACCAGATCCATGGTGAAGTTGATGTCGCGGCTGCCGTTCAGGATCACCTGGCTTTCGGTTTCATGCACGAAGGAGGTGCCGGAACTGATCTTGATCGCCTCGTAAGTGGTGTTCATGTCCATCCCGGCGGCCTTCATCGTCACCAGCGCCTCGCAACAGGTCAGCAGGTTGGCGGTGGCGAGATAGTTGGTCATCACCTTGAGCACCGAGGCGGAGCCGAGCGGGCCGGTGTGCAGGATGCGGCGGCCCATGATGGTGAGGAACGGCAGGATGCGTTCAAAGGTGGCGCGGTCGCAGCCCGCAAAGATCGAGATATTGCCGGTATCGGCCCGGTGGCATCCCCCCGAAACCGGGCAGTCGACGGCGGCGCCGCCGCGCGCGATCACATGCGCACCGAGGCGCTTTACCTCGGCCTCGTCCGTGGTCGACATTTCGAGCCAGATCTTGCCCTCTTTTACCTCGGGCAGCATTTCGTTCATGACCGAGGCGCTGGCGGCGGGCGATGGCAGGCAGGTGATCACGGCGTCACAGTCGCGCATCATCTGTGCCGGGCCTGCGGCCGCCTTGGCACCGCGCGACACAAAACCTGCGACCAGATCGGGATTGAGGTCGTGCACCGTCAGATCGACACCATTGCGCAGGAGCGAGCCCGAGAGCTTGCCGCCCACATTGCCCAATCCGATGAACCCTACTTTCATATTATCCTCCCAGCGGGGAACACCCCGGATGATTTGTTTCGGGCGCAGTATCGGCTCGGGTATTCACAAAGAGAAACGAATAAAAATATCAAATATACCTATAATTTTTTTGTGATAAATGGCCTGAAGCCAGGCGCGTGCAAAATTCTGAACAGAATTTTGGTCCAGAAAATTTGTAATTTTCTGGGCGGCGCGCGAGGGGGCGCTGGAGGGACGAAAGATGGACAGGCTACCAAACCCGACCTGGTTGCGGACGTTCGAGGCCGCCGCCAGACATCTGAACTTCACCGAAGCCGCGCGAGAGCTTGGATTGACCCAGACCGCCGTTTCGCTGCATATCCGCTCGCTCGAAGCCGATCTGGGCGAGCGGCTGTTCACCCGCTCGGCCCGGCGTCTGGCGTTGACGGAACTGGGACGGTCCTATGCGCTGACGGTGCGCCGGGCACTGGCCGATATTGCCCTCTCGACAAACAGCCTGTTCGGACCAGCGACCCGCCAGACCCTGCGCATTCGCGCGCCGATCTCGACCGCGACCTACTGGATTGCCACGGAACTGCCCGCGTTTGCGGCGGCCTATCCGGATATCCCGGCGCGGCTGGTGTCGAACATCTGGGGCGACGGACCGGAAAACGAGGATGTCGACCTGGATATCCGCCTGGGTCACGGCGACTGGCCCGGCTTGTTGGCCGAAAAGCTGTGCGACGAGACCATCGTGCCGATTGGCCGTGCGGATGGTCCGCCGCTGTCGCCCGAGGCGCTGCGCGCCGCGCCGCAGATCCATATCCTGGGCTACGAGGACAACTGGGCGCGCTGGTTCGAGGCGCAGGGGCTGCCGCCCGCAGAGCGGACGGCGCTGTTTTCGGTTGATACCACCGTCTCGGCCATTCAACTGGTGCTGGCCGGGGCGGGCCATGCCACCATCCTGACCCGCTTTGCCCGCAATGCCATCGCGCAGGGCATGCCCTTGCGCCTGGCGGGCGAACCGATTCCTTTTTCCCAGTCGCATTACCTGATCCGGCCGCCAGGGGCGGCCGCCTCGCCAGCCCGGGCGCAGCTCTTTCTGTCTTGGTTGCGGAGGCGGGTCGGAGCGGATGCCGCTGGATGATCCCCAGCGGTCGCTTTTCTGCAAAGCCCCGTGTCCCCCGGTCCGGCGTGCTTGACAAGTCCCCCGCGCTTGCCGCATGTGCCTGCTGTTGGTGTCCGGGAAACCGGATGAAAAGGGAATGTGCCAGCGGACCGGCGAAAGGCCGGGCGTCAAGCGCAGCCGCCCCCGCGACCGTGACCGGAGAGGGTGCCCAAGCCACTGGCCGATTGGCCGGGAAGGCGGGACGCCCGACAGGGCAAGACCCTGACATCCGCAAGCCGGGAGACCTGCCAACACCCGAAGACAAGACCGGACGGGGTGTTCCGGTGTCGGGTCCATGTCCGAGAGCGTGGCCCGCGCAAGCCCCGTCCCCCGCACCAGACGAGGGGGGGTGAGAGACATGACCGAAGCTGCACCAGTCGAACTGCTGGTCTGCACCACATGCCGCCGCGGAGTGCAGGTCGAGGACGATGCCCAGCGCCCCGGTGCCCTGTTGCATCGCGCGCTGAGCGCCGCCGAACTGCCCGAAGGGGTCACCGTGAGGCCGGTAGAATGCCTGTCCAATTGCGATCAGGGTTGCTCGATCGTGTTGCGCGGCGGACCGACGCGCTGGACCTTTGTCTATGAGAACCTCGATGAGTCCAACGATGTTGCCACCATCGTCGAGGGTGTCACCAAATATCACGCCACCGCCGACGGGCTGGTCCCCTGGCGCGAGCGTCCCCCCCATTTCCGCAAGAACTGCGCCGCGCGCATCCCCCCGATCGGAGCCTGAGCCATGAGCACCCTTGAAAAACTTCCCGTTACCGTGATCACCGGCTTTCTCGGCGCGGGCAAGACCACGCTGATCCGCCACCTGATGCAGAACCCGCAAGGCAAGCGGCTGGCCGTGGTGGTCAACGAGTTTGGCGATGTGGGCGTCGATGGCGAGATCCTGAAAAGCTGCGCAATCCCGGAATGCCCGGCGGAAAACATCATGGAACTGGCCAACGGCTGCATCTGCTGCACCGTGGCCGATGATTTCATTCCCACCATCGAGGCGCTGATGGCGTTGGAGCCGCGACCCGATCACATCCTGATCGAGACCTCGGGCCTGGCGCTGCCGAAGCCGCTGCTCAAGGCGTTCGACTGGCCCGATATCCGCTCGAAAATCACCGTGGACGGTGTGATCGCACTGGCCGATGCCGAGGCGGTGGCGGCGGGCCGCTTCGCGCCCAATGTGGCGGCGGTGGATGCCCAGCGCCTGGCGGATGACTCGATCGACCATGAAACGCCTCTGTCCGAGGTGTTCGAGGATCAGATCAGCTGCGCTGACATCATCCTGCTGACCAAGCCGGATCTGGCAGGCCCCGAGGGCGTGGCCCGCGCGCGCGAGGTGATCGCCGCCGAGGCCCCCCGCCCGCTGCCGGTGGTCGAGGTGGCCGAGGGTGCCGTGGATGTTCGGGTGATCCTGGGCCTTGGCGCTGCCGCCGAGGACGACATGGACGCCCGCCCCAGCCATCACGACGGCCATGACGATCACGAGCATGACGATTTCGAAAGCATCGTGGTGGAACTGCCCGAGCAAACCGACCCGGCAGAGCTGGTTGCGCGGATAGAGCGGCTGGCCAACGAGTTGAACATCCTGCGCGTCAAGGGCTATGCCGCCGTAGCGGGCAAGCCCATGCGCCTGCTGGTACAAGCCGTGGGCGCACGGGTGCGCCACCAGTATGACCGCCCGTGGCAACCCGGAGAGGAGCGCCGCTCGCGCATGGTGGTGATCGCCGAACATCACGACATCGACGAGGCCGCGATCCGCTCGATACTGACCGGTATCGAAGAGCCTGCGGAGTAAGCACGCGCCATGCATGTCGTTTTCCGCGAAAGCCACGGGCTGGAAGAGACCGAGACCCCGACCGACCTGGGCCAGAGCCCGGCGGATCTGGTGGTGCTGTCGTTCTCGGACAGCGACCTGGGGGCTTTTGCGGCGGGCTGGCATCGCGGCGGCGGGACGGTGGGCAGAATGCCCAACCTACGCCTGGCCAACCTGACGGCGCTGAAACATCCGCTGTCCGTCGATACCTATGTGGAAAACACCCTGTCAGGGGCCAAGGGCATTCTGATCCGGCTGATCGGCGGAGTGCCCTATTGGGCCTATGGGCTGCAACAGGTGCTGGCGCTGGCGCAGGAAAAGGGGTTGGCGCTGGCGGTTCTGCCGGCGGACGGGCGCGAGGATACGCGCCTTGACGCCTATTCCACCCTGCCCGTGTCCACCCTGCGGCGGCTACAACATCTGTGCGACACCGGCGGCGAGGTGGCGGCGCAGGCAGCGCTGGCGCAGATGGCGCTGGCGACCGGGCTTTATGCCGGGCCGGTGGTCGGGTCAAAGATACTACCCGAATGCGGGTTCTGGTGCCCCGAGCGCGGCGTGATCGCCCCCGAGACCGTGTTCGAGGGCGACGCCCCGCGCATTCTGGTGACCTTTTACCGGGCCTACCTGTCTTCGGCCGACACCGCCTCGATCGCGGCGCTGATCCGCGCCTTTCGCGCGCGTGGGTTTCAGACAATGGGCATGTTCGCGCCCTCGCTGAAGGCGCCCGCCGCTGCCGACTGGATCGCCGGACAGATGCCGGGGCTGGCCCCGGCGGCCATCGTCAATGCCACCTCGTTTTCCGGCAAGGGCGCAAATGGCGCCTCTCCGCTCGACACTGCTGGCGTACCGGTGTTCCAGGTGGCGCTGGCCACCTCGCGCCGCAAGGCCTGGGCCGAGGCCGAGCGCGGCCTGTCGCCCGCCGATCTGGCCATGCATGTGGTGCTGCCCGAGGTCGACGGGCGCATCGACGCCGGCCTGATCTCGTTCAAGGAGCCGGGCAAACGCGACCCGGAGTTGGAATACTCCCGCTTCGCGCACCGGCCCGAACCTGACCGGATCGAGGCGGTGGTGAACCGGGTGGCGGGCTGGCTGCGGCTGGCCGCAAAACCCGCTGCCGAGCGGGTGCTGGCACTGGTACTGTCCACCTATCCCGGCAAGGATTGGCAGATGGCCCATGCGGTGGGCCTGGACGCGCTGGCCTCGGCCGAGGCGATCCTGAGCGATTTGCAGAATGAAGGGTACGGAATCTCATCTGGACAGCCGATTGCAGAAGACCTGCAAACTGTGTCCATTTCGTGGCCAATCACCGAATATCGCAAAGCTTTGGACAGCATTCCGCCACAATTGCGCCAGGATTTGCAAAGCAATTGGGGTGATCCGGAGTCCGACCCAGCATTTTCGCAAGGCGAATTGCAGTTTCGCGCCATCCGGCGTGGCAAGGCGCTGGTGGCCCTGCAACCGGAACGGGGCACGCCCGAGGCGCGCGATGATGATTATCACGACCTCTCGCGCACCCCGCGCCACGGCTATGTCGCCTTTTATCTCTGGCTGCGGCACACACTCGGCGCCGATGCCCTGATCCATATCGGTGCCCATGGCACGTTGGAATGGCTGCCCGGCAAGGCGGTGGCGCTGTCGGGGCAATGCTGGCCCGAGGTTCTGATCGGCGACCTTCCGGTGATCTATCCCTTCATCGTCAACGATCCGGGCGAGGCCGCACAGGCCAAGCGCCGCATCGGCGCGGTGACGCTGGGCCATATTCCTCCTGCCCTGCGCTCCAGCGGCACGCCGGACCGGATGCTGCGTCTCGAGGCGCTGCTTGACGAGTTTTCCAATGCCGACGGGCTGGACCCCAAGCGCCGCGACCGCTTGCAGGGCGATATCCGGGCCGAGGCGCAGGCGCTGGGGCTGGAGGACGATCTCGGCCTCGACCGCGCCACCTCGACCGCCGAGGCGATCACCCGCATCGACCGCTTTGTCTGCGACGTGAAGGAAAGCCAGTATGGCGACGGGCTGCATGTCTATGGTCGTGTGCCCGAGGTCAGCGGCCCGTTCGATCCCACCCCTTCGGCGCAGGGCGAGGCACGGGCGCTGATCGACGCGCTGGCGGGCAAGCGGATCGCGGCGGGGCCGTCCGGGTCGCCCTACCGTGGGCGGACCGACGTGCTGCCGACCGGGCGCAACCTTTATACCACCGATCCCCGCTCGGTCCCCACCCGCGCGGCCTATGCCCAAGGCGTGAAGCTGGCCGAGGAACTGGTGCGCCGGCATTTGCAAGAAGAAGGCGATTACCCCAAGGGGCTGATTGTCGATCTCTGGGGCTCGGCCACGATGCGCACGGCGGGCGAGGAATTCGCCATGGCGCTGCATCTGTTGGGCGTGAAACCGGTGTGGGATCAGGGCTCGGAACGGGTTTCTGGCATCGAGGTGCTGCCGATCACCGAGCTGGACCGGCCGCGCCTCGATGTGACCTTGCGCGTTTCGGGCCTGTTCCGCGACGTGTTCCCGACGCTTTCGGCGCTGTTCGGGCAAGCCGTGCGTGCGCTTTGCGCGCGTGACGAGGCGCCCGATTGGAACCCCTATGCCGGACACGCGCCCGCCGCGCGGGTCTATGGCCCGGCGCCGGGCAGCTACGGCCTTGGCATGGGGCACCTGCCCGAGACCTATACGGACGAGGCCCGCCAACAGGCGGGAGAGGCCTGGCTGGCGGCGAGTTCCTTTGCGCTCGAGGGCGAGAACATCGCCCGCGACGCTGAAGGCATCCGCGACCGCGTCGCCAAGGCCGACGGGTTTGTGCATTTGCAGGATCTGGCCGAAACCGATCTGCTGCTGGCCGCCGATTATGCCACGCATGAGGCAGGCTTTGCCGCCGCCAAACGGGTGACCGGGGGCACCGCGCAGCTTTATCACCTGGACAACACCAATCCCGAAACGCCGCGCGCCCGCACCCTGCCCGAGGAAATCGCTCGCGTGGTGCGCGCCCGCGCCGCCCATCCCGGCTGGATCGCGGGGATGATGCGGCACGGGTTCCGGGGCGCGGCCGAGATCGCGGCGACGCTTGACCACATGGCCTCGTTCGCGCATCTGGCCGACAGCGTGGCACCGCATCTCTTTGACCTCTACCACGATGCCACCTTGGGAGACGCAGAGGTCGCGGCCTTCCTGCAAGAGGCCAACCCGCAAGCCTATCAGGCCATGCTGGACCGGTTCCGCGCGCTCTACGAGGCGGGCCTGTGGCAGACCCGGCGCAACTCGATCCGGGCCGATCTGGAGGGGCTGTCATGACCGCACCCATCGTTCAGGGCTGGTGCCCCGGCGCGCATCGCCCGATGATGTCGGGCGACGGGCTGGTGGTGCGGGTGCGCCCGCGCCTGGCCCGTCTGCGGGTGACGCAGGCGCTGGGTCTTTGCGCGCTGGCCGAGCGGTTCGGCAATGGTACCATCGACCTGACCAATCGTGCCAACCTGCAACTGCGCGGGGTGGGTGAGGCGGATCACCAGCCGCTGTTGGCGGAACTGGCCGCGCTTGACCTTCTGGACGGCGAACCGGGGATCGAGGTGCGGCGCAACATCCTGTTCTCGCCGCTTTACCGCGACGGTGACATGACCGACCGGCTGGGATGCGAGTTGACGGCGCGATTGGGCGAACTCCCCGCGCTGCCGGCGAAATTCGGCTTTGCCATCGACACCGGGGCGGGTCGTCTGCTGAGCGCGGATTCGGCGGATATCCGGCTGGAAACCGGCGGAAATGGCCTGATCCTGCGCGCCGATGGCATGGCCACGGGGCGCGAAGTGACCGAGGGCGAGGCGATCGACCGCCTGATCGAACTGGCGCACTGGTTTGCCGACCGCTTCACCCCGGACACCCGCCGCATGGCGCGGCTGGTGCGTGCCGTGCCCCTGCCCCCAATCTGGCAGGGCACGGAACCGGTGCCAGTTGCTGAACCATTGGTGCCCGGCGACACCGCGCTTGGCCCGCTTTATGGCGCGGCTTTTGGCCAACTGCCCGCGCAGGCGCTGGCTAGGCTCTTGCGCGACAGCGGCGCCACCCGCTTGCGGGTCACCCCCTGGCGGCTGATCCTGCTGGAAGGCGCACAGGCCGTCCCCGCCGCCGATTTCGTCACCCGCGCGGGCGATCCGCTGTTGACCATAGATGCCTGCCCCGGTGCGCCCTATTGCCCGCAGGCCCAGGCCGAGACCCGCGATCTGGCCCGCGCTCTGGCCGGGCGCGTGCGCGGCAGCCTGCATGTCTCGGGCTGCGCCAAGGGCTGCGCCCGGATGGGGCCCGCCGATATCACGCTGGTCGGGAATGGCGGGCGTTTTGACCTTGTAAAGCAGGGCCGCGCGGGGGATGAGCCCTGCCAGCGTGGCCTGACACCCGAAACACTGAAGACGATGGACCTGACCTGATGCCCTATGAATACGAAACCGATGGCGCGGCGATCTACAAACAGTCCTTTGCCACCATCCGGGCCGAGGCCGATCTGGCCCGCTTTGACGCGGACGAGGAACAGGTCGCGGTGCGGATGATCCATGCCGCCGGCATGGTCGGGCTGGAGGCGTTCGTTCATTTCTCGCCCGGATTCGTCACCGCCGCGCGCAGCGCTCTGGAGGCGGGCGCGCCGATCCTGTGCGATGCGCGCATGGTCAGCGAGGGCGTGACGCGGTTCCGCCTGCCCGCCGATAACGAGGTGATCTGTACCCTGCATGACGAGCGCGTGCGCCCGCTGGCCGCCGAAATGGGCAATACCCGCTCGGCCGCCGCGCTGGAGCTGTGGCGACCGCATCTGGCGGGCGCCGTGGTGGCGATCGGCAATGCGCCCACCGCCCTGTTTCACCTGTTGAACATGCTCGAGGATCCCGACTGCCCACGCCCCGCCGCGATCGTCGGCTGCCCGGTGGGCTTTGTCGGCGCGGTCGAGTCGAAAGACGCTCTGTGGGAGGCACAGCCAGTGCCCTGCTGCATCGTCAAGGGCCGCCTGGGCGGCAGCGCCATCACCGTCGCGGCGATCAACGCCATCGCGAGCCGGGCGGAATGAGCATGGGAACCATATACGGTCTGGGCCTTGGCCCCGGCGACCCCGACCTGATGAGCGTCAAGGCCGACCGCCTGCTGCGAAACGCCCGCCACGTGGCCTATTTCCGCAAGCCCGGCCGCAGCGGACAGGCGCGCAAGATCGTCAACGGGATGATTCCCGAGGGCGCGATCGAGTTTCCGATGGAATACCCGGTGACGACCGAGATCCCGGTGAGCGATCCGCAATACAACGCTCTGCTGGCCGAATTCTATGAGGCCGCCGCCGCACATCTGCACGCGCTGTCTCAGGCGGGCGAGGATGTGGTGGTGCTGTGCGAGGGCGATCCGTTTTTCTACGGCTCGTTCATGCATCTCTATACCCGCCTGCGCGGGCTTGCCCCGGTCGAGGTGGTGCCCGCGATCACCGGCATGTCCGGGGCCTGGTCGGCCACCGGCGATCCGATCACCTGGGGCGACGATATCCTCACGGTTTTGACCGGCACCCTGCCCGAGGATGTGCTGGCGCGCCGCATGGCCGACACCGACGCGCTGGTGGTGATGAAGCTCGGGCGCAATTTCGACAAGGTGGTGCGGGCACTGAAAACGGCCGGCCTGTATGAGCGGGCCTGGATCGTCGAATATGCTCAGATGGCCAACCAGCGGGTGTCGAAGCTGAGCGAGAACCATTCCGACGTGACCCCCTATTTCTCGATCATTCTGGTACATGGACAGGGGCGCCGCCCATGAGCGGCTGGCTGCGGATCGTTGGCCTTGGCCCAGGCTCGGAGGCGCTGGTCACGCCCGAGGTGACAGAGGCGCTGGCCGAAGCGACCGACGTTGTGGGCTACATCCCTTACGTGGCGCGGGTGGCGGAACGACCCGGCCTGACGCTGCATGCCAGCGACAACCGGGTGGAGATCGACCGGTCGCGCCACGCGCTGGAGATGGCCACCGAAGGACGCCGGGTGGTGGTGGTCTCGTCGGGCGATCCCGGCGTGTTCGCCATGGCCTCGGCAGTGTTCGAAGCGGTGGAATCTGGGCCGCACGCATGGCGCGATCTGGACATTCAGGTGCTGCCGGGGATCACCGCCATGCTGGCCGCAGCCGCCCGCGCCGGAGCGCCACTGGGGCACGATTTCTGCTGCATCAACCTGAGCGACAACCTCAAGCCCTGGCCGCTGATCGAACGCCGGCTGCGGCTGGCCGCTCAGGCGGATTTCGCCATGGCTTTTTACAATCCGCGCTCGAAATCCCGGCCAGAAGGGTTTGAAAAGACGCTGCAAATTCTGCGCGAGGAATGTGAACCCAAGCGGTTGATCCTGTTCGCCCGTGCGGTATCGCGCCCGGACGAGGCGCTGCGCATCGCACATCTGGTCGAGGCGAGGCCCGATATGGCCGATATGCAGACCGTGGTGCTGGTCGGCTCGTCCCGCACCCGTGTCATCGAAAGAGACGGTACACCAATCGTTTACACGCCGAGGTTCACGCCGGAATGACGCAGCCAGCGCAGCACATCGGCGGGGGTGGCAAGCTCGGTCCGGGGCGGCAGAACGGGGCGGTCGATCATCAGCACCGGCAGGCCCAGATCGCGCGCCGCATCCAGCTTTGCCCGCGCCCCGGTTCCACCTGCATTCTTGCTGACCACAATCTGTGTTTTGTGTTGTTGCATAAGGGCCTTGTCCCCCTCTTTTGTGAAGGGACCCCGCGATACCACGACCTGCGCCTTGGGCAATGGCGGCGGATCGATGGGCGCATCGACAAGGCGCAAAAGATAGTCATGCTGCGGCTGAGCGGCAAAGTCGTCCAGATGCATCCGGCCCACCGCAAGGAAGACACGTTGCGACGCGCCTTCCAGCGCGGCCACAGCGGCGGTGATATCCGGAACGTGGCGCCAGTTGTCTCCATCGACTGGCTGCCAGGCGGGCCGCGTCAACGCGGCCAAGTGCGTGCCCGTCTGGGCACAGGCCGCGCAGGCATTGGCACTCATTTGAGCAGCAAAAGGATGTGTTGCATCAACAAGATGCGTGACGTTGTTGTTGTGTATAAACTCGACCAGACCGGTCACGCCACCAAAGCCTCCGACCCGCACAGGGATAGGCTGCTCGCGTGGCGCCTCGACCCGGCCGGCATAGGAATAGGTTGCGCGCGCGCCCGTCTCGGCCACGGCGCGCGCCAAGGCGTTGGCTTCGGTGGTACCGCCCAGGATCAGGAGGTGCGACATGTCTGATGCTCCGTGGCTGAGCGTGATCGGCATGGGCGAGGATGGACTGGATGGCCTGCCGCCCGCAAGCCGTCAAGCCCTGAACGCGGCCGATGTGATCATGGCGCCGCCCCGGCACCTGTCGCTGCTTCCCGAGGGGCCGCAGGAGCGCATCGCCTGGCCCGTGCCATATTCTGACGGGCTGGAGGTTCTGGCCGGGCTGCGCGGGCGCCGCGTGGCGGTGCTGGCCTCGGGCGATCCGTTCTGGTTCGGCGCGGGCGCCGTCATTGCCCGACATTTCGATCCGGGCGAATGGCGCGCGCTGCCGGGGGTCTCGACCTTTTCGTTGGCTGCGGCACGGCTGGGCTGGCCGCTGGAGAAGACCCTCACCCTGGGCCTGCATGCTGCCCCCCTGACCCGGCTGCGCCCGCATCTGGCAGCCGGCCTGCGCGCGCTGGTCCTGCTGCGCGACGGCGCGGCGGTCACCGAACTGGCGCGCTATCTTGACCGGATCGGCTTTGCCACCAGCCGCCTGCACGTGATGGAGGCGCTGGGGGGACCGCGCGAGCGCCTGCAAACCATGTCGCTGACCGAGGCGCAGGCGGGCGATTTTGCCCACCCGGTCTGTGTCGGCATCGAGGTGGCGGGCGACGGCCCCGCGATCCCAAAGGCCAGCGGCAGGCCCGATGCCATCTTTGAGACTGACGGGCAGATCACCAAGCGCCCGGTGCGCGCACTGACGCTTTCGGCACTGGCGCCGCAGCGGGGAGAGCATCTGTGGGACATCGGCGGCGGCAGCGGCTCGATCGGCATCGAATGGCTGATGAGCGATCCGACGCTGAGCGCCACCACCATTGAGCCCCGCGCCGACCGTGCCGCGCGGATCCGCGCCAATGCCGACGCCCTGGGGCAGGATCACCTGCGCGTGGTCGAAGGCAGCGCGCCCGAGGTGCTGGGCAGCCTCGACCAGCCCGATGCCGTGTTCATCGGCGGCGGTCTCAGCACGGCGCTGCTGCAATGGCTCTTTGCCGAACTGCCCCCCGGCACCCGGCTTGTCGCCAATGCGGTGACGCTGGAAAGCGAGGCTTTGCTGGCCCTTTGGCAGGCCGACAAGGGCGGTGAACTGCTGCGGATCGAACTGGCGCAGGCTGCCCCGCTCGGGCCGCGTCGGGGCTGGAAATCGGCCTATCCGGTGGTGCAGTGGAGCGTGACGCTATGATCGTGGCGGGGCTGGGTTTCACCACCACGGCAGAGGCGGCCAGCCTGCGCGCGGCCTATGACAAGGCCGCCGCCGGACAGGCGGTGGCCGCGCTCGCCACCGTTGCCGACAAAGCCGGGCACCCGGCGCTGGAGGCGCTGGCGGCAGAGCTGGCGCTGCCCCTGCACCTGATTCCGGCGAGCGAGCTTGCCGGGCAGCGTACCCTCACCTGCTCGCCGCAAAGCCGCGCCAGCTATGGCACCGGCAGCGTGGCCGAGGCCGCAGCACTGGTCGCCGCTGGGCCGGGCGCGCGGCTGATCACCCCCAGACAGATATCGGACGACCGGCGCGCCACCTGCGCCCTCGCCATCGGAGACAAGACATGACCGTACATTTCATCGGCGCCGGACCGGGTGCCGCCGACCTGCTGACCCTGCGGGGCCGCGATATCATCGCCTCTTGCCCGGTCTGCCTCTATGCCGGGTCGCTGGTGCCCGAGGAGATCCTGAGCCATTGCCCCGAGGGGGCCAGGATCGTCAACACCGCGCCCATGGATCTGGACCAGATCATGGCCGAGATCGAGGCTGCGCATCAGGCGGGCCAGGATGTGGCGCGGCTGCATTCGGGCGACCTGTCGGTCTGGTCGGCGATGGGCGAGCAGATCCGGCGGCTGAAACAGATGGGTATCCCGGTCAGCGTGACGCCCGGCGTGCCCTCGTTTGCCGCCGCCGCCGCCGCGCTGGGGACCGAGCTGACCCTGCCCGGGCTGGGCCAATCGGTGGTGCTGACCCGCACCCCCGGGCGCGCCTCGTCGATGCCCGAAGGCGAGAGCCTGGAGAATTTCGCCCGTACCGGCGCCACGCTGGCCATCCACCTCTCGATCGGCAATCTGGACAAGGTGATCGCCGATCTGGTGCCGCATTACGGGGCCGATTGCCCGGTGGCGGTGGTCTATCGCGCCAGCTGGCCGGACGAGCGGATCATCCGCGCCACGCTGGAGACGCTGAAAGCAGCGCTGGACGAAAGCATCTCGCGCACCGCGCTGATCCTGGTCGGGCCGGTGCTGAAAGGCGAAGGGTTCGACGAAAGCTGCCTCTATTCCCGCGAATACGACCGCCGCTATCGGCCGCAATCTGCCGACAGCCCGTGGTCGAGCTGGAGCCACGGCGATGACTAACCCCCCCGGCCTGATGATCTCGGCCCCCGCTTCGGGCACCGGCAAGACCACGGTCATGCTGGGGTTGTTGCGCGCGCTGGCCGAGGACGGGCTGACCGTCCAGCCGTTCAAGAGCGGGCCCGATTACATCGACCCCGCCTTTCACCTGGCGGCGGCGAGACGGGCCTCGTTCAACCTCGATACCTGGGCGATGGGCGAGGGTCTGCTGGACGCCGTGGCCGCGCAGGCGTCGGGCGCCGATATCGTGGTGGCCGAAGGGTCCATGGGCCTCTTCGACGGGGTGGCGAAACCGGGCGAGACCGGGCATGGGTCGAGCGCCGAAACCGCCCTGCGCATGGGCTGGCCGGTGGTGCTGGTCCTCGATGTGGGTGGACAGGCGCAATCGGCGGCGGCGACCGCGCTGGGGTTCCGGATGTACAATCCCGACTTGCCCTTTGCCGGGGTGATCCTGAACCGCTGTGCCAGCCCCCGGCACGAGCGGCTGACCCGGCTGGGGATGGAGCGTGCGGGCCTGCCGGTGCTGGGCGTGCTGCCCCGGCGCGGCGACCTGACCCTGCCCGAGCGGCATCTGGGCCTCATTCAGGCGGTGGAACACCCCGACCTGGAGGCCGCTATCTCGGGCTATGCCGCGTTCCTGCGCGAACATGTGGACCTTGAGACGATCAAGGGGACGGCGGCCTCCTCAGGCCCCAATGGGCCATCGTCGGCCGCGCTGCCGCCGCCCCCGGCCCAGCGCATCGCATTGGCGCGGGATGCGGCGTTTTCCTTTACCTATCCGCATCTGCTGGAAGGCTGGCGCGCCGGTGGCGCCGAGATCCTGCCGTTTTCGCCGCTGGCCGACGAGGCCCCCGCGCCCGATGCCGATCTGGTCTGGCTTCCCGGCGGCTATCCCGAACTGCATGCCGGGCGACTTGCGGCGGCAGAGAGTTTTCTGAGCGGATTGCGCAAACATGCCCAGACCCGGCCCGTCCACGGCGAATGCGGCGGCTACATGGCTTTGGGCGAGGCGCTGATCGACAAGGATGGCACCCGCCACCGGATGGCGGGTCTGTTGGGCCTCGTCACCTCGTATGAAAAGCGCAAGTTCAACCTTGGCTATCGCCGGGCCGAGCTGCTGGCGCCCCTGCCCGGTTATGGCACCGGCACCACCCTGCGCGGGCACGAGTTCCACTATTCCTCGATCCTGGAACAGCCCGACGCGCCGCTGGCGCGGGTGTTCGACGCCGAGGGCGTCGAGGGGCCGCAGACCGGGTCCGTGCGCGGCCATGTGACCGGCACCTTCTTTCACCTGATCGCGGAGGCGGGATCATGAGCGGCTTTGTCTCTTTTGTCGGCTCGGGGCCGGGCGACCCGGACCTGTTGACGCTGAAAGCGGTGGACAGGCTGGGCAAGGCCGATGCGGTCCTGTTCGACGATCTGTCGAGCGGTCCGATCCTGGCCCATGTGCGCCCCGATGCAGATCTGGTCGGCGTCGGCAAGCGGGCAGGCCGCCCCTCGCCCAAGCAGGACCATGTGAGCCGTCTTTTGGTCGACTACGCGCAATCGGGCGCCCGGGTGGTTCGGTTGAAGTCCGGCGATGGCGGCCTGTTCGGTCGGCTGGAAGAAGAACTGGTTGCGTTGCGCGCGGCCGGGATCGGCTACGAGATCATCCCCGGCATCCCCTCGGCAGTAGCGGCGGCAGCAGCGGCCGGCATCCCGCTGACCCGCAGGCTGACCGCGCGGCGGGTGCAATTTGTCACCGGCCATGACGTCAGCGGCAAATTACCCCCCGACCTCAACCTGCCCGCGCTGGCCGATCCGCAGGCCACCACGGTCGTATTCATGGGCAAGCGCACCTTTCCGCTGCTGCTGGAGGCGCTTGAGGCGCATGGCCTGCCACGTTCGACGCCCGCGCTGATGGCCGAAAGCGTCTCGACCCCCGAGCAGCGCCTGACCCGCGCCAGCATGGGTGAACTGGCCCTACGGCTGGCAGAGGAGGTCGGCACAGCGCCCGCCCTGATCCTTTATGGTCCGCTAGCGGAGTTCGGCGATGGTTGAGCTTCTCCTGATCGGGATCGGCACCGGTAATCCCGACCACATCACCCGCGAAGGCATCGCCGCCATTCGCGCCGCCGATCTGATCCTGATCCCGCGCAAGGGGGCGGGGAAATCCGATCTGGCCGGGCTGCGCGAGCGTATCATCACTGACGCCACCGACGCGCCGCCGCAGATCGCCTATTTCGACATCCCCGCGCGCCGGGCCGAGGATGGGTATCTGAAGGGTGTCGACGAGTGGCACGATGCCATCGCCCTGCGCTGGCAGGCGGCGATGGAGGACCACCCCGACACGGCGCGGGTGGCGCTGCTGATCTGGGGCGACCCGTCGCTTTATGACAGTTCGCTGCGAATCGCGGCGCGGCTCGACCCGCAACCCAAGGTGCGGGTGATCCCCGGCATCACCGCGCTTCAGGCCCTGACAGCGGCACATGGCATTCCGGTCAACGCATTGGGCGCACCGTTCCTGGTCACCACCGGGCGGCGTCTGCGTGACGAGGGCTGGCCGCCCGCCGTGGATACCGCGGCGGTGATGCTGGACGGCGAATGCTCGTTCCGGGCGCTGGATATGTCCGATTATCACATCTGGTGGGGCGCCTATGTGGGCATGGAGGAACAGATTCTGGTGGCCGGACCGCTGGCCGAGGTGGCAGATCAGATCGTCGAAACCCGCGCCCGCGCGCGGACCGATCATGGCTGGATCATGGATATCTATCTTTTGAAAAAGCGCGGAAACTGATCCGAAAGGTCGCAAATGACGATTGCGCCGGGCGCGCGTTCGCGGCTAAATGGAGGGGTCTGGTCCTGCCGGAGCAATCCGGATGCTAAGAGGGAATTTGGTGCGACCGCCCGTCGGTTCAGGCCAAAGCCGCCCCCGCGACTGTAAGCGGTGAGCCTCTGTTCAACCAGCCACTCCCGGGTTCGCTCGGGGGGAAGGCGAACAGAGGCACTGACCCGCAAGCCAGGAGACCTGCCAGACAGGCAATGAAACACCGGCCGTCGGGTGCGGCGGCAAGGAGGAAATGACATGACGACCAAAACTCTCAAGGCAACCGTATCCGGTTCGGCCATCCTGCCCGCGCTGTTCGCCGTGGTTCTGGGCCTGGGCATTGTGACCCTGGCGGGCCATGTGCAGGCATCCGCGCTGCATGATGCGGCACATGACGTGCGCCACGCCACCGGCTTCCCCTGCCACTGAGACCATGTTCAGTCGCATTCTGACCAGCGCGTTGTTCGCTGGTGCTGCAGCGGGGCTGATCGCAGCCCTGCTGCAGTTCGTATTCGTGCAGCCCGTGTTGCTGCATGCCGAACTGTATGAATCCGGAGAACTGGTGCATTTCGGGGCGGAAGCGGTCAGCGCCCAGCCCGAACTGCCCGGTCTTTTCGCTGACCCGATGCGGGACGGTCTGAGCGTCGTGTTCACCATGTTCACCTATACCGGCTATGCGCTGGTCATGGTGGCACTGATGTCCATGGCCGAGAGAATGGGGCACGCGGTGACTGCACGCGCTGGCCTGCTCTGGGGCCTGGCGGGTTTCATCTCGTTCCACTTCGCGCCCGGCCTGTCGCTGGCGCCTGAGGTGCCTGGTGTGGCGGCTGCCGATGTCGAGCTTCGTCAGATCTGGTGGACCGCGACAGTGGCCGCCACAGGGATCGCGATGTGGCTGATCGCCTTTGGCAGCAATGCGATGGCCTATGGTGCTGCCGCGCTGCTGCTGCTGGCGCCGCATCTGATCGGTGCTCCCGAGCCTGAAAGCTTCAGCGGCCCGGTGCCGACCGAGCTGGGTGCATTGTTCGCTGCTCGCGCCTTTGGCGTTGGAATGGCGGCCTGGGTGCTGCTGGGTGGTTTCGCCGGATACTTCTGGCAGGCCGAGAGCAAGCGCGCCGACGCGCACGCCTGAGCCGTTTGACGGCCCTTTCACCCCGCTGGCATGGCTGGCGGGGTTTTCCATTTCTCACGAGGAGACAGAAATGTCCCGATCTCTTGCCCTGTTCGCCATCGGGCTGGTGTTTGGCGGCGGTGCCGGTTTCGTCACGGCGGGCGCCTATGGCATCAGTTTCGACGGCCATGACCATGCTGATCCCGCCCAACATGGCGGCGCTCACTCCGAGGCCGCCGCACATTCGCACGGCAACGCGGTGAACCTGCCTGCGGGCGCCGATGCGCCCGGTCTGGCGGTTCAGATGTTCAAGGACCCGATGTCCGGATGGAACCTGCACGTGGCACCGACCAATTTCCGCTTTGCCCCGGAAAATGCCTCGGCTACCGATCAGCCCGGTGAGGGTCACGCCCATGTCTATGTCAATGGCGTGAAACTGGCCCGGCTCTATGGCGAATGGATGCATATCCCCGAACTGCCCAAGGGGCAGGTCGAGGTCACGGTGTCGCTGAACACCAACAGCCATGGCGAGCTCACAGTCGAGGGTATGCCGGTCGCGGCGAGCGTGATCGTCGAGGTCGAATAAGATGTGATGCCTTGCCCGTCCTTTCAGGAGGATAGGGCAGGTATTCGCGCCAGCAAGCACAGCCGAAGCCGCCCGCAGTCGCGGGCGTCTTGGATCCAGCCCGCCGGGCTGTCCAGATACAGTCGGCAGGTTGCGGCGATATCTGCGGCATCCCCCACCGGATCGAGATCGGAAAACACATAACTCGCCCGGCCCGCACCCTGTAACGCGATGGCGACCGGCGCCTCACAGGCTCCGAAACAGGGGTGTTCGGCCAAACCCACACGCGCCGACAGACCGGCTCGGTCAAGCGCCGCGCGCAGCGCGGCACGCTCGGCCTCGATGTCGCGCTCGCCTGCGCAGCTGGAACAAAGGGAAAGCAGGATGTCGGTCATGGCATGCTCAGGGTCATCGGCGCAGATGTGACCGATCCCCCCGGCGCTGGCAAGTCTCAGGCGGAGATTTCCGCCGCCTCGCGGCGCAGCGCCGCCAGAAACCCCGCGACCGAGGGCGACAGGCTGGCCGAGCGGCGCATGGAGACGCCGACCGGGCCGATCGGGATCGGCACCTGCCAGTTCACCCGCGCCAGCGCGCCGGTGCCGATATCGTGGCGCGGCACATGGGCGGGCATGACCGCCAACATGTCTGAACCCACAAGAAGACCCCGGTTGGCCAGGTACGAAACCGATTCCACCGCATAGGCCGGCGCGCCGCCGCCGAGATCGACAAAAACCTGGTCGAGCTGCCGTCTGAGGGTCGTTTCCGCCGGTGGCAGGATCCAGGGAAAGCGCATCAGATCCGCCAGGTCCGGAGCCTCGATGCCGGTCAGGGGATGACCGGCGCGGGCAACACAGATCACCTCTTCGTCGAACAGCCGTTCCTGTTCGATCTCGGCGCGGTGCCGATGCATCGGCAACCGCCCCACCACCAGATCCACATCGCCAGAGCGCAGCGCGGGCATCAGCACTTCGTTGGTGCCCTCAACCAGTTTCACGACCAAGCCGGGTTTTTCGACAACCAGCCGGTGCAGGACACGCGGCAGGAAATCGGCCGAGGCCGCCAGCAGGGTACCAACCACGACGCGTCCGCCATTGCCTTCGTTCAGGTCATCCAGCTCCTGGGCGGCATGGGAAATCTGCGCCAGGATCAGCTTACCGTGGCGGATCAGTGCCTGTCCAAAGACGGTGGGCACCATGCCGCGGTTGGTGCGGTCAAAGAGCTGTACGTCGAAGTCGAGCTCGAGATCCTTGATCAGCTTGGTCGCCGCGGGCTGCGACATGTTCAACGCCTGCGCCGCGTGCAGGATGGAATGCTGTTCGCCGACCGCCACCAGCAGCCGGAGCTGTTTGAGTTTCAGGCGTGTCAACACGCGTTCGACGATGCGGATCTGGGTGCGGCTCATGCTTTTTGCGATACCACGGCGGATTGATATCCGTCAAAGCTATATCCGGATGGTGGCCTGCCGCTGTCGCAGGGCCGCAAGCAGGCTGAGGGCGGTCAGGGCCGAGGACCTGGGATTGCCGGGCAGCGGCAGACCTTCGATCTGGAACCGAAAACGCCCGAATGAGCCTTCGGCGGCAATCTCGTGGATATTGGCGGTGACACCCGGATCGGCGATCAACTCGGCCCGCGTGGCGTCGAGTCCGGCCCCCGCCAACGCTACGGCGGCGGCGACATTGGCATTCTTGGGGTAGGCCTGCGCCGCTTCACGCGCGGTGCCGCTGAAATGGGTGACAGGCCCGGCGAGCGCCTCCAGATCCAGGACCTCTTCGGCGCGGCTGCCGCGCCAGCCCTGCGGCGGTTTGCGCCCGGTATAGGTGACCGCCAGCCCTTGCCCCGTTGCCGCCGCCGACAGCGCATCGAGCGCGCCAATGGCGCCGGAGGCAAGGCAAAGCCGGGTGCCACCCGCACGGGCGGCGGCCTCCAACTCGGCACAGAACCCGGCATCGGCCAGTGCGCCGACCGAAACGGACAGAACCTCGATCCCGGCAGCGAGCGCGGCCAGACCATGTGCACGAAGCCCCGCGTGACCGGCGCAATCGACCAGAAGATCGGGGCGCTCGGGCAGGTCCGCGACCGAAAGAGCCGGAACAACAGAAAGCGCTTCGTGCGCTGCGGCCTCGCGACCCGGCCTGCAAATCGCGCCGGTCAGCTGCGTGTTCGCAGGCAGGTTTGCCGCTACATATGCCGCAATCGCGCCATGCCCTATCAGTGCAATCTTCATGTCTTATCCCCCTGGCCGACTGACAAGGATATTTCACATACCCGACCGCAATTGATATCCTGTTTACAGATACCCGGATGCGTTTTCTCGATTTGCCCCGCGGCGGAAAGGCAGTTCAGGGTTGGCAAAACGCCAAGCTTTCACCGGACCCGCATTGACCGAGACACCGCCATATACCGGACGCCCCATGAACCGGCGCGAAGATCCGCGACTGTTGCGGGGTGAAGGGCAGTATGCTGGCGACATCGCCCTGCCCGACGCACTGCATCTGGCGTTTCTGCGCAGTCCGGTCGCTTGCGGGCAGATTACCCACCTCGAAACAGCCCAAGCAGAAGCGCTGCCCGGTGTTCACGCGGTGTTGACTGCCCAAACCCTTGGGCCAATGGGGGTCTTGGAGGTCAACCCGGCGCTGCCCCTTTGCGACTTGCCGAATTTCCCGATCCTGGCCGCGTCTGATATCGAAGCGGTGGGACAGCCGGTAGCCGCCGTGCTTGCCACAACGGTGAATCAGGCACTGGACGCGGTTGAGATGATCGAAGCCGATATCGAGGAGACCGTCGCCGCGCCGCCACGATTGGCGGCGATGCAACACTGGCAGACCGGCGATACCGCAGCAGCCTTTGCCACAGCGGCGCATGTGGTTCGGGTCCGCAATCAGCATCCGCGCCTCGCCCCCAGCCCGATGGAACCGCGCGCAATCGCCGTCCTGCCCGAAGGCGGCGGCTTGACAGTCTGGTTGTCCACCCAGACGCCGCACCGGGCGCGGGCCGATCTGGCCCGCATCCTGTCGCTCGACCCCGAGCACCTGCGGGTGATCGCCCGCGACGTGGGCGGCGCCTTTGGCATGAAGGCTTCGCTTTACCCCGAAGAGGTGCTGGCGGTCTGGGCCGCGCATCACCTGGGCCGCCCGGTGCGCTGGACCGCAACCCGCAGCGAAGAATTCCTGTCGGCCACCCATGGCCGGGGGCTGACAAGCGAGGGCCAGCTTGCCATCGACAGTGAGGGGCGATTTCTGGCGCTCAAGGCCCGCGTCGAGGCACCGCTGGGCCATTGGCTGCCCAATTCGGCGCTGATCCCGGCCTGGAACGCCGCCCGCATCCTGCCCGGCCCCTATGACATCCCTGCCACCGATCTGGGCACCAGCGCCCGGCGCGCCCATACCGCGCCCACCGGCATCTATCGCGGAGCCGGCCGCCCCGAGGCCTGCGCGCTGATGGAGCGTCTGGCCGATGCCGCCGCCCGCGCCACCGGTCTTGATCCCGCCGAGATCCGCCGCCGCAACCTGCACCGCGTGAACGGCCCACGCGACCTGCCCGCGGGTCAGGTCGAAGGCGCCGATTATGCCACGGCACTCGACCATTTGCTAAGGCTGGCCGATTACCCCGCCTGGTGCGCCCGGCGCGACGCAAGGCGCGCAAAGGGGGCATTGGCCGGGATCGGCCTCGGCTTTTACGTCGAACCTTCGGGCAAGGGTTGGGAAAGTGCGCGCGTGACCCTTGAGGCGGGTTGTGCCACGGTGGAATTTGGCGGCAGCAGCCAGGGCCATGGGCGCGAAACCGCGCTGGCCCAGATCGCCGCCGACGCGCTGGGGCTCACGCCCGCCGATATCACCGTGCTGCATGGCGACACCGCCACCTGCCCGGCGGGCATCGGCGCGCTGGCCAGCCGCAGCACCCCCATCGGCGCCAGCGCCGTGCTCGAGGCCTGCCGCGAGATCATCCGCCGCCGCGACGCGGGCGAGACCGGCCCGATCACAGCCGACACGGTCTATACCGCCCCGGGCGAGGCCTGGGGCCATGGCTGCTACCTCGCCGCGATCGAGGTCGACCGCGACACCGGCGCCCCGCATCTGACCCGCATGGCCTGCCTCGACGATGCCGGGCGGCTGATCAACCCGCTCCTGGCCAAGGGCCAGGTGATGGGTGGCTTTGCCCAGGGCCTGGGCGAGGCGATGATGGAGGCGTTGCATTTCGACGACGGCCAGCTTCTCACCGGCTCGTTCATGGATTACGCGATGCCGCGCGCGGCTGACCTGCCGCCACTCACCATCCACAAGACCGAAACCATCGCCACCACCAACGCGCTCGGCGCCAAGGGGATCGGCGAGGCCGGCACCATCGGCGCCCCGGCGGCGATCCTGAACGCCGCGTTGGATGCGCTGGCGCCTCTGGGTGTGACCGATCTGCAGATGCCGCTTACCAGCCTGTCGCTCTGGCAGGCGATCACCAATACAAGCAAGGGACATGAGACATGAGATACGCCAAGAGCGAGGCCAAGGACCATGCCCGCGAACATCTGCGCGGCATCTGGGCCGCGGCGCTGAACCCCTTTGCCGAGGATCTGACGTTTGACGAGGCGGGCTTTCGCCGCAATATCCGCCACTGGGTCGATGATCTGGGCATCGCGGGCCTCTTCATCTGCGGCAAACAGGGCGAGTTTTTCTCGATGTCGCTGGAGGAGCGCAAGCGCAACCTCGAGGTCGCGGTCGAGGCATGCGCCGGGCGCGCGGGCACCATGATGTCGGTCTCGGACCAGAATTTCGACACCGTGCTCGAACTGGCCCGCCATGCCCAGGATGTGGGTGCCGACTATATCGTGGTGCACGCGCCGGTGCTGCATTTCGTGCATGACCGCGACGCGCTGCTCTACGAATATTACAAGGTCATCAGCGAGGCGGTCGATATCGGTATCGCCATGTGGAGCCACCCCGACAGCGGTTACCTGATGAGCCCCGAGCTGTGCGCGCGCATTGCCGATCTGCCTAATGTGGTGGCTATCAAATACTCGGTCCCGCGCGAGATGTATGCCCGCCTGACCGAGCTGGCGGGCGACCGGATCCAGGTCTCCACCGCCTCCGAAGAGGAATGGTTCGACAATATCGTGGAACTGGGCTGGCGGCTCTATCTTTGCTCCTCACCGCCCTATCAGCTGCAAACCGCAAACGACCGGCGCATGCATGACTATACCCAACTGGCCTTTGCCGGCCGTATCGACGAGGCGCGCGCGATCCGCGACAGCCTCGACCCGGTGCGCCATGCGATCAAATCGACCAAACCGGGCAGCAAGCCGCAAGCACATGGCAAATACTGGCAAGAGCTGCTGGGACAGACCGGCGGGCGGGTGCGCTTTCCCATGCAGGAACTGACCGAGGCGGAAAAATCCGCCACGCGCGCCGCCTTTGAGGCCTGCGGCCTGCGCCTCTGACCCTTCATTTCGCCCAAAATACTCCGGGGGAGTCGCGCAAGGCGCGACGGGGGCAGCGCCCCCTCCCCACCCCCACTAAAGCAGAACCTCGATGAGGTTTGGTCCCGCCTCGGCAAATCCCCGCTCCAGCGCCTGCGCAAACTCCTCGGCCCGCTCGACCCGGACAGCAGGCACACCAAGGCTTTGCGCCTGCCCGACCCAGTCGATGGCAGGCCGCTCCAGGCTTAACATGTCGAGCGCGCGCGGGCCGGGGTTCATCACCCCCACCCCCGACAATTCACCCAGCAGGATGCGATAGCTGCGATTGGCCCAGATCACCACGGTGATATCCAGAGCTTCACGCGCCATGGTCCACAAGGCCTGTGGCATGTACATGGCCGAGCCATCGCCGGTCAGCGTCATCACCTTGCGGTCCGGGCAGGCGAAGGCGGCCCCGATGGCGGCGGCGAGGCTGTACCCGATGGAACCACCGCAATTGTTGATCCATGTATGCGGCGCGGCGCCCAGGGTGGCGCCGTGAAAGGCGCGGCCGGTGGTCACCGACTCGTCCAGCACGATGGCGCCTTCGGGGATGTATTGGCCCAGCACGGCGGCTACACTCTCGGGCGTGTTAGGGCCGCTGACCGATCCCGGCGCGACAGGCGGCGCGAGCACCGGATCGGTGCCAGAGCCGCCCACCGCCTGTTCCAGCCCGGCCAGCGCACCATCCAGATCGGCGGCCCAATCGGCCAGCGCGATGATCTCTGCCTCTGGATGGGTCAGCACGGCGGGTTTGCCCGGATAAGCGAAAAAGCCGATGGGGGGCCGCGCGCCCAGCAAAACGATGCGGCGGAAGCGCGACAGCGCCTCCAGCGCCATGTTGATCGGATAGGGCACGCGCGCCACCGGCACCCGGCCCGCGCCCCGTTCCATCCGCGCATTGGCCCATTCCGACAGCAACGCGCAGCCGGTTGCCGCCGCGATGCGGCCAGCACGTTCCAGATTTTCCTCGGTCAGCGCTTCGCCCCCGAGCAGCAACAGGCTGTCAGGCCCGCTCAGCGCAACTGCCGCCTGTTCCAACGTCTCGGCCTCAACCGGCGCCCGCGCAGGCACCGGCAAGGCGGGCGCGACCTGCCCGCCCGGGGTCCAGGCCGTGTCAGACGGCAGGATCAGCGTTGCCACCTGCCCCGGTGCGCTGCGTGCCGCCTGTACCGCACGGGCGGCATCGCGCCCCACATCCGCCGCCGACAACGAGGTCTCGACCCAATGCGACACCGGCCGCGCCAGCCCCTCGATATCCGCCGTCAGCGGCGCGTCCAGCTCCAGATGGCTGGCCGCGTGCTGGCCCACGATATTGACCACGGCCGATCCGGCCTTCTTGGCGTTGTGCAGGTTCGAGATACCGTTGGCCAGTCCCGGCCCCAGATGCAGCAGCGTCGCCGCCGGTTTGCGCGCCATCCGGTAGTATCCATCCGCCGCCCCGGTTGCGACCCCTTCGAACAGCGCCAGGATCGAGCGCAGGCCCGGCACCTGATCGAGCGCCGCCACAAAATGCATCTCGGAGGTGCCGGGATTGGTGAAACAAGTATCGACCCCGCTTTGCAGCAGGCTGCGCACCAGGCTTTCGGCGCCGTTCATTTCGCTCATCACCCTCACTCCTCGCAATTGGGGTGAGCCTAGGCGGCGCGCGGCGTCACGTAAACTGTGCACGATAACGTGAGCGCGCACAGCGCCCAAATCTGGCATCATGGGTCCAGCAAAGGAGAGACCCACAATGCGCCTTGCCGTCCTCGCCCTGATCGCCCACCTTGCCCTGCCCGCGCTCGCCGCCGATCTGACGCCGCGCCCGGGCTGGGCGGTGCACGCCACGACCAAGACCCATGCACAACTGGTCGAGGACACCCGCGCCGCGATCACCGCAAACGGGTTGGGCATCGTTACCCAGGCAGGCCCGACCGAGGCCGCCGCCCGGCGCGGCATCATCATTCCCGGCAACCGGGTCATTGGCGCCTTCAACAACGATTTCGCGGTGCGGGTGCTGGCGCTGTCCACCGCCGCGATGATCGAAGCGCCGATCCGCTTCTACGTCACCGAAAACGCCGACGGCTATGCCACGCTGGGCTACAAGCTGCCCTCGCAGGTCTTTGCCCCCTATCTGGACGAGGGCGGTGCCGAGCTGGCCGCCATTGCCGCCGAGCTGGACTCGCGGTTTGCGGCGGTGGCGGCGCAGGCAATTGCCTCACAGTGACGTGACCCCCCTTGCCTTCGGGCGCAGGCTCCGCAATCTCGGCCAGAACCGATCCCTGTAACGGAGCCCCACCATGTCAGACCCCCTTCCCCGCGCCGCCGACCTGCTGGCCCGGCGGCTGTACGAGGCGGGCTGCCGCCATGCCTTTGGCATGCCCGGCGGCGAGGTGCTGACGCTGGTCGATGCGTTGGACAAGGCGGGGATCGCCTTTCATCTGGCCAAGCATGAGAATGCCGCCGGTTTCATGGCCGAGGGGGTGCATCATCGCGATGGCGCGCCCGCGATCCTGCTGGCGACGCTGGGACCGGGGGCGATGAACGGGGTCAACGTGGTGGCCAATGCGTTGCAGGACCGGGTGCCGATGATCGTGCTCACCGGCTGTGTCGATGCCGACGAGGCGCTGACCTATACCCATCAGGTGATGGACCATGCCCAGGTGTTCCGCCCGATCACCAAGGGCAGTTTCCGCCTGACCGCCGAAGGCGCGGATATTATCGCCGACAAGGCGGTGTCGCTGGCGATGCAGCCCCGGCCCGGCCCGGTACATATCGACGTGCCGATCGGCGTGGCCGATACCCCGGTACGCGAGACAAGGCGGCGGCGGCTGACCTCGGCGGCCCCGGTGGCGCCCGGCGGCACCTGTCTGGAAACCGCCCGCCGCTGGGTCGCTGAGGCACGCCGCCCGCTGGCGGTGATCGGCCTCGACGTGCTGGCGGACAACTCGAAATGTGTCCTGCAAGCCTTTCTGGAACATTTCGAAATTCCCTTTGTCACCACCTACAAGGCCAAGGGTATCCTGCCCGAAGATCACCGCCTTTGCCTCGGCGGCGCGGGCCTGTCACCACTGGCAGACAGCCACCTGCTGCCGCTGGTCAAGGCCGCCGACCTGATCCTGTGCCTGGGCTATGACCCGATCGAGATGCGCCCCGGCTGGCGCGAGGTCTGGGACCCCGAAAACCAGCGGGTGATAGACATCTCGGCTGTGGTCAACGACCACTACATGCATCAGGCCGGGATCAATATCGTTGCCGATACCGGCGCCACGCTGGAGGCCATCGCGAAGGGCACGCCGGGGCATGCCACCTGGCCCGCGGGCGAGCCGCAGGCGGCGCGCGCCGCGCTCGCCCGCGCCTTTCCCGAAGACGAGGTCTGGGGCCCCGCCGCCATCATCGCCGAGGCCCGCGCCGCCCTGCCTGCTGGCACGCTCGCCACCGCCGACAGCGGCGCCCATCGCATCCTGCTGAGCCAGATGTGGCGCTGTGACGAGCCGCGCGGGCTGATCCAGTCCTCGGGACTGTGCACCATGGGCTGCGCCCTGCCGATGGCGATTGGTCTGAAACTGGCCGCGCCCGACCGCCCCGTGATCAGTTTCACGGGCGATGCCGGGTTCCTGATGGTCGCCGGAGAGCTGTCGACCGCCGCCGAGATGGGCGGCAACCCGATCTTTCTGGTCTTTGTCGATGCCAGCCTGTCGCTGATCGAGCTGAAACAGCGCGGCCGCCAGTTGCCCAATCGGGGCGTCGATTTCGGGCATCACGACTTTGCCGCCATCGGCCGCGCCTTTGGCGGGCATGGACACACCGTACGCTCGCGGGCAGAGTTGCGCGCGGCGCTGGAAGCGGCGCAGGCAGCGGACCGCTTCACGGTGATCGCCGCCGAAATTGCACGAGGGGATTACGATGGCCGGATCTGAACAACCCAAAGGGCCGCTCGACGGGGTGCGCGTGCTGGACCTCAGCCGCATTCTGGCGGGGCCGACCTGTACCCAGCTGTTGGGTGATCTGGGCGCCAATGTGATCAAGATCGAGAACCCCGGTTCGGGTGGCGATGACACGCGGCAATGGGGGCCTCCCTATGTGACCGACTCCGAGGGCAACCCCAGCGACCTGAGCGCCTATTTCATGGCCGCCAACCGCAACAAGAAATCGGTGGCGCTGGATATCTCGACACCCGAGGGGCAGGCACAAATCCGGCGTCTGGCGGCCCATGCCGATATCCTGATCGAGAATTTCAAACCCGGCGGGCTGGCAAAGTACGGGCTGGATTATGCGAGCCTCGGCCCCGAGTTTCCCGGCCTTGTCTATTGCTCGATCTCGGGATTTGGTCAGACCGGCCCCAATGCCTCGAAACCGGGTTATGATCTTATGGCCCAAGGGTTTGGTGGCATCATGTCGCTGACCGGTGAACCCGATGGCGCGCCGATGAAGGTGGGCGTGGGTATCGCCGACGTGATGTGCGGCATGTATGCGACCGTGGGAATCCTCGCGGCGCTGCATCACCGCCAGCGCACCGGCGAGGGCCAACATATCGACCTGGCGCTAGTCGATGCGCAGGTGGCCTGGATGATCAACGAGGGTGTGAACTATCTGACCAGCGGCGTCCTACCCCAGCGGCGCGGCAATGCCCATCCCAACATCATGCCCTATGACGTCTATGCCACCTCGGACGGGCATGTGGTGCTGGCGGTGGGCAATGACAGCCAGTTCCGCCGTTTCTGCGGATTTCTCGACCTGGGCGCGCTGGCCGACAACCCGCGCTTTGCCACCAACTCGGCGCGGTTGCAAAACCGCGCCGAGTTGGATGCGCTGCTGCGCCCGGCGCTGGCGGCGCGCAGCATGGCCGACGTGATCGCGGGGCTCGAGGCGCTCAAGGTCACGGTGGGGCCGGTCCAGACCATCGACCAGGTCTTTGCCAGCGATCAGGTCGCGGCCCGCCAGATGCAGATCGACATGAAGGCCGAGCCCGGCCCGGTACACCTGATCGGCAACCCGCTGAAACTGTCGCGCACCCCTGTCACCTATCGCAAGGCGCCGCCGCGTTGCGGGCAGGACACCGAATCCGTGCTCTCCTCGGACGATCCGTTCACGGACTGAAACATCGCCTGTCCCTAGGCGGCAAATTGCTGAAACAACAGGGGCATTCGGCGGCTTTTCCCCCATTTTCCGCACACGCGCTTTCACCAATTCGCGAGCGACGTCGATCCTGATACGGGGCTCCAATAGACTTGGCAAAGGCGCGAACAGCCACCCTTTGCAAGGAACGGACCCGGTATGAGAGACGATGTTTTTGGACAGACCAACAGCCTGACCCGCGCGGACAGCGCCGAGGCGTGGGACGGAGTTCTGCTGGGCTTCATGGCCCATGCGGCAGTAACCCCGCAGCATCTGGCGCGGGTGTTGGAACTGGAACCGGATTTTGCCCTGGGCCATGCCATAAAGGGCCTGTTCATGCTGCTTCTGGGTCGGCGCGAGATGACCCCGGTCGCGGTTGAAGCGATGGCCGCAGCCGAGCGCGCGGCCGATGCGCACCCGGTAACGCCCCGCGAGGCGCATTACCTGGCGGCGCTGCGCCATTGGCTGGCGGGCAATCCCAGCCGGTCGGTGCAGGAATTCGAGGCGATCCTGCGCGCGCATCCCGACGATACGCTGGCGATGAAGCTGAGCCACGCCACCCGGTTTGTGCTGGGTGATCCGGCCGGAATGCGCCGCTCGATCGAGCGGGTGATGCCCGCCTATGCCCCCGATCACGCCGGGCGCGGCTATCTGCTGGGCTGCCATGCCTTCGCGCTCGAGGAAACGGGCGCCTACGACAAGGCCGAGATTGCCGGGCGGCAAGCGCTGTGGATGGTCTCGGACGATGCCTGGGGCCTGCACGCGGTGGCGCATGTGCATGAAATGAAAGGGCAATCCGAACAGGGGCTGGAATGGCTTGCCGGGCGCGAGGCGGCCTGGTCCCATTGCAACAACTTTCGGTATCATGTCTGGTGGCACAAGGCGCTGATGCATCTGGACCAGGGCCAGATTGATCATGTATTCGATCTCTACGATTCAGTGATTCGCAAGGATAAGACAGACGATTATCGGGACATATCTAACGCCACCTCGCTGCTGTCGCGGCTCGAGCTTGAAGGCGTAAATGTCGGAGACCGCTGGGAAGAACTGGCCGATCTAAGTGCTGCGCGCACCGAAGATGGAAGCCTGATCTTCGCAGACCTGCATTACCTGCTGGCCCTGACGGGGGATACCCGCGAAGAGGCCATCTCGCGAATGCTGCAGCGGATTAAACGCGATGCAGACAAGGCCAATTGCGATGTGACCCGTCGCATGGCCGATCCCGGAATGAATGCCGCGCTGGGGCTTGAGGCCTTTGGCGATGGAGATCATGGACGGGCCTTCGATCACTTGCTTGCCGCGCGCGGCAACATGCAATTGGCCGGAGGCAGCCATGCCCAGCGCGACGTATTCGAACGGATCACAATCGACGCCGGGCTGCGAGCCGGTCGCCTGGATGCGGTGGAACGCATCCTGGACGACCGCCGAAGCAAGCGATGTGGACATGAAGACAACTATGCCCTTGCCCGCCGTGCCCTGATCGAGGCCGGCAAAGGGGGGCGCGGCATGCATAGCGTGCCTGCCGAATAACGTGACTGAGAAGGACCCAACACGCATGGCGACGATTTCGCCCGTATCGGATTTTGCACCGGCCACGACCCGCGTCGTGGCTCCCGCCTCTACGCGCGATCTGCGGCTGGATTTCTATCGCGGGATCGCGATGTTCATCATTCTGGTCGCTCATATCAGCGACAACCCCTGGGCAAACTGGATTCCCGCCCGGTTTGGCTTCTCCGACGCGACCGAAATCTTCGTGTTCTGCTCGGGCATGGCCTCGGCCATCGCATTCGGCGGCGCTTTTCTGAAAAAGGGCTGGGTGATGGGCAGCGCCCGCATCGTGTTCCGCATCTGGCAGGTCTATTGGGCACATATCGGTCTGTTCTTTTTCACCGCGATGTGTATGGCCGCACTGGACCTGTCGGCCCTGTTCGACCGCAGCTATGTCGATGCGCTGAATCTCCAGCATTTCTTTGGCGACCCGGCACCGCAGATCGTGGGCTTGTTTACGCTCACCTACGTTCCTAATTACTTCGACGTCCTGCCGATGTATCTGGTTGTTCTGGCGATGATGCCGTTGATGATGGGGCTGCAAAAGCTCGGGTTCTGGGCAATGGCGCTGGCCTCGGTGCTGATTTGGGCCGTGGCACAGACGGGTGCGCTTGCACTGCCGGCCGAACCTTGGTCCGAGCGGCAATGGTTCTTCAGCCCGTTCGGCTGGCAATTGCTGTTCTTCACTGGTTTCGCCTTCATGCGCGGCTGGATTCCCGCGCCGCCCGTCAGCAAGACGTTGATCTGGGTGGCGGTCCTGTTCGTTGTCCTGTCCGCGCCGTTCGGATCATGGAAAGTCTTTCTCTGGGTCGAGGCCTGGAATCCGGCGGTGGCCGATGACATCCGCGCGACCTGGCCGCTGACCGCAGAATACCGCGACAAGACCGATTTTGGCCTGCTGCGCTACATGCATTTCCTGTCTCTGGCCTATCTCGGCTGGGTCGTGGCCGGCGACAAGGGCGTGCGTCTGCTGCCGACCGGAGACGGCGCCCTGGCGCAGCTTTGGCAGCAGGTCTTGAACGTGATCGTCAAAGTCGGTCAGCAATCGCTGGCGGTCTTTGTCTTCTCGATGGCTGTCGCGCGCCTGCTGGGTGTGCTTCTCGATCTCTGGGGCCGCGACCCGTTCCCGGTTCTGTTCGTCAATCTCATTGGCTTCATCTTGATCACTGGCGTCGCCTATGGCGCTGCCTGGTTCAAATCTCATCCCTGGAAATCACGGAAATGACCCTTACCCGCCGTTCCTTTCTGGCCTCGGTCTCGCTGCTTACTCTGGCGCCGAGGGCCTTTGCGGCAACCCCTGCCGAACCCTTTGACCACACGTTGGTCAAGTCCATGGCCCGCGATCTGGCCAGCCGCCCCTATCAGATGCGCGCGGATGTGCCCGACGCATGGAAGGCGCTGACCTATGAGGAATACCGGTCGATCCGGTTCCGCATCGACCACGGGCTCTGGGCCGGAACCGAGACCCCGTTCAGCGTGGATTTCTTCGCCCCCGGGCTCTATTTCCCGCGCGCGGTGCAGATCCATTTGGTCGAGAAAGGGATGGCGCGTCTGGTAGGCTTTGACCTGTCGATGTTCGACAAGGGACCCGAGGTCCCTGCCCTGCCCGCCGACGAGAACCTGGGGTTCTCGGGCCTGCGGCTGCGCACGGAAATGCATCGCCCCGGCGAGACCGACGAATTCTGCGTGTTTCAGGGCGCAAGCTACTTCCGCGCCATCGGATTGAACGAGAATTATGGTCTCTCGGCGCGCGGCCTCGCACTGAAGACTGGCGATCCGGATGGCGAGGAATTCCCCGAATTCATCCGCTTCTGGCTGGAACGCCCCGTACCGGGGCAGCGCAACATGATCGTGCATGCCTTGATGGACAGCCCCTCGGTTGCAGGGGCCTATCGGTTCGACATCACCCCCGGCGAGGATTGCGTGATGGAGGTCGAGGCGACGCTGTTCCCGCGCGAGGACCTGACCCATGCGGGTCTGGGCGCGCTGACCTCGATGTTCCTGTTTGACGCCAGCAACCATATCCGGTTTGACGATTTCCGCCCTGCTGTGCATGACAGCAACGGGCTCTTGATCCGGAACGGTGCCGGAGAGGTGATCTGGCGCCCGCTGGCCAATCCCCGCGCGCTTCAGGTGTCGTCCTTTGTGGACGAGAACCCGCGTGGCTTTGGCCTGATGCAGAGGGCGCGGGAGTTTTCCGATTTTGCCGATCTGGAAGCCAATTACCATCGCCGACCGGGCCTGTGGGTCAAGCCGATGGGCGACTGGGGCAAGGGGGCAGTCACCCTGGTGGAGATTCCCGCCGATCAGGAGATCTATGACAACATCGTCGCCTATTGGCGTCCGGCCGAACCCTATGCGGCTGGCAGCGAGGTTACCCTCGAATACCGTCTAACCTGGGGCGAAGAGCCGCATCGGACCGCGCTGCCGCGCGTGATCCGGACCGCGATGGGCGAGAAGACCTTTGGCGAGGGCCGACTGGTGGTCGTCGATTTCGAGGCCAGCCCGCTGTTTGACGATCTGGAGGCGCTGGAACCGGTGGTTCAGTCCCCCCATGCCGAGATCGCGGCGCCGATCCTGCAACGCAACCCCGATACCGGGGGCGCGCGGCTGGCGTTTTCCTTTGTCCCCGGCGAAACGGAACTGGTTGAGTTGCGCGCGCAGCTGCGCCGCGACAGTGAACCCGCCTCCGAAGTCTGGCTTTACAGGTGGACCGCGTGATGAAACACGAATTGCGGATCATGCCCTCACCGGCGCCCCTTCCGATGCAGGCGCAGGATTTCAACACCGGGTTTCGTGACGCTCAGGCCCCGCAGGAAGTGGCGGCACAAGGTGTCGCGCTTTGGCGGGTACTGGCGTTCTCACCGGCGATGGCCGCGACCCTGGGGTTGCTCTGGGTGATGGGAGACTGGTTTTCGGACGCCGGGATCTCGCTGATCGAAGGTATCCTGCTGGCCCTGATCGCCTTCAACTTCTTCTGGATCGCCTTTGCTGTCAGCACGGTTCTGCTGGGCGTGTTCTCCCTATCCCGGCAGGGACCCCGGGTTCGCGCCGACAAGGTGCAGCGCCTGCGCGTGGCCCTGCTGATGCCGGTCTACAACGAGGTTCCTTGGTATGTGCTGGGCAACGCGCGCACCATGCTTGAAGAGCTGAAATCGCGTGGTGGCCAGCATGAATACGCCATGTTCATACTGTCGGACACCCGCGACGACGCCATTGCCGCACAGGAACAGGCCAGCGTCGAGGCGCTGCGCACAACGCTGGCCCCTGACCTCGCGCTATACTACCGCCGCCGCGAACAGAACACTGACCGCAAGGTCGGCAACATCGCCGATTGGGTCAGCACCTGGGGCGGGGCCTGGGATGCGATGCTGGTGCTGGACGCCGACAGCCTGATGACCGGCCGCGCGATCGCGCGCCTGACCGACGCGCTGGCCCGTGACCCCGCCGCCGGGCTGATTCAAAGCTTTCCGCAACTGATCGGTGCACAATCGGTGTTTGCCCGGATGCAGCAGTTCGCCAATGGCGTCTATGGCGCCGCCTTTGCCGAGGGCATGGCCCGCTGGTGCGGACAAGAGGGCAACTATTGGGGCCATAACGCGATCATCCGCACCGCCGCTTTCGCCAATTGCGCGGGCCTGCCCAAGCTGCGCTCGCTGTCGGGGCGTGAAAAGCTGATCATGAGCCATGATTTCGTCGAGGCGGGATTGTTGCGCCGGGCCGGCTGGGCCGTGCGCTTTCTGCCGCGCATCCGTGGATCATACGAGGAAACCCCGCCGACCCTGATCGACCATGTGCTGCGCGACCGCCGCTGGTGCCAGGGCAACCTGCAACACCTGAACCTGCTGACCGCGCGCGGCTTCCGCTCGATCTCGCGGTTCCACATGTTCCATGGCGCCATCGGCTACCTGATGTCACCGATCTGGTTCGCGCTCCTGGTGATGTGGGCGCTGATCGGTCACGGCGAGGACGGCTCGGTGCTGCAATATTTCAGCCCCGAAAACCCCCTGTTCCCACAATGGCCGGACATGTCCGAAGGCCGTCATGTGGTGATCATCGTTGTCATGTACGCCATGCTGTTGCTGCCCAAGCTGCTGGGGATCGCAGCGCTGCCGCTGAGTGGCGCCCGTTACTCCGATTTCGGCGGGGCGGGCCGGTTCCTGCTGTCGTTCCTGTCCGAAGTGATCCTGTCGATCCTTTACGCCCCCATCCTGATGGTCCAGCAGATGATCGCGGTGTTCCGCACCATGCTGGGCATCCAGAAGGGATGGTCTCCACAGGCGCGCGACGGCGGCACCTATGGCCTGACGACGCTGATCACCTGTCATGCGCTCGAAACCGTCAGCGGGCTGGCGCTCTGCGCCGGTATCGCTCTGGGGCTGGTCTCGGTCTGGCTGGCCCCGATTGCGTTCAGCCTCGCCCTTGCGGTGCCGCTATCGGCCCTGTCGGGTGTATCGGCGGGCACGGCACGGCGCCTGATCGGGATGCGCGAGGAATACCGCGAACCGGCGATCACGCGGGCCGCGCGGTCTTACCGGACCGAACTGAAGTCGCTTCTGGAGCACGGTACCAGCGCGCATCCGGCAGAATGATCCCGGCGCTGGGCGGTCACTGACCGCCCAGCGCCTCGTACCAGTCGACCATCATATCGGCCCAGCCTTCGGGGACCATATGCCCCCCGGGGAACAGAGCGAACTCTATTACCCCGCCCGGATCACAACTGGCCCAGACACGACGCTGAAACGGGCCGGTGACCGAGTAACTGTCCGGCTTGTGATCGAGGCAGCCGTTGACGCTGCGCCAGAGTTCCAGACCGGCAAAGATGTCACCCTGCTGAAACCGGCCAGCGCCCAGGATGCGCCCTTCGAGCGGCACCACAGGATCGCTCCAGCCATGTGTATGCAGCAGCCGTACCGGACCCTTGCAGGTCTCGGGCTGCGGGCGCCAGAACCCGCCCGAGACCGGCACATAGGCGGAGTAGGCATCGGGCGTGGCGCAGGCCAGGTAGTTGACCATGAAGGCGCCTGCCGAAAATCCCCCCAGTACCACGCGATTTGGGTCCAGCCCGAACCGGGCAACCGCATCCGCGGTGACGCTTTTCAGAAAGGCGGCCTCGTCCCGCCCCTCCCAGCCCGGGAAGAAATTCCAGCTGCGCTTGCCGGTTCCCGCGGGCCGGATTGCCCCGTCCGGGGCGACCACCGCCCATCCCCGGGCCAGCAGCGGTGCGACGAGCCGTTCATTGCTGATCGGACCCGCGCCCTCTCCGCCATGCCCGTGCAGGAACACCAGTACCGGGGGGCTTTGGGCCTCGGGCAAGACAACATGATAGGTGCCGCCTGCAATTTCACAGGGCTCCGGTTTGTCCGCGCATCCGGCGGAAACCGTCGTTGCAGACACCGCCAGTCCCAGAACCGCACATATCCCACGGATCATTATCCGCGCTCCTCATAAACCGTCACCGGAAGGTCAGACCGAACCCACCCTGGCCCCGCGCGCGATCCAAGCATCCCCTCGGGAACGTCGATGATATTGCCGAATCCCGCCGCGCTCAACCGGTTGGCAAGCCGCGCCGAGCGTACCCCGCGGGCGCAGATCAGGGCAATCGCCTGGTTTCGGTCGCCCCCGGCCAGGTCTGCAAGCGCCTCGGCAAAATCCTCGCGCCGCATGTCGAGCGGGTGGGCTCCCTCGCCGATGCCCGTCGCGCGCCATTCGTCCGGACGCCGGATGTCGATCAGCAAAACCTTGCCTTCGGTCGCCTGCACATGCGCCTCGGCGACCGTGAGCGCCCCGCCCGCAAAATCCTCGGGCGTCAAGAGATACTGGCGCAGGCTAAAGCCGAGGACAATCGCGACTACGAGGCCAAGCCAAATCCAACGAGGCGTTTTCCGAGACATGCGCCCTCCTACAAATGTGCTTATCGCCATTATGTCAGGAACAGGTTCTATCACTTCAGGCCCGGCTTCGCCTGATCCCAACAGGTCGGGTACGATCAACAATTCGTCAGCCGAAGATGCATGTTACACTCTGTCGCAACAAATCTCTGAACTTTGCAACCTTGCAATACCGGGCAAGGACATAAATTATCGCTGCAAAGCAACATAAACAAAAAAGACCAGCAGCGGAGAAATAGACGGTGTCCCTTTTCCTGATCGCCGCCCTGCCCTTTCTCGGGGCGATCTTTCCGGGTCTGCTGATCCGGGCGGGCCGAAATGCCTCCGCCTCGGCAGCGGGTCTGGCCAGCTTCCTCGCCTTTACCGGGTTGATGATCCACGCGCCCGCCGTGTTACGCGGAGAAGTAGTGACCGCGCGGTTCGACTGGCTGCCCGGGTTGGGGCTGAACGCCAATTTCATGCTGGACGGGCTGGGCTTTCTGTTTGCGACGCTGATCCTGGGGATCGGCATGCTGATCATCCTCTATGCCCGTTTCTATCTGTCCCGGCATGATCCGATGGGGCAGTTCTATACCTATCTCCTGTTGTTCCAGGGCGCGATGGTGGGCATCGTCCTGTCCGACAACATCCTGCTTTTGCTGGTTTTCTGGGAACTGACCTCGCTCAGTTCGTTCCTGCTGATCGGCTATTGGAAGCACCTGCCCGCAGGCCGCCAGGGCGCGCGCATGGCGCTGGCGGTTACCGGATCGGGCGGGCTGGCGATGATCGCGGGCATGCTGATCCTGGGCCATATCGTTGGGTCTTATGACCTGAGCGTGATCTTGCAGAACAAGGAGGCGATCCAGGCCTCTCCTTGGTACCTGCCCGCGCTGCTGCTGATCCTCTTGGGCTGTTTCACCAAATCGGCGCAGTTTCCGTTTCATTTCTGGTTGCCGCACGCGATGGCCGCACCAACACCGGTATCGGCCTATCTGCATTCGGCAACCATGGTGAAGGCGGGTATTTTCCTGATGGCGCGGATGTGGCCGGTGCTGGCTGGCACGCCCGAGTGGTTCTATATCGTCGCAACCACCGGGCTGGTGACCATGGTCGTGGGCGCGGTCATTGCACTGTTCAAGGACGATCTCAAAGCGCTGCTGGCCTTTTCGACCGTCAGCCATCTGGGGCTGATTACCATGCTCCTTGGCTTTGGCACCAAGGTTGCAGCGGTGGCGGCAATGTTCCACATCGTCAACCACGCGACATTCAAGGCGGCCCTGTTCATGAGCGCGGGCATCGTGGATCACGAAACCGGCACGCGCGACATCAAGCGCCTGGGCGGGCTCAGGCACCTGATGCCGGTCACCTTTGGCATCGCGACGATTGCGGCCCTGTCGATGGCGGGGATACCGCCGCTGAACGGGTTTCTCAGCAAGGAAATGATGCTCGAAGAGGCGTTCCATACTACATGGCTCGACAGCCATATCGTGATACCGGGACTGGCGGTGTTTGCCGCGCTTTTTTCGGCGGCCTATTCGTTCCGCTACATCTCGCATGTGTTCCTGGGTCCGAAACGGCAGGACTATCCGCATCCGCCACACGATCCCGGCCCAGGCCTGTGGCTGTCGCCCGCGATCCTGGTATTCCTGGTCGTGATCATCGGCCTCAACTCGGCCACCGTTGCCGGTCCAGTGGTCAGCGCCTCGGCGCAGGCGGTGATTGGTGGTGAGTTGCCCTATTTCAAGCTCAAGCTCTGGCACGGCTTTACCCCGGCACTTTACATGTCGATTATCGCGGTGTTGGGAGGCCTGCTGTTGCTGGGCCTGCACCGGCATCTGGAACGGGTGTGGAACACCCTGCCCCGCCCCGAAGCCAAGGCGATCTTTGACGCGGTGATTGACGTACTGACCCGACTGTCGCGGGCGGTCACCGACGGGCTGCACAACGGGGTCATCAGCCGCTATGCCGCGATCATGATCGCGTTCACCGTCGGCATCGGCTATTACGCTTACGCGACCGGTACCACCGGGTTGCCAACCCGGGTGCCGCTGGAGGCACCGATCATTCCGATCATCGGCTGGATCTGCCTAGTGGGCGCAACGCTGGCGATCATGTGGTTTCATCGCAACCGATTGCTGTCGCTGGTGCTGATCGGGGTGGTCGGCCTGATCGTCTCGATGGCCTTCAACTATCTGTCGGCCCCCGATCTGGCGCTGACCCAGATCTCGGTCGAGGTGGTGACGATGATCCTGCTGCTGCTGTCGCTGAACTTCATGCCGACCAAGACACCGGTGGACAGCACCACGGGGCGCAAGCTCCGGGATGCGGCGATCTCGATTGTCGCGGGTCTTGGTGCTGGTGGGCTGATCTATGCGCTGATGGTGCGGGATTTCGCATTTCCCACCATCTCGGGCTATCATCTGGCCAATTCCTACAAGGGCGGTGGCGGCACCAACGTGGTCAACGTGATCCTGGTGGACTTCCGCGGTTTCGATACCTTCGGCGAGATCATCGTGCTGGGTATTGCCGCGCTGGTGATCTTTGCGCTGGCGGAATCGGTCCTGTCCAGCAATGTGCGCGCCTATCTCTTGAACCGCAAGCCACACTGGCCGCAGTCGGGCGATTCGCATCCGATGATGATGGTGGTGGTGACCCGGGTCATGATGCCCATCGCGCTGATGGTCGGTGCCTATATCTTTTTCCGTGGTCACAACCAGCCGGGTGGCGGATTCATCGCCGGTCTGGTGGTCGCCATCGCCTTTCTGATGCAATACATGGCCAGTGGTTACACCTGGACGATCGAGCGGCAGCGGTTCTATTACCACGCGACCATCGGCTGGGGCGTTCTGATCGCGGCGGCCACCGGCCTGGGCGCCTGGTTCAACGACATGCCCTTCCTGACCAGCGATTTCGGCTATCTGCACTGGCCGCCGCTGGAAGAGTTCGAATGGGCCACCGCGATGCTGTTTGACACCGGCGTGTTCCTCGCCGTCCTGGGGGCGGTGCTGCTGGCGCTGGACAGCCTGTCGCGCTTTGCCTGGCAGCCCGGCATACAGCAGGAATACCCGATGGACATCAACCCGCAACGCGATGCCCCTCCAGTGCCTGGCCCCGGGCCCGATACCGTAATCGCCGTGGGAAAGGAGACCTGAGATGGAAGCACTCTTCGCCTCTGCCGTGGGTGTGCTGACCGCCGCCGGCATCTTTCTGATCCTGCGCCGCCGGACCTTTCCGGTCATCCTGGGCCTGTCGCTGCTGACCTATGCGGTCAACGCCTTTCTCTTTGCCACCGGACGGCTGGCGCTGAATGCGCCGCCGGTCCTGAACAAATACGCGGATGTTCCCTATACCGACCCGCTGCCACAGGCGCTGGTGCTGACGGCGATCGTGATCTCGTTCGGGATGACTGCCGTCATCGTGATGATCGCGCTTGGCGCCTATCTGTCGTCGAAGGACGACCGCATCGACATGAAGGCGCATGACAGTGTCGACGCCGCACCGGGAGAGGACGTATGAACCATTGGATCATCGCCCCGATCGTGCTGCCCGCATTGCTGGCGCCGTTCATCATCATGGTCCTGCGCTATCACCTGGACCTGCAACGCATCTTTTCGGTCGCGGGCACCGTCGGACTGGTCGGGATCGCCCTGACCCTGACGGCGCAGGCCGCCGGGGGAGAAATCCAAGTCTATGAATTGGGTAACTGGCCCGCACCCTTTGGCATCGTGCTGGTGCTCGACCGGCTGTCGGCGCTGATGGTTCTGCTGACCTCACTGCTGGCGCTGGCGGTGGTGCTCTATGCCATGGGATCGGGATGGGACAAGCGCGGGCGCCATTTCCATCCACTGTTCCAGTTTCAGTTGATGGGGGTTTGCGGCGCCTTCCTGACCGGAGATGCGTTCAACCTGTTCGTTTTCTTCGAGGTGCTGCTGATCGCATCTTACGGTCTGATGATCCATGGCGGTGGTCCGGTTCGGTTCAAGGCCGGGGTGCAATATGTCACCTACAACCTGCTCGGCTCGACCCTGTTCCTCTTCGCGCTCGGCACGCTCTATTCTGTGACCGGCACGCTCAACATGGCCGATCTGGCGGTCCGGGTGGCCGACCTGCCGACCGAGGATACCGCCCTGCTCAGGGTCGGCGCAGTGCTGCTGTTGCTGGTGTTCTGCATCAAGGCCGCGGTCCTGCCACTGCATTTCTGGCTTCCCGCCAGCTATTCCCTTGCGCCGATGCCGGTGGCCGCGCTTTTTGCGATCATGACCAAGGTGGGCGCCTATTCCATCCTCCGGATGTATACGCTGGCCTTTGGGCCCGATGTAGCAATCACTCAGGGGCTGGCTGGAGACTGGCTGCTACCAGCCGCACTGGTCACGCTCGCAATCGGGGCGGTCGGGATCCTGGGCACGCAGCATATCGCGCGGATGGTCGCATTTGCCGCCATCGCCTCGATGGGGACGCTGCTGATCGCGGTTTCCTTGTTCACACCCCAGGCCACGGCGGCGGCACTCTACTACGCCGTTCACTCGACATTGGCCGCCGGGCTGATGTTCCTGATCGCCGATCTGGTGATCGAACGCCAGGGCGGCCGCATCGACGGCATGACACCGATGCCGCAAAGCGGGCTGATCGCCACGCTCTATTTCATCGGGGCCATCGCACTGGCAGGCATGCCGCCCCTGTCGGGGTTCGTCGGCAAGCTGCTGGTGATGGACGCCGCCCGCGACGCGGGCGATTTCTCGGCGATCTGGGCGGTGATCCTGGTCAGTTCGTTCATCACCATAGTCGGGCTGGCGCGCGCCGGGTCGCTCATCTTCTGGCAAAGCCACGATGCGCGCCATAACACTGAACCGGACCCTGAAAACGAGGACAAGGTGATCCACCTGCCGCCCCCCGAGCCGATGCCTGGCCTGACGTTTTCAGCCGTGTTCGGGCTGGTCGCGGGGTTGATCGGACTGACGCTGTTTGCCGGTCCCTTGATGGAATACACAAGCTCGATGGCCGAACAGCTCTATACACCGCAACACTATGTCGACGCGGTCCTGAAGGGGGGTGAGCAATGAAACTGTTGCGCCGGGTATTCCCGCACCCGCATCTCACCATCCTTCTGACCATCGTCTGGGTGCTGCTGGCAAACGCGCCGTCGCTGAACTCGGTCGTGTTCGGCCTGATCCTCGGGATCGTGATTCCGTTCATCACCCAGCCCTATTGGCCAGATCGCCCGATCCTGCGGAACTGGCCGATGGTGGTCGAGTACATCCTGGTCGTTCTGTGGGATATCGTGGTGGCGAATTTCACCGTCGCCCGGATCATCCTGTTCAAACGCGATGCCGACCGGCAGCCAAACTGGGTCTGCATCCCGCTGGAGCTGCGCAGCCCCGAGGCGATCACCGTTCTGGCGGGCACCATCACCATGACGCCGGGCACCGTCAGTTGCGACCTGTCCGCACAAGGTCACAACCTGCTGGTGCATTGCCTTGACGCCCCTGATCCCGACGCGGTGCGCGACGAGATCAAACACCGTTATGAACGCCGCCTGAAGGAGATTTTCGAATGATCATGGACTATGCGATCTACTTCACATTCGCCTGTTTCGGCGCGGCTGTCATGATGTGCCTGTGGCGGATCATCACCGCCGACGGGGTCGGCACGCGGGTTCTGGCGCTGGACACGATGGTGATCAACACCATTGCCCTGATGGTTCTCTACGGCCTGCTTCTGGGCACCGAGATCTTTTTCGAGGCAGCCATGATCATCGCCATGCTGGGCTTTGTCTCGACCGTCGCCTATGCGCGCTTCATGCTGCGCGGCAATATCATCGAGTGAGGCCGACATGACAGAGTTCTGGGAAATCGTCATCGCCTTCTTCCTGATAATCTCGGGCATCTTCGGCTTTGTCGGCTCGTTCGGGATGATCAAGCTCAAGGATCCGATGTCGCGCCTGCATGCACCGACCAAGGCGACCACTCTGGGCGTGGGCGGTGTGCTGATCGCCTCTATCCTCCACTCGCTGGCGCTGGAGCACCGGCTGTCCCTGCACGAGTTGCTGATCACACTGTTTTTGTTCCTGACGGCCCCGGTCACGGCCCTGTTCATTGCGAAGTGGCACATTCACCGGCATGAAACACCAGAGAGCCTGCCCGATGCGGGCGAGGATGGCAAATGGGCAACCCATGCGGTACCACCCGAAGAAGACGCACCCGACCAGACGGCGACCTGACTAGATGCATACCCCTCCCCTGCCCCGCACCCGTGACCTTGTTCTGATCGGGGGCGGGCATACCCATGCTCTGGTCCTGCGCAAATGGGGGATGATGCCGCTGGCCGGCGTCCGGGTGACGGTGATCAACCCCGGCCCCACAGCGCCTTACTCCGGCATGTTGCCCGGATTTGTGGCAGGCCATTATGCGCGCGAAGATCTGGACATCGACCTTGTGCAACTAGCACGCTTCGCTAGGGCGCGGGTGATCCTGGGCGCTGCGCAGGGCATTGATCTGGACCGGCGCGAGGTGCTGGTGCCGGGCCGCCCACCCGTCGCCTTCGATGTCGCTTCGGTCAATGTCGGGATCACGTCGGCCATGCCCGACCTGCCCGGGTTTGCCGAACATGGTGTACCTGCAAAGCCGTTAGGGACGTTCGCGGCCCGTTGGGCCGAATATCTGGACGGCGAGGGTCCGGCGCAGGTGGCGGTGATCGGCGGCGGCGTGGCCGGGGCAGAACTGGTGATGGCGATGGCCCATGCCCTGCGCGCGCGCAACCGCCCAGCCGAAGTGGCGCTGATCGACAATGCGCGCGTTCTGGGCGCGGTGGGCGACAAGGCGGCAGCACGGGTGCGGCAAGCCATGAAAGCCCTTGGCGTGACCTTGGTCGAGGGGACGGAGATCGCAAAGGTGCGGGCGGAGGGGGTCGAACTGGCCGATGGCCGGATGATACCGGCCAGGTTTGTGACCGGCGCCGCCGGAGCACGCCCTTATCCATGGGCGGTCGAAAGTGGCCTTGCCAACCATAGCGGCTTCATCGCGGTTGACGCCTGCCTGCAAACCAGCGATCCGGCGATCTTCGCCGCTGGTGACTGCGCCCACCTGACCGACAGCCCCAGACCAAAGGCCGGGGTCTATGCCGTGCGCGAAGCGCCGGTGCTCTATGACAATCTGCGCGCCGCCCTTGGCGCAGGGGATCTGCGCCCCTATCGGCCGCAGAGGGATTATCTGAAACTGATTTCACTCGGCGGAAAGGCTGCCTTGGCCGAGAAATGGGGCATGGTGTTCTCCGGGCCGCTGATGTGGCGGTGGAAGGACCGGATCGACCGAAGCTTCATGGACCGGTTCCGCGACTTGCCGCGCATGGGCCAGCCCGCCCTGCCCGAAATCCACGCGCAGGGTTTGATTGAAGCTCTGGGAGACAAGCCGCTCTGTGGCGGCTGCGGCGCCAAGGTCGGGCGCGCGGCGCTGCGCGCCGCGCTCGCCCCTTTGCCCGGCGCCGCCCGAAAGGACGTGACCCCCTTGCCGGGCGACGATGCGGCGTTGTTGAACACCGGTGGCGCCCGGCAGGTGATGACCTCGGACCATCTGCGTGGATTGACCGAAGATCCGGTACTGATGACGCGGATCGCCGCGCATCACGCGCTGGGGGATATCTGGGCCATGGGCGCCGAGCCACAGGCAGCCACCGCGACGGTGATCCTGCCGCGGCTATCACCCGAATTGCAGCAGCGCAGCCTGACCGAGATCATGGCCGCCGCGAGCGAAGTGATGCACGATGCCGGGGCTGAAATCGTCGGCGGTCACAGTTCGGTCGGCGACGAGTTCACCATTGGTTTTGCAATCACAGGGCTTTGCCCGCGCGACCCTATCACGCTTGCCGGGGGGCGGTCGGGCGACCTGCTGATCCTGACAAAACCCTTGGGCAGTGGCGTGCTGATGGCGGGCGAGATGGCCGGACGGGCCGCTGGCGGGGATGTCGCGGCAGCCTATGACCGGATGATACAAGGACAGGGACCGGCCGCGAGAATTCTGTCAGAGGCCCATGCGATGACCGATGTGACCGGGTTTGGCCTCGCCGGGCATCTGCATGGCATCTGCGACATGTCGGGCACGGGCGCGGAGATCGACCTGGACGCGGTACCGGTGCTGCAAGGCGCGCTGGAGCTTTCGCAGGCGGGGGTGCGCTCGTCCATTTTTGGTGAAAACCGGATGCTGGTGCCAGAGTTGCCCGCCAATGGCAAGGCGGCGTTGCTGTTCGATCCGCAAACGGCGGGCGGATTGCTGGCCGCCGTCGCGCCGGAACAGGCGACCGCGCTGCTGGGGCAATTGCAGGCGGCAGGGTATCCGGCGGCGATCATCGGGAAACTGACCGAGGCACCGGGTTTGCGGCTCAGGCCCTGAGGGGGCGCTGCCCCCGTCGCCTGACGGCGACTCCCCCGGAGTATTTTTGGCGAAATGAAGGGGTTAGACTGTGCGTAGTGATGGGGTCCGGTTCAGAACCTGCGCAACGTCACTGGCCGCCTGGGCGATCCCCCCATCATCCAGCGATCTCGCAGAAACTGTAGCCAGTTGGTCGATGCCCTGTGAGCGGCGGGATTTCAGGTAAGCGGGGTCATAGTGCTGCTCCATCAGTGCGCGGGTCACCCCCGCCTTGTCGCCTGTGGCGATAAGCTGGAACCAGCCATCCACCACCTCGTGACCGCGGTGGTAGCGTAACGGGTCGAGCTTGGTGGTCAACGCCCCCGCATCCGACAGGATGTCGTCATAGGCCGCTGTCAGATAGGCCGTGCGCGCATCGATCGGAGCCTCGATCTCGATCCGGGGCGCGGCGCAGAGGGCGGACCAGAGACTGGGCGGCAGGATCCGCTCGCCGATCTTGGAGCTTTCCGCCTCGACCACCACAGGGCGGGTCGGATCGAGCGCGCAAAGCGCGCCGGCGAGCCGGGATTCAAAGGCTTTCTGGCTTGGCTGCCCCCCCGGGCGACTACCCAGCAGCGAGCCCCGGTGGTTGGCAAGCGCTTCCAGATCAAGCACTTGCACGTTATGGGCAGGCAGACGGGCAAGAATCTCGGTCTTGGCAGTACCGGTGAAACCATCAAGCGCGACCAGCCGATGCGGCAGCGGATCGTCATAGAGATAGCGGTTCACCAAACGACGATAGGTCCGGTACCCGCCGACAATGACCTCGGCGCGCCAACCGATCTGTTGCAGCATCCAGGTGAAGGACCCGGAGCGTTGGCCACCGCGCCAGCAATAGACCAGCGGTCGCCAGGCACCATCATGGTGGCTCAGGCTTTGCTCGACATGGCCCGCGGCATTGCGGAACACCAGCGCCGCGCCCAGCTTGCGCGCCAGAAAAGGGCTTTGCTGTTTGTAGATGGTGCCGACGCGGGCGCGCTCCTCGTTGTCCAGCACCGGCAGGTTGATCGCGCCGGGCAGGTGGTCCTCGGCATATTCGGCCGGGCTGCGGACGTCGATCACGGTGTCGAAACCGTGGACATAGAGCTGTGGAAGTGTGTCGAATTCGAGAGCCATGCCCCCCGTTTAGCGCGCTTTGCACGAATCGGAAAGGTCAGGTCCAGCGGCGCGCGCCCAGCTGAACGCGTTCGCGCGACCAGAGCAGCTCTTCACCTCAACCCCTTGAAAGTGCAATGCTTATCTGGCTTCTCTCACATCGGACGGCCCAAGTCACGCCGCGCCCGGCCCGGAACGACCAGCGGTTGTCAATCAGCGGCCCGCCATAGGACCTCAACTGGCCGGTCACCAGGACATGGGGTCGACCGTGGCGCTTCATCGACTTTCTGAAGAGTTTCACTGCCGCTTTCTTGTCTCGCATCTTTGTCGCAAAACCTTCCAGGACCTCACCCTTGGGCGACCAGATCCTCGACGGCTTGTGCCATGCCATGCAATTTGAGGCTGCGCAGCATGATCACGATCGACGCGCCTGCAGGGTCATGACGCATGGCGCTTCTCCCTTGCCTGCCTCAGATCATCATAGCTGTCGACGTTGGCCTTCAGAGCCGTTTCCAAGGCCAGGGCCTCCGGCGGATTGATCTCTGGAAGGTCGGTCTGTTTGCGGTCGATCAACCTGTGAAGCAGGTTCAGGATGTGCGTCTTGGTGGGCACGCCAGCTTCCAGCGCCAGTTCTACGGCGCACAGAACGGCGTCTTCGTCGTGATGCAGGACCAGGGACAGGATATCGACCATCTCCCGGTCACCACCCTCTTTGCGCGACATGTTATCCTGCAGGCGGTGGAAGGCTTCGGGCATCTCGGTGAACGGCGCGCCGTTGCGCAGGGCCCCGGGTTTGCGCTGGATCACCGCCAGATAATGGCGCCCATCTTAGATGACCCTGCCTGGTTTGTGGTGCGACCGCTCGATGATGCGGCCATGGGTGCAGACGGTTTGGCCTTCGGCCGCCACGACCAGCCGGTCGGGATAGACATGCAGGCTGACGCGGCGGTTCGCGAAGCTGGCCGGAACGCTGTAGCGATTGCGCTCGAAGGTGACCAGGCATGTCCACTGCCCGGCAGTGCATTTGCAAAGCAAATGTCACGAAAGAGGCGATACCCGTTTACTGTGCTCGACAAACCCATCAAAGGCCGGTGGCAGTGCCATCAGCATCGGCTTCTCTGCTTCCCAGGCATCAGTAATCGTGCCGGGCAGGTCCCGGTGCTTTGTCTCGGTCCACAAGGCAATACAGCGATCCTCCAACCACTGGTTCAGCGCGTCCAGATCCCTGAAGACAGGCATGACCTGCCACAGGCGGTTACGCGCATCCTGAACGTTCTTCTCGACCTGTCCCTTCTCCCATCCGGCGGCCGGGTTGCAGAACTCGGGTTCGAAGACGTAGTAGCTGGCCATGGCCTTGAAACGCGCGTTGACGTCCCGCTGTTTGCCGCGGCCAACCCGATCCACCGCCGTCTTCATATTGTCGTAGATCCCGCGCCCGGGAACGCCGCCGAAGACGCGGAACGCATGCCAGTGGGCGTCGAACAGCATCTCGTGAGTTTGCAGCGGGTAAGCTCGCACCAGGAAAGCCCGGCTGTGCGACAGCTTGATATGGGCGACCTGCAGCTTGATCCGATCGCCGCCAATGTTCGCCCAGTCTTCGCTCCAGTCGAACTGGAACGCCTCGCCGGGCCGAAACACCAGGGGCACGTAGGTGCCACGCCCCGTCGTCTGCTCTGCCCGGTGTCGGTCCGCGTGCCAAGCCCGAGCAAACGCCGCCACGCGACCATAGGAGCCACCATAGCCAAGCTTGACCAGATCAGCGTGCATTTGCTTCACGGTGCGACGTTCCTTGCGCGATTTCCGCGTCTGCACCAGCAACCAGGCCGACAGACGATCCGCATACGGGTCCAGCTTGCTTGGCCGAGATGGCGTCTTGAACTTCGGTTCTACAGCGCCTTCGCGCAGATACTTTCTGATGGTGTTGCGTGACAGGCCCGTGCGCCGGGAAATCTCGCGGATTGGCATTTTGTCACGCAGTGCCCAGCGTCGGATAACACTCAAAAATCCCATGTCGATCACTCCATATCTCCCCGACCAAACCCGTCGGGGCAGCGTGTTCACATGGGTCAATTCTCAGTGGAAAATTATGAGGCTACCGGGTCAATTCTCAGCGGAAATCAACACGTCTGGTGCCTGCGCGAGCGCGCGCAGTACGAAGCGCTCTGAAGCGGTTTTGGGCAGCGGCACCACGCTTGCGCCATCCACGTTCACCAGCACGTCCGCGATAGCCTCGTGCGGGGCAAGTGTCCGCTCCGAGGCCAGCGCCTGCCGAAGAGAGCTCAGCACCGGACCAGCCGCGGCCGAGCGCAGGCCGGGATCGGTGCCGGCGACGGCAAGCAAGCCGGCCAGAGCGTGCGCCCGGGCTTCGACCTGGAAGACCGAGGGGTCCAGATCCCGAAGGAGCGCTGCGAGTTCTTCGCCCTCCCACGCCGGGGGCTCGGAGGCCAGTACGGCCTCGGTTCCGCAGACGAGGGTTAGCCCCCGTGCCTCGGCCCAATCGGCGAGCCTCGGCAGGATGGCGGCAAGGCCGACCCGGCCGCGTTCGTCCGTCGATGGCAGCGGACGCAGCCGCGCATCCGCAGGTAAAAGGCGCCAGCGGGCCACCAGCACGCTGCCCGCCCGCTCAACGACGCGCGCCAGCGCATGCTCGCCGCAGATGGCCGCACGGTGCGCGCGACCGAAGTCGCTGCCTGCAAGCGCCGTGATGGCAGCGGCAAGCGCTTCGCTGGAAAGCATCTGCTCTGTCAGGGTGTCGTGCAGTACGGGGGGATCAGCGGCAGTACCAACCCGTCGCGCAGGCTTCGGTTCCAGGCGGCGCGGATGCCCGCCTCGTCGCTTGGGTGCGCATCCCCGAGGCGCACGCTGGTCTCATCGAGCCCGATCACGGCCTTGCGTCCGCTGTCCACGAAGAAGCAGCCGTGCAGGATCAACCGGAGGCGCCCCTTGCCCTCTTTCGGGATGCGGGGAAAGGCTGCTGCGACTGGCAGAAGCACGGCCCAGTCCCCAGCAAGTTCGGCCTTGGCATCGGCGTCGTTTACAAGAATCACAGCGCCATGAGGGGTGGCCTTCTGAGGCTCCTCCTCGTCGGTGTCGCGGTTGCGTGTCCGCAGCCAAGAGGCTGATTGCCTCAGATCGCGGAAAAAGTCGTCGGCCGCACGCCGCTCGCGCCCGAGGCTGGCAAGGCCTACACCCAGAGGCCCGCCGAAGCAGCGATCGCCCGGTTCCAGGGTGTAGCCGACCATACCCGGGGCGTCTCGACGGTCTAGGTCGACCTTCGCCGCGCCGATGACAACGGAAACGCGCTTAACATGGCGCAAGGCGGCCAAGAGTTCGGCCAGCTTTTGCCAGTCGGCAAGCGGAGAGAGGCTTGCCGGCGCGATGTCGTTGGCGACGACGCCGTTGCTCTTCGGCTTCGGGCGAATGTGCGGACGGCGCAGCGGGAACCACAGGTTCAGGCGCCGCTTTGCGGGCAGGCTGGTCGCACCCGCCGCCCTGAGGCGTGCGGCATCGGCATCCGCCACGGAGGTCCAGAGCAGGCAGGGATCGCCCGGCCGCCCGAGCGTCTCGAACGGGTTGACGACGAAGGGCGCGTGCTCGCCGTAGCCCTCGGGCACCACGACGAAGGCATCGCAGAGGTGAAAGACCGACTTCTGCCCCAGACCGAAGCGCCCAACGGCGGCCTCATCCAGCGCCTTGACGCTGCCGCCGAAGGTCTGCATGCCTTGCGCCGAGCGTGCATCGAACTCGCCATCGTTGACGATGAGCAGGCCCGGCCCCTGAAGGAGCGGGTTCTCCGCCTCGGGCCACCCCTCGAGCAGATGCACCGCCACAACCCCGGCGCGCGCGTCATCGGCATTCTGCAGAAGCTCGCGAAGAACAGGAAACCCGTCTGCATAGGGATAGCGCTCGAGGTTGTGGCGCAGATGCTCGACGATGTCCTTTGGGTCGAATTTCATGGCGCCCCTTTGATTTCAGCGAGTGCCGTTACAGCACAGAGCGTGTTAATCAGCCGCATCTGTTCGACCGTCTCGCATTTTGCCTCGCGAAGACGCGTCGCGCCAAAGACCAGCGCTAGGCCTTTGGCGCGGGACACCGCCACATTGATCCGGTTGAGCGAAAACAGGAACTCCATCCCGCGCGAGGTTTCCTCGGCCGATGAGGCCGTCATGGAGACTAGGCAGACCGGCGCCTCCTGTCCCTGGAACTTGTCGACCGTGCCCACGCGGATGCCGGGCGATAGCGCGTCGCGAAGGGCGTTCACCTGCCCGTTGTAGGGCGCGACGACAATGATGTCGTTCTCGCGCATGGGGCGGTCCGTGCCGTCCTTTTCCGTCCACTCGCCCTGCAGAAGTTCGGCGACCGCGGTCTGGATCGCGGCGACCTCCTCGGTCGAGATCTGAGCATTGCCCTCATGCGCGACCGGGACCCAGAAAGCACCCGCCTCGGGAAACCGGGTGCCGCTAACCCCCTGTCGTGCGGTGTCCGCGTGGCTGGTCAGCCGCCCCTCGTAGACCTGCTCCGAGATGAAGCGGCAGACCTCGGGGTGCATCCGCCGCGAAACGGGGAGGAAGATGCCTCGGTCCGGTGGGATCGTCGCGCGATCGCCCAGCACCCAGTCGAGGCAGGAAAGGCTGGCGGGTTCGGGATGCGCGCCCTGGATCACTTGCGGTAGCTGACGCGGGTCGCCGACGAGCACGATGTTGCGCGCGGCACGCCCCATGGCGACCATGTTGGCGAGTCCAACCTGTCCCGCCTAGTCCACGAACAGCCAGTCCAGCGTCTGCTCGAACTCCTGACGTGAGAAGAAGAAGGCTGTGCCGCCGACGACATGGGCCTCTGTCAGCGCGGGATCGTCGTTGGACGTGGCACGGGTGATGCCGGTGAGTCCCTCGGGATAGCCGTCGTCTTCACCGCTCACCTTGTGAGCGAGCTCGGCGTTCTCCAGCGTGATGTCCGGATCGTCGTCCTCCAGCGCAAGAAGACACCCCATCAGCACATTGCGAATGGCCTCGTGGCTGTTCGAGGCCACGCCGACGCGGTGCCCTTTCCGTACGAGAGACAGGATCGCGCGCACTGTGACAAACGTCTTTCCCGTGCACGGCGGCCCCTGGATCGGCAGCACGCTTCCGCCCATCGCGCCCACGGCCGCGATCGTCCCGGCCACAGGATCAGCGCCATCCAGCAGGTCCGGTTTCGGGCCAGTTGTTAGGCGCGGGGCTGCACGGGACAGGAGGTCGTCGATGGCGGTGAACCGACGTGGCCCGCATTGATCCGCGATGACATCACGCAGTGCCGCGGCGATCCTGCTTGACGAGGTGCGGGGGGTTGCACCGAACGCGGGACAAGCCGCCAATCTTCTGTTGCGCGGTGTGGCCGAAGACCGGGGCACTCTTTTGCAGCAACTAACAAAGGCAAGCGGCGATTGGTCGCCTGAAACGATCAAGGCCATTCAGTCGCGTTTGCAAATGGCCGGCTATTACGGGGGCTCCCTTGACGGATTGCCTGGTCCAGGCTTCGCCGCCGCGCTGACTCGCTGGCGCAATGGCGGCTTCAAGGCCGAGGTGCTGGTGAGCAATTGAGACCGCTTTCAGTCTGTTCCAGGTCATGTTGACAAATGGCGCAGCCGGAGACGGATCTGCGCGATGTAGATGAAGCCCGGCAAGCTCTCGGCGGTCTTGCCGCAGCGTGTGGCGACGGGGCGGGCATTCTTGAGCCTGTTCAAGCACCGCTCGACCGGGTTCCTCGGACGATACAGGGAACGGTCGAGACCAACGTGCATCATGCGGCATTTCCGCTTCGGCACCACCGGTAGCACCCCCCGTTCCGTTTTGAAACCAGGCCAGCCTCAATTCGAGGGCTTTTCAGGGGAGCCGGTCAGCCGCTATGGTGAAGCGATCCTGACGCATTCTAGAACGGACTATGAGGCCAAATTCGAAACCCCGTATTGTGCTTGTTGTTGGAAGCGCCCCGGATGCCATACGATGCGTCAGCTGGCCACGCTCGGCATTCTCGGAGATCGTTGCAATCAATAATGCGTGGCGCATTCGCGATGATTGGGACTACCTAATCACACCTGACGATTTTCCTCGCGACAGGATGCCACCAGCCCTTCGTTCCGACCAGCGTCTAGTGGGATCACTGGACTATGTGCCTGCGAACAATCGTTTTGGTGGCGTTTTCTATGCTGGCGGTACGATGGCTTTCACAGCGGGCTATTGGGCTCTTGATGCGTTACAGCCTACGGTCCTTGTTTTCGTTGGCTGCGATATGGTCTACCCTATGTCGGGCAAGACGCATTTCTACGGATCCGGTGAACCCGACCCCCTGCGCGACGATCTCAGCCGCAGAAGCCTTGAGGCAAAGTCGGCGCGACTGATGTTGCATGCCGCAGAAGCCGGGTGTGTCTGCGTGCGCCTTTCAACCCAAGAGAGCCGACTGTTGTTTCCAAGCGTGGCTGTGGACGATCTCGGTCGATTGGTGCCACCAATAGAACCGTCGACACTCGGACCTTTGTTCGAGATGGCCAAGGACAAGGAAGATCGGCTGGGCTATCGGCGTGAGTCAGGACGCTATTGGGAGATTGCAGAAGAGTTCTCTACAGAACGAGTAGACGAGCTTGACGCCCTCTGGCTTCAGGCAGCCCGAGGTCACGTCCGCGCACGTTCTCCAATCGCCTTGGTCAAGCGCTGATCTTCCCCCAAGTCATCCTACGTGCCGGGTGAACCGCGCCGGGTTTTCCGGAGGCTGATTTCGGTTAGTTACGCGGCCATGGCTTCGGTTTCCAGAGCTGCATAGAATTTTGCCTCGGCTTCTGCGGGTGGGATGTTCCCGATTGGCTCGAGCAGGCGACGGTTGTTGAACCAGTCGACCCATTCGAGGGTAGCGTATTCCACCGCCTCGAAGCTGCGCCATGGACCGCGACGATGGATGACTTCTGCTTTGAAAAGCCCGTTGATCGTCTCGGCCAGCGCATTGTCATAGCTGTCGCCGACGCTGCCGACCGAAGGTTCGATACCCGCTTCGGCCAGCCGCTCGGTGTATTTGATCGACAGATATTGGCTTCCGCGGTCGCTGTGGTGAACCAGCCCCATGCCCTTGACCGGGCGGCGTTCATGGACCGCCTGTTCGAGGGCATCAAGGACGAAGCCAGCATGAGGGGAGGTGCTGACGCGCCAGCCGACAATCTTGCGGGCATAGGCGTCGATGACAAAAGCGACATAGGCGAACCTGTCCCTTATTCCGCGCCGAGTTGGCGCCGCTCGGCGACAGCAGCGGCGCAGCCCTATTCGCTGTCGATGATCGTCCCATGGGGTGTTCCTCCTTCCCGAAAATAGCTCGGAAAGAAGGTCAAGTGGACAGCAAATCCTTCTGAAGCTGCCGGCGGACGATCTGGCGGCTGATTTTGAAATACTTGAACGGATCGCGCTTTGTCATGCCAGAAAGCTACCCAGCCCCCTATTTCGCCGCAAGCCAAGTTCCCCTAACACCACCCGAAAAGACCATCGACCTGACAGTAACGGCGCCGCCCTTCTTTCAAGAGCAAAAAAACTCAGCGAATTTTGAAATTTGCATGTATCTTAAGGAGAAAGCGAACAGGAACGACTTTGATGAAACGTGCTTTTGTTACCGCATTGATCCTCTCTTCCGCGCTTGTAGAAAGCGTTTCCACTGCAACGGCGCACGAATTAAGGACATCAGTACAAATCGCACTGTCGTCAAACCCCACGATCAAGGCGCATGATGCCGCGGTCCGGACCGCCGCGTATGAGTTACTTGAGATGCGCGGGACATATCTTCCGACGGTTTCGCTTTTCGGCAGTTTGGGGCCCGAATATGTGGATGACCCAAATGGGCTTTCAGTTCTCGACAATGCCCGAACGAAAACCTCAAGAGAATTCGGCGTTGTAGCAAACCTTCCCCTTTTTGACGGTTACAAAAGGGCGAACACCATATTTACCCGTGCCGCCCAGTTGGATCGGACCATGTTCGAATATCTCGACGCCTCGGAAACGATGGCGCTCTTGGTCGTACAGGCCCACATGGACGTCGTACGCAACCAGAATATCTTGGCCACCGCCAATGATCATCTGGCGCGCCACCTCGATATCGCCCGGCGCGTCGGCGAACAGGTCGCCGGAGGAAAGCTACCGCTTAGCGACCAATTGCAGGTGGAGAGCAGGGTCGAAACTGTACGTATCACCATCAGTCAGATTTCGAACGAACTGGAAATATCCCGTTCCCGCTACAGAGAGCTGGTCGGCACGCCTGATGTACCCAGCTTGAATGCCCCGGGCCTCCCAACCCTGCCGCCAAGTCTTAACGCTTTGGTTGACTCAAGTATTCAGAACAACTTTCGGGTCAAGCAGGCTCAAGCCAATGTAGATGTCAGGCGGTTTGAAAAACTAACCAACGAAGCGGAATACTTGCCACAAGTGGGATTGAGCGCCGGCGCCTCTGTCGGAGCCGATCTCGACGGCGCGAGCGGCAGCGAAAACCGTTCCTTTGTCAGTGTCGATCTCAACTGGAAACTGTTCAACGGCGGGCGTCGTGAGCGCCGGGCTGCTTTGCTCGAACGGCAGAACGAGGCGTTGTATTTGCGGATGGCCACCCTGCGAGAAGTGCAGCAAATTGCTGAAAACGCTTGGTCGAGCTATCGGTCAAGCCAGCGAATAGCAACCATTGCAACCAAGCAGGTTGAACTGAACAACGACCTGGTCGACCAATACACGCTAGAGTTCCAGTTGGACACTCGCAGCCTGCTTGACCTTCTTATCGGCGAGACCGAGTTGTTCCGGTCGCGCATCGAGATGATTGACGCACAAGCCGGAGCGACCTTCAACGCCTATCGGATGCTTGCTGCGCAAAGCAAGCTGGCCCAGTATTTCGGCATCGACAGCACCGGGGAGGCACTGCTGCTGGCTGTTCAGGCGAACGAGACGCAAAGACCTCTTGACGTCGTTGATCGGGCGATACCCATCGTGAAAAGATGAAGGACAAAGCGAGGAACACCGAAGTCCCTGACGTCGAAGACGCAAGAAGCGCATCCGTCGGTCGCATCGCCGAACGGTCGGGCTTGCGTTTACTGGAATGGTTCGCTGAGTATTACATGCGCCCTTTCACTCCCACGGCTGTCTTGTCGAGACTTCCGGCCGGAGCGGATCTCGACAACACCGAAGATCTGGAACTGGCTTTGGCGACCCTTGGGTTCCGGACGCGTATGCATCGCGCAAAACTGCGCCATCTAGACCCGGTCGTTTTACCGTGCATAGCCTTCGACGAACGCGACAAGCCTCTGATAATCAATACAATAGACGTAAAGAACCGTACAGTTGCCACTCAGGAACCGGGCTCCGAAACCAGCGAGATCCAAGCGCTTAGAATAATTGAAGGACGAATAAAGCCAGACCTTCTGTTGATAACCCCAATAGAAGACGAAAACACCAAAACCCTTATGACATATGCCGACGATGGGGATGGGTCCGGTGCATCCTGGTTCTGGAGACCGGTTCGCCGGAACTGGAGAGGCTGGCTCCATGTCATGGTAGCGACTCTGCTGATAAACCTGATGGGGCTGGCGCTGCCGCTGTTTGTCATGAATGTCTACGATCGGGTGATCCCGACATTCTCGACCATCACCCTCTGGACACTGGCAACGGGTGTCTGCATCGCGATCGGACTCGATTTGTTGCTGCGCCAGATCAGAACCAGCCTGCTGGAGCAGATCAGTCGGCGCGTCGATCTGCAAATCGCCTCGGACCTGTTCCGCCAGGTGATGAATATCCGACTAACAGCACGAGAAATTGGAGCCGCCGGACTTGCCTCCCTGGTTCGGGAATATGAGTCCATCAGGGAGTTGTTTGCATCCGCGTCGTTCATCGCCGCAGTCGATTTCTTGTTCGTCGGTGTCTTTATCGGGGCGCTTTTTCTGATCGTGGGACCACTGGCCTATGTACCGCTTTTGGCGATAATCGTCACTCTGACGGCGGCCATTCTGGCGCAAATCCCGTTAGCGCGCGCCGCAAAATCATCGATCGAGGTCGAATCCCGCCGCATGGGACTGCTGTCCGAAGCGTTGTCCGGCGTGACGACGATCAAGACACTGAACGCCGAACACATCATGCAGCGGTATTGGGAGGAAGCGGTTGCCGCCTCCACCCGTTTGAGAAGCTACTCTCGCATCTGGGCCAACTTCACGCAAAGCACGACGATCGCGACACAGCAACTGACGAGCGTCGGGATCATCCTGTGGGGCGTCTATCTGGTTGTCGAAGGTGAAGTAACCATCGGCGGGCTGATTGCCGCCAACATTCTGTCCTCGCGAGCTTTGGCGCCTCTAGCGACTATTTCCCAGACCATTTTCAGGGTGCAATACGCCCGCAAATCGCTGCACGCCTTGAACAATCTCATGGCCTCGCCGGTTGAGCGGACCGCGGTGGTGCGATCAAACTTGCGGGTTCGCAAAGGAGCGATTGCCCTCAGGGACGTTTCCTTCAGCTATCCGGGCAGCAGCGTAACCGCGCTGGACAAGATCAATCTCGTCATTTCTCCCGGCGAGCGGATCGCGGTTTTGGGGCGGGTTGGCTCGGGCAAATCGACTCTGGGCATGATGCTGGCCGGTCTGATTACCCCCGAAAGCGGGACTTTGCTGATCGACAAGCACAATCTGAGCCAGTTCGACCCGGCGGAACTGCGTGAAGGAATCGGGTATCTCCCCCAGACCTGTGAATTCTTTACCGGAACTCTCCGAGACAACCTGCTGACCGGGCGCCCCAACAGCAGCCAGTCCGAAATCGAACGGGCGCTCTACCTTTCAGGGCTCGACGAGTTTGTTGCGGCCACACCAGAGGGGCTGGAACTGTTCATAGGCGATCGGGGCATGCGGCTTTCGGGCGGTCAGATGCAGGCCCTTTCCCTTGCTCGCCTGTTGCTACGTCGGCCAAAGCTTCTGTTCCTCGATGAGCCGACAAACGCCATGGACCAGGAGATGGAATTGCGGGTTTGCCGCCGGCTCAGCGAAAAGCTGGATCGGGACACCGGCTTGATCCTGTGCACGCACCGCCAGCCGCTTGCGGCTGTTGCAAACCGATTTATCGTTCTGGACAGCGGCAGGATTGTACTCGACGGCCCTCGAGAACAGGTCATGTCTTCCCTTCGCGGCAGCACGACACCCGAACAGCGGGCAGGTGCGTGATGTTCGGCCAGCGCATTGAAGCGACTTATTCCAACAGGCCCACTTCGATGGGGCGAAGGGCCGGTAGTGCGCTGTCGCGCCGGCTGTTGCTTCTGATTGCCGCAGCGGTCGGAATATTCCTGTACTGGGCCGGTTCAAGCGAGATCGAGGAATACACCCGGAGCGATGGCCAGGTCATCCCATCCAGCAAAGTCCAGATCGTTCAGAGCCTCGAAGGCGGCATCGTGCAAAGCATTGATGTCTCCGAGGGAGATCTGGTCCAACAGGGCGACGTGCTGATGCAGATCGATGACACCCGTTTTTCTTCGGAAATGGGCGAACTGAAACAGCGCCACAGCGCCCTGATGGCGGAACGGCTGCGCCTCGGTGCCGAATCGAACATGGTCGATGAACTCGTATATCCCGAGGATCTGGTTGCCGCGAATCCCCGCGCCACCGCTGCGGAACAGGAACTGTTCTATACCCGACGCCAGCAGTTGGCGCGCGAACTGGATGTTCTGAATGACCGCTTGGTGCAGCGACAGAGCGAACTTGCCGAGTTGGAGGCCCAGCAACTCAAGCGGAGAAAGATGGTCGAACCTCTGCGTGAGGAGGTGAAATTGGCCACGAACATGACTCAGTCCGGGGTTTTCCCGAAAATCGAGCTTCTGCGTCTGAATTCGCAATTGGCGGCATTGGAAGGCGACCTGGCCGTTGGCGAGGCAACAAAAGTCCGTCTCCAGTCAGCGATCACCCAGGCCAGATCCGAAATCGAGGTGGCGCGTTCAGGATATCTGCTGACCGCCCATCAGCGTCTTGCCCAGTTGCAGGTAGAGCTTGCTGTCGTCGAGGAAACCATGCGTGCCGCCAGTGACAGGGTCGCCCGAACGTTGATCCGTGCACCGTTGCGCGGCACTGTAAACGCACTTGCAGTAAATACGCCGGGAGCTGTGGTAGGTCCCGGCCAGCCACTTGCGGAAATTGTGCCGACCGACGATGGCCTGATCATCGAAGCCTACCTGCGCCCGACAGATGTCGCATTTGTCAAACCCGACGCCGAGGTCTCGATCAAGATCACGGCATATGACTATTTGATCTATGGCGCCTTGAACGGCCGCGTACAACGGATTGGAGCGGACACCATTACTTCTGAAGACGGCACGGAATTTTTCAAGGTTGTCGTGGAAACAGACCGGAATTTCCTGGGTTCCGAGAGCGACCCGCTGCCGATTTCGCCGGGAATGGTGGCAAAAGTGGACATCCTGACAGGCAAGAGAACCGTGATGGACTATCTGCTCAAACCGATAAGGCGAGCCCAGTATGAGGCCATGCGAGAGCGCTGATGCTACTTTTCCGATGCATCGTAGATCCCTTCCCATTCGGGATCTTCCGGCAATTCGGCTAGCCGTGCGATGCGTTTTTGGAACAGGGCGCAGTAGCCGTGCAAGTCGAGGCCCAGACTGGAAGCTTGGCGCTCCATCTCCGCGATGTGTTCCAGAGCTTTCTGCCACTGCCCCGCGCGATAGGCGATCAGCATCTCGGCTCCGACGACGGACAACGTCTTGAACTCTTCGGTGGCGGCAAGCCGCTCACCGCCCATCAAACCGAAAATCCGTTCCGGCTCATGCTTGCCCTTGACCCGGATAAGGTCGAGTTCCAGCAATGCGAACTCACCTTCGACGATCCGGGCTGTTTTCTCGCCGATGATAATCGACATTCCGTAGTGCTTTGTTTGCCCTTCCAGACGAGACGCAACGTTCACCGTATCGCCCAGAACCGTATAATCAAAACGGCTCTTGCTGCCCATGTTGCCGACGAAACAGGGGCCGGAATTTACCGCCACCCCCATATGGATTGGGTGGACTGGTTCGTTTCCGGTTTGGTTCGCCATCCTGTTGCGGTTGAACTCTTCAACCGCACGGACCATTTCCAGAGCGGCACGACAACCGGCTTGTGGATGATCCTTGGTCTCCAACGGCGCGTTCCAGAATGCCATAACCGCGTCGCCCATGAACTTGTCAATCGTGCCACCCGAATTCAGGATGGGTTCGGACATCACCGTAAGCATCTCGTTCATTAGCTTGGTAAGTCCCTGAGGATCGTCACTGAACTCCTCTGATATCGTTGTGAAGCCGCGCACATCGCTGAACAGAACAGACAAATCACGGCGTTCTCCTCCCAGCTGGAGGGCCTCCCTGCTTTCAGCGAGTTGCGCCACCAGAGCAGGCGTCACATACTGACCAAAGGCGTTCCGGATTCGGTTCCTGCGGCGTTCCTCGCGCAAATAGTTGGTGCTCGACATGAACATGACGATCAACATGGTGGCGGCGATCGGGAAAGTCGGGTCGACGAGCTGCCCCTGCCACAAGAACATCACGTAAGAGTAAATGCCATAGGCCGACACCAGCAGCAGTGTGCTTGCGATCAACACTCCGGCATGCAGCATAGGCGCAAGCGCGATGACTAGAATTGTCATCGCCGCCGTAATTAGCAGCTCCTTGCCATCGGCGATGTTGTCACGCCGCAACAAGGTACCAGACAGAACATTCTCCAGCAGTTGCGCATGTATTTCAACCCCTGCCATCGGCACGCCCAGAGGTGTGGCGCGAAAATCCTCCAGACCAATGGCAGAGGTTCCGACCAGCACCAGACGCCCCGCTAGACGATTTTGCGGCACCCGTCCTTGCAGCAGGTCAGCGGCGGACACGAAGCGGTTCGGATCAGAGGCCGAAAATCTCGTCCAGACCGTGCCGTCCCCTTGGGTTCTGATCACCTGCCCGGCAACCACCACACCATCGATGCCGGCATCGTTGGACCGGACGGCAAATGCGTCGCCACCGGTGGCAATACGCAATAGCTCCAAGGAAAGACTGAGCCGCATTGCACCCTCGACCATCATCACAACCGGAACCCGCCGATAGACGCCGTCCGCGTCCGGCAGAACGGTAAAGACCCCCCGCCCCGGCGCGGCCTCGTTCAGGATGGGCAAGTTCTGAATCAACTCCGGAAATTTCAGAAGATAGGGTCTTGGGTCCGAACCGATGACCGCATGCGGCACCTGTTTGATCTGCCGTTCGATCCCGGAGGCCTGCAAGCCGCTGCGTACACTCGTTTCGCCCAGCACCACGCGATTGCGGGAAAACGATTGTGCAAGAACCGCGTCGTTGCTCGGAAGTTGCATCAACTGCGACCGGAGTTCGTTTGAAATACCAGGGTTGTCCGCCGCGATCGATCCCGGCGACAACCGGTCGGGCTCCGAGAACACAATATCGAACGCCATTGCGGCAGCGCCCGCTTGAAAAACCCGATCCGTCAGGTCTGCGATCACCGTTCTTGGCCATGGCCACTGGCCGACTTCATTAAGGCTCCGGTCGTCTATATCCAAAATGGCAACCGGAAACGGCGCAATCTCGCGGGGGTTCAGACGTTGGAACTGATCAAAGGCCTGCAGGCGCAACCGCTCGACGAAAATCGGATCGACGATCCGCAGCGTCAATAGAGAAAATACCAGCAAGAACCCCGAGAGGCGGCTCCAACTGAATTTCCTTGCTCGCCACAGTGTCACGACCTTGATCTTCCCCCCGTTCCCGCCACTCATACAGCCATTCCCCGCTGCATCCAGTCAGGGAAGGCATATTGTTTATCTTATGCACATTTTCCCAAATTTAACAAAAAATTGAACATCACCCACTGACAAAACACCTTGTTTTCGCGAGATTTTTAATTTTCGTGGGTCGAATCGACCGATTATGTTAACCTTTTAAGACATATTTTCTTTGCAACGGAGCTTGAGCATGGTTCGAGCGACCGCCGAATTTGACATAAGTCCACAACATTCCTTCGGGCAAATCTTTCATGCAGAAGATGGCCCGATCGTCTTGCCTGCTGATCTGAGACTTTTCACCGCCGACTTTGCAAAGGCCGGCGCGGATCTGCACATCGTCGATACGGATGGGCAATCCCTCAGAATAATCAACTATTTTTCCGAAGTTGAGCCACCCGACCTGATCTCTTTTGATGGCGGGGTTCTGCACGGTGGCACAGTTCGCCTGTTGGCCGGAGCGGGTCTCGACGCCCTCGTGGCTCAAGTCGGCTCCGCACAGGGTTCCATTCCGATCGGTCAGGTCGAACTGGTTTCAGGTGGCGCTAGGGTGCAACGGCTAGACGGGTCGATTGACGATCTGAGCATCGGCACCAAGATCTATGCCAACGATGTCTTGCTGACCGACAACGACGGGCGTCTCTCGGTCACGTTCGCCGACGGCACGATCTTTTCGTTATCCGAGTCGTCGCGGATGGTGATCGACGAACTTGTCTACGCGCCCGAGGGAACCGGCAACAGCGGAAAGTTCAACCTCATTAACGGAGGCTTTGTCTTCATCGCCGGGCAAGTGGCAAAGACGGGTGACATGGATGTCACCACGCCAGCGGCGACAATGGGCATACGCGGCACGAATGTCTCCGCCCTGCTTTCGAAGGTCGAGCAAGTCACGCGGCTGACCGTTGCGCTGAACTACGATCCGGACGGACATCTCGGGATTATCGACGTCTTCGATCTCGATAACAACCTGATCACCACCATCACGGCCACGGACACCGCCTGGCTCATCTCGTCGGTCGAAGGCATTGCCATGGAACTTCCACGCAATGTAGGCGACGAAGCCGAGGATGCAGAGCTTATAGCCGATGCGCTGGCGGCCTTCGCTGCGGCCCAGCAGCGCCTTCTCAATGGCGAGAACTATGTCGAGATCGGCTCGCACAATTTCAATGGCGCTCCGGCCGGTCCTCAAATCGATGATTTGAACCTGCCGTTTGGACCGGACCAATTTCCCGAGAATGAAGACTTCAATTTCAATTCCGACGGTAACTCAAATGGAAACGCCCCGTTCAATGAGGGCCGGCTCAACCCCGATATCGACAATGTTCGTGACCCGTTCGATCCGGCGGATCCGCAAGATCTGGTTGTCACCGGAAACGAGGATGCTGGCGGCGACTCGCCTATAGAAGGGCAAATTCTCTTTGACGAAGGATCCGTCGTCTCGGGGTCGTTTTCGGTGCAGGTTTCGCCGGAACATGGTGCGGTCCTGCTTTCCGGAGACGGGTCATTCACCTATATCCCCGACCCGAATTTTTTCGGCATAGACGGTTTTACTTACGAGGTCCTTTCCAGTGACGGAACAGTCCTGTCCGGCGTCGTCACGATCAATGTACTGGCGGTGAATGACGTACCTCAAGTCAGGCCAGACCGGTTCACGATGAACGAAGACGGTACCGTCTCAGGCTCTGTTCTGAACAACGACAATGACATCGACGGCGATGAGCTCTTTGTCACCATCGCGACCACGCCCGCTAACGGGTCGCTGGATATCTCTCCGGATGGATCCTTCGTGTATTCGCCGCACCCGAATTTTTCCGGCACGGATACATTTGTCTATACGGTCTCCGACGGCCAGGGCGGATTTGCGTCCGGAGTTGTTACACTGACCGTCACCCCGGTCAACGACGCCCCCGTCGCGGGCGACGACAGCGTCACCACCGCCGAGGACACCCCGCTCACCTTCGATCCGCGCGGCAATGACGGCGATCCCGACGGCGACACGCTCAGCCTCGCCGCGGTCACCCAGCCCGGCCATGGCAGCGTCGCGATCAACCCAGACGGCACCCTCACCTATAGCCCCGCCGCCGATTTCCACGGCTCCGACAGCTTCACCTACACCCTCTCCGACGGCCAGGGCGGCAGCGATACCGCCACCGTCACCGTCACCGTCACCCCGGTCAACGACGCCCCCGTCGCGGGCGACGACAGCGTCACCACCGCCGAGGACACCCCGCTCACCTT
>NZ_JAOWLB010000007.1 GCF_025751555.1 Ruegeria aquimaris
AGCTGGTCTCCATCGCAGATACCAGCTTGAATCACGTTCAGCGCTGCCTGTGAATCCCTTTTGTCAACACGGCCTAAGATATTCCTTCTGTGGCGGCATGCATTCGCGGCGCGGCGCTTGTACGCCTATTGACCACGAGAAACCCGCTTCACGATTGCCCTTGCATAGATCGGCAGCCAGGGAGAATTGTCGTAGGTGTTAGAAAACCAGACGACCGCCATGTCATTGCTCGGAGAGATGTAAATGCACTGGCCGTTTTTGCCAGACTTGTAGAGATCGCCGTCCTCAAAGACCGCGTCCCACTGGTAGGATGCATGGGTCGGGGCATCGTCGAAGTCCCTGAGCATCCGGCTGCCCATGTCGCTCTCCGGATTGAAGAAGGCGGCTGAATTGCCGGAGCTGTAGACCTTCTCGAAATAGGCATCGTCCACCACTCGGGTTTCGGACACCGTCGACCAGCTCGGAGTGAAAAGGAGCGCGAACCGCGCCTTGTCCCGCAAACGGGCGGCAAACACGCCGCCGTTCAGCGGTTCGCCGATCGGAGTTGTCGCCATTTCGCCGTCGCCTTCCATTCCCGCCATGGACCAGATGCGCTCGCTGAAGACATCGGTGAACTTGCTGCCGGTGACTTTTTCAATGACAACGCCCAGAATGTGGGTGTTGAAGGTGGAGTAATCGAACTGGGTGCCGGGTTCCCTGTAGCGCTTCACGTCTCCCATTATGGCAAAGATGGAGGGATCGGGCGTCGCCCCTTTTGGACTGAATGCAAAGGCATAAGCCCGCGCGACCGGCGTCTCCGGATTGGCGATGTTCGCCGCATTCTCCACCAGGTCCATTCCCGACTGCTGATGGAGGATATCGGCCAGTGTGATACCCTCCCAATCCGTGCCCTTGTAGTCCGGGATATAGTCGGTCACGTCGTCCTCGAGGGACAGCAGGCCGTCCTGCTCCAGCATATGCATGATCAGCCCGGTTACGACCTTGGTTGAGGACATCCAGACATGGTTGGCGTTTCGGGGCATGCCGGGATACTTTTCGTAGACGATCTTTCCCTGCTTCAGCACGATGATGCCCTGCATCCTCGAACGTTCGTCAGCCAGCACTTCTTCAAGCGTCAGGTTGCCGAGGGGGCCATCCACCTTGAACGTGCCAATGGAAGGGTCGATGTCTACCTCAAGGGTCGAGACGTAGTCCGAGCGGAAAACCTTGGAGACCGGCAGGACCTCGCTGAGGTTCAGGAACCCATACGTGCCGATGTCATCGCCGATGACGAAGCTTTTGGCATTGTAGTTTTCGATGAAACGCCTCGAATCCTCGGCGCTGAACCCGTCGGCCCATTCCGAAACGGGCGTGAGGTCGTCGGGAATGGGATACGCGTCCTGTGCCACCGCCGTTCCACCTACTCCCACGATCAGGAAGAGAGCGATCGAAATTAGGCCTCTGAACTTCAGAGGGCATATCTGCCTTCCTGCAATTTGAACCGACGACATTTCCTACCCCCCGGCCAGCATCTTCGCGGCGGCGCGCATGTAGGCGGGCAGCTTGATCTCGCCGTAGGGCGGCACATACGGCGTGGCGGAGAACATGACGGCAACGAAATCCCGCTCCGGATCGATGTAGATGCCCTGGCCGGTGTTGCCGTGCTTGTAGAGGGCGCCGTCCTCGAAAATGAAGTCGAACTGGTAGGCGCCCTTCACGGGCCTCTCGGCGAACAGGCCGAGCGCCTGAGCTTCCTTGGCGCCGCCTCGGAAGGCGACGGGGTCGCCGCTGGCGCGGATCAGGTTGAGCACCTCCGGCGTCACGATCTCGGTGTCGGAGAAGGTCCGCCAACTCGGCGTCCAGAGGGTAGCGTAGCGGGCCATGTCCTGCAGGGTGGAGGAGACGATCCCGAGATTGAGCGGCTGGCCGTCGGGTGCAAGATGCACCAGCAGCGGCATCCGCGCGGTCAGGTTGCCCCAGACCTCCCGCCCGATGACGTCGGAGACACGGATACCGGCAACGCCCTCGACGACCATGCCGAGAACGTGGGTGTTGAGCGAGGAATAGCGGAATTTCTCGCCCGGGGCCTCGCCCGGGAGCGGCTCAACTTCGCGCAGGACCTGCAGCCAGTCCTCGATCTCCACGCGCCGGTCCGGGCTGCCGAAGACGGAGAGCAGGAAGCGCACGAACACCGACTGGGGGTTCAGGATCGACTGGTTGTTCTCTTCGGTGTCGAGCCCGGTCGTGTGGTTGATCAGGTCGATGACCCTGACCTGATCCCAGACCGTACCGACGAGTTCCTCCACGTAGCGCGTCACCGAAGCGTCGGGATCGATCCGGCCCTCGGTGACGAACTTGGCCGCGAGAAGGCCGGTGATCGTCTTCGACGCCGAGGACCAGAGATGCACCTGCGTCGGCAGCATGCCGGGATAGGCCTCGTAGACGACCTTGCCCTCGTGCACCATCATCACTGCCTGATGGCGGAAGGTCGGGTGGACGATGTAGTCCTTCAGCGCCATCGGCCCCTCGCTGTCCGTCTCGATGACGATCTCCGGGATGCGCGGGTCGAGGACATACTCGAACGGCCTGTACTCGGCGTTCGGCACGACGAGATCGGTCCGCATGACCGAACTCACGTTCTGCAGGTAGTAGAGCGTGTGATCGCCGCCCATCTGTGCATGGAAGCTGTTGAAGGCCTTCTGCGCCTCGCTCACGAATGCCTTTGGGAAGGGCTCCTTCGCGGCCTCGACAGGTATCGTCACGCGGGCACCAGGCTTGCCAAGGGCCTCTTCGAGCGAAGCGCTTTGAGCCAAAGATACTGTCGGCGGCATCGACAGTATTGTAACGCACGCTGCGAGCACAGCGGCAACACTCGAGTACGTCATGTTTTTTCTCCTGCCTGCATGTGCGGCGTCATTTGTTCCGAAAGAGCTGTCGCACGATCTCTCGATCATAGACGTGAGCGCCAAGCACGATCAACTCCACGCTATTTGGGGAAGAGAAAGGAAACAAAAAAGCGAGCGCCCCAGCCTTCCGGACCGCCCGTGGGCGCTTCGGCCCAATAACGAATGCCGCCTCCGATTGAGATTGGCCGATTACCGATCATAACGACCTGCGAAACGACTCCAGCGATTGGCACAGACCAAGCATCGGTTTCCCAGTCGTATGTCGACTCTGACTGGAGCGTGAAACTTGTACCCGCCGGCGTTGTATAGGAGACAAACGGCTGCAGGAATGTCGCGTTGATCTTGGTGCCAGGATTATCGTCCAAGGACCAGAGGTGGTTCGCGAGTCCGCCATAGGTCCATGGCCCTTGCTGGCGCAGCGCAACGGCGGTCGGCCCTGCGGCGAAGCTGTCGGCCGAAAGCCCGTCCCGACCGGTCGGGTACAGGAAGACCGGCCCCGCGCCCCAAATCCAGCCCCCGGCAGTTGGTGCTTTCGGCGAGAAGAAGAAACTCTGGACCACATCGCCAAGACCCTGCCGGTCGATGCCGGGGCCGTCGAGGGATTGAACAGGCACGATCGTGCGGGTGATCAGGTTCCAGTTGCCGCCAAGATCGAAAGGAATGACCGGCTGGACGTTTAGGAGAAACCTTTCGGTATTGCCATTCAGACGGTCATAATTGAACTGCAGTGGAACGCTGACCAGGTTCGCGATCGGGTTCGCGAGCTCCTTGGCGAGTTCCTCGGCACCTCGCGCTCTCGCGGACCCGCCTGCGACAACACCTGCAGCCACGAGAATTGCCGAAAGGACCGCGGAGAAGATCTGGCTCTTGATGTTCATCTGATGCATGCCTTTCTACAGGAGCGGCTGCTTCTCTCAAACGCCCGCGAGCAGCACGCGCATTGGGCAGCCCACCAGGAGTCTTTTCATCGATAAGCCTAATCTGCGCAGCACGATCCCACGTTGACGTAAGTCAAGGAGTAACAGCTGCGCCCTCGCGCCTCCTTTCGGGCCCTTACCCATGTGTCCAGGTGCGCGGCGTGGCTTCCGATGCATTAGCCAACGGCCAACCCAACCGGACTTGATACAAAAGCCGCCACAAAACCAGCGGAGGGCCGCTTTCGGTAGCATTGCGGCAAAAACCAAGGGCAATCCGTCGGGCGATTAACCCGCTCTTGCGACATTGACCACCACCCAGGTCGTGCAGGTGCAGCGAATGACCGATCTGGCGAAGCTGCAACGCGGCACTCGCCTCGCGGACGAAGTTCCGCTTTGGGCCGCAAGCGGCGGATGCCCATCTTCAACCAACGCCCGTTTCGTCCCGCAGCTTGCTCGCTAACCCAATCTTGCCGACGGTTCGCAGTCGGTAGAAGCAGCCGTCAAGGTTGGCGCCCATTCATGGCCCCAACCCAACGGCCATACACCCCCCTGACCGCCTGTACAAAACGGTCAATGGGGGTGTTTCGGGCGGTACAAAACGGTCAATTCGGGGTCTCAGCGCCCCTTCCAGACCGGGTCGCGTTTCTCGGCGAAGGCGCGGGCGCCTTCCAGCTGGTCCTCGGACGAATAGAGAACATCCACCGTGCGCAGCTGCCTTTTGGTGATCCTGTTCATCGTGTCCTGGAACTTGGCGTCCTCTGCCTCGCGCACGATTTCCTTGATCGCGGCATAGACCAGCGGCGGGCCACTGGCGAGCAGCCGCGCCAATTCCCAAGCCCGATCAAGGAGTTGCGCGGATGGTACAATCTCGTTCACCAGCCCCCAGCGATGCGCCTCCTCGGCATCGAACCAGCGCCCGGTCAGCAAAAGCTCCATCGCGATATGGTAAGGGATACGCTTGGGCAGCTTGACGCTGGCCGCATCCGCCACCGTGCCCGAGCGGATTTCCGGCAGTGCAAACGTCGCATGATCCGCCGCCAAAATCATATCCGCCGACAGCGCCAGCTCCAACCCGCCACCACAGGCGATGCCGTTCACCGCAGCGATCACCGGCTTGTTCATATCGCGCAGTTCCTGCAAGCCGCCAAAACCGCCGACACCGTAATCACCATCCACCGCGTCGCCATCGGCAGCAGCCTTTAAGTCCCAGCCAGGGCAGAAGAATTTCTCTCCGCCCCCGGTGATGATCGCCACCCGCAGATCGGGGTCGTCGCGGAACTCGCGGAACACCTCGCCCATGATCCGGCTGGTGGCCAGGTCGATCGCATTGGCTTTCGGCCGGTCCAGCGTGACCTCAAAAATGGCGCCGTCGCGGCGGGTTTTCACGGGGGTATCGCTCATCACATCCTGTCCAATCTTGCAAAAGGGTCGTTCTCGGGGTCACGGTTGGCGACATATTCGGCCCAATTGGCGGCCTTTTCCGCCGCCTCGGGTCCCAAGAGGCGCGCCAGCACATCAAGGCTCATGTCTATCCCCGCCGACACGCCCGACGATGTCAGAAACCGGCCATCGGCCACCCAGCGCGCCGAAGCGCGCCAGTCCACCTTGTCCGACTGGGACGCGACCCAGTCAAAGGCCAGCTTGTTGGTGGTCGCCGCCCGCCCGTCCAGCAGACCCGCGCGCGCCAGCAGCGCGGCACCAGTGCAGACGCTGGTGACCAGTTCGGCCTTTTCCGAGGCGGCGCGCAACCAGTCGATCAAGGCGGCATTGTCCACCTCGCGCCGGGTGCCGCGCCCTCCGGGCACCAGCAGCAGGTCATAATCCACGCCATCAGCGAACACCCGGTCCGGCATCACGGCTGGACCGCCCGAGGCGCGCACCGGCGCGGCAAGCTCAGCTACCGCCAGGATCTCGATCTGGTCGGGAAACATGGCGAACATCTCCAGCGGTCCGAAATAGTCGAGCATCTCAAAGCCTTCGAAGAAAACCGCTGCCAGTTTCCGCATAGCTCACCCCTGCCGGATCAGTGCATCGACCGCCACCGCCCGGTCCGGTGTGGCGAGCAGCGGGTTGATCTCAACCTCGCCCAGCGTATCGGTATGGGCAAGAACATAGTCCTGCACCGCCGCGACAGCTTCCAGAACGGCATCTATGTCAGCCCCCGGCTTGCCGCGATAACCCGCCAAGAGCGGCGCGATGCGCAACCGACCGAGTGCCGCGCGAATATCCTCGGGCACTGCGGGTACCAACTGCGACACGGTATCCTGCATCAACTCGGTGAGCACCCCACCCGCGCCCAGTGTCAACACGAACCCATGCGCCGGGTCGCGGATGACCCCGATCAGCAGCTCGGCCACAGCGTCGCTCACCATCTCCTCGATCAGTACCTCCGGCGTGCCGATCTCGGCGGCGACGCGGGCCACATCCGCTGCGGCCACACCCAATCGCACGGCCCCATGTTCAGACTTGTGCGCAAGACCGGTGCCCTTGACGGCGAAGGGGCTTGGCAGGCCCGCAAGCATCTGGTCGATTTCCCTCGACCCACTGGCCCTGAAGCTGCGGGGCACCACCAACCCATGCGCCGACAATGCCCCCTTGGCTTCGGCTTCGCCAAGAGTACGCGCGGCTTCGCCATGCCCGGGCAAGCAAAGTGGCACGAGATGTGGTGCCCGAATCGCGGCTGCCGCCTCAGCCGCCGCCAAGGCCTCGCGCAGACCCATGAAGGGGACAACGCCGCCTGCCATCAACTCGGCCGCGATGTCAGCGGGCATCAGTTCCGGCAGGGTCGCCACCACCGCAAAGGGTGCGCCTGTCTTGGCGCGCACCTTCAACGCCGCGCCTGTCGCGCAGGTCCAGTCGGTCGGATCGGTGACCGGGTAATCAACGATCGAGAAGGTCAGCGCAATCCCGTCCCCGGTCATCCCCGCCCAGGCGGCAGCCATGGCATCGGTGTCGCGCCAGATATAGGTGTTGTAATCCAAAGGGTTGTTCAGCGCCACCATCGGCCCCAGCGCGGTCCGCAACATCTGGCTCTGCCGCGCCGTCAGCTTGGGAAAACGCAAGCCCATGCCAACCGACATATCGGCAATCAGGCTCGCCTCGCCACCCGAACAGCTGATCGAGGCAATGTCGGACCCAGACAGAGGCCCGTAGCAATGCAGGAGTTTCAACGTCTCCAGCAGGTCGGGCAAGGCCCCAAGCCGGGGAATGCCAAGCCGGTCCAGCAGTGCCTGCGCGCCCGCGTCACTGCCGGCCAGCGAGGCGGTGTGCGAAATCGTCGCCTGTTGCGCCTGTTCCGAGGCACCAACCTTGAGCGCGACCAGCGGCACGCCCTTGCGGTGCGCCTTGGCCGCCAGCGCCTCCCAATCGCGCAGGTTACCGAACCCTTCAATATGCAGGCCAATCGCGGTGACACGCGGATCATCCAGCAAACCGGCGGCAATCTGCGCCTGGCTGGTTTGCGCCATGTTCCCGCAGGTCACCACATAGGCGATGGGCAGGCCGCGCTGCTGCATGGTCAGGTTGATCGCGATGTTCGAACTTTGCGTCAGGATCGCCACACCGCGCTCAACCCTGCTGCACCCGTGCTGGTCCGGCCACAACAGTGCGCCATCGAGCGCATTGACAAACCCATAACAATTTGGCCCCAGGATCGGCATGCCGCCCGCCGCCGCCACCAGCGCGGTTTGCAGATCGCCGCCGGTCTCGTCCTCGGCCAAAGCCTCGGAAAATCCGCTGGCGAAACAGACCGCACCGCCCGCCCCCATGGCCGAGAGCAACGATACCGCCTCGACCGTGGCATGGCGGTTGATACCGACAAAAGCCGCATCGGGCGCGGCCGGCAGATCCTCCAGCCGGGCAAAGGCCGGATACCCCTCAACCGCATCGGCTTTGGGATGCACCGGCCAGATGGCGCCGTCATAGCCCATGCGCCGACATTGCACGATCACTTGACGGCACCACGCGCCGCCGCCGATTACCGCGATCGACCGCGGCTGGAACAACCGCGCCAAACCTTTGGTCATGACAGTCCCCTGCCCTTTCACTTTGCTGAAAATACTCCCGCCGGAGGCATCACGCCCCCAACGGGCGCAGCAGGTCTCGGCTGATGATGTGGCGCTGGATTTCGCTGGTCCCGTCCCAGATCCGCTCGACCCGTGCATCGCGCCAGAACCGTTCGATGGGGAAATCGTCCATCAACCCCATACCGCCGAATATCTGCAACGTGGTGTCGGTGACCCGCGCCAGCATCTCGCTGGCATAGACCTTGGCGCTGGCGATCTCGCGGTTGGCTGGCAGTCCCTGATCCAACCGCCAGGCCCCCGCAAGGGTCAGCCAGTCGGCGGCGTCGATCTCTGTGATCATGTCGGCGATCTGGAAGCCCACGCCCTGGAACTTGCCGATCTCCTGTCCAAACTGCTTGCGCTCGGCGGCGTAGTTCAGTGCATAGTCAAAACAGCGACGTGCGCGACCGACGCAGAAGGCCGCAACCGTCAGCCGTGTGGCATAGAGCCATTCGTTCATCACCGCAAAACCGCCGTCCACCTCGCCCAGTACCTGTGCGTCCGACAGACGACAGTCGTCAAAGCTGAGGATGCAGTTCTTGTAACCCTTGTGGCTGACCGAGTTGTAGCCGTTGCGCACCGTGAAGCCCGGCGTGCCTCGATCAACAAGAAAGGCGGTGATCCGTTTCTTGGGTCCTTTCGGGGTCTCGTCCACGCCGGTGGCGACGAAGACGATGAAGAAATCCGCGTGTTCGGCACCCGAGATGAAGTGTTTCGTGCCGTTCACCACCCAGTCGCCGCCCTTGCGCACCGCCTGGCATTTCATGCCGCGCACATCCGAGCCCGCATCGGGTTCGGTCATCGCCAGCGCGTCCATCCGTTCACCGCGCACGGCGGGCAGCAGATAACGTTCGCGCTGCTCGGGATTGCAGGCCATCAGGATGTTCTGCGGCCTGCCAAAGAAATGCGTCAGCGCCATCGAGCCACGCCCCAGCTCGCGCTCGACCAGGGTAAAATCAAGATGGCTGAGGCCCGCCCCGCCGACCTCTTCGGGGAAGTTGCAGGCGTAAAAGCCCAGGTCAATCACCTTGCGCTTGATCTCTTCGCCAAGTTCATGGGGCACCTGCCCGGTGCGCTCCACTTCGGCTTCGTGGGGATAGATCTCGTTCTCCACAAAACTGCGGACAGTGGAGACGATCATCTCCTGTTCTTCGGTCAGGCCAAAATACATGGCGCACGCTCCCTCATGCGAATTCGGGTACAGGAAATCCGGGCTTGCGAGATAGTGTCGTGCCAACTTAGATGCTGATCATGCAAAGTTCACCCAAAATTCTGCAACAAACCCAGACCATCGACTTTCTTCTGTTCGACGCGTTTTCCAACCATTGCCTGGCCAACACGGTCGAGCCGCTGCGGGCGGCCAACACTTTGTCTCGACGCCCGCTTTATGCCTGGCGCTTTCTGACCCTCGACGGCGCGCCGGTACACAGCTCCTCCGGCATGCAGGTTTCGCCACACGAACGTCTGGACCACGGGCATGGGTCCATGTTGGTGGTCATGCCATCCTATGGCTTTCGCGGGCATGAAGGCTGGCGCACGCTGCGTGCCCTGACCTCTGCCGCGAAGCGCTATTCGGTTCTGGCGGGGCTCGACACTGGCAGCTGGCTGCTGGCGCGCGCAGGGCTGTTGGACGGTCACCGCGCCACGATCCATTGGGAAGAGCTTTCGAGCTTTGCGGAGACCTTTCCGCAGGTTCAGACGCTGCGCGAAAGGTTTGTCATCGACGGGCCCCGGATCACCTGTTCGGGCGCGATGGCGGCCTTTGACCTTGTGATGCATCTGATCGGGCAGGATCACGGGCAGTTGCTGTCGTTGGAGGTTGCCCAGCTGTTCATGACCCGGGATTCGGCCAGGTCACATGGAGCGCCTGCCGGGATCGGCCGCCGGTCGGTCAACAAGGCAGTGATGGCCATGCAGGACAATCTGGAACGGCCGTTGTCCATCGCACAGATCGCGCGCCAGGCCGGCTGCACCCAAAAGACGCTTGAAGCCCGGATGATGGCCGAACTCAAGGCGACCCCGCAAGCCGTCTATCGCAGGCTGCGGTTGAACCTTGCGCGCAAGCTGGTCACCGAGTCCGATCAACCGGTGTCCGAAATCGCCGCACGCTGCGGTTATGAGAACGCCAGCGCCATGACACGGGCGTTCCGTGCGGAATTCGGCCACCCCCCGCGCGTGTTGCGCAACGGGGATCAGATCGCCGCTGTCCAGACCCGGTAACGGTCCTGCCCGGTCATCTCGCGGATCAGCCCCCGGCGGGTGAACAGATCGAGATTGCGTTGCACGGCGGCGCGCGACGCGCCCGACTTCGCTTCGGCCAGCGGCGCGGTCACCATCGGCCAGGCCGCCATGACCGAGATCAGGGCCGGAGGTGTCCGTCCGCTCAAATCAGCCGTCGCGGTTTCAGCCCGGGCACGCCAGGCCGCGATCCGCTCCAGATGCAAAAGCGCCGCGACAACCGCTTGCGCCGAGCCGCGCAGCCAGGCGCCCAGTTTCTGCTCCGGGTCGCCAATGCCGCGCAAGGCGCCAGGCCCCGACAGCGCCAATGGCAGGAACAGGGCCGCGCCGCGCCCCATGCTGGCCCCGTGGCGCGCGGCCAGAACCACGGCCTCGACCGCTGTCGACCGGCCTTGACCAAGCGCCATCCAGCTGTGGAACATCATCGCGGCCCGCGTTGCCGGATGCAGGGTGGCCGCGCCCTCCATCACCTCGGCCAGATCGGCGATGGTGTCGGGAATGGCTTCGCCGTCGACAGCGTTCCGGCCCAGAAAGTCTGACAGACCGCCCAACCAGCCGCCCGCATCGGGCGCGGGGCCGCCGCTCAACCTGCGCACCGCCCATCCGGCACGTGCCAATGCCTGGGTGTCATCGGCTGTCGCGCTCAGACGCAATCCGGTCCAGAGCGCCAGCCGTTCGGGGCTGATCCGGTCACCCGCCCACCAGCCGAGATCGGCGACCTCGAGCAAGGCCAGCCTGTGGGTCCATTCCGCAGGCCCGGCGCGCAACCGCTCTTCCAGCGCGCCGAACTGAAACGCGAGATCCGCCAGTTCGTTGGAGTATCCGGCCTGTGCTGACCGCCAATCAGCCGGATCGAACAGCAGCCGTGGCCGTGCGCGCGGGGCTGGAATCAGCGGGTCCTGCGCGTCGTCATCCTCGGGACCGGGCAGAAACCACAGATCCTCTTCGGCGACGGGGTCGCTGTCAAACGGCCCTTCGGGGTCGATGTCAGGCAAAGACGTATCGGGTTGCGGTCTCATAAGGTCAGTATAACGCGGCGCGCCCGGACCGGATACCGATTGTCACCCGCGCCGGGCCTGTTGTTCGGCCCGGTTCCGCGCCACCAGCTCCTTGTAAAGCGAGCGGATGCGCATCATCACCGGCCCGGCCCTGCCGGTACCGATGGGCTTGCCGTCAATCGAGGCCACCGGGGTCTGGGCGCCGAAAGTGCCGGTCAGAAACGCCTCGTCGGCGCCATAGGCCTCGTAGAGGGAGAAGTTCTTCTCGAACACCGGGATACCATTGTCACGGCAGAGGTCGATCACCTTTTGCCGAGTCACCCCGTTCATGCAGTAATCCCCGGTCGAGGTCCAGACCTCACCCCGCCGCACAATGAAGAAGTTGCAGGCATTGGTCGTGTTCACGAACCCATGCGGATCCAGCATCAGCGCCTCGTCCGCGCCCGCCTGCTCGGCCTGCAAGCAGGCGATCACACAGTTCAGCTTGGAATGGCTGTTGAACTTGGGGTCCTGACTGTGCGGCAAGCCGCGTACTTGCGGCACCGAGGCAAGCCGGACCCCGCGCCGCTGCACATCCTCGGACGGGCGCGAGTGTTCGATGATCGCAACGATGGTAGGGCCCCATTTCGACAGGCCGGGATGCTGGAACGGTTTGGCCTTGCGTCCACGCGTGATCATCAGGCGGCAATGGGCGTCGCTGGTCATGCCATTGGCCGCTGCCGTCCGGTCAAGAATCCCGCGAATTTCCTCGGGTGTCTTGCCGATATCCAGCGATACCGCCTTGCACGAGTTGAACAGCCTGTCCATGTGTTCGTCGAAAAAGGCCCATTCCCCATCATAGAGCCGCATGCCCTCCCACATGCCGTCGCCCAGCATGAAACCGCTGTCATAGACTGAAACCTTGGCCTCGTCCTTGTGGACCAGTTCGCCGTCGACATAGATCAGGATATCGCGGTTGCGGGCGTCTTCCTCGGCGTCATGGGTTGTCTTGCCGGGGGCATGGGCATCGGTTGTCATCTGTCATCCTGCTGGCTAGTCGCGGCAGAGATTAGGATCAGGTCCGCCGATCCGCAATGGCCGCAATCGCCTGGGGCGGTGGCATCTGGTCGATGCATTTCGTGGCCATGCTGGGCCCCTACGAAGTACGAGGCCACAAACTGGTCGGCTGACAATGAATGCGATCCTCTCCAATGCAACCCGCGATCTGGTCGGGTTCCTCTACGAGTGGGACAAAGAGGACCTTCAACCCGCCTGGTTCGATGGTGCCGTGAAAGGGGTTCGCTATGAACCCATGAAGCGCGAGAAGGTGCGGGAGTCCCTTGATGTGCAGACATCCGCGCAAGAGCGCCGAAACCCGTTGAATCTCGAAGGCGACTAGCCGCCGCACCCTTTTCGGCCAAGGCAGGTTACCCGCCAAGCAGACACTCTGAGCGATAGAGTTGACTTCTATGCCTCAGAAATGATCTAAATATGAGTTATAGAAAGGATGTCTATAACTCATGCCCTGGAATTGGACGCTGCCCGATTGGCCGGGTTTCCGGTATGACGCCTCTGCTCTGGAGCCGTTTGAGCAGACGTTCCTGCTGTCGTCCGGAGAAATCCTCGGCGCGGTCCATCATGTCAGCCAGCCGGAACGCGAGCAACTCCGCATCGAACTGCTCAGCGAGGAAGCGATGCAGACGAGCGCCATCGAGGGTGAAATCCTCGATCGGCTCAGTGTGCAATCTTCGCTGCGCCGCCATCTGGGCCTCGATCCGGACAGCTACCCTGCCAAACCGCGCGAACAGGGCGTCGCGGAAATGATGGTCGACGTCTATTCCAGTTTTGCAGAGCCGCTGATCCATGAGACACTGTACCGCTGGCATCGGATGCTCCTGTCCCATGACCGCCGGTTGGAAACCATCGGGGCCTACCGACACCACGCCGAAGCGATGCAAATCGTTTCCGGCCGCCTTGACCGGCCCACGATCCATTTCGAAGCGCCGCCCTCGGAGCGGGTCATGCCCGAGATGGAGCGATACGCGGATTGGTTCAACAAGACCGGGCCGGGGGGAGCAGAGCCGCTTCCAGCGCTGACGCGCGCAGGGCTAAGCCACCTCTATTTCGAGAGTATCCACCCATTCGAAGACGGCAACGGCCGCTTGGGCCGCGCCCTCGCTGAAAAGTCGCTGGCGCAGAACATTGGCCAGCCGACCCTCATCTCGCTCGCCTGCACCATCGAGAAGGAGCGCAAGGCTTACTACGACCAACTCGAGCAGCATCAAAAAACGCTTCAGGTGACCGATTGGCTCGTCTGGTTCGCGGAAACTGTCTTGAAGGCCCAACAGGTCACACTCGACCGTGTCGGCTTCTTCATCAGCAAGGCACACTTCTACGATCGTCACAGAGACCACTTGAACGAACGCCAGGCCAAGGCCATCGCTCGAATGTTTCGGGAAGGCCCTGGCGGTTTCAAAGGCGGCCTCAGCGCCGACAACTACATCAAGATCACCGGAACCTCACGCGCAACCGCAACCCGCGATCTTCAGGACCTGGTCGAAAAAGGTGCGCTCAGCCGAACCGGTGAAAGACGCCATACAAGGTACTGGTTGAACCTGAATGAGCGGGGGCGGTCGCAATGACAGACGTGCGTGTGACAAAACGAAATCCTTATCTCGTTGGGCCGACTGTCTGGGATTTTGCCGAGTGCACGGATCTAGCTGTCTGATCCCGCGGTTTGACGGTGAGATCCTTTCCGTGGAACGAAAGGAAACCTTATGAGACAAGTTCGGCGCGGCAGCGCCACGCCCTGTTACCCGGCAGCTCTCTGAACCGCCCCGGATTTACCGGAGCGGTTCACCATCCTAAATCCGATCCACAAGATGCCGGGAGTAAACAACTAAGTGACACGCCCGGAAATCCGGCTCGATGGGGCCCAGTGGAACGGGAAACCATAAAGTTGATGGAGTTCGCCAAAGGATTCGATGAACCCCTCCTTGATGGCTCGCTGTAAGGAGTTGATCAAAAATCCGGAAACCGAATTGGAAGCCAAGGTCGTGCTCAAGATCGGCCCGGTCAAGGCAAGGTTCGGCGGGGCCGTGAATCTCGAAACCTCAGGCGCACCGGATCCATTGTTGCTGACCGGCAAGGCAGCGGCGGCGGCCCTTGCCATGCCAAGGGCGGCGCGTATGCTACCCTCGTCGAAACAGATGGAAAACCGTCCTGACCTATCAGCCAAGGCCGAAATCACCGGAAAGCTGGCGCAACTGGGCAGCCGGTTGATCCAGGGCACGGCAAAGAAACCGGCCGCCTGCTTCTTTCAGAAATTCGCCAAGGTTGTCGATAACATCGACGCCTGACACCCGGGCCAAAACAAGCCCGTTGCCAATTTGATCAAAAAGCGGCATCTACCATGGGAATCCATTCGGAGTCCCCCATGGTAGAGTCCCAAGCCACCATCGCCGGTATCCGCCGCGACCGCTTCGACACCCTCGCCCGCCGCGAGGCGGAACGCTTTGCGTCTGCTCGGCCCAGGACGCGCGCTGCATTGGACGCTGGCGCAGACCAGTTCCTGGACGGGGTCCCAATGCACTGGATGCGCGACTGGCCGATGCCATTTCCCATGCTGGTGGCCGAAGCGCGCGGCGCCCGGCTGACCGATATCGACGGGCATGTGATCAACGATTTCTGTCTGGGCGATACCGGGTCGATGTTCGGCCATTCACCCGAGCCGGTGGCGCGGGCGATCCGGACCCAGGCCGACATCGGCCTGACCTACATGCTGCCGACCGAGGCCGCACTGGAGGCCGCATCGCTGCTGAGCGAAAAGTTTGGCGATTTCCGCTGGCAGATCGCCACCACCGCATCCGACGCCAACCGCTTTGCCCTGCGGGTCGCCCGCGCGGTAACGGGCAAAGCCAAGGTGATCGTGTTCCACGGCTGCTATCACGGTGCTGTCGACGACTCGATGGTGGAACTGCATCTGGGCCAGACCCGGACCCGCCCGGGTCTGGCCGGACAAGTCACCGACCTTGCCACGCTGGCGGTCGCCTGCGAATTCAATGACCTGAACTCGGTCGAAACCGCACTGCGGGCCGGGGATGTCGCTGCCATCCTCACCGAACCGGTTATGACAAACAGCTGCATGGTGTTGCCCGAACCCGGCTTTCTGGACGGCCTGCGTGCGCTGGCCACGCAGTATGGCGCGCTCTTGATGATTGACGAGACGCATACGCTGTCATCGGGTCTGGGCGGATACACCGGCGTCTACGGGCTCGACCCTGACGTCTTTGTCGTCGGCAAATGTGTTGCGGGCGGCATGCCCACCGCGGTCTGGGGTCTGCGCCCCGCCGTGGCCGAGGCCTGGCGCATCTATGACGATGCGCGTCCGGGGGGCCATTCCGGCATGGGCACCACCCTGTCCGCAAATCCGATGCAGTTTGCCTGTCTCGCCGCCAACCTGTCGCAGGTCATGACCGCCGGCAACTATGCCCATATGGAGGCCGGAGCCGAGCGCCTCGCCACCGGGCTGTCCGAGAGTATCGCCCGCCATGGCGTACCCTGGCACGTTGTGCGTGTCGGCGCGCGGGTGGAGTTCATCTGCGCCCCGGGCCCGCTGAAAAACGGCACCGAGGCCGCGACCGCCCACAAACCGGAGCTTGAGGCGGCGCTCCATACCGCTCTTTTGAACCGGGGCTGTCTGATCGCACCTTTCCACAACATGATGCTTGTCAGCCCGGCCACCTCGAACGAACAGATCGACCGGCTAATTGCCGCCTTCGACGATATCCTGACCGAACTTCTGACCTGAGGACGACGACCATGACCACCCCTTGCCCCTCGGGCGCAACCCTGGCCGAGGCCGAAGCCTTTCTCGAAGCCAACCCGGATATCGAGGCCGTCGACATTCTGTTGCACGATTCGAACGGTATCGGGCGCGGCAAGATCATCCGCCGACACGAGTTGGCCTCGCTCTACAAATCCGGTCGCCACATGCCGATCTCGATCCTGGGTCTCGACATCTGCGGCGAGGATGTGCACGAAACCGGTCTGATCTGGGATCAGGGCGACGGAGACCTGCGCGCCTGGCCCATTCCCGGGACGCTCAAGCGGTTGCACAACACCACCCCGCCCCGGGCCGAGGTGTTCATGTCGCTTTATGAACTGGACGGCACACCAATGACCAGCGATCCGCGCCACGCGCTGACCCGCCAGATCGATCTGCTCGCCGCCGAAGGGCTGAAACCCGCAGGCGCGTTCGAGCTGGAGTTCTTTCTGCTGGCCAACGAACTGGATGCCGACGACAAGGCGCAGCCCGCCCGCGACGTGCTGGATGGCCGCCGTTCGCACAAGACCGAGGTCTATTCGGTCGACCATCTGCACGGAATGCTGCCGCTGTTCTCGGACGTTTACAAGGCCGCCGAGCTGGCCGGGATCAAGGCCGAGACCCTGATTTCGGAATACGCGCCGGGCCAGTACGAGTTGACGCTGCATTACCGCGAGGACGTGCTACAGGCCGCCGATGACCTGATCCGGCTCAAGCGGATCGTGCGCGCCCAGGCCCGCGCCCATGGGGTGACCGCCTGTTTCATGGCGAAACCGGTCGAGGAATATGCCGGGTCGGGAATGCATTTCCATGTTTCGCTACAAGACGGCGAAGGGCGCAATGTCTTCGCTGAAAAGAGCGAGGGTCAGTGGTCTGACACCATCCTGCATGCGCTTGGCGGAATGCGTGACACGATGGCGGAATCGATGCTGGTCTTTGCGCCGCATGCCAATTCCTGGCGGCGCTTTGCCAACCAGAGCTATGCGCCGATTTCAACCAACTGGGGTGTCAACAACCGCTCGGTGGCGCTGCGTATTCCAGCGGGTGACATTCGCGCGCGCCGGATCGAACACCGCCCTTCGGGCGTCGATGCCAACCCCTATCTGATCGCGACCACCGTGCTTGCCGCCATCCGGCACGGATTGAAGAACCGGATTGATCCAGGCCCCGAGACCATCGGCAACGGCTATGACGAAGGCGAAGACGATCACATGCCGCGTGACTGGCGTACCGCCATCGACGCTGCCCGGGACTCAACCTTCCTGAAGGACGCGCTTGGCGAGGACATGCACCGGACCTTTGTGGCCGTCAAAGCCGCAGAATACGCGCGCGTCAGCCGCACGGTGTCCAAGCTCGACTTCGATCTCTACCTGCACACGGTCTGAACCTGCAGCGTCAGCCATAACTTGACCTTCGTCCGGACCTGCGTCATGTCAGAACGTCGGGGGGAATGGCATGTCACAGGCGGCCGGAGTGTCCGGAACCGGCATGCGGTTCCGGGACAAGATCGGCGGCGCACCCCGGCACAAACACCTGCGCCCGCAACGGAAAGTAGGATCAGATGTGCCCCGCACCTGTTGACGAAAGCACCCCGCGCGGGTTCATCATACCGATCGGTGGCGGCGAAGACCGCGTCAAGGAAATGCAGATCCATCGCCGGTTTGTCGAACTGTCGGGCGGCGCGGATGCCGATATCGTGGTGATCCCGACCGCCTCGATGCTCGAAGAGACCGGCCCGGATTACAACCGCATCTTCTCGGAGCTCGGTGCGGGCCGGGTCGAGTTTCTGCCGATCTCGCGCCGGGCTGATTGTGACAACCCTGATTTCGCAGGAATGCTGGACCGGGCCACCGGCATATTCATGACCGGCGGCAACCAGCTGCGCCTGTCGGCGATTCTGGGCGGCACGCTGGTCGCGCAAAAGATTCGCCGCCGCAACGCCGCCGGAGTGCCCGTTGCGGGAACGTCCGCCGGTGCCTCGATCATGTCCGAACACATGGTGGCGGGCGGCAGTTCCAACGCAGGCCCGGCCGAGGGAAACATTACCCTGGCACCCGGAATGGGCCTGACAAACGCGGTGATCATCGACCAGCATTTCACCCAGCGCAATCGCCTGGGCCGGTTGCTAACTGCCTCATCTTTCAACCCGTTTCTGATCGGGTTGGGGATTGACGAGGATACCGCCGCCTTCATCGGGCCCGACAACGTGTTCGAGGTGGTGGGCAGCGGAACGGTCACCGTTGTAGACGCCAGCCACCTGACCCATTCCTCGATGTGGGAGGCGCGGCGGGGCCAGGCGCTCAGCTTGCTCGGTCTGCGGCTTGACGTTCTGGGTGAAGGGTGCCGTTATGATCTGACTGCGCGGCAGGCGTTTCCACCTGACGAGCATCTGGCGTTCTGCACCCTGCCCGACCGATCCGGCAACAGCGGCGCCACGGGGGGGAAGACTCAACAACAATAACGGGGAGCCATATGAAAGTAGTCTCGACCAATGTCTTTGTCGGCCCGAACGTCTGGGCCAGTTTTCCGGTCATACGACATGTCATCGACTTGGGACTGCTCGAAGAATGGCCCTCGGCCCGGATCGGACCCGAATTCATCGACGATCTGATCGCGGCCCTGCCCGGCCTTGCCGAACATGGCTGTTCGTACCGCGAACCCGGCGGCTTCATCCGCCGCCTGCGCGAGGACGAAGGCACCTGGCTGGGACACGTTCTGGAACATTGCGCCATCGAGGTGCAGAATGTCGCCGGTTCTGACGTGACCTTTGGGCGGACCCGGGGCACCGGAGAGCCCGGCCAATACAACATGGTCTACGAATACCGTCAGCGCGATGTCGGGCTAGAGGCCGGCAAGCTTGCGATCCGCCTGCTCATGCATCTGCTGCCGCAGGCGCTCAAGGATCAGGTCGACTTTGAGTTCGACCCCGAATTCGACTGGAATGACGAGTTGCGCAGCTTTGTACTGCGGGCGCAGCGCAAGGAGTTCGGCCCCTCGACCGGATCGCTGGTCAAGGCCGCGCAGGCGCGCGACATCCCCTGGATCCGCCTGAACGAAGGCTCGCTGGTGCAGTTCGGCCATGGCAAGTTCCAGAAACGCATCCAGGCCACGATCACCTCGGAAACCAAGCATATCGCGGTCGAGATCTCGTGCGACAAGGAAGACACCCACAACCTGCTGAACGACCTCGGCCTGCCGGTGCCGCAACAGCGTATGGTCTATTCCGAACGCGAGGCGATACGCGCCGCCGAGCGCATCGGCTATCCGGTGGTGATCAAGCCACTGAACGCAAATCACGGGCGTGGCGTCTCGATCAACCTCAACACGCCCGCGGAAGTCGAGGCAGGCTTTGCCGAGGCAAAGGAACATTCCAAGAGTCGCGCCATCCTGGTTGAAAGCTTTATCACAGGGTTCGATCACCGCATGCTGGTGGTCAACAACAAGCTGGTCGCGGTGGCCAAGCGCGTGCCCGGCCATGTGGTCGGCGACGGGACCCATACCATCGCCGAACTGGTCGATATCGTGAACCAGGATCCACGCCGGGGCATCGGGCATGAAAAGGTCCTGACCAAGCTGGAACTCGACACCCAGGCCAATCGACTGATGGCCAATGCGGGCGTGACCGAAGCGACCGTGCTGCCCGCAGGCGAGATATTCTACCTGCGCTCGACCGCGAACCTCTCGACCGGCGGCACCGCCATCGACCTGACCGACGTGGTGCATCCCGACAACCGCGACATGGCCGAACGCGCCATCATGGCGGTCGGCCTCGATGTCGGCGGCGTCGATTTCCTGATCGACGACATCACCAAATCCTACAAGGATATCGGCGGCGCCATTGTCGAGGTCAACGCAGCCCCCGGTTTCCGCATGCATGTCGCCCCGTCCGAAGGCCAGCCGCGCGATGTGGCGGGCCGGGTGATCGACATGCTGTTCCCCGCCGGGCAGCAGACCCGCATCCCGATCGCCGCAATCACCGGCACCAACGGCAAGACGACGACATCGCGCATGCTGGCTCATATCATGAAGACCAGCGGCAAGATTGTCGGCATGACCTCGACCGACGGCGTCTATGTCGATGGCAAGCTCAGCGTCAAGGGCGACATGACCGGGCCGAAATCGGCGCAGATCGTGCTGCGTGACCCGGCGGTGGATTTTGCCGTGATGGAGACCGCGCGCGGTGGGCTGGTCCGCTCGGGGCTGGGATACCAGCGCTCGAACGTGGCCGCCTGTCTCAACGTTTCGGCCGATCACCTTGGCCTTGGCGGCATCGACACGGTCGAGGAACTGGCCGTCGTGAAACGCGTGGTGGTCGAAAGCGCGACCGACACAGCCGTGCTGAACGCCGACGACATCAATTGCCTGAAAATGGCCGATTACGCCGATGCGGACACGATCTTTTACGTCACCACCAGCCCCAACCACAGCCTGGTGAAAGAGCATATCAAGGCGGGAGGCAAGGCCATCGTGCTGGAAAAGGGCATGAACGGCGACATGCTGACGATCTATGACAACGGGCTGCATATCCCTGTTCTGTGGTCGCACCTGATCCCCGCCACGCTGGAGGGCAAGGCGTTGTTCAACGTGCAGAACGCCATGTTCGCGGCCGCCATGGCCTATAGCTTCGGGGTCGATCTGGACAATATACGGCATGGGTTGCGCACCTTTGACACCAGCTATTTCCAGGCGCCGGGCCGGATGAACGTCTATGATGAGCATCCGTTCAAAGTCATCCTGGATTATGGGCACAACCCCGCCGCCCTTGGTGCCATGGCCGAGCTTGCGGACCGGATGGAGATCAAGGGCCGCAGGCTGTGTGTTGTGTCGATGCCGGGTGATCGTCGCGATCAGGACGTGGTCGATGCCGCCGCCGCGCTGGCAGGACATTTCGACCATTTCATCTGCAAGGCGGATGATCGACGCCGTGGCCGTGGCCATGACGAGATCCCGCAGATGCTGCGACAGGCGCTGATGCAGAACGGGGTGGATGATACGGCAATCACCGTCATCCCCGACGAGGTCGAGGCCGTCAATGCCGGTCTAGGCATGGCCGCGCCCGGTGATCTGCTGGTCATATTTGGCGACGACACCACCCGCTGTTGGAAACAGATCATCTATTTCAACGCGCCGGGCGATCAGCCGAAACCGAAGGGATCCTCTGCCACCCGACAGCCTGTGGCCTCGTTCGAGGACATGTTCGACACCGACCAGACCCTGATCCGGGACGAACGCGGCGTTCGCCTCGCCCGCGACATCAGCGAAAACGCCGACTGAGCGGAGGGGCCGGCATGGACCGGATCGAGCAGCTTGAAACGGCGCTGACGATTGTCAGCGCGACCTCGGATCTGATCCGGGTCGAGGATGCCCGCCGCCTGACCGGTCCGGGACTGTTGTGGAACCGGCCCGGCGCGGTGATGGATGTGTTCTTTGACAGGCTGGACCCCGAACGGGTGACCAGCCTGTGGATGCATCACGCGCGCCGGGTGCTCGACGCGCTCGGCTGGCAGGACGAGGCGGCGATTACGCGGGTATTCACCGGGGGTGCCAACCTCGCCCTCTCGGCGCCCATGGACCAGCTCTATTCGGCGATCTTCGCCGCTCAAACCGCCTGGCATTTCTGTGCCGCCGAATTGCTGGGAGAGCGACCGGGCGATTTCGACCGGATGATTTCCGACCTGAGCGGAGTCATGGAGACCGAGACGAACCCGGCTCTGATCGCGCTGATCCGAGCGGCCGAAGAACATGGGATCGATTTCCTGTGCGACGACGAAGCCGTTTCCATCGGTCACGGCACCGGCAGCCGGACCTGGCCTGTCGATGCCCTGCCCGCCCCTGATCAGGTCGATTGGGCGGCGCTGCACGACATCCCCATTGCCTTTGTCACCGGCACCAATGGCAAGACGACCACGACCCGTCTGCTCGAAGCGATAGCCCGTGCCTCGGGCAAGACCGCCGGTCTCACCTCGACCGAGTTTGTCCGGGTGGGCGACGAGATCCTCGACCGGGGCGACTACTCGGGCCCGGGTGGCGCCCGCATGCTGCTGCGCGATCCAAGGCTGGAGATTGCCTGTCTCGAAGTGGCGCGGGGCGGCATCCTGCGGCGTGGCCTGCCGACCCGTGCCGCGCGCGCTGCCGTGGTCACAAATGTCGCCAACGATCACCTGGGCCAATATGGCGTCAACACGGTGCCGGAACTGGCGCAGGCGAAGTTCGCCGTGCACCGGGCACTGGCCCCGGGTGGAGTTCTGGCCCTCAACGCCGACGACGCCTATGTCCGGGCCGAGGCGGTACGCACCGAGGCGAACATCTGGTGGTTCTCGCTCGACCCCGAGCACGCTGAAATCCACGCCGCAAAGGCGGCCGGACAGCCCTGTGCCTATTTGCGCGGCGAAACGCTGGTGCTCTTCGACGGCACCGCAGAACAGGACATCCTGCCGGTGGCTGACGTCCCAATCACCATGAACGGGGCGGCCCGCTACAACGTGCTGAACGCGCTGGCCGCGCTTTGTCTTGCGCGGGCCATGGACATACCCGTGACCGCCATTCGACAGGGTCTGCGCAATTTCCGCCCCGATCCCACCGACAACCCCGGTCGGTGCAACGAGTTCACCCATAACGGCGCGCGGGTGTTTGTGGATTTCGCCCATAACCCGCATTCCATCGCCGCCGTTTGCGAGGCTTTGGCCAACCTCCCCGCCAAACGCCGCTTCATCATGCTGAGCCACGCAGGCGACCGGTCGGATCAGGACATCCGCGATGTGACCACCACCGCGCTTGGCTTTCAGCCCGACATCGTCGTCGCCGCCGAGTTGCCCGACTATCTGCGAGGCCGTCAACTGGGAGAGATACCGGCGCTGATCGAACAGGCAGCCACCGGTGCGGGTTTGGCCAAGACCCAGATCCAACGCGCGGATTCGCCGACCGAAGCCGCCCGGATGATCCTGGATCAAGTCAACCCCGGCGACCTGGCTTTGTTGCTGGTCCTGTCGGAACGCGACCGGGTGTTTGCCCTACTGGAGGACCGCTAGGACCCGGCCCTAGAGGTCACAGCTTGATCCCAAGCCGCTTGATCTTGTCGTTCAATGTCCGGCGCGGCAGGCCCAACAGGTCCGCCGCGCGATCCGTATGGCCCCGGCATTGTGCCAATGCCGCGTGAATCTCGCGCGCCTCAAAGGCGGCGACACGTTCGGGCAGGGTTTCGGCAAGCTTCACCTCGGCACCACCTTCTGCGGCGTCGCCAATCCCCAGGCCAAGAACGAAACGTTCGGCCACCGCCCGCAATTCGCGGGCGTTCCCGGGCCACGAGCGCCGCATGAGACGCGCCCGCAAACCAATGGTGATCTCGGGCAAAGCCCTGCTGTGACGGCGCGCCGCCTCGGATGCGAAAGCGGCAAACAACAACGGAATGTCGCCGGGGACATCCCGCAAAGGCAGCGTCTCGATCTCGGCACCGGCAAGCCGATAGTAAAGGTCGGCCCGGAACCCGCCTGCAAAGGTCGTCGACTTGAGATTCACCTTGGACGTCGCGATCACCCGCAGATCGAGCGGGCGCAGCCGGTTCTCGCCCAGGCGCTCGACCGCGTTCTCTTCGAGAACCCGAAGCATCTTGGCCTGCAAGGCAGGCGGCATCATGTCCACCTCATCCAGCAACAGTGTACCGCCGCTGGCCAGTTCCAACTTGCCGGGCTTGTCCACCGCCGCGCCGGGAAACGCGCCGCCGACGCAACCGAAGATCTCGATCTCGAACAGGCTTTCCGGCAGGGCGGCACAATTCAGCGCCACAAACCCGTGTTTGCCGCGCGGCCCGCCTGCATGCAGGCTGCGGGCAATCAATTCCTTGCCGGTACCCGTCTCTCCGGTGACCACAACGTTGACGTCCAGCGGGCCAAGCGCCGAGACCTTTGCACGAAGATTGGCGATGGCGGGGCTGTCTCCGACAATCTCTTCGTTCGCGATGCGCGACTTTAGACGGCGCAGTTCTGCGCGCGTTGCCCGGGCGGCAATCACACGCCCGATCACCAGCAGAAAATGATCGGCGTTGTATGGTTTTTCAAGGAAATCCTCGGCCCCTAGGCGGATCGCGCGCACGGCCTGCGGCACGTCGCCATGCCCGGTGATGACGATCACCGGATGGTCACCCCCGCTCTCCTTGAGCGCAGAAACCAGGTCGAGCCCGTCCATGCCGGGCATCCTGAGGTCGGTTATCACAATCGCCGGATCAGCCTCGGCAAGCGCCGCAATCGCATCTGCCGCACCGGCAAAGGACATCACCCTGTACCCCGCCGCCTCGATCAGATCGGCGGCGGCGAGACGGTGATCCTCGTCATCATCGACAACAAACGCAAGTTCCGTCATTCGGCCGCCTCCCCCAAGGCGGCGGCGGCGGGCAACAGGACCGTAACCCTGGTGCCCTCGCCGGGTTGCGAGACGATTTCAAGCCGCCCGCCAAATTCTGTAACAATGGCCTGACTGATCGACAGGCCCAAGCCCAGACCCTCGCCCCCGATCTTGGTCGAATAAAACGGTTCGGTCACCCGGCCAAGATCATCGGGCGCGATCCCCGGCCCGTTGTCCGACACGGCGAGCCAGACCTGAACACCGTCATTCCCGGTTTCAACACTGACACACGCCCCTTGGCGGCCTTCGACGGCATCCAGCGCATTAAGCAGGAGGTTCAGGCAAACCTGCTCCAGGCGAACCGGACCGGCCATTGCCAGAACGGCATCAGACGACGGCACAAACACCGGCTTAATCGCCGTCGCTTTCGAGCGCGGCTCGACCAGGTCCAGCGCGTTTTCGGCAACCTTGTTCAGGTCGGTCAGCGTGCGCAGGTTCTGCTCCTTCTTGCTGAAACTCTTGAGATGTTTGGTGGTGCGCTGCATCCGCAGGATCAGGTTTCGCGCCCTGCCGATACGGGTCCTTGTCTTGTCCGCATCGCCGGACATTTCCGCAGCCGCAAGCGTCGCTTCCAATGCCGCCAGCGGCTGACTCATCTCATGCACGATGGCTGCCGACATCCGCCCCAGAGCGGCCATCTTCTCGGTATGGACAAGGGATTCCTGTGTTGCGCGCAGATCGGCTTCGGTCTTGCGCCGGGCTTCGACCTCCTGCGCCAGTTCCCGCGTGCGCTCCGCCACCCGCGCCTCCAGCAGCACACCCTGGCGCAAGCGCAACTGGATCAGCTGGCGCCGCTGGTTGACGATCATGGCAAGCCCTGTTGCCGCAGTCGCAACCAATGCCGCACCAAACGCCCAGAGCAGCGCAGATACAATGACTGGCGCCAAGGGCTTCGCCGAGATCAGCTGCCAGCCATCCGCCTCGATCGTGGTCGACGTGCCACGCAGCGCCGCGCCACCTACCCCGGGCAAAAGCATGATATCCGCCGATGGCGGATCTGACAGCAGTCTTGCCGCACCTGTGATATCAACACCATCATAAGTGCGCAGCCGCCTCAGCCGGTCCAACGCATCTTCGGACAATACAGACAACGGTCGGTAAAGCCAGTCCGGCACCCCGGAAAGAAATACGATCCCGTCGCGGTCCGCGATGGCGGTTGCGACACCCGCGCTCTGCCAAGTCGCTTCCATCGGCTTGAGATCGATCTTGACCACCATCACCCCAAGCGTCTCTCCGCTCCCGACCCGAGTCGCCAGGAAGTATCCCGGCTTTCCGGTTGTCACGCCGATGGCATAGAACCGGCCCCGGTCATTGGCCATCGCGTCGGAAAAGTACGGACGAAAGGCGTAGTTGTTGCCCACGAAACTCTTGTCGGTTGCCCAGTTCGAAGCGGCGATCGCAGTACCGGCCGCATCCAGCAGGTAGAGATCGGTAGCGCCTGCACGCTGGCTGATCGTCTCAAGATAACGGTTCGCCGCTTGAACCGCAGTCTCGGAACCCGGGCTCCGCAGCGCGCGACCGATCCGGACATCCTCGCCCGCAACATCCGGCAATGCCCTGAATCGTTCGATTTCCGTCTCTATGGCCCGCCGGGTCAGAATCAAGGATTGTCCTAGCTCGGCATCCATCGCGGCGAGCCCGGCCCGGTAGGCGACCGTAAACGCACTGACAGCCGCCAGAACGGCGATGGCTCCGATCAGGGCGAAGACGCGACGTGTCATCCTCCGCCTATCCCTTGCCGCCAATTGCATGCCCGACCCTTTCGCCCGCAAGGCCACCTTCCTGCGCAGCGTAGCGGATTGCGCGGACAAGGTCACGATCCGGCACCACGGTCAACCGCAAGGAGATATCTCGATCGCAAGGCCCGGTGACTGGCCGATCTCGTAACAGTCGGAACCGTCACAGATTGTCCATCCACCCCCGGTCGCTCCGGACGCCGCAAGGTTCAGCCGAGGCACCGGCGGCAAGATCGGGACCCAGATCCACCAGCCGTTTTCCAGCACGGCATCAGGGCCGGGGTCCATCCCGGCCCCCGACCCCTTGACCGCGGCCTCGGTCAATCTGAGCCTGCCTCCCTCGATCACCCAATGCTCGCGCCACACGGTCTTTTCCACCGAATGATTCCAGCTCAGGTCAAAGCCTTGCGATGCAAGAGCCAGCACAGCCGTGCCGACCAGGAGGCAGGCGGTGCTCATGCCGTGCCTGCGACGCGGGCACGCCACACCAGGCCCGCAAAGAGTGCGGCCATGGCAAAACCCGCTTCGTCCGTGAGTGGTAGCGCAGCAATGAGCGTAACGGCGGCGGCGGCGGCCAGAAGGCGCAGCGGCCAGGACAGTGGACGGCCCAGCCAGCCGATAACGGCCGCCCCCCACAACCCGATGGCAAGGGTGGTCTTGGCGACGATATAGGCCACGGCAGGCCAGAACCCCAGCGCCTCGGCCAGCGGGCCGCCGTCCTGCAACATCAAGGTCGGGGTATAGACGGCCATGAAGGGGATGACAAAACCGGCAGCCGCCACCTTGATCGCCTCCAGCGCGATCTTCAGCCCGTTTTCCTTGGCAATCGGTGCCGCCGCAAAACAGGCCAGGGCCACGGGCGGCGTCAGATCGGCAAGGATGCCAAAATAGAACACGAACATGTGGCTGACTATCAATGGAACCCCAAGGGCCAGCAGCGCCGGTCCGGCAATCGACGAGGTGATGATATAGTTGGGGATCGTCGGGATGCCCATGCCCAGCACGATGCAGGTGATCATCGTCAGGATCAGCGACAGGATCAGGCTCTTGTCGCCCACATGCACGATGAACTGGCCAAAGGTATTGGCCGCCCCGGTCAGGGTCATCGTGCCGATGATGATCCCCACCAAGGCACAGGCGATCCCCACCGGCAGCGCGGTCTTGGCGCCCTCGGCCAGGCTGTCACGGCACAGCGCCAGTGTCTCGCGCCCGCCCTTTGACACGGCGTTCCACCCGATCAGCGCGACGATGGCCACGGCCACTGGCAGGATACCGAACTCAAAGAACGCGGCGGCAATGGCGCCCAGCCCGATCCAGAACAGGATGCGGATCACACCTCCCGGCAGTCCCAGTGCAATCGACCCGCCAAGGATCAGCATCACTGTCATGGCAAGCCCGATGGTTCCCGCGAACAGAGGCGTAAACCCCGAGAACAACAGGTAGACCAGCACGCCCAATGGCAGGATCAGATACCAGTTCTCTTTCAGCGCCTTGATCGGCGAGGGCAGGTCAGCCTTGGCCATGCCCTTCAGCCCGTGCCGCCCGGCTTCCAGATGCACCATCCAGAAGGCCGAGGCGAAATAGAGGATCGCCGGGATCAGCGCAGCCTTGACCACCTCGACATATTCTACACCCAGCGTCTCGGCCATGATGAAGGCAACCGCGCCCATGACCGGCGGCATCAACTGACCGCCCATCGAGGCGGTGGACTCGACACCGCCCGCAAAGGCCGACCGATAGCCAAAGCTTTTCATCAGCGGAATGGTGAACTGGCCGGTGGTGACAACGTTCGCCACACCCGAGCCCGAAATCGTGCCCATCAGTCCCGAGGACACCACCGCCACCTTGGCCGCGCCGCCCTGTTTGTGCCCCACCAGGCCCAGCGAGACATCGGTGAAAAGCTTGATCATGCCCGCGCGTTCCAGGAAGGACCCGAACAGGATGAACAGAAAGATATAGGACGAGGAAACATAGGTCGGGATGCCGTAGATCCCTTCGGTACCATAGGCCATGTGGTCGATCACCTGGGCGAAATCATAACCCCTGTGATTGAGGGGCGAAGGCAAATATTCACCCCAAAAACAATAGGCCAGAAATCCCCCCGCGATGATCGGCAGCGCAGGCCCCATCAGAAGCCAGGCCGCTGCGAATACGGTGATCAGCGCCGCAACACCCAACACGATATCGCGCGGCAGCGGATCGCCCGCCCGCAGGATCAAGGGCGTGTACTCCCACCATTGATACAGCGCTACCAAGACACCGGTCAGTGCCAATGCCCAGGCGACAGCCCGAAACGACAGTGTCTTTTTCTTCAACGCCGCCAGTAACGGAAATCCCAGAAGCGTCAGGAACCCGACATGGAATGCCCGGACGATCTGGCTTGAAAAATCCAGCAGGTGCGCCGCAGTCGCAATCTGAAACACCGAAAAGACGACCGCGATCCAGAACAGCGCCCGCCCCTCGGCCGTCGCTGGAAAGCTTTCGGCCAGTGGATCATGCAGCCCCAGATCGGGCGCGTCCTTGGGCATGTCGTGATGTGGCTGTGTCATAGTGGTTTTCCCCTCCCCGGAAAGCCAAAAGACCCGGATGGCACAAGGCCACCCGGGACAGAGGTCTTACATCAGGCCCGCTTCCTTGTAGAAACGCTCGGCCCCCGGATGCAGCGGGATCGGCATGCCGGTCAGCGCATTTTCCAGCTTGATCTGCGCTGCGGCCTTGTGCGCCGCTTCCAGCTCGCCCAGGTTCTCGAACAGCAGTTTGGTCATTTGATAGGCGGTTTCCTCGGACACGTCCTCATGCGTGACGAGGAAGTTCACCACCGCGACAGTCGGCACATCCACATCCTGCCCCTGATAGGTGCCTGCCGGAATGGTCGCGGCGATATAGGGCGCGCCAAGCGCGCTGATCACCGCCTCCGGCACCGAAACCAACTGGATGTCGATCGAGGTCGACAGATCCTTGATCGAGGCCACACCCAGACCTGCGGATTGCAGCGTGGCGTCCAGCTGCCGGTTCTTGATCAGCTCGACGGACTCCGCAAACGGCAGATATTCGGTCTTTCCCAGATCGTCATAGCTCATGCCCGCCGCTTCAAAGATCTTGCGCGCGTTCAATTCGGTGCCCGATTTTGCGGCGCCCACCGACAGGCTCTTGCCCTTCAACCCGTCCAGAGAGGCAATGCCACTTTCCTTGGACGCCACGATCTGGATGTAGTTCGGATAGACCGCCGCGATGCCGCGCAGCTTGGACAGGGGTTCCTTGAACCCGGCGTCCGCATCGCCTTCCCAGGCCAGCTTGACCGAGTCGCCAAGCGCCAGCGCCAGCTCGCCCTTGCCTTGCTGCAACAGGTTCAGGTTCTCGACCGAGGCCTTGGTCGACTGAACCTGGGTCCGGGCGCCGGGGATGTTGTCGGCATAGATCTTGGACAGGCCAACACCCAGCGGATAATAAACACCGGACGTTCCGCCCGTAAGGATGTTGATGAATTCTTCGGCCCGGGTCGCTGCGGGGACCATCAGCGTCGCCGCCGTAACCAGTGCGGCCAGTTTTACACCAAGTGTCTTCATTTGTTCCTCCCAATGGATGTCTGCGCGTCATGGCTGATATCGCAGCGCCATCTCTTAGGGTTTGCAGAGCGGAACCCGCAGGGAATTCTCTGTTTGGCGTGAAACTCACGGGCAAGGATCTGCCTGAAGCGAGGCAGAATCTTGCCCCGGCGAACCAAAGTTCATCCCTGGCGCACAGCGTTTTGACGGATGATCAGACCTACGGGTTTCGATCCTGGTTTCATCCGAAATGTGAATGATCCTGTGTGTCAAAACCCGTTCTATCGAAAGCAGTGGTAACATTTTATACGCATTATTAGGTCATAATGCGCACCACAAGGACAAACTATCATTCGGATAATTATACTTGATAACTATCACTTATCATGTCTATATGAATCTTCGCCAATCCATGCCACTGTTCCACGCATGAAACCCGTGCAAACCCACCCGTTCAGCCCCCCTGCCCTTTCCAAGGTTGACCTTGATGCGCTCAACGATCTCTACGCTCGGGGCACTCCTGAGAACACGCTGCGGGCATACGAACGTGATCTGGCCTATCTGACTGCGTGGAAACGCCTCCGGTTCAACGAACCTCTGGCCTGGCCGGAACGCGATGAATGCGCGCTTCGCTTCGTGCTCGACCACTCACGCGACCTATCCGACGCGACTGACGACGCGCGCGCGGTCGCCGATGTCATGATCGCGCAAGGTTTGCGCCGATCTCTGTCCTGCCCGGCCCCGTCGACCCTCAACCGCCGCGTCGCATCCTGGCAAGCATTCCACCGGATGAAGAACCTCGACAGCCCGTTTGACGCCCCCTTGCTGAAGCAGGCCCGCGCCAAGGCGCGCCGGGCGGCGGCACGACCGACCAAACCAAAATCCCGCAACCCGATCACCCGTCCGATCCTTGAACAAATGCTGGATACCTGCCACGGGTCGATGCGCGACTGCCGGGACCGGGCCATCCTGATGCTGGGCTGGGCCAGCGGCGGCAGGCGCCGGTCCGAGATCGCTACGCTGATGGCAGAGGATATCTCGCTTAAGGATTTCGCCAAGGACGGCGTCGTCTGGGTTTCGCTGGTTCAGACAAAGACAACCGCGCGCGGTGCTACGCCCCGGCTTGTGCTCAAGGGGCGCGCGGCACAGGCGATTGTCCATTGGATCGAAGTTTCACGAATTGAAGACGGACCTCTCTTTCGCCCCGTGTCGAAATCCGACCGCCTTCTGAAACGTCGCCTGACCCCGGATGCGATCTATCAGATCGTCAAGCATCGCTTGCGCCTTGCCGGACTGCCTCAGGACTTTGCCAGCGCTCACGGTTTGCGCTCGGGTTTTCTGACCCAGGCAGCACTGGACGGCGCGCCGATCCAGGCGGCGATGCGGCTTAGCCTGCATCGCTCGGTGGCACAGGCGCAGCGCTATTACGATGATGTGGAGATTGTCGAAAACCCCGCAACCGATCTGCTGGGGTAAAGCGGTCTTACCCGTGGGTAAGACCGCGTGGTGTCAGTCCTCTTGCAGACTGTCGATCAGTTTCGCCACCGCCTGTTCCAGCTTTTGCCGGTCGATGCGGGTGAAATCCAGATCATAGCGCAGGTCAATCCGCCCATTCGAGGCCGAGCATTTCGCGATCCCGCTCGGGCGGCTGATCTGAAAGGTGGTCTTGGCCCGGCGGGTCTTGTCGCCACTGGGCGCAGGCGTGCGCGCCTGCGGTTCCGGCGCCCCTACCCCCTCGGCAAACCCGCGCAGGATCGCCACCTCGTCCGCCGGACTCCGCCCCGGCTGCGCCAGCAAAGCGGAACTCACGACACCCACGAGCCCCGGATCGCCATCCAGCTTGCGTTTGAGATCAACGCCCACATTGCGCGGAATCTCGTTGGGGTGCTCCAGCGACTTGCCCAGCATCATCAGCAGGCTGGCAAAGGCACGGATATAGCTGCGCTTGGTGTAGCTGGCGGATTTGAACAGGACCGACACCGCCTTGTCCACATCGGCACAATCATTGGCCGGGTCCTCGGCATAGGCCCGCGCCAGCGCGCCCATTTCGGCGAATGAGATATCCTTGCGGATCAGGTTTTCATCCACCATCCGGCGGTATTGATCATCCGTCGGCGCATTTGCAAGGATCCCCGCCGGGATGCGGGCAAAGCGCTCGTCCCCGGTTTCCTCGTAGAGCGCGCGATAGGCCGACAGGCGCCGCATGCCCTGCACCAGCTCGTACCCGCCATCGGCACGCTTCTCGACCCGGATCGGGTTCGACAATCCGATTTCGCGGATCGAGGTTTTCAGCTCGTCCAGCTCCGGGTCCGGCCCTTGTGCCCGGTCACGGGTCAGCCGCTCGGCATGCACCGCGTCAAGCGGCACCAGATCGGTGATCAGCCCCTCTTTCTTCAGCCGCACCAGCTCATGCGCCAACTGGTCGTTTTCTGCGCGGATGCGATCCTCGGTCTCTTGCCGGTCGCGCAGTGCATCGGCATTTTCCGAGATCGCAGTCGCCATCGGGCCGCGCCGGTGTTTGTCCAGCACCTTGTCGGGCACCTTGCCGACCGGGATGTCCTCCATCGCCGGCATGTCGATATCGAAGATTCTGCGCTTGCGGGTCATGCGTCATCCTCCAGCTTGGACCAGGCCGACAACATCACCTCGCGGAACTCGCGATAGGCGTTGTCGAAGGTGCCACGGGCGCGGCGCCAGGTTTCCCGCGTCATCTCGCGGTAATCCATCTCGTAGACCGAATTGAGGAAGCGGCCGGATTGTTCCACCGCCCGCGTCATCTCGACCGGATGCTCGGTAACGTGATGGCCGAACACCTTGCGGAACGCCTCGTACATCGCCTGATGCAGGGCATTGCCCGGCTCGTAGCGGGTCAGGATAAAGCGGATCTCAGCAAAGGTCTTGGGCAGACCGATCTTACCCGTGGGTAAGACGCCGTCGAACCCGTGCGACAGATCCTCCAGCGCCTCGGCCAATTGCCCGATGAAAGAAGTGGTCGAGTCGTATTCCCAATAGCCGGGCCCCGAAGGGATATAGAGCATGTCGGCAGCAAACACCGCGTTCATCGACTGATAGCCGATGGCGGGCGGGCAATCGAACAGGATCAGATCATAGGCGTCATCGGGGATCTGATCGAGATAGCGCGACACAGCGGCGAAGAAGGACCATTCCGGGTTCAGGTGCCGGTATTGCGCGCTGGCAAATTCGACAAAGGCGGCGTTGGCGCAGGAGGGGATCGCATCGATCGTCGACCAGGAGCTGGGCTTGATGAAATCGCCAACACGCAGATCGCCCAGCCCCATGCCGGTGATCGAGGCGGGCAACTGGCGGCGGGGCAGGGTGGTGCCGCTTTCGGCGGCTGCGGCGCGGTTGTTCATCCGCTCGGTTTCTCGGATCAGGTCGCGCGCCATGATGCCCCAAACGGTGTAGTCCTCGGCCACATCCGTCAAACCCATGGAATGGCTCAGCGTCGCCTGCGGATCGAAATCGACCACCAGCACCCGATAGCCATCCAGTGCGGCGGCATGGGCCAGATGCAGGGCGACGGTCGACTTGCCAGCGCCGCCCTTGAAATTGGCCACCGCCGCGCGGATCGCACGCTTGCCCGCCGGGCGCGGTGGCATCAGCGACTTGCGGTTGATCTTGAGCCGGCGGCGCAGCTCGTTCACCTCTTCCAGGCTGAACCAGCGCTGGCGGCCATCGGGTTCGACCTCGCCACCGGGCAGGGTGGGGTCGGCGACCAGCTTGCCGCGAAAGGTCGACTGGTTGACGTTGAAGATCAACTCGCTCACCTCCCAGCTGGAAAAGCGGCGCAGTGTCTTTTCCAGCTCGGGGCTGAAGGTCTGCTGCCGGATCCAGCCTTGCAGCTTCAGCGACTGGTTGCGCAGGTGACTCAGGTCTTCGTGTGTATACATGCCTCGGGCTTCCTTTTCTCAGGACGCTAATTATCTGTGGTTACCCATTTACGCTGTATTTGCATTTATGGCAAAAGGAAATATCATGAGGATGCGACCTTACCCACGGGTAAGAAAGCCCTTGAAAACAGGGGGCTTCCGATTCGGGGCCAAGGGGAGCAGAGCGTCATGATTCGGTCAGGTCTCTCTGGCAGCGCTCCGCAAGATATGGGGTCACATAGGCGCTGGAATACCCCTGATAGGGGGACAAAAGGGGCCAATACGGGGACAGACAGGATGTCCCCCCTCACCAATACTTCACCCAAATTCTTTCTTTGAAAAGGGGAAGGGGAGGGGGCCTTGGGCCAAGCCGCTTGACAGAATCGAAGCTTTGGACGCTAATTGCCCCAAGATCGGGAAAAGCGTTGAGAAGACGCCGAACCGACGACACGGGACGACAGATCCCATCGTCGAGGCAGACGGGCAGAGAGTTGGATGATGCAGATCGCAAAACCGGTCGGGCGCAATGCGTCGGCCCTGAAATACGATATTCTTTCGGCGCTGGCGGTGCATGCGCTGGCGGGCGACAAGCATCGGCAGCGGCTGATCCTGCGGCTTTCGGCGCTGATCACCACCCGCTACAACTGGCAACGCAACGAGCTGTCCATGGGCCGTGACGAGATCGCGCGGCTGTGGTCGGTGGACGAACGTACCGTGAAACGCGAGATGGCCCGGCTGCGCACGCTGGGCTGGGTCACGGTGAAACGTCCGGGCGTGCGGGGTCGGGTCAGTGTCTATGAGCTGGACCTGAAACAGATGCTGCTGGACACGCGGGACAGCTGGGCCGTGATCGGGCCGGATTTCGAGGCGCGATTGGATGAGGCCCCGCAAGTCGAAACAGCGGGCAATGTCGTGCCCCTTCATGTACCGGCCCCGCGCGCCGAGGCCAGCGACGACCCGGTCTGGGGGCAGGTTCAGGCCGCGCTCCATGGACGCGACCCGGAGCTGTGGTCAAGCTGGTTCCAACACCTGAGCGAGGTCGAGCGCAGCAACGGTCGTGCGGTGCTGATGGCGCCGAGCCGGTTCATGGCCGATTACATCGCCGCAAAATGGAGCGGGCGGCTGCTGGCCGCCTATTCGCGCATTGACCCCTCGATCCGGTCGATCCGGATCGAGGCGGCGGGGTGGGGGCCTTAGCGTTTGCGCAGCGCGTCCTGAAGCGCCGCCCCCAACGCGCCGGTATTGCCACCGCCCTTGGGTCCTGATTGCATCGGACCGCGCGGGTTCCGGTCCTTGGGGCCGCCCGAGCGCGCCGGTTTCTCCTGCCGGGCCGAGGCGCCGCCATCCTTGCGCATGGTCAGACCGATCCGCTTGCGGGGTACATCGACCTCGGTCACCGTGACCTTGACCACCTGACCGGCCTTGACCACCTCGTGCGGATCCTTGACGAAACGGTCGGCCAGCTGGCTGACATGCACCAGCCCGTCCTGATGCACCCCGATATCGACAAAGGCGCCAAAGGCCGCGACATTGGTCACCGTGCCCTCCAGCACCATGCCGGGGCGCAGGTCGGTAATGTCCTCGACCCCGTCGGCAAAGGAGGCGGTCACGAAACTGGGGCGCGGGTCACGGCCGGGTTTTTCCAGTTCGGCCAGGATGTCGCGCACGGTGGGCAGGCCGAATGTATCGGTCACGAACTGCTCCGCCCGCAGGCCTTTCAAAGCGCCCTCATGCCCCATGATCTGGCGGATATCACGGCCACAGGCGCCGACGATGCGGCGGGCGACCTCATAGGCCTCGGGGTGCACGGCGCTGGCGTCGAGCGGCTCCTTGCCGTCGCGGATGCGCAGAAAGCCCGCGCATTGCTCGAACGCGCGGGGGCCAAGGCGGGCCACCTTGAGCAGGTCGCGCCGCACGGCAAAGGCGCCGTTCATGTCGCGATGGGCGACGATGGCCTCGGCCAGGCCCGGCCCCAAGCCCGAGACATGCGCCAGGAGCGGCGCCGAGGCGGTGTTGAGGTCGACCCCGACCGCGTTCACCACATCCTCGATCACCGCCTCCAGCATCTGGCCCAGCCGGTGCTGGTCGACATCGTGCTGATACTGGCCGACGCCGATGCTCTTGGGTTCGATCTTGACCAGTTCGGCCAGCGGATCCTGAAGCCGCCGGGCGATGGACACCGCGCCGCGCAAGGAGACATCCAGCCCCGGGAATTCGCGCGCCGCCAGTTCCGAGGCGGAATAGACCGAGGCGCCGGCCTCGCTCACCACCACCTTGGTGGGCGCTTTCACCGATTTCGGCAGCAGTTTCAGCGTGTCGGCCACCATCCGTTCGGTCTCGCGGCTGGCGGTGCCGTTGCCGATGGCGATGAGTTCGATGCCGTGCTGGGCGATCATCCGGGCGATGCTGGCCTGCGCCCCGCGCAGGTCGTTCTTGGGCTGGAAGGGATAGAGCGTGTCGGTTGCCACCAGCTTGCCCGTGGCATCGACCACCGCCGCCTTGACCCCGGTGCGGATGCCGGGATCAAGCCCCAGCGTTGGCCGCGCCCCGGCCGGGGCGGCAAAGAGTAGGTCCTTGAGATTGCGGGCGAAGACCTGGATCGCCTCTTCCTGCGCGCGGGCGCGCAGATCGCCCATCAGGTCGACCATCATCGACAGCGACAGTTTCACCCGCCAGGTCCAGCCGGCCACCTTGCGCAGCCATTCGTCACCGGGGCCGGAGCCACGGGTTTCCAGCCGCGAGGCCACCATGGTTTCGGCCCGCGCCGCGCCCTCGGCATCGGGGGCGATATCCAGCGTCACGACGCCCTCTTTCTGGGCGCGCAGCATGGCCAACGCCCGGTGCGACGGCGTGGTGGCCCATTTCTCGGAATGGGCGAAATAGTCGGAGAACTTGGCGCCCGCCTGTTCCTGCCCCTCGATTACCTTGGCGCTCAGCATCGCCTCGCGGTGCAGAAATGCGCGCAGATCGCCCAGCAGGGTGGCATCCTCGGTCAGGCGCTCGGCGAGGATGTCGCGGGCGCCGTTCAGCGCGTCCTTGCTCGTGGGCACCGCTTCGGAGAGATAGCCCTCGGCCAGCGCCTCGGGTTCGGCGCGGCGGTCGGCCAGAATGGCCTCGGCCAGCGCTTCCAGCCCGTTTTCGCGGGCGATCATCGCCTTGGTGCGGCGCTTGGGCTTGTAGGGCAGATAGATGTCTTCGAGCTGCGCCTTGGTCTCGGCTCGCGCGATGGAGAGCGACAGCTCGTCGGTCAGCTTGCCCTGATCGCGGATCGAGCCCAGGATCGTCTCGCGCCGCGCCTCCAACTCGCGCAGATAGGTCAGCCGGTCGGCCAGCGTGCGCAATTGGGTGTCGTCCAGCCCCCCGGTCGCCTCTTTGCGGTAGCGGGCGACAAAGGGCACGGTGGCGCCTTCGTCCAGCAGCTTGACCGCGGCATCCACCTGTTCGGGGCGGGCATTGATTTCGGCGGCGATGGTGCGGGCGATACGGTCCAAGAAAATTTCTCCCAGATAGGTTGGAGATCCTATCTAGCCAGCGGGGCAGGGGAGGGGAAGGGGGTGAGCGCCGGGCGCTGCCCTATGTGCCGGTTGGGGTATTCGCTGATCGGGTCACGCAGATGTGGAGAATGTCGGCATAGAGCCCATTGCCGCCATGATCAACGAGTAAAAACTGTACCGTTGGGAAGGGCGCCTACGGTGACGCATCCGGCCAAGGGTGCCAGGCCGCAGGTTCCGATCGTCCTGTGTGAAGCTGTATTACTAGGCTGGACTTGCGAGATCACATGTGTCCACTGGAAGGCCTCAAGACTGCCCAGCAGGTTGTGGGCGTTCACGAGTTTTCCCAAGGACTTTCCGCGATAGTCCGGCAGCACGCAGGTCGACCCCTTGAAGACCGTTCCGCCGAGGCGCCCGTCAGGATGGAACTTGTCGACGACGGATGCCGAACCCACGGCTAAACCGGTGTCGGACCATAGAACCGTCGTGACGCATCCAACGAGCGAGCCTGCGCTGTAATATGCCGGATACGGCGCCACGCCGGTCGCGAGATTCAACTCCTGCACCTTTGCAATCTGATCTTCGTTGGGGTGAGTCAGAGTGTCGATCCGCCAGCCATCCGGCAGATCAAGCTTGAAAAGCAAGGCCTCGCAAGCTGCTCGGACATGCTCGGCAGAGCCGCGATAGACCTGCCAGAATGGATAGCTGTAGTGTTCACCTAATTCCGCCTGCACTTTCGGAAGGAACGTGTCGTGATCCTGGGCCACGAACCCTGCAAGCTCGTCCTCGGCCATGAGATCGCGTATCTGATCCCATCCCAACTCGTCGGGTGCCACGATGTTCAGAACGCGCCCGCCATTGGCGACGGCAGGGGTTCTGGATATCCAGTCCTGCCGAGAAAGCAGGCGTTTCTGCACCTCGATATTTGCCGGATCGCCGCAAAAATCCGCCATCCACTCCTCCTTGAAGCCCCGTAAACCCGGACCGTCGGACAACCTTGCGATCGGACACTGCAAAAAAACTTTGGCAGGTGCGGGATCGGTTGACTTGCTGAAAAGGAACCCTCGTTTGAGTTTCTTGCAGCGATCATGTACCCACTCACAGTTCCGAGCAAGCCAATAGGCGCTCGTGCAGCGGCCTTATTAACCGCCGCCAAGCGGTCGGCTTCGTCCGCAAAGTCGTCCTCCGGTTCGATGTGCAGGACGTCTAGGTCAAACTTGCCTGTCGAGACCCGATGCGCGACGGAGAAGTTGATGCATCACATATGCGCAAAATGCCATGACTTTGAGCATGTGAATCTGGGCCGATCTGACGCCACTGTCGCCCACGCACGCGGATTTGCGCAGACTGGGGCAAAATGCGCAGTCTCCCTCGATTGAAACGCGGCGCGCGCCCATGTATGGGGAGCCTGTCAAATCAGAGTAACCGGTGTCGGACCCATGGCCCGATTCCCCCGCGCCGCAACACATGTGGCAACACACTCTCGGATCGCACGCCCCAGGAAAGGCTAGAAAAGGTAAGAGAATATGGCTGATAAAATGAACTCCGACATATTGTATACCATTGTAGACGAAGCGCCGGAGCTGGCCAGCGCCTCGTTCCTTCCGATCATCCGCAAGTTCGTTTCGGCGGCGGGTATCACCGTTGGAACCCCCGATATCTCGCTGGCGGGCCGCATCATCGCGACCTTCCCCGAGAACCTGACCGCAGATCAGCGCCAGTCCGACGATCTGGCCGCCCTGGGCGAGCTGGTGAAGACGCCCACCGCCAATGTGATCAAGCTGCCCAATATCTCGGCCTCGGTGCCACAGCTGGTGGCCGCGATCGAGGAATTGCAGGGCCAGGGCTATGACATCCCGTCCTATCCCGAGGCGCCCGCAACGGATGCGGAAAAGGAGATTCGCGCCCGCTATGACGCGATCAAGGGCTCGGCGGTGAACCCAGTCCTGCGCGAGGGCAACTCGGACCGTCGTTCGGCCAAGGCGGTCAAGAGCTATGCGCAGAAGAACCCGCATTCGATGGGCGAATGGGTGTCGACCTCGAAAACCAAGGTCAGTTCGATGCCGGGCAACGATTTCTATGCCAACGAGAAATCGGCCACCATCACCGCCGCGCAGGCGGGCAAGGCGCGGATCGAGTTCATCGGTGCCGATGGCAGCGTGACCGAGCTGAAAAAGAACTGGCAGCTGGACGAAGGCACCGTTGCCGACGCGACGTTCATGTCGGTCAAGGCGCTGGGGGCCTTTCTGGCCGATGCCATCGAGGACACCAAGGCCGATGGCACCATGTTCTCGCTGCACATGAAGGCCACGATGATGAAGGTTGCGGACCCTATCATCTTTGGTCACGCGGTCAAGGCCTGGCTGGCGCCGGTGTTCGAGAAATTCGGCGACCGTATGGCGGCGCTTGGTGTGAACCCGAATTCCGGCCTGGGCGACCTGCTGGAGCGGGTGAAAGGCGACGCCGAGATCCTGGCCGCCATCGAGGCGGTCAAGGCGGATCGTCCGGCCATGTACATGGTCGACTCGGACCGTGGCATCACCAACCTGCATGTGCCCTCGGACGTGATCATCGACGCCTCGATGCCCGCCGTGATCCGCGCGGGCGGCAAGGGCTGGGATCAGACCGGCGCCAAGGGCGACACCAATTGCGTGATCCCCGACCGCTGCTATGCGACCGTCTATGACGAGACCATCAACTTCTTCAAGGCCAACGGCGCGCTGGACGTGACCACCGCCGGGTCGGTGGCCAACGTTGGCCTGATGGCACAGAAGGCCGAGGAATACGGGTCGCACCCGACCACGTTCGAGGCGCCCGCAGATGGCACCATCCGTATCGTGCTGGCCAATGGCGACGTGCTGCATTCGCATGCGGTCGAGGCGGGTGATATCTGGCGTGCCTGCACCGTCAAGAAGGCGCCGATCGAGAACTGGATCCAGCTGGCAATGGATCGTCAGCGCCTGACCGGGTCCGAGGCGATCTTCTGGCTGGACGCCAACCGTGCCCATGATGCGCAGCTGATCGCCTATGTCAAACCGGTGCTCGAAGCGGCGGGCGTGGCCGACAAGTTCCAGATCCTGGCCCCGCGCGAGGCGACGGCGCAATCGCTCAAGACCATCACAGCGGGCAAGGACAGCATCGCCATCACCGGCAACGTGCTGCGCGATTACCTGACCGACCTGTTCCCGATCCTGGAATTGGGTACCTCGGCCAAGATGCTGTCGATCGTCAAGTTGATGCAGGGCGGCGGGTTGTTCGAGACCGGCGCCGGGGGTTCGGCCCCGAAACACGTGCAGCAGCTGGTCGAGGAAAACCACCTGCGCTGGGACTCGATGGGGGAATTCTGTGCATTGGGGGAAAGCCTGAACTTCCTCGCCGACAGCCGGGGCAATGCCAAGGCCGGGGTGCTGGGCCGCGCCGCCGAGGCGGCGACCCAGGGCATTCTGGATTTCAACCGCAGCCCCAGCCGCAAGGTGGGTCAGCCCGACAACCGCGACAGCCACTACTGGTTCGCCCGCTACTGGGCCGAGGCACTGGCGGCGCAATCCGATGATGCCGCTCTGGCCGCCGAATTCGCCCCGCTGGCCAAGGCGCTGGCCGATGGCGAACAGGCGATCCTGACCGAACTGGCCGCGGCCCAGGGCAAATCCGCCGATATCGGCGGCTATTACAAGCCTTCGGCTGAGAAGAAGGCGGCGATCATGCGGCCGTCTGCGACGCTGAACGCGATCATCGGCTGAGCTTGACGCGATAAAAGATCAAGGGCGCGGGGCTAACCCTCGCGCCCTTTTGCGTGGCGGTTCCGTCAGGCCGCCGGGCGCTTGCCCGGCCGCGTCTCAGGCGGCGAGCACCTGTTTCCCGTCCATCCAGGTTTCGAGCACCTTGATGGTCTTGATCTCGTCGGGTTCCACCTCGCGCGGATCCTGATCGAGGATCACCATATCCGCCAGCTTGCCCGGTTCGAGGCTGCCGATCTCGTGGTCCGAGAACAGCTGCCAGGCGGCCTCGGAGGTCATCGCCCGGATCGCCGAGTCCACCGAGATCCGTTCCTGCGGCGCCAGCACATAGTCCGGTTCCTTCCAGGTGCGGCGGGTCACGGCCATTTCGATCATGTGCAGCGGGTTCGGGTCGGTCAGCATGAAATCCGAATGCAGCGTAAAGCCCACGCCCGCCTCTTCGACGCTTTTACAGCGGTCCAGCAACTGCGCCTTGTCCAGGCCAAAGACCTGATCGCGCATGGCAACGCCCCAATAATGGACATGGCCGATCAGGAAGCTGGCCGAGACGCCAAGCGCTTTCATGCGCGCAATCTGTTCGTCATGCAGGATCGAGCAGTGCTCGATCCGGGGACGCACGCGGGCCATGTCGATCCCGGCATCGGCCAGTGTCTGGCAGGTGTCCAGAATGTTGTCGATGGCCGCATCGCCATTGCCATGGATGGCGAGATGCCAGCCCTTGCTCGCGCGCTCGAGAGCGGTGGCGGTCAGCTCGTCCGGCTCCATATACGCAAGGCCGCGATCCTCGCGATTCAGATAGGGCTCGCGCTGCAGGCCGGTGAACCCCTGATTGGAGCCATCGGCGACCAGTTTGTACCCTGCGACGCGGGCCAGCGCGTTGCCATCGCCCTGTTTCACGTTGGCATTGTCCCAGGCTTCGGTGCCAAGCGTGTAAAAGGGGTAGGCGCGAAGCCGCGCCGTCATTCGGCCCGACTGTGCCGCCGCAGCCATGACCTGGACATCGGCGGGCGATTGCGCCAGCGCGCCAAGGCTGAGTTCAGACACCGTGGTCAGGCCCTGTTGCGACCATTTCTCGAGCAGGCCTAGCAGACCTTCGACCGGGTTCACCTGTTTCATCGCCGGATAGTTTTCTGCAATCTGAAGGAAGGCGACGTTGTTTTTGATCGTGCCGGTCAGGTTGCCATCGGCGTCGCGCATGAATTCGCCGCCGGGCGGGTTCTGAACGTCATTGGTCAGGCCCGAGGCCTCGAACGCCTTGGAGTTGGCATATGCAAGGTGCCCCGAGGCGTTCAGGATGAAGATCGGGTGATCGGTCGAGATCGGATCGAGCTCGGCAAAGGTGAGGGCATCGGCCCCCTCCTGCACCGCCGGATCGAAGTTGCGGAATACCAGCCAGTCGCCGACGGGTGTTTGGGCCGCGCGCGTCGCGATATGGTTCAGCACCTCGTCAACGGTGGTGAAGCGGGCCATGCCGACATAGTCCATGATCGCATCGACCACCGATCCCGAGACGGCATGGGCATGCGCGTCGATAAAGCCCGGCAGGATGGTCTTGCCACCCAGATCGACTACGGTGGCCTCGTCCCCGGTCGCCGCGCGCACCTCGGCGTCGCTCCCCACGGCCAGAATGCGATTGCCGCGAATGGCGATGGCCTGGGCGGTTGAGAAATCGGCGTCAACGGTCAGCACGTTGGCATTGGTGAAAAGGGTGGTGGGCTCGCTCACCTCGGTTTGGGCGCGCGTGTCGTTTGGCATCAGCGCCGCAAGGCTTGCGGCGGCGGCGCCGGTCTTGAGAAAATCCCTGCGGCCCAGACTTGCCCAGTCGATGCTCCAGTTGCAGGACCAGCCGTTGCCGGGCGCGGCCTGACCCTTAAGCTCTCGCACCGTGTGGTTGACCGCAAACAGCCCGCCGAAGGTGCCGCTGCAACATGGACATCCATAGAAATCATCGTGTGCCATGATTTGTCTCGCGATTTGAGGGGGCAGGCAGCCTTTCGCCCTTGACCCGGGATCAGGGTTGCATCGCCTGGTTCAAATTGGAAGTGTCACCTTTGTCGGATCGGCGCCGGGGGCTATCCCAGGCGCGGGAACACGGCGGTTTTCTTCACCGTGCTGTAGACAAAGCTGGTGTCGATCGAGGCGATGCCGCCAATTGGATGGATGCGGGTGCGGATGAACTGTTCGTAAGCGTCCAGCCCCGACACCACCACCCGCAACTGGTAATCCATCGCGCCGGTCATGATGTGGCATTCCAGCACTTCGTCGATCTGGCGCACGCGGGTTTCGAACCGCTGCACATCCTCCTGATTATGGCGCTCCAGCCGGATGCGGACAAAGACGGTGATTGGCAGCCCATAGGCAGCCGGATCCACATCGACGGCAAACCCCCGGATGGCGCCGCTCTTTTCAAGATTGCGCAGGCGGCGCAGGCAGGGCGAGGGTGAGAGACTCACCTTTTCGGCCAGGTCCTGGTTGGTCATGCGCCCGTCCTGTTGCAAGGCCCGGATGATCTGGCGATCTTTGCTGTCCATTTTCGTCTTTCTTGGCAGAAACTGCCAATATTAAAGATCAAGTTGGCATAAATAGCAATCTCATCGCTGTTTGGCTTGGCTATCCTGTCTGCAACACCAGATCAGGAGATCCCGCCATGACCCATGCCAAGGGCTTTGCCAGCCGCGCCATCCACCACGCCTATGACCCGCTGGATCACGAGGGCGCGCTGACGCCGCCCTTGCATCTGACCTCGACCTTTGCGTTCGAGACCGCCGAAGCCGGGGGCGAGATGTTCGCGGGCGAGCGTCAGGGGCATATCTATTCGCGCATCTCGAACCCGACGCTCGACCTGCTGGAACAGCGTATCGCCACGCTCGAAGGGGCCGAGGCCGGGCTGGCGCTGTCCTCGGGGATGGGCGCGATTACCGCCGTTCTGTGGACGCTGTTGTCGCCGGGGGATGAGGTGATCGTGGACAAGACGCTCTATGGCTGCACCTTCTCTTACATGCGGCACGGGCTGGCGAAATGGGGGGTGACCATCACCCATGTGGACCTGACCGACCCCGAGAACCTGAAAACCGCGATCAGCGACAAGACCCGCGTGGTCTATTTCGAAACGCCCGCCAACCCGAACATGCGGCTGGTCGATATCGCGGCGGTGAGCGAGATCGCGCATGGCGCCGGTGCCTCGGTCGTGGTCGACAATACCTATGCCACGCCCTATCTGACCCGGCCCATCGAGATGGGCGCCGATATCGTGCTGCACTCGGCCACCAAATATCTGGGTGGCCATGGCGATGTGGTGGCGGGCCTTGTGGTGGGCGGTGCCGAGCAGATCGCCGAGATCCGCCTCTATGGCATGAAGGACATGACCGGTGCCGTCATGGCCCCGTTCAACGCGATGCTGATCCTGCGCGGGCTGAAAACGCTGGCGCTGCGGATGGACCGGCATTGCGCCTCGGCGCAGGTGGTGGCCGAATGGCTGGCCGCGCATCCGGCGGTGGGCGAGGTCTATTTCCCCGGTCTGACGTCTTTTGATCAGCACGCGCTGGCGAACCGGCAGATGGCCCAGCCCGGCGCGATGATCGCGTTCGAGCTCAAGGGCGGCATGGACGCGGGCCGGGCGATGATGAACCGTCTGAACATGATCGCGCGGGCGGTGTCGCTGGGCGATGCCGAGACGCTGATCCAGCATCCTGCCTCGATGACCCATTCCACCTATACGCCCGAGGAGCGGGCCGAGCATGGGATCAGCGACGGGCTGGTCCGCCTATCGGTCGGTCTGGAAGAGGTCGAGGATATCCTCGCCGATCTGGCGCAGTCGCTGGACGCGCCCCAGGTTCAGGCCGCCGCCTGAGGGCGGCGGCAGCCGCGCGCTTCTGGGGAGTGGCGCGCGGCCTTCGAATACCCTCTGTCCGGACCGATGCGCGGGGCAAACCCGGCGTTGAAACCCCGCGCCACCGGGGCAGGGAAATGATAGACTTCGCCGGACGGGTCTGATCCCGCATTGCAAGGAGAGCGCCGATGAGCACGCCGCAGGACCTTAGCCACCTCAAGACCATCGAACAGCGCATCCTGTGGCTGTCGCACTGGATGATCCACCACGCCAATCACATCCGCCCCAAGGTGGACGGGATCAAGATCGGCGGGCATCAGGCCAGCTCGGCCTCGATGGTGTCGATCATGACCGCGCTCTATTTCAGCGCGCTGAGGCCCGAGGACCGGGTGGCGGTGAAACCCCATGCCAGCCCGGTATTCCATGCCATCCAGTACCTGATGGGCAATCTGGATCGCGCGCGGATGGAGAATTTCCGGGGCTATGGCGGGGTGCAATCCTATCCCAGCCGCACCAAGGATGTGGATGACGTCGATTTCTCGACCGGTTCGGTCGGGCTGGGCGTGGCTGTTACCGCCTTTGCCGCGCTGGTGCAGGACTATATCGCCGCCAAGGACTGGGGGCAGGGCGCGCCCATGGGCCGGATGGTGGCGCTGGTGGGCGATGCCGAGCTGGACGAGGGCAATGTTTACGAGACCCTGCAAGAGGGGTGGAAGAACGATCTGCGCAATTGCTGGTGGATCATCGACTATAACCGCCAGTCGCTGGACGGGATCGTGCGCGAGGGTCTGTTCGAACGGATCGAGAAGATTTTCGACGCCTTTGGCTGGGACGTGGTGCGGATCAAGTATGGCGCGCTGCAACGCGCCGCGTTTGCCGAACCGGGCGGTGACAAGCTGCGCGACTGGATCGACGCCTGCCCGAACCAGCAGTATTCGGCGCTGACCTTCATGGGCGGCGCGGTCTGGCGCAAACGGTTGATGGAGGATCTGGGCGATCAGGGCGACGTCTCTGCCTTGCTCGACCGGCGCAGCGATGACGAGCTGGCCGCGCTGATGGAAAATCTCGGCGGCAACTGCGTTGCCACCATGGCCGAGACATTTGCCGCAATCGACCATGACCGCCCCACCTGTTTCCTGGCTTATACGGTCAAGGGCTGGGGCACGCCGATCGCGGGGCACAAGGACAATCATGGCGGGCTGATGAACAAGACCCAGTTTGCCGCCTGGCAGGCTCATATGGGCGTGCCCGAGGGGCAGGAATGGGAGCCGCTGGCCACGGTTGCCGACCCCGCCGCGCTGCGTGGGTTCCTGGACCGGGTGCCGTTTTTTGCCAAGGGACGTCGGCGGTTCTCCGATGCGCGTCTTGCCGTGCCGGGAATCGAGATTGCGAGCGACCGCGAGATCTCGACCCAGGCCGCCTTTGGCAAGGTGCTGGACGATCTCAGCAAGGGCGACAGCGAACTGGCGGCGCGCATCGTCACCACCTCGCCCGATGTGACCGGCACCACCAACCTCGGCCCCTGGGTGAACCGGCGCAAGCTGTTTGCGCGCAAGGATCAGGCTGACGCGTTTATCGAGCACAAGATCCCCTCGACCGCGAAATGGGAATTCACGCCCAAGGGCCAGCATATCGAGCTGGGCATCGCCGAGATGAACCTGATGCTGCTGTTGGGTGCGGCGGGGCTGAGCCATTCGCTGTTCGGCAAGCGGCTGATCCCGGTCGGCACGGTCTATGACCCGTTTGTGGCGCGCGGTCTCGATGCGCTGAACTATGCCTGTTACCAGGACGCGCGGTTTTTGCTGGTGGGCACGCCTTCGGGCGTGACTCTGGCCCCTGAAGGGGGGGCGCATCAATCCATCGGCTCGCCGCTGATCGGGATGAGCCAGGACGGGTTGGCCGCGTTCGAACCCGCCTTTGCCGATGAGCTGGCGGTGATCATGGAATGGGCCTTCGACTATCTGCAACGCGATGGCGAGGGCGACCCGGACGAGCGCACCTGGCTGCGCGACGAGACCGGGGGCAGTGTCTATCTCAGACTCTCGACCAATCCGATCGAGCAGCCGGGCAAGCGGGTGGACGATGCGTTCCGCCAGGGCGCCATCGACGGCGCCTATTGGCTGCGCAAGCCGGGCCCCAATGCCGAGGTGGTGATCGCCTATCAGGGCGCGGTGGCGCCCGAGGCGATCCGTGCCGCCGGGCTGCTGGGCGAGGCGCGGCGTGATGTCGGCGTGCTGGCGGTGACCTCGGCCGACCGGCTGAACGCGGGCTGGACCGCCGCACAACGGGCGCGGGCACGCGGCAATCCGGCGGCGCTGTCGCATATCGAGCGGCTGATGGGCGAATTGCCACCGCATTGCCAGCTGGTGACGGTGATCGACGGGCATCCGGCAACGCTGGGCTGGCTGGGATCGGTGGCCGGGCACCGGACCATCCCGTTGGGAGTGGAACATTTCGGCCAGACCGGCACCATCGGTGATCTCTACCGCCACTTCGGCATCGACGCGGGCGCGATTGTCGAACGGGTCGAAGGGCTAACCGCCGGTCGCCCGGGCCAGCCCGCGCGGCTGGTCGGATAGGGCTTGCACCCGACTGCCGGAGAGTGGTTAACCTGTTATGTGCTCCGGCGCGGGTCAAGGGGGCAGGGATTTAAGGAAATCCCTGCTCACAGGATTTCACTTGAAATCCTGTGCCACCGCCCCGCCGCTGTCAGTGCGAGGAGGAGGCCATGCCGCATTTCATCGTCGAGTATTCCGGCAATCTCGAGGACGCGCTGGATATTGGCGCGCTTTGCGAGGTGATCCGTGCCACCGCGGCGGGGATCGACACCTTTCCGATGCCGGGCATCCGGGTGCGCGCCTTTCGTGCCGATCACTGGGCGATTGCCGATGGCGATCCCAAGCACGGGTTCATCGACATCTCGATCCGTCTGCGCGCAGGTCGCGCACCCGAGGTGAAACGGGCCGCCGCCAGTGAAGTCTTCGAAGCGGTCCGCGCCTTTGTCTCCCCGGTGATGGCGCAGCGCTCGCTGGCCCTGTCGCTGGAGATGCGCGATATCGACCCGGATCTGTCGCCCAAGACCGGATCGATCCGCGATCACCTCTGACGCCAGCGTGACCACGGGCCGATGCCAAAATCAGGGTCGGGCGCATCGGGCAGGGGGCAGAGAAACTCGATCGAATGCCCGTCGGGGTCTCTGCAATAGACGGTGAGCGCGGGCATCCAGCCGATCACCACCGGTTCGTGGACAGGTTCTCCGTCGAAGCCCAGCGGATCAACACCTGCGACCTTCAACGCGGCGGGGACAGCGAGAACAGCCTCTTTCTCGAGTCGGAACGCCATATGCAGCACCATCCGCATCGGTGCGCTGCCCGCCTGCCACAGGCCCAGCATTCCGGTCTGCTGACCGCCCACCCAGAGAAACGCCAGCCCCCGCGCCGCATGCCGATGGGCCAGTTCCAACCCCAATACATCGCGGTAGAACGTGACGGCGCGGTCGAGGTCGCGCACTGGCAGGTGGGTTTCATAGACGGCGTCGATCCGGGGAAAACAGGGCATGGGTCTCTCTCGATTTGGTCTTATGCGCCCAGACTGCGGCCTCAACCCCGGTTGAGGTCAAGCACCTATTTAAACGCGGAGATTGCCCTAGCCCCGCTGCCCGATCCGCTGTAATTGCCGGGGATGGACAAAACGCAAAGCTATGACATTTTCCTGATGGCGCCGCCGGGACTGGAACAGCCTCTGGCCGAAGAGGCATCCGAGTGCGGCTTTGCCGAACCGTGCGTGGTGCCCGGCGGGGTCGAGACGCGTGGACCTTGGTCCGAGGTCATGCGCGCCAATCTGGTGCTGCGCGGCGCGGGCCGGGTGCTGGTGCGGATCGGCGGTTTTCCCGCGGTGCATCTGGCGCAGCTCGACAAGCGGGCGCGCAAGTTTGCATGGGGCGATTTCCTGCGCCCGGATGTGCCCATTCGGGTCGAGGCGGTCAGCCGAAAGTCCAAGATCTATCATGCGGGCGCCGCCAAGCAGCGGATTGAACGCGCCATCACCGGAGAGTTTGGCGCCCCGATCTCGGACGAGGCCGATATCCGCCTGATGCTGCGGATCGAGCGCGATTTCTGCACCTTTTCCATCGACACCTCCGGCGAGGCGCTGCACAAGCGCGGCCACAAGGAAGCGGTGGGCAAGGCCCCCATGCGCGAGACGATGGCGGCGCTGTTCCTGCGCCAATGCGGGTTTGATGGAACGGAACCCGTGCTCGACCCGATGTGCGGCTCGGGCTCCTTTGTGATCGAGGCGGCGGAATGGGCGGCGGGTCTGGCGCCCGGGCGCACGCGCAGCTTTGCCTTTGAACAATTGGCGGGGTTCGATGCCGCCAAATGGCAGGCGATGCGCGTAGACGCAGGCGAGGGCGGCAAGCCCGAAAGCCGCTATTGCGGGTCCGACCGCAACGCGGGGGCAATCGAGGCAAGCGGCGCCAATGCGGCCCGCGCAGGCGTGGCGGAATTGTGTGATTTCCACCAACGCTCGGTCAGCGATATCCGCCCGTCTGAGGGGCGGCCGGGTCTGGTCATCGTCAACCCGCCCTACGGTGCGCGGATCGGAGATCAGGCGCGGCTGCGCTCGCTTTACGGCAGTCTGGGCAAGGTTCTGATGGACCGCTTTTCGGGTTGGCGCGTGGGAATGATCACGTCGGAGATGAGTCTTGCCCGTTCAACCCGGCTGCCGTTCAAGCCACCCGGTCCGGTGGTCGATCACGGCGGTATCAAGGTCCGGCTTTACCAGACCCCCGCTCTGCGCTGATCCCTATTGTGCTGCCATCGGCACCCGCGCCATGTGGCACCGTTGCCACAGCGTGGACAGCGCCTGAACCAGATGCGCGACATCGGCGTCGCTGTGGACCGGCGACGGGGTGATGCGCAGCCGCTCGGTTCCCTTGGGTACGGTGGGGTAGTTGATTGGCTGGATGTAGATGCCGAACTCTTCCAGCAGGATATCCGAGATAAACTTGCATTTGACCGGATCGCCCACCATCACCGGGATGATATGGCTGGGGTTCGGCAGATGCGGAATGCCCGCCGCGTCCAGCCGCGCCCGCACCTCGGCCACCCGCGCCTGCTGCGCCGCGCGCTCGATCTGCGATGCTTTCAGATGCCGGATCGAGGCAGCGGCCCCCGCTGCCACCGCCGGGGGCAGTGCGGTGGTAAAGATAAACCCGCTGGCAAAGCTGCGGACAAAATCGCAGAGCGCCGCCGAGGCGGCGATATAGCCTCCGACCACGCCAAACGCCTTACCCAGCGTGCCTTCGATCACCGTCAGCCGGTCCATCAACCCTTCGCGTTCGGCAATGCCGCCGCCGCGCGGACCATAAAGACCCACCGCGTGAACCTCATCCAGATAGGTCATCGCACCGTACTTGTCCGCCAGATCGCAGATCTCGCGGATCGGCGCGATATCGCCATCCATCGAATAGACCGATTCAAAGGCGATCATCTTCGGGGCCTTCGGATCGGCAGCCGCCAGTTTCGCCTCTAGATCGGCCAGGTCGTTATGCTTCCAGATCACCCGCTCGGCGCGCGAATGGCGGATGCCTTCGATCATCGAGGCATGGTTGAGCGCGTCCGAGAACACGATCATGCCGGGAACTTTCGAAGCGAGGGTACCGAGGGCGGCCCAGTTCGACACATATCCGGATGTGAACACCAGCGCGGCTTCCTTGCCATGCAGATCGGCAAGTTCCTCTTCAAGCAGCACATGGTCGTGAGTGGTGCCGGATATGTTCCGAGTGCCCCCGGCCCCCGCTCCGCAGCGGTCCAGCGCGTCATGCATCGCGCCCAGAACCGCCGGGTGTTGGCCCATTCCCAGGTAGTCGTTCGAACACCAGATGCGCACTTCCCGCCGGGTCTCTCCATCGGTCTGCTGCGCGGCTGGAAAATTGCCCTTCTGCCGCTCGAGATCAATGAAAACACGGTAATTGCCCTCGTCTTTCAGCTTCGCAAGGCTGTCGCGAAAGAATTGCTCGTACTCCATGGTGTGCGCTCCCGGTGTCTTGGCTTTGCTCTGACGTTAGGAAACTGCCGCGCCGGGCGACATGACTATGGTCAAGTGGACATCGGGATTGACGGTTGCGATCAGAAAAGGCAGATGCACCGGCGCGGCATTTGCCCTAGGCTGAGGCCTAAGAAGAAGACATGGGGACAGGAGACGCCGGCGTGGCGCATGAACGGCAGAAATCAATCGCCAGAAACTCGCTGCTGATCCGGTCCTTGCCCGATCATCATGTCGATATCCTATTGGGCCAGGCGGTCTGGCGCAGTTATGAGCGTGGCGAGACCCTTTTCCTGCAAGAGGAAAAGGCCCAGGCTATCCATGTGGTGATCGACGGCTGGGTCAAGCTGTTCCGGATGACGCCCACCGGCGCCGAGGCGGTGGTGAGCGTGTTCACCCGTGGTGAGAGCTTTGGCGAAGCGGTCGCGCTCAAGAACATGCCTTATCCGGTGTCTGCCGAGGCGGTCACCACGTGTGAGGTGATGCATATCCCCAGTTCGGTGTTTTTGTCCCTGATGCGCCGCGACCCCGAGATCTGCATCTCTATTCTCGCCTCGACCTTTGGCCATCTGCACTCTCTGGTGGCGCAGCTCGAACAGCTCAAGGCACAGACCGGAGCACAGCGGGTGGCCGAATTCCTGCTGAACCTTTCTGATTGCAGCGATGGCCCCTGCGAAGTCACGCTGCCATATGACAAGATGCTGATTGCCGGTCGTCTGGGCATGAAGCCTGAAAGCCTCAGCCGCGCCTTTGCCCGGCTCAAGGACGCCGGTGTCACGGTTAAACGCAACCACGCCGAGATCTCGGACATCGCGCAACTGCGCGACTATGCCGAAAGCGATCCGGCCGAAAGCTGGAGCAAGGGATGACTGACCGACTGCAAACGGTTCTCGCGGCGATCGATGCCGCCAACAGCGCCGATCCACGCATGGATGAAGGCCGCCCCGAAGCGCTGCTTTATGGCGAGCGAATGAGTGCGGAACTGGGTCGGCTGTTTCCCGAAGCGTCAGAACCGCTGCGCATCGCCGCGCGCGGGCAACATGTGGAACGCTGGAAGCTGGCTCGCGCGACCTATCCCGAGGGGCGGGCAGGGTATCTTGCTTGGCGGCGGGCGCAGGCGGTGCATCATGCCGAGGTGGTCTCGGCCCTGATGCGGGACGCAGGGTACGATCCCGAGGACATAGAGATTGCGGGCCGGATGCTGCGCAAGGAGGGCATCAAGCGCGATCCGCAGGTTCAGGCGCTGGAAGACGTGATCTGTTTTGTCTTCCTCAAGTGGTACTTCGCCCCCTTTGCCGCGAAACATAGTGCTGAGAAGGTGCTGGACATCGTGGTCAAGACCGCACGCAAGATGTCGGCGGATGCCCGGGCACGGGTATTGCAGGAATTCGAATTGCCCGCCGAACTCGCCTCTGCCTTCCGGTAGTCAACCGTCAAGCCCATAGGCCCGGCGCAACCCACGTTTTGTGCCTGGCCCAAACTGGCCGTCGATGGTTCCCTGATAGAGATCGAAGCGCCGCAGCTCTGCTTGCAGTTCGCGCCGAGTTTCGGGTTTCAATGAATCGGGGTGCTCTGTCAGAACCTTGAGAACGTCGGCATTGCCGACCCTGAGCGCCTGATACAGGTACTGCGCCGCTTCGCGCGGGCCCTTGCCCTCGATCAAACCATCGTCGATCAGGGCGGCGAAGTTGTACATCGCCTGCGGGTGCCGGAGGTCAGCGGCGCGTTCAAAATGTTCAAGCGCACGTTTCGGGTCGCGGGGCAGGCCCAGCATGCCGTGATAGTAGAAAAATCCAAGATCATTGATGGCGTCCGGAAAGTCCTGGCTCGCGGATTGCCTGTAAAAGTCCAGCGCGCGGGCCTGATCCTGCGGAACGCCACGTCCGGTCTCGTACTGGATGGCCAGTTCGTATTGGGCTTCGGGCGATCCCGCGTCTGCGGCTTGCGCCAGCAGCCGTGCGGCCTCGACCGGGTCGAACCGGTCTTCGTTCGGATTCAGATGCATGAATGCCAGACCCAAGAGCGACCGGGTGTCCCCCTCGGCGGCGAGTTGCCGGAACTGAGCCTCGTCATCGGGGCGCAGCGCGGACCAGGCCAGTTGTTCCCGGTCTGTCGTGCCGGTTTCCGGAGCACCACCAGCCAGGAAAAAAGGAATGCCCGACAGGGAGCCGTATGTGTGAGGCTCTTGCATGTTGTTGGTCAGGCGCAGAACCTCGTCCCGAACCTGCCGGAACATCAGCGAGATTTCGAGCCCCGGTTCGTCGATCTTGTCGATCAGGGCCAGCGCAAAGGGGCTGTTCTCTCCGGCGCCGTCCAACGCCACCTTGCCATCCTTTGCGGCAAAGGCGACCAGGGTGCCGCGTTCGGGCGACGGTTCGGCCAGACCCTGACCGATGCCACGGGCGGCCGTAACGTTCTGATTGCCGGTGGTTGTTCCCGCAGGTGCCAGACTGTCGCCAAACGGATTGTCCCGGCAACTGTCCAGAATGACGATGCGCATCTTGCGCGCCCGGTCGACGGTGTTCAGGAAATCCTTGAGCGACACGGATTGGTTCTGGATGTCCTGATTGCTGGTGACCCGCGCATCGGCGGCGATCAGAAAGTTCTCGCCCTGTACCTCGACACCGTGACCTGCGAAGTAAATCAGGGCGAGGTCGGCTGTCTCTGCCCGGAACGAGAAACGATCCAGTTCCTGCTGGATCGTTGCCCTGTCGGGATCTGTCAGTTGTGAAACCTCAAAGCCGATACGTTCCAGAGTTTCGGCGATTGCACGCGCATCGTTGACGGTGTTCTTCAACGGAGTAATGGCCTGATACGCGGAAATGCCGATGACCAACGCGACCCTTTCGGCGCACAGGGCGGAAAGGGGCCAGAGCAGAGCAAAAACAACAAGAATGAGACGAAGCATTGTAATCCTGTCCGGGGGCCGACAGTTGGTAGGATCAGACTAAGCGTCAGGACCGGTCCCGGTCCAGATATTCCGATGCTCCATCCGGTTGCGATCCGTTTGCCCGGCAAGCAATCCGGGTGTATGGTCGGGGCATTGATATGACTTCTTTTGCCGAGGCCCATTGTTCCCGCGAGTGGTAAGGAAATCCGATGCGTATTCCGCAAGTCAAGATGGCTGTTGTCCTGCTGGCCTCAATGACAGTGGTGGGTGTGTTTTCTGACGGATCGAACGCCCAATCGAACGAAGGTTCGTCGGCATATGGTGGCGGCGGTGTTTCCCGGGACAGCGCGCTTTCCAACATAGCGGCCTGGACCCCGGTCAACGCGGCCACGACCGGGCGGATCGTCAAAGCCCTGAACTCGGCCGCAGAGTTTTGCCGGTCGAAAGCCGATCGCGCATTTGTGCTGGATTGCATGAACTATGAATATTGGCAGATCGTGAACGCGCTACCCAAGACGGGTGAATATGCCGAAGTGCGCGTGGCGCTGGAGGGGGCGGCCAAGAACATGTCCGCACTGGTCAAACGCCACGGTACCCAGACATCCGCGAAGACGCTGAGCCGCGGGGGCAGCCAACCAAAGACCACCACGCGAAAGATCGCCCCGGTTCCCGCATCCGCCGTATCGACGACCGCCCGTCAGGCGGCAAATGCGATTGCCGAAGCGCAGACCGTCTTGTTGCGATCGACCGGAAACTCGGATCTGCGGCGGGTCCAGTTCCAAAGAATCGCCCAGGCGATGGACAGCGGTGCGATCCTTCTACGCTCCCTGTAACAGGTTGGGGGGCGTCATGCCGCCCGTCAGGCGGGTAATCTGCGATGCTGCATCGGCGACCGCCTGACCAAACCTTTCTATGTTGACGGATTTGAAGCGACCGCTGGGTCCAGAGATCGAGATACCGGCGCAGGGCAGGCCGTTCTCGTCGAAAATGGTGGCGCCGACACAGGACATCCCTTCGTGCCTTTCGTCAGCCTCATAAGACCAGCCGCGTTCGCGCGTACGTTCCAGATCCGCAAACAGGTCATTGGGGGTCGACAGGGTGTTGGGTGTGAACACCGGCAGACCGGCCTTTTGCAACAGCGCGCGCGCCCGCTCTGGCGGCATCATCGCAAGAATCGCCTTGCCGGTTCCCGAGGCATGCATGGGTGAGCGCGTTCCGGCGGGAAAGAAGGCCCGGATGGGATGGGCGGTTTCGACCTGGGCAATGGAGACGACCTCGGCGCCATCCGGTACGGCCAGATTGGCCGTCTCTCCGGTTTGTTCCATCAGCGCGCGCAGGATCGGTTGACCGATCTCGGTCAGGCCCGCCCGACGCAAATAGGCTGAACCGGTGCGATAGGCTTCGATCCCGACAAGCCATTCCTGGCTATGGCGGTCGAAATCGGCAAAACCGTGTTTTTGCAGGGTGGTCAGGATACGGTGTGCCGTTGCCGGAGGCAGACCCTGGGCCATTGCCAGATCTGTCAATGTCGCCCGCCCGACCCGGGCAACAGTCGTCAGCAATCCCAAGGCGCGATCCAGCGACTGCAAGGTTGCGCCGCCTGATTCCGTAAACGGCGATCTGGGCCGACCACGCGGCCGTTTGGTTGTGTTCATTGCGTGCCTCATGCCTTGTTTCACGGCGATTCCAGGCAAGAAAAGTTTTTCTGTTTTCTTGTTCGTTGCCGCAATGAAAAACGAAAAACGTCGTGAAAACAACATGTAATGTTTTTCATAAGTACTGCGGAAAAGTTTTTCAGAAAAATTGCGTACTTGGCTGATTGCCCGCATTCTCTGTGCAAAGAGGGAGGACCCCGCCATGTCAGATCAGAACCCGGTTTTCATTCCAGGCCCGACAAACATTCCGGACAGGTTGCGTCGCGCCATGCAGGTACAGACCCGTGACCACCGCGCGCCGGATTTTGTCGAAACGCTTGCGCCCGTGCTTGAGGGGATCAAGAAAGTCCTGAACACGACCGACGGGCATGTCGTCACCTTTCCCTCCACCGGTACGGGTGGCTGGGAGGCCGCGATCAGCAATACGCTCAGCCCCGGCGACAAAGTTCTGGTGGCCCGCTATGGCATGTTCTCGCACCGTTGGATCGACCTGTGCCAGCGGCATGGGCTGGATGTCGAGATCATCGAAACTGCGTGGGGCGCCGGCGCGCCCGCCGATCGGTTCGAAGAGGCGCTGCGCGCTGACGTGGATCACCGGATCAAGGCGGTGCTCGTCACCCATAACGAGACCGCGACAGGTGTTCTGAGCGACATTGCCGCTGTGCGCGCCGCGATGCGGGCGGCGGACCATCCGGCGCTGTTGTTTGTCGATGCGGTCAGTTCGCTGGCATCCGTCCCGTTCCACATGGATGAATGGGGCGTCGATATCGTGGTGTCCGGCTCGCAAAAGGGCTTCATGCTGACCACCGGAATGGCGATCTTGGGCGTTAGCCCAAAGGCCTTGGCGGCGATGGAGACCGCGCGCCTGCCGCGAACCTTCTTTGATTTTCGCGACATGATGGGGGCGAATGCCAAGGGCGGGTTCCCTTACACGCCGCCCCTGCAACTGATCTATGGCATGTCGGAAAGCCTGAACATGCTGTTCGAAGAGGGTCTGGACAATGTCTATGCCCGCCATCACCGGCTGGCCGAAGGGGTGCGGCGGGCGGTTGCCGCCTGGGGTATGAAGCTGGTGGCACAATCGCCTGATCTCTACTCGGACACCGTTAGCGCGATCTACGTGCCCGACGGCTTCGACAGCAACAAGCTGACCGATCACGCGTTCCACGCCTATGGGGTCAGTTTTGGAATCGGGCTGGGAGAGATGAACGGGCGCGCCTTCCGGATCGGTCACCTCGGCAGCCTGACGGATGTCATGGTTCTGAGCGGGCTCGCCGCGATCGAAATGGCGATGGCCGATCTGAACTATCCGATCCGATTGGGCAGTGGTGTCGCGGCGGCGCAGGAGTTTTTCCGGCAACCTGCGCGCACTGCGGCCAAATCCGCAGCATGAAGGAGAACGGAATGCTTGATGCCATGACACTTGCCGCCGACCTGACGATCGCGGATGTGCGCGCCGCGCACGATCGTATCCGGCCACATATCCGGCGGACGCCGGTTCTGCACTCTGACTATCTGAATGAACTGACCGGCGCTCAAATGTTCTTCAAATGCGAGAACCTGCAAGAGGCGGGCGCCTTCAAAGTGCGCGGGGCCTGCAACGCAGTATTCGGTCTGAACGAAGACGCCGCCCGGCGCGGCGTTGCCACGCACAGTTCGGGCAACCATGCGCTGTCTTTGTCCTATGCGGCCGGGCGACGCGGCATTCCCTGCAATGTGGTCATGCCGCGCACCGCGCCGCAGGCCAAGAAGGACGCGGTGCGGCGCTATGGCGGTATCGTCACCGAATGCGAGCCTTCGACCAGCAGCCGCGAGGCGGTTTTTGCCGAGGTTCAGCAGGCATCCGGTGGTGAATTCGTCCACCCCTACAACGATCCGCGCGTGATTGCTGGGCAAGGAACCTGTTCGCTGGAACTGTTGGAGCAGATGGATGGTCTCGATGCGGTTGTCGCGCCCATCGGAGGTGGCGGGATGATTTCCGGCACCTGCCTGACCCTGTCGAACCTGGCACCCGAAGTCGCGATCTATGCCGCCGAGCCCGAACAGGCCGATGATGCCTATCGCAGCTTCAAGGCGGGTCATATCATAGCCGATGATGCGCCCGAAACCGTGGCTGACGGGCTCAAGGTGCCGCTGAAAGAAAATACCTGGCATTTCGTTTCCAACTTCGTGACCGACATCCATACGGCCAGCGAAGAAGAGATCGTCGCCGCGATGAAGCTGACATGGAAATACCTGCGGGTGGTGATGGAGCCGTCTTCGGCTGTTCCGCTGGCGACTATTCTAAAGAACCCCGATGTCTACCGTGGCAAACGCGTCGGAGTCATCATCACCGGCGGCAACGTCGATCTGGACAGTCTGCCCTGGACCCAGGGCTGAGAAGGACAAGGATATGAAGGACATGACCAATCTCGCCGAACTCGAAGTCGGTTTCGATATCCCTGCCGCGATCGGCATGGACGAAAGCGAAATCCAGACGCCCTGCCTGATCCTCGATCTGGACGCGTTGGAGCGCAACATCGTCAAGATGGGCGACTATGCCCGCGCACATGACATGCGCCACCGGGTGCACGGCAAAATGCACAAGTCGGTGGACGTGGCCAAGTTGCAGGAACGTCTTGGCGGCGCGGTCGGCGTCTGCTGTCAGAAAGTGTCCGAGGCCGAGGTCTTTGCGCGCGGCGGGATCAAGGACGTCCTGGTCTCGAACCAGGTGCGAGACCCGCTCAAGATCGACCGTCTGGCCCGCATCCCGCTGACTGGTGCGCGCACCATCGTCTGTGTCGATGACATCGACAATGTGGCCGACCTTTCGGCCGCCGCGCAGAAACACGGCACGCAACTGGAGTGTTTTGTCGAGATCGACTGTGGTGCGGGCCGTTGCGGCGTGACCACAACCTCGGAGGTGGTTCGGATCGCTCAGGCAATTGACGCCGCGCCGGGGCTGAAATTCACAGGCATACAGGCCTATCAGGGTGCGATGCAGCACATGGACAGCTACGCAGACCGCAAGGCCAAGCTGGATATCGCCATTGCCCAGGTCCGCGATGCGGTCGATGGACTGAAGGCGGTCGGGTTGGAGCCTGAGCTTGTGTCCGGCGGTGGAACTGGAAGCTACTATTTCGAGAGCAATTCCGGCGTATTCAACGAGCTTCAGTGCGGTTCATATGCCTTCATGGACGCGGATTATGGCCGTATTCTTGACGAGAACGGCAAGCGCATCGACCGGGGCGAATGGGAAAACGCGCTGTTCATCCTGACCAGCGTGATGAGCCACGCCAAGGCAGACAAGGCGATTGTCGACGCGGGGTTGAAGGCGCAGTCGGTCGATAGCGGTCTGCCGGTCGTTTTTGGACGCGATGACGTGGAATACATCAAGTGTTCGGACGAACATGGCGTGGTCAGCGACCCGCACGGCGCATTGAAGGTAAACGACAAACTGCGGCTGGTCCCCGGTCATTGTGACCCGACCTGCAATGTCCACGATTGGTATGTGGGTGTCCGCAACGGCAAGGTCGAAGCACTCTGGCCCGTTTCGGCGCGTGGCAAGGCCTATTAACCCAACTTCGGTAGCCCAGACTTACTCGAAAGGACGAAGAATGAACGAGGTTCTGATCGTCGGCGAAGACATCTGTCAGCAGGTTGTGGGCCAGGGCGATGCCTTTGCCGCGGTCGAAGCGGTCTTTGCCGCCATGCACCGTGGCGAGGCGCGCAACTTCCCCGTGGTCCGCGAGGCATTGGGGCATGCAGAGGCTTTGTACGGGTTCAAATCCGGGTTTGACCGGGCTGGGCATGTGCTGGGCGTCAAATCGGGCGGGTACTGGCCGGGAAATATCGAGCGCGGCCTGACCAACCACCAGTCGACCGTTTTTCTTTTCGACCCGGATACAGGGCAATTGTCGGCACTGGTGGGGGGCAACTATCTGACCGCAGTGCGGACTGCGGCCAGTTCGGCCGTGTCCATCGCCTATCTGGCGCGCAAGGATGCCAAGGTACTTGGCATGGTCGGCGCCGGGCATCAATCCACTTTTCAATTGCGGGCCGCCGCCGCTCAGCGCGCGTTCGAAAAGGTCGTCGCCTGGAACCCGCATCCGGAAATGCTTCCGCGTCTTGCAGCCGTGGCTGAAGAACTCGGTTTGGATTTCGAAGCTGTAAGCCCGCAGGAGCTTGGCGCGCAGGCGGACGTAATCATTACCATCACATCCGCCTATGAACCTCTGCTTCTAGCCGATTGGATCAGGCCGGGAACACATCTGGCCTGCATGGGAACCGATACAAAGGGAAAGATGGAGGTTGATCCGACCCTGTTGGCCAGGGCTACGGTGTTCACCGACGAGGTCGCTCAGTCTGTGACAATCGGGGAAGCACAGCACGCGGTGGCACAGGGCCTTGTCCGGGCGGATGATGTCACACCGATCGGTGCGGTGATCAACGGCAGTCACCCGGGTCGTGCGCAGGATGCGGATATCACCCTGTTCGATGGGACCGGGGTTGGTTTGCAGGATCTCGCGGTTGCCTCGGTCGCCGTACAGCTTGCCTCGCAGCACGGTCTGGCCGTGCGCGCGGCCTTATAGGCTCTTGGGCGCGGGCGACGGGCCCGCGTCGGGGCGCAGGTTCGCGGTTCTCAGCACGGGCGACCGGGCGGACACATTGGCCCGGCTTTCACGCCAGACCACGAACATGCCGGATGCGATGATGATAACCGCCCCGACCGCCACCCAACGGTCGGGTGTTTCCCCGAAGAAGATCATTCCGAATGTGGTGGCCCACAGGATCTGGGAATATTGGATTGGAGCGACCACAGCGGCGGGCGCGGCCCGGTATGCCTGAATGATCAGATGCTGCGCGCTTACCGACAGAAGCCCCACCAGTGCCATCATCGACAGGTGCGCCAGCGACGGAGGGCGATAGACCAGTGGTTGTAGCGCCCCCATGACCAGAACCCCGACCAGCATAGGATAAAGGATCAGAACGGCGGAGCGTTCGCTGTTACCGATCTTGCGCACAAGGATGGTGGCCAGGGCGCTGGAGCTTGCTGCGGTCAGCGCCGCGAAATGCCCAAGCGACAAGGCGGTCATGCCGGGCCTCAATACAATCAGCACGCCAACCAGACCCACCGCAACAGCGGCCCACCGTTGCATGCGGACCTTCTCGCCCAACAGCGGCACCGACAGCGCCGTCACCAGCAGAGGAAATGTAAAGAGCAGCGAGTAGACCTCGGTCAGCGGCAATGTCGCAAAGGCATAAAATGCGGTGGCCATCGAGGTGACCATCAGGGCAGAGCGAAACAGGACCAATCCGGGATTATTGGGGCGGAACGTGTCGATCTTGCGATCTGTCAGGACGGTGATTGTCAGAGGGACAAAGGAAAACAGCGTCGCAAAGAAGATGATCTGGAAAACGGAATAGCTTTCGCCGAGCGCCTTGATCAGGGCATCATGGGTGGCAAAGACCGCGAACCCTGCAAAGGCCAAACCCATGCCAGGTGTCGCAGAGGTGGCTCCGGTCACGATCTTTTTTCCCGATGCATCATGTGGTGTTGCATAGCGCCGGAGATGCTGGCTGAAAAGGCCAAAGCCCGGATTGTTGGCGTCTGCATATCGGGTTTCGAATTCTGCATGGGGTCGGGCCCGGCGCCGCTGCCTGTAAGCCCCCGATCAAGAACGGTCCATGATGAACCGATCCGGTATCAGGCCAAGCGCCCACTTGATCGCGGTCCGGATTGGCACCCTGCTTCTTCCTCTTGCGGAAAATATCCCTGGGGAGTCACCGAAGGTGACGGGGGCAGCGCCCCCTCTCGCCCTTACTCCAGCGCGGCAAAACCCGCATCCAATGCCGACAGAATGTCACTGACATCCTGAGCACTCAACACCAGCGGCGGCGACAGGATGATGTTCGGCCCCGAAATCCGAAGCATCACCCCGGCCCGGTACGCCGTCTCGTAAACGGTGTTCATGGTCGCGGCACCGGCGGGCGACTTGTTGGCCCGGTCTGAGACCACTTCGATCGCCGCCATCAGACCGTGACCGCCGCGCACGTCGCCAATCATGTCGTGTTTGGCTGCCAGCGTTTGCAGGCCGCTGAACAGTTCGGCGCCGCGTGCAGCCGCATTGCTGGCCACGTTGGCCTTCACCGTTTCCTTCAGGCAGACCACTGCCGCCGCCGCCCCCACCGGGTGGCCGGAATAGGTATAGCCATGGCTGATCGCGCCCTTGCCACTGGCATCGCCCTCGAACACTTCGGTCATCCGCGCGCCGATCAGCACCGCGCCAAAGGGGAAATACCCATTGGTGATCGCTTTGGCGGTACACATCATGTCTGGCTGCACCCCCCAGAGCCGCGAACCCGACCAGGCACCGGTGCGGCCGAATGCGGTGATCACCTCGTCGGCGATCAGCAGGATACCGTTCCGGTCGCAGATCTCGCGCACCATCGGCATGAAGCTTTCATGCGGCGGGATCACTCCACCTGCGCCCAAGATCGGTTCCATGATGAAGGCCGCGATCGTCTCGGCCCCCTGAAAGGCGATCTCGTCCTCCAGCGCCTGGGCGCACAGCTGCGCCAGCCGTGCCGGGTCGGTTTCGTTGAACGGGTTGCGATAGGTATAGGGGGCGGGGATGTGGAAACAGCCGGGCAGCAGCGGTTCGTAGTCGGTGCGGAACTTGTTGTTGCCATTGACCGAGGCGCCGCCGAAATGGGTGCCGTGGTACCCTTTTTTCAGCGACAGGAACTTGGTCCGCTGCGGCTGTCCACGCAGCTTGTGATATTGTCGCGCCAGCCGCAGCGCGGTCTCGACACTGTCCGATCCGCCCGAGGTGTAGAATACCCGCTGGATGCCTTCCTCGGCGAAAAATTCGCACAGGTCATAGGCCAGCTCGATGGAGGCATCGTTGGTGGTGCCGCGGAAGGTCGAGTAGTAGGGCAGGGTGTCGAGTTGCCCGGAAATGGCCTGTTTCACCGCATCGTTGGAATAGCCCAGATTGACGTTCCAAAGCCCGCCGACCGCGTCGATGGTCTCGTGCCCGTCGATATCGCGGATACGTACACCCGCCGCGCCGGTGATGATCTTGGGGGGATTCGCCTGGGCGTCGGCGGGATGCGTCATCGGCTGCCAGAACTGGCGGGCGTTCTGTTCCCTGATGAAGTTTGCGTTTTTCATCGACATCTCTCCTTTTGCGGCGAGCTACCCTTTGTCCCTCATGCTTGACACAGGGAAACTCCTGTGACAAGAATTTTTTGAAACGATGGTTTGAATAGTGAACCGATAGGAGTTTGACTTTGGATCAATCAAGTATCGATATGTTGCGGAACCGGGTCATTCCTCCACGTGGTCATGTGATTGACGGCCGGGTTGTTGCCGGGGGTGATACGCTTGACGTCATCTCACCTATCGACGGTTCCGTGCTGACCCAGATCGCCCGGGGCGGCGCGCGAGAGGTCGCGCAGGCGACCGCCGCCGCCCGCCGTGCGTTCAACTCCTGCGTCTGGGCCGGGCAAACGCCCGCCGCCCGCAAGAAGGTGCTGACCCGTCTGGCTGAGCTGATCGAGGGTGAGGCGCTGGACCTTGCCGTACAGGGGGTGCGCGACAACGGCACCGAGATTTCCATGGCCTTCAAGGCCGAAAGTGGCTCGGCCGCCGGGACCTTTCGTTACTACGCCGAGGCCCTGGACAAGGTCTATGGCGAGATTGCCCCCACAGGGGGCGATATCTTGGGGCTGGTCCACAAGGAACCGGTGGGCGTGGTGGGCGCTATCCTGCCCTGGAACTTCCCCCTGATGATCGGCGCGTGGAAGATCGCGCCAGCGCTGGCCATGGGCAATTCCATCGTGGTCAAACCGGCAGAGAGCGCCTCGCTCTCGATCCTGCGGCTGGCGGAACTGGCGCTGGAGGCGGGGTTGCCCGAGGGCGTGTTCAACGTGGTGACCGGCAAGGGATCCGAGGTGGGAGAGGCGATGGGCCTGTCGATGGAGATCGACATACTTGTCTTTACCGGTTCGGGTGCGGTCGGGCGGCGGCTGTTGGAGTATTCCGCTCGCTCGAACCTGAAACGCTGTTACCTTGAGCTGGGCGGCAAATCGCCCAATGTGGTCTTTGCGGATGTGGCCGATCTGGATCACGCGGCCAAGGTTTCGGCGGCGGGCATCTTTCGCAATTCGGGGCAGGTCTGTGTTGCGGGCTCGCGGCTGATCGTGGCACGGTCGATCCATGATGAATTCGTCGATGCGCTCTGCCGCCATGCCAGCGCGCTGAAGGTGGGCGATCCGCTCGATCTGGGCTCGACCGTGGGGGCGGTGCATTCGGCGGCGCAGCTGGAGCAGAACCTGCGCTTTGTCGAGACCGCGCTGGCCGAAGGGGCCGATTGCGCGCTCGGCGGCAAGCGTATTCTGGAGGAGACGGGCGGGTATTACATGCAGCCCACGGTGATGACCGGCGTGACGCGCGACGCGACGCTGAACCAGCACGAGGTGTTCGGCCCGGTGCTGGCGGTCAGCGCCTTTGACACCGAGGGTGAGGCGGTCGATCTGGCCAATTCCACCGTCTATGGCCTGGCTTCGGGCCTGTGGACCTCGGACCTTGTCCGGGCGCATCGGATGGTGCGCGCCATCCGCGCCGGTGTGGTGCATGTGAACACCTATGGCGGCGCCGATGGCACCGTGCCCTTGGGCGGGGTCGGCCAGTCGGGCAACGGCCATGACAAGAGCCTGCATGCGCTCGACAAATACGTGGATCTAAAAACCGCCTGGATGCAACTATGACACCGGACACACAGTCCTTGCTTGATCGGCGCGCGCGCCTGTTGGGGCCGAATGTCAGCCTGTTCTATGACGAGCCGATACATGTGGTTCGGGGGCAGGGGGTCTGGCTGTGGGACAATGACGGCAACAGATATCTCGACTGCTATAACAACGTGCCTCATGTGGGGCATTGTCACCCCCGCGTGGTCGAGGCCATCGCGACGCAGGCCGCGACGCTGAATACCCATACCCGCTATCTGCACGAGGGAATTCTCGACTATGTCGAGGCGCTGACTCAGACCTTCGATGCGCCGCTGGACACCGCGATCCTGACCTGTACCGGCTCCGAAGCGAACGATATCGCGCTGCGCATGGCACAGGCGGTTACCGGCAACACCGGGGTGATCGCGAGCGATCATACCTATCACGGCAACACGATGGCGGTGTCCCAGCTGTCGCGCACAAACCCGCCGCCGGGCGGGTATTGGGACAACATGGCCTTTGTGCCCGCGCCCGACAGCTATCGCCCCCTGGGCGGCGTTCCCGGCCCGGCGCATGCGTTGGCCTTTGCCGCTGCTGTGCAGGGGCAGATCGAGTCGCTGGCCGCGCGCGGACACAAGCTCGCCTGCCTGATCCTCTGTCCCTATTTCGCCAACGAGGGCTTTCCCACGCTGGAACCCGGCTGGCTCGGCCCCGCGATCGAGGCCGTGCGCCGCGCCGGTGGCGTCGTGATCGCGGATGAGGTGCAGCCTGGGTTCGGGCGCCTGGGCAGCCATTTCTGGGGGCATCAGAAAGCGGGTATTCAACCCGATGTGGTCACCCTGGGCAAACCCATGGCCAATGGCCACCCGGTGGGCGGGGTGGTGACCAGCCCCGGAATCATGGCGGCGTTTCGCGAGCGGTTCCGCTATTTCAACACCTTTGGCGGCAACCCGGTTTCGGCGGCAGCCGCGCTGGCGACGCTGAACGTGGTGCAGGACGAAGGGTTGATGGAGAATGCGCGCGCGGTGGGTGACTATGCCCGCGAGGGCCTGCGCGACCTCGCCGCGCGCCACGAATGCATCGGCGATGTGCGCGGGTCGGGATTGTTCTTTGGGGCCGAGCTGGTGCTGGACCGGACCGACAAGACCCCCGCCACCGCCTTTGCCAAACGTGTTGCCAACGCGATGCGGCAGCGGGGCGTGCTGCTGAACTTTCTGGGCATCCATTACAACACGCTGAAGATCCGCCCGCCCATGCCGTTCAGCCGTGACAATGCCGACCAGTTGATCGAAACACTGGACGCTGTGCTGTCCGAAACGCCGTTTGTGCCGTGACCGCCGCCGTCGCCCGCACCTTGACACTCTGGGGCCTCGACGGGGCCAGCTATGAGCTGGCCGCGCGGCGGGAAAACGAGGTCTGGAAGGTGTCGGACGGCACGCGCCACTATGCGCTGCGCTTTCACCGGCCTGCCTATCGGAGCGAGGCCGAGCTGACCTCGGAACTGCTCTGGGTCGAGATGCTGGGGCAGGCGGGGTTGCGGGTGCCCCAACCGGTGCGCCAGCCGGATGGCGCCGTACTGGGCCGGATCGAGGGGCGCCATGTCAGTCTGCTCGATTGGCTTGGCGGGCGTCCGCTGGGCAAGATGGGGCAGCTGGCGCCGGATCTGGATGCCGAGGCCGTGGGCCGAATGATCGGGGCGCAAATGGCGCGGATGCACGACCTGTCGGACCGCTGGACGCCGCCCGCGGGTTTCCAGCGCCCCGACTGGCGGCGTTCGGGTCTGCTGGGGGCGGACCCGCTCTGGGGTCGCTTCTGGGAGCATCCCGACCTCGACCCCGCGCAGCGGCAGCTGATGATCGCGACCCGTGAGCGCGCGCTGGCGCGTTTCGAGGATTTCGCGCCGCGCGCCGATCAGGGCTTGATCCATGCCGATCTGGTCGTCGAGAATGTGCTGGTCGACCACGATCGCGTGGCATTCATAGATTTTGACGACGGTGCCTGGGGATACCGGGATTTCGACCTTGCCACGGTTCTGGTCAAGTTCATCGGCCAGCCTGATTACGACAAGCTGCGGGCGGGCCTGTGCGCGGGCTATGACGCGCGCCGCAGGATCGAGCCCGGCACGCTTGATTTCATGCTGCTGCTGCGGGCGCTGACCTATCCGGGCTGGATCATGTCACGGCTGGACGAGCCGGGCGGGCGGCAAAGATCGGCGCGTATGCTGGACACCGCGCTGCGGCTGGCCAGGGATTTCATGGAGGAGAGGCAGAGATGAGTGACAAGACGATCCTGATCGCGGGCACCTATGACACCAAGGATGACGAGCTGAACTATCTTGCCGGCGTGATCGCGGCGCAGGGGGGCGGCTTGTTGTCGATGGATGTCAGCGTGCTGGGTGATCCGTCCCGGCCGACGGATGTCTCGAAACACGCGGTGGCCGAGGCGGGCGGAAGCTCGATTCAGGCGGCGATCGACAGCGGTGACGAGAATGTCGCGATGCAGATCATGGCGCGCGGTGCTGCGGCCAAGGCGCTGGAGTTGTACCGAGCGGGCCGCGTCCATGGGGTGATTGTGCTGGGCGGCACCATGGGCACCGATCTGGCGCTGGACCTGTGTTCGGCACTGCCGTTGGGGGTCCCCAAATACATCGTCTCGACTGTCTCGTTCTCACCCTTGCTGCCACCCGACCGCATCCCGGCGGATGTGCAGATGATCCTCTGGGCTGGAGGACTTTACGGGCTGAACTCTATCTGCAAAGCCTCGCTCAGCCAGGCGGCGGGCGCGGTGCTGGGCGCGGCGCGGGCGGTTGAGGCCCCGATCCGCGACCGGCCCCTCATCGGCATGACTAGCTTTGGCAAGACGGTGCTGCGATACATGGTCAGCCTGAAACCGGCGCTGGAGGCGCGCGGATATGAGGTCGCCGTGTTCCATGCCACCGGCATGGGCGGTCGCGCATTCGAGAGCCTTGCGGCCGAGGGCGCCTTTGCCGCCGTGTTCGATTTCGCGCCGCAGGAAGTGGCCAACCACATCTTTGGCGGCTTGTCCGCTGGCGAAGACCGCATGACCAACGCCGGGCGACGCGGCATCCCGCAACTGGTGGCGCCAGGCTGTTACGATCTGGTTGATTATGTCGGCTGGCAGGCGCCGCCCCCCGCGCTGGCCGACCGGCCTAGCCATGCCCATAACCGTCTGTTGACTTCGGCAGTGCTGGACGCGGACGAGCGGCGGCAGGTTGCCCGGACCATCTGTGGCAAACTGGCGGGCGCACAGGGTCCGGTGACGCTGATGCTGCCCACCGGGGGCTGCAACGAATGGGACCGCCCTGGCGCGCCGCTGCATGATGCGGAAGGGCTGGCGGCCTTTTGCGACGAGATCCGCAGTGCTTGCCCAGACAATGCCGACCTGATCGAGCTGGATGCCCATATCAACGATGCCGCGTTCGCGGACCGGGCACTGGCGGTGTTCGACGATTGGGTGGCACGGGGGGTGGTCGGCAAACGGGCTTGAACTCTGGTCAATAACCTACATGCGCTGTAGGTATTGACCATGTACTCGATCGGAACCCTTGCCCGCAGAACCGGCACCAAGGTGCAGACCATCCGCTATTACGAGCAGATCGGGCTGATGCCCGAGGCTGGGCGCACCGCAGGCGGGCAGCGCCGCTATGATGAGGCCGCGCTGGACCGGCTGGCCTTTATCCGCCACGGGCGGCAACTGGGCTTTGGCCTGGATGCGATCCGCGAGCTTCTGGCGTTGAACGACCAGCCGGGGCAAAGCTGCTCGACCTCGGATTCCATTGCCCGGCGGCAACTGGCGCAGGTGCAACAGCGGCTGGCCCGGCTGCGCGCGCTGGAGACCGAGTTGCAGCGGATGATCGACAGTTGCGACGGTCATCGCGGCAGCGATTGCCGGGTGCTTGAGGTGTTGCGCGACCATGCCGAATGCCTGACCGATCACGGCTCGGAGGCCCCGGTTCAGTCGTAGCGGCGCCGGGTCTTGACCCCCTCGTGGGTGATCGTGCAGAGCGACAGCGTGTGGTCCATGTTGCGCATCCGGTGGCGCAGCATCTGCCGGGACAGCCGCGCCAGATCCGCCGCATGGTTGGGGTCGCCCGCCACGTTGTGGAACTCGCCCTTACCTTGATGGTCGAACAGCATCGGCGGCAGGTCGGCGGCGAATTCGACCAGCGTGAAACGGGCGTCGCGCAGGATCGCCACCGCGCCCTCGCTGGGGCCAAAACCGAACTGTTTTTGCCAGAGCGTCGGTGCCAGCGGGTCCGAGATGTCCAGCTCGGAAAAGGAGTACTGCCGCCAGTCAGAGGGTGCCTCGCCCATCAGGAAGGGCCTGAGCGAGCGGCCATCCACCGAGTTCGGGATATCCTGCCCGACCCAGTCAAGGATGGTGGGCATCAGGTCGATCGACTCGGTCGGGGCCTCGACCACATGGCCCGGCTTGCAACCCGGCGCGCGGATGATCAGCGGCGTGAGATAGGCGGCGTCATAGACCGTCATCTTGCCCCAGCTGTGACGATCGCCCAGCATCTCGCCATGATCGGCGGTCACCACGATCAGGGTGTTGTCATACTGGCCTGTCTCTTTCAGATGCGCGATCACCCGGCCGATATGAGTATCGACCTCGGTCGCAAGGCCCAGATAGACCGCGCGCAGGGTCTGGATGGTCTCGTCGGTGGGCTCCAGATCGGGGAAGCCCAGCACGAAACTGGCCGGGCTGTAATAGCGCGTGGCGGGGCCAAAGAAGGGGTGTTCACCTGCCTCGTCGTCGCGCGCCGACAGCTGCGCGGGCAGGGGCAACTTGGCGGGATCGTACATCGTGTTATAGGGCGCGGGCGCTACCAGCGGCGGATGCGGCCGGATATAGGTAAGATGCGCGAACCAGCTCTGCCCGGCCCAGGCGGGCATGTTGGCCAGGAACTGATCGGTCAGAAAGGCGGTATCGCTGTCCTCGGCCCGATACATCGCCGGGCCGTTCAGGCACGGGGTGCCGTCGGCATCCGGGCGGGGCACATAGACCTGCGCGTAATCGTCAAAGACATAGCCGCGGTTCTTCAGATGCGATTGCCAGGGATAGGACATCTCCAGCCGCATCTCGGTGACCTCGTGAAACCCGTTCATCGGGAATTCATAGGTCTTGAGCGCCGGGTCGTTGGCGTCATAGGCGCGCGGATCCTGCGAGGTGTCGGTATAGCCAAAGAGCAGCGGCAAGTAGCCCGCCTTGCGCATCTCGGTCGCGATATTGGGCGTGTCATGGCGCAGCGGGGTGCCGTTGCGGACCGAGCGGTGGTTCATCGCGTATTGCCCGGTCAGGATCGAGGCGCGCGATGGCCCGCAGGGGTTGGTTACCGAATAGTGACGGCGAAAGCTGACCGCGTCCTCGGCCAGCGCCCGCAGATGTGGCAGATCGACGTGACCCGCCAGCGCCCCCCACAGGCAATCGGCCCGCAACTGGTCGATGATGATGAAAAGAACGTTGCCCTGCCTGTTCATGGTGCGACCCGCCGGTTTCCGTTGGCCAATGGGTAGCCAGTTGGCGATCCCCTGTCCAGCCGGGCCAATTGGCGCGCCGGATCAGTCGATGACGGCGGTGGCCTCGATCTCGACCAGGGCATCATCCTCGACCAGGCCGGCGACCACCACCATGGCCATGGCCGGGAAATGACGGCCCATCACCTTGCGATAGCTGGCGCCGATCTCGGCCTGGCGGGCCATGTATTCCTTCTTGTCGGTCACGTACCAGGTCAGTCGGGTGATATGCTCGGCCCGGCCCCCGGCGGCCTCGACCACATCGAGGATGTTGCGCAGCGCCTGTTCCATCTGGCCGATGAAATCATGGCTTTCGAACCGCTGTTGCGCGTTCCAGCCGATCTGTCCGCCGACATAGAGATGCCCATCGCGGGTAAGCATGCCGTTGGCATAGCCCTTGGCGGGGGCCCAGCCCTCGGGTTGGATGGTCTTGTGGGTCATGTCTGGCCTCCGTTCACTGACTGTCCGTGCGCAAGCGGAAGCGCTGGATCTTGCCGGTCTGAGTCTTGGGCAGCGCGTCGATGAACCGGACGCTGCGGGGATATTTATAGGGGGCGATGGTCGCCTTGACGTGGTCCTGCAAGGTCTTGACCATCAGCGCGTCGCCGGTATGGCCCGGCGCCAGCACCACATAAGCCTCGACGATATGGCCGCGCGCCTCGTCCGGGGCGCCGATGACGCCGCATTCGGCCACCGCCGGATGCGACAGCAGCGCCGCCTCGACCTCGGGCCCGGCGATGTTGTAGCCGGAACTGACGATCATGTCGTCGCTGCGGGCGGCGAAATGCAGATAGCCATCGGTATCCATCACAAAACTGTCGCCGGTCACGTTCCAGCCGTTTTGCACATATCCCGCCTGCCGGTCGTCGGCCAGATAGCGGCAGCCGGTCGGACCGCGCACTGCAAGCCGCCCGACCTCGCCGCGTGGCGCCTCGTTGCCTGCCTCGTCAAGGATGCGCACCTGATACCCCGTCACCGGCTTGCCGGTACAGGCGGGGCGGTGGTCGTCGAACCGGTTCGAGATGAAGATATGCAGCATCTCGGTGGCGCCGATGCCATCGAGCATCGGCTTGCCGGTCTTGGCGATCCATTCGTCATAGACCGGGGCGGGCAGGGTCTCGCCCGCCGAAACAGCCGCCCGAAGCGAGCTGAGATCGGCGCCCTCGTCCATCGCCTTGAGCATGAAGCGATAGGCGGTGGGCGCGGTGAAACAGACCGTGGCGCCGTACTGCTGTATGATCTCGACCATGTTGGGCGGGCTTGCCTGTTCCAGCAGGGTCGCGGCGGCGCCAAAGCGCAGCGGAAACACCGCCAGCCCGCCCAGCCCAAAGGTAAAGGCCAGCGGTGGTGAGCCGATGAACACATCGTCCGGCGTCACGCCCAGAACCTCGCGCGCATAGCCGTCGGCGATGATCAGCAGGTCGCGATGGAAGTGCATCGTCGCCTTTGGGTCGCCCGTGGTGCCCGAGGTGAACCCCAATAGCGCCACATCGTCCCGCCCGGTCGCGACCGCCTGGAAGCGCACCGGTTTTTGCAGCGCCAGCCGGTCCAGCTCGGCATCGTGGTTCGAGGTGCCATCAAAGCCCACCACCGTGCGCAGGTGTTTCGAGGTCTTGGCGCAGGTGACAAGCTCCTCCATCAGCCGCGTGTCGCACAGCGCATGGGTGATCTCGGCCTTGTCGATGATCTTGGCCAGCTCGCCCGCGCGCAGCATCGGCATCGTGTTGACCACCACCGCGCCCGCCTTGGTCGCGGCCAGCCAGCAGGCCACCATGGCCGGGTTGTTGGCCGAGCGGATCAGCACCCGGTTGCCCGGTTTCACGCCCAGATCCTCGACCAGCACATGGGCTAGCCGGTTGGTCCAGTCGCTGAGTTCCTTGTAGGTGCGCCGCCGGCCATTGCCGATCAGCGCGGTATGGTCGCCAAACCCCTTGTCGACCATGGCATCGGTCAGCTCAACCCCGACATTCAGGTGCTCGGGATAATCGAACCCGTCCAACAGGAAATCGGGCCATTGCTCGGGCGGCGGCAAGTTGTCCCGGGTGAAGGTGTCGATATGTGCGCTTGGTCCCAGCATGGTTCAGTCATTCGCCTCGGGCGGCAGGAAATCGACCTCGTGCTGGGCCGAGAGTTCGACCACCCGTTCGACATCCTCCAGATTGTCCAGCGCCTCGAACAGCTCTTTCAGCTTGCGCGCGGGCGAGACCCAGAACAGCGCGCGGGCCGGTTTGTCGGATTTGTTGAAATAGCCATGCGGGATACCCTTGGGCATGCGCACCAGATCACCGGCGCGCGCCTTGGTCCAGACACCGTCCAGCTTCAGGTCCAGCTCGCCCTCCTGCACCAGGATGAATTCGTCCTGGGTGGGGTGGACATGCACCGGCACGAATTGCCCCGGTTCCGAGTTCGTCTCAAAGGCAAAGGTCGTCTCGCAAACCGCCTTGGGGTAATAGGTCTGGCCCAGAATGTTCCAGACCACACCGTCATAACCGGTGCCGTTTTCGGTAATGCCCTTTTCCAGATCCTGGGTCATGGTCTCTCCTCCCATTGACGTTTCGGTCTTATCCCTGCGCCAACACCTGGCGGGCGATCACCACCCGCTGCACGTCGCTGGCGCCCTCATAGATGCGCAGGGCGCGGATATCGCGATAGAGCTCCTCGACCTTTTCGCCGCGCCGTACCCCGTCGCCGCCGAACAGCTGCACTGCGCGGTCGATCACCTGCTGGGCATGGTCGGTGGAATAGAGCTTGGCCATCGCCGCCTCGCGGCTGACGCGCGGGGCGCCCATGTCCTTGGCCCAGGCGGCGCGATAGGTAAGCAGCGCGCTGGCATCCACATCCAGCGCCATATCGGCGATATGGCCCTGCACCATTTGCAGATCGAACAGCGGCGCGCCCTGCACCTGCCGTGTGGTGACGCGCGCCAATGCCTCGTCCAGCGCGCGGCGGGCAAATCCCAGCGCCGCCGCCGCCACGGTCGAGCGGAACACGTCGAGCACCGCCATCGCCACCTTGAACCCTTCGCCGGGCGCACCCAGCAGCGCCGATTTCGGCACCCGCACATCACTAAAGCGCAGCCGCGCCAGCGGGTGCGGCGCCATCACTTCCAGGCGCTCGACCACCTCAAACCCCGGTAGACCCGCGGGCAGGACAAAGGCGCTGAGCCCGCGTGCGCCGGGTGCCTCGCCGGTGCGGGCAAAGAGCGTATAGACATCGGCGATGCCGCCGTTCGAGATCCAGGTCTTTTCGCCGTTCAGCACGTAATCGTCACCATCGGCGGTGGCGGTCATGGTGGAATTGGCCACATCCGAACCCGATTGCGGTTCGGTCAACGCAAAGGCCGAGATCGCCTGACCGCTGCGGGTCAGCGGCAGCCACTCGGCCTGCTGCGCGGGAGTGCCAAAGAGCGAGATCGCCCCGGTGCCCAGCCCCTGCATGGCAAAGGCGAAATCGGCCAGCCCGTCATGACGCGCCAGGATCTCGCGGCTGAGACACAGGGTCCGCACGTCCAGCCGCTCGCCCTCGGCCGCACCGGTGGCCTGCAACCAGCCACCCGCGCCCAGATCCGCCACCAGCTTGCGGCAGGCCGCGTCAATGTCGCCGTGATCCACATGCAGGCGCGCGCACCAGCCCTCCATCGCCTCGGCGCGGGCGCGATGGGTCTCGTCGAAAAACGGCCAGGTCAGAAAGCTGCGGTCTGCCATCTCATTCCTCCCAAGGGGCTTCATTTCGCCCCAAATACTCCGGGGTCCGGGGCAGCGCCCCGGTCCGACCTCAATCGCCCATAAACACGGGTTTTTCCTTGGCGACAAAGGCGCGGTAGGCGCGTTCGAAATCGCCGGTCTGCATGCAGATCGCCTGTGCCTGCGCCTCGGCCTCGATCGCCTGTTCGATCGACATCGACCATTCCTGCGCCAGCATGGTCTTGGTGATCATATGGCCGAAATTCGGGCCTGCCGCGATCTGCTGGGCCAGTTTGCGGGCCTCATCCTCCAGCGTGTCCGCCGCCACCAGCCGGTTGTGAAAGCCCCAGGCGGCACCCTCGTCAGCGCTCATCGCGCGTCCGGTGTAGAGCAGTTCCGCCGCGCGACCCTGGCCGATGATCCGGGGAAGGATGGCGCAGGCGCCCATATCACAGCCAGCCAACCCGACGCGGGTAAACAGAAAGGCCACCTTGGCCTCGGGCGTCGCGATGCGCAGGTCAGAGGCCATGGCGATGATCGCGCCCGCGCCGACGCAGATGCCGTCGATGGCGGCAATCACCGGTTTGCCGCAATTGATCATCGCCTTGACCAGATCGCCGGTCATTCGGGTGAATTGCAGCAGCTCCTTCATGTTCATCCGGGTGAGCGGCCCGATGATGTCATGCACATCGCCGCCCGAGCTGAAATTGCCGCCGTTCGAGGCAAAGACTACCGCCTTGATGTCGTCATTGTAATGCAGGTCGCGGAACCAGTCGCGCAGCTCGGCATAGCTGTCGAAGGTCAGCGGGTTCTTGCGTTCGGGCCGGTCCAGCGCGATGCGGGCGATGCCGTCTTCGATGGTGCACAGGAAATGGGTGGTGTCGGCGGCGGTCATGATTTTCCCTCTGTCAGAATGCGGTCCAGCGTTGCCGTGATCGCGCGGGCCTCGTCAGCGTCGAGCGCGCCCAGCAGATCGTCGACCCAGGCCTCGTGGCGCGCGGCTTGCCGGGCGAATTCCTCTTCGCCCTTGCGGGTCAGGCGGACCCGGTTGGCGCGGCGGTCGCCCGGCACCGGTTCGCGCAGCACATGGCCATCCTCGACAAGCCGTTCGATGATGCCGGTGACATTGCCGTTCGACACCTTCAGGAGGCCCGACAGCTCGCTCATCTTCAGCCCGCCCGCGTTGCGGGCCAGCGCGCTCATCACGTCAAACCGCGGCAGGGTCGAGGCGAACTCGGTCCGCAGGTTCTCGCGCAGGCCGGATTCCACCGTGCGCGTGGTTTTGAGCAGTTTCAGCCAGAGGCGCAGCCGCGCCTTGCTGTCCGGCCCGACATCGGGGCGGGGGTTGGGTGCGCTCATATCTCTCCTCCCGACAGGGCAAGGGCATGGCCGTTCACCGACCGGGCGGCCTCGGAGCAGAGCCAGAGAACCGCGCCCGCCACCTCGTCCACCTGGATGAATCGGTCCTGCGGATTGCCCTTGCGCAGCGACTTTGCCGCAGCTTCCGCGCTCAGCCCGGTCTTGTCCACGATGGTGGCGATTGAACGTTCCAGCATCGGGGTCTCGATGAAGCCGGGGCAGATCGCGTTTGCGGTCACGCCGGTGCGGCCCAGTTCCACCGCCAGCGCCCGGATCAGGCCCACGACCCCGTGTTTTGCGGCGCAATAGCCCGCCACATAGGGATAACCTTTGAGCCCGGCGGTCGAGGCGATGGCGATCAACCGCCCCTCGCCCGCGTTTTCCATATCCGCCAGCCCGGCCTGAAAGCTGTTGAATACGCCCTTGAGGTTCACATCCAGCATCTGCTGGAATCCTTCGGCGGTCATCTTCCTGAACGGTGTGCTGTCGGCGGCACCCGCATTGGCGACCACCACGCCCACCGGCCCGTTCAGGTCGCGCGCTTGCCGAAAGGCGGCGCGGACCGCCTGCGGATCGGTCACGTCGCAGGTGACCCAGCCGATGAACTTGTGCTGTTTGGCCACCTCGCGCAACGGTGCCTCGCGGCGACCCAGCACGGTGACCTTGGCACCGGCATGGGCCAGCGCCTCGGCAATCGCCGCACCAGTTCCGGTGCCGCCACCGGTGACCACCGCATGGGTGCCTTCCAGCGTCATGCGCGGATCTCCATCTCGGCGTCACGGTCGGCCAGGCGCCAGGCCTGATCCCGGCCCGCCAGATAAGGTAGCGGCCAGTCGGCGTGGCGATCACCGATGCGCGCGCCCTCGTGCAGGGTCCAGTAGGGGTCGGCCAGATGCGGGCGACCGACGCAGATCAGATCGGCCCGGCCCGCCATCAGGATCGAGTTGGCATGGTCGGCCTCATAGATATTGCCCACCGCCATGGTGGCGATGCCGGTCTCGTTGCGGATGCGGTCCGAGAACGGGGTCTGGAACATGCGGCCATAGACGGGTTTGGCCTCGACCGAGGTCTGCCCGGCGGAAACGTCGATGATATCGGCCCCTGCCGCGTGGAACATCGCCGCGATCTTGACTGCCTCCTCGGGCGTGACACCGGCCTCGTCCACCCAGTCATTGGCCGAAATCCGCACCGACATCGGCTTGTCCTCGGGCCATGCGGCCCGCATCGCGGTGAACACTTCCAGCGGGTAGCGCATGCGGTTTTCCAGCGACCCGCCGTAGTCGTCGCCGCGCGAGTTCGACATCGGCGAGATGAAGGACGAGATCAGATAGCCGTGTGCTGCGTGCAGTTCGATCATGTCGAAACCTGCCCGTTCCGCCATTTGCGCGGCCGCGACGAACTGATCGCGCACTGCGTCCATATCCGTCCGCGTCATTTCGCGCGGGGTGGCATTGTTGGCGGACCACGGGATGGGCGAGGCCGAGATCAGGCCCCAGTTTTCCGCCTTCAGGGGCGCGTCCATCGTCTCCCACCCCAGCTGGGTCGAGCCCTTGCGCCCGGAATGACCGATCTGGCAGCAGATTTTGGCGCTCGTCTCGCCATGCACGAAGTCGGTCAGCCGCCTCCACGCGGCCTCATGCTCGGGCGCATAGAGGCCCGGACAACCGGGCGTGATGCGGCCTGTGGGGCTGACGCAGGTCATCTCGGTATAGACCAGGCCCGCGCCACCCTTGGCGCGTTCGCCGTAGTGGATCAGATGCCAGTCGGTCGGGCAGCCATCGACGGCCTTGTATTGCGCCATGGGCGAGACCACGATGCGGTTCTTCAACTCCATGCCGCGCAGGCGGAAGGGGGCGAACATCGGCGCGCGCACGGGTTCGGCTGCAGCGCCCGCACGGGTCTGAAACCATTGTTCGGCCGAGCGCAGCCAGTCGGCATCGCGCAGGCGCAGGTTCTCGTGACTGATCCGCTGGCTGCGGGTCAGCAGCGAATAGTTGAACTGCACCGGGTCCATGTCCAGATAGCGTTCCACCTGTTCGAACCACTCCAGCGAGTTGCGTGCCGCCGATTGCAGGCGCAGCACCTCGAGCCGGCGTTCCTCCTGATAGCGCTCGAAGGCACTTTCCATCGTCGGTTCGGAATGCAGATAGGTGGCCAGCGAAATGGCGCTGTCAAAGGCCAGGCGCGAGCCCGAGCCGATCGAGAAATGCGCGGTGGCCGCCGCATCGCCCATCAGCACCACGTTTTCATGGTGCCATTTCTCGCACAGAACGCGGGGAAAGTTGATCCAGACCGCCGAGCCGCGCAGATGGCTGGCATTCGACATGAGCTTGTGGCCGCCCAGATGCGCGGCAAAGATGCGCTCGCAGGTGGCGACGCTCTCTTCCTTGGACATATGCTCGAATCCCCAGGCGTCCCAGGTCTCCTGGCTGCATTCCACGATCACCGTCGCGGTGTCCTCGTCGAACTGATAAGCATGCACCCACATCCAGCCATGTTCGGTCTTTTCAAAGATGAAGGTGAAGGCGTCGTCGAATTTCTGATGGGTGCCAAGCCAGATGAACTTGCACTGGCGGGTGTCGATATCGGGTTTGAAATGCGCGGCCAGATCGCTGCGCACGCGCGAGTTCAGCCCGTCGCAGGCCACCACCAGATCGTATTCCGCCTGATACTCGGCAATGGGGCGTGCTTCGGTCTGGAATTGCAGATCGACGCCCAACTCGCGGGCGCGGTCTTGAAGCAGGAGCAGCATCGCCTTGCGCCCGATCCCGGCAAAACCGTGCCCGCCCGAGACGGTGCGCACCCCGTCATGCACCACCGCGATATCGTCCCAATAGGCAAAGTTCGAGCGGATCGTTTCGGCGCTCTTGGGGTCGTTGGCGGCCAGGTTTTCCAGCGCGTCATCGCTCAGCACCACGCCCCAGCCGAATGTATCGTCGCCCTTGTTGCGCTCGATCACCGTGACCTGATGCGAAGGGTCGCGCAGCTTCATCGAAATGGCGAAATAGAGCCCCGCCGGACCGCCACCCAGACATGCGACACGCATTGCATCCTCCCTCGCAAGATACGCTGATTGAGGATGAGGATACGGGGATTCGGATATATTTCAAGCCTAAACCTTTAAGCTTGAAATATAACGGAGCGGCATCTACGCTATCCGCAAATCGGGAGGGTCTGCGATGATCGACTGGGATGATGCCTTTGACAATTCCAGCTATGTGCCGGGGTCGGACAAGCTGGCCGCTGCCTGGGGCGCTGCGGCGGCGGCCTGGCGCGACAGTCAGGGCGGGACGCTTGACATTTCCTATGCTCCGGGCCCGCGTAACCGGCTGGACCTGTTCCGCCCCGACGGCGCGGCGAAGGGCCTCGTGGTATTTGTGCATGGCGGCTATTGGCAAAAGCTCGACAAGAGCTTCTGGTCGCATTTCGCCGCCGGGCCGCTCAGCCGGGGCTGGGCGCTGGCGGTGCCCTCTTACACGTTGGCGCCCGAGGCGCGGCTGGGCCAGATGGTCGAGGAAGTTCGAGCATCGATAGAAGAGGCAGCGCGTCACGTCGCGGGACCGGTGCGGCTGGCGGGCCATTCCGCCGGTGGCCATCTGGTGGCCCGCATGGCCTGTACCGACGGGCCGCTGCCTGACCGGCTGGACCGGGTGATCAGTATCAGCGGTATCCACGATCTGCGCCCGCTGCTGGCCACCCGGATGAACGAGGTGCTGCATCTGGACGCGGCAGAGGCCGAGGCCGAAAGCCCCGCGCTTCTGCCCCGGCGCGCGGGCCTGTCGGTCACCTGCTGGGTCGGCGCCGATGAGCGGCCCGAATTGGTGCGCCAGACCCGGCTCTTGTCCGAGGCGTGGGGCGTGCCCAACGTCTTTGCCGCCGGGCACGAGCATTTCTCGGTCGTCGAAGAGTTGGGGCGCCCCGGCTCCGCCCTGCTTTCAGAACTTCTCAAGGATTAACCCGATGTCCCAAGCCTATGACCCCAGCCAGGAAGGCGCCAAGATGTCCTATGCCAAGGACATGAGCTATGGCGACTATCTGCATATGGACGACCTGCTCGCCACGCATCACCTGCAATCGGATGCGCATGACGAGTTGCTGTTCATCATCCAGCACCAGACTAGCGAATTGTGGATGCGGCTTGTTCTGCACGAACTGACCGCAGCGCGGCGGTTGCTGATGTCTGGCGGCGATTTCCGCCCGGCGTTCAAGATGCTGACCCGGGTTGCGCGCATTTTCGACCAGCTCAATTCGGCGTGGGACGTGCTGCGCACGATGACACCCAGCGATTACACCACGTTCCGCAATGCGCTTGGCAATTCCTCGGGTTTTCAATCGCACCAGTACCGGTTGATCGAATATGTTCTGGGCAACCGGAATATCTCTTTGATGAAGGTGCACGAGCATCGGCCGGAGCTGCATGCCATGCTGGCCGAGGAATTGCAGCGGCCCTCGCTTTATCATGTGGCCCTGGACGCCCTGTCGGCAAAGACCGGAGTGGCGATCTCGCCCGAAGCGCGCCGGATGGATAATCCGCATAGCGCGGATGCCGATGTGCAGCGCGCATGGAAGATGGTTTACGAGAACCCGGCCAAGTTCTGGGATCTCTATGAGTTGGCCGAAAAACTGGTCGATCTCGAGGATTACTTCCGCCGCTGGCGCTTCAACCATGTCACCACGGTTGAGCGGGTCATCGGGTTCAAGCGGGGCACCGGCGGAACTTCGGGTGTGCAGTACCTGCGGCGGATGCTCGAAGTCGAGCTGTTCCCCGAACTTTGGCATCTTCGCACCGAACTCTGAGCCAGAATCTGCGAAAAAGTTGTCGAATTCGCCCGGCATGGTCTGGGCGAAATTGCCATGGCGTTCAAACACGACATATCATGATTGTTTTCTGACTTATCCGGACATGGACGATGCCGGTCAGGTGGTCTATCGTCGCCGCGAACCCAATGGCTCAGGCCCCACAGGCAAGAGGTAGAACAATGAATTATCACAGCCCGGCGAGCTTTGCCGAGGCGTCGCGGATCGCCGCTGACGCGTCGGGCATCACCCGGTTTCTGGCGGGGGGCACCGATGTGCTGGTGCAGTTGCGCGCCGATATTGTCACCCCGGACACGCTGATCGACATCAAGAAGATCCCGGGAACCGGCGCAATCACGCGCAACGCGGACGGCAGCTGGACCCTGGGCGTGGCCGTGCCGGGTGCGGAGCTGGGCGAACATGCCGGGCTGGTGGCCGATTGGCCCGGCGTGGTCGAGGCGATGAACCTTGTGGGGTCGACCCAGGTGCAGGGCCGCGCGACATTGACGGGCAACCTCTGCAACGGCTCGCCCGCTGCGGATTCCGTCCCGGCCATGGTCGCCGCGTCCATGACCGCAACCGTGACCGGACCCAACGGTGATCGTACTGTCGCAGTCAGGGATATTCCGACCGGGCCGGGCAAAACATCGCTGGCAAAGGGCGAGCTTGTTTCGGCACTGCATATTCCCCCGCGGGGCGAAAACGCAGGCGACGCCTATCTGCGCTTCATTCCGCGCAGTGAAATGGATATCGCCGTGGTGGGTTGTGCCGTCAACCTGAGGCTTGACGGGGATACCGTTGTCGAGGCCCGCGTGTCCCTGGGCGCTGTTGCGCCGACCGTCTTGCTGGTCGAAGACGCCGCTGCGGCGATCATCGGTTCCACGCTGGACGACGCCGCGCTGGACCGGCTGGCCGCCGCAGCCTCGGCCGCCTGCAAGCCGATCAACGACAAACGCGGCACAATCGAATTCCGGACCGAAGTCGCGGGCGTGCTGGCCAAGCGTGTCGCGCGCATCGCCTATGCCCGGGCCAAGGGCGAAATCATCAAGGGGCACCACGGATGAGCAAGATCCACGTATCCACCACCGTCAACGGCGATGCGGTCGAGTATCTCTGCGACCCGCGCGAAACCCTGCTCGACTGTCTGCGCGACAAGCTCAGCCTGACCGGGGCCAAGGAAGGCTGCGGCACTGGCGATTGCGGTGCCTGCTCGGTGACGCTCGACGGGCGGCTGGTCTGCTCCTGCCTGGTGCTTGGGGTCGAGGCCGAAGGCAAGGAAATTGGCACCGTCGAAGGCATCGCCGAGGGCGATGTGCTGCATCCGCTGCAACAGAAATTCATCGACTATGCCGCACTGCAATGCGGCATCTGCACCCCCGGCATCCTAGTCGCCGCCAAGGCACTGTTGGAGCAGAACCCGGACCCGACCGAAGAAGAAGTCCGGTTCTGGCTGGCCGGCAACCTGTGCCGCTGCACGGGATATGACAAGATCATCCGCGCCGTGATGGACACGGCCAAGGATATGAGGGAGGCGGTATAATGGCGCTCGACGATCTCAAGACCAAGGATTTCGCCTTTGTGGGCACCCGCCCGAACCGGCCCGACGGGCTGGACAAGGTAACCGGCCGCGCCAAATTCGGCGCCGATGCCTATGCGCCCGGCATGCTGCACGGCGCCATCCTGCGCAGTCCGCACGCCCATGCCCGCATCCTGCGCATCGACACGTCGAAGGCCGAGGCGCTCAAGGATGTGAAGGCGGTGGTCACCCGCGCCGATTTTTCGGACAAGGTGGAATTTGCGCCAGGTCTGGAAGGCGAATTCTGGAACGTGCTGGAAAACGTCATGGCGGGCGACAAGGCGCTCTATGACGGGCATGCCGTTGCTGCTGTTGCCGCCACCTCTGCACTGGCCGCGCGCGATGCGCTCAAGCTGATCGAGGTGGAATACGAGATCCTGCCCCATGTCACTGATGTGGACAAGGCGATGTTGGCCGACGCGCCGGTGATCCGCGAAGGCGCGGCCGACTACTCGGTGCCCGCGGGGATGCACCCCAACGTGGTCCGCATGCACGAAAGCGGCCATGGCGACGTGGCGGCTGGCTTTGCCGAGGCAGACCTGGTGATCGAGGATCATTTCACCACAGAGGCGACGCACCAGGGCTATATCGAGCCGCATGCCTGCCTTGCGACGCTGGGTATGGATGGCAAGGGCGAGCTGTGGTGCTGCACCCAGGGACACTGGATCGTGCAGAAAACCTGCGCCGCGCTTCTGGGGATCGAAACCGCGAACTTGCGGGTGACGGCTTCCGAGATCGGCGGCGGGTTTGGCGGCAAGACGACCGTGTTCATCGAACCGGTGGCGCTGGCGCTGTCGCGCAAGGCCAACAAGCCGGTGAAACTGGTGATGAGCCGATCCGAGGTGTTCCGCGCCACCGGGCCAACCGCCTCGGCCTCGATGGATATCAAGATCGGGATGAAGAAGGACGGCACCCTCACTGCGGCCGAGGGTATCTTCCGCCTGCAAGGCGGTGCGTTCCCGGGTGGACCGGCGGAATTCACCGCAATGTGCGCCTTTGCCCCCTACAGCCTGTCGAATGTGCGGCAGGTTGGTTACGACGTGATGACCAACCGCCCGAAACAGGCGGCCTATCGCGCGCCCGGCTCGCCGATGGCGGCCTTTGCCGTGGAATCGGTGATTGACGAACTATGCAACCAGCTTGGGCTCGACCCGATCGAGGTGCGGCTCAAGAACGCCTCGCGCGAGGGTACCAAGGCCAGCTATGGTCCGCGCTTCCAACAGATCGGTCTGGTGCAGACGCTGGAAGCCGCCAAGGCGCACCCACATCTCTCGGCGCCGCTGAAGCCGGGGCAGGGGCGTGGCATCTCCTGTGGTTTCTGGTTCAATCATGGCGGTGAAACTTCGGTTTCGCTGGCGTTGAGCGAGGATGGCTCGGCCCAGGTCATGGTGGGTACACCCGATATCGGCGGCAGCCGCGCCTCGATGGCGCTGATGGCGGCCGAGGTGCTGGGCATCCCTTACGAGAACATCCGCGTGACCATCGCCGACACGGCGACGCTGGGCTATAACGATGTCAGCCACGGCAGCCGGGTGACCTATGCCAGCGGGCTGGCCACCATCAAGGCGGCGCGCCACGCGGTCGAAAAACTGTGTGAGCGGGCGGCCAAGAAATGGGGCATCCCGGTGGATGCGGTGAAATGGGAAAACGGCTGCGCGGTACCTTCTGGCCCGAATGCGGGCGATTTCGACCCGCTGCCGCTGGCCGACATCACCGCGAACATGGGGCAGACCGGCGGACCGATCTCGGGCCATTTCGAGGCCACGCCCGAAGGGGCGGGTGTCAGCTTTGCCACCCATATCGTCGATGCAGAGGTCGATCCGGAAACCGGCAAGACGCGCGTCGTGCGCTATACCGTGATCCAGGATGCGGGTAAGGCGATCCACCCGACCTATGTCGAGGGCCAGTACCAGGGCGGCGCGGCACAGGGCATCGGTTGGGCGCTGAACGAGGAATATATCTATGGCGAGGACGGGCGTTTGCAGAACAGCGTCTTCCTCGACTATCGGATTCCCGTCGCCTCCGACCTGCCGATGATCGACACGGTCATCGTCGAAGTGCCAAACCCCGGCCACCCGTTCGGTGTCCGGGGGGTCGGTGAAACCTCGATCTGCCCGCCGCTGGCAGCCATCGCCAACGCGGTTTCTGCCGCGGCCGGTGTGCGCATGCGTAACCTGCCGATGTCACCGCCGCGCATCCTGTCGGCGCTCAAGGCGGATGGTTGAGGTCCATCTCTGGTCCGGCCTGCGGGCGCTGACCGGTGGGCTGGAGGTGGTCGAGGTCGAGGCCACCGATACGGGTGAGATGCTGCGCGCGCTGACCCGCGCGCATCCGCAATTGCAGGCGCCGATAGACGCAGGCGTATCCGTCACGATCAACGGTCGCGTGATCGCCTCGGGCCTGACGGAACCGATCCCCGACGGTGCCGAAGTCTATCTGATGCAACGGATCAGGGGCGGGTGAACTCCCGCCCCACTTGGGCCGCCCCTGACGGGACGCCTGCGGGCGTTGGGCCGGGCGCCGCTGACGCGGCGATTTTTTGCGAGGCGCTGCCTCGCGCTCCGGAGTATTTTGAACCAAAAAGAAGCAAAGGGCCCCTGCTCTTTCCTCTTGCCGAAAATATCCCGGGGGAGTCACCAAAGGTGACGGGGGCAGCGCCCCCTTGACGCGCGTTTATCCGCGCGGATCGTCCAGGATCAGTTCGAACCGGCGTGGCATCAGGCCAGACTGGAACCACGTGACCATTGAATAGATTGAATAAATTGGCAGGCCGGTGCGTTTGCGCAGATCGGCGGCATAGGGCACCATGTTGGTGCATTCCAGAACGATGGCGCCCGCATCGGGTTCCTGTGCCATGATCTCGTCGGCGGCGTCCAGCATGTCCAGACGGCAGGCGGCGAAGTCGATTGCGGGCGCGTCGCCCAGAATGTCGCGGGTGAAGACGCGGCCCTTATCGGTGCCGTAGACCGGCGTGTCGAGTGGTACTCCGGCCGCCGCAAGATGCGCATGGGTCAGCGTGGCCTTGGAGATCGTCAGGATCACGACCTTCTTTCCGGGCGGTAAAAGCGCTTGCACCATAGGGACTTGCATCAGCGACGAGGTCGCCACCGGAACCCCGAGAGCGGCCCGCAATTCGTCCTGCACTAGCGCCAGAAAGCCGCAGTTGGTGGTGATCCCGTCCGCGCCGGTGGCCACCAGATCGCGACCTGCCTCGACAAAGGTGTCGAGGAGCGCGCGGGGATCGCCGCGCACCACCCGATCAGGCGAGGCGCCGCGCACTACGCGGTAGTGAACGGGGAAGGGCCAGGTCATGGCGTTGCCCATGTCGCCATGGATGCGCGGGAAGCGGGTTTCCAGCATCAGGATGCCGACTGCGGCCCCGAAAACCGTCTTTCCACCATTTTGTACTGACATTTTTCCCTCAATGTTCCGGAACGTACAATTGTGCATAGGCATCGCGCACCGCCTGGGTCGCGCCCTCACGGCGGCGTTCGATATGGGCGCGCATCTCGGACATGGCCCCGTCGGCATCGCGCCGGGCGATGGCATCCAGGATGCGCTGATGGGCCGACACCATGGTCTGACCATGTGGTCCAATGGCCTGCAACCGCCGCAGGTCGATCAGCCGCAAGTATCGGATGCGGTCGTTGAGATTGGCCAGCATGCGCGCCAGTTCGGCATTGCCGGCAAGCGCGCAGAGCTGGGTATGAAACCGTTCGTCCATCGCCAGCAGCGCCTCGGTATCGGCCTCGGAGGTGTAGTCGGGGGCGATGTCCTCCAACTCCTGCATCAGGATGGCGATGTCGCGTTCGTCGCCGCGCCGGGCGGCCAGGCGCACGGATTCGACTTCGACAGCGACGCGCGCCTCGTAGAGATCCATCACAAGTTCCGGCGAGAGCGACCGGCAAAAGAAGCCGCGCCCGGACTGGAAGGTCAGGAAGCCTTCGGCCACCAGCCGGTTCAACGCCTCGCGGATCGGCGTGCGCGAGGCGTTGAGTTGCGTCGCCAATGCGCTTTCGTTGATGCGCGCATCCGGTTTGAAGGAGAAATCCGTCGCCATACGCCGGAGCGCATCATAAAGCCGGTCAACATTGCTTTCGGTCCTGGCCATTTCCGCCCCTGATTTGGTCGCAGGATATTGTCGGATTGACTTGTGCGCAAGATGTGATGCAAAGCTGTATACAGATATGAACGCAGAAGTGTGTGAGGGATTCGGATGAGCAATCAGATGAACGGCGCCGAGGCGCTGGTGCGGATGCTGGAGGCGCAGGGGGTGCAGCATATCTTTGGCTTGTGTGGCGATACCACCTTGCCGTTTTATGATGCGATGCTGCGGCTGGATCACAAGATCACCCATGTCCTGACCCGTGACGAGCGCTGTGCCACCTATATGGCCGATGGCTATTCCCGCGTGACGGGGCGCGTCGGTGTGGCCGAGGGACCGTCGGGTGGGGGCGCCACCTATATCCTGCCGGGGCTGATCGAGGCCTCGGAAAGCTCTTATGCGGTGTTGGGGATCACCACCGATATCTCGGTCGCCTCTTACGGCAAATACCCGCTGACCGAGGTGGATCAAAAGGCGCTGATGGCGCCCCTGACCAAGTGGAACACGGTGATCAGCCGGGCCGATCATATCCCGCGCATGGTGCGGGCGGCGTTTCGCGCGATGACCACCGGGCGCTCGGGCGCGGCGCATATCGGCCTGCCTTATGACGTGCAATATGACCCGGTGGATGCCGCCGACATCTGGGCCGATCCTGCGACCGCCAGCTATCCTGCCTATCCACAGGCGCCGGCGCCTGGTGCGGCAGAGGCGGCAGTCGATGCGATCCTGTCGGCAAAGAACCCGCTCATCGTCTGCGGTGGCGGCGTGGTGATCGCCCAGGCCTGGGAGGAGCTGGACCGTCTGGCAACCCGGCTGGATATCCCGGTGGCGACCTCGATCTCGGGGCAGGGGTCTCTTGCCGAAACCCATCCCAACTGTCTGGGCGTGGTGGGCTCGAACGGGGGCACCGACGAGACATGGGAGATGATGGAGGCCGCCGATCTGGTGGTGTTCATGGGCTGCCGCGCGGGGTCCACCACAACGGCACGGTGGGAGGCGCCGAAACCGGGCACCCGGATCGTGCATTTCGACAATGATCCGATGGTGATGAACGCCAATTACCGGACCGAGGTCGCTGTGGTGGGCGATCTGCGGCTGGCGCTGGCCGAGGTGAACGCGGTGCTGGACGCGCGGGCACAAGGAGCCGATACCTTTGGCGGCGCGGCGGCGATTGCCGACAGGAAACGGCGCAAGTTCGAGGCGTTCGAGGTGCTGGCAGGTTCCGATCAGGCGCCGATCCGGCCCGAGCGGGTGATCCGCGCCCTGATGAATACGCTGCCCGAGGATGCGACCGTGGTGTCTGATCCCGGCACCAGCTGCCCCTATTTCTCGGCCTACTACCAGCTGCCGCGCCCGGGGCGGCATTTCATCACCAACCGTGCGCATGGGGCGCTGGGATACTCGCTGTCAGCCGCTCTGGGCGCCTGGTACGGGCGGCCGGCGTCCAAGACCGTGGCGCTGATGGGTGACGGGTCGTTCGGGTTCACGGTGGGCGAACTGGAGACCGTCTGCCGGTCGCGGGCGCCGATCACCTATGTGGTGTTCTCGAACGCGACATTCGGCTGGATCAAGGCCAGCCAGTTTGCCGACAAGGACAAGCGCTATTACAACGTCGATTTCAACCGCACTGACAATGCGGCCATCGCGGCAGCCTATGGGGTGAAATCCTGGCGGGTCGAGGACCCGGCGGATCTGGAGCGGGTGCTGGCCGAGGCGATTGCCCATGACGGGCCGACGCTGGTCGATGTGATCACCCAGCCGCTGGAGGAAAGCAATGCCCCCGTCCGCCGCTGGATGGGCTGAGTGCTTTGTCCGAAAGGCGCTTGGGGCACCTTATGTGCCGCAATTACAGAGCGTGGAAAGCTGTGATCTTTACTCTGGCTTTATCAGCTTGGCCAAATCTGCGCGATCCTCGTCGGTCCAAGAAGACGGATCCTCGCCATGCGCTATCACCGCGTGAAGCTCCATGAGTTTCCAGACCTCGTCTTCGGTTTGAGCAACCACCTTGCCGGGGCAGGATTCCATGCCGGGATAGTCCTTGCAGGCGTAAGAAAATGACGTTGACATCGCGTGCTCCTTTCGCAGGTTTTGGGAAAAGTCAGAATTCCTCGAAAGTCGGCGCGTCGGCGGGCAGGGTGATCCATGGTTGCTTGTGCGAGACAAACACATGGTTTTGCGGCGCTACTATTGATGGATCGTCCAGTGTCACGGCGGCAAACCAGGCGTCTTGCTGCCAGTTCTGGCCCTCGACCTCGGTGTCGGCGGCATAGGTCAGGGTAGTGCCGCAATCGCCGCAGAACCCACGCCTGACGCCCGGGGTTTTTTCGCATTGCTTGATCTGGCCTTTGGTGACCGAGAACTCGGTGACGGGAACCTTGGCCCATGTCGCAAAGGCGCCGCCTAGGGCCATCTGACACGACCGGCAGTGGCAATGAGCTGAATTCTCGGGGGTTCTGTCGATCCGGTATCTTATGGCGCCGCAGTAACATCCGCCTTCGTGACAGGTTGAACTGACGATCATCTGAAGCCTCCTTTGCCGGGCACGGTAGGAAGTTTGCCTTTAATTTTTTTACCACGAAATCGTCGTTGGATTACAAAAATCTTGAGTGAAATAGGGATTCATGCAACATAAAAATTTTGGGTGTATATTAGAAAAACTTACAAATGGATTGGATGAAGCTTCCCTCTCTGAACGGATTGCGTACCTTTTCGGCGGTGGCCGGGGCGGGTAGTTTCACGCTTGCCGCCGAGCGGCTGAATGTCACTCATGCCGCTGTCAGCCAGCAGGTACGGCTGCTTGAGGACCGGTTGGGAACACCGCTGGTCAACAGGGTCGGTCGCGGGATCGAACTGACAGAGGAAGGCGCGGCGCTGGCCCGGGATCTGGAAATCGGGTTTGCCACCATCGGGCGTGGTGTCGAGCGTCTGACCGACGGATTGTCCAACCGGCCAGTCCAAATCACCATGTCGCCTGCTTTTGCGGTTGAATGGCTGTTGCCGCGCATGGCCGCGTTTCAACAGGCCAACCCCGACATCACGTTGATGCTGAACCCGACCGCTGATCTTGTCGAACTCAAGCCCGGTGGCGTTGATGTTGCGATCCGGTACCGGGACAAGCGTCGCCCCGTCGGCGATATCGAGCCGTTGTTGCTATCTGACATGGTTCTGATAGGCGCACCCGAATTGGTTGCGGGAAGAAAACTGTCACACGCCGCCGACCTGATGGACCTGCCTTGGCTACAAGAACTGGGAACCAACGAGGCTGCCGAGTGGCTGACCTATCATGGTGTGGTCCCAGATCGTCCGCTTGTGGTCCACCAAATGCCGGGCAACCTAATCATGAGTGCTGTAAGGCGAGGGGATGGCATTACCTTTACCAGCCGAGCGTTCTTTCAAAAGGATATCGAGGCCGGACGGATAATCGAGCTGTTTTCAGAGAAACTGTTCGGTGTCTACTACATCGAAACGCGGCCAGGCGTCCTGCGTCCAGCGGTCAAGACTTTCGTGAACTGGTTGAGATCGCAGGCCGAAGTTGTGACGGTCTGATCCATTTCAGATTCTACGGGCGCTGCCCGAGACGCGAACGCCTTCGCCGGGGGTGTCGCCGATCTCGACCCTGAGCAGCGAGCGGGCGCCCATATCCTCGCCCTGAACGATGTCGATCATACCGCCATGCGGCCAGCCGATATCGCGCAGATACCCCGCCAGTGCGGCGGCGGCGGCCCCGGTTGCCGGGTCTTCCAGCACACCGCCGATGGCAAAGGCATTGCGGCTGTGGAACCGTTGCGGGCTTTCGATCCAGAGCAGGCTGATGGTGGTGAAGCCATTGAGCCGCATATAGGCGGCGCCCCGGTTCAGATCGTACTCCATCGTTGCCAGCCGGGTGCGGTCGCGTAAGGCAAGCACAAGGTGATCGTTGCCCGCATTGGCGACTGCAGGCGGCAGGGTCGGGTCCAGATCGCTTTCATCCAGTCCAAAGAGCGCCAGCGCGGCCTCCAGCACCTCGTCATCCACCGCGCCGCTGCGGGTGGGGGGCGAGATCAGCGCCGCCTGCGCCCGGTCGCCATGGCGCTGCCCCTCGACCGAGATGCCGGCATCGTTGAGCTGTAGGGCATAGGTACCGTCGCCAAACCGCGCGGCAAGTGTCGCCCCCAGCGCGATAGTGGCATGGCCGCAAAAGGCGACCTCGCCCACCGGTGCGAAATAGCGCACCCGCCAGCCCTGGTCCTCTGGCACGGCAAAGGCGGTCTCGGAATAGCCGACCTCGGCCGCGATACGCTGCATCTCGTCTTCGGCGGGCATCTGATCGGCGATCACCACGCCGGCGGGGTTGCCGCCCTGCGCGCCGTCGGAAAAGGCGGCGATCCGGTCCACATGTGCTGTCATGTCATCTCTCCTGTGGGAGTGTCGCCCCGGTATGGGCCTCGTGCCATCACCTTGCCAGAGCGCTTTGCGCGCTGACAGCATCCTTCGGTGTAACAGGCAGGAGGGAACTGTCCGGCAGGTGCGGCGCTTCGGCCCGAATGCTGCTGGGTACGATGTAAAAGGCGGCTGTCATTACTCCCGCAGAGAAAGTGGAACTTGCGGCGATGAAGGTGACGGTCTGGATCAGGAGGCGGAACATATCAAGTTACTCCAGTGGATGAAGAGGGAAGGTCTTGCGGGTAATGTGCGCGGTCTACAAAGACCGGGAGAGTTGTTCTTTCAGACGGGCATTCTCGGCCCTGAGCTGCGCCAGCTCGGTACCAAGCGCGTTCAGATGCGGGGCCAGTTCGGCTTCGGTATAGCGGGGGGTGATGTGCTGGGGACAGTTCCAGTCCAGCCCCTCGACCGAGATGATGGCGGCGCGTTCGGCGGGGTGGGTCTGTGCCTCCGGCAGCAGGCTGGCGGCGGCCTCGGGTCCTTCGGTGAATGTCATCCGGCCGAGGATCTTCAGCCGCCGCTGGTTGGCGTAATCCATCAGGATCAGCGCCACCCGATCATTGCCGTCCAGATTGCCGCGCGAGATATATTGCCGGTTGCCCGACAGGTCGGCATAGCCGATTTTGCGCGGTCCCAGCACCCGAAGGAACCCGGCAGGCCCGCCACGATATTGCACGTAAGGCCAACCGGTCTCGGACACGGTGGCCTGATAAAACCCGTCCCGCGCCTCGATGAATGCCTGTTCGGTAGGTCCGATCTCGTGCCCCTGCTGCGGACCGCCCTCGATGAATTTGGCATAGCTGCGGGCGGACCCGAGCCGCTCCTGATGGGCAAGAACCGCGGGGGTGAAGGTCAGCTGGGAAAAGGCGCGGGGCATCGTTCTATCTCCGTTCAGAGGCCAAGTTCGGTCAGGCCGGGATGGCCCTCGGGGCGCGGCCCGAGGGGCCAGTGAAACAGGCGCTGGTCCTCGGTAATCGGCAGGTCGTTCAGCGAGGTGTGGCGGGCCGACATGCGACCATCCTCGTCGAATTCCCAGTTCTCGTTTCCGTAGGAGCGGAACCAGTTGCCGCTGTCGTCGTGCCATTCATAGGCATAGCGCACCGCGATGCGGTTGCCGGACCAGGCCCACAGCTCCTTGATCAGGCGATAGTCCAGCTCCTTGTCCCATTTGCGGGTCAGAAAGGCGTGGATGTCGTCATGTCCGGTGACGAACTCGGCCCGGTTGCGCCAGCGGCTGTCGTCGGAATAGGCGGGCGTCACCACATCGGCGCTGCGGCTGTTCCAGCCGTTTTCGGCCAGGCGCACCTTTTCGGCGGCGGTTTCGGCGGTGAAGGGGGGCAGTGGGGGGCGTGTCATTGGGGGTATCCGGTGTCAGGCGATGGAAGCGGCCAGAATTGCCAGCGTCAGAAGCAGGGGAACATGTCTTGTCGGGAAAAGGGCATAGCGGCGTCGCATGGGATTGATCCTTTGGTGTACCGATCTGTTAACTTGCTCTCAAGGTGTACTGATCGGTAAACTTTTGCAACCCTCTTGTTCAAATTTTTTTCAAGGCCACTCGCGTTGCAGAAGAACGTCATTTCGCGACAAATGGTTACCGGTGGTGATTTGCACTCTGCCGTCCGCGTGTTTATGTACCGATCAGTAACCCAAGGACGAATCATGCGGCCCAACAAGAAAGACGAACTGGTGCGAAAAGCCCTGACGGTGTTCTACCGCGACGGGTTTCACGCCACAGGCATGGACAAGCTGGTGGCCGAGACCGGGGTGTCGAAGACCTCGATCTACAAGCACTTCCGCACCAAGGAGGAACTGATCGTCGCGGTGCTGAAACTGCGCGACGAGAGCTTTCGCGAATGGTTCGAAAAGCGGGTGGACGAGTTGGCCGACACGCCTGCCGGCAAGATCCTGGCGAGTTTCGACGCTTTGGAAGAATGGTTCGAAGAAGACAGCTATCGCGGCTGCATGTTTATCAACGCCGGTGCGGAGTACAATTGCAAGGACGACCCGATCCGGGTGGAGGCCGCGCATCACAAGCAGGTGCTACTGGAATATTTTACCGAGCTTGCCCGTCAGGCGGGGGCTCGCGACCCCGGGATATTGGGGTGCCGGATCCTGTTGTTGAAAGAGGGGGCGATCGTCACCTCCTCGCTCCTGGGCACAGCACAGCCCGCTTGCGACGCCAAGGAGACGGCGCGCATCCTGCTGGATGAGGCATTGAAACGGTAGGGCGCGGGTTTCACCGCGCCCTAGGGGTCAGGCCAGGGCACGGCCATCGGCCACGTGTTTTTTCAGAATCTCGGGCGGGGCGAACCGGTCTCCGTATTTGCCCGCCAGTTCCTCGCACCGGGCGAGGAACCGCGCCGGACCATAGGTGTTCACGTACTGGATATAGCCGCCGGTATGAACCGGCGCGCCTATGCCCAGGATCGAGCCGACATTGCCATCCTCGACCGTGCGCAGCACGCCTTCCTCCAGACAGCGCAGGCTTTCCAGAACGGCCCGGAACAGGATGCGGTCCTTGATGTCCTCGTCCGGGATATCGGCCCCCTCCCTGCGCCAGGCGGCGAGCCCCGGCCAGATCGTCTTGCCCTGCGCGTCATAGTCGTAGAACCCCTTGCCCGTGGCCCGGCCATGGCGGCCGTGCTGGCTGATCATCTCGGCCAGCATGGCGCGGGCGGCGGGGTTCTGTTCCTTGTCGGGGTCCAAGAGGCCCATTTCCACCTGGGTGTTGTAGATGTCGGTGACCAGCTTGATCTGCACCTCGTCGAGCAGCGACAACATCCCGGTGGGCATGCCGGTGAGCCGCGACAGGTTGTCGACGCGCACCGGATCGTGCCCCTCGGCCACCAGTTCCACCGCCTCGATGATCTTGGTGCCGATGGTGCGCGAGGTATAGAACCCGGTGCTGTCGCCCACGATGATCGGGGTCTTGCGGATCTGGCGGGCAAAGTCGAAGGCGCGCGCCAGCGTCTCGTCCGAGGTCTTCTCTCCCGCGATGATCTCCAAGAGCGGCATCTTGTCGACGGGCGAGAAGAAATGCAGCCCGACGAAGTTCTCGGGCCGCGCGGCGCCCGTGGCCAGCCGGGTGATCGGCAGGGTCGAGGTGTTCGAGCCCCAGATGCCGTTTTCGGCCAAGAGTGCCTCATGCTCGGCCAGCACCGCATCCTTGATGTCGATCTTTTCGAACACCGCCTCGATGATCAGGTCGCAGCCTTTCAGATCTTCGGCCTTGTCGGTCGGCGTGATCAGCGCCAGCACCGCCTCGCGTTCCCCGGCGCTCATCCGGCCCTGTTTGACGCGTTTGTCCAACAGAGCGGCTGTATAGGCCTTGCCGCGCTCGGCGGCCTCGATCGTCTGGTCCTTGAGCACCACGGGCAGCCCTGCCGTGGCGGCGGAAAAGGCGATGCCCTGTCCCATCATGCCCGCGCCGAGGATACCCAGGCGTGAGACCTTGGAGGGCGGCACGCCCTTGGGCCGACTGGCGCCGCCATTGACCTTGTTCATGCCAAAGAACAGCGTTTCGATCATGTTCTTGGTGCTGGCCAGCGGCGTCAGCGACACGAAACGGCGGCTTTCATAGCGGGTAGCGGTGTCGAAATCGACCTTGCCCGCCGCCTCGGTCATGATGTCGAGGATACGCGCGGGAGCAGGCATCAGCCCGCGCGTCTTCTTGTAGAGCATTGCGGCAGCGCCCGCGATGCGGGTCATGTTATGCGGCGCGGTCGAGGGGCCGCCGGGGATCTTGTAGCCCTTGGTGTCCCAGGGCTGGGTCACCGCCGCCGCATCGCCCTGCACCGACAGGATATAGTCACGCGCGCGGGTCAGCAGTTGATCGGCCGGCACCACCTGATGGATCAGCCCGGCCTTCAATGCCTTGTCGGGCGAGACCTGCCGTCCTTCGAGCAAGAAGGGCATCGCGCCTTCCAGCCCCAGCATCCAGGTCAGGCGCACGACGCCACCGCCGCCGGGTAACAGGCCCAGTGTGACCTCGGGCAGGCCGATCTTGGTTTTCGGATTGTCGGCGGCAATGCGGTGGTTGCAGGCGAGACAGATCTCGAACCCGCCACCCAATGCCGCACCATTGATCGCGGCGACATGGGGCACGGGCTGTTTCTCCATCCGGCGCATCACGGCCTTGGTCGCCTCGACCGATTGAAAAAGTGCTTCGACCCCGTCGGGCTCGATGCTTTTCAGCATCTTCAGGTCGCCGCCGGCAAAGAACGTGTCCTTGGCCGAGGTCCAGATCACGCCTTTCAGCCCCGGTTCCGCCTCGATCCGGTCCATGGTCGCGGCAAAGAGCGGCCAGAACTCGGCATTCATCGCATTGACCGGCCCGTCCATGTCCATGGTCACGGTCACGATGCCATCGGCATCCTTGGTATAGTGAAAATCACCCATCCTACCGCTCCCTTACAGACGTTCGATCAGGGTCGAGATGCCCATGCCGCCACCGACACAAAGCGAGATCATCGCCCGTTTGGCATTGCGGCGCTCCAACTCGTCCAGCACGGTCGAGACCAGCATGCCGCCCGTGGCACCCAGCGGGTGGCCCATGGCGATGGCGCCGCCGTTCACATTGGTGATCTCGTGGTCGATATCCAGATCCTTCATGTAGCGCAGCGCGACCGAGGCAAAGGCCTCGTTGATTTCCCAGATGTCGATGTCCGAAACCTTCAGCCCCGCTTTGGCGAGGCATTTCTTGGCCGCCGGGCCGGGACCTGCCAACATGATCACCGGATCGGTGGCGATAACGGTGGCCGAAACGATGCGCGCGCGTGGCTCCAGCCCCAGATCGCGCCCCGCCTTTTCCGAGCCGATCAGCACGGCGGATGACCCATCGACAATGCCCGAGCTGTTGCCGGGCGTGTGCACATGGTTGATGCGCGCCACGTGGGGATATTTGGCCAGCGCCATGTCATCATAGCCAAAGGCGCCCATCCCGGCGAACGAAGGGTTCAGCGCGCCCAGCTTCTGCATGTCGGTATCGGGCTTGATGAAATCGTCCCGCTCCAGGATGGTCAGGCCGTTCTCATCCTTCACCGGCACCACCGAGCGGTCGAACCAGCCGCTGTCGCGGGCATGCGCCGCGCGGCGCTGGCTTTCCATCGCGAAGGCGTCCACATCCTCGCGGCTGTAGCCGTCGATGGTGGCGATCAGGTCGGCGCCGATCCCTTGTGGGGCCGAGTTCTGGTCGATCACGAAATCGGGGTCGGTGAACATCGCACCACCCTGACTGAGCATGGGGATGCGGCTCATCGATTCGATGCCGCCCGCGACCACCAGCTCCTCCTGATCCGATCCCACCTTGGCTGCGGCCATGTTCACCGCCTCAAGCCCCGAGGCGCAGAAGCGGTCAAGCTGGACGCCCGGCACCGCCTCGTCCCAATGGGCCGCCTGCACGGCGGCCTTGGCGACACAGGCACCCTGATCGCCCACCGGCGCGGTGCAGCCCAGGATCACATCGCCCACGCGCGCGGTATCCATGTCGTGACGCGCCTGCATCTCGCGCAAGAGACCGGCGGCCAGCTGGATCGGCTTCACTTCGTAGAGCGCGCCGCTGGACTTGCCGCGCGAGCGGGGCGAGCGCAGCGCGTCATAGATATAGGCGGATGTTGCCATGACCGTTCCTCCTGAAGGTTTGGCAACAGCCTAGGGGTGGGGGTGGTGCAAAAACAATGATCTGGCCGTGCAGAAAAATAGACATTAAGTGACAGGTATGGCGGTAACGATCCCGGCGACGATTGTCGCCAACATCCTCGAAGGCGCGGTGGCGCGCGGTGCCGATCCGGCGGGTATTCTGGCGCGGGCGGAGTTGCCGGGTGTTGTCGGCGCATTGGAGGCGCCGGATTTCGTGCGTCTGGTGAGGGCGGTGACGCTGGCGCTGGATGACGAGTTGGCCGGATTGCAGCAGCGCCCGCAGCGGGTGGGGACCCATGCGATCATGGCCGCCCATGTCAGCCACGCCGACACGTTGGGCGCGGCCTATGCCCGTGCGGTCGGGTTCATGGACCTGATGGACAATTCCTTTCGCTATTCGCTGCGGGAAAACGGCGCCAACTTGTTGTTCGAGATGACGCGCATTCCGGGGCGCGAGGTGCTTAACATCGCGGCGGTCGAGATGGTTCTGGTGCTGGTCAGCCGGATGCTGGCCTGGGTGGTGGGCAATCGCGGTGCGATCAATGGGGCCTGGTTCGACTATCCCGCACCGGGTCATGCGGCGGCCTATCGCGCCATGTTCCACCGGGCGCCGATGCAGTTCGGGCAGGGCGACAGCGGGATTGCGATCCCGCTGTCGCTGTCCCGCCTGCCGGTCCTGCGGACCGAGGAGCAGGCCGCCGCCTATGCCCGGCGCACGCCGCTCGATGCGTTCCTGCCGCAGGATGGCACCGCTGGTCTGCCGCTGGAGGTCGCGGTTGCGGTCGAAACCCTGCTCAGCGCCGAAGGCGCGTTGCCGGATATGGTGCAGATCGCGGCCACGCTCGGGATCGCGCCGCATACACTGCGCCGCCGCCTGAAACGCGATGGGGTCGATTACTCCGACATCCGCAAGCAGGTCCGGCGCGACATGGCCGTCAGGCTGCTGACGACGACTGACGCCCCGGTCGAAGAGATCGCCGCACGCACCGGTTTCAGTGAGGCCAGCGCCTTTATCCGCGCCTTTCGCAGTTGGACCGGGCTGACACCACGCGCCTACAGGGTTTCCGAGTTCTGATCCGGCGCCTGTCCGGCCTCAATCAGTGCCGCAGAACAGCGAATAGAGCAGGCCGATCAGTTGTTCGGTATTGGTGTCCGACAGCGAATAGAAAACGGTCTTGCCCTCGCGACGGGTCGAGACCAGCCCCTCTTCGCGCAGCCGAGCCAGCATCTGGCTGACTGCCGCCTGCCGGATGTCCAGCAGATTTTCCAGTTGGCCCACGGATTTTTCACCCGCCCCAAGATGACACAGGATCATTAATCGCCCTTCATGGGCCAATGTCTTGAGAAAGGCGGCGGCATGTGCCGCGCGGCTTTCCATGTCTTGTGGTATCTCGGGCTTGATAAGTTGCGGGGTACTGAGCGTCACGCCAATGGTCCTGTTACATAACAGCGATAATATGCATCAAGGACCGGTGCGCTGTCACCCCTCCAATGCGGGCGCACCCCCCTGGAATGCGTTGCCGTTTTGATAGTCGCATGGGGCCTCCTGCATGTTCAGATGCAGGTCGTGGCCGGTAAACGGATGTGCGCGCGCAAGTTCTTCGTCCACTTCGATCCCAAGGCCAGGGGCGTCGGACGGAATAACAAATCCGTTATCAACCCGGATCGAACTCTTGATCAGCGCATCGTGGAACGGGGTTTCGATGCTTTCAAGCAGCAGGATGTTCGGGATCGACGCCGCAAGCTGGATATTGGCCGCCCATTCGACCGGCCCCGCATAGAGGTGCGGCGCCATCTGCGCGTTGAACAGTTCGGCGATGGCGGCGACCTTCTTCATCTCCCAGATACCGCCCGCGCGCCCCAGCGCCGGTTGCAGGATCTCGGCCGCGCCCGCGCGCAGCACAGCGCCAAACTCGGCCTTGGTGGTCATGCGCTCTCCGGTGGCCACCGGGATGCGCACGTTGCGGGCGACGCGGGCCATATCCTCGATATTGTCGGGCGGGGTCGGTTCCTCGAACCAGAGCGGTGAATAGGGTTCCAGCGCCTGGCCGAGGCGGATCGCACCGGCGGTGTTGAACTGGCCATGCGTGCCAAAGAGCAGGTCAGCCTTGTCGCCCACCGCGTCGCGGATTGCCTTGCAAAAGGCCACCGACAGGGAAATGTCGGTCATCGCGGGCATGTGCCCGCCCCGGATCGTGTAGGGACCGGCCGGGTCGAACTTTACCGCCGTATAGCCCTGGCGCACCATTTCGACGGCGCATTCGGCGGCCTGATCGGGCGAGGTCCAGAATGGCCCCTGCTCGTGATGCGGCAGCGGGTATAGATAGGTATATGCGCGGATACGTTGGTTCATCCGCCCGCCTATGAGGGCATGTACGGGCCGGTCGCGATCCTTGCCCAGGATGTCCCAGCAGGCGATTTCGAGCCCCGAAAAGGCGCCCATCACGGTCAGGTCGGGCCGCTGGGTAAAGCCACTGGAATAGGCGCGGCGGAACATCAACTCGATGTTCTCGGGGTTCTCGCCCGCCATGTGCCGGTCGAACACATCGCGGATGACATGGGTCATCGCCTGCGGCCCGACGGACGAGGCATAACATTCGCCCCAGCCGGTGATGCCGGTGTCGGTGGTCACTTTCACAAGTATCCAATAGCGCCCGCCCCAACCCGGTGCGGGGGGCGCTGTGACGATGATGTCGAGGTCTTGCAGCTTCATCGGTTACTCCATCGAGGGGGGCAGAGGCAAAAAATTGAAAACTTTTTGCAGACAAATTTTCGGGGAAAATTTGCCGACAGTCTCCGGCGTCAGGTGAACAGGATCACGTTGCGTTTGGCGCTTCCGGTGCGGGTGTCGGCAATGGCTTCGTTGATCTGTTCCAGCGTCCAGCGGCCCGAGATCAGTTCGTCCAGTTTCAGGCGGCCCTGCTGGTAGAGGTCGATCATCCACGGGATATCGCGCTGGATCACCACATCGCCCATCTTGGACCCGATGAAGCCATGGCCCTGGAAAGAGGCGCCCATCGGCTCGTATTGCGCCATGCCGCCGGAATGCGGCATGCCGATCATTACCACCCGGCCGCCCCAGCCCAGGTATTTCGGCGCCTCGTCATAGGCGCGCACGGCACCAACGGTGACCAGCACCGCATCGGCACCGCGCCCGCCAAGCGCCTTGTAGGCCGCGCGCCAGGGTTTCGGACCGGTCGCCAGCACGCCGTGGGTGGCGCCGAACGCGCGGGCGATTTCCAGCTTCTCTTCGGTCATGTCCACGGCCACGATGCGGCGCGCTCCCGCGATGCGAGCCCCCTGAATCGCATTCAGCCCGACGCCGCCTGCACCGATCACCACCACATCCTGCCCGGCGCGCAGTTGCGCGGCATTGACCGCCGCGCCAACCCCGGTGATCACCCCGCAGGAGAGCAGACAGGCCACGTCCCGACCCATGTCGGCGGGGATCTTCACGATCTGGCGCTGGCTGACCACCACCTTTTCGGCAAATGCGCCGCAGGCCATGGCCTGGAGCAGCGGTTGGTCGTCGGCGGTTCTGAGCGGCCCTTTCACCCCGTCATAGGGGCTTTCGCAGATGGTGGGCTTGCCCCCAGCGCAATTGGGGCAGGTGCCGCAGGACCGGATCAGGGTCACCACCACCGGATCACCAATCTCGAACCCCTGCACGCCGGTGCCCACCGCGCTGATGGTTCCCGCCGCCTCGTGCCCATAGACAGCGGGCAAATGCCCGCCCCACGCGCCCTCGGCATAGGAAATATCGGAATGGCAGATCGCAACGGCGTCCAGCGTCACCTCGACCTCGCCGGTTCCGGGCGGGGCCAGCAGTATCTCCTCGATCACCAAGGGTTCCTTGAACGCGCGGCATACGGCGGCTCGGATGGTCTGCATACCTGTCTTCTCCCCGAATTGTCCTGCCGACAGGGTGAACGCTTGGGGTCCACGCTGCAAGGCGGAAACCGGCAGATACGTTTGTGTTACGCGGCGGCAGTTCTGGTGCGCAGAAAGATCACCAGCCCGCCCGCCATCAGGGCCAGCGCAACCAGAAACGGCGCGCCGGGCAAATAGATCGGCGCATCCGGCCCGGTGAACCGGGCGAATACGCTGGCCATCAACAGGGGCGAGACGATCATCGACAGGGCATGTACCGCCGTCATCACGCCCTGCAACGCGCCCTGCTGGTCATCGGCCACGCTGCGCGACATGATCGCCTGCAAGGCGGGCGGCACGATCGCACCCATCGCGGTAATCGGGATCAGGATCAGCGCCAGCGCGCCGCTGCTGATAAAGGCCAGCGCGCCGAACCCGGCAAAGTCGAACACCTGGCCCCAGATCACCGTGCGCCTCTCGCCGATGCGGCGGGTGATATGTGGCAGCAGTCCGCCTTGGACGACGGCCATCAGGAACCCGAAGATCGCCAGCGACAGGCCGATCATGCGTGGCGACCAGCCGAACCGTTCCTGCGAGAAATAGGACCAGATCGCGGGATAGACGTAGATCGCCACGGAATAGAGGAAATAGGCCCACAACAGCCCCTTGAGGCCGGGCACCTTGCCCAGCATCCGGAACGCGCCTAGCGGATTGGCGCTGGACCAGTTGAAAGGCCGACGGTTGGCGTCGGTCACCGTCTCGTTCATCACAAACAAGCCAAGGACGAAGTTCAGCCCGGCCAGCATTGCCGCCGCCCAGAACGGGGCACGCGTACCGAACTCGCCCAACAGCCCGCCGACCAGTGGCCCCAGAACAAAGCCTGCGCCGAAGGCCGCGCCCAGCAGGCCGAACCGGGCGGCCTTCTGCTCCGCCGAGGAGACGTCGGCCATGTAAGCTGCGGCAGTGGAATGGGTGGCGGCGGTGATGCCGCCCGCCAGCCGCCCCAGCAGCAAAAGCCAGATCGTCCCGGCCAGAGCCATCACCACATAGTCGAGCGCCATGACGAAAAGTGAAACCAATAGCACCGGCCGCCGTCCGACCGCATCGCTGAGGCTGCCGACCGCCGGGGCAAAGAGGAACTGCATCGCCGCGAAAGCCGTGCTGAGGATACCGCCCCAGAAGGCGGCATCGGCCAGCGTGCCGCCCTGCACCTCGACGATCAGGTCGGGCATGATCGGCATGATCAGGCCAATACCCATCGCGTCGATCATCACCGTGATCAGGATAAAGAGGAAAGGCAGCCGCATTCTGAACCGTCCGGTTTAGTTTCCCGGACACTAGCCGGGGGCCCGGCGGTTGCAAACCCTCTATTCCAGGGTCAACTCCCGGACACGCGCGGCAAAGGCGCGGGCCTCTTCCGGTGCGCTGCCCATTTGCCGAGCGGGGTCGGTCAGGGCGATGGCATCCAGCTGCGGCCAGTCGCGGGCGATCACCTGCTTCAGCGGGGTGCCCGTGTCGGCGGCCTCTTTGCACAGGGCCTTGGTTCTGGCCTGCGCCTCGGGGCGTGGCATCAGCCCGGCCAGCGCAAAGCTCAGCGCCTCGGCATGGATCAGGTCGAGGCCCCCGGTCAGGGCATCGGCCATCGCCTTTGCGTCAGGCTTCAGCCCTTCGCTCAGCCCCACAGCCGTCTGTGCCGCCGCCGCAGCGCCCAGCACGATCTGCGGCAGGCACATCCATTCGGTGAACCAGGCCGCCCCGTCGCGTTGGTGACGGTGCATGGCCGCGCCATGCAGAACCGCCAGCAGCCCGGCGCCCTGCCGGGCCAGCGCCACCATAACGGCGGGACCGACCGGATTCTGTTTCTGCGGCATGGTGGACGACGAGCCGCCCATGCCAAGAGAAACCTCTCCAATGCCGGTCTGGCTCAGTTCGGTCAGATCCTCGCCCATCTTGCCAAGCGCCAGTCCGACGCGGATGAACCAGTTCGCCAGTCGCAGGACCGGGGTACGGTCGGTGTGCCAGCTGCGGCCGGGATCGCCGAGATTGAGCAGCCTGGCCAGCGCCGCCCTTGTTTCGGCAGCCTTGGGGCCAAGCGCAGAAGAGGTGCCTGTCGCGCCGGACAAAGAGACCACAATGCAGGCGCGGCGTAGACCCGGCAGTTCAGACAAGAGACCGATCAAAGGCTCACCCCATGCGGCGACCAAGGCGCCGAAACTGGTGGGGGTCGCATGTTGACCATAGGTGCGCGCGGCCATGGGCAGGTCGGCATGGGTCTCGGCCAGACCAGCCAGCGCGGTGAGGATCTGGCCCAGATCACGTTCTACCACGGATACCGCCTGACGCAGCCGCAGCATCAGGCCGGTGTCGAGGATATCCTGCGAGGTCGCGCCCCAATGCACGTATTGCGCATGTTCGGGGGCCTGCATCTCGGTTCGAAAGGCTGTGACCAGCGCCGGAACCGAGACGCCATTGGCGCCCGTCGCCTGTGCCAGTGCGCCGGGGTCGAGGTGAATTTCCATCGCCGCGCGCTGGATTGCGCCTGCGCTCTCCTTGGGGATCACGCCCAACTCGCCCTGCGCCTTGGCCAGCATCCCTTCGGTCAGCAGCATGGCACGCAGTTCCGCCCCGTCGGTGAACAGGCGCCCGACCTCGGCGGTCGGGAAAAGGCGCGCAAGATGCGCGCTGTCAAAGACCGATGCGGCCATCAGAACTGTCCTTCGATCCGGGTCAGCAGACGCGCCAGCCCTTGCGGGTCGGCAAAGAACGGCGAGTGAGAGCTGTTCATGACATGAACCCGGTCCGATGGCCAGTCCGCGGTCATCTCCTCTTGATACTCGGGCGGAATGGTCCGGTCGTCGGTGCAGCGGATATAGGCCTTGGGCACCCCGTGATAGCGATCGGTCACGGTGAGGGGCGTATTTTGCGGTTTGATCGCCTGCGGGCAGAGGCGCGGTTGCGCGTAAAGCACCCGCTCGGGCGGGCAGTCGTGATAGAACAGCGCCGGTACCTGTTCGGGATCGACGGTAAAGGACAGGCCGTCGTCGGATTTAACCACCGCCTGCAACAGCGGTTGCCGCTTGGCCCGCTTGCGCATTTCGACCATCGACAGGCCCGAGATCGGGACATAGGCGCACAGGTAGATCAGCCCGCGCATCGCCTGCGGGTCATGTTCCGCCGCCGCGCTGATCGGGTAGCCACCCCAGCTGTGCCCCACGATCAACGTATCGGGGGTGCTGGCCTCCAGCACCGCGTCGCGACAGCCCTCCAGTGTAACCTCGGCGATTGGTGTCACGTCGGATCCGTGGCTGGGCATGTTGATCGCGCGTGCGGTATGGCCGCGTTCTTGCAAGGCGGGGATCAGGTCGCGCCAGCACCACGCTCCGTGGCAGGATCCATGCACCAACAGGAAATCGGCCATGTATGCTTCTCCTACTCAGATATGACCCGTGTCGTGCAGGAACTGCACCAGCCGCGCGGCATAGTTTTCGGGCTGTTCCACACAGGGCAGGTGACCGGCCTTGCGGATCAGGTGGAATTGCGATCCCGGGATCAGGTCCACGGTTTCGCGCACCAGATCGGGCGGTGTCGCGCCATCCTCATCCCCGGCGATACCCAGGCAGGGCAGGCGCAACCCGCTGGTGGGCGTGTAGAAATCGGTGCCGGAAATCGCCGCGCTGCATCCGGCATAACCCTGCGCCGGCTGCCGCACCAGCATGTTGCGCCACAGGCCCAGTTCGGGCGTGGCACGGAACCCGCGCGAGAACCAGCGTTCCATCACCGCGTCGGCCAGCGATTCGATGCCACCCGACTGCACCGCGGCAATCCGCTGGTCCCACATCTCCTTGGTGCCGATCTTGGCGCCGGTATTCGACAGGATCAGTGCGCGGACCTGATCGAGCCGCTTGACCGCCAATCCCTGACCGATCATGCCGCCGATGGACAGGCCCACGAAAAGGGCATCGCGCACCTCGAGCATGTCGAGTAGCCGTTCGACATCGCGCACCAGCGCCCCCATCGTATAGGGCGCGGCGGGCGCATCGCTCAGCCCGTGGCCGCGCTTGTCGTAGCGGATGAGCTTAAGCCCGGCGGGCAGATAGGGCAGGATCGGGTCCCAGAGCCGCAAATCGGTGCCAAGAGAATTGGCAAACACCACCGGCGCGCCGTCTGGGTCGCCGTCGATTCTGTAATGCAGCCTTATGTCGCCAAGATCGGCAAATCGCATGGCCTGTCTCCCCGTGTTTCTGGGACGCAGAGTATAAATTGACCCCAGGTCAGGTAAAGGCCTGTTGACGCCGCATGGCGTCAATTCGCCGGTGCCGAGCAATCATGCAAAGCGCTCCAGCGCCCGCTGGAACAGGGCTGCGTCGACATTGCCCCCGGATGCGACCGCAATAACCGTATCGCCTTGCAATTCGCTGCCCCGGAACAGGGCCGAGGCCAAAGCCACCGCGCCGCCAGGTTCCAGCACGATTTTCAGCCGGAGAAACGCCAGCGCCATCGCATGCAGCGCCTCGTCCTCGCTCACCGCCAGCCCCGGTCCGCAAAGGCGTTGCAGGATCGGAAAGGTGATCTGCCCCGGTTGCGGGGTCAGGATGGCGTCGCAGATATTGCCGGTCTCGCTGGTGTTGCGGCTGATCGTCCCGCTGGCCAGCGAACGTCGGGTATCGTCGAACCCTTCGGGTTCGGCCGGCCTGACGCGCATATCGGGGGCGTGGTGGTGCAGGGCCAGAGCAACCCCCGAAGTCAGCCCGCCGCCGCCACAGCAGACCAGGACCTCGGCGCGTTTGACGCCCATTTCGGTTGCCTGCTGCGCAATTTCCAGACCGACGGTTCCCTGACCCGCGATCACCTGCGGCTCGTCATAGGGTTTGATCAGGGTCAAGCCGCGTTCACCTGCCAGAGTGGCCCCGATCTCCTCGCGGCTTTCACGGCCCCGGTCGTACAGCACGACCTCGGCCCCCAATGCACGGGTATTCTCGATCTTCAGCTTTGGCGCGTCCGATGGCATCACGATGACCGAGGATATACCGTGCAACGTGGCGGCATGGGCCACCCCCTGGGCGTGGTTGCCCGAGGAGAAGGCGATGACCCCACGGGCGCGGATCTCGGGATCGAGCGCCGAGATCGCCGACCAGGCACCGCGAAACTTGAAGCTGCCGGTATGTTGCAGGCACTCGGGCTTGACCAGCAGGCGCCGCCCGGCAATCTCGTCCAGAAAGGGCGAACTGAGCAGCGGCGTGCGGCGGGCATGGCCGGCAAGCCGCCTGGCGGCGGCTTCGATCATCTCAATGGAACTCATGCGGCCTCCAGAATGCGGCGGATGATGTCAAGCGATTGCGGTTCGTTCAGGAATGGTACATGCCCCCGGTCGGGCACCTCTGCCGAAATCAGCCCCGGGTGGCGGCGGTGCATCTCGGTCAGTGTCCCGGCGCCCAGAATGTCGGAATTGGCTCCACGCACCACGCCGGTCGGAATCCCGCGTAGCGCCTCGAAGAACATCCAGAGGTCCGGGATGGCACCCGCCGCTGCCTGCTCCAAAAGCGCCTTGTGCAAGCGGTCGTCATAGCGCAGCGCCAGACCGTTTTCGGTGGCCTCATACTGGATCTCGGCCTGCTTGCGCCAGACCTCCAGCGGAACGCCGGGAAATTGCGGTTCCATCGCGTCCTTGAGAACCAGCGCCGCCTGTTCATGGGTTTTCGAGACTGGCTTGCGGCCCACATATTCCATGATGCGGGCGATCCCCGAGGTTTCGATCACTGGACCCACATCGTTGAGGATGACCCCTGACAGGCGCTCGGGATGGCTGGCAGCAAGGGTCATGGCGATCATGCCGCCGCGCGAGGCGCCCAGCACAGTGACCTTTTCCAGCCCCAGATGATCCAGCAGTTCAAGCGCGTCGTGCCCTTCGCGCAGTATATTGTAGTTCATGTAGTCGGGGTCATGATCCGAGCGACCCCGCCCCCGGTAATCCAGCCGGATCAGGCGCAGGTCGCGCACATGCGGGCGCAGGAATTCGAAATCGCGGCTGCACCGGGTCAGCCCGGCAAGGCACAGGAGCGGCGCGCCGCTGCCTTCGTCCTCGAAGTGGAGCCGCAGCCCGTCGCTTGTCTTGAAATCCGGCATCACGCCTCCGCCAGCGCTGGTATGCCGGTCAGGTCCGACAGGATCGTGTCCGGGGTCCAGGGCAGGCGGTCCACCGGTTCGCCCGCGCGGTTCACCCAGGCGGTGCAAAAGCCGTATCCCGCGGCGGCGGCGGCATCCCAGCCGTTGGACGACACGAAGAGGACCTCGTCCGGCGCACATCCGAACCGTTGCCCAACCAGGTCATAGACCCGTCTGTCGGGCTTGAAGATGCCCACGCTTTCGACCGACAGGACATCATCCAGCACCGTGCCCAGCCCGGCTGATTGCACGGCGCCATCCAGCATGTCGGGCGACCCGTTCGACAGGATCGCGGTCTGCTTCCCCGCCGCCTTCAGCGCCTTGAGCATATCCGGCACCTCGGGATAGGCCTGAAGCTCCCAGTAAAGATCCAAGAGCCGCTGGCGCAGGGCTGGATCCCCGGCCAAGCCGACCGCATCCAGCGCCCAGTCGAGGCCGTTCCGGGTCACCTCCCAGAAATCCGTATGCGCCCCGGTGATCGCGCGCAGCCAGCTGTATTGCAGCTGTTTCAAACGCCAATGCGAGGCCAGCTGCGGCCAACAATCCTTCATCGCGGCATAGGCGGGTTCAGACGCCGCCTGACGGGCGGCGGCGGCCACGTCGAACAGCGTGCCATAGGCATCGAAGACGCAGGTCGTAATGGGCATGGGTTCCTCCTGATTGCGGCGAAGGTTTGCACAGGTTTGAACCGGGTAAAAGGGGCCGGGGTTTACATTGGCGTGACAAACCCTAGGCTGGCCGTTCTTTCAGTGAAAAAAGGCAAGGACGGCATGACCCAGATCAAACAAGGCGACACGGTACGCATCCACTACACCGGAACTCTGCTCGACGGGAACACCTTCGACAGTTCCGAAGGGCGCGACCCGTTGCAGTTCGAGGTGGGGTCTGGCCAGATCATTCCCGGTCTCGACAAGGCGCTGCCCGGCATGCAGGTGGGCGAAAAGAAGCGGGTGGAGATTGCCTGTGTCGAGGCCTATGGCCCGCTCAATCCCGACGCCCGCCAGGCGATCCCGCGCGAGGGTATCCCCGATGACATCCCGCTGGAGCTTGGAACCCAGTTGCAGATGCAGGCGCCGGACGGCCGGGTCATCCCGGTTACCGTGGTCGAGGTGACCGAGGCCACCGTGACGCTGGATGCAAACCACCCGCTGGCCGGTCAGGACCTGATCTTTGACATCGAAATCGTGTCGATCAATTAAGCAGAAGGCCCTGCTTTCACAGAGCAGGGCCTTTCTCATCTCAGATGTTACGCGGCTCTGTGGCGTTACATGGATTCGGGCTGGGGCATGCCCAGAACGTGGAACCCGCCATCGACCCGGATGATCTCACCCGTGGTGCAGGCGCCTGCGTCAGACACCAGATAAACAGCGGTTCCGCCCACGGCCTCAAGCGTCGCGTTCGACCGCAGCGGCGCGTTCTGGTCGCAGAACTTGAAGGTCTTGCGCGCCCCGCCGATGGCGGCGCCGGCAAGTGTCTTCATCGGGCCGGGTGAGATCGCGTTCACGCGAATTCTGTCCGGACCCAGGTCGTTGGCCAGGTAGCGCGTCGCCGATTCCAGCGCCGCCTTGGCCACGCCCATCACGTTGTAATTCGGCACAACCCGGTTCGACCCCTGATAGGTCAGGGTCAGCAGCGTGCCGCCATTCTCCTGCATCAAGGGATAGGCGCGGCGGGCCACCTCGATGAAGCTATAGGCTGAGACATCCATCGAATGTTTGAAATTCGCCCGGGTGGTGTTCAGGAACCGCCCTGTCAGCTCCGACTTGTCCGAATAGGCGATGGCGTGCACGACAAAGTCGATGGTCGGCCAGCGCGCCGACAGCTCGGCAAAAGCGCGATCGAGCGACTCGTCATTGGTGACATCGGCGTCGACCATGAAGTCGCTGCCGATGCTCGCCGCAAGCGGCTCCAGCCGCTTGCCGAACGCCTCACCCTGATAGGTAAAGGCCATTTCCGCTCCCGCCTCGTGCATCGCCCGCGCGATACCCCAGGCGATCGAATGATCGTTGGCAACGCCCATGATAAGGCCGCGTTTGCCCTTTAGAATTCCCGACATGCGCCCTTACCCCCTGAACTTGCTCAGCACCATCGAGCCGTTGGTGCCGCCAAAACCGAAACTGTTGGTCATGACCGAATCCAGCCCGGCATTTTCCACGTATTTGGTCGCGACCTCGCCGGGGCGGATGCCCTCGGCCAGGGTTTCGACATTGATCGACGGCGTTATGAAGTCGTGCTCCAGCATCAAGAGGCAGAAGATCGCCTCAAGCGCGCCCGCCGCCCCCTGCGCGTGGCCGGTCATCGACTTGGTCGAGCTGATCGGAGGCACGCGGCCCTCGCCGAACACGCGGCGCACCGCTTCGACCTCGCCCACGTCACCGACCGGGGTCGAGGTGCCATGCGCGTTGATATAGCTGACCTTGCGGTCCTCGGGCAGGGTGGACACCGCCAGCCGCATCGCCCGTTCGCCGCCCTCGCCCGAGGGTGCCACCATGTCATGCCCGTCCGAGGTGGCGGCATACCCGGTCACCTCGGCATAGATCTTGGCGCCCCGCGCAAGGGCGTGTTCAAGCTCTTCCAGCACCACGATGCCGCCGCCGCCCGAGATCACGAACCCGTCGCGGTCCTGATCGAACGCGCGCGAGGCCTTTTCGGGCGTGTCGTTGTATTTCGAGGACATCGCGCCCATGGCGTCGAACAGGCACGACAATGTCCAGTCCAGCTCTTCGCCGCCGCCCGCGAACATCACGTCCTGTTTGCCCATCATGATCTGTTCGGCGGCATTGCCGATGCAATGCAGCGAGGTCGAGCAGGCCGAGGTGATGGAATAGTTCAGGCCCTTGATCCGGAACGCGGTCGCCAGGTTGGCCGAGATCGTCGAACACATGCATTTGGGCACCGCAAAGGGCCCGATCCGCTTGGTCGCGCCGCTGCTCAGCACCGTCTGATGCGCCGTCAGCATGGCGCTGGTCGATGGCCCGCCAGAGCCCGCGACCAGACCGGTGCGCGGGTTCACGATATCATCCTCGGTCAGGCCGGAATCGGCAATCGCCTGTTGCATGGCGATATGGGCATAGGCCGCGCCCGGCCCCATGAACCGCAAGGTGCGCTTGTCCACATGTTCCTTGACATCGATCTTCAGAGTTCCGGCGATCTGGCTGCGAAACCCGTGCTCCACCATCTCCGGGCAAGCCTCGATCCCCGAGCGCCCAGCCCTGAGAGAGGCGGTGACTTCCTCGGCATTTACACCGATCGAAGAGACTATCCCCAAACCGGTCACAACCACACGGCGCATGAACGAACTCCTTTGTTGCGTTGTGCCTGTGTAGGGTAGCGGGGTGGACTGGGCAAGCCAATAGGCGGACACGCTCGGGCCCGGGTCCCTGCGTCGGAAAACGGCCGACTGTAACATTGAGAATGTCGCTGCGCTGTGGCAGCCTGAAACGGCCCTTTGCACGGGGGAAGCCGAACGACCAAACGGAAAGGAAGCGCCGCGCCGCTGGCCGATGACATGACCGTCGAGATCCCGGATCTTCGGGCCTATCCGAAACTGACCGGAAAGACGCTGCTGATCTGCGTCGGCGCGGCAAAATGCGCGACCAGCTGGCTGCACGACTATCTCGGGTCACGCGCCGAAATGGCGGTTTCACCACTGAAAGAGTTGCATTTCTTTGACAGCAAGTTTTCGGACCTTGCCTTGGGAGACCCCGATGGCCTGGCTCTGGCGCGCCTGTCCTTTCAGTTGAAGCAGGCGGGCGAAACGGTGGAAAATCTCAGGCGGCGGGCCATTTTTCAGGCCAGCGTCGACCGAACCCAGATGATCTATGACGACAACGCCTATTTCGGGCATTTTGATCGGTTAAGCGGACCGCGAAAGCGATGCTTTTGTGACCTGACGCCCTCGTATTCGGTCATCGGGGTCGAAGGCTTCACCTATATGAAGCGATTCTGCGCAAGTCAGGGCATGGAGGTGAAGATCCTCTTTCTAATGCGCGATCCCGTCCAACGCTTCTGGTCTCAGCTTCGCCATCTGCAACAGTTGAACCCTGTTAACGATGTTGCCACCAAGTGGCGGAACGCGCTGAGCGCGCCTGCGTTGCTGGCGCGCGCCGATTACTGCGGGATCATCCAGGCGCTGGAAAAGGTGTTTCCGTCGTCTCAGTTGCTTTATCTGTTTTATGAAAGCCTTTTCGAGAGCGACGCCGCGATCCGGCGCCTATGCGATTTCCTCGGGATACCGTTTGCACCTGCGGTCGCCGAGCGGCGGCAGAACGAGACCACTGTCATGCTTCCGCTTCCCGACGATGCCCGCGACGCCTTCCGCCGCCATCTGTCCCGGCAATACGACTTCTGCCAAGACCGCTTCGGGAGTTCAGTTCCCGACGCGTGGCTGGATTGACAATCGAAGGTTGTGGCGCTCGACTTCGCCGGTCATTTTTGCTACTATTTCGATAATTTTCTGAACTGTGTGAACTGTTTCGGTGAGACCGGAAGCAGGCGGGTGTTTCACACCCGGATTAATTGTCCTCTCTTTCAGAAGGAATTTCACCATGCCAGAAGACGCCATCGGTTTTGAATTCTTCAAAGACGATCAGAACCCGCGCCTGTCCATCGTCAATCAGGCCGCGCTGGATCACGCCAGTAGCCGTCTGTCCAACGAAATCGCCCACCTTAGAGCGTTTGATCATCTTGGAAACGCCATCGAAGCGGTTCAGAGAGCAGCGCAGCACAAGGCCCGTCTGGACCCTCCGGATTGGAATGGCAATGTGCCGCCGGACGCAACAGATGAAGGCGACTTCTTCCTTCTGGGATAGCGCGCAGACAGAACAGGTCGCAGCACGGCAGCAGATCAGGGTGTGCCGCTGCGAAAGAGGTGGTCTCAGCTTTCGCTCAGCGCGACCTTCATGTCCTTGACCTGGTAAATCACCTCGCCATCGGCCTCGACAATGCCGTCGGCGACGCCCATGGTCAGGCGGCGGGTCTGGATCGCCTTGGTGAAATCCACCTTGTAGGTCAGCATCTTGCGGTCGGGGCGCACCATGCCGGTTAGTTTCACTTCGCCCACACCCAGCGCATAGCCGCGCCCTTGCCAGCCGCGCCAGCCGAGGTTGAAGCCGGTGAGCTGCCACAGCCCGTCCAGACCCAGGCAGCCGGGCATGATCGGGTTGCCGGGGAAATGGCAGTCAAAGAACCACAGGTCGGGGGTGATGTCGAATTCGGCCCGCACATGACCCTTGCCATGGGCGCCGCCATCGGCGGACACCTCGGTGATGCGGTCCATCATCAGCATCGGCGGTGCGGGTAGCTGTGCGTTGCCCGGGCCGAACAACTCGCCACGCGCGCATTTCAGCAGATCGTCCTTGTCAAAACTGCTTGGGAATTGCGCCATCTGCCCTGGTCTCCTGCATGGAATCTCGTGCTTTTCTTGACCCCTCTAACATCGCCCAACCTTGTCCCGCAAGGGTGGCGGCGGCAGATGTGACCGCAGGTCCCGGTCAAGATGCGAATGAATTTCATTTGAAATCTTCGCCCCGGCGGCCTTATATATGCATTCAGCCGCAGACAGGACCGTATGATGACGCCCAAATCACAGGAGATCGCCACCGACTGGCTGGTTGCCGCGGGATTGCGTCCGACCCGTCAACGGGTTGCCCTGGCCGAGTTGCTGGTCGGGGATGGCAAGCATCGTCATGTGACGGCCGAAAGCCTGTTCGATTCGGCCAAGTCCCGCGGCGCGGCCGTGTCGCTGGCCACAGTCTACAACACCCTGCGCGCCTTTTGCGAGGCTGGCGTTTTGCAAGAGATCACCGTGGACGGATCGAAAAGCTATTTCGACACCAACACCCGTGACCATCCGCATTTCTTCTGGGAAGACGAGGGGCGGCTGTCTGACGCACCCTCGGATCAACTGGTGATCCACCGCTTGCCCGACGCGCCCGACGGGGTCGAGATCGCCTCGGTCGATGTGGTGATCCGTCTGCGGCGTAAATCCTGATCAACGCCCGCGAAACAACTCTGCCAGAACCCGCCATGCCCGCCCGGTGGTGGTATCCGCCGGTCCGGTGCCATGGCGCACAAGGATCACGTCTTCGCCCAGATCGGGGTTCGCGATACGTCGGCTGATCAATGGCATCCCGTCATAGCTGGTCATGTGCGGTGGGTTGGCATAGCTGATCCCCATCCCCTCGCCATGCGCCGCCAGGCTGCGCAGAAGTTCCAGCGTGGCGGCGCGGTGTGCAACGACCGGGTTCAGACCCCGGTCGCGGAACAGCCCCAGCATGTGCTGCGCCGACAGCCCCTCGTCCGACAGGATCAGGGGGAAACCTGTCAGCGCCGCCAGATCGGGCGCCGCCCCTTGGCTCAGCGGATGGTCCGGTGCCATCACCGCATGCGGGTGGCTGTGATACAGGGCCTCGCGGTGAAATCCCGCATCCAGTCCCAGATCATAGGTCAGCGCCAGATCGACCTGCCCCTTGAGCAGGCCCGAAATCAGCGCCTCGAACCCCTCGGCGCGATAGCTGACGGTCACATCCGGCAGAGCCTGGCGCAAGGCGCGTAGCGCGGGGGCCAGCAGGAACGGTGCCAGATCGGCAAAGCATCCCAGATGCAGGCGCTGCTGCGCAGGACGCGGATGTGCCGGGTCCTCGATCCGGGCCGCATCGGCCAGCAAAGCCTCGGCCTCCGCGATGAAACGCCGCCCCTCGGGCGTGACGGCCATTGCCGATCCACGCCTGCGGATGAACAGCGGATGGCCCAGATGTTCCTCAATTCGGGCCAGCGCCGCTGACAATGCGGGCTGAGAAACATGCAGCGCCCCGGCTGCCGCCGACAGGCTGCCATGGCGACCCACGGCACAGACATATTCGTATTGCCGAAGCGTAAGATATAACATGATCTTATTTATTAATTTCGAAGATATGATTTGAACAGAGGGGGTTTTCCAGTGAAAACCACAGACGAACCTCACCCACCGGAGAACCCGAGATGACGCACCCGCTTGTCACGCCCGAGATGATCGAAACCTTCCAGCGCGACGGCGTGGTCCTTGTCAAAGGCTTGTTCGCCGATCATGTCGACACACTCCGCGCGGGGGTTCAGGCGAACATGACCGCGCCGGGGCCTTATGCCTCTGAGAACCGCAAAGAGGGGCATACCGGCCTCTTCTTCGACGATTATTGCAACTGGGAACGCATCCCCGAATTCCGCGAGGTGATCCAATCCTCGCCCGCCGCCGAGGTGGCCGCCGACCTCATGCAGTCGCAAACCGCGCAGATGTTCCATGACCACGTTCTGGTCAAGGAACCGGGCACCTCGATGGCGACTCCCTGGCACCAGGACGGGCCGTATTACTTTGTCGACGGTCGTCAGACCATCAGTTTCTGGTCGCCGCTCGATCCGGTGAAAGAGGCGACGTTGCGCTGTGTCGCCGGGTCCCACCTGTGGGAAAAAGAGGTGTTGCCGACCCGCTGGGTCAGCGAAGAGGGGTTCTTTCCCGACGAAGGGCAGTACATGGCTATCCCCGACCCCGAGGCCGAAGGCATGCGCATTGTCGAGTTCGAGATGCAGCCGGGCGATGCCGTAGCCTTCAATTACAAGACCCTGCATGGCGCGCGCGGCAATACCAGCAATTCGCGGCGTCGCGCCTTCTCCCTCCGCCTCGTCGGTGACGATGCGCGCTATGTCGAACGTCCGGGCCGCACCTCACCGCCCTATCCTGGTCACGGTATGGTGCCGGGCCAGCGGTTGCGCGAGGACTGGTTCCCGGTCCTGTTCCGGCGCGGCGCCCAAGATTGACGCCCCGGCGCTGAGCACGCATCATCGGTTCCTGTCTGAACTGCGGATTTGATTGGAACATTGTGATGCGTGCAATTCTTTGTGTTGCCCTGGCGGGCATGGTCGTCGCCGGGTGTGAGAAATGCGATTCACCGGCGGATGTGAATGTCGGTGTCGGGGTTGGATCCGGCGGTGCCACCGGGGGTGTCTCGGTCGGGCGCAGCTGCGGGCCGGGTTACATCTCGATCGGCACCGGCAACAGCTGGCACGTGTCGTTCTAGATCAGAACCACTGTCCCGGCTCCATCAGGCCAAGATCGAGCAGCTGGCGCGAATGCCATTCAAAAGGCGTGGAATTGTGCCAGCGGAAACTGTGGATCTCGAAGGTCGAGCCCGGGTTCTTCTTCAACGCTTTGGCCGTGCGGAACGAGCAGATGGCCGCCGTCAGGTTGTGGTGCCAGGGGCAGGCATAGGTATTGTATTCCTGATCCTCGAACGTGTGATTGGGCAGGATCTTCAATCCAGGCTTCGCCTTGAACAGCGCGATCCGGTCGATCTTGCGGCTGTCTTTCGGAATATGCTCCTCGTGCCGCCAACGCACTCCGCCGAAAAAGTCGAGCTGCCGTTCGCGCGGGTGGCCGGTTTCAGGGTCCTTGCGGGCCTGGGCGTAATAGCCTGACTTGTCGAGAAAGGCACGGTCCAGCGAAACCCCCAGCGGGCAGGCCTGCAAGTCGTCGGCATAAAGGTCGATCACATAGGTCAGCATCGCCTCGCGCCGTTCCTCGCCGTGGAACGTCAGCATCTCGCCCACGCTGCGCGTTTCGCAGAAGGGAAAGAACAAGTATTCGGCATTGTAGCAGTAATACATCCAGATGCCCGGCGCCGCCGCGATGACCCGGTTGATCGCATTGACCACCGCGTTGCGCGGCCCGCAGTCAAACGGGATGCGATGAATGCGCGCCTCGACATCTTTCGGCAGGACAAAGGCGTCGGGCATAAAGACGAGAACGGACTTGAACCCGGATTGGATGTGATGGCGCATGGTGGTGGCCAGTTCCACATCGTCCTCGACAAAGATCATCGCCACCGGTCCCTTGGCCAGCGCCTCAGCTCCGGTTTTCAGGAAATGGTCCAGCGATGCGTATTCCATGCCTGTCTTCCACCCTTGCCTGTCTGGCATTCTGGGCCAACTTCGGTTAATTGCGCGTGCATTGCAAGCGACGCCCGATCCCTGTAGACGCCGCCGCTGATCCCGTGAAAACAAAGGCCCGCCCGATGTCAGACCCCAAGAAGCTGTTTATCAAGACCTATGGTTGCCAGATGAACGTCTATGACAGCGAGCGCATGGCCGAGGCGCTTGGCGGGCAGGGCTATGTCGAGACTCAAAGCGCCGAAGACGCGGACATGATCTTGCTCAATACCTGCCATATCCGGGAAAAGGCGGCGGAAAAGGTCTATTCCGAACTGGGCCGGTTCAAGGGGCTGAAGGCGGCGAAACCCGATCTCAAGATCGGCGTTGCGGGCTGTGTCGCCCAGGCCGAGGGCGAGGAGATCATGCGCCGCCAGCCGCTGGTCGATCTGGTGGTCGGACCGCAGAGCTATCACCGCCTGCCCGAACTGGAGGCCAAGGCGCGCGCGGGGGAAAAGGCGCTCGACACCGATTTCCCCGAGGAGGACAAATTCGAGAAGCTGAAAGGCCGCCCCAAGGCGAAACGCGGCCCGACCGCGTTCCTGACCGTGCAGGAGGGCTGTGACAAGTTCTGCGCCTTCTGCGTGGTGCCATATACCCGCGGGGCCGAAGTCAGCCGCCCGGCTGACCGCATCCTGCGCGAGGCGAACGAACTGGTCGAACGCGGCGTGCGCGAAATCACTCTGCTGGGTCAGAACGTCAATGCCTATCACGGCGCCGGGCCGAACGGCGACATGACACTGGCCGGGCTGATCTGGGAGCTGGACAAGATCGACGGGCTGGAACGCATCCGCTTCACCACCAGCCACCCCAATGACATGACCGACGACCTGATCGAGGCGCATGGCACCTGCGCCAAGCTGATGCCGTATCTGCACCTGCCGGTGCAGGCGGGGTCGGACAAGATCCTGAAGCGGATGAACCGCAGCCATACCGCCGACAGCTATCTGCGGCTGGTCGAGCGCATCCGTGCCGCCCGCCCCGATATCCTGATGTCGGGCGATTTTATCGTGGGCTTCCCCGAAGAGACCGAGGCCGATTTCCAGGCCACGCTCGATCTGGTCGAAGAGATCCGCTATGGCTATGCCTATTCGTTCAAATACTCGACCCGCCCCGGTACCCCGGCGGCCGAGCGGGCACAGGTCGACCCGGCCGAGGCCGACGACCGGCTGCAACGGTTGCAGGCGGTGATCACCCGCCACCAGCGCGAGATTCAGGACAGCATGGTTGGCCGCGAGGTCAGTGTCCTGTTCGAGAAACCCGGCCGCCTGCCCGGCCAGATGGTCGGCAAAAGCGAATACCTGCACGCGGTTCACGTGCAGGCCCCCGGCCTGTCCACCGGTCAGATCGCGCGGGTCCGGATCGTGGCCTCAGGGCCGAATTCGCTGGCAGGCGAACCGGTCTGAGGCCGCGCCCGGTCAGTGCGACGGTGGCGTTTTCGCCATGATCTCCAAGAGCGAGGTCCGCATGTAGTCATGCTGGCCAACGCCCCATTCGTCACGGCAGATGCGTTCGCCGATGGCATGCGCCTGCGGATAGGAATAGCCGATCTTGACCAGATCCTCGACAAAGACCGCATTGGGCCGGTCCCAGATCACGTCTCGGGTCGGTCCGCGGAAGCAGCTGATGGTGATGTTGTAGGCGTCGGTTCCCGGTTTGGTCGGGCGCTGCTGCGCCAGGGCCGAGCCGGATGCCACGACAGTACTCGCCAGGACGATCCCGGCGACCAGATAGGCTTTCATGTCAATACCCCCACGTCTGACAGGAAATATGTAACAGCGCCGTACAGCCCGACGCCGACCTGTTCCGGACATCCGGAAAGGCAGGGCCATACTAGCGGATTGCAACCCATTGCGATAGCTGTCTAAACGGCGCCCGAGGCTGATCATTGTCGCCCGCAAGGCGCAGAATTACCGGTCCGTGACCGGCTTTGTCGCCCTCGCCAGTACAATCGCAGCGTCGCGCTTGATTTGCGAACCCGTGACACGGGCCGCGACTCACCTCGGCGCCAGAGCCGGGCGCTTCGCCTCGGACCAGGGACAATCCTGCCGTCAACTTGGGGAGTGTTCCTCAAAACGACACAATATCTGGTGGTTTTCCCTTCACAGATTTACATAATTTTCATATGGTTGTCGCAGTTTCGCGTTCGACGGACGGCGTATTTGCGCCGGGCGCCGAAGGTGGGGGAGCCAGGTGAGGAATTAACACTGTGTCTGATTTCAATCTCAAGAAAGTGGCGGCCGCGATTGTAGCCGCCCTTGTGGTATCCGGAGCTGCTGTCGCGCCGGCCGCCGCGCAAACCGGGAATACGGGTACGCAGCGCACCATCGTCGGCGAGCGCTATGTGCCCACGATCTGGGTGGACCCCGACGGATGCGAACACTGGGTGATGGACGACGGCGCCGAAGGCTACATGACCCCGCATGTCTACCCCGATGGCAAGCCGGTTTGTCGGCGTGGACAGTTGTGCGGGATGATGCCGACGGATCAGTTCTTTGCCACTGACAAGCACTACATCAATGCGGCGGGCAAGGCGCGCCTGCAGGAGTTCTTCCGCAAGACGATGCCGGGTACACGCTATTTCGTGATCGCAGGGCATACCGATAGCCGCGCCTCGGACGAGTATAACATCCGCCTCTCGGAGCGGCGGGCGAACGCCGTTGCTCAGGTCGCCCGTTCGGTGGGTGCGCGGCTCGGCGACATTCGCGCCTATGGCGAGCGCGATCCACGCGTCCCGAACACCAGCGCCGCCAACATGGCGCAAAACCGTCGCGTCGAAATCTATTGCATCCGCTAAGGAGAGTTGGTGATGACAATTTTCAAGGGATTTGCCGCTCTGACTCTGGCAATCGCGGTTTCGGCCTGTGCGCCGGCCACGGACAAGACCCGCGACCGTAACATTCTGGATGGCAAAAGCGGGGATCTGTCGCAATTGACCGCCGGTATCTGGGTCGATCCGGCAGGCTGCGAACACTGGATCATCGACGACGGGGTCGAGGGCTATGCCGACCTGCGGCGGACACCGGATGGCAAGCCGGTCTGCAACAGCGAACTGCCGCGCAGCGTGGCGACAGGGCCGTTCAAGTCCGGGTCGACCTTCAGCGATCCGATCTGATCTGAACACCACCTGAACAAAGACCGCCCTCGGGGCGGTCTTTTTTGTTTCAGATTGGTGAAAACTTTGCGGTCATGCTTGCACCACCCACAACATCTTGGCTACGCTGAAGGCAGGACTTCGACAACAGGAGAGCGGATGGCCCTCGGTGCCCTGACCACACCGCAAGACGGCAGCGTCCAGACGGACCTGCACCTGGAATTCCCCGACAATCGGCTTTTGATAGACTTGTGCGGCGAACACGACCGTCACCTGGTGCTTGTTGAACAGGTGCTGGGGGTGCAGATCGTCCGGCGCGGAAATCATCTGTCGATTCTCGGCGGCGACCCCGAGACCCGCGCCCGCGCGGCGGAGATTCTCGAGGCGCTCTACGATCGGTTGCAATCCGGCCGCCCTGTCGAGGGGGCCGATGTGGACCGCGAACTGCGCATGGGCCGTGCCACCGAAGAGCCTGACCCGCGCGATGGCGACCAGCTGGAAATGTTCCTGGGCGGACGGTTCGAGATCAAGACCCGCAAGAAACCCGTCGAACCGCGCACCGAGGCGCAAAAGGCCTATGTCAAATCGCTGTTCGAAAACGAACTCGCCTTTGGCATCGGCCCGGCTGGCACCGGCAAGACCTATCTGGCCGTGGCTGTGGGCGTCACCATGTTCATCAACGGTCTGGTCGACCGTATCATACTCAGCCGTCCCGCGGTCGAGGCGGGGGAGAAGCTGGGCTATCTGCCGGGCGACATGAAGGACAAGGTCGACCCCTATATGCAGCCGCTCTATGACGCGCTGAACGATTTCCTGCCGGGCAAGCAGGTGGCCAAGCTGATTGAGGAGAAGAAGATCGAGATTGCGCCGCTGGCCTTCATGCGCGGGCGCACGCTGGCCAATGCCTTTGTGGTGCTGGACGAGGCGCAGAACGCCACCACCATGCAGATGAAGATGTTCCTGACCCGCTTGGGCGAGGGCAGCCGCATGGTGATCACCGGCGACCGCAGCCAGGTCGACCTGCCGCGCGGGGTGATGTCGGGTCTGGCCGATGCCGAACGGCTGCTGAAACCCGTGCCGGGCATCAGCTTCAACTACTTCACCTCCAAGGATGTCGTCCGGCACCCGCTTGTCGCCGCCATCATCGAAGCGTATGAGGCCGACGCAGGTTGATCCGGCTGGCCGAATGGCGGGTCGTGACCTGAGAAAGCCGGGACCGCCATGACACTTGATATCACTCTCCAAGATCCGCGTTGGGTCGTCTTGCCGCCCCTGGCGCAGCGGGCCGCCGACGCGGCCCTGCGGCATTTTGGCCTGGACCCCGAGGAGTGCGAGATCAGCCTGCTTGGCTGTGACGATGCCCGGATATCGGAACTCAATGCCGAATTCCGCGGCAAGCCCGTGCCGACAAATGTGCTGAGCTGGCCATCCGAAGATCTCGCCGCCGACGCGCCGGGCGGCACACCTCTGGCGCCCGAGCCGGATTTTACCGGCATGATTCCCATGGGCGACATCGCGATCGCCTACGACACTTGCCAATGCGAGGCAGAGGCGGCGGGCAAACCCATGGCCGATCATGTCACGCATTTGATCGTTCACGGGGTGTTACATTTGTTGGGTTATGACCATATCCGTGACGAAGACGCCACGCTGATGGAAGGTTTGGAGGCGGAGATACTTGGCAATCTGGGCCTCGATAACCCATATTATACGGACTGAAGGGCCAAGAGGCCCCGGATTGGATTAGGATTAATGGGCGACATAGAAGGCAGTTCTAGCGCAGCGCATAGCGCGCAACCGGATACTCCCGGCGAAACGAACGCAGAAAGATCAGGATTTTTTACCCGCATCATGGATGCGTTTTCCCCTGGTGACGGCCAGGAACAGCCTGAGCTGCCCGGCACATCGGTTGCGCCTGCGGTCACGCCCGGGCTGTTGAACCTGCGGCGCATGCGGGTCGAGGACGTGGCCATCCCCACTGCGGACATCATTGCCGTGCCGGTGACCATATCCAAGGAAGAGCTGGTCCAGGTGTTCCGCGACAGCGGGCTGACCCGTATCCCGGTTTACGAGACCACGCTCGATACCCCGCTCGGCTTTGTGCACCTCAAGGACCTGGCGCTGACACACGGGTTCAACGGCGATTCGGCGGTGTTCGATCTGGCCTCCATGCTGCGGCCGCTGCTGTTCGTTCCGCCGTCGATGCCCATCGGTGTCCTGCTGACCAAGATGCAGACCGAGCGGCGCCATATGGCGCTGGTGATCGACGAATATGGCGGGGTCGACGGTCTCTTGACCATCGAGGACCTGATCGAACAGGTGGTGGGCGAGATCGAGGACGAGCACGATACCGACGAGGCGCAGACCTGGATAAAGGAACGCCCCGGCTGCTACATCGCCCAGGCCAAGACGCCGCTGGAGGATTTCGAGGCCGAGATTGGCCGCTCTTTGACCAGCCATGAGGACGTGGACGAAGAGGAAATCGACACACTGGGCGGCCTGGTCTTCATGCTGTCCGGCCGGATTCCGGCCCGGGGCGAAGTTGTCCTGCATCCCGAGGGCGTCGAATTCGAAGTCATGGATGCCGATCCGCGCCGGATCAAACGGCTGCGCGTCATGATACCCGAAGCCGCAGCATGACCTTTTTGCCCGGCTGGCGTTTGTGGCAGCGCATGCTGCTTGCTGCTGCCCTCGGCGTCATCGCGGCTTTGGGTCTGGCGCCGACCTCGATCTGGGTGGCCACCGTCAGCGCGCTCCTGGCGGTGCCGGCCCTGTTTCAGTCGGCGCGCTCACGGACCGAGGCGACCCTGACCGGGTGGGCCTTTGCCACCGGCTATTTCGGCTATGCGCTTCTCTGGATTGTCGAGCCGTTTCTGATCGACATCGCGCGGCACGGCTGGATGGCGCCCTTTGCGCTGATCTTTATGGCCGGGGGGCTGGCATTGTTCTGGGCGGCGGGTTTCGCGCTGGCGGCCATGCCCTGGCGCACCGCCGAGCGGCGGACCTGGTTGCTGATCCTGTCGCTGGGGATCGCAGAGTTCGCACGCGGCTATGTTCTGACGGGTTTTCCCTGGGCGGGTCTGGCGCAGGTCTGGGTGGAAACCGACGCGGCGCTGCTCTTGGCCTGGATCGGTCCCAACGGGCTGGCGCTCTTGACCCTGCTTGCCGTCTTGCCCCCGGGATCGGCACTGGCACGCGGTATGGGCGGGACTGCGCTGTTGCTGCGCTGCATTCCGGCCGTCGCCTTTGGAGTGGCAATCCTGGCGGTGGACGCGATGCGGCCCGAGATCGAAAGCACGGGAAAACAGGTGCGGCTGGTGCAGCCCAACGCGCCACAACACCAGAAATGGGATCCCGACTGGTACCCCGTCTTCATGGCCCGCCAGCTCCGCTTCACCGGCGAAGGGCCGCGGCCCGATCTGGTGGTCTGGCCCGAATCCGCGCTGCCCTACTGGCTTGACGGGGCGGGTCCGGTGCTGGAAGAGATCGCCACAGCCGCACGCGGCGCACCGGTGGTTATCGGCGCGAACCGGTCCGAGGGGCCGCGTATCTATAACTCGCTCGCGGTGGTGACAGAGGGCGGCATCGCCGATCCGGTCTATGACAAGCACCACCTGGTTCCGTTTGGCGAATACGTCCCCTTTGGCGATGTGCTGGAATCCTTCGGCATCTCCGGCTTTGCCGCCCGCAGCGGGCAAGGGTTCAGCCCCGGTCCGGGGCCGGACGTGCTCAGGATACCCGGGATCGGTGTCGCGGTGCCGCTGATCTGCTACGAGGCGGTGTTTCCCCAGGAGGTGAACGCGGTGCCGGGTCGGCCGGATCTGTTGTTGCAGGCGACCAACGACGCCTGGTTCGGAACCTGGTCGGGACCCTATCAGCACCTGGCGCAGGCCCGGATGCGGGCGGTGGAACAGGGGCTGCCGATGGTTCGCGTCGCCAATACCGGCGTCTCGGCGATGATCGACCCGCTGGGCCGGATCACAGCGGGCCTGCCGCTTAATCAGGCGGGGTACGTCGATGCCGAACTGCCCCTGCCGCTGCAACCGACGGTCTACAGCCAGACCGGCGATCTGCCGCTGCTGCTGGCGATGCTTATCCTGTTCCTTGGTGCGGCAAGGATACAGGCGCGTCCCGAACCGGCAAATAGCGATTGACCTCAACAAATACGGGGCGTATCCCGGCTCAGACCTGCCACAACGGCTTCCTGGCGTGGCGCGGGTATTCATTAATGGAGCACTTTGCATGTCCCGACAGAACTACATCTTCACTTCGGAATCCGTTTCCGAAGGGCACCCGGACAAGGTGTGCGACCGGATTTCCGACGCCGTCCTTGACGCATTCCTGACCGAAGAGCCCGAGGCGCGGGTTGCCTGTGAAACCTTTGCCACCACCAATCGCGTCGTGATCGGCGGCGAAGTCGGCCTGTCGAACAAGGACAAGCTGCGCGAATACATGGGCCGCATCGACGAGATCGCGCGCGCCTGTATCAAGGATATCGGTTACGAGCAGGACAAGTTTCACCACGAGACTGTGGAGATCACCAACCTGCTGCACGAACAGTCGGCCCATATCGCTCAGGGTGTCGATGCCTCGGGCGAAAAGGACGAAGGCGCTGGCGACCAGGGCATCATGTTCGGCTACGCCACCACCGAGACGCCCGCGCTGATGCCGGCCCCGATCCAGTACAGCCATGCCATCCTGCGCCGTCTGGCCGAGGTGCGCAAGAACGGCACCGAACCGGCGCTTGGCCCGGATGCCAAATCCCAGCTTTCGGTGATCTATCGCGACGGCCAGCCGGTGGGCGTGTCCTCGATCGTGCTGTCGACCCAGCACCTGGACGAGGCGCTTACCAGCGCCGACATCCGCGCCATTGTCGAGCCCTATATCCGCGAGGTTCTGCCCGAAGGCTGGATCGGCGCCAACACCGTCTGGCACGTGAACCCGACCGGCAAGTTCGTCATCGGCGGGCCTGACGGCGACGCTGGCCTGACCGGGCGCAAGATCATCGTCGACACCTATGGTGGTGCCGCGCCTCATGGCGGCGGTGCTTTCTCGGGCAAGGATCCGACCAAGGTGGACCGCTCGGCCGCCTATGCCGCGCGCTACCTTGCCAAGAACGTGGTCGCCGCCGGCATGGCCGAGAAATGCACCATCCAGCTGAGCTATGCCATCGGCGTGTCGGCGCCGCTGTCGATCTATGCCGATACCCACGGCACCGGCACGGTTTCCGATGCCGAAATCGAGGCGGCCATCCCCAAGGTCATGAACCTGACCCCGCGCGGCATCCGCACCCATCTGAGCCTGAACAAGCCGATCTACCAGCGCACCGCGGCGTACGGCCATTTCGGCCGCGACCCCGAAGCCGACGGCGGCTTCAGCTGGGAGCGCACCGACTTGGTCGAGGCGCTCAAGAAAGCGGTCTGATCCGGAAAGCGGCAAGAGATACGGGAGGGGCGCGGAAAACCGCGCCCCTTTCGCAATTATCGGTCGGGGTCCCGCCTTGCACCCGGCGCGCGGTCGCAGTAACCCCACGGTCATGAGCAAAACCATCCCAGACCGCCCGCGCCGCAACTTTTACGGTCGCATCAAGGGTAAGACCCTGAAACCGAACCAGCGGGCCTATCTGGACGAGGACCTGACGCCCCTGTCGCCCGGCCCGGTGAGCTGGCAGGACAACCCCGCGCGCGCACCACTGGATCTCGACGCGCTCTTTGGCGGGCGCGAGACATGGCTCGAGATCGGGTTCGGCGGCGGCGAGCATCTGGTGCATCAGGCGGCCTCGAACCCCGGCATCGGCATCATCGGCGCGGAACCCTTCATAAACGGGGTGGCGATGCTGTTGGGCAAGATCCGCGCAGCGGGCGCCGACAATGTGCGGGTTCATCCGGGCGATGTGCGCGACCTCTTCGATGTACTGCCGCCGCAGAGCATCTCGCGCGCTTTCCTGCTCTATCCTGATCCCTGGCCCAAGAAACGGCATCACCGCCGCCGGTTCGTGACGCCGGACCATCTGGAACCGCTGGCGCGGGTGCTGAAACCGGGCGCAATCTTTCGCGTGGCCACCGACATCCCCGACTATGTCCGCCAGACGCTGGAGGAAGTGCCGCGCGCCGGGTTCGAATGGCTGGCCGAAGCGCCCGCCGACTGGCGTTTGCCCTGGGGTGACTGGATCTCGACCCGCTATGAGCAAAAGGCGCTGCGCGAGGGTCGGGTGCCGCATTACCTGACCTTTCGCCGGTTGCAGGGCTGAGGCAGGGGGCGCTGCCCCCCGCGCCTGCGGCGCTCCCCCCGGAGTATTTCCCGCGGAATGAAGAGGCAGGGCCGCGCGCCTCTTCCTGCTGGACCCTGACCGGGCAATTGGGTAATCGGCAAGGGGAGTTTTTCCGAAGGAGCGCGCATGTCCGGACACGGCACCCCCATCCCGATGACCTCGTATCCCTGTGGCCCGCTCAGCGGTGTGGCCGAGGTGCCGGGCGACAAGTCGATCTCGCACCGGGCGCTGATCCTGGGCGCGATGGCGGTGGGCGAGACCCGTATCACCGGCCTGCTCGAAGGCGAGGACGTGTTGGACACCGCCAAGGCGATGCGCGCCTTTGGCGCTGAAGTGACGCGGCATGCCGATGGCTCGTGGTCGGTGCACGGGGTTGGCGTGGGCGGCTTTGCCGAGCCGGATCAGGTGATCGATTGCGGCAATTCGGGCACCGGTGTGCGGCTGATCATGGGGGCGATGGCAACCTCACCCATCGCCGCGACCTTTACCGGCGATGCCAGCCTGAACAAGCGCCCGATGGCGCGGGTCACCGATCCTTTGGCGCTGTTTGGGGCGCGTTCGGTGGGCCGCAAAGGCGGTCGCCTGCCGATGACCATCGTGGGCGCCGCCGATCCGGTGCCGGTGCGCTATGTGGTGCCGGTGCCCTCGGCCCAGGTGAAGTCGGCGGTGCTGCTGGCCGGGCTCAACGCGCCGGGTCAGACCGTGGTGATCGAGAAGGAAGCCACCCGCGACCATTCCGAGCGGATGCTGGCGGGCTTTGGCGCCGAAGTGACGGTCGAGGATACCGATGAAGGCCGCGTCATTACTCTGACCGGACGGCCCGAGCTGCAACCGCAGGTGATCGCGGTGCCGCGCGATCCCTCCAGCGCTGCCTTTCCGGTCTGCGCCGCGCTGATTACCCCCGACTCGGACGTGCTGGTGCCCGGCATCGGGCTGAACCCGACGCGGGCGGGGCTTTTCACCACGCTGCGCGAGATGGGCGCCGACCTGACCTATGAGAACGAACGTACCGAAGGGGGAGAGCCGGTGGCCGACCTGCGCGCACGCTATTCGCCCGACATGAAGGGCATCACCGTGCCGCCCGAGCGCGCGGCCAGCATGATCGACGAGTACCCGGTCCTGTCGGTGGTGGCCGCCAACGCCCAAGGCGTGACCATGATGGGCGGGGTCAAGGAACTGCGCGTCAAGGAAAGCGACCGCATCGACGCGATGGCGCGCGGGCTGCGCGCCAATGGTGTCACGGTCGAAGAGGGCGCCGACTGGTGGGCGGTACATGGTCTGGGCATCGGCAAGGTGCCGGGCGGCGGCACTTGCGAGAGCTTCCTGGATCATCGCATCGCCATGTCCTTCATGGTGATGGGCATGGGGGCGGTTGCGCCGGTCTCGGTCGACGATGGCAGCCCGATTGCCACCTCTTTCCCGATCTTTGAGCCGCTGATGGGCGGGCTGGGCGCCAAGGTCGAACGGACATGACCTTTACCGTGGCCATTGACGGGCCTGCGGCTGCGGGCAAGGGCACGATCTCAAAAGCTGTGGCCGCGCATTTTGGCTTCGCCCATCTCGATACCGGGCTTCTCTATCGCGCGGTCGGGCGCCGCACGCTGGACGGCGAGGCGGCCGAGGCCGCCGCCCGCGCCCTGCGCCCCGAGGATCTGGAACGCGATGATCTGCGCACCGCCCAAGTGGCACAGGCCGCCAGCAAGGTGGCGGCCATCCCCGAGGTGCGCGCGGCGCTGCTCGATTTTCAGCGCGCCTTTGCCCGCCGGGCGGGCGGCGCGGTGCTGGATGGGCGCGATATCGGCACGGTGATCTGTCCCGAGGCCGAGGTGAAGCTGTTTGTCACTGCCAGCGCCGAGGTGCGCGCCGAACGCCGCTATCTGGAGCTGACGGCCAAGGGGCACGACACCACGCGCGAGGCGGTTCTGGCCGATGTGCGCGAACGGGACGCCCGCGATGCGGACCGTGCCACCGCGCCGATGAAACCGGCCGAAGATGCGGTGTTGCTGGACACCAGCGCGATGGACATTCCGGCGGCCCTGTCCGCCGCGATTGCCGAGGTCGCGCGCAAGGTATCCAACCGGGGCTGATCCGTCACCCACCCGTGATTCGAAGGTTGCCCGGAAAAGGGTTACGCTGGTTCACCCGAACCGGAGAACCCTGATGACACGATGGCTCACCCTCTGCCTTGTGGCCCTGACCCTGCCCGCCACCGCGCAAGAGGCCGAGGCGCCGATGACCTATGAGCGGCTGGGCCGCATCGTCTTTGCCCTTGACCCCGAGGCCGAGCCGCAGGGGCCGGGTTTCACGATGCGGATCGGGGGTGTTTCCATCCTTGTCGTGACCGACCAGGATGCCGACCGGATGCGGGCCATGTCGCCGATCCGCCCCGCCGAGGGGCTGACCCAGGCCGATCTGGAACGCATGATGCAGGCCAATTTCGACAGTGCGCTGGATGCCCGCTATGCCATTGCCAACGGGACCTTGTGGAGTGTGTTCATCCACGCCCTGTCGCCGCTGGAGCGGGACGAGTTCATTTCGGGGCTGGGTCAGGTGGCGAATGTGGCGCAGAGCTATGGCACGCTCTATTCCGGCGGGGCGCTGCAATATGGCGGCGGCGACAGCGGCGGCTTGCAGCGGCAACTGATCGACGAGCTTCTGAAGAAGGGCGAAGACCTTTAGAGCGCCCCGGCCAACCCCGCGACAAGCACGCCCAGGTAGTTGCCCACCGCATAGCCCAGAATGGCAATGGCTATGCCGGGCACCAAGAGAGCCCGGTTGCGCAGCGCGCCGCAGATCACCGGGATGAACGGCACCGACATGATCGCCGCGCCCGAGGCCACCAGATAGGTATCGCGGTCGATTCCGCACAGGCGGCAGAGCAGCGCGTGCAGCACCATCGCTCCGAGCAGGATAAAGGCGAAATAGCCGCCAAGCGCCCGGTTCATCCCGGTCAGAACCGACAGGTCCAGCAGGGTGGCCGAACTGAGGCAGAAGATCAGGATCAGATACATGCCAAGGTGAAAGCTGGTCGGGCTGGCATGCAGCCGGGGCACAAACGCGCCCAGCAGGCCGAATGTGGTGATCAGGAGGATGGTGGCGGTGCCGGACCACGCCTGTGGCAGCAGGCCGGCCAGCGCGACGGCAATCCCGACACAAAATGCGGCGGCGCCAAACGCGAGCGCCGAGCCCACCAGTCCCGACCGCTCGATCAGCCGCGCATATCCACGCGCGCTGTCATCGGCGATATGCGACGAGTCGGCGTCATGATCGTTTTGGGCCTGGGGCACAAAGGGTGGCAGGATCATCCCGGCCAGCCGCTGGCCCACCAGCACGATGACCAGCATGTAGCCGATGGAAAACACGATGTCATAGGTCACCATGGTCAGAAACAGCGCGTCGCTGGCCCCGGTCGCGCTCTTGATCGCGCCCATGTTGACCCCACTGCCGGTATAGGCGCCCACCGCCATGCCAGCGACCTGCGGCAGGTCCGCGACCCGGCCCTGAAACAGCAGCACCCCCAGCAGGCTGGCCACACAGACCGAGACCAGCGACAGCGCCATGGCCAGCCCGGCGCCGCGCGCCTCGGTCAGGGCGCGGCGCAGGTTGGCGGCAAACAGGATCAGCGGCAGGGCCAGCGCCACGCTCACCTCTTGCAGGGTCGTCTGGATCCCGGCGAAGGCGCTCAGATCCAGGCTCAGCGCCAGGGCAAAACCGGTGGCAAAGGTCAGCGGCACCACGCCAATCCGGTCCAGCGCCGTTATCCGCGCCGCCAGCCAGATGATCAGCGCAGGGAGTATCAGCAGGATCAGGGTGAACAGCATCGGCGTCTCCTAATGTGTCTCGTGCCAGACCGGCCACCAATCGGTAATCGCGGTACCGTCGAACACGGCGATATCGCCGAATTGCAGGAACAGCGCCTCGCTCTGACGCGGGCGGAAAAACAGGAAATCACCGGGTTTCAGAGCGCTGCTTGCAGGCAGGTCGTACATTTCCTGATTGCTGGAATGCCCGAACAGGGGGGATCGCCGCGCGCCTGCCGGGTGGCACGGATCGGCCAGCCAATTGCCGCCATAGATGAAACAGGCTCGTTGCGGCGAGCGGCCCAGCAGACGCAACACCCGGCTCAGCCCACGCGCCATCGGGATATCGGGCCGTTCCACGGTTTTCAGCACCGGCGTGGCGATAAAGGCCGCCGGTTGCAGCGCCTTCAGCGCGGGCAGGTCGAAATCGGTCGGCTTGACCAGGGCCGAGGCCAGCGCCACCTCGGTCTCCGCCCCGCTCCCGTCATAGAGCATGAAGGTCGTGCTGCCGCCGGTGTTAAAGATCAGCTTGGCGGCGGCCTCTGGCCCCAGCGTCTGGACCGCCAGCACATGAAACCGGGCATAGGCCGTCCGCGCCGCACGCAACGCGCGCGCCGGGCTGGCGATCAGGCGGGGCAGGCGGGCGATATGCGGCTCGTACCCCATCAGCCCGGTCAGGTGCAGGTTCGGATCGTCGCGCAGGCGGGTCAGGGCTGCAGTGAACTCCCCGGAACGGTCCAGCGAGAAGCCGCCCCGATGCAGCCCGATATCGACCTCCAGACAGATGCGCAGGGCACGACCCGACTGGGCGGCGAGCGCGGCATATTCCGCCAGCCGGTCCGGGCTGTCGATCAGCCAGTGCACTTGGGCGTCCAATGCGGGCGATACGCCACCCACGGCCCCCACCGGCATCGGTTTGCCGAGCAGGATATCGGCCTCGGGAAACGCCATTGCTGCCTGCTGGACAAAAGGCAGGTGAAAGCTCATCAGCCGGTTCGTCTCCAACCCGGCCATCACCAGCCGCAGCAGGTCCGGCGCGGGCAGCGATTTCTCGACCACGCGCAGCGCCAGACTGGGCGCTGTCATCCGGCGCACCGCCGCGATATTGGCCGCCAGGCGTTCGCTATCCACCACCAGCGTCGGCAGGTGTCGCCCCGCCGCGATCAAGGCCGCCTGAAGCCGCTGGAAATAGGCCTCAGACATCCCCGGCCCCGAACAGCGCGGCGGTATGGGGGTTGAGGAACTTGCCCGCCGGATCAAGCCGCGCGCGCAATGCGGCAAACCGGTCGAAATCGGGATAGAGCGCCGCCAGATCGGGGGCCGTCAGCGCATGCAGCTTGCCCCAATGCGGCCGCCCGCCATATGCGCGCAGGATCGGCTCGACCGTGCCAAACAGCATATCCAGCGGCTCTGACGCCAGCTTGTGCACCGCGACCGAGACCCGCGTTCCGTCGTTGAAGGGCGACAGCCACGCATCGTCCTGCCCGGTGAACCGCACCTCCATCGGGAAAAAGCTCTCCTTGCGCGATTCCAGTGCCGCCACCACCGCGCGCACCGCCTCTTGCGCGCTTTGCTCGGGCAGGTGGTATTCCATCTCGTTCATCCGGGTGGCACGGGCGGTTGAGAGCAGCTTCCAGTATTCGTCGGTCGTATCCTCCAGCACCCCGTCGGCGGGCACCTCCAGCGCCACATAGGCGCCGAACGCGCGGCGCCGCAGCCAGGGCCACCAGCCCAGGATATCGCGCAGATCCTTGAGCGTGGCGATCCAGTCCTCGTCCTCGCTGGGCACCCGCCCGGCGATCTCTCCCTCAAACAAGTCATGGGTGATCACTGCCGCATAGCCCAGATTGGGCAACACGTAGAATTCGAAATTGCGATGCGCGGCGGCCAGATCGTGCATTTGGGCAATCGCCTCAACGGTGGGCAGGATGAACAACTTGCGGTTCAGCGCATAGCTGGGCACCAGTTTCAGCGTATAGCGGGTGATCACCCCCAGCGTGCCCAGCGACACCCGGCCCGCGTCGAAAAGATCCGGGTCGCTGTTGCGGGTCACGTCGCGGATGGTGCCTTCGGCGGTGATCAGGCGGAACCCTGTGATACAGCCATGCAAGGCCTGCAATCCGCGCCCGGTGCCATGGGTAGCGGTGCTGAACGACCCGGCCAGCGTCTGCACGTCGATATCGGGCAGGTTGGCAAAGCCCAGGCCGTGTTCTGCGGCCAGCATTGCCGCCTGCCGCAGGCGGGTCCCGGCCCCGAATGTCGCCATACCCGCCGCCGCATCGACCGAGATCAACCCCGACAGTCGCCCGGTATCCAGGATCATGTCCTCGCAAGGCACCAGCGCGGAAAAGGAATGGCCCGATCCCACCGGGCGAATGCGACCCGGCCATGCGGCGATGCGGGATGCCAGTTCCTCTTCCGAACCGGCGGAGTAGATCTGTTCCGGCGTGGCCACCTGATAGCCCGACCAGTTGCGCCAGATCTGGCGGCCCGGCGGGGCAGGGGGGATGTCGGGGCTGTAACCGGGCCGGGTGAAATCGCGGCTCAGCCAATGGGCCTGCATCGCCGCTGGCACCGCCAGCCCGGCCAGCGCGCCATAGCCCAGCAATTTGCGCCGTGTCAGTGTCATTGCTGCCCCTCCCCCGACATGAAGGCTATCAGCGCCGAGAGCTGTTCGTCCGAACAATCGAGGCAGAGGCCCATCGCGGGCATGTTCCCGAACCCGTTGCGCGCCGATAACAACAGGCCATGGTCCCCGCGCTCCTTTTCCCGCGCAGCCCAGGCAGGAACAAATCCGGTCAAAGGCGCCCGCGCCTCGACCAATGCGTGACAGGCCATGCAGGACCGTTCGTAGATCGCTGCCAGCTCCGGGTCAGCCGGGCGCAGGGTCTCGGCCCGGGCTATATCACCCGCCTCCGGTTCCGGCGGTGCGCCGTCACCGGAGAGCCACCACCAGAGCGCCGCCAGAACCAGCGCCGAGATCAGCAGAATCAGGGCGCGCATCAGCTCTCCTCCGCAGGAGAGCGCCGCAAGTAGAGCGACAGATAGGCATCCAGCGCGCGCACCATCTCTTCGTGATACTGTGCCTCCAGCGCGGGCGTGGCCTGCCGCGCCATCCGGTCCTCCAGCGTCAGGGCAATCTGCACGGCGGTGGTCGCCACCACCTGTGGGTCGCCGCCGGTAAACCCGTCCAGCCCCCGCGCCCAGCGGTCGGCCAGAAAGCCCACCAGTTCCGCATTGTCGTCATCCTCGACGCTCTGCACCCCGCGCAGCGAAGCGAGCAGCAGCAAGAGGCCCCGGTAATAGGGATGTTCGGCCATGAACACGCGGATCCCCTCCAGCGTGCGCCGGATGCGCAGCACCAGATCGGGCTCGCTCTCGGTGGCGGCAATCGTTTCCATGAAATGGTGGCGCAGGTCGCCCGCCGCGCGGGCCGACAGCTCGTCCAGCAGATCGCGCAGGGTGGGAAAGTAGCGATAGATCGAGCTGACGGGCACACCCGCGCGCTCGGCAATCAGCGAGGTGTTCAAATCGCCCGGCGGCCGCTCGGCCAACAGCGCGGCGGCGGCGTCCAGTATATCGGCAACCCGCTGGCGCGCGCGGGCCTGTTTCGGCGTCGCGCGGGTATGCATCGGGGTGTCGGTTTCAGATGAAGCCATGGCTCCGCTCTCCTCTCAATAGAAAGCGGAAACTTTTTCCGAAAAATTTTCAACTTCTTTCGCGCCTGACGTGGCGGCAATCGAGCGGCAGGTGCGCGTCAGGCGAAATGGATCGAAACCGCGCCAAAGGGGCCGAAATCGGCCTCGATCCGGGTGCCGGGCGGGCATTCGACCGGGCGGATGAAACTGCCCGACAGCACGATATGCCCCGGTTCGATGCCTTGCCCGTATTGCGCCATGCGGCGGGCCAGCCAGACCACGCTTTCTACCGGATCGTTCAGCACGCCGGCGCCCAGCCCGGTTTCCTCGATCTCGCCGTTGCGAAAGGTCAGCGCGCCGACCCAGCGCAAATCGAACGCGTCTGGCGCATGGCGCTGCGCCCCCAGCACCACGCCCGCATTGGCCGCATTGTCGCTGATCGTGTCGCAGACATTGCGCGCGCGTCCCGTGTCGGGATCGACCCGCAGGATGCGGGTGTCGAGGATTTCCAGCGACGGGGCGACATAGTCGGTGGCCGCCAGCACATCGGCCCGCGTCACCTCAGCCCCGCCCAAAGGCGCCTTCATCACAAAGGCGATCTCGGCCTCGACGCGGGGCTGGATGAACCGCCCCTTGGGCACCGTTGCCCCATCGTCAAACGCCATGTCGTCAAACAGGATGCCGCTGTCGGGAATGTCGATATTGAGCGCATATTGCATCGCTTTCGAGGTCAGCCCGATCTTCCACCCGATCACGTGGCGCCCGGCGCTCTGCTTATGCGCCGCCAACGCCTGCTGGATGGCATAAGCGTCGTCCATGTCCATGCCGGGATAGGCCAGCGACAACAGCCCGATCTGGCGGCCCGTCGCCTCGGCCTCGATCAGCCGCGCGGCGGCATCGGCATGTTCCTCGGGCGTCATGCCTCGTCCTCCACCCCGTTGACCAGCGTGCCGACCCCCGTCACCTCGACCTCGACCACGTCGCCGGGTTTCAGGTAGCGCGGCGGGTCGAACCGCGCGCCCGCGCCGGTGGGGGTGCCGGTGACGATGATGTCGCCGGGGTTCAACGTGGTGAAGGTCGAGATATAGGCGATTTCCTCGCGCACGGAAAAGATCATGTTGGCCAGCTCATCGTCCTGCCGCACCTCGCCATTGACCCGGGTGGTGATCCGCGCCGCGTCAATCTGTGCGGGATGGGTGAAGGGTACGATCCACGGCCCGATGGCGCCGGAGCGATCCCAGTTCTTGCCTTGTGTCACGTTGAACTTGGCATGCCGCACCCAGTCGCGAATGGTGCCCTCGTTGCAGACGCTCAGCCCCGCGATATGGTCATAGGCATCATCGGCCTTGATGCGCCGGCCCCCCTTGCCGATCACCACCGCCATTTCACCCTCGTAATCCAGCGTGTGGTTTTCGGGCGGGCGGATCAGCGGCAGGCCATGGCCGACAAAGCTCGACGCGAAACGCGGAAACAGCGACATGTATTTTGGCGCGGCGCTGCCATCCTTGTATTCCGCATTGCGGTCAGGAAAGTTGACGCCGACACAGATGATCTTGCCCGGGTTGGGGATCGGCGGCAGATAGATGAAGTCGCTATGTGTCACCGCACGGCCCATCGCCGCCTTGGCCAGAGCGTGCAGCGCCCCCGCCGCGATCACCGCGCGCAGGTCGGGCCAGTGCGGGAAATCGGGCGACAGGGCCACGAACCCCTCGTCGCGGATGATGCCGTAAAGCTCCTGCCCGTCGGCGGCAATGGTGGCGAACTTCATGCTGTTCCTCTCGTCTGGCCCGGAAATCAAACCGGGAAAATCACGTTGGTCTGACCGGTGCCGGAGGAGGGGAAATACTCGGTCACCACCTCACACGGCTTGTCATAGCTGTCCCAGCCAAGCGCACCGTACAGCATGGCGGTATCGTGCATCGACCCCTCGCCGCAGCAGAAGCGCGCATAATCGCCCAGCATCTTGAGGAAAGTCGCGTGATCGCCGCGCTTCCACATCTCCAGCACATGCAGGTCCATCTGCCGGTTGAACTCGGAACTGATGGTAAAGGTGCCGTTGTTGGCGGCGTAATCCTTGTTGGGCCAGATCTTGTGGGACAGCGAGCCGGAGGCCACCAGCAACACCTTGCTGTCAGACGCCTCGACCGCAGCGCGGATCGCCTCGCCCACGATGCGGCTTTCGTCATGGTCATGCACGGTGCACCAGGCGGCGACCGAGACCACCTTCATCCGGTGTTCCCGGCTCATGAACCGCATCGGCACCAGCGTGCCGTATTCCAGTTCCAGACTGTCCAGATGGTGCGCCAGCGTATAGGCGCCGCGCGCGCTGGCCTCCTTGGCGATGGCATCGCCCAGGCCTGGATTACCCTCATACTCATAGGGCATGTTCTGGATGAATTGCGGAAACTCGTTCGAGGTGAACAGCCCCTGAAACCGGTTGTTGGCGTTGATGTGGAACCCTGCATTGATCACCCAATGGGTGTCGCAGATCACAACGGTATCGGCGCCAAGCGCGCGGGCGCGGCGGGCGATCTCCAGATGCCCGTCGATGGCCGGCTGGCGCTTGCCCTTCACTGGCCCCTCCTGCTCCGACATCAGCATGGTCGGAACATGGGTGCATTTGGCGGCAAGGACGATCTCTCCCATTTCTCTCCTCCGTCACGGGATGGTCGCGCGTTTCCCGGTGAGTGGTTCAGGCGCCGAGGCGCTGGATCTTGTGCTGGCCGGTGGCAAAGCCGATGTGCTTCTGCTCCATGTAGAATTCAAACGACCAGTCGCCGCCGTCGCGGCCGATGCCGCTGGCCTTGACCCCGCCAAAGGGGGTGGGCAGGTGGCGCACGTTTTCCGAGTTCACCCAGATCATTCCGGCCTCCAGCTTGTCGGTAAAGCGCAGCGCGCGTGTCAGGTCATTGGTCCAGAGATAGCCGGTCAGCCCATAGGGCGTGTCATTGGCGATTTGCAGCGCCTCTTCTTCCGTTGAGAAGGGGATCGAGGTCAGCACCGGGCCGAAAATCTCCTCGCGCGCGATGCGCATCTCATTATGCGCGCAGGTAAACAGGGTGGGGCGCACGAAATAGCCCTGATCGCCCACCACCTCGCCACCCGCCGCAACGGTGGCGCCGTCCTGACGGGCAATGTCGAAATAGCTGGTGACCTTGGCAAAATGCTCCTCGCCGATCAGCGGCCCGATCTCGGTCGCCGGATCCAGCGGATGGCCCACCTTGATGTTGTTCACCCGCTCGACCAGCCGCGCCTCGAACTCTTCGCGGATCGTGTCCTGCACCAGCAAGCGCGAGGACGACGTGCAGCGCTCGCCGTTGATCGAGTAGATCATGAAGATCACCGCATCCAATGCGCGCTCGATATCGGCATCGTCGAACACGATCACCGGGTTCTTGCCGCCCAGTTCCAGGTGCACACGCTTCAGCGTGTCGGCCCCCTGTTTCACGATCATGCTGCCGGTGCGGCTTTCGCCGACAAAGGCCACGGCCTTGATCAGCGGATGTTCGGTCAGCGCCTTGCCCGCATCCTCGCCAAACCCGTTGACCAGGTTCAGCACACCGGGGGGCAGGCCCGCCTCTTCGGCGATCTCGATCAGCAGCCGCGCGCTCAGCGGGCTGAGTTCGGCGGGTTTGTGCACCACCGTGCAACCGGCGGCCAGCGCGGGTGCGATCTTCCAGGTGGACAGCATGAACGGCGTGTTCCACGGCGTGATCACCCCCACCGGGCCGATCGGAACGCGGGTGGTGATGTTCATCAGCGTCGGTGACTTCAGATGCTGGCCATCGCGCGCCTGTATCACCTGATCGGCGAAGTAGCGGAAATTCTCGGCCCCGCGCAGCGCCGCCTTGGACATGAACCGCCAAGCCTGCCCGGTGTCCCAGCATTCGCACAGCGCGATTTCCTCGGCCCGCGCCTCGATACCTTCGGCGATGCGGATCAGGATGGCGCGCCGCTCGGTCGCGGGCATGTCGCGCCAGGCCGGAAAGGCCGCATGGGCGGCCCGCGCCGCCGCGTCCATGTCGGCCGCGTTGCCGCGCGCGACGGAACAGATCACCGACTTGTCCACCGGCGTGGCCGTGTCGAAGGTGCCGCCCGAGCCGGGCAGGTCGCGCCCGCCGATCCGGTTTGCAATGCCGTTTTCGCGAAACCGGGCAAGATGGCTGTCGAGGGCTGCAAGCCGTGTCGAAAGATCGCTCATCCGCGAATACTCCTGCTTTTTCTTTGTTCACATGTTAAGCAAATACCGACACGAGTCAAGCCCGCCGTTCTGCCGCTGCTATCGGGAAACGGGGGAAACGGGCGCTATGGCCTGCGGCAACCTGTTGCAAACCTGTCGCTGCAGCGCAGAAAATTTTCCGTTAGCGCCCCAACCGGGCGCTTTTGACGCCATAAATGACCGAACGGCATTTGCTTTCGGGCGACCACTCCCTTAAAGGTGCCCGCCAGACGGGACGGTTCAAAAATCTGTCGCCTGCGCGGCACCGGAGGCACTCAGGGTTTCCGGGTATTTCTCTGAAAGGTCCCATGCACTATTCAGGGCCCGCCACGGGAATCGGACACGAGAAGAACGTAGCGATCACATGCAGAATTTCAGATTGAAAAAGGGATTGGACCTACCTGTCGCCGGTGCGCCGGAGCAGACCATCCATCCCGGTCCCACCGTCGGCACGGTCGCGGTTCTTGGCCCCGACTATATCGGGCTGAAACCCCGGATGCTGGTGCAAGAGGGCGACGAAGTCCGCCGCGGCACGCCGCTCTTCTGTCACAAGGACGCGCCCGAGGCGATGATCGTCGCCCCGATGACCGGTCGCGTCGCCGCGATCAACCGTGGCGAGCGCCGGGTGTTGCAAAGCGTCGTGATCGAGGTGACCGACGCCGCCGATCCCGGCCTTGACTTTGCCACCACCGGCAATGGCAAGACGCCCGAGGGCCTGACCGAGAAGCTTTGTGCCGCCGGTCTTTGGACCGCCTTCCGTACCCGGCCCTATTCCAAGATGCCCGCACCGGGCAGCAAGCCGGACGCGATCTTTGTCACCGCCATGGATACCGAGCCGCTGGCGGCTGACGCCGCCACCGTCATCGCAGACGCGGGCAGCGCCTTTGCCAGCGGTCTGGCGGCGGTGGCTCTGCTGACCGACGGTCCGACCTGGCTGTGTCACAAGCCGGGCGATGCGATCCAGGGCGGCGATGTGGCGGGCGTATCGGTGGCCACTTTCGACGGGCCGCACCCGGCGGGTCTGGCCGGTACCCATATCCATTTCCTGGCGCCGCTGACGTCGGAGAAATCGGTCTGGACCATCGGGTATCAGGACGTGATCGCCATCGGCCGCCTGCTGGAAACCGGGCATATCGACCCCTCGCTGGTGATCGCGCTCGCCGGTCCCGCCGCCCGCCAGCCGCGCCTGATCCGCACCGTCATGGGCGCCTCGACCGATACGATGACCGCAGGCGAGATCGCCATCGACGCGCCCGTGCGCGTGATCTCCGGCTCGATCCTGACGGGCCGCCACGCCACCGGGCCGTTTGCCTATCTGGGCCGTTTCGCCCGTCAGGTCGCGCTGATCGAAGAGGACCGCAAACAGCATACGATGGGCTGGATCCTGCCGATGCCGTCGAAATACGCGGTGCAGCCGGTGCTGGGCTCGGCCTTCTCGCGCAAGCTCTACCAATTCACCTCGAACCTGAACGGGGGCCGCCGCGCCATGGTGCCTACGGGCACGTTCGAAGAGCTGATGCCGCAGGATTACCTGCCCACCCAGCTCCTGCGCGCGCTTCTGGTGATGGACACCGACACCGCGCAAGCATTGGGCGTGCTGGAGCTGGACGAAGAGGATCTGGGCCTTGTCGGCTTTGCCTGTCCGGCCAAATACGAATACGGGCTGGCCCTGCGCGACAGCCTCTCCAAGATCGAAAAGGAGGGCTGAGCCCATGGGGTTGCGCAACTTCTTTGACCGGATCGAGCCGAATTTCACCAAGGGCGGCAAGTATGAGAAATTCTTCCCCATCTACGAGATGGTGGAGAGCTTCATCTACACGCCCAAGACGGTGACAACGGCGGCGCCGCATGCCCGGTCTTATGTCGATATGAAACGGATCATGACCTATGTCGTGATCGCCACCATCCCCTGCATCCTGTGGGGCATGTGGAACACCGGCTATCAGGCCAATTCGGCCATCGCGATGCTGGGGGCCGATGCGGCCACCGGCTGGCGCATCGCCATACTTCAGGCGCTTGGCATTTCGCTGGACGCGGCAAATCCGCTGGCCAATGTGGCGCACGGGTTCTTGTATTTCCTGCCGATCTACCTGACCACGCTGGTCGTCGGCGGCATTTGGGAGGTGGTCTTTGCCACCGTGCGCGGCCATGAGGTGAACGAGGGCTTTCTGGTCACCTCGATGCTCTACACCCTGATCATGCCGGCCAGCGCGCCGCTGTGGCAGGTGGCGCTTGGCATCTCGTTCGGGGTGGTGATCGGCAAGGAAGTGTTTGGCGGCACCGGCAAGAACTTCCTCAACCCCGCGCTGGTCGGGCGCGCGTTCCTGTATTTCGCCTATCCCGCCAACATGTCGGGTGACAGCGTCTGGACCCCGGTCGACGGGTTTTCCGGCGCCACCGCGCTGGCGGTGTCGGCGGCGGATGGCTATCAGCAGCTGGCGGCCAACGGCATCACCTGGATGGACGCGTTCTATGGCACCATTCAGGGCAGCTTTGGCGAGACCTCGACTCTGGCCTGCCTGATCGGGCTTGCCTTCCTGCTGATGACCAAAATCGCCAACTGGCGCCTGATCGTGGGCTGTATGGCGGGCATGATCGGCTTTTCGCTGCTGCTCAATGTCATTGGGTCGGACAGCAACCCGATGTTCGCCATGCCCTGGTATTGGCATCTGGTGCTGGGCGGCTATGCCTTTGGCCTCGCCTTCATGGTGACCGAGCCGGTCTCGGCCAGCCACACCAATACCGGCCGCTACATCTATGGCGCGCTGATCGGGGTCATGGTGGTGCTGATCCGGGTGATCAACCCCGCCTTCCCCGAAGGCATGATGCTCGCCATCCTGTTCGGCAACGTCTTCGCACCGCTGATCGACTATTTCGTCGTGCAGGCCAACATCAAACGGAGGGCCCGCCGCCATGTCTGAGACACGGAATCAGGGCCTGATCGCCCGCTTCCTCGCCGCGCCGCCGGATTCGGTGGGCAAGACCATCTTTGTCGCCGTGGCCGTCTGTCTGGTCGCCTCGATGATCGTGTCCTCTGCCGCCGTCGCCCTGCGCCCAGTGCAAGAGGTTAACAAGCTCAAGGACAAGCAGATGAACATTCTGCAGGTCGCGGGGCTGTTCGAGCCGGGCCAGAACGTGGCCGAGGCGTTCAAGGCGTTTGAACCGCAGGTGCTGGAGCTGGCCACCGGCCGGTTCACCGACCAGTTCGACGCGGCCACATTCGATGACAAGGCCGCTGCCAGCGAACCGGACCTGAGCCGTGCGCTGAGCGACGACCCCGCCGGGATCGGCCGCCAGGCGCTCTATCGCACCGTCTATCTGCTGCGGGACGAGGCCGGTGGCATCGACAAGGTGATCCTGCCGATCCACGGCTATGGCCTGTGGTCGACGCTTTATGGTTTCATCGCGGTCGAAGAGAACGGCAACGACATCTTTGGCCTGCAATTCTATCAGCATGGCGAAACCCCGGGCCTGGGCGCCGAGGTGGATAACCCGCGCTGGAAGGCGATGTGGAACGGCAAGAAGCTGCGCGACGATGCCGGCGAATTGCAGATCACCGTCGCCAAGACGCAGCCAGCCGCCGGCCCCGATTTCTATGTCGACGCGCTGGCCGGCGCTACGCTGACCTCGGTCGGGGTGGATAACCTGGTGCGGTTCTGGATGGGCGAGCAAGGCTACGCGCCCTTCCTCGAGGCCCTGAAAGCGGGAGAGATCTGATGAGCCAGACCAAGAAAGAACTCCTGGTCGATCCGCTGGTCGACAACAACCCGATCACGCTCCAGGTGTTGGGCATCTGCTCGGCGCTGGCGGTCACCTCGTCGCTGCAAGTGGCCTTTGTCATGGCGCTGGCGGTGACGTTTGTGACGGCGTTCTCGTCCTTCTTCATCTCGATCCTGCGCAACCAGATACCCAGCTCGATCCGGATCATCGTGCAGATGGTGATCATCGCCAGCCTGGTGATCCTGGTCGACCAGATCCTCAAGGCCTATGCCTTTGAGATCTCAAAAACCCTGTCGGTCTTTGTGGGCCTCATCATCACCAACTGCATCGTGATGGGCCGGGCCGAGGCGTTTGCCATGAAAAACCCGCCGGTGGCCTCGTTCATCGACGGTGTCGGCAATGGGCTGGGTTACGGGCTGATCCTGATGCTGGTCGGCGTGATCCGCGAGCTGTTCGGCTCGGGCAGCCTGTTTGGCGTGATCATCCTGCAAACCGTCAACAATGGCGGCTGGTATGTGCCCAACGGCCTGTTGCTGCTGCCGCCCTCGGCGTTTTTCGTGATCGGCCTGTTGATCTGGGCCTTCCGCACCTGGAAGCCCAAGCAGGTCGAGGAACGTGAATTCAAGATCCAGTCGGTGGAGGCGCATTGATGGAAGGGCTGATTTCCCTCGCGGTCAAGGCCGTATTCGTCGAGAACCTGGCGCTCAGCTTCTTTCTCGGCATGTGTACCTTCATCGCGGTGTCGAAGAAGATCTCGACCGCGCTTGGTCTTGGCATCTCGGTCATGGTGGTGCAGGCCATCACCGTGCCCGCCAACAACCTGCTTTTGAACACGCTCCTGAAACCCGGCGCGCTGGCCTGGGCGGGCTTTCCGGATGTGGACCTGACCTTTCTCGGTCTGATCTCCTATATCGGGGTGATCGCGGCGATGGTGCAGATCCTCGAGATGATCCTCGATAAGTATTTCCCGCCGCTCTACAACGCGCTTGGCATCTTCCTGCCGCTGATCACGGTGAACTGCGCCATCCTGGGCGGCTCGCTGTTCATGGTGGAACGTGATTACAACTTTGCCGAGGCGACGACCTATGGCCTGTCCTCGGGCTTCGGCTGGGCGCTGGCGATCACCGCCATGGCGGGCGTGCGCGAGAAACTGAAATATTCCGACGTGCCCGACGGGCTTCAGGGTCTGGGCATCACCTTCATCACCGCGGGGCTGATGGCCATGGCCTTCATGTCCTTCTCGGGCGTCAAACTGTAAGGAGGCGGACAGATGGAAACCTTTTCGCTGGGCGTCGTCCTCTTTACGCTGATCGTCATCGCGCTGGTTACCGTGATCCTGATGGCCCGCTCGCGGCTGGTCTCGACCGGCAATGTCAACATCACCATCAACGGCGAGAAAACCATCTCGGTCCCCGCCGGTGGCAAGCTGTTGCAGACGCTGGCGGCTGAAAAGCTGTTCGTGCCCTCGGCCTGCGGCGGCGGCGGCACCTGCGCGCAATGCCGGGTCAAGGTGCATTCCGGCGGCGGTTCGATCCTGCCGACCGAGGAAAGCCATATCACCAAGCGCGAGGCCGCTTGCGGCGACCGCCTTTCCTGCCAGGTTGCGGTCAAACAGGACATGGAAATCGAGGTGCCCGAGGAAGTGTTCGGCGTGAAAAAGTGGGAATGCACCGTGCGTTCCAACGAAAACGTCGCCACCTTCATCAAGGCGCTGGTGCTGGAACTGCCCGAGGGCGAGAACGTCAACTTCCGCGCTGGCGGCTATATCCAGATCGAGGCCCCCGCGCACCAGCTCGCCTATACCGATTTCGACATTCAGGAAGAGTATCGCGAGGACTGGGACAAGTTTAATCTGTGGCAGTACAAGTCCACCGTGACCGTCCCGATCGAACGCGCCTATTCGATGGCCAACTACCCCGAGGAACGAGGCATCATCATGCTCAACGTCCGGGTGGCCTCGCCGCCGCCGGGCTCCGAGGGCATCCCGGCAGGCCAGATGTCATCGTATATCTTCAACCTGAAACCGGGCGACAAGGTCACCATCTCGGGTCCGTTCGGTGAATTCTTCGCCCGCGACACCGACAAGGAGATGGTGTTCATCGGCGGCGGCGCCGGTATGGCACCGATGCGCAGCCATATCTTCGACCAGCTCAAGCGCCTGAAATCCAAGCGCAAGATCACCTTCTGGTACGGCGCCCGCTCGCGCAAAGAGATGTTCTTTGTCGAGGATTTCGACCAGCTTGCCGCCGAGAACGAGAATTTCGAATGGCATGTGGCGCTGAGCGACCCGCAGCCGGGCGATGACTGGACGGGCTACACCGGCTTCATCCACAATGTGCTCTTCGAGGAATATCTCAAGAACCACCCCGCGCCCGAGGATTGCGAATTCTACATGTGCGGCCCGCCGATCATGAACCAGTCGGTGATCAAGATGCTGGTCGACCTGGGCGTCGACCGCGAAGACATCATGCTGGACGACTTCGGTGGATAAATAGAAACCCGGCGCAGAGATGCGCCGGGTTTTCGTTTCTAGGATCCGGCGGGCCAGAGCGCAAGGTAGAGCGCGAAACGCCAATTTGGCAAAGCGTTGCCCCGCGGCGTGAACGATTTTCCGAAGATCGAGATCACGGCAACAGGGTTGGCGTCAGCTGAACGAGGTGCGTGTCCGGTTGGCAAAGGCCACCAGCGACAGCATCACCGGCACCTCGACCAGAACTCCGACCACCGTGGCCAGCGCGGCGCCTGAATTCAGGCCGAAAAGGCTGATCGCCACCGCGACCGCAAGCTCGAAGAAATTTGAGGTTCCGATCAACGCACAGGGGGCTGCGATCCTGTGGGGAACCCGCAGCGCCCAGGCCGATGCATATGCCAGCGCGAAGATACCATAGGACTGGATCAGGATCGGTACTGCGATCAGCGCGATAACCTGAGGCCGGTCAAGGATCACCTGCCCCTGAAGGCCGAACAGGATGACTACCGTCGCGATCAGGCCCAGGATGGACCATGGCTTGATCCGGTCTCGGAACCGGTCGATGCGCTCTGCACTGCCAAGCCGCCGACGCGTCCAGATACCTGCTGCCAGCGGCAGCGCAACAAACAGCACGACCGAGAGAAACAGCGTCTCCCATGGCACGGCGATATCCGTGACACCCAACAGAAAGGCGACGATGGGCGCAAAGGCGAAGACCATGACCACATCGTTTACTGAAACCTGCAACAGCGTATAACTCTCGTCGCCACGTGTAAGCTGGGACCAGACGAAAACCATCGCTGTACAGGGCGCGGCCCCAAGCAGGATGAGCCCCGCAATGTATTGTTGTGCATCTTCGGGTGCGATGAAATCGGCAAAGACATAGTCAAAGAACACAACGCCAAGCGCGGCCATTGTAAACGGCTTGATCAGCCAGTTCACCGCCAGCGTGATCGCCAAACCCTTTGGCTGCTTCGCCGCGCCTTTGAGGGTGCCGGGATCGACCCCCACCATCATCGGGTAGACCATCGCCCAGATCAGAACCGCAACCACAAGGTTTACGTTTGCCACTTCAGCTGCGGCAATCGTCTCCACCAGGCCGGGAACGGCACTGCCAACCAGGATGCCGACGATCATCGCCAGCGCAATCCAAACAGAAAGATACCGCTCGAAAACACTCATGGTCTGCCACATACCTCGTCTAGCGAACCAAATTGTGAACTCGTCCTCGCAATCCTGAAAAATCGGTGGCCCGGGCTGCGTTCCGGTCATGGGCTTTACCGGCAAGAATGACCGGCGCCGGCAGAAGCCGCCTTCGGCCGTGCACTCTGATTTCCGGGCGGGACCCTAACCGACGATCATCTGTTTCATCCGCAGCGCTTCGTATTCGAGCTCGCGCAGGCGGAAATTCACCACGTCGCCGATGGTGATCATGCCGCACAGGTTGCCGTCCTTGACCACCGGCATGTGGCGGAACCGGCCCTCGGTCATCGTCTTGAGCACATCCGTCAGCGTGTCCTCGGGCGTGCAGGTGCGCACGCTCTTGGTCATCAGCGCCTCGACCTGCTGTGGCAGGGTCTGGCCCGGCGTGTCAGCCATGCGCCGCACGATGTCCCGTTCCGACAGAATGCCTTGCAACGTGCCATTCTGATCCGTCACCACCACGGCGCCGATCCGCTTTTCCTTCAGGACGCCCACCACATGCCCGATCGTGTCCCCCGGCCGGACCGAGAATATCGCGTCGCCCTTGCCCTCCAGCAATTTGGCCACCGTCGACTGGGAATGCGCCAGGTTCGATTCCACCGTCTGGCTATAGGTTGCCGTGTCGGCCTTGTCGCCCCGGGTCGGCGGCTGATATGAACTGGGTGCCATGCGCGGGTCTCCTGTTGTCCTGCTGCGGGTTCACCTCCATCTTACCCCGGCAGACCGATCCGGGAAGGCCCGAAATGCCCGGACCCCGAAAATCGGCAAGGCCGCGATGTTCGATACCCTGCACCTGACCCCGTTTTCCGCCGCGCTGATCTTCTTCGTGGTGGTGGTCTGCGGTCACGGCTACCGCAAGACATGGAAGGCCGATCCCCCCGCGCCCCGGTCGCGGCTCTGGCTTTACGGCGTCCCGGCGGCCATCGGCCTGCTGGTTCTCGCCTTTCTGCCGCTGCGACCCTGAGGCGTTTGACACCGCCCCGCCGCTGTCCTATGCCGCAGCAGCGAAATCGCCGAGGTTTTTCGATGTTCCGTTGGCTTGCCCTCTCCGCCACTCTCTTGCTCTCCGCCTGCCTGTTCGATGAAGAGCCGGTTGTCGTCAAACTCTCGGGCGAGACGATGGGCACCACCTATCACGTCACCGCCATCGGCCCCGATCTGGACGAGGCGAAACTCGCCGCCGCCGTGGCCGAGACCCTGACGGCGGTGAACGGCAAGATGTCGAACTGGGATCCGAAATCCGAAGTCTCGACCTTCTCGGCCAGCGCCCAGACCACGCCGATGCCGGTATCGGCGGATTTCGTCACTATCCTGACCGCGGCCAACGAAGTGCATCAGAAATCGGGCGGCAAGTTCGACGTGACCCTCGGGCCCCTGATCGAGCTCTGGGGTTTTGGTCCGCGCAAGCCCGAAGACCCGATTCCCGCCGACGAGGCCATTGAAACCGCGCTGCAAGGTGTCGGCCAGACCCGCCTCTTGACGCTGGACGCGGGCGCCGGAACCATCGCCAAGGCCCGGCCCGAGACCGGAATCAACCTCAGCGCCATCGCCAAGGGCTTTGGCGTCGACGCGGTGGCGCGCACGATTGCCGGGCTGGGCGCCGAAAGCTATCTGGTCGAGATCGGCGGCGATCTGGTGACCAGGGGCAACAATGACAAGGGCGAGGCCTGGCGCATCGGCATCGAACGCCCCGACCAGGGCGCGCAGAGCATCCAGCTGGTGGTGCCGGTCAGCGACCACGGCATGGCCACCTCGGGCGATTACCGCAACTATTTCGAACATGAAGGCCGCCGCTATTCCCATATCCTCGACCCGGTCACCGGCCGCCCGGTCACACACCGCACCACCTCGGTCACCGTCATTGCCGACACCGCGATGATGGCCGATGCCTGGGCCACCGCGATGCTGGTTCTGGGGCTGGACGCGGGGCTGAAAGTGGCCGAAGCCAATAACCTTGCCGTGTTCTTCATCGAAAGAGACGTGCAAGGCGGCGACGATGCCTATATGACAGCACAGAGCAGCGCATTCGCCGACCTGCTCAACACCGACTGATCCGAAACGGGGGCGCCCCAGATGACAACCTTCCTGCTGGCCTTTTTCCTCTTGCTGATCGTGATGCTGGGCATGTCGCTTGGCGTCATGCTGATGGGCAAGCGGATCAAGGGCAGCTGCGGCGGGCTCAACGCCATTTCCGGCGCCGACCGCTGCGTTGTCTGCTCCAAGGAGATCGACCCCGACAGCCCGCTGCGCGAGCGGTTGCAATGTCCGCGCGCGCGCAAGATCGCGGCCGAGCTGGAACAGGAAAAGCGCGGCTGACCCGCGCTTCCTTGTCTTACCGTTTCCGCATGATCACCATGTCCTGACCCATCGAGCGGCTGCCTTGCAGCGCGCGGCGGTGGGCCTCGGGCAACGCGGGGTGATCATACAGCATCGGCGGTCGGCCCTTGTAGACCTCAAGGACATCCATGTGCTTGCTCCACTCCTGGCGGATGAAATCCGAGGTGTGGATGGACGAACCGTAGTTTTCCGGGAAATCCATGTCGGTCCCGCGCGACGTATGAATGTCGAAATACCAGAACCCGGCATTCTGGATCTGCTCGCGCTCCGGCTTGGGGAACTTGCTTTCCAGCCACCAGTCGCCCTGCACGGTGATCAGATAGATACAGCCCGGCTTGCCGACACGGGCCAGTTCCTTCAGCCAGCGTTCTTCGCTGTCGCGCTTGAGATGCGAGAACACCGAGAAGCTGTACACCAGATCAAAGGTCCCGTCGGCCCATTTCAGCGGCGGTTCCGGCTGGCTCTGATACACTTCGGCATGTTTGAAGAAGTCGTTGCAGAACTTGACCAGCGGCCCGTTCGGATCACAGCCCTTGATGTTGGCGGTGTTCGGGAACATCTGCATCAGCCGGCCGGTGCCGCAGCCGAAATCAAGGATCGACTGATAATCATACAGCCGCTTCCCGTCATGCTTCAGCGTGGCCGCCTCGAAGAACGCGATATGCTCCAGGGCCGAGCGCTGGAAATGTGCAAGATCCGTCGTGCCAATGGTGTGGCGCAGCAGGTGTTCGGGAATGTCCGACAGCGATGTCCGCTCCACCTCAGGCAGGAATGATGCGTCGATTACCACTTCGTTCAATGCCGTATCTCCTTGAAAATATGTTCATATTCTTGATGTATCCGGCATCCGCGCGAATGGCCGGACGCTATCACGAGCGTTGCGGCAGAGGCAAGTGCGCACAACCGCACCCCGCGCCCGGCCCTCAGTCCCGAACCAGAAAACCCGACGAGATATTGGTTGCCATCCGGATCGCCTGGGTCCGGTTCTCGCAGTTCGATTTCGACAGGATCGACTTGACCTGGGTGTTGACCGTATCCAGCGACCGGCCCCGCTCTTCGGCAATCTGCTTGTTGGTCTTGCCTTCCGCCATCAGTTCCAGCACCGCGCTTTCCGCCTCGCTCAGGTCGAACAGCGCCGCAAGGCATGGCATCTCCAGCCGATAGCTGCGGCTGGTATCCGTGCTCATCAGCAGATATCCGTCGATCGGACCATTCCCCATCTCGCCTGCCCTGTTCAGGGGCGAGATGTCGATGCACAGCGCTTCGGTGGCGGCGGGCTGTCCCTTGTGGTCGGCTTCGACCGCTTCCTTGCGCGGACGCGCGCCGAACCGGCCATGCCCGGCAACCCCGTCCATCAGCGCCCGTGCCCGGCCCAGATCGCTTTCGCTCCGGAACGACAGCTGCCCGCGCGGCGTCGTGCGATAGACTCCGGCCTCGTCGGCCTGACGGCGGAACTCTTCATTGTCGACGATCACGTTCATCCGGCTGTCCAGCACACAGAACCCGACATCCAGCTTGTCGAGCGCGTTCAGCACCGTCCGGTGCCGCTTCTGCACCGCCTGGATCGGGCGGCCGATGCTCAGCGCCTTGGCGATATGGGGCAACAACCGCGAGGCGCGCGCCAGCCGCAGCGGCAGATCCTCTGCCGCGTCGGACCCGAACTGCATCGAAAACCGGTCGTGAAACAGCTGGTCCTTGTTCAGCAGGGCGCCACAGCGATAGCGGATGCCGTATTGCATCATGGTGCGCTGATTGGGCCGTGCCAGCAATTCGGCCTCGGACGCCGCCAGAACCGAATCGGGGATCAGTTCGATATCGTCGGTCGCCCGGGAATGCCGGGCGAAAACCGCCTGATCGGCGATCTCCAGGTCGTTATGCTGCGCAAGATAGCCCTGCACCAGCCCCGCGTTGTAGGTATCGCTGAAATGCGAGGCCAACAGATGCGGCCGGTCCTGTGGCGTTTCCACTTCGAAAATCATGGCCCCGACCGCACCCGCATATTGCGCGATTTCGCTCAGCAGGGCAGGCCATTTCCCCGGATCCAGCGCGGCGTCGTAAATGGAAACTACTATCTGATCGTGCCGGTCGGTCTTGGACATTGGACTTGGTGATTCGAGTGGTTGGTACTGACTATACCCGGTTTCACCAGTTCTGGTGATTTTTCAAAGTCGTTCCTGCTTTACGCTACGTATCATTCAAGTCCGTGAGTGAGTGGCTCGGAAAAAGTCATTAAAGTGCTGAGCTGGCGGCTGAGGCGGGCCGATCGCCAAAACCGGACAGGGAAACGGGGGTATTCTGGACCCGGCCCTGGGCGGGATACGGCGCAAGACAGACGCCGCTCAGCATATCAATATATTCAACTCAAGCCATGTTTAAGCGCGTAAAAATTGAAAAAGACATTTGAAAAACACGCAGGGGCGGCGGCACAATGGGGTCGCCGCCCCTGTGGCAAGGACAGGAGCGGCTGCAACAGCACCGGAGGTGAGTGATGATTTCGAGACATTGGATTGGTTTGACCCTGCTTGGTGCGTTTGCGATTCTGGGCGCTCCCCAGGCCCAGGCGCAATCGGGCTGGAGCGTCTGTCGCGACGTCGAATGCCTGGATCAGGGCTGGAACGATGCACAGCGCCGCTGGTGGTACACCACCACCCAGGGCTCGCGCCTCTTGCCGCTCGACTGGCTCCAGGCGCTGGAACAGCCCGGCGAAGGCCAGCGCGCCTTTCTCGACCGCGCCTATATGGAAGAGCTGGGCTATATCGCCAACCCCGACCCGGTGAACAATCCCGAGGGTCTGCCGCTCGGCTGGGTGATCGACCAGGACCAGAGCCTGTCGGCGGACCTGATGTGCGATACCTTCCCCGAGACCTGCGATGCGCTGACCATGCGCAAACCCTGGGTCGGGCTCACCTGCTCGGCCTGCCACACCAACGAGATCACCCATCAGGGCCGCCGCCTGCGGATCGAAGGCGCACCCACGCTCGCCGATTTCCAGCGGATGGAAGAGGACCTGCTGCAATCGCTCAAGGACACCGTGACCGACCGCACCCGCTTCGACCGCTTCGCGCGCGCCGTGCTGGGGCAGGATCACGATATCGACACCCGCGCATCGCTGGAAACCCAGCTCGGCGAACAGATCGCCTGGCAGCAGGCGCTGGCCGACAAGAACGCGGCACCCAAGGTGCGCTATGGCCATGCCCGGCTGGATGCTCAGGGCCATATCCTGAACAAGGTTGCGCTGACCGTCCGCGACCCGAACCAGATCACCAATGTGCTGGCCGACGCGCCAGCCAGCTATCCGCATATCTGGAACACCTCGCAGCAGGAGCAGCTGCAATGGAACGGCATCGCCAAGCGGATGTTCAAGATCCGCTTCCTCGGCGAAAGCACGGAACTGGGCGCGCTGGTGCGTAACACCTCCGAGGTGATCGGCGTCTTTGCCCATATCGAGACCGACAAGTTCACCGTGCGCCGGGGCTATCCCTCCAGCGCCCGGGTCCGCGAGCTGGTCTCGCTCGAACGCCAGCTCGAAAGCCTGCAATCGCCGAAATGGCCCGAAGATATGCTGGGCGCCATCGACTGGGATCTCGCAGCGCGCGGGCGCGAGGTGTTCACCCGCAAGATCGACGGCGAAAGCTGCGCCGACTGCCACAGCCACATGGACGCCTCCGACACCACCAGCCCGATGGCCACCACAATGACGCCGCTGGCCGAGATCGGCACCGACGTGTTCACCAGTTGCAACACCTTCCTGCACCGCTCGAAACCCGGCCAGTTTGGCGGCCAGTACGTGATCACCGAAGGCGCCCGCATCGACCCGGTCGAGGATTTCACCCGCATGATGCTGGTCAACGCCACGATCGGCGCCATCTGGGGCAAGCGGGGCGAGGTGCTGGGCGCGATCCTCTACGAGGATGACCGCCCCTCGGGCGACCGCACCGAAAGCGGGCTGATCACCGAATACCTGCCCGGCGTGACGGATCAGAAGAAGAAGGCCGACGCGCAGGATTGCCTGACCCAGGATCACGCGCTCCTCGCCTACAAGGCCCGTGCGCTGAACGGGATCTGGGCCACCGCGCCCTATCTGCACAACGGCTCGGTGCCCACGCTCTACGACCTGCTGCTGCCCGCGCGCATGCGCAACACGGCCTCCGACCTCGACGCCGCCCTGCCCGAGGATGCCGAAACCCGGCCCGAGGTGTTCGGCATCGGCAGCCGCGAGTTTGATCCGGTCAAGGTCGGCTTCGTCTCGGACCCGGAGCAGAACCCCTTCACCTTCCGCGCCCGCGGCGAGGATGGCGAACCGATCCCTGGCAATTTCAACTCGGGCCATGACTATGGCACGGCAGGCCTGTCCGAAGAGGATCGCCGCGCCCTGCTGGAGTATCTGAAGACCCTGTGACCCGTCCCGGCGCCTGCGCGCGTGGCACGTGCGGGCGCCTCCGGCGGGAGTATTTTGAACCAGAAAGAAGCCTGAACGCGCTGCGGCTTCTTTCTGGTCATAAATACTCAATGGCGCCGAACCCGAAGCCGGTCAGCCGGTCACGGTCTGTCCCAACAGGAAAGCCAGGGCGCAAAGCACGACGCTGATCAGGATATTGCCCGCCGCAATCAGGATCGTGCGCGAGCGATTCAGGTCGAGCGTCTGCCAGGCGAAGCTGGAAAACGTGGTCAGCCCGCCGCAAAAGCCCAGCACCAACCGGCGCGTATCCTCGCCGACACCCGCGCCAGTGGCCTCCAGATGGCCCAGCCACAGCCCCAGCAGAAGCGTGCCCGCGACATTCACCGCCAGCGTTGCCAGCGGCAGGTCATGGGTGATCCGGCGCGCCGTCCAGTGCCGCAGCACCGCGCCCAGCCCGCCGCCAAATGCAAACAGGAGATGCAGGTAAACCCCGCTCATCGCGCCGCCCTCCGGCGCCCCAGCGCCTCGCCCAGCACCGCCGCCGCAAGGCCCGCGACAATCTCCAGCGTCATGGCACCAAGCCCCGTGCCCCAGCCCTCCAGCCGGATCATCCGGTCCAGTTCGAAGATGAAGGACGAAAAGGTCGACAGCCCGCCGCAGAACCCAACCGCGCCCAGATGCAGCACATGGGCATGCACCCGGTGCCGCACGGCGTATAGCCAGCCCAGGATCAGGCAGGCCAGCGTATTGATTCCGAAAGTGGCGGTCACCAGCGGCAGACCGGGGATTTCCAGCGCGAACAGTTCGCGCAGCAGCGACCCCGCCGCGCCGCCCACAAATACCGCCAGATACATGCCTGCCCGTGCCACCCGCGCCCCTTATCCGCCTGCGCCACCGGCATACCGGGCGAAGGGGCGGTTTTCAATTGCGGCGGGTCAGGCCAGCGCGAGGATCTCGCGCGCCTCTTGCCAGCTGGCCACCGGGCGCTCGTATTTCTCGCAAAGCTCCGCCGCCCGCCGCACCAGCGCCGCGTTGGATGGTGCCAGACGGTCGCGGTCCAGCCGCACGTTATCCTCCAGCCCCGTGCGCGTGTGGCCGCCCGCCGCAATGGCCCATTCGTTGACCACGATCTGGTTCGGTCCGATCCCTGCCGCGCACCATTCCGCCTGTGGCGCGCGCGTCTTCATCGTGTGCACGTAGAAATCGAACACCTCGCGGTCGGCGGGCATGGCGTTCTTCACCCCCATGACGAACTGCACATAGAGCTTGCCGTAAAGCTGCCCTTTGCCATGCATGTCGATGGCGCGCAGGATATGGCTCAGGTCAAAGGCCTCGATTTCCGGCGTCACGTGATAGGTCCGCATTTCCGAGGCCAGCCAGTCGACCAGGTCGGGCGGGTTCTCATAGACCCGCGTCGGAAAATTGTTCGACCCCACCGACAACGAGGCCATATCAGGCGCCAGCGGCAGCATGCCGCCCCGCGCCTGACCCGCGCCTGACCGCCCGCCGGTCGAGAATTGCACGATCATGCCGGGACAGTGCTGCCGCAGCCCCTCCAGCAGTCGGCCAAAGCGTTCGGGGTCGCTGGTGGGGGTCTGGTCGTCGTTGCGCACATGGCAATGGGCGATGCTTGCACCCGCCTCAAATGCCTCTTGCGTGCTTTCGACCTGTTCCTCGACCGTGATCGGCACTGCCGGGTTGTTGGCCTTGGTGGGCAGCGACCCGGTTATGGCGACGCAGATGATACAGGGTTTGGTCATGGCTTCCTCCCGGCTCAGATGTCGAAGAACACCGTCTCGTTCTCACCCTGCAATCGGATGTCGAACCGATAGACGACCTTGCCGTCCGTCTCGTTGCGCCGGGCGATCAGCGTCTGGCGGCGGTTCTCCCATTCGATCATGTTGATCACCGGGTCGGCGGCGTTGGCCTCCGCCTCGTCCTCGAAATAGAGCCGCGTGTTGAGTCCCACATTGATGCCGCGCGCCACGATCCACAGGTTGATATGCGGCGCCTGCACGGTTCCGTTCCGGCCCGGAACGGCACCGGGCTTGACCGTGTCGAACCCCCATTCGCCGGTGGCGAAATCGGTGATCACCCGGCCCCAGCCGCGAAACCCGTCCTCGACCGCGCCTGGGTGTTCGGGATGGGCGTAGATACCGGCGGCATTGGCCTGCCAGACCTCCAGCAGCACGTCCTTGACCGGGCTGCCGGTGCCGTCGATGACCAGCCCCTCGACCCGGATACGTTCGCCCTGCGCATTCGGCCCGGCGATGTCCCAGCCCAGTTCCTGGCCGTAGATGTCGAACCCGGCGGCACCCGGCGCCAGCCCGATATGCACATAAGGTCCGGCCGTCTGCGACGGGGTTTCCTTCAGATAATCCAAAGACTGCGCCATGCTCTTCTCCTTTTCTGTCGCGTTTCCGAACCGGAAAACCGGTTCCCAATTTTCCTGGATACGCTTCAGTTCCCCTCCAGACGATTTTCAAACAAGGTCGACCGGCGCCCGCGCAGCACCACGTCGAACCTATAGGCGATGCTATCCAGCGGGATCGTTGCGTTCAGGTCCAGGGGTGCGATCAGCCGGTCGATGGCCGCCGGGTCGGGGATGGTGTTCACGATCGGGCATTTCGCGATCAGCGGGTCGCCCTCGAAATAGCACTGCGTGATCAGCCGCTGCGCGAACGCCGTGCCAAAGATCGACATATGGATATGCGCTGGCCGCCAGTTGTTGACCCAGTTGCGCCAGGGGTAGGCGCCGGGTTTGACCGTGCGGAAATAGTAATAGCCGTTCTCGTCCGTCAGGGTCCGGCCGCAGCCGCCGAAATTCGGGTCGATCGGCGCCAGATAGGTGTCCTTCTTGTGCCGGTACCGCCCGCCCGCATTGGCCTGCCAGATCTCGACCAGCGTATGGGGCAGGGGGCGGCCGTTCTCGTCCAGAACCCGGCCATGCAGGATGATCCGCTCGCCAATCGCGCTCTCGCCCGACTTTGCATAGTTGTAGATCAGGTCATTGTCGCCCGCGTCGATATCGCCGTGACCAAACACCGGACCGGTGATCTCGCTCACCGTGTTCTCCAGGCTGATCAGCGCCTGCCGGGGCGACCGCGCGACCGAGGTCTTGTAGTTGTGCACATAGGCGGGCGGGTGCCACTCCCTGTCCCTCTGGTAGAATTCACCGGGTTTGAGCATCTCTGTGGTCTCCTCTCTCGGGCGGGACGTGTCGCGCGTTTCCCGGACTATTCCTGTTCCATTTCGGCATAGGTCTGCTTGGCCAGTTTCAGCGCCTGATTGGCGCGCGGCACACCGGCATAGATCGCCACATGCTGGAACGCCTCCAGCACGTCTTGTTTACTGGCGCCGGTGCGGGCGGTGGCCCGGATATGCATCGGGATCTCCTCGAAATTCCCCAGCGCCGCCAACAGCGCCAGCGTCAGCATCGACCGTTCCCGGTCGCTGATCCCGTCCGAGGCCCAGACCGTGCCCCAGGCGCCCTCGGTGATCAGCGTCTGGAACGGCACGTCGAACGCGGTCTTGCCCGCCTCGGCCCGGTCGACATAGGCATCGCCCAGCACCCGGCGCCGCACCTTCATTCCGTTGTCAAAGCGATCGGACATCCGTCTTCCTTTCCGCTGCACCCTAATAGGGCAGACCGACATAGTTCTGTGCAAGCACCGTCTGCGCATCCCGGCTGTCGCGCAGGAATGCGATCTCGGCCTTCTGAACCTTCAGGTCGAACTCCGACTGATGCGGGAACCGGTGCAGCAGGGTGGTCATCCACCAGCTGAACCGCTGGGTCTTCCATACCCGCGCCAGCGCCTTTTCCGAATAGCGGTCGATGCCCTCGGTCTCGCCGGTGTCATAGACCTGCACCAGCGCGTGATAGAGGTAATGGATATCGCTCGCCGCCGTGTTCAGCCCCTTGGCCCCGGTCGGCGGCACGATATGCGCCGCGTCCCCGCACAGAAACAGCCGCCCCCAGCGCATCGGCTCGCAAACGAACGAGCGCAGCGGCGCGATGGACTTCTCGATCGACGGGCCGGTCACCAGCCGTTCCGCCGCCTCTGCCGGAATGCGCCGCTTCAGCTCCTGCCAGAACGCCGCATCGGTCCAGTCCTCGGCATGGTCCGAGAGCGAACACTGGATGTAGTACCGGCTCAGATTGGCGTTGCGCATCGAACACAGCGCAAACCCGCGATCCGACCCGGCATAGATCAGCTCGTCATTCACCGGCGGCGTCTCCGACAGGATGCCCAGCCAGCCAAAGGGATAGACCTTTTCGTATTCCCGCCGCACCGTCAGCGGGATGGTCTGGCGGCTCACACCGTGGAACCCGTCACAGCCCGCCACATAATCGCAGTCGACCCGGTGCTCGGCGCCGTCCACCTGATAGGTGACATATGGCGCGTCGCTGTCGGCCCCGTGGATCTCGACATGTTCGGTGTTGAACACGGTCCTGGCCCCGACCGCCGCGCGCGCATCATACAGATCGCGGGTCACCTCGGTCTGGCCATAGACAACGACATGATTGCCCGTCAGTTCCTCGAAATTGATGCCGAACTGCATGTCCTCGTAAGAGATCACCGTGCCGCCATGGATAAAGCTTTCGCGCTCCATCCGCTTGGCCACGCCCGCCTCGCGCATCAGGTTGACGAATCCCACCTCCAGCACCCCGGCCCGGATGCGGCCCAGCACGTAGTCGCGCGTCTTGCGCTCCAGCACCAGCGTGTCGATGCCCTTTTGGTGCAACAGCTGCCCCAACAGCAGCCCCGATGGCCCCCCGCCAATGATGACAACCTGAACTCGCATGGAAAATCCTCCCCGAATACAGGGTGGATGATTGGAACAGACATGTAAAATGAGTTATCGTGCCATTTGATTATCAATACTGGAAAGTAAATGATCGACCGACGCATCAAGTTCCGGCACATCCAGTGTTTCGTCGAGATTGCCCGCGAACGCAGCCTCAAGACCGCCGCCGAAAAGCTGTTCCTGACCCAACCAGCCATGTCCAAGACGCTGAAGGAACTCGAAGAGATTGTCGGCACCACCCTGATGCGGCGTAGCCGCTCGGGCGTGGTTCTGACACGTCCCGGCGAAGTGTTCTTGCATTTCGCACAGATGTCGATCGCCAGCCTGCAACAGGGGCTCGACGGGATCGAGCTGGAAGGCCGCCGGCAAAAGGACAAGCTGTCGGTCGGCGCCCTGCCCAGCGTGGCAGCCCACCTGATGCCGCTGGTGGTGACGGAATTCGGCCGGCTGGCGCCCAACGCGCTGCTGCGTATCCTCGACGGACCGCATGGTTACCTGACCGAACGGTTGCGGCTGGGAGAGCTTGATCTGGTGATCGGCCGCATCGGCCCCTCGGACACCATGCAGGGGATTTCCTTTACCCAGCTCTATGACGAACAGGTGGTGTTCGTGGTGCGCCCGGGCCACCCGCTCTTGTCCGACCCCGATCTGCGCCGGGTTGCCGACTGGCCGGTGATCTACCCGCCCGCAGGCGCGGCCATCCGGCCGCTGGTCGAACAGTTCCTGATCGCCAACGGGGTGGGGGAGTTTCCGAACCGTCTCGAAACCGTCTCGGGCGCGTTTGGCCGGGTGCACACAAGGCAATCCGATTGCGTCTGGATCATCTCGCGCGGGGTGGTCGCCAACGAGATTGCCGAAGGCCGTCTGGTCGCGCTGCCCTTCCGCACCGAGCTGACCCAGGGGCCGGTCGGGTTGATGACCCGCCCCGACCATCCCGAAACCCCGGTTCGGCAGCTCTTTGCCCTGGCGGTCACCAACGTTCTGGGCGCGAACCGCCACGCCTGACCAAAGTCAAGTAACCCCGGCGCCCCGGCTTCTAGAACTCGGATCAACCGCAATCCCCGAGTCGGAGCCCCCATGTCCCGCCGGCACAGATCAGCAAACCTGCCCCACCGCGCCCTGCGCGCGCTGGCGGGCTGTGCCGCGATCCTGCTGATGCTGCTGCAACTGATGGCGCCGCAACTGGCGCAGGCCGGGCAGGGCAACTGGATCGAGATCTGCTCCGAGAGCGGCGCGGTCTGGGTTCAGGTGACCGAAGACGAAACCCCCGACCCGAACGCGCCTTGCCCCCGTTGTGCCGACTGCGCGCTCTGCGCACTGACCGGTCCCGCGCCGCTGCCCGATCTGCCCGTCATGGCCTTGTTCCAGGGCGTACAAAACGGTCAATGGGGTCTGAAACCGCTGTACAAAACGGTCAAAACACCTCGTTTGCGGCCCGAAACCCGCGGCCCCCCGGTCGCGGCCCAAGATAGAATTGCCCGCGCCCCCCGCGCGGTCCTGGCGTCAATCCAAAATACCGGAGGTGCGCCATGGTCCTGAAACGCGCAGCTGAATTCCTGTTGGTTCTTACCCTGTCCTGCTTGCTGGCGGTCGCCGCCCGCGCCGACAGTCTGGCCAGCTTCCTTCCCGATATCGCCCCGTCCGACCTCGCCCCCGGCGCCGACGCCTTTGGCCCCGTGCGCGAGGATGTAAAGGTCGCCCCGGTGCTCAAGGGCGGCGAGCCTGTCGCCTGGGCGTTCCTGACCTCTGATTTTGTCGGCACGACCGGTTATTCGGGCAAGCCTATTCACGTGGTCGCGGCCATCGACGCCGATGCCGTCCTGACCGGCGTTAAACTGGTAGCGCACTCGGAACCCATTGTTCTTATTGGTATTCCCAACTCGAAAATGGTCGCCCTGACCGAAGGCTACAAAGGCCTCGACCTGAAACGCGAGGCCGAGACCGGCGGCGAGGGGCATGACCTCGACATCATCTCGGGCGCCACCGTCACCATCATGGTGATCGACGACAGCCTGGTGCGCGCAGGGCTCAAGGTGGCCCGCGCGCTGGGTCTGGGCGGCCTGTCGCCCGCCACCCCCGAAGGCCCGCGTCGCGAGATCGACATGGACCAGACCGGCACCAGCGACTGGTTCACCCTGTCGGGCGACGGCTCGGTCCGGCGGATGACCCTGGATATCGGGCAGGTCAACGCGGCCTTTGAGGCCACCGGCGACGCCCGCGCCATCAAGCGGCCCGAACCGGGCGCGCCCGAGGATACGTTCATCGACATGCACCTGGCCCTGGTCTCGGTCCCCGAGATCGGCCGCACCCTGCTGGGTGAGGCGGAATATACCAATCTTGTCAATTGGTTGGAGCCGGGTGAACAGGCCATTCTGGTGCTGGGGCGCGGCGCCTACAGCTTCAAGGGATCGGGCTATGTGCGCGGCGGCATCTTCGACCGGATCCAGCTGATTCAGGGCGACAGCGCGGTGCGCTTCTTCGATCGCCAGCAACGCCGCCTGGGAACGGTCGCGGCCGAGGATGCGCCTGCGTTCTCGGAACTTGACCTCTTCAAGATCCCTGCCGATGCCGAATTCGACCCCGCCGCCCCCTTCCGCCTGCAACTCCTGGTACAGCGCGCCGTGGGCGCGGTGGAGAAAAGCTTCCTCACCTTCGATCTGGGCTACCGCCTGCCGGAACGCTTCCTGCTACCCGCCGCCGCCCCGGCGGTGATCGAGGATGCAGGCGACGAGGCCGCCGCCAAGGCCGCGCTGTGGCAACGGATCTGGAAGGACCGCACCGTCGAGATCGGCATCCTCAGCGCGATGCTGCTGCTGCTGACGGCAACCTTCTTCTTCCAGTTCCAGGCCACGATGAACGCGCGCGTCTTCTACTGGTTCCGCATCGCCTATCTGACCGCGACGCTGTTCTTCATCGGCTGGTACGCCAATGCCCAGCTGAGCGTCGTCAACCTGATGGCGCTGGCGGGCAGCCTGCGCACGGGCTTCAGCTGGGACGCGTTCCTGCTTGATCCGCTGGTGTTCATCCAGTGGTTCGCCGTGGCCGCCGCGCTGATCTTCTGGGGCCGGGGCGCCTATTGCGGCTGGCTCTGCCCGTTTGGCGCGCTGCAAGAGCTGACCAACAAGGTGGCCCGCGCCCTGCGCCTGCCGCAATGGACCCTGCCCTGGGGCCTGAACGAGCGGCTCTGGCCAGTCAAATACATGATCTTCCTTGGTCTTTTCGGTCTCAGCTTTGTCTCGATCCCGCTGGCCGAAACCTATGCCGAGGTCGAGCCGTTCAAGACCGCGATCATCCTCAAGTTCATGCGCGACTGGCCGTTTGTGGTGTTTGCCCTGCTGCTCTTGCTGATCGGCCTTTTCATCGAACGGTTCTATTGCCGCTACCTGTGTCCGCTGGGCGCGGCACTGGCGATCCCCGCCCGCATCCGCATGTTCGACTGGCTGCGCCGCTACAAGGATTGCGGCAATCCCTGCCAGACCTGCGCCAACGAATGCCCGGTTCAGGCGATCCACCCCACGGGCGAGATCAACCCGAACGAATGCATCACCTGCCTGCATTGCCAGGTGCTCTATCAGTCCGAGGCCAAATGCCCCGTCGTCATCCGCCAGATCAAGCGGCGGGCGCGCACAGGGACGGTCGATCCGAAACTGAACCTCGGACACCCACCGGCGAACCATCCAAACGCCAAACCGCAAGAAGCTTCCTGAAAGGAGGAACGATCATGTCGGACCACGATAACAACCTGAGCGTCACCCGCCGCGGCCTGCTGGGCGCGACAGCCACCGGGGCCGTTCTCGCCAGCACCGGGCTGGGGGCCACCCTGATGACCGCGCGCGAGGCATCCGCCGCCGCCAAGGCCAATCTCGAACCCGGCGAGCTGGACGAGTATTACGGCTTCTGGTCCTCGGGCCAGACCGGCGAACTGCGCATCCTCGGCATCCCCTCGATGCGCGAGCTGATGCGGGTGCCTGTGTTCAACCGCTGCTCGGCCACCGGCTGGGGCCAGACCAACGAGTCTCTCAAGGTGCTGACCGAGGGCCTGCTGCCCGAAACCAAGCAGTACCTCGCCGCCAACGGCAAGGTCACCTATGACAACGGCGACCTGCACCACCCGCATATGTCGTTCACCGATGGCACCTATGACGGCCGTTACCTGTTCATGAACGACAAGGCCAACACACGCGTGGCGCGCGTGCGCTGCGACGTGATGAAATGCGACAAGATTATCGAGATCCCCAACGCGCATGACATCCACGGCCTGCGGCCGCAGAAATACCCGCGCACCGGCTATGTCTTTGCCAATGGCGAGCATGAGGCGCCGCTGGTCAATGACGGTCAGATCCTCGACGATCCGTCGCAATATGTGAACATCTTCACCGCGATTGACGGCGACAGCATGGAAATCGCCTGGCAGGTGATCGTGTCGGGCAACCTCGACAACACCGATTGCGACTATCAGGGCAAATACGCCTTCTCGACTTCGTACAACTCGGAAATGGGCATGAACCTGGCCGAGATGACCGAGAACGAGCAGGACCATGTGGTTGTGTTCAACCTCAAGGAAATCGAGGCCGGCATCGCCGCGGGCGACTATCAGGAGCTGAACGGCGTCAAGGTTGTCGACGGGCGCAAGGGCGCGGGCAAGAACTATACCCGCTATATCCCGATCCCCAACAGCCCGCATGGCTGTAACGCCGCCCCCGACAAGCGCCACATCATGATCAACGGCAAGCTGTCGCCCACCGTGTCGGTGATCGACGTCGAAAAGGTCGATGCGCTGTTCACGGACAATGCCGATCCGCGCTCGGCCATCGTGGCCGAACCGCAGTTGGGTCTTGGGCCGCTCCACACCGCGTTCGACAACAAGGGCAACGCCTATACCACCCTGTTCCTGGACAGTCAGGTGGTGAAGTGGAACATCGCAAAGGCGATCGAGGCCTATGCCGGCGCCGATGTCGACCCGATCCTCGACAAGGTCGATGTGCAGTATCAGCCGGGCCACAACTCGACCTCGATGGGAGAAACCGCCGAGGCCGACGGCAAATGGCTGATCTCGATGAACAAGTTCTCCAAGGACCGGTTCCTGAATGTCGGCCCCTTGAAGCCCGAGAACGAACAGCTGATCGACATCTCCGGCGACAAGATGAAGGTGGTGCATGACGGCCCGACCTTTGCCGAGCCGCATGACAGCATCATCGTGCATCGCTCCAAGGTGAACCCGGTCAACGTCTGGAACCGCGACGACCCGATGTGGGAAGACGCCCGCCAGCAGGCCGCCGCCGATGGCGTCGACCTGGAGGAAGGCGCCGAGGAGCCGATCCGCGACGGCAACAAGGTGCGGGTCTACATGACGTCCGTGGCGCCGACCTTCAGCCTTGAGAAGTTCACGGTGAAACAGGGCGACGAGGTGACGGTCTATGTCACCAACCTCGACGATGTGGATGACGTGACCCACGGCTTCTGCATGGCCAACTTTGGCGTTGCAATGGAAGTGGCGCCGCAGGCGACCGCCTCGGTCACCTTCGTCGCTGACCGTCCGGGCGTGCACTGGTTCTATTGCCAGTGGTTCTGCCACGCGCTGCACATGGAAATGCGCGGCCGGATGTTTGTCGAACCGCGGGGAGCATAAATCATGCGCTGGCCCCTGCTGATTGCGACCCTGTTTGCCACGCCCCTTTGGGCGGCGGATTGGGACGTGCCCAACCGGGCGGGGGCCATCGCCCGGACACTGGCCCAGGCGGCGGATGGTGACACCCTCCGCCTGGCGCCCGGCATCTATGCCGAAACCCTGGTCCTGTCCCGGTCCGTCACCCTTGACGGGATGGGGCAGGCCACCATTGACGGGCAGGGCGCGGGCAGCGTGATCACCGTGACCGGCCCCGACGTGACCCTGCGAGGGCTGACCGTGGTCGGCTCCGGCTCGGACCATGACGGCATCGACAGCGGTATCCAGCTGACCAAGACCGCCCGCGCCCCGGTGGTGGAAAACAACATGCTGATCGGCAATCTCTACGGCGTCGATATCCACGGCGCCAAGGACGCGCTGGTCAGGGGCAACCGGATCGAGGGCCGCCAGGACCGCCACATGAACGCGCGCGGTAACGGGGTCTATGTCTGGAACGCCCCCGGCGCGGTGGTCGAAGAGAACGATATCCGATACGGGCGCGACGGCATCTTCGTGAACTCCTCGCGCCGCAACATCTTTCGCAACAACCTGTTTCGCGATCTGCGTTTTGCCGTGCATTACATGTATGCCGACAATTCCGAGGTCACGGGCAATGTCTCGATCGGTAACGACCTGGGCTATGCGGTGATGTTCACCAGCCGGGTCAAGGTGGTCGACAACGTCTCGATCGGTGACCGCGAACATGGGGTCATGCTGAACTATGCCAATGACAGCGTGATCTCGGGCAATGTGGTGAAAGGGGCAAAGGAGAAATGCACCTTCCTCTACAATGCCAACAAGAATGAGTTTACCGACAACTGGTTCGAAGGCTGCGGCATCGGCATCCATTTCACCGCCGGGTCCGAGCGCAACCGGATCGTCGGCAACGCCTTTGTCGGCAACCGGACCCAGGTCAAATATGTCTCGACCAAATGGGTCGAGTGGTCCGAGGACGGGCGCGGCAACTACTGGTCCGATTTTGCCGCCTATGACGTCAATGGCGACGGCATCGCCGACGCTCCCTATCGCCCCAACGATAGCATGGACCATGTGCTGTGGACGCAACCCGCAGCCAAGTTGCTGCTTGGCTCCCCTGCCGTGCAGCTGGTGCGCTGGTCGCAATCCGCCTTTCCGGTCCTTCTGCCCGGCGGCGTGATCGACAGCAACGCCCTGATCAAAGCCCCTGAACCTCCAGCCCTGAAAAAGGTGCCTCATGACGGATAAGGCCCTGACCATCACATCGTTGTGCAAGGATCGCGGGCCAACCCGCGTTCTGAGCGATATCACCCTGCATGTCGCCCCCGGCGAGCGCGTGGCGCTCCTTGGACATAACGGCGCCGGGAAATCGACCCTGATCAAATCCATCCTCGGCCTGATCCCGACCGATGGCGGCACGATCCGCATCGGCACTGCTGCCCCCGGCAGCGCCCAGGCCCGCCGCGATACCGCCTATTTGCCCGAGGCGGTGTCTTTCCACCCGGCTCTGACCGGGCGCGAGCAACTGACGCTCTTTGCCCGCCTGTCTGGCGAACGGGCCGATGTGCCCGGACTACTGGAACGGGTCGGCCTGGCCGACGCACTGGACCGCCGCATCGGCACCTATTCCAAGGGGATGCGGCAGCGGCTGGGACTGGCGCAGGTGCTGCTGGGCAAACCCCGCGTGGCGCTGCTGGACGAGCCGACATCGGGGCTCGACCCGATCTCGCGCCAGGATCTCTATGCCATCATCGACGAACTGGCCGGGCAGGGGGCTGCGGTGCTGATCGCCAGCCACGCCCTGACCGAGGTCGAGGCCCGCACCGACCGCATCGCCATCCTGCGCAAGGGGGTCAAGGTGGCCGACGACACGCTGGCCAACCTGTCGGCGCTGGCGGGTCTGCCAATCCGCCTGCGGGTCAGGGCGCGCGAAAACGCCGATGCGCTGGCCGCCCGGCTGGGCGGCAACCGTGTCAACGGCGCCTCGGTCGAGCTTCTGTGTTCACCCGACGACAAGATGGAGGCGCTGCGCCGCATCGCCGCCATGGGCGAGGCGGTGGCCGATCTGGAGATGACCCCGCCCAAGCTCGAAGACCTCTACCGCCACTATGCAAGGGAGACCGTGCAATGACCCGCTTTCTTGCCATCACCCGGGCCGAAATGCTGATCCTGCGCCGCAACCGCTGGCTGCTGGTGGCGACGCTGATCATGGTGCTGTTCGCGCTGGCCCTGACATTTGCGGGCAGTGCGCCCACTGGCACGCTGGGCGTGGACATGCTGACTGTCTCGGTCGCCTCGATGACGACGCTCAGCGTCTATCTCGCGCCGCTCCTGGCGCTGATGATCTCGTTCGATGCCGTGGCAGGCGACGTGGACCGGGGCAGCCTGGCGCTGCTCCTGTCCTATCCCGCCGGTCGGGCCGAGATCCTGCTGGGCAAGTTCACCGCCCATCTGGCCGCGCTGGCCTTTGCCATGACCGTGGGCTTTGGCACCGCAGGTGCGGTGGCCGCCTGGTTCGGTGGGGCAGGGCCTGAAAGCCTGATGGCGCTTCTGCGCCTCATCCTAACCTCGATCCTGTTGGGCGCCGTGTTCCTGGCGCTTGGATCCCTGCTGTCGGCCCTGGCACGGGGCGCCACGGCTGCGGCAGGTCTGTCGGCCGGGCTCTGGCTGGTCTTTGTCGTTCTGTATGACCTGGGGCTTTTGGGGGCCGTGGTCATGGATCAGGGCGGTACCTTCACCCGTTCCGTCTTCCCATGGGTGATGGTGGCCAACCCGGCCGACGCTTTCCGTTTGTGGAACATCGCCGCGACCGAAGGCGTCGCCATGACCTCGGGCATGACCGGCGCCGCACAGGCGCTGCCGGTCTGGGCCGCGCCGGTATCGCTGCTGGTCTGGCCGGTCCTGGGGTTTGTCCTGGCCTGGGCCGCGTTCCGGAGGCTCGAACCATGAGGACACTTGCGCTCATCGCCCTGGTTGCCCTTGCCGCCTGCAAGGAGGAAGAGGCCAAGGCGCCGCCCGCCCCGGTGGAACTGACCGAGGCCGCGCTCAGCTACTTCTGCCAGATGAACGTGGCCGAGCATGGCGGGCCCAAGGGACAGATCCATCTCGATGGATATCCAGCCCCGATCTTTTTCGCCCAGGTCCGCGATCTGGTCACCTATCTGAAAAGCCCAGAGCGCGAGGCGGAGATTACCGCCGTCTATGTCAGCGACATGGGCGCGGCCGTCAGCTGGGCAGAACCGGGTTCAATGAACTGGACCCCCGCCAATACAGCTTTATTTGTCGTCGGGGCGGGTGTCGCCGGGGGCATGGGTGCCCCTGAAATCGTACCCTTTGCCGATCCGACGGCGGCCGAGGGCTTTGTCGCCCGTTATGGTGGCCGTATCCTGTCGCTCGACGACATACCCGACGCCGAGGTACTGGGGCCGGTTGATCTGAACCAGACCCTGCAAAATCCGGCGTGACCTAGAAAGACCAACCTCAACCAAGAAGGAGAGAGAGATGCTCAAATCCAGACTGATCCTGACGGCGCTGGCCGCGGCGCTGGCGATGCCAGCGCTTGCCGATGGCGATGCCGACAAGGGCAAGAAAGTCTTCAACAAATGCAAGGCCTGCCATGCGGTGGGCGAAGGGGCGGCCAACAAGGTCGGGCCGCAGCTGAACGGTATTGTCGGCGCAGCTGCCGGTCAGGTCGAAGGGTTCAAGTATTCCGATGCCCTGACCGAGGCCGCAGCCGGCGGTCTGGTCTGGGACGAGGCGAATCTGGCCGCCTTCCTTGCCAAGCCCAAGGATTTCATGAAGGGCACCAAGATGAGCTTTGCCGGGCTCAAGAAGGAAGACGAGATCGAAGACGTCATTGCCTATCTGCAAGGCTTCTGACCGGTCAAGGGGCGGCAGGCAGGCCTGCCGCCCGCGTCAACCGTCCAGCGAGACCCAGAGAACGCGCGCGTCCTCCTTGCTGGTCGAGACGCAGCCATGGCCCATGCCGCTGTCATAATAGACGCTGTCGCCCGCCTTCATCTGCAACGGGCGGTAATGTTCGGTATAGAGCGTCAGCTCGCCGCTCAGCACGAACATGAACTCTTCGCCCCGGTGGCGCACCCAGGTATCGAACTCGCTGACATCGCGGGCCTTGATCGTGCTGATATAGGGCAGCATCCGCTTGCTGGTCAGTTCGGTGCACAAGAGTTCATGATCATAGGTGCGGGTGACCTGATGTTCGCCCTGATCCTTGCGGGTGAAATCGCGGCGGCCGGAAATGTCGCTCTTGCCCGACTGCACAAAGAGCTGTGGCGTCTCCAGTTCCAGCGCCTGCATCAGGCGGCGGATGATGTCGAAACTGGCGCGGGTCTGGTTGTTCTCGATCTTGGACAGGGTCGACCGCCCGATGGCGGCGGCGCGCGCGACCTCCTCCAGGGTCATCCCCTTGTCCTTGCGTGCCTCGCGAATCATGCGGCCAAGGGTTTCGCCATCGGGCGCTTCCAGCCCCTCGACGCTCAGGCCTTCGTCTTCTGTCTGAACCGGCTCCATGCGCATTCCCCTGATTTCGGCGGTTGATCTCCCTCATAACCCTAACGTATTCGAATTTTCCAAATCAAATCTTTTGTTGCCAATAGGGGAAAAGTTTCCTATACGATACATCAGAATTGTGCGCCATGGAATACAGACCGGGCGCACAGCGAAACTCAGGGGGGATCCGGTGGGCCTGCCACTTGCGACACTGATCGGTGAAATGGGCCATGGTTCTTGCCATGTGTCGGTTTCGCGCCCCGCCTCCCCTCTTTCCGCCTTGCCGCTCCGCCGACATCACCGTGTCAAAGCTTCTCTCCTCCTCTCCCTTCGGCATGGGGATCGGCGGGGCGGCAACCCTTTCCCTTTGCGTGCCCTGCGCGAGCTCAAGGACAAACCAGATCATGACTGACACGCCCAAACGCACCCCGCTCTATGACCTGCATGTCGAGCTTGGCGGCAAGATGGTGGATTTCGCCGGATGGGAAATGCCGGTGCAATACCCGATGGGGATCATGGGCGAGCACAAGCAGTGCCGCGAAAAGGCGGCGCTGTTCGATGTCAGCCACATGGGGCAGGTGATCCTGCGCGGGGAAGATATCGGCGCCAAACTGGAAAAGCTCTGCCCGCAGGTGTTCTCGACCCTGCCCGAAGGCAAGGCGCGCTATGGCTTCTTCACCAATGCCCAGGGCGGCATCATGGATGACCTGATCGTGTCGAACGCGGGCGAATACTTCTTTGTGGTGGTGAACGCGGCGCTGCGCCATCAGGATATCCCGCATATGGCGGCGCACCTGGACGGGGTCGAGGTGACCGAGATCTTCGACCGCGCGCTGGTCGCGGTGCAAGGCCCCAGCGCCGAGGATGTGGTGGGCCGCCTCTGCCCCGCAGCGCGCGACCTGAAGTTCATGGAGACGATGCTGGGTCAGATCGACGGCGTAGACTGCCGCATCTCGCGGCTGGGCTATACCGGTGAGGACGGTTACGAAATCTCGATCCCCGAAGGCGAGGCGATCCGCATCTCGCGCCTGTTTCTGGCGCATGAGGATTGCGAACCGGCGGGCCTGGGCGCCCGAGACAGCTTGCGGCTGGAAGCGGGGCTTTGCCTTTACGGCAACGACATCGACAATGCCACCTCGCCGATCGAGGCCAGCCTGCTCTGGGCGATCCAGAAACGTCGCCGCGAAGAGGGTGGTTTCCCAGGCGCCGAGCGCATCCTGAAAGAGATCGCCGAAGGCGCCCCGCGCAAGCTGGTCGGTATCAAGCCCGAAGGCCGTGCACCCGCCCGCCAGCATGTGGAGATCCAGAGCCTTGACGGCGAGACCATCGGTGAGATCACCTCGGGCGGCTTCGGCCCCACGGTCGGCGCGCCGGTGGCAATGGGCTATGTCGCCAGCGCCCACGCGGCGCCGGGCGACAAGGTCAACCTGATCATCCGGGGCAAGGCCCAGCCCGCCGAAATCGTCGCGCTGCCGTTCGTCGCGCAGAATTACAAACGCTAGCTCCTGCCAGAGGCAGGGGTACAAAGCCTTGACCAAGGCTTTGTCCACAAGGTTTTTCCAAAACCTTGCCCGCGCCCGCCGCAGCCGAAATACACCATCCGAAGGATCGACAAACATGACCATCTACTACTCCGAAGACCACGAATGGCTCAGCGTCGAGGGCGAGATCGCCACGCTGGGCATCACCAAACACGCAGCCGACCAGCTGGGCGAAGTGGTGTTCATCGAACAGAAAGAAGCCGGTGACGAATTTGCCCAGGGCGACGAGATCGGCGTGATCGAGTCGGTCAAGGCCGCCTCCGAGATCTATGCTCCCGTCGATGGCGAAGTGGTCGAGGTAAACGAGGAACTGGCCGACAATCCCGGCGCCCTGAACGAAAGCCCCGAGGGCGACGCCTGGATCTACAAGATCAAGCTCAGCGATGCGTCGCAGCTTGACGGGCTGATGGATCTCGCCGCCTATAAAGACATGATCGGCTAAGCCGCCAGCCGCCGGCCCTGCCGGCGGCTCCCACCGCCTGACGAGGACCCAGAGCCATGGCCTTCAAACTCACCGATTACGAAGCCTACGATTTCGCCAACCGCCGCCATATCGGACCCAGCCCGCGTGAGATGGCCGACATGTTGCAGGTGATCGGCTTCAAGACGCTCGACCAGCTGATCGACGCCACCGTGCCGCCGTCGATCCGGCAGAAAGAGGCGCTGGACTGGGGTCCGGCCATGACCGAGCGCGACGCGCTCTATCACATGAAACAGGTGGCCTCGAAGAACAAGGTTCTCACCTCGCTGATCGGCCAAGGCTATTACGGCACCACCACCCCGGCGCCGATCCTGCGCAACATCCTGGAAAACCCGGCCTGGTACACCGCCTATACCCCCTATCAGCCGGAAATCAGCCAGGGCCGGCTTGAGGCGCTGTTGAACTACCAGACCATGGTCAGCGATCTGACCGGGCTGGACGTGGCCAACGCCTCGCTTCTGGACGAGGCCACCGCCGCCGCCGAAGCGATGACCATGGCACAGCGCGGCGGTCGGTCCAAGGCCAACAATGCCGCCTTCTTCGTCGACAAGAACTGCCACCCGCAGACCATTGCCGTGATCAAGACCCGTGCCGAGCCTCTGGGCATCGACGTCAAGGTCGCCGATCCTGACGAGCTGGAGGCCGGTGCCGTATTCGGTGCGATCTTCCAGTATCCGGGCACCTATGGCCATGTGCGCGACTTCACCAAGGAAATCGCAGCGCTGCACGAACATAACGCCATCGCCATCGTGGCCGCCGACATCCTGTCGCTGGCCCTGCTGAAAAGCCCGGGCGAAATGGGCGCCGACATCGCCATCGGCTCGACCCAGCGCTTTGGCGTGCCCATGGGCTTCGGCGGACCGCACGCCGCCTATATGTCCACCACCGACAAGCTCAAACGTGCGATGCCGGGCCGGATCATCGGCGTCAGCATCGACGCGCGCGGAAACAAGGCGTACCGCCTCGCGCTTCAGACCCGTGAACAGCACATCCGCCGGGAAAAGGCCAACTCGAACGTCTGCACCGCGCAGGCCCTGCTGGCCGTCATCGCCTCGATGTATGCCGTCTATCACGGCCCCGACGGGATCAAGGCCATCGCGCAATCGGTGCACCGCAAGACCTCGCGCCTCGTGGACGGTCTGGTCGAGGCCGGGTTCAAAGTGGAACCGGAAGTGTTCTTTGACACCATCACCGTCGAGGTCGGCCCGCTCCAGAAAACCGTGATGGAAGCCGCCGTTGCCCGGGGCGTCAACCTGCGCAAGGTGGGTGACGACCGGATCGGCATCTCGCTCGACGAGCAGACCCGCGCCGAGACCATCGAGGCGGTCTGGGGTGCCTTTGGCATCGACAAGAAAGACGACAGCGTTGCCAACCGCAGCTATCATCTGCCGGACTACGCGCTGCGGGAAAGCCCCTATCTGACCCACCCGATTTTTCACAAGAACCGGGCCGAGGCCGAGATGACCCGCTACATGCGCCGTCTGGCCGACCGCGACCTGGCGCTTGACCGTGCCATGATCCCGCTGGGGTCCTGCACGATGAAGCTCAACGCCACCATCGAGATGATCCCGGTCACCTGGCCCGAGTTCGGCAACCTGCACCCCTTCGTCCCCGACGATCAGGCGCAGGGCTACCACGAGATGATTGCGGACCTGAACGACAAGCTGTGCCAGATCACCGGCTATGACGCGATCAGCCAGCAACCCAATTCGGGCGCGCAGGGCGAATATGCGGGTCTGCTGACCATCCGCAACTATCACGTTGCCAATGGCCAGGGACACCGCAACGTCTGCCTGATCCCGACCTCGGCACATGGCACCAACCCGGCCTCGGCCCAGATGGTCGGCTGGAAGGTCGTGCCGATCAAGTCCGACGACAAGGGCAATATCGACGTGGCCGATTTCCGCGCCCGCGCCATCGAGCATTCGGATAACCTTGCGGCTTGCATGATCACCTACCCCTCTACCCACGGTGTTTTCGAAACCACCGTGCAAGAGGTCTGCGACATCACCCATGAACATGGCGGCCAGGTCTATATCGACGGGGCCAACATGAACGCGATGGTTGGTCTGTCGCGGCCGGGTGACATCGGTGGCGACGTCAGCCACCTGAACCTGCACAAGACCTTCTGCATTCCGCATGGCGGTGGTGGCCCCGGCATGGGACCGATCGGGGTCAAGGCGCATCTGGCCGAACATCTGCCCGGCCATCCGGAATACGGCACCGCCGTCGGCCCGGTCTCGGCCGCGCCCTTCGGTTCGCCCTCGATCCTGCCGGTCAGCTGGGCTTATGTGCTGCTGATGGGCGGCGCCGGTCTGACCCAGGCCACCAAGGTCGCGATCCTGAACGCCAACTATATCGCGGCCCGGCTCAAGGACGCCTATCCGATCCTCTACACCTCGGAGACCGGTCGGGTGGCGCATGAATGCATCCTCGACACCCGCCCGCTGAACGACGAGGGTGGCGTGACGGTGGACGACGTGGCCAAGCGCCTGATCGACAGCGGTTTCCACGCGCCGACGATGAGCTGGCCGGTGGCGGGCACGCTGATGGTGGAACCGACCGAATCCGAGCCCAAGGAAGAGCTCGACAGGTTCTGCGAGGCGATGCTGTCGATCCGGGCCGAGGCGCAGGATATCATCGACGGCAAGATCGACCCGGAAAACAATCCGCTGAAACACGCCCCCCACACGGTGCGTGACCTGGTGGGGGACTGGGACCGGCCCTATAGCCGCGAACAGGCGTGTTTCCCTCCGGGCAATCTGGGCGTCGACAAATACTGGCCGGCAGTCAATCGGGTGGACAACGCCTATGGCGACCGTCACCTGGTCTGCACCTGCCCGCCGATGAGCGCCTATGAGGAAGCCGCCGAATAAGGCGGCACAGCCAAAGTCGGCCGCGCCCGTCCCGGACAGGCGCGGCCAGACGCAAGAGGGAGGGCCAAGTGACCTGTTGCGCATCCACCGGGGCCACTGACCTGCCCGCCCCGCCCCGCCATATCGACATCATTCTGCCCGAGGGCGCCGCGCCCTCTTCGGCCAGAATGCTGGCCGATCTTTTCCGGGCCGCCAACGAGATCCTCCCAGGCAAGCCCTATCGCATCTCGGCGCACCGGCTCTCGGCCCAGCCGGGCGGCGACCCGCGCAAGTGGCAGCGCCGGACGGTGATCTTCCTGGGTGACATCCACAAGAGATGGCCCGTCGCCGACAAGGAATCCGCCCGGATTCACCGCATCCTGTCTCTGGCCCCGCGCACCGTCCTGATTGGCGGCGCGGTGTTCCTGTTGGGCAATACCGGGCTGGCGCAGGGCCGGGCCATGGCGGTTCATCCCAACTTCTCTGCCTCCGCCCGGGAAGAGGGGCTGGATTGCGGCGACGGGTCCGATCTGACAACCCGGAACGGCTGTATTTCCACTGCCATCAGCGCCTTTGCCGCCTTGCCGGTCATACTGGAGCTGATCGCGCAGGATCACGGTGCCTTTGCCGCCCATGCGCTTGGCACCTATCTTGGCCTGAAACAGACCCAGCCCAACCGGCACAGCCGCCTGTCGCTTGGGTTGTTGCACAAGGCGCGCGGCGACCGGCTGATCGACAATTGCCTGTCGCTGATGCAGGCCCATATCGAACAGCCGCTGAAGATCGGTGAACTGGCCCGGCATCAGGGTGTTTCCACCCGCAAGCTGCAACGCCGGTTTCTCGATCTGATCGGCGAAGGGCCGCTGACAATCTACCGGGCGCTCAGGATCGAGCGGGCACAGCAATTGCTGGTCCAGACCAGCCTGCCCCTGTCCGAGATCATTCTGGCCACCGGGTTTGGCACCCATTCGAACCTCGCCCGCTGGGTGCGCAAGGAATATGGTGTCAGCCCGCAGACCCTCAGGCAGCAGGCGTTTCGCGGCGCCGCCTGATCCCCGTTGACAGCCATGGCGCCGATCAGCACAAGTTTCAGCCATGACCGAGACACTGGACCTGACCGCCTGGATCGGGCGGAGCGAGACCCGCAGCGAACGCATCGCCCCCTTTCCCGCCAATGCCCTGGCGGCGACCCTGAATCGCGACGATCCCGAATACACCGAGGGATCGGACCTGCCGCCGCTCTGGCACTGGCTGCATTTCCTGCCCGTCTACAAGCTCTCCGACGCCGGATATGACGGACACGCCGCCCTTGGCGGCTTCCTGCCGCCGGTGCCTCTGCCGCGCCGTATGTGGGCCGGCAGCCGGTTGCGGTTCATCGAACCGCTGCGGATCGGGCGCGCGTTGCGCAAGGTTTCCACGGTCCGCTCGGTCGCGCCGAAAGAGGGGCGCACGGGCCAGCTTGTCTTTGTCACCGTCGGACATCAGGTGTTCGACAATGAAACTCTCTGCGTCGAAGAAGAGCACGACATCGTCTATCGCGAGGCGCCGCGCCCCTCTGACCCGGTGCCGCCGCCGCCTGCCGCCCCCGACAGTTGGGATTTTGCCCGCGATGTTCATCCCGACCCGGTGATGCTGTTCCGCTATTCAGCACTCACCTTCAACGGTCACCGCATCCACTATGACCAGCCGTTCTGTGTCACTACCGAAGGTTATGAGGGGCTGGTCGTGCATGGCCCGCTGCTGGCCACGCTGCTGCTGGACCTGCTGCGCCGCGAGAAACCGGAGGCCATCGTGAAGAGCTTCGAATTCCGTGCCATTTCGACCGTGTTTGACACCACTGATTTCTCGGTGCATGGCGCGGCTGAGGCGGATGGCAAGACCTTTCGCCTCTGGGCCCGGCGGCACGATGGCGCTTTGGCCATGCAGGCACGCGCCACAATCGCCTGATCTCGTGGCAAAAGCGGCTCAATGTGCCGGTTCGTCAGGGTCTTCCGGCACGGCCCGGTGTATCAGTCCTTGGCGGGCAAGTTAACCTCGCCTTCCCAGTCGGAAATTCGGTGCGGGAGTGCCATGAATTGCGACGCCACGCGTGTTCTGGTGGTTCCGCTTCCAGTCATCCCTGAGTATTTGCCGGTGGCGGAAACGATCCGCCACTTGTTGAAGCCAAGACTGACAACTTCCCATCTCATGGTGAACGTGTCCTCGTCCGCTCCGTACACACACACGCCACCACCGGTGATACCGCCGGGACCGCCGAACCCCGAACCGACGCACCGAACAAACCCAGCGTCGATTGATCCTTCGTGAATGGTGTAAGTTCCGTAGTTGTCCTCTTTCCAGAAAACGTTCTCTCCCGCCGGAATTTGCTCTTGTTTGACGACATAGAAATTTGTTGCTGACACCTTCTCTGACGCAATCAGGCACTCAGGCACCAAGACAGCTGCGGCGCATAGAACGATACGGAGCATTCTTCATCCTCGTCGGGAGGCCAAAACCAGCTTGGCAAGCTTACCTGAGCCCGCTCCCCGGCGATACTCCAAATGCAATCGGGAGGCCCAAAGCCGTACACATGGCGGTCATCCCGTCGAAACATTTTCGCGGCCCTTTGACGAAAGACAGCTTTGTCAGGCGCCGCATTCGACAGTCCAGTTCGCGCGAATGCCAGGTCAACATGTGTTGCCAGTGTGTTTGACCCAGATTGCGGGATGTCGCCCTACTCCGACAACAGGTCGCGATAGAGTCCGGTCACCCACGCCGCGAACTGGCGCACCTCGTCACGCTGGGCCGCCTCGTCGCGGGTCACCAGATAATGCGCTCGGCGTTTGGGCAGTTTGCACTCAACCGGCACGATCAGTTCGCTCCGCTCCAGATAGGGGCGGGCAAAGCTCTCCAGCACCATGGTCACGCCGGTGCCCGCGCTGACGATCTGAAGCGCGCTCAGCGAACTGTCGACAAACATCCAGTCGGCCGTCGGGCCCAGGCCCAGCCCGTGCAGGTCCGACAGCTTGCGCCAGTCGGTCTCCGAGCCGATGATCTGCACCACCTGTGACCGGGCCAGCGCCGCGATATCCGGTGCCCCGCCCAGGGCGGCGGCAAAGGCGGGAGAGCAGACCGGCACCGCGGATTCGTGGCCCAAATGCTGAACCAGCGGTTCGTCCCAGGTTCCCAGACCCCAGCGGATATCCAGATCCAGATTGTACAAATCGAACCGATCGGCCCAGATCGAGGTTACAAAACGGACAATTATGTCTGGATGTGCGGTCTGGAACTCGGCCAGATGCGGCGCGATGACCAGCGTCGCGCTTGAAATCGCGGCCCGCACCCGGACCTCGCGTTTGCGCTGTTTGCCGAACAACCCATCGGTCGCGACGGCCATCTCGTCAAAGCTCTTGCGGATTGTCTGGGCATAGGCCAGCCCGATATCCGTCAGCTTGACCCCGCGTGGCAGGCGTTGGAACAGTTGTGCTTTAAGGTGTTGCTCCAAAAGGCGAATTTGCTGACTGACAGCAGCGGGCGTGAGATTCAGCTCCGCCGCCGCAGAGGAAAAACTGCTATGCCGCGCGGCGGCTTCAAAGGACTTGAGCCAGGTCACATGGGGCAGGGCGGGCATGGGCAAGCTTCAACGCTGATTTAGCCTTAGGCGTAAAACGCATCGTTTGATTTGTCTATTGCTCTCTCCGAAATTGCCCGGAAAATCGCGGAAAGACCAACAATGACCAAGGCGCCGGAATTCGATTTCATCATTGTCGGCGCCGGTTCGGCGGGCTGTGTCCTCGCCGACCGACTGACCGAATGCGGGCGATTCACCGTGCAGGTGATCGAAGCCGGCGGCAGTGATCAGAAGTTTTTCATAAAAATGCCAATGGGTTACGGATTGACCTTTTCCGATGCTCGGGTGAACTGGAAATATCAGGCCGAGCCGGATCCGGGCCTTGGGAACCGCATTGGGTACTGGCCGCGCGGCAAGGTGATCGGCGGGTCTTCCTCGATCAACGCGATGGCCTACATGCGTGGCCTGCCGCATGACTTTGACGATTGGGCCAAGGCCGGTGCAACCGGTTGGGACTGGAAAACCGTTCAGGAAACCTATGAGGCGCTGGAAACCGTTGTCGAGGCGGATGGAACCACATGCGGCTCCGGTCCTATTGTCGTCAGCGATCTGAGGAACGCGATGTCCCCCTTCAGCCGCCACTTCCTGGACGCCGCCCGCGACCTGAACTGGCCTGTCCTTGGGGATCTAAACGGCAGCGCATCGCCGGGTCAGAACCAGCATCCGAACGAAGGGATGGGCTACATGCGCGCCACGGTCCGGAATGGGCGCCGATGGTCCGCCGCCGACGTCTTTCTGCGACGAGCGATCAAACGGCACAATCTCTCTGTGGTCATTGGCGCGCGCGTCGAACGTATTCTGACAAAAGAGAAACTGGCGACTGGGGTCCGCTATCGCGTGAACGGCGAGATACGGGAAACCAGCGCTCGGCGCGAGGTGATCCTGAGCGCGGGCGCCATCGACTCGCCCAAGTTGCTGATGCTATCGGGGATCGGTCCTGCCGCCGACCTCAGGACCCTTGGCATAGATATGGTGTTGGACCAGCCGCAGGTTGGGCAGGGGCTACAGGATCATCTTGCCGTTTCGCACTATTACTGGGCCAAGGAAGCGACCCTGAACAGTATCCTCGGTCGACGGACAGGGCAGTTCCGCGCTGGTGTACAATATCTGTTGACGCGCGGAGGGCCGCTGTCGGTCCCCGTGAACCAAGTGAGCGGCTATCTGAGGACCAGCGGCGCGCTTGTCCCGGATGTTCAGGTTTATTGCAACCCCGCCACCTATGCGACCCTGCCGGATGGGGCGCCGCTCGTCGACCGCGACAACGGATTCCTTTTGTGCGTTCAACCCTGTCGACCAACCAGCCGGGGCTGGATCACGTTGAGGTCTGCCGACCCGGCGGCTGCACCGCGCATTCAACCCAATTCACTTTCCACGGCGGAAGACCAGCGAACTGCCGTCGCCGCCAGCCATTTGCTTCAACAACTGGCGCAGTCGCCGACATTGCAGCGCGTGACCCGCGCCCGGCGCGACCCCGATATTCTAGAGATGGACGATGATGCCTTGCTGGAAAACTTCCGCCAGCGCGCCGGAACCGTTTTCCATGCCAGTTGCACATGCCGTATGGGTGACGGGCCGGACACATCCGTAACCGACAACCGTTTGCGGGTGCATGGGATCGGACGGCTGCGGGTCATTGACGCCTCGGCGTTTCCGAATGTCACCTCTGGCAACACCAATGCACCCACGATGATGCTGGCCGACAGGGCGGCTCGGATGGTCATCGAAGACAACCTGGGCCGCTCCGCGGTGGCCTGACCCGACTGGCCCGAGGCTGTTCGGAATATTGATAGGTAAAAATTATTGAAAGCATCAGAAAATAGAACTTAATCCGATCAATCCAACTTGATAGCCTGATCCGGTCAAACAGCAGAGACAGTCCGGTCACACGGATGTCGTCTCTGCCTGTTCGAGTAGGTTTTGCTCAACCCAGATTGGAGACAGACATGGACGGAAACGACGCCCCTGCCTCGGGCCAGTGCCCTGTTGTACACGGACAAGCCGCGGGCTCAGGCATGCGCAACCACCACTGGTGGCCCAACCAGATCAACCTGAAGGTGCTGCATCAGCATTCGTCCAAATCGGATCCGATGGAGGCACATTTCAACTATGCGGAAGCGTTCAAATCGCTGGACCTCGATGCGCTCAAGGCCGATCTGACCGCGCTGATGACCGACAGCCAGGATTGGTGGCCTGCCGATTACGGCCATTATGGCCCGCTTTTCATCCGCATGACCTGGCACGCTGCAGGCACTTATCGCACCGCCGACGGGCGCGGTGGCGGCAATACCGGCAACCAGCGGTTCGCCCCGCTCAACAGCTGGCCCGATAACGGCAACCTGGACAAGGCGCGCCGCCTGCTCTGGCCGATCAAGAAGAAATACGGCGACAAGATCTCCTGGGCCGATCTGCTGATCCTGACCGGCAACGTGGCGCTGGAATCGATGGGCTTCAAGACTTTCGGGTTTGCCGGTGGCCGGCCCGACATCTGGGAGCCCGAAGAGGACATCTATTGGGGGTCCGAAGGCGAATGGCTTGCCCCCTCGGACTCGGCCAACAGCCGCTATTCCGGCGCGCGCGATCTGGAGAACCCTCTGGCCGCGGTCCAGATGGGCCTGATCTATGTGAATCCCGAGGGCCCCGACGGAAACCCGGACATCGTCGCCTCGGGGCATGACGTGATCGAGACCTTTGGTCGGATGGCGATGGACGAGGCCGAGACGGTGGCGCTGGTCGCTGGCGGCCATACTTTCGGCAAGGCGCATGGCAACGGTCCTGCCACCGCAGTCGGCCCCGAGCCGGAAGCGGCCCCGATCGAGGCGATGGGGCTGGGTTGGCTTTCGACGCACGGGTCGGGCAAGGCCGGAGACGCCATTACTTCGGGTATTGAAGGGGCGTGGAAGCCGCACCCGACCACTTGGGACATGGGATACTTCAAGGTCCTGTTCAAGTACGACTGGGAGCTGACCAAGAGCCCGGCGGGCGCCCATATCTGGCTGGCCACCAATGTCGATGAAGAGGATATGGTCGAAGATGCCTTTGACCCGTCGAAAAAGCATCGCCCGATGATGACCACCGCCGACCTGTCGTTGCGGTATCATCCCAAGCTGGCGCCGCATGCCAAGCGCTTTGCCGAGGATCCGGCGGCCTTTGCCGACGCCTTTGCCCGCGCCTGGTTCAAGCTGACCCATCGCGACATGGGCCCGCGCGCGCGCTATCTGGGCAAGGAAGTGCCGGCCGAGGAGTTGATCTGGCAAGATCCGATTCCGGCAGGTTCGGAAATCAGCGAAGCGGATGCCAAGGCGCTCAAGGAACAAATCCTTGCCTCGGGTCTGAGTGTCGCTGAGCTGGTCTCGACAGCCTGGGCCTCTGCCTCGACCTTCCGCGGCTCGGACATGCGCGGCGGTGCCAATGGCGCCCGTATTCGCCTGGCCCCGCAAAAGGACTGGGAGGTGAACCAGCCCGCGCAACTCGCCAAGGTTCTGGGCACACTGGAGGGCATCCAGTCGGCGTTCAATGCTGGCGGCAAGCAAGTGTCGATGGCTGACCTGATCGTGCTGGCCGGGTCGGCGGCTGTGGAAGCGGCGGCAAAGGCCGGTGGCCACGACGTCGACGTGCCGTTTGTTTCGGGCCGTGGCGATGCGACGGCAGAACAGACCGACGCCGAAAGCTTTGCAGTGATGGAACCTGTGATGGACGGGTTCCGGAACTACCAGGCGCGCAAGCTGCGGACGTCTCCGGAAGAGATGCTTGTAGACCGGGCGCAGCTGCTGGGCCTGACTGCACCCGAGATGACGGTGCTGGTCGCGGGCCTGCGTGTTCTGGGTGCCAATCACGGTGGCTCCAAGCACGGCGTGCTTACCGATCGTCCCGGCGTGTTGAGCAACGATTTCCTGGTGAACCTGCTCGATATGGGAACCGAATGGAAACCGGCAGGCGATGGCGTTTACGAGGGCCGCGACCGGGCGACTGGCAAGACCCGCTGGACGGCAACACGTGCCGATCTGGTGTTTGGCTCGAACTCGCAGTTGCGGGCATTGGCCGAACGCTATGCCCAGGATGACGCGGCAGGCGACTTCGTCACCGATTTTGTTGCGGCCTGGACCAAGGTTATGAACGCTGACCGGTTCGATCTGAACTGAACTGTTATCGTCGGTCGATCCTTCGGCCGAGGGATGTAAAGAGAGGCCAGCAATGTGTTTGCTGGCCTCTTTTCGTTGTCTAAGGGAAATTCAACGCACCCTGTTCAGGAACTCCGCAAAGTCTGCCGCGATGCCCCGCGCGGCGCTTTCAAGCAGCCGTGCGCCATCAACGGGGTTGGCGAGCGCGGAGTGCGATCCGACCCGGCCATCGGGAAACTCGGCCCTGTGTTCAGCCGGTGGGCCGTGACGATCACCCGCATGTGCCCGGATGTAATCGGCACTCAGCGATTTCGGCGGCAGGGCGGCCTCGCCTTCGGGCAATGCTCCCAGCAATGCCTGGGTGATGGCGATCTCGGATGGGGTGGCATGCATTCCCTCCCAATCTCCGTAGAGCGTTTTGCGCATCTGGTTGACCTCTGCGGGTTCCCACCAGCTGCGGATGCAGATGGGGGACGGTGCCAGCTCTGTTACCACACGCTCCAATGGCTCAATGTTCGCCCCGTGGCCGTTGACGACATAGACCCCGCGAAACCCTTGTGCCAACAACCCCTGAAACACCGCTCTGGCATGTGCCTGAAACAGGTCCTCGGGCATGGAAACCGTCCCGGGGAAGGCGGTGTTGAACGGCGCGGGCGTATAGGCGAGAGGGGGCGCGACGATGGCGTCGCAAATCTCTGCTGCGGCCAGGGCGACCGCTTCGGCACAGATCGTGTCGGTTCCGATCCGGCCCATTGGGCCATGTTGTTCGGTCGAACCGACGGGCACCATGACCGCGGCGCCCTTTTTCAGGCATGTCTCGACCTGAAGCCATGTCATGTGGGACAGTTGCATTCCCCTCTCCTTTTGACAACGGAGGCCTGTGGTGGCAGAGCGCTTCCCCTTTGTGCAAGAGCGTAATAACCTGTCGGCATGGAAGATTCACCGCCGCTGGATATCGAGAAACCTGCGCTGGACCAGGTTGTCGGAGCGACAGTCAAGACGCACCGGATGCTGGGCGGGCTGACGTTGGCCGAGTTGTCGACACGCTCTGGCGTGTCCACTGCCATGATATCCAAGATCGAGCGCGGACAGGTTTCGGCCTCGCTGGGAACCCTGGCGGCGCTAGCTGGCGGCATCGGAGTTCCGCTGATCAACTTCTTTGCCGGAACGGTTGAGCATTCGGATGTTTCCTTTGTCGCGGCAGGCGAGGGGGTGACCGTGCAGAGGTTGGGAAGCGGTTTTGGTCATACCTACAAGATGATCGGGCGGGCCGAGGCCAGCCATGTCAGTTTCGAAAGCTTCAGTGTCACACTGGAAAAGCCGCTGAAGCCACGACCGCTCTACCGACACCGGGGGTTGGAGTTCATGCATGTCACCAGTGGTGAAATGGTGTTCCAGTGCGGAGAAGCCAAATACCACATGAAACCGGGCGACAGTATCAGCTTTGAATCAAGCAATGCGCATGGGCCGGTTGAGCTCAAGACGGATAGGGTCAGTTTCATTACCCTGGTGACCAAGGCCGTTTCCAACGACCTCTGAGGGAAGCGGCCGCCAAAGGCGGCCACCCTGTCAGGAGCTTACAGACCCCATTTCTTGCGGTTCTCTTCAAAGAAACCCTGGGCCGCTTTCACCTTTACCCAGTTGTTGACGTAGTTGATCCAGACCTGATCGTCCTGAGGCAGGATCATGGCGATGGGCGAGGGCGCGCGGGGTTCGGCATTGGGCACGCGCACGACAGGGAATTTGGCCTCCAGCGTGGACCCTTCGATGTTCGATGTCACGAAAACATCGGCGCGGCCGGCCAGAACCTCCTGGTATCCGCGCGCAGGCGCTTCGACGACCTTGATGTCGGCGTTGGGGAACCATTCTCGCACCAGTTTTTCAAACGTGGTGCCAAGGGTTGTGGCAACCTTCACGCCGGGCTGGTTGATCGAGTCATAGCCCGAGAACTTGTCGGCCTTGTCCTTCGTGGTGAAGGGGAAGATCTCGACGGCGATATAGCTTTCCGAGAAACCCGCAACCTTCATCCGGGGCGGTGAGATCGAGGCAGAACCGGTAATGTGATACTGACCGGCAACCACGCCATTGACCAATGTCTTCCAGTCGGTCGGAACGAACTCGACCTCGACGCCCAGGTCCTTGGCCAATTCGTTCATGATGTCGATGTCGTAACCCTTGTAACTGTTGGTCGCCGGGTCGCGCAGCGTCATCGGGTTCCAGTCGCCCGTTGTGCCGACCTTGAGAATCCCGTTGTCCAAGATGTCGTTCAGCGCCGATTGCGCCTGTGCCGCGGTAGACAGCACCACGCCGACAGCGGCTACCGCTATGGTCTTGAGAAAGCTATTCATGGGTATCTCCTGTTGGTGTTTCTGTGGCCGACTGGAAAACCAGTGGATTTGATACTTGATTTAAGGGCAAGCGGACCGCTAACCTCAAGAAAAATATTTCTCAGGAAGAAAAATGCCCGCTCAAACTCAGCCCCGATCAACACAGGCGATCGAACTCAAGGGCGTGAACAAGTGGTTCGGAACCTTCCATGTTCTCAAGAATATCAACTTGTCCGTTGGTCTGGGTGAAAAAGTTGTGATCTGTGGGCCGTCGGGGTCGGGCAAGTCGACCGTGGTGCGCTGCATCAACCGGCTGGAGGAGCATCAGGAGGGGACGATTCGCGTCGATGGGGTGGAATTGACCAATGATCCGAAATCCGTGGCGGCCATCCGCTCCGAGGTTGGCATGGTTTTTCAGCAGTTCAATCTGTTCCCGCATCTGACGGTTCTTGAAAACCTGACGCTTGGCCCGATCAAGGCACGCGGTATGACCCGGTCAGAGGCCGAGGCGCGCGCGATGCACTATCTCGAGCGGGTGCATATCCCCGATCAGGCCCGCAAGCGCCCCAGCCAGTTGTCCGGTGGACAACAGCAGCGGGTGGCGATCGCGCGCTCGCTTTGCATGGAACCCAAGGTTCTTCTGTTTGACGAACCGACCTCGGCGCTGGACCCGGAAATGATCTCGGAGGTTCTCGATGTCATGGTCACGCTGGCCGAAGAGGGGATGACCATGGTGGTGGTTACGCACGAGATGGGTTTTGCCCGAAAAGTGGCCGATCAGATGGTGTTCATGGACGCGGGCGAGATCGTCGAGCAGGGGCCACCAGAGGAGTTTTTCGGGTCGCCGCGTTCCCCTCGATGCCAGAAGTTCCTGTCACAGATATTGCAGCATTGAGGCGCGAGGGTTGATGAAGAAACTCCTGCTTCTTGCACTTCCCGTTCTGGCGCTTTCGGGATGTTCCAGTTCCTCGACCTGGGGCTGGTACGTCATCAATCCGATGACGCCCGGGGGCTGGATCAATATCAAGTTCCTGATCTCGGGCATGGGCGACACCATACTGATCTCGGTGATCGCGGCAGCTCTGTCCATCGTGGTGGGCCTTGTGGTCGCCCTGCCGGGATTGTCCAAGAAACGCGGCTGGAGGCTGGTCAACCGGATCTATGTAGAATTCATCCGCTCCATCCCCCTGTTGCCCATGTTGTTCTGGGTGTTCTATGGGCTGCCGATCATTTTCCGCGAGATGGGATTGAACATTCCGATTGATCCGTTCTGGGGGGCGGTCATTACGCTGGCGCTGTCGGACAGCGCCTTTACCGCCGAGATCTATCGGGCCGGTATTCAGTCGATCGCCAAGGGTCAGACAGAAGCGGCGCAGACCATCGGTCTGAACTACCTCCAGACCATGCGCTACGTGATCTTGCCGCAGGCGATCCGGCGCATTCTGCCGCCCCTGGCCAACCAGTTCATCTATATCGTCAAGATGAGCGCCTTTGCCAGCGTCATCGGCATGCAGGAACTGACCCGCCGCGCCAATGAACTGGTGGTTACCGAATACCGACCGCTGGAAATCTATACCCTGCTGATCCTTGAATACCTTGTACTGGTTCTGATCATCAGCGCTGGCGTGCGTTGGCTGGAGCGGCGCATGGGCTCGGACGAACGGGGTTGAGGAGGCGAGGCATGGACTGGAAAACCTTCATGGCCGAAATCGAAGGCGATATCGCGGCCTATTCGAAAGAGGTGCCGGAAACCGTTCGCGGTTTCGGCATCATGGGCAAGGCGGCAAAGACCGATGGCGCCCTGAGCGAAAAGACAAAGGAATTCATCGCGCTGGGGATTGCCATTGCGACCCGGTGCGACAGTTGTATCGGTTTTCACGTGCGCTCGCTCGTGCGGCTGGGGGCGACCCGGGCCGAAATGTGCGAGGCCCTGGCGATGGCCACCTACATGGGGGGCGGGCCCTCGTATGCCTATAGCGCCAAGGCGCTGAAGGCGTTTGACGTGTTTTCTGCGTAGGGGGGTGGATATGCGGCCTGACCTGATCGGAGCGGAAGGGTTCTTGCGAAACTGCTGGTATGTCGCCGGACGCAGTGAGGACTTTGGGCGGACGTTGAGCGCGGTCACCATGCTGGAAGAGCAAATCGCGATCTTTCGGGACACCAAGGGCAATGCAATTGCCTTGGAGGACGCCTGTCCGCATCGCAAGCTGCCACTTTCGCGTGGCACTGTCGAAGGTGACAACGTGGTCTGCGGGTATCACGGCCTGACCTTCGATTGTACCGGTGAATGTGTCATTGCCCCGACCCAGCTCGACAATCCGCCGCGCCGCGCCGCTGTTCATTCCTATCCCGCCGAAGACAGGTGGGGTTTCCTGTGGCTCTGGATGGGAGACCCGGACAAGGCGGACCGAGATGCGATTCTGGACATCCCCAATTTCGACAATCCTGACTGGGGCAAGACGCCGAAAGGCGCCATGGAGATGGCTTGTCACTACCTCTATATTATCGACAACCTTCTCGACCCTAGCCATGTGGCCTGGGTTCATCTTTCTTCATTTGCGGGGGCCGGAACCGATAACCGGCCCCTGGATCTGGAGGAGATCGAGAACGGCGTTATCGTCTCGCGCTGGGTTCTGGGCGAAGAGCCGCCACCATACTACAAAGCCATGCTGCCCTTTGGCCCCACCTGCGACCGCAAGCAGCACTACGAGTGTCGCCTGCCATCCACCGCGATTAACATGTCGGTCTATACCCCTGCGGGAGAGGGCGGCGCGCAGAGGCCAGTGTCGCCCAATGCCTTTGTGAACATTTCCTACAATTTCATTACCCCTGTGGATGCCAACCGGTCCCGGTATTTCTGGTTCCAGCATCGCAACATGCATGCCGAGGATCACCAACTCTCGCAACGGATGTTCGAAGGCGCAACAATGGCGTTCAACGAAGACAAGGCCGTTCTGGAGCACGTGCAAACAGGCATGGCGAACCGCAGGTCTGCCTACATCAATCTTGGTCTGGACGCAGGCGCGATGCGTTTTCGCACAAGGGTGGCCCGTCAGATCAGAGCAGAAACCTCTGCCGATTGAGACTTTGTCAAACGCCTGAAAGCCGCCCTGTCGGCCCTTGTCCGACCTGCTTTTCCGGGTTCTCGAAGACCGCGCGGATACACGGGTAACGTTCCAGGATCTCTGCTCCGCCGGGAACACGGGAAACGTGGAAAACGCCCGCATCCCATATCTTGACTCCGTCAACCTCGATGGTTGGATCCAGCACATTCAGGGAAATCTCTCCGGGAGCGGTGTTCCCGCATGTATGGAAATGCAGCAATCGTGGATTCCCGAAGGCGCTACCGCTCCACCGTTCGAAGTTCTCGGCAGCCGGCCTGGTGTAGAAGCAGCCCGGATGAATGCCCGCATGCCAGGAATGAACCGTCATCGGGTTCAGCCCGAACCGTTTTCCGACATTGTGAAAATGCGCCATCGCGCGCCGGACATCTTCGGGCGCTCCCTCAAACCCTTCGAGAACGGTGTCCTTGAAATGAATCTCGATTGGGGAATCCAGATGGCATCCATAGGGCTGGTAAAACCTGGATCCCGTCCCCACAAGAAACCCGTCCTGAACGATCACGCCGGAAAACCCGGCAGCTGGGACTGGAGCAAAGACCGACATGGGAAACCGGGTGATTGCGACATCCGATATGCGTTTGTCGGGAAAGGCAGCGCCAGGGCCACTGAAATTGGTGCCCAGCGGGCAGGTCACGCCGATTTCGCGCGCATTCGCCAAGAGCGAGTACAACCTCTCCTTGATCTCCACGAAGCCGTCATAATGGGCGCGGCCAAAAGCGGACGCAAGCATCTCTGTATCCAGGACATAAGCGACGATAGGGCGCGTTCTGCGCATCTCTTCGCTGAACCTGATCTGGTCACCACAGCGCGACAGGAACAGGGTCCGGTCGGCCGTCGCCATGGCAGATTGAATGCTGGCCGGTAAGGTCGATCCGATCGGGTCAAAGGGCGCTGTCCTGAGATCGGTCTCGACACCCATCGTCTTGGCGCAACCTGCAATCTCGGCGGCGAGATCGTCGCTGTAATAGCCGTGGCCTGCTTCCTCCTGAACAATCAAGAGGTGATCCCCCGCGCTCAAACCACCGCAATTGCGCAAGAGGTTTTCGGCCCCGGCTCGAAGTCTATCCTCTGACATGTCTGCCCACTGTTTTGCGAGATCGAGTCAATCATACTCCCGCTCCATCGTCCCTTCCTACAAAAATTTCTCCTCAGTTGAAATTTCTACTGTGAATTAGGGCTACTTGCCTCATATCCTGTAGCTGCAACTGGAGGAGTGAAATCATGAGTGCGTGGATTGAAATGATTCCGGATGAGCAAGCGGATGGTCGGCTCAAGGAGATGCTGGACAACGCGCGCACGCCGCATGGCACGGTCGATACCGTCATGCGGGTGCATTCACTCAGACCGGAAACCATGAACGGGCATGTGACCCTGTATCGCTCGGTTCTTCATTCACAAGACAACGTGCTGCCGTTCTGGTTTCTGGAAGTCGTTGCGAGCTACACGTCGATCCTGAACGATTGCACCTATTCGCTGACGCATCATTTCATGAATGTGCGAAACCTGCTGCGAGATCAAACGCGTTCGGACCGGATCTTTCTCGCGCTCAAGGCACACCGCCCGGAAGAGGAGTTTGCGGGGAAAGAGCTTGCTTTGCTGCGTTATGCCGCGAAACTGACAACCTCTGTCGGCAAGATGGTCAAATCAGATTTCGAGGCTTTGAAGATCGCCGGATGCGACGACGGGGAGATACTGGAGGTCAATCAGGTCTGTGCGTATTTCAACTATTCGAACCGGCTGTTGAATGGGCTTGGAGCGACTACCGAAAACGATGTGATCGGATATTACAGGGAAGACAATTGATGAGGGCCAGCGCAGCGTCGTGTTCGGTTCCGACCGGTCGTGAAGTCATCGACCATGTCGGCACCCGCATTGACCCGCGCGTTCCAAGAGTCCGTTTCAGACCATCGTGAGGACAGGCCTTCGGAGGCTCCTCGTGATACAATCGTATCTGTGCTTCTGGCTCACCAGCATTACACGCGCGCGTCGATAGCCGAACCGGCGACGCCCGGCGGCCATCGTCTTCACCGTTGATCTATTAGGTCCGGGCAGCCGGAGCGCCAACACCAGGCGCTCCGGCAACCGCATTATTCCGCCGCGACTTGGAGTTCCGCGGCAATCGCATCCGCGAGCGCGGCTTCAAAGATCGCAAGGCCCTCTTCGATAATGGCGTCCGATGCGGTCAGCGGAACCATGATGCGCACGGCGTTGCCATGCATCCCGCAAGCCAGAAGAATCAACCCCCGCTTGAGAGCGTGAGCAATCACCGACTTGGTAAAGGCGGCGTCCGGCGTGGCCGTTTCGAAATCGGTGACGAATTCAACTGCCAGCATGGCGCCCAAGCCGCGAATGTCCCACATCCGGTAGGGGGCTGTACGCGCACCCATCTCGGTAAAGCGCGCGCGGAAGGTTTCACCAAGTGCCACAGACCGGGCAAGCAGGCCCTCGCTTTCAAGCGCCTCGATAGCTGCCAGCGCGGCGGCGCAGGCCACCGGGTTGCCGCCGTACGTGCCGCCAAGCCCGCCCGGTGCGAGGGCGTCCATGACATCGGCACGACCGATCACACCGGCAATCGGATACCCTCCGGCCATCGACTTGGCGACGGTGATCAGATCGGGTGTGACGCCGGAATGCTCGATTGCGAACCATTTGCCGGTACGTCCGAACCCCGCTTGAATCTCGTCCGAAATCAGGAGGATGCCATGCTTGTCGCAGATTGCGCGCAGGGCCTGCCACATCTCGGTCGGGACCGGGTGATAGCCGCCTTCGCCAAGCACCGGCTCAAGGATGATCGCGGCGACACGCGACGGATCGGCATCTGTCAGGAACAGGGTTTCGAGCGCCTTCAGAGCGTCCGCGACCGTTACGCCATTGCGGGCATCAGGGAAGGGTGCGCGGAAGATATCAGCCGGGAAGGGACCCACGTCTTTCTTGTAGGGTGTGACCTTGCCTGTCATGCCCAGCGTCATCAGCGTGCGACCGTGATAGCCGCCAGTGAAGGCAATGATGCCGGGCCGCCGCGTGTGAGCGCGAGCAATCTTGACGGCATTTTCAACCGCTTCTGCGCCCGTTGTGACCAGCAGGGTTTTCTTGGCAAAGTCGCCGGGCGCAAGCGCGTTGAGCTTCTCGGCCAGCGCGACATAGGGTTCATAAGGCACAACCTGGAAGGAGGTGTGGGTATAGAGGTCTTCTTGTGCCTTGGCGGCGGCGACAACGGACGGGTGACGGTGGCCGGTGTTCAGAACCGCAATGCCGCCCGCGAAGTCGATGTAGCGATGACCGTCGACATCCCAAAGCTCGGCATTCTCTGCCTTCGCGGCAAAAATGGGTGCCGCAGAAGCCACGCCGCGCGGCACAGCCGCTTCGCGACGCGCGAGCAGTGCGGCGTTGGAGCCGGACGGCGACACGTCCGGTTTCAGCCCCGGCTTTTCTGTCGCGGGTACGTTCTCGCTCGATTTGGTTGCTGTCGAAGTCTTCGCTGTGGAGGCTTTTGTTCGCTTCTGTCCGGCGGGTGCTTTCCTGGTCATCTGGATCTCCAAGGACAAGGGTGGAATGATGAAAATTTTCATACACAGATTAGAATACTTGTCAAGATGAGGGCGATCTGCTAAGTGTTCTTACCTCAACTACGCATGGGCGCGCTGTTCAGTTGGAAATTGGTTGACTGAAGCGAGAATGAGGTGATTAAAATATCAATCGGGAACTGGAGGACTTTGGAGCGGCAATGGATGTCGGCGGAAGACTGAGGTCGGTAAGAGAGTCACGAAAGCTCTCGCAGCGCGACCTTGCAACACGTGCTGGCCTGACAAGTGGCGCAATCTCGCTGATCGAACAGAACAAGAGCAGCCCATCGGTGTCATCGTTGAAGGCTTTGCTCGATGCCATTCCGATGACGATGTCGGAATTCTTCGCCGAAGTCGAAAATTCCGGTCCGCGTAAGTACTTTTTTGCCAAAAATGAGTTCGTTGAGTTGTCGCCGCAGGACATTGGCCTCGGTGCCGCTGCGGCGAGGCTATCCTTGCGTCAGCTGGGAAATGCTTCTGAGCACAGTCTGCAAATGCTGCATGAGCGTTATCCCCCCGGCACGGATACAGGTCCGGAAATGCTCAGGCATGACGGTGAGGAGGCGGGCGTTGTTGTCTCCGGTTACATAGAGATAACCGTTGACGATCAGGTTCGCGTCTTGGGTCCTGGCGAAGGCTATCTGTTCGATAGTCGGCTGCCTCACCGGTTTCGTAACATCGGCGATCAGGAGTGCGTGGTGATCAGTGCCTGCACACCGCCGACATTCTGAGATTTGAAAAAGACACGCGCGGGCTTTAACCTGCTGATTCACAATAGACCGGAAAACCGGTCACAACGATAACAATGGGAGACTTCCATGAAATACCTGAAACTAAGCGCATTTCTTTCGGCTGCTGTGTTTGCCGGCCATACGGCGACGGCGCAGGAGCGGTTTATCACCATCGGTACCGGTGGACAGACAGGGGTGTACTTTGTCGTGGGTCAGTCGATTTGCCGACTGGTGAACAGGGGCACTGCCGAACACAACCTGAAGTGTACCGCACCTTCGACCGGCGGTTCGATCGCGAATATCAATGCGATTGCTGCGGGTGACATGGACATGGGCGTTGCCCAGTCTGACTGGCAGCATCATGCCTACAACGGCACCTCGGAATTCGAAGGCAAGAAGATGGACGATCTGCGGGCCGTCTTCTCGGTGCATGGCGAGCCTTTCACCGTCGTCGCCCGTACCGATAGTGGTGCGACTGATTTCGAAAGCCTGTTCGGCAAGCGCGTGAACATCGGCAATCCAGGGTCGGGCCAGCGTGGCACGATGGAGGTTGTTCTTGCTGCTATGGGTAAGAGCATCGACGACTTCTCTCTCGCATCCGAATTGAAATCGGCAGAGCAGTCCGCCGCGCTTGGCGACAACAAGGTCGATGCGATTGTGTTTACCGCAGGCCATCCGAACGGGTCGATTCAGGAAGCCACCACGACCACCGATGCAAAGCTGATCCCGGTCGTTGGCGAAGCTATCGACAAGCTTGTGGCGGACAACCCGTATTACGCCAAGGCCACGATTCCCGGTGGCATGTACAAGGGTAATGACGAAGACGTCCAGACATTCGGCGTGAAGGCGACCTTTGTCACCAAGGCAAGCGTGCCCGATGACGTGGTCTATACGGTCGTCAAGGCAGTGTTCGACAACTTCGACCGCTTCAAGGGTTTGCACCCTGCCTTTGCGAATCTCTCGGAAGCAGAGATGATCTCGGGCGGTCTAAGCGCGCCGCTGCACCCGGGCGCGGAAAAGTACTACCGTGAGCGCGGCTGGATTCAGTAACAGCGCACGCCAGTACAATCGGATGGCTCCGGTCGTCGGGGTCATCCTTTCACTCGCCGGTTCGATTTGGTCGGACCGAACAAGGAAGAGAACCGGGGGGACGCGCGATGACAAACGAGGATCAGACTCAAGCCGCAGCGGTAGAAAATCAGGCGGCGGGCAAAGGCGGGCTGAGCCAGTCCGAGCTTGACGAACTTGTCGCCTCCTCTGATACGGGCGGACGCAGCCCGTCGCTTCCAGTCGCACGGTTCATAACAATTGTCGCGATCATCTGGTCCCTGTTCCAGCTTTGGATTGCGTCACCTCTGCCCTTCATGCTCGGCTTCGGGGTCTTCAACGATACCGAAGCCCGGTCTTTCCATCTCGCGTTCGCCCTGTTCCTTGCCTACGCTGCCTATCCGGCCGCACGGACCCCGTTCCAGCTTGCTTTGGGCGTTGGCATACCCTTGCTGCTGGCTTTCCTGTTCGTCATCGGAATCGGCGGCCTTGCCTCAGGATGGTGGATTGTCCTGATTGCCGCACTTGTCGTGGCCGCAATCCTGTTGGGATCGCCCAAGGACCGGGTTCCCCCCTGGGAATGGGCGCTTGGCATCGTCGCTGCCATCACATCGCTTTATATCTTCTTTGCCTATGACGGGATTGCAAGTCGCGTAGGGGCGCCGATAACACAAGACCTTGTCATCAGCGTTATCGGACTGATCCTGTTGCTGGAGGCAACCCGCCGCGCCCTTGGTCCCGCGCTGACGATCGTGGCCTCCATTTTTCTGGCCTACACCTTCCTTGGCCCTTACATGCCGAGCATTATCGCGCACAGCGCGAAGTCGTTGGGTGTCGTGGCAAACCACCAGTGGATCACGACCGAAGGCGTGTTTGGTATTGCCCTGGGGGTTTCGACGTCATTTGTCTTCCTCTTTGTGCTCTTTGGCTCGCTTCTGGATAAGGCCGGTGCGGGGAACTACTTTATTCAGGTGGCGTTCAGCCTCATGGGCCACATGCGGGGAGGGCCAGCGAAAGCGGCCGTGGTATCCTCTGCGATGACCGGCCTCATTTCGGGTTCGTCCATCGCCAACGTCGTGACCACCGGCACCTTTACAATCCCCTTGATGAAGCGCGTCGGGTTTTCGGCGGAGAAAGGCGGGGCGGTTGAAGTCGCCTCTTCGGTGAATGGTCAGATCATGCCGCCGGTAATGGGCGCTGCCGCGTTCCTGATGGTCGAGTATGTCGGTATCCCGTATTTCGACGTGGTCAAACACGCGTTTCTTCCGGCCGTGATCTCTTACATCGCGCTTGTCTACATCGTTCATCTGGAAGCAATGAAGGCGAACATGCAGGGTCTGCCGCGTGCTGTGGAGCCCAAGCCGCTGGTTGCCTGGTTGATCAGTCTTGCCTTCACCATCGCTGTCATCTGCGCATTGTCCTTCGGCGTCTACTACACGATGGGGTGGATCCGCCCCACCTTCGGCGCCGCAGCGCCCTGGATCGTGTTTCTAGGGTTGACTGTCGTTTACGTCGGATTGCTCTTCGTGTCGTCCAGGCAGCCTCGGTTGAAGATGGAAGACCCGAATGCACCGGTCACCAAGCTGCCGCCGCCAGGGCCAACCATCCGCGCAGGTCTGCATTTCTTGCTCCCTGTCGTCGTGCTGGTTTGGGCCTTGATGGTCGACCGTAAGTCGCCGGGGTTGTCTGCCTTTTGGGCTGCGTCCTTCATGATTTTCATTCTTGTCACCCAACGCCCAATTGAGGCGGCCCTCAGAGGTGAGGGGAACATCGGTGGAGCGGTCTCGAACGGGGTCCGCGAGCTGTTGGAAGGACTGGAGGCCGGTGCTCGCAACATGATCGGTATCGGTATCGCGACGGCAACTGCCGGCATTATTGTCGGAGCGGTCAGCCAGACCGGGGTGGGCTCTGCCCTCGCCGATGTCGTCGAAGTGCTGTCCGGCGGCAATATCCTTGCGATCCTCGTTCTAACCGCCATTTTGTCGCTGATCCTGGGAATGGGTTTGCCAACGACCGCGAACTACATCGTGGTCTCGGCACTACTTGCCCCGGTGATCGTTACACTCGGCCAACAGAACGGACTGATTGTACCGCTGATCGCGGTGCACCTGTTCGTCTTCTACTTCGGCATCATGGCGGATGTGACGCCGCCTGTCGGTCTGGCCTCCTTTGCGGCAGCGGCTGTCTCGGGTGGAGATCCCATCAAAACCGGCGTGGTGGCGTTTTTCTATTCGCTTCGTACCGCCGCATTGCCATTCCTGTTCATCTTCAACACCGACTTGTTGCTCATCAATGTGGGATGGGGGCAGGGGATTTTCGTCTTTGTGACGGCGACGGTAGCGATGCTCTTGTTTGCGGCGGCGACGCAAGGCTGGTTCCTGACAAGGAATCGTTTCTATGAGACGATAGGACTGCTTCTTGTTGCGTTCACATTGTTCCGACCCGGTTTCTGGATGGACATGGTTGCGCCGCCCTTCGAAAACGTCCCGCCTGCTGCCATAGAGCAGGCCGCTATGGACGTGCCGGTTGGGGAAACACTGCGGCTGACTGTCAGTGGGCTAAACGCGGTTGGCGACCCGGTTACGTTCACGGCACTCCTGCCCGTCGGTGATGGTGAATCGGGTCAGGACCGTCTCTTTGCTTCCGGCCTCGAATACGTCGTCAACGGTGACGAAGTGATCGTTGATAACGTGGCTTTTGGAAGTCCTGCGGCGGAAGCCGGATTCGACTGGGATCAGAAGGTCGAGCAGGTCAGAAAACCGGTGTCACAACCATCTAAGTACTGGATGTTCATCCCGGCCCTGATTGTTCTTGGGCTGGTTGTCATGCTTCAGCGCGGCAGGGCGCGTATGACAGCAGTCGCCGCTTCGGAGGGAGCTTGAGATATGTTCGAGAAAGTTCTGCTTCCCGTTGACGTCAACCACCCCGAGAGCTGGGAAAACGCGCTCCCTGCGGCAATGCGCTGTGCAGGTGCAGATGGTGAAATTCACCTCCTCGGCATCGTACACGATCTCGGCAGTGCAATGATCTCGTCGTTTCTTCCTGAGAACTTCGAACAAACTGCTATGGAAAACTTGAAGGCGAAACTGGAGGAATTGGCATCCACGCAGTTTTCGTCTGACTACAAGGTCGAAACGCATGTTGGGCATGGGCACGTGCCCGAAACCATCCTGCGAGTCGCCGAGCAAATTCGCGCAGATTTGATCGTTATGGCATCGCACCCGCCAAACGATTTACAGACACTTCTCGTTGGCTCGAACGCCGGCAAAGTGGTGCGCCATTCTCCAATTCCAGTCTTGACGCTTCGCTAGGCGCGTGTCCGAACAAGTAAAGAGAGCAGCAGAAATCATGACACCCTTCGCAATCGCTGGCATTCAAATGCACGTCTCCGCGCTGCATTCCAATGTGGAAGCCATGCGCCATCGCCTCGAAATTCTCATGGCACGCTTCCCATGGACCCAAATGGCGTTGTTTTCCGAGTTGGCTCCATACGGCCCGCTGGACCACTATGCGCAGCCGTTTCCAAACGATGCGCTGGCTCAATTTCAGGAGGATGCCCGCAGGTTCGGGATATGGTTGATCCCCGGGTCCATGTTCGAAAAGCGCGAAGATGGCAGAATCTACAACACGTCCGTTGTGATAAACCCAGACGGAGAGATCGTTGCGAAATACTCCAAGATGTTTCCGTTCAAGCCATACGAAAGAGGGATTGCCTCGGGAACCGAATTTTGTGTGTTCGATGTCCCCGGGGTAGGCCGGTTTGGATTGTCTATTTGCTACGATATCTGGTTTCCGGAAACGACGCGGCAGCTGACCAGTCAAGGTGTGGAGGTGTTGCTGCATCCAGTCTTGACGGGAACGACTGATCGGGATGCCGAGATCGCCATCGCAAGGGCGACGGCTGCGCAGTTTCAATGCTACGTTTTTGATGTGAACGGACTGGCAGCAGGCGGTGTCGGCAGATCTCTGGTTGTCGATCCCGCAGCAACGGTTCTTCACCAGTCTGCGGGGCAGGAAGATATTTTCCCGATCGAAATCGACCTCGACATGGTGAGACGCCAGCGGGAAACCGGGATCAAAGGATTGGGGCAGGTGCTCAAGAGCTTCCGGGATCGGGAGGCGGATTTCCCGATTTATGATCGTACGTCAGGTGCCGGAAGCTATCTGGACACACTCGGACCGTTAGAAGTCCCCAGACAAGGCTCGCGCGCTGGTGTGGGTGTGAATGATCCCAGAACGGCTCTTGGCCTCAACGAACAGCTAAAAAATGCTGTGCCAGGAATCTCAATGTTCAGAGGCAAGACAGGTACAGACTAGAGCCTGGCCTCGGCACAAGTTGCCGAGTGACCGGGCAAGGGAGGAGAAAACATGAAAATACAGCAGCATGGAACGAAACTGCCGTCGGTCAGCGATTACTTCAGCGCGACGCAGTTGCGCGCAGATCGCTGGAGTGCGCTGCGGGAAACCGCAGAGTCCATGCTGGTTCATGGTGTCGAAGGGCGGCAGGGTGGCAGATTGCTCAAGACGGCAGAGGCCTTGTTCGAAGCCCTTGCTCCGATAGAACTCTATTGGGCCTTCCCGGGTATCCGGGCGTTTGAGCATCTTCAGAGATTGTTGGAACAGCGCAGTATTGAGGACCTGTCAATTTCTGTGCGACGCGTCGCCCGAGCACTGACCTCGGGCGCCTATCGTCGGCGAACGATTCCAATAGGTGGCGACGAAGCTGACAATGAAGACTACGAAGACGAAAGCGCTCTGGCTCCGGAAGATCGGGCCCTGGGACGTCCATATTTCGAAGTTCTGATCGTCGACAATGTCAATGAGCACCAAGAGAGGTTCTTGCGCAACAATCTGCACCGCATGCGACGTCCCGAAGACCCGTTCATCTACGAGCCTGTGATCGTCCCGAGCCTCGAAGATGCGCTGATGGGCATCCTGTTCAATTACAATGTACAAGCGGTCATTGTTCGGCCGGGGCTGGTCCTGAAATCAAAAAATGTCCTGCCGATCATCGAACAGTATCTGCACCGCTTGAATCAGGACGAAGATGTTGATGCGCTGCAACCTTACGAATACGGCCCCGAAGCCTGTAGACTGATTGCGAAGGTCCGGCCCGAACTCGATGCTTATCTGATCACGGATCGGTCCGTTGAAGACATAGCGGGCCTCGATCTGGGGCGGTGCCGACGCGTTTTCTACAATCAGGAAGACTTTCTTGAACTTCACCTGAACATCCTTCGAGGTGTCAATCGTCGGTATAAGACGCCGTTCTTCACCGCGCTCAAAGAATACTCGAAGCAGCCCACCGGCGTGTTTCACGCCATGCCGATCAGCCGGGGAAAATCGATCAGCCGGTCGCACTGGATCCAGGACATGGGGGCCTTTTATGGCCCTAATATCTTTTTGGCGGAAACCTCGGCCACCTCAGGTGGTCTTGACAGCCTTCTGGAACCACGCGGTCCGATCAAGGAAGCGCAGGACATGGCGGCCCGGGCCTTTGGGGCCAAACAGACATTCTTTGCCACCAACGGCACGTCGACCTGCAACAAGATCGTCGTGCAGGCGCTGGTTCGACCGGGCGACATCGTTCTGGTCGACCGTGACTGCCACAAGTCGCACCATTATGGCATGGTGTTGGCGGGAGCGAATGTGGTCTACATGGACAGCTACCCGTTGCACGAATACTCCATGTATGGAGCTGTTCCGATCAATGAGATCAAACACACACTGCTAAAGTTGAAGGCAGCGGGGAAGCTGGACAAAGTGCGCATGGTACTTTTGACCAACTGTACCTTCGATGGACTCGTCTACAACGTCGAACGTGTCATGGAAGAGTGTCTTGCCATCAAGAAGGATCTCATTTTCCTTTGGGATGAAGCCTGGTTTGCGTTTGCACGCTTTAGCCCGGCTTACCGGCAGAGAACGGCCATGTCGGTTGCGAACACGTTGCGCGAACGCTTGCAGGAGGCAGCGCATGCAGCGGCATATGAAGCGCAACAGGAACAGCTTAAGGATGCAAATGAAGAAACGTGGCTGAACACGCGGCTGATACCGCCACCTGACGCGCGCGTCCGGGCATATTCGACCCAATCAACGCACAAGACGCTGACGTCCCTGAGGCAAGGCTCCATGATTCATGTGAATGATATGGACTTCAAAGGTGAGGTCGAGCAGGCTTTTCACGAGGCTTATATGACGCACACCTCGACCTCGCCGAATTATCAGATCATCGCGTCGCTGGATGTCGGGCGACGCCAGGTTGAACTGGAGGGGTTTGAGTTCGTACAACGCCAGGTCGAGAGCGCAATGGCAATTCGGCGCGCGGTTCAGACTCACCCATTGCTGCGCAAGTATTTCAAGGTGCTTACCCCGTCCGACATGATCCCTGACGAATACAGGGAAAGCGGAGTTCAAACATACTACGATGTGCATGAAGGCTGGTCCGACAAGTGGGAGATCTGGGCGCAGGATGAATTTGTTTTGGACCCGACCCGTGTGACTCTTGCCGTAGGTGGAACCGGTTGGGATGGCGATACCTTCAAGACCAAGATCCTGATGGACAAATACGGGATCCAGATCAACAAGACCTCGCGCAACTCGGTCCTGTTCATGACCAATATTGGCACAACACGGTCGTCGGTCGCCTACCTTATCGAAGTACTTGTCGAGGTTGCCAAAGAGCTTGATGACCTTCTCGATGATGCTTCAAAGATGGAGCGACGGTCATTCGAGAAGCGTGTCGCTGCATTGGTCGAGCATGTTCCTCCGCTTCCTGATTTCAGTCGTTTTCATGATGCGTTCCGAACAGGCCATGAAACGCCGGAAGGCGATATTCGTTCGGCGTTTTTCCTCGCCTACAACGAGGATAACTGCGATTATTTCGATCTCGACGATGCGTTGATGGCGCGGCTTGAAGCAGGGGAGGAGATGGTTTCGGCCTCCTTCATCATTCCTTATCCCCCAGGGTTCCCAATCCTTGTGCCGGGTCAGGTCATCAGCCCGGAAATCCTGTCATTCATGCGCGCGTTGGATGTTAGCGAGATTCACGGTTTCCGGCCGGATCTAGGTTTACGGGTATTCACCGAAGCCGCCCTGAAGAAACAATCAAAGAGAAAGATGTAGAGAGGACGACATGCCAAAGAAAACCCTAAACAACATCTCCGAGATCCGGCGTTTCTTTCATACAAATCGGGACCCGATCTACTTCGTCTCTGCGACCAACTTCAACCTGCTCGGGCTCGATGAATGGGTGAAGAACTTCAAATACATCTGCTACATGGATTGCTTTGATGGCCGTCATCCCAACGTGCTGTGCCCTTCGGAACTGCCGCATGATGAATTTCAGTCCATCGAGGACATCAACAACTATCTGCTGCAACACAAAGAGGTTATCGACTACGTCAAGTCGCGGGGCGGAAAACCCAAATTCGTCTTCCTTATGTTTGACGAAAAGACCGAGGAACTTGTGAAGGAACTTGGGGGCGAGGTTTGGTTCCCCAAGGCCAAGCTGCGTCAGTCGATGGACAACAAGATCGAGACCGTTCGCGTCGGCAACAAGGCGGGCGTGCCTTCGGTGCCCAATGTGCTCAGCGAGGTCACCAGCTACGAGCAGTTGCGCGAGGTCTGCGAAAAGGCAGGGATTGGGCACGACCTGGTGCTACAATCGGCCTTCGGTGATAGCGGCCACACGACCTTCTTTATCAAGTCTGAGGCGGATTTCCGTAAGCACGAGCACGAAATCATCGGCGAAGGCGAGATCAAGATCATGAAGCGGATCGATTGCCGGGGATCGGCGATCGAGGCATGTGCCACGAGCGAAGGCACGATCGTCGGGCCGCTGATGACAGAACTTGTCGGGTTCAACGAACTCACGCCCTACAGGGGCGGCTGGTGCGGGAACGAGATCTTCTCGACCGCCTTCCCGCCGAAGACACGCCAAAAGGCGCGTGAACTGACATTCAAATTCGGTGAGCAACTTCGCAAGGAAGGTTATCGGGGATATTTCGAGCTGGACTTCCTGATCGATAAAAAGACTGGCGACATTTGGCTGGGTGAGCTCAATCCCCGGATCACCGGTGCATCTTCGATGACCAACCACGCCGCCTTTGCCCATGCGGACGCACCGCTGTTCCTGTTCCACTTGCTCGAATTCTCGAAAAAGCCCTTCAAGCTGGATGTTGAAGAGCTGAACGCGCGTTGGGCCGACCCTGATATGATCGACAGCTGGTCACAGATGGTCATCAAGCACACCGAGGACAGCGTCGATATCATCACCCACGCGCCGAAATCGGGCATCTACAAGATGACGCCGGATGGGCGGGTGGTCTTTGATCGGTTTGACTATCATCGCCGAGCAGTTGAAAGCGAAGATGAGGCCTTTTTCCTGCGCATTTCCAACGTCGGTGATTACCGTTACGAGGGCGCGGACCTTGGAATCCTGGTGACGCGTGGGCGATCGATGACCAAAGGCTTTGCGTTGACCGAAAAATCCAAGAACTGGATCAATGGGATAAAGAACGCGTATTCGGCGCGCCCGCTTCCTTCGGCGCAGGCATTCGAGGACCCCGCGTTCAAGATCATGTAGTCGCGTTTTGGCTCTGTTCGACCGGTCTTGATCGTGCCTTCGCGTGCGGTGGGAAAGGGATACGCTGGCGCGCCTGATCGGCCGAGATCAACGGCAATCGGCATTTGTTAGAGGTCAGCTTTGTGCTTCACCGGGCGTTCGGTGGAGCAGCTTGTACGTGGGCGGGCTTGGGATATGTATGGGTCATGACAGTAGAATTTCGATCTATCGCCGAGGCGTCGCCCGGGCCACGCTGGGCGCACCAGTTCGCCATGTATTGGCCTGCCTATTCAAAATGGTGGCGGCGGGAAGGGCTTTCCGGCAGGCCGACTTACCTTGAGTGCCGTCAGGCCGTTCGAATGCATATGCCTGAAATTCTTGGGCTTTATGACGAGCTTTGCGAGTTGGTCGGTGGTGGTGACGTCGAAGCTCGGTTCCTGAGTTTCTACTGCCCACCCCGTTATCTGGCGGGGTGCAGCCAGGCGATCTGGCAAGGCGACGAGCCGCTTCTTGTTCGAAACTACGATTATGACAAGAACGCGTTTGATGCTGTTCTGCTGAAGACAAACTGGAATGGCCGAGGTGTCATCGGAACATCTGATGGTTTGTTCGGGCTGGTCGATGGCATGAACGATCAGGGTTTGACGGCCTCGTTGACGTTTGGGGGTCGGCAGGCGGTAGGTGTCGGCTTTGGCGTCCCTTTGATCCTACGCTACATCCTGCAAACCTGCAGCACCGCCGAGGAGGCCGGGCAGGCTCTCAAACGCATTCCCTCGCACATGAGTTACAATGTTACTGTTTTGGATGCCGAGCGAAACTATCTCACAGCCTTCCTCGCTCCGGATAGACCAACATTGTTGACGCATTCAGCCGTTGCCACAAACCACCAGGAACGCGTGGAGTGGTCGAGCCACGCCAGGTTCACTGCCACGGTCGAAAGAGAACGGTATCTCTTGCAACGCCTGACCCTACATCCTGAAACGCAGGAAAAGTTCATCGCAACCTTTTTGAAACCTCCGTTGTACTCAACAGCGTTTTCGGCTGGTTTTGGGACGCTTTACACTGCGGCCTATCGCCCAAAAGCCGGGATGGTCGATATCCATTGGCCTGGTCGAATCTGGTCGAAAGGTTTTGGAGACTTCAAGGAAGAGTCGGTTCGTGTCGTTTTCCCACATCAAAGCGATACCGCCGCAAGCTGATTGTTTTTTCGAAATGATGTGAATTTTGAGCTCCACGATACTTACCGGGATATTCTTTACATAATCCAAATTACGCGTCTTTGGATTGTAGCCGCAAAGCTAAAATGTCACCCATGAGCGAAGTAGAAGTGTCGCTCCCAAGCCGTCGTCATGGTGGATTTGGCCAAGGATGACACCACCATCGTCATCGACTGATCCGAACAACGAAAACGGGGCGCGCTACACAGCACGCCCCGCTCTCCCGGTGCATGTGGCGGGATCAGATACCGCCGGGCTGCTGTGGGCGTTTGAACGCGTTCAGCACGGTCAGCAGGCTGGTCAGGTTGTCGGCGACGCCGGTCTGGCCGATCTTCTCGCTGGCTCCCGCTGTCGCGGTGGTATCCAGCGAATAGATCTGCATCACACCCTGGTTCGAGGCGGCCTGGCTCAGCGCGTTCTGCTGCTGCGCGGCGGCCACCGCGTTTTCGAACAGGATGCCGGTCGAATGGGCCATGGTCTGATAGACCGTGCCCATCGCCATCGCGGGCGCTTCGCCCACGACCTTGACGTTGGACTGGGTTACCGCGTCGGTGATCTGGTCATTTACTGCTGTCGGCCAAGTCATGATCTGTCTCCTTGTTTGGCACTGGGTTTATTGAAGAGGGGTTCGCCGGATCAGCCGCCGAACGAGTTGAGGACCGCCAGCAGGCTGGACATCTGGTCCGGCGTGCCCACCTGTCCGATCTTTTCACTGGCCCCCGCCGCAGCGGTGGTGTCCAGCGAGTAGATCTGCATGACGCCCTGGTTGGCGGCGGCCTGGCTCAGCGCGCTTTGCTGCTGGGCGGCGGCGACCGAGTTCTGCAGCAGGATGCCGGTCGAATGGGCCATCGACTGATAGACCGAACCCATCGCCATCGCGGGCGCCTGAGCGACCACCTGGACGTTGGACTGGGTCACCGCGTCCGTGATCTGAGAGTTTACTGCGGTGTTGTAAGGCATTCGGAGTGCTCCTTTGCGGTTGGGGTCTTACCGATATTGACGCGGCGAAATCCGTTTTGTGAAAACGGGTTAGCTCTTTTTCTGCGGAACGGGGCGTTCCGAACGCTGGGCGGTTTCGGCGCGCAGGTCGCGGGCCAGCTGCTGACGGATCTCGGCCGAGAGCTGGTTGCACAGCTCGACCACCTGGGCGCTCTGGGTCTCCATCCGGGCGCCGGTGCGGGCGTCGAACTCGACCATGCGCAGTTCGACCTGGCGCACCACCTCGGTCTCGATCAGATTGGCCAGATGCTGGGCCAGCTGGGCGAATTGCGCCTCCATCGCCGGGTCGATCCGGGCCTCGCCCGCGACCCCCGATTTCAGCACCTGTTCCAGCACCCGCTGTTCGGTGCGCGTTACCCGCTCATGCAGCGAGGGCGGTGGCGCCTGCCCCGGTGCATGGGGCTGTGGCGGCGCGCCGCGCACCGAGCGGAACGCATCGGCGATGGCGCCCTCGGCGGCCTGACGGCCCTGGGCGATCACCGACGAGGCGGCGGCCAGCCCGCGATCAATCTGACCTGCGGCAGCGGGGTTATGGGCGGTTTCGGACTTGAGCCAGTTCACCAGGCCGATCACCTCGTCCTCGTGCAGCTCGCGCCCGACCCAATTGCGGCCCACCGCCAGCAGGCGGGGCAACTCTTCGGCAAATCCGCTCATTTGCGACCACCCTTGCGGACGGTGGATGATTTGACTTCTCGGGTTTCGACATCCATCTCAACCCGCTCTTCGCCGCTCACTTCGTCGCACTCAGGGGCATAGTCCCAGCCGTCCAACCTGGCCGCTGCCTGGGCGGCCTCGGCCAGCCGGTCGCGCGCCGCCGCCAGATCGGCCGCCAGGCTGCTATAGGGCGGCAGGCCCCGGTCGCGGCTCGACATCACGCTTGCGCTCCATTGAGACAGCACCTGAACCAGCAATTCATCGGTCCGGCTGCGCAGAAATTCGATTTCCTCATACATGGCTCTCTCCAGCGCCTCAGGGTGTGTTACTAGGAAGACGCGCGGCGCAGCAGTTCGTGACGCGGGCGCCGCACATCCGTCAGTTCAGGTTGCCGACTTGTGCCGGCTCAACCTGGCCATACTCGGCCTGCCCGACAAAGGGGGCGGCGATCTGGCGATAGTGATCGGCGTTTTGCAGCAGGTTGGGCGGCAGCGCCATGCCACGCTGAACACTCTCCACCACGCCTTGGCCGAATTGCGGGTTCACGATGGCCGGATCGAAATCGGGGCCGAACCATTGGTCGAATACGGCGGTTGACAGTTTCTCCAGCGTGATCGCGGGGCCTGGGTTTGCAGTGTTGAGCGCTGCGACGATCCGGTTGTAGAAGTTGAGGCCGAACACATAGGCGTTGTTCGTCATGTCCTGCGCGGTCACCGGCAGGATCAGCGCCACCTCATGCGTTGCTGTGGCGCGGTTCGGCATCTGAAAGATGTCCTGCACCACAATCAGCATCTGCGTGACATTGGCCGGAACCTGGCCGGCACCGCCCAACGCCGTATAACGCGCCTGTCGCCATTCGGTGTAGACGTTGTTGATTTCGCCCAAACCGGTATTGGTCAGGAAGGGCGAGTAGATCTGCGTGATCGCCGAGTTGCCGACCCCCAGATCGCGTGGCATCAGGTTGAGCGCCATCATGCATTCGGGCAGCGAATGATGCATCTGCACCACCATCCCGGCAAAGCTGGTAAAGGCGAGCCCGTTGTTGACCATGGCGGCCAGTTGCTGCTTGATCTGGTCAAGCGTGCCGATCGCGGCGACGTTCACCGTGGACAGCATTGCCAGCACCCCCAGCCCGTCGGTGGTGGTGCCCGAGATATCGCCAGTCTCGTAATATCCCAGCAGCCGGTCAATGTTGCCCAGCACATCCTCGGGCGGCAGATACCACTGGGTGCCGCCGACGCCGGGCATCTGGTCGAGGATATCGCGCCGCTTCACCCGCACCCGGTTGGTGGTCTTGTTAAAGGCCTGCGCGTTCTGCAAGTCATGCAAGAACTGCGCAATGGGCGCCAGGCCGGGAGCGGTATTGGGATGGTTCGGCGCGGCCGAGATCATGTCCGCGCAGGCGCGGCACACATCGCCGATGGCCAGCGGATTGGACAGGGTGTTGTTGGCCCGCACATGCAGCGTGGCCAACAACCGGATGTTGAACTCGAACTCACCACGCCCGCCCGGGTCATAGCCCGACCAGATCGACTGCCCGCCCACCGTCAGCGGCGCATTGATGTTCTGCTGGGCGACGGTGCTGCGGGCCTGATCGCACAGGGTCTGCAAGGTGGCGGCCACTGCCTCCATCGGACCGCCATTGCCAAAGGCGCGCAGCAGGATCTGGATCAGATAGCTGGCGTCGGTCTCGCGGATCAGCCCCTTTGCGCCTTCGACGGCATCGCCGGTCAGCCAGCGGGCATTCTGTGGTTGGGGAACAAGTGGCATGGGTCAACCTCGCTCTGACATGCGGTTCATTTGCGGGCCTGCGCCTGGCGGGCCTGTACGCTTTCGTTGATTTTCGAGATGCCAAAACTGGCCGAGGCGGCCTCCATCGCGCCGCCCGCGGCGGCCACGGCCATGGCACCGGCCAACAGCAATTCGGTTTCGGCGATGATCAGCCCGTCTTCGGCGGCTGTGGCGATGTTGCCCGCCACCAGATCCTCGGACATCTTCTTGAGCATGACCGACTGGCTGGCCATCACCAGCTTGGTCACGCTGTCGAAATACTGCGCCGCAGATTGTGCGGCGAGCCCGGCCGCCTGCCCTATCATCTGATCGGGCGGCGTCACGATCATTGTAGGGGCGTAATCCTTGATCTCCTGGTTCTGGAATTCCACTGATTGCACCACCGCCGGATCCAGCGCCGAGGTATCGGACGGGCCCTTGGGCACCGGGCCGATGGGCGGCCCACCCGCATCGCCCGCCGCCGGAGTGGCGGGTGGCGCGCCAAATGCGAGCGCCCGATAGGCCTGACGTGTCGATGGCGGCAGTGCCGCTTCGGTCATGGCCTGGGCCTCTCCCTTGGTGATCTCATCCTCGACTGACGCGATCTTGGCTTCGGCCTTGGTTGTGGCCGTTTCGATGGCGCCTTCGGCCTTGCCCTCGACACTAGCAAGGATCTCGTGCCCGACCTCGGAAATTGCCTCTTCCAGCTGTGCGGCCGGGTCCACAGGCTCTGTGCCTTCAGGTGTCTTTTTGGACATGATTTTCTCCAGAAACGACCACATCTGCCAAAGCTCTCATCAATCGCTCTTGGGCTTGCCGCCGCCCGTGCCACCACCACCACCACCACCGCCGCCGATGCTGAGGATCTCGCGCACTGCGGTCGCGACCACCGCATTGGCGATCTGGTTGAGGTTCTGCTGGCTTGAGACCGAGTTCTGCAGGGACAGGCCCGCCGAATGGGTCGCCATCTGATAGAGCATCCCCATCGACTGTGCGGGAGAGATCGCGACGACCTCGACATTGCTCTGGGTCACCGCGTCGGTGATCTGTGAATTCACCGGCGTGCCGGAACCGTCATTGGCCATGGGTGCCTCCTAGGGATTGATGTGCTTTTGCGGGAATAGACGCGGCAAATCCGGGTTCGTGACGCGACAAACAGGATTTTCCCGCGGCAATCTGTTGACGCAGCGCATTGCGGGCGACCTGCATCCGCTTGCGGGCCAGCGGCTCGGAGATGTGCAGCTGCCGCGCGATTTCGCCATAGGGCAGATCTTCGAAGACTCGCAGCCGCACCAGCCGCGCCTGTTCGGGCGACATCCGCGCCAGCGCGGCACAGAGCGTGTCCAGATTCTGGCGTGCGATCACCCGGCGCAGGGTGGCGTCCGGATCCTCGGCGTGGGCCTGGTGAAAGCCAAGCTCGGCCATGATCGACATGTCGCGCCGGTAGCGGCGCCAGTGATCCTGAGCGGTGTTGCGCAGCGAGACCGCAAAAAAGGCCTGGAAATTGTCGATCGGCTGGTTCGAACTGCGCAGGTATTCCAGGATGCGCAGGGTTGTGCGGGCCAGAAAGGCCTCGCCCAGAACCGGGTTGCCCTGCGCCAGTCGGCAGGCGCGGCGCATAAGTTCGGGATAGTGCTGGCGCCAGGCCCGGCCGAACTCCTCGGGCGTCTGGATGGCGTGAAACGTGCCGGTGATCGTACTGTACTGGTTCATGCTGATTCCCCCCTAGGGTTGCATGAACTCAGCTTTGACCCTGTCCGCACGTCTGTCTGTTACGCGCGTAACAGCACCGGCGCATCGCTTGGTTTGGGTGCGGTTCTAACTCTGATCCGGTCCGAACCGGTCCCACAGGCCCGAGGTCCGGTCCAGCAGGATCGCCCCGTCCTTGACCGCTATGTCGCCGGATTCGCGCCATTTTCTGATGGTCGTGTTCACCCGTGTACGACTTGCCTGCACCTTGGCCGCGATGCGCAACTGGTTCTCCTCGATGCGCAGCTGATGCGGTCGCGAGCGACCGGGACCGGCCTGCGCCAGAAGGTAGTGGGCCAGTCTGGTTTCCAGATCGAAAAGCACTGCGCGGCGATAACTGTCGCGCAGGTTGTGCAATTCGTCCCGCATGCTGCGCGCCAGCGCCGCCTGTATCCCTGCATGATCCAGCAGGCGGCGACTTGCCCCGGGCGGGATATGTACCAGTGCCGCGCGGCTCGCGCAGACACAGGTCGCCGGGCGCCCCCGGCCATCGGCCACTTCATGCAGGCCCAGCAGGTCATAGCGCGTGCGGGTCTCAAAGATCACCTCGCGCCCGGTTTTGTCGTACCAGATCGAGTCGATCTGCCCATACATTATGACATATGCCGAGCGCGCCGCTTCGCCCTCGGCATAGACCATCTGCGCCTTGTCATAGGCGCGCAGATCGCATTGTCGGGCCAGCGCGGCCAACTCTCCCGCGCCCAGCCCGGCAAAAAGCGGCATCCGTTTCAGTACACGGCGGATCAGGTCGCTGCGAATCTCGCTTCGGGCAGAGGACATGACAGCCTGACATCGTTAGAGACGAAGCCGACCGGCGCGGTCGACAGAAACTCGGGCAGTGGCCCCGTGATACAGGGCGTGGATTATTGGATCAGAGCTGGGCCAGCGGAGCGACGCTGCCAGCACAGATAGACGTTGACGCCGAGTAATACCGCAAGAGGAGAGTTGTGCAGTGTGCGCTGGATCACTGTTGCTGGCATCGTAAAGCCAATGTGTTCGGGTGGAGAAATCGTGACATGGCAGCATCGTCGATACCAGAGCCCCTTCCCGAAGATCAGCCGATGGTGGAAGCTGCGACCTGACGTCTGTTCATCTTTAGCATCGCGGAGATCAGGACATGTCGAAACGCAAGATTGATGGTCCCGACGTCAAGGTTCGCGTGGCGATGGAAACAGATCGGTCCGTCTCGGATCGCCGCTGATACTTGGCACAGCGTATGCGACAGGCAGCGCTGACAGTAAGACGATCAACATACCCTGCACCAGGATGGAGACCATGCGTCAATGAGCGGCAAAGAGAAACCGACCCACTGAGGTGCCCCTAGATTTGTAGACGCTTTGCCGCCTAACTGTGAGGCTAGGTCATGTTGACAAATGTCTGAGCCAAAGCCGGATGGAGGTAATGTCGATGAAACCCAGGAAGCTTTCCATGGTT
>NZ_JAOWLB010000008.1 GCF_025751555.1 Ruegeria aquimaris
GGTTGTAGCTCAGTCGGTTAGAGTACCGGCCTGTCACGCCGGGGGTCGCGGGTTCGAGCCCCGTCAACCGCGCCACTGCCTGACCTTTCCAGGGGAACTGGACCGGCCCGGAGGGCGACATAGATGCGCGGTTGTAGCTCAGTCGGTTAGAGTACCGGCCTGTCACGCCGGGGGTCGCGGGTTCGAGCCCCGTCAACCGCGCCACTTCTCCCACAGTTCGATGCATTTCCGGGTAATACCTGCTCTGTGCCCTGCCCCCTCTTGCCGGTGCGGCGCGCTTTCCTGTATCGCCTAGGAAAACGGGCAGGGGTGTTTCAGGTGAAGGTGGATGCGAATACGGCGGTTTTGACGATCTGTCGGGACGATGCCTATTTTCTAACGCGGTTTGTGCAGTATTACGGCGGGCTTTTTGGCCGCAACAACCTGTATATCATCAGCCACGGGGACGAGCCGCTGGTGCGCGAACTGGCGCAGGGCTGCAATATCTTTCCGGTGCCTGCGATCGAGACCAGCCAGTTTACCATGCTGCACTGGCGCACCAAGAATTACCTGAAGAACGCGCTGCGCCAGTGGTACAAGCACGTGCTGGTCTGCGACGTGGATGAATTTGTGGTGGTTGATCCGGCGACGGGCATGAACCTGCGTACCTGGTTGGACAAGGCGCCGGGGCGAACGGTCTATACCGCGATGGGGCTTGAGATCGTGCATCTGCGCGACCGGGAAAAGGAGGATATCGGCGACGGTATTCTGGGGCCGCGCCTGCATGCGCAGGTGGCGCTCCATTATGCCAAGCCCTGTATCGTCTCGCGCCCCGGCAAGATCGGGCGTGGCGGGCATTATGCCGAATATGAAAAGCTGAACATGCCCGAGTTCTTGTACATGTTCCACATGAAGTATTGCGACTATGGGCTGTATGTGGAAACACTGAATCGCCGGAACGCCTTTATCGAGAAGCAGAAGGAAGTGGCCGCCGGAGGCGCCGTGCGCACCAACCCGAAATGGTTCGCCGATGGGCGCAACGATGACGAAGTGTTCTCGGCCTTCGAGGCGCGACCGGTGGATGAGAGTTTCGATCTGGAGCATGTGCGCCAGGTGATGCACGCCACCTGGGAACAGCGCGGCGATGGCCTGTGGCATTTCCATCGGCCGGAATACGAGGAGCTTTACAAGCTGCCCGACCGGTTTGCCGGGGCCGACCGGGCCTGAGGCCCGGCCGATGGTCGTTTACTTCGCCGTCAGCGCATCAAGAATGCGCGCCCAGGAGCGGATACCCTTGTGGAAGCTCTGGACGTCGTATTTCTCGTTCGGCGAGTGGATCGCGTCGTCTTCGTTGGCATAGCCCACCAGCATCGAATCGAGGCCCAGGATCGACTTGAAGAAGCCGACCACCGGGATCGAGCCGCCCATGCCGGTGAACACCGCCTCGCGGCCCCATTCGTCGGAAAGCGCGCTGCGGGCCGCCTCCATCTCGGGGCGGGCGATGTTCATCACCGAGGCCTTGGACCCTTCAAGATCGTTGTCCCAGATCACCTTGGCGTCGGGGCTGAGGCGGGCTTCGACATGTTTGCGGATCGCGATACGCAGCTTGTCGGGGTCCTGGTCGCCGACCAGGCGGCAAGTGATCTTGCAATGGGCCTGGCTGGGGATCACGGTCTTGGATCCGGCGCCGTTGTAGCCGCCCCAGAGACCGTTGACCTCGAGCGTCGGGCGCGCCCATTGCTGTTCAAGGGTGGAATAGGCCTTTTCCCCGTGCGCCTGAGAATAGCCGACCGAGGTGAGGTAGTCCTGTTCGTCAAAGCCGCAGTCCTGCCACTGGCGCAGTTGTTCGGCGGGGACCTCGTGCACGCCTTCGTAGAAGCCTTCGACCGCGACGCGGCCGGTGTCCTGGTCGTAGAACGAGGTGACGATGCGCGACAGCTCGCGCAGCGGGTTCAGGCCGGGGCCGCCGTAATGGCCGGAATGCAGGTCGATGCGGGGGCCGACGATGGTGAACTCGTCCTTGAGCATGCCGCGCAGCTGGGCCGCGATCGACGGCACGCCACGCGCCACCATCGAGGTGTCGCAGACCAGCGCAATGTCGGCCCTGAGCTCGTCAGCATGCGCCTTGAGGAAGGGGACCAGCGAGGGCGAGCCCGATTCCTCTTCGCCTTCGAAGAAGAAGGTGATCCGGCACGGCAGGGAACCATGCACCGCTTTCCAGGCGCGGCATGCCTCGACAAAGGTCATCAACTGGCCCTTGTCATCCGACGCGCCACGGCCGCGGATTACCTTGCCGTTGGCGGTATCCTCGATTACAGGCTCGAATGGCGGGCTGGTCCACAGGTTCAGCGGGTCGACCGGCTGTACGTCATAGTGGCCGTAGAACAGCACATGCGGGGCATCGGCACGGTCGGCCGTGATATGGCCCACCACCATCGGACGGCCAGGGGTGACACGCTTTTCGGCGGCGATCCCGATGCTGGCCAGGTCGGCGACCAGCCAGTCGGCGGCGCGGTCGCAATCGGCGGCATAGGTGGGATCGGTGGAGATCGAGGGGATGCGGATCAGCTCCATCAGCCGGTCGATGGCCGTGTGCAGGTCCGCGTCGATGCGGCCTAGAACGTCGTCGAGTGACATGGGGTTTCCTTTGCTAGGTCTTTTGCTCGCGCGAGAGCCTAGCAGCGCGCCCGGCACTGTCCAGAGGGCGCGGCGCGACGTGTATCGGAAACACCGGCATCCACCCGGCGCCGCATTGTGAAGACGAAGCGACGCAGGGCGGGTTGTGACAACCCGGTTGCGGCGGTATTTGACCCAGATCAAGGCTGCGACACCGATGCAGGATGTAGGCGGTTGAAAAAATGATGTGCCAAAGATATGCATTCAAGACCGTGAATGCGGCGCAGAACCCAGAATTGCCGGCATCGGGCCGGATGACCTATGGAGGACCCGGTGGACCATATCGCGCAACTCGACGCCGCCATCCAGAAACTGCATGACGAAGGCCGCTACCGGACCTTTATCGATATCGAGCGGGAAAAGGGCAATTTTCCGCACGCGGTCTGGACCCGCCCCGATGGCAGCAAGCGGCCGATCACGGTCTGGTGCGGCAACGATTATCTGGGCATGGGCCAGAACCCGGTTGTGTTGCAGGCGATGCACGAGGCCATCGACGCCACTGGCGCCGGGTCGGGCGGCACGCGCAACATCTCGGGGACCACGGTCTATCACAAGCGGCTGGAGGCGGAACTGGCCGACCTGCATGGCAAGGAAGCGGCGCTGCTGTTCACCTCGGCCTATATCGCCAATGACGCGACGCTGAGCACCCTGCCCAAGCTTTTCCCGGGGCTGATCATCTATTCGGATTCGCTGAACCATGCCTCGATGATCGAGGGCGTGCGCCGCAATGGCGGGGCCAAGCGTATCTTCCGCCACAACGACGTGGCGCATCTGCGCGAGCTGCTGGCCGCCGACGATCCGGCGGCGCCCAAGCTGATTGCCTTTGAATCGGTTTACTCGATGGATGGCGATTTCGGCCCCATCGAAGAGATCTGTGACCTGGCCGACGAGTTCGGCGCGCTGACCTATATCGACGAGGTGCATGCGGTCGGTATGTACGGGCCGCGTGGCGGCGGCGTGACCGAGCGGGACCGGCTGGCGCACCGCATCGACATCATCAACGGCACCCTTGCCAAGGCTTATGGCGTGATGGGGGGATATATCGCCGCCAGCGCAAAAATGTGCGATGCGATAAGGTCTTATGCGCCGGGCTTCATCTTTACCACCTCGCTGCCGCCGGCGGTCGCGGCGGGGGCGGCGGCCTCGGTCGCGTATCTGAAGGTTGCGCAGGAGCTGCGCGACCAGCATCAGACCCAGGCGCGGATCCTGAAGCTGCGGCTCAAGGGGCTTGGCCTGCCGCTGATCGACCATGGCAGCCATATCGTGCCGGTTATCGTCGGCAACCCGGTGCATACCAAGAAGCTGAGCGACATGCTGCTGGAGGATTTCGGCATCTACGTGCAGCCCATCAACTTTCCCACCGTGCCGCGCGGCACCGAGCGGCTGCGGTTCACCCCGTCGCCGGTGCACGGGCCGGACGAGATGGACAAGCTGGTGCACGCGATGGACGCGCTCTGGGCGCATTGTGCGCTGAATCGTGCCGAATTGGCCGGATAACCTCACGCTTCGGTGTCCAATTCCTTTGCCTCGTGTTACGGTTGAGGTAACAAAAGGCGCGAGCGAATCGTTGCGGGAACGATTCCGGCGCTGCCGGTAACACTCGGCAGATACGATGGGGCGACAGGCATGATCGGGCGCAGGTTTCAGCGCAAGTCGGAAGAAGCACAGGTTGAAAAACCTATGGGCTTCGACGACTTTGAGTTGCGACTGGGCGATATCATGCGGGGTGAACGCGCCACGTTGGGCAAGTCCCTGCTGGATGTGCAGCGGGAATTGCGCATCAAAGCCAGCTACATTGCTGCGATAGAGAATTGCGATCCGTCGGCCTTTGACACGCCTGGGTTCATCGCCGGTTATGTCCGCTCTTACGCGCGCTATCTCGGCATGGATGCCGAGGAATGTTTTGCCAAGTTCTGTAAAGAGAGCGGGTTCGAAGTGGCCCATGGCATGTCGGCGCAGGCCTCGGGCGTGAAAAAAGCGTTGGCGCCCGCCGCGCCGCGCCGCACCGTTTCGAATGATCCCTTCATCACGCCCAACACGCCCTTTGCACCTGGCCGGGAATCCATGCTGTCGCAGATCGAACCGCGTGCCATCGGATCGGTGCTGGTCTTGGTCGCATTGATCGGCGCCATCGGCTATGGCGGGTGGTCGGTTTTGAAGGAAGTGCAACAGGTTCAGGTGGCCCCAGTCGATCAGGCGCCGCTGGTGCTGACGGATCTCGACCCGCTGAAGAGCGCCGGGCGCGAGGACGAAACACTGAGTGGCCCGACGGTGGAAGCCCTGGATCGGCTCTATCGGCCGCAGGCTCTGGATGTGCCGGTGCTGGTGGCGCGGGATGCGCCGATCGCATCGCTTGATCCAAACTCTGTCGGTTTGTTCGTGACGCCGCAATTGCCCGAAATTCAGCTGAGCGCGACTCAGCGCGCGGTGGATTCGCTGTTGCCGCAGGTGGTCGAGGAACTGGAACCGAAGTTGAAGATTGTCGCCGTCAGCCCGGCCTGGATGCGAGTCACCGCAGCCGATGGCAGCGTGATTTTCGAAGGCACCCTGGGAACGGTCGAACAGGGGAGCACCTATGAGGTGCCGTTGACTGAAGAGCCGCCGACCCTGCGTGTCGGTGAGTCGGGCGCGGTCTATTTTGCGATGAATGGCGACCACTACGGTCCGGTGGGTGCGCGCGGAACTGTTACCAAGAACGTGCAGCTGTCCATGGATGCCGTTGGCGAACGGTTTGCGGTTGCCGATCTTGAGGCCGAACAGAACTTTGCCCTGCGCCAGCTTTTGGTGGCCGAGGCGCAGAACGCACAGTCGCAACAGGTCGCAAACGACTGATCCGCCATTGCCGCCGCTGACGCAGGGGCCTATCTAGGGGCTAACGCGTCCAGATGCAGGAGGCTGGCCCCATGTCCCACAATCCCGTGCGCCCATGGCGCAATGTCTATCGCCGCAAATCGCGCCAGATCATGGTGGGCAACGTGCCTGTCGGGGGCGATGCGCCGATCTCGGTCCAGACCATGACCAACACGCTGACTACCGACGTGGCCGCCACCGTGGCTCAGGTGCAGGCGGCGGCCGAGGCGGGGGCGGATATCGTGCGGGTCTCGGTCCCGGACGAGGCCAGCGCGCGTGCCCTGCGCGAGATCGTGCGGGAAAGCCCGGTGCCGATCGTGGCCGATATCCATTTTCACTATCGCCGGGGGATCGAGGCGGCCGAGGCGGGCGCGGCCTGTCTGCGCATCAATCCCGGCAATATCGGCAGCCCGGACCGGGTGCGCGAGGTGATCAAGGCGGCGCGCGATCACGGCTGTTCCATCCGGATCGGGGTGAATGCCGGCAGTCTGGAAAAGCACCTGCTAGAGAAATACGGCGAGCCGTGCCCCGAGGCGATGGTCGAAAGCGGGCTTGAGCATATCCGCATCCTGCAGGACAACGATTTCCACGAGTACAAGATCAGCGTGAAGGCCAGCGACGTGTTCCTGTCGGCCGCCGCCTATCAGGGAATTGCCGAGGCCACCGACGCCCCCATTCACCTGGGGATTACCGAGGCGGGCGGGTTGGTCAGTGGAACCATCAAATCGGCCATCGGTCTGGGTAACCTGCTGTGGATGGGGATCGGCGACACGATCCGCGTCAGCCTGAGCGCCGATCCGGTCGAAGAGGTGAAGGTCGGCTATGAGATCCTGAAGTCCCTCGGACTGCGGCATCGCGGCGTCAACATCATCTCGTGCCCCAGTTGCGCGCGGCAGGGCTTCGACGTGATCAGGACGGTCGAGGCGCTGGAAAAGCGGCTGGAGCATATCAAGACGCCGATGAGCCTGTCGATCATCGGCTGTGTGGTGAACGGCCCGGGCGAGGCGTTGATGACCGATGTGGGCTTTACCGGCGGCGGCGCCGGCTCGGGCATGGTCTATCTGGCGGGCAAGGCCAGCCACAAGATGTCCAACGAACGGATGATCGACCATATCGTCGAAGAGGTCGAGAAGAAGGCCGCCGCGCTCGAGGCTGCCTCTGCCGCCGAGGCGGCAGAGTAACGCGCCGCCCCCGTTCGGACCCGCGCACGGCTGGGGCCGGTGTGAGGGATCAGCCGGTCCGGGACAGCGGTGGGCGCAGGCCGCCGCGCGCTTGAACCAGGTCGCGGGTCAGGCGCGCGATCCGCGCGTCCTTCATCGCCAGTTCGATGTCCATGCTTTCCATCGACCGGCGCAGGTCCTGTATGCGTGTTGCCTGTTGGTCGAGGTGATGCAGCGACCCGCGCAGTTTGCGCGCGGTCAGATACCAGAGCAGGAAGAAACCTGCGGCGGGTACAAGGCCCGCAAGGGGAGCAAGTGATGTCGGTTCCATGCCCTCAGTGATACATCGGGAATGGTTAACAACTCGGTGATGCCGATCACTTGAACCGAGGTCATTTCGCGGCGGAAATGGGGCGCGGGCCGCGCCCCTAGATTTGGCTCAGCTGCGCTCTTCGCGCAGGGCATCCACCACGTGTTGCATCTGGTCGGCGGGCAGGAAGCCGCGCAGCATCTCGGTTTCGAGAACGAACGAGGGCGTTCCCGAAATGTTGAGCCGTTGCGCCAGCGCGCGGGTCTCTGTAATGCGCCGGGTGACCTCGTCGCTGTTCATCTCGGCCTTGATCGCTTCGACATCCAGCGCCAGACCTTCGCCGATCCGCGCCAGTGTCACTTCGGTGATGTCGCCGGTGAATTCCATTAGGGCATCGTGGATCTGGCCATAGGCTTCGTCTCCGGCAACGATCAGCGTGGCGATGGCAAAGCGCGACGCCAGCACGGATGCCTCGCCCAGAATCGGGAATTCTTTGACGATAAAGCGGATGTTGCCGTCGTCCTGCAACAGCTTTGCAACCTCGGGCACGGCGCGGCGGCAATAGCCACAGCGGTAATCCATGAACTCGACCAGGGTGATGTCCCCCTCGGGGTTGCCGCCGACCCACGAATAGCCGTCGTTGAAGATCTCGGTCGAATTGGCCGCCACCAGTTGCACATCCTGCTGCGCCTCGGCCTGGGCCTGCCGCTGTTCGAGGATGTTGACCGCCTCGATGATCACCTCGGGGTTTTCCAGCAGGTATTCGCGGACCTGGGCGCCGAAAGCGGCGCGCTCTTCGGGCGACATGGCGCTAAGGTCCAGCGCCTGAGAGGGTCCGGCAAGAAGCGTGGTGGCGAGCGCCGTTGTGGCGAGGGTGCGAAACATCATCTTTTCCTTTTTACAGATCGTTCCGAGGCAAGCAGGACGTCCTGTGCCCGCTGCCAGCCGGGAGAGCCGGTAGGCAGCGCGCCGACGGCCCGCTTGGCGTGAATAAGTGCGTCTTCGGGGCGGCCTTGAAGCGCGTAGCGTTCGGCGGTCACGACAGAGGCCATACCATCGTTGCCGAGTTTGGAATAGGCCACCGCCAGATCACGTAACATGCGGATATCGCGATACTCGCGCGCCCGGGCGCGTTCCAGCGCGTCGAGTGCGGCCTTGTCCTGACCGGCGCTGAGCAGCGCCCGGCCATAGCCGGCCAGAATCAGCGCGTTGTTGGGGGCAAGATCGACCGCCTGCTTATAGGTGGCAACCGCCGCCTGCGTCTGCCGGTGCTCCATCAGGATTTGGCCTTTGAGTTCGACATAATAGGCATCGTCTGGCCGTTCGGCGATGGCGGCGTCAATTGCGCTGCGGGCACGAGAGAGGTTGCGGTCGCGGTGCCAGGCGATTGCCTCGCGCATCAGGCGGATGTCGCGGTGCGGTTCCTCTGCGGCGCGACCCAGGGTCCATTTCGAGCTGCGCGAAAAGGCCGAGATCTTGCCGCGCACGCGGGCGAACCAGTATTCCGCGTTGGGATTGTCTGGGGCCGTGCTGCCATAGCTTTCAAGAAAGGCCTCGGCGTTACGGATGCGGTCGCGGGTCAGCGGGTGGGACTGCATATAGGGGTCCTGACGCTCGACGCTCAGCAACTCTTGCCCGGCAAAGGTGCGGTGCAGGTCGACCAGCCCCTGAAGCGGGATATCGGACCAGCGCAGATAACTGGCGGCCGAGTTGTCTGCGGCCGATTCCTCGGCCCGCGTATGTTTCAAAAACCCGCGCAGGGCCGAGGTTTGGGTACCGGCGGCAATCCCTGCCGCGGCGTCGCCGCCCCCGGCTGCGGCAGCTAGCAGGGACAGGGCAAAGCCCAGTTTGGACAAGGTTTGGGCGTTTTCCAGATTGCCGATGCGGCGGGCGATATGGCCGTTAGCGATATGCGCGGCCTCATGCGCGATGACGGCCTGCAATACGTCGGCGCGCTGGACCTTTTCGATCAGGCCCGAGTGGATGAAGATTGCGTTGTGGTCGATCACAAAGGCGTTGAGCGAACTGTCATCGACAACCAGGAGCTTGACCCGACGCGGGTTCAGCCCGGCTGCGCGCAGGATGGGAAAGGCAAGCTCCTCAAGTCCGTTTTCGATATCGGGGTCGCGCAGCAGGGTGATGGCCGAGGCGGAACTGGCCGCGAACAGATAGATCGCGGACAGCAGAACAAGGGCCGGGATTGACGCCAGCCGGAATACGCGTTCAAAAGCCATGGCCGCACCATGGGAGAACGTCGTGAGAAACTCAAGCCGATCCACTGTCGATCCCTTCATTGTGATGGATGTGATGGAGGCCGCCCGCAAGGCCGAGGAAGGTGGTCGCCGGATCATCCATATGGAGGTTGGCCAACCCGGTACGGGCGCGCCCAAGGGAGCCATGGAAGCTCTTGAAAAGTCTCTGAAAACGGATGCTTTAGGCTATACCGTTTCACTTGGATTGCCAGCGCTAAGGCGCCGCATCGCGCAGCTTTACGGCGACTGGTACGGGGTCGATCTGAACCCCGAGCGGGTGGTGGTGACACCGGGTTCCTCCGGCGGATTTTTGCTTGCCTTTACCGCGCTCTTCGATAGCGGTGACCGGGTCGGGATCGGGGCGCCGGGCTATCCTTCGTATCGGCAGATCCTGCGGGCACTGGGCCTGGTGCCGGTGGACTTGCCGACGGCACTGGAAAATCGGCTCCAACCGGTGCCCGCCGACTTTGACGGAATGGATTTGGCCGGGCTGCTGGTTGCCTCGCCCGCAAATCCCAGCGGTACGATGCTGGACCGTGCGGCTATGGGTGCGCTGATCGACGCGGCACAGGGACAGGGCGCGAGTTTCATCAGCGACGAGATCTATCATGGCCTTGAATACGAGGCCAAGGCGGTGACGGCGCTGGAGCTGACCGATGAATGTTATGTGATCAACTCGTTTTCGAAATACTTCTCGATGACTGGCTGGCGCGTGGGCTGGATGGTGGTGCCCGAGGATCAGGTGCGCGTGGTCGAACGCATCGCGCAGAACATGTTCATCTGCGCCCCGCATGCCAGCCAGGTTGCGGCCCTTGCGGCGATGGAGTGCGAAGAGGAATTGCAAGCGAACTTAAAGGTTTACAAGACAAACCGAAAGCTGATGCTGGAGGGGCTGCCAAAGGCCGGGTTCACCCGGATCGCGCCACCCGATGGGGCGTTCTACGTCTATGCCGATGTCTCGGACCTGACCGATGACAGCCGCGCCTTTGCCGCCGAAATCCTGGTGAAGGCAGGCGTTGCGGTGACGCCAGGCCTCGATTTCGATCCGGAGCGGGGGAGCGGTACGCTGCGGTTCTCTTATGCGCGGGCGACGGCGGATATCGAGGAAGGGCTGGCGCGGCTGGCGCAATTCATGGCGACGCGGGCATCGGCCGATTAGGCGTTTGCAGCGCTGGGATAGGTGGCTATTGTTGGCGCCAACTCCGCAAAGACCGGGAACATGAGCAGGATCATCATTCTCATCACGGCGTTTTGGGCGCTGGCTGTTCCGTCGCTGGCGCAGGATTTCAGCGGTCTGGCCCGGATTCGCCCGGAGGAAAGCCGGATCGCCGAGGTGTCCCGGGGGGCGCTGCGTCTGGACTTGGCGTTGAGCCAGGGGGTGCCGTTCCGCCTGTTCACGCTGGATGAGCCACGGCGCCTGGTGCTGGATTTCCAGGAGGTCGACTGGACCGGACTGAACGCCGAGGCGCTATTGGTCGAAGACCGGGTGGTTTCGGCGCAGTTCGGGACCTATGTGCCGGGATGGTCGCGGATGGTGCTGGAACTGGCGCGGCCGTATTCGGTGGCCGAGGCGGCGATGAGCGTCGATACGGTGACCGGTGGGGCGCGGCTGGCCATTGTTCTGAAACCCGTGGACGAGGCGGCCTTTGCGGCAAATGCCGGCGCGCCGCATGATCCGCGCTGGGATCTGCCAGTGCCGGAGCAATTGCCGGCCTTGCCTGAACGCGGACCGGATGCGCCGGTGCGGGTGGTGCTGGATCCCGGACATGGCGGTATCGACCCGGGCGCCGAGGTGGAGGGCGTCGTCGAAAAAGAGCTGATGCTGCGCTTTGCCCGCGAGGTGCAGGACCTGTTGCTGCGCACGGGCGGATTCGAAGTGGTCCTGACCCGGGATGCGGATGTATTTGTATCGCTGGAGCGGCGCATCGCGTTGGCGCACGAGGCCGGGGCGGATGTGTTCATCTCGCTGCATGCCGATTCGCTGAGCGAGGGGCTGGCGCATGGCGCAACCGTGCATGTTCTGGCCGAAGAGGCATCGGATATTGCCTCGGCCAAGCTGGCCGAACGCCATGACCGCGACGATCTATTGGCCGGTGTCGATCTGAGCGACGCCGACGACCGGGTGACGGATGTCTTGCTGGATCTCGCCCGTCAGGAGACCCGGCCGCGCACCGAGGCGCTGGCCCGGGCGCTGGTCGATGGCATGACCCAGCAGGGCGGACCGATGAACCGCCGACCGCTGCGCGGGGCCTCCTTTTCGGTGCTGAAAGCGGCCGATATCCCCTCGGTCCTGGTCGAAATCGGATTTCTGTCTAGCCCACGGGACCTCAAGAACTTGCAGGATCCGCAATGGCGTGCCGCCATGGCGGCCGGTATCCGCAACGGATTGGTAAACTGGCGCAAGGCGGATCTGGAAAGCCGGTCGCTGGTGCGGCAGTAACCGTCTGGCGGTTCCGCGCGGATGCGAGTTGCCCCAATCTCATGCCGGTATCTACGTCGCGTCGGGTTTGAGCCGAATTCTGCTCTCCGGTTTTGACCCTTGCCGCGCGGGTGCTTATATAGGCGTTACCGCACTACAAGGGCAGCCACGTGATCCGTTTCATCCTCTCCTTCTTCGGGGCGATTTTCAGCCTCGTCACCCTGGGCGTCTTCATGGTGGCCCTGACCATCGGGGGTGTGTTCTGGATGTATGGCCGGGATCTGCCCAGCCATGAATCGCTGGCCGAATACAAGCCGCCGACGATCAGCCGGATCTATTCGGGCGAGGGGCATCTGATCGATGAGTTTGCCAAGGAACGGCGGCTGTTCACGCCGTCGGGCGAGATCCCCGATCTGGTCAAGCAGGCGTTCATCTCGGCAGAGGACAAGAATTTCTACACCCACCAGGGCTATGACATCCGCGGCATTGCCGCCGCCGGTATCGAAGCGGTCCGATCGCGCGGGAGCAACGTGCGCGGCGCGTCGACCATCACCCAGCAGGTGATGAAGAACTTCCTCTTGTCCGGCGATCGCAAGGCAGAGCGCAAGATCAAGGAGATCATTCTTGCCGCAAGGCTGGAGCAGACGCTGAACAAGGAGCAGATCCTCGAGCTTTACATGAACGAGATCTTCCTCGGGCAGAACTCTTACGGTGTAACCGCCGCCGCGCAGACCTATTTCAACAAGACGCTCAGCGAGTTGGCCCCGCATGAGGCGGCCACCTTGGCCGCCATGCCCAAGGCGCCGTCCGACTATCACCCGGTACGTGAAAAACAGCGCCTGCTGGACCGGCGCAACTATGTCCTGCGCGAGATGCGCGAGAACGGGTATATCGACAAGGCGACATATGAGATTGAGCGTGAGCAGCCGCTGCGTTCGGTGCAGAATGGCGATTTCGAGAGCTTCCGTACCGCGCTTCCGCCGCGCGACTACTTCACCGACGAGATCCGACGCCAATTGAGCGAGGATTTTGGCGAGGGGGAGTTCTTTACCGGTGGGTTTACCGTCCGGGCCTCGATCGACGAAGAGATGCAGGTCGAGGCGGCCAAGGCCTTGCGCAAGGCATTGGAAGACTATGACCGGCAGCGCGGCAAATGGCGCGGCACCGGCAAGACGGTCGATGTCGCGTTGCTGGCAGACGAAGAGGCATGGCGGAGCGCCTTGTCGGCGACCGAGGTGCCGCGTGATGTCGATCTGGGCGGACGCTGGCATCCCGCCGTGGTGCGGGACATTGGCGACCAGACACTGGTCGTTGGTATCGAGGATGGACCAGCCGACGGGCGCGTTCCGCGATCCGACATCAAGTGGATGAAAGGCAGCTTTGCCGACAACCTGAAACTGGGCGACGTTGTTCTGGTCCGCGCCGGGGCCGACGCGGATACATGGTCGCTGCGTCAAGTGCCCGAAGTACAGGGTGGCTTCATGGCGATGGACGTGAACTCGGGCCGGGTGCTGGCGATGCAGGGCGGGTTCAGCTATCAGGATTCGGTGTTCAACCGTGCAACGCAGGCCTTGCGGCAGCCGGGGTCGAGCTTCAAGCCGTTTGTCTATGCCGCGGCGCTGGACAGTGGGTACAGCCCTGCGACGATCGTGGTTGACGCGCCCATCGAGGTGAACACGCCCCAGGGCCTGTGGCGTCCCAAGAACTCGTCGAACAAGTTCTATGGGCCGACGCCCCTGAGAACCGGTATCGAACAATCGCGGAACCTGATGACCATTCGACTGGCGCAAGAGGTCTCGATGCCGGTCGTGGCGGGCTATGCCGAGCGCTTTGGCGTTTATGACCATATGGGGCCGTTCCTGGCCAACTCGCTGGGGTCCGAAGAAACCACGCTCTACAAGATGGTGGCGGCTTATGCGATGTTCGCTAATGGCGGCGAGCGGGTGGAACCCACATTGGTCGACCGCATCCAGGACCGGTTCGGCAAGACGATCTATCGCCACGACCAGCGCGATTGCGTCGATTGTCTGTCCGACCGGCTGGGCGAGGGGCAGGCGCCCCGGATCGTGACCAATCGCGAGCGGGTCATGGACGCGATCACCGCCTATCAGCTGACCTCGATGATGAAGGGTGTGGTCGAGCGCGGCACGGCCAGCGGCACGGTCAACTTGCCGGTGCCGACAGCGGGCAAGACAGGCACGACCAACGATGCCAAGGACGTCTGGTTTATCGGCTTTACCTCGAACATCGTGGCGGGCTGTTACATCGGGTATGACAATCCCTCGCCGCTGGGCCGGGGCGCCTATGGCTCGTCGCTCTGCGGGCCGGTGTTCCAGGAGTTCATGGAAAAAGCCGTGGCCAAGTATGGCGGCGGTCCGTTTGAAGTTCCGCCGGGAGGGCATTTCATCAAAATCGACCGGTTTACCGGCGCCCGCCTGCCTGATGACGCGAGCGGCAACTATGTGGTTGCAGAGTATTTCCGCGATGGCGCCGAGCCGATCTTTGGGCTGGCCTATGACGGCGGTTTTGCAATGGGATCGAACCTGCCGCTTGTCGAAGAGGTGCAGCAGGCGGGCCAGCAAGTGCGGACATCGACGGGAGAAGTCACGACCGTGGGACCCAAGGCCAATTTCGGAACCGTCAGTTCCGGCGGGCTTTACTGAAGCAAAGTACGCGCCAGGACCGAAGCCTCGTATTGGCGCAGGCAGAGGCGCGCGGTTTCGTCGAAACCGCCGCTGCCGCTGCGCAGTTCGGGGAAGAGCGCAAACAGCTCGTCGCGGGCCGGTTCGGCCAGCGCCTCCAAACCCTGGCTGCCGGGAAAGAAACTCTCCGATGCGACGCCTTCGGCATAGATGATTTCATGCCGGTCGAACATCAGCTGGACATAGGTCACCACCGGGCAGGGCGCGCGGCGAAAATAGCGATCGTCGCGCAGATGGGCGGCGGCGGCCAACACCTCGGTCTGGCCGGTGAACAACGATGCCTGATAGCCGCTCAGCAACAGACGGTGCTGTGGCGAGACTAAAGAGATCGCGCAGCGCGCCCAGTTTGTCCTTGGCGATGCGGACAGGAGCGAACCGTCCCCTACCGGGAACGCCGCGGCACCCGGTCCAGCGCACCGGTTGCAAGCCGTTGTCACGGGTCAGCACCAGATCGCCCACGGCGATATCCTCGACCGCGCGGCCCCCCGGTCGGTCTCGATCCGGTTGCCGGTGGCAAAGCAGATGATATTCTCGATGCCCGAGAAATTGACCACAGTGCCATCGGTCAACAGGGCCGAGCCGCTCATCGCGCCGGACACCGTGTCGGTGCTGGTGATGGTGAGCGAGCCCCAGAAGAGATTACCTTGGAAATCAAGCGTATCGCCTTTGGTTTGACCATCATCGCCCCCGACGATGGCGATGGTGTCGGACCCTGTTTCGGACAGATCGGTGATCTGGATCAGGTCGTCGCCGCTGCCGCCGAGAACGCTGTCGCCCTCGGCCGCGATCAGGATGTTATTGATCGTGCCACCGGTCAGGCTGTCGGACCCGGCACCGCCGATCAGGCTGTCATCGCCGCCACCGCCATCCAGCAGGTCGTCGCCCAGGCCACCATCCAGCGTGTCGTTACCGGGGGTGACCTCTTCGGGCAGAGGGGTAAAGGTGACGCCAGTCACAGTATAGTCCGACCCGACGGTCCCATCGGTCTGCGGTTTCGCAGTCAGTACCATGGCGTCAAAGCTGCCAACTCCCGAAATCGAGATGGGTCCGCTGCCACTGCCGGAACCCTGTTCGGTAAAATCGCCCTCGGCCACCAGGGTACCGTCATTCTAGACCGCCCAATGCCCGACCTTGGCAAAATCGGCGGTACGGGAGGTGGGCGAAGTCGAACGAGGCCTCGCTGGTGCCGGTGTCAAAGGTGATGGTGATGTTCTCGGACAGGCCCGAGGCCTTGTCATAACCGATCTGGGCCGAGACCGCGCTGTCGCTGTCGGAGATGGTGCCGCTGGCCCCGAAGCCGCCGTTGAAAGTGCTGATGTTGGCGCTGCTGGCGCTGATCAGAGCGCCGCCAACCACGTTTTGCGCGGTAACGGTAAAGCCGCTGCCGGTATCGGCTTAGTTGCTGATGTCGATGGTCACCGGATTTGGGGCAGGCGCTGACGGATCGGCGTCGCCGATCAGCGTATCACCGCCCGATCCGCCCATCAGGCTGTCATCGCCTTCGCCGCCGATGACCCTGTCGGCGCCGCCACCCGCGCTGACGGTATCGTTGCCACCACCGGCCTCGACCGTGTCATCTGTGGCGCCGCTATTGTCGATCTGATCGCCATCGGTATCGGTATAGCCCGCGTCAATCACCTCGCCCATGTCGGTGCCAGAGACGATGCCGTCATTGCGGCTATAGGCGGGCGCGGTGGTGGCGCCGGCCGAGCTGATAATGTCGACCGGCCCGTCATCGGGTACGAAATAGACATTGCCGTCGGTGGCCAGGTAATATTAGCCCGGCTCGACCTCGTTGAAATAGCTGGTTCCACCGGCCGTACCGGACCAGGTACAGGACCCGGCACCGAATGCTGTATCGGTGCTGAAGGTGATCAGGGCACCCCCAATCGCATCGTTCGGGTCAAGCGAACCGTCCCCCAAGCTGACAAGATATCCCTACGGCATTCAAACATCCCAGTTGTTGGCGTGACCCCTAAAAACGAGACCTGCGAGCGAGAACTGGGCATACCGATTAAGATGATTGTCTCCGATTGGACCGAGTTGATGCGGATTAATGTCAAATTCGGGGTGTCTGGGCGGGCGCGGGCAAAGTTTGCAGGCCGCCGTTGCCGCTTGTTCACGGCGCTGGCCTAAGGTATCACCCGCCGGCAAGATGAAATGCAGGACAGTCCCTTATGCGTGCCGAAATCCAAAACATCGTGTCAGACATTGAGAAGTCCCTGCGTCTGCTAGCACAGCGGATGGATCACGAGACCGCGCCGCACCGGCTGGAAGAGTTTAATGCCCGGGTCGAGGACCCCAATCTGTGGGACGATCCGGAGAAGGCGCAGAAACTGATGCGCGAGCGGCAGACGCTGGTCGATGCCATGGAGACCTACAAGGAAATCGCGACCGATCTGGCCGACAATATCGAGCTGATCGAACTGGGCGAGATGGAAGATGATCAGGATGTGGTGAAGGATGCCGAGGCGGCGCTGAAGGCGCTGCGCGCGCGCGCCGCTGAAAAGGAGCTGGAGGCGCTCCTGGATGGCGAGGCCGACGGCAACGACACGTTCCTTGAGATCAACGCAGGTGCCGGTGGCACAGAGAGCTGCGACTGGGCCTCGATGCTGGCGCGCATGTATGTCCGTTGGGCCGAGAAGAAGGGCTACAAGGTCGAGCTGCAATCGGAGAGCGCGGGCGACGAAGCCGGCATCAAGTCGGCGGCCTATAAAATTTCCGGGCACAACGCCTATGGCTGGCTGAAATCTGAAAGCGGTGTGCACCGTCTGGTACGGATCTCTCCCTTTGATGCGGCGGCGAAACGGCATACCTCGTTCAGCTCGGTCTGGGTCTATCCGGTGGTGGACGACAATATCGAGATCGAGGTGAACCCCAGCGATATCCGCATCGACACCTACAGGTCATCCGGCGCGGGCGGGCAGCACGTGAACACCACCGACTCGGCGGTGCGGATCACCCACATCCCGACCGGCATCGTGGTGACCAGTTCCGAGAAATCGCAGCACCAGAACCGCGACATTGCCATGAAGGCGCTGAAATCGCGGCTCTACCAGCAGGAACTGGACCGCCGCAACGCCGAGATCAACGCGGCGCATGAGGCCAAGGGCGATGCAGGATGGGGCAACCAGATCCGGTCTTATGTGTTGCAGCCCTATCAGATGGTCAAGGATCTGCGCACCGGGCATGAAACCAGTGACACCAAGGGCGTGCTGGACGGCGATCTGGACGGGTTCATGGCGGCGACGCTGGCGATGAAGGTTTCGGGCAAGAGCCGCGCCGACGCGCAGGCCGAGGACTGAGGCAGAAGGGGGCGCTGCCCCCGCCGCCTGACGGCGACTCCCCCGGAGTATTTTGAGCGAAATGAAGACAAGGGTCAGGGGTAACCGGCCCTCTGGTTCTATGCCTCTTCGAGTTCCAGCAGGTTGCCCTCGGGGTCACGCAGATAGACGGCGAGGCAGGGGTGATCCGGCGCACCGATATCGGTGATCTCACCTTGCAGGGCGCCACCGAAGCGCAAGGTTCGGCGCACTGCGTCGTGGATATCCGGGGTTTGAAAACAAAGATGCCCGTAGCCCGGTTCGTTGACCTGTGGCAGACCCCGTTCGAGGGTCTGCCGATGCTGGTGCAGCTCCAGAAACGGGTACTCGACCCCGGGGAATCTCAACCAGAGGGATCTGATCGAGGCCTGCGGCAGGCTACATCCGGCGACAATACGCGCACCGGTCAGCGTGACCGGTGCCCGGCTTGGCGTGCAGTTGAATGCGGCGACATAGAAGGCGGCAAGCCTGTCCGCGTCTCTGGCGGTGATGCTGATATGGGCAAGCTTCATATGTTTGCCTGGAGGGACTGTGTCCTGAAGGGTGGGTTGTAGTTGGATACCGTAAGGGAAGACGGTGAACCGGTGCAACCAGGCGAACCGCCTACTGACAGCGTCTGTGGGGTGGGGTGCTGGGCGATCCGAGCCGGAAAAGATATATTGAAACAGTGGGTTTAAATGCAGATGGCGCGCCGTTAGGCTGCTGGAAAACAGCTCTAGGGAGTCCCCGGATATGGATCTTTTTCGCTCGTCAGCCGTCGATCTTATATCGGCCTTGGCCTCCCGGCAGTTGAGTGCCGAAAGCCTCATGGGCGCCACGCTCGACCGGATCGCAGAGGTTAACCCGAAGGTCAATGCCATCGTGGCGCTGCGTGACGCGGACATCCTGATGCAAGAAGCGAGGGCCTGTGATGCCGGGCCGGTGCGGGGGCCCTTGCACGGCCTGCCAATTGCGATCAAGGATCTGGAGAGTATCGCCGGTGTGCCCACCACCATGGGCTCGCCGTTGTTTGCGGATTTTGTCGCGGGCAAGGACAGTCTCTTGCCGTCGCGTCTGCGGGCGGCGGGAGCGATCCTGATCGGCAAGACGAACGTGCCGGAGTTTGGGATTGGCTCGCACACGTTCAACCCGGTCTATGGCGCGACGGGTAATCCCTATCAGCCGGCGCTGTCCTGTGGCGGCTCGTCTGGCGGGGCCGCGGTGGCGCTGGCCACCGGCATGACGGCGCTGGCGGATGGGTCCGACGAGATGGGATCGCTGCGCAATCCGGCGGCCTGGAACAACGTGTACGGGTTCCGCCCGACCTGGGGCACGGTGCCCCTCGATCCAGAGCGCGAGCTGTTCCTGTATCAACTGGCCACGCTGGGCCCGATGGGGCGCAGCCCGGCGGATATCGGGATCATGCTGGATGTGATCGCCGGGGCGGATGCGCGCGTGCCTTTGTCGATGAACAGCCCCAAGACCGCACCGGTGTCCCCTGTGGACCTGAAAGGCGTGCGCATCGGCTGGTTGGGCGATTGGGGCGGAGCCTATGCGATGGAGCCGGGGATTCTGGAACTGTGCGAAAGCGGGTTGCGCGTGCTTGAGACGCTCGGTGCCGCTGTTGAGCCGGTTCCGGCCCCGATGGATGCGGCGGCAATCTGGGAGGCCTGGCTGGATCTGCGGTCCTGGGGCAAGGCGGGCGCGTTGGAGCCGCTGCTGCGCCAGAGCCGGTCGGCTCTGAAGGATACGGCGATCTGGGAGATCGAACGCGGACTCGCCCTGTCGGCGATGGATATCCATCGCGCCAGTGTCAAACGCTCGAACTGGTACAAGCGGGCAGTCGAACTGCTCGGAGAATTCGACGCGCTGGTTCTGCCCTCGGCGCAGGTCTGGCCCTTTGACGTCAACGTGCCTTTTCCAAAGGAAATCGCGGGCCGGGCGATGGATACCTATCATCGCTGGATGGAGGTTACGATCCCGATTGGCCTGATCGGCCTGCCTTCGCTGGCGGTTCCAGCCGGGTTTGGCCCGCAGGGCGTGCCGATGGGGTTCCAGGTATTTGGCCCGCGCGGCAGTGACGCCCGGCTTCTGTCCATTGGCGAAGCCTATCATCAGGCGACGGAATGGCCGCAGAAAAAGCCGGCGATGTGACAGCGGGACAGGGCAGGGAGGAGCAGTCATGGACAAGCCGTTTGGAGTACCGCCTATGCATCCGGCAACCTTTGCGATGCTGGGTGAAGCATTGCGACAAGGGTTGCGGGATTATCTGAAGGCACCGATTTTTGGTCTCTTGTTTTCCGGCTTTTACGTGATGTCCGGGCTCTTGATCGCCTGGATCACACTTTGGACCGGTACCACCTATTGGCTGGTTCTGGCAGCGATCGGGTTTCCCTTGCTCGGGCCCTTCGCGGCGGTGGGGTTATATGAGGTCTCGCACCGGCTGGAGCAGAAGGAACCGCTGGATTTCGCCGAGATCTTCGGCGTGGTGATCCTGCAAAGCCGCCGACAGTTGCCGTCGATCTGCGCCATCATGGTGCTTGTTTTCATGTTCTGGTTTTTTCTGGGGCATATGATCTTTGCCCTCTTCCTGGGCTTGTCCACCATGACCAACGTGTCCTCGTCGCTGGAAGTGTTTCTGACCCTGAACGGATTGACGATGCTGGCGGTGGGGACGGCGGTCGGCGCGGCGTTTGCAACTTTGCTCTACATGATTACCGTCATGTCGATCCCGATGTTGCTGGATCGGGAACTGGACTTTGTCACCGCAATGATTTCGAGTTTTGGATATGTAACCTCGAACCCGGTTGTGATGCTGTCCTGGGCCGCCATTGTGGCGGGTCTGACCTTTGTTGCCATGTTGCCCGGTTTTTTGGGTCTTTTCCTGGTGCTGCCCTGGTTGGGCCATGCGTCGTGGCACCTGTATCGCCAGGTAACACGAGACCCGCACTGACCGGAATTAGCGGAACGGATCGTCGGGACGCAGCAACCGCCGGTGAAACGGCGGGAGGTCCTCCTTATCCAGGAACCCCGCATGGCGTGCGGTCTTGTAGACGGTGGCCATGTCCCGGCCCAGATGTTCATAAGCCATCCGGGTGATGCGGTGACCGGTATCGGGCTCACGAACCGAACGCGAGACGTACCCGACCCAAAAGTTGTTTTCGAACGAGGCGACGCGGGCAAGATAGTTGAACGAAAAGGTCATCGCGTTCCGGCGCGAGATCAGCAATGCGACACCGTCATCCTCGCGCGTGACGTATCCGCGAAACTCCCGCGTGCGCGGGTCGTCGGGGAGGTCTTGCTGGCGCATGGCTTCGCGGGCTTCGTAGCCGCGAATGAATGTCGCCCGGTCCCTGCGGAAGACATAGACCAGACCGAGAACGAATTTTTTTTCGTTCACGAAGCTTCGGCGTGTGAACCGGTAAAAGCCGCTGGGAAACTCATCTTCTTCCAGTGAGGAGACATTGGGGCCGAAAAAATCGCCCAGAACCGGCCCGGACAGGATCTGATCCGAGGCGGGGATATTGTCTACCGGATCCAGCAGGATGCGCGCATCGACGGAAAAGAACGAACATATCCGATCCAGGACATCCGGGCGCGGAAAGCTCTCACCCGAGAGATACCTGTTGAACTGGGTCCGGTTGATGCCCAGTTGCCGAGAAAGCTCCGAGATCGAGGGATATCGGCGGCACAGCTGGCGCAAGTTCTCGCCAAACATGTTGCGAAGTTCTGCCGGTGTCCTGGTTGGTTTTGTCATTTCATTTCCGAAGAGGTTGGTCTGTTTCTTGCCGCAACATGAAGGACAATTGTGGCTTCCTTCGGCCGAAATCGAAAAACTGATGCTAATTAGCGACATACATGGCGCCAAAGAGTGTCGAGAAGCTATCGGAGCAGACACAAAATGCAATAGTCGGACACGCAATTTACCATGTTTGAGTCTTCTTAATTCGCTCAATCTAAAAAAAACAAGATGTTAGGACGGGATATGTTTGGCGTAGTTCTCTGGAGCGACAGTTCTGACCAGAAAGCGGTCATTTGGTGCGAAGATCACGGCGATCTGGCATTCTATCGGCAAACCGGCAGGCAAAAGGGGCCAAGTCTGGACGTGGGGGATTGGGTTCAGTTCGACCTGGTCACGGAACGCAATCAGCGTATGGCGACAAATCCGAAGCTGGTGAAGCACGGGATATGCCCGAGCCTGCCTGACGTGCTGCGCAACGCGGGGGGCGCGAAATCGCGCCCGACACCGGCGGAACCTGCGCCTTCGGCAAAGGTTGTCCCGTTCAGTCGCGCTGCCGAGAGGAAGAAAGAGGGCGGGGCTCTGACCAAGGCCTACCCCGCCTGAAACAGGTCGCGCCGATCAGTCGCCGCGCAACAGCGCCGCGACACCCGTGCGTGCGATCTCGGCCAGGCCCAGTGGCCGCATCAGATCGGCAAAGGCGTCGATCTTTTCCGGTGCGCCGGTGATCTCGAAGACAAAGCTCGACAGGGTGCTGTCGACCACATTGGCGCGGAAGATATCCGCCAGCCGCAGCGCCTCGACCCGCTTGTCGCCGCTGCCGACCACTTTGAGCATTGCCAGTTCCCGCTCGACCGCGCGGCCCTCGACCGTCAGGTCATGCACATCGCGGACCGAGACGATGCGGCCCAGCTGTGCCTTGATCTGCTCGATCACCTGTGGCGTGCCGGTGGTGACGATGGTGATGCGGCTCAGGTGGCCGGTATGGTCCACCTCGGCAACGGTCAGGCTTTCGATGTTGTAGCCGCGACCCGAGAACAAGCCGATGACCCGGGCCAGGACACCCGGCTCGTTCTCGACCAGTAGGGCGATGGTGTGCCGTTCGGCCACGTCCGAGAAGGTCGGGCGCAGGTTGTAGGCGGAGTGGCTCGAAGAGCCTTTCTTGATGTGTAGGGCAGACATGTGCGTCCCTTTCAGAATGGAAGGTGCCGGTCGCACCGGGCGCGACCGAAAAAATCGCAGGATTTTGTCAGACGAGAACCGCGCCGCCGGCCTGGATCACGCCTTGGGTCTCGGCATCGCCCAGCAGCATCTCGTTATGCGCCTTGCCCGACGGGATCATCGGAAAGCAGTTTTCGTGCTTTTCGACGAGGCAATCGAAGATCACCGGCCCGTCATAGTCCAGCATTTCCATGATCGCATCGTCCAGATCGGCAGGATCCTTGCACAGGATGCCCTTGGCGCCAAAGGCTTCGGCCAGTTTCACGAAATCGGGCAGCGCCTCGGACCAGGATTGCGAGTAACGCTCGCCGTGCAAGAGCTCCTGCCACTGGCGCACCATGCCCAGGCGTTCATTGTTCAGAATGAACTGTTTCACCGGCAGACGGTACTGCACGGCTGTGCCCATTTCCTGCATGTTCATCAGCCACGAAGCCTCTCCCGCCACGTTGATCACCAGCGCGTCGGGATGCGCCATCTGCACCCCGATCGAGGCGGGGAAGCCATAGCCCATGGTACCCAGACCGCCAGAGGTCATCCAGCGGTTCGGATCCTCAAAGCCCAGATATTGCGCCGCCCACATCTGGTGCTGGCCGACCTCGGTACAGACATAGCGGTCACGCCCCTTGGTCAGCGCCTCCAGACGCTCCAGCGCGTATTGCGGTTTGATGGTCTTTTCCGACGGCTTGTAGGTCAGGCAGTTCACCTTGCGCCATTCGTCGATCTGGGCGTTCCATTTTGCGACCGCCTCGGCATTGGTCTTGCGCCCGCGCGCCTTCCAGACCTTCAGGATGTCTTCCAGCACATGACCCACATCGCCGACGATCGGGATATCGACCCGGATCACCTTGTTGATCGAGCTTGGGTCGATGTCGATATGGGCCTTTTTCGATTTCGGGCTGAACGCGTCGATGCGTCCGGTGATCCGGTCGTCGAAGCGGGCGCCGATATTGATCATCAGGTCACAGCCATGCATGGCCATGTTCGCCTCGTAAAGCCCGTGCATGCCCAGCATGCCCAGCCAGTTCTTGCCCGAGGCGGGATAAGCGCCCAGACCCATCAGGGTCGAGGTGATCGGAAAGCCGGTTGCATCCACCAGCTCGCGCAAGAGCTGGCTGGCGGCGGGGCCGGAGTTGATCACGCCGCCGCCGGTATAGAACACCGGGCGCTTGGCCTTTTCGATCGCGGCGACCAGTTCGGTGATCTCTTCCATGTCACCCTTGACCCGGGGCTGGTAATGCGAGGTGATCGCCTTGGGTCCGGTATAGGTGCCGGTTGCGAACTGCACGTCCTTGGGAATGTCGATCAGCACCGGACCGGGGCGGCCCGAAGTGGCGACATGGAACCCCTCGTGGATGGTCTTGGCCAGCTTGTCGGTATCCTTGACCAGCCAGTTATGCTTGGTGCAGGGGCGGGTGATGCCGACGGTGTCGGCCTCCTGGAAGGCGTCCGAGCCGATCATGAAGGTGGGCACCTGGCCGGTCAGTACCACCAGAGGGATCGAGTCGAGCAGCGCGTCGGTCAGGCCGGTCACCGCGTTGGTGGCGCCGGGGCCCGAGGTCACAAGCACAACTCCGGGCTTGCCGGTCGAGCGGGCATAGCCCTCGGCGGCGTGCACCGCGCCCTGTTCGTGCCGCACCAGTATGTGGCGAATGTCGTTTTGCAGAAAGATCTCGTCATAGATCGGCAGGACGGCGCCGCCGGGATAGCCGAATACCGTGTCCACGCCCTGATCCTTGAGGGCCTGGACCACCATTTTTGCGCCGGTCATCTCACGTGTCATCTGCTTTGCTCCATTCGCGACATGCGTCTATTCGATTCAGCATAAAAAAAGCCCCCGAACTTTCGGAGGCGCATGGGGACGATTATGGTCTACCGTTACCGGCCCATGCGCTTTGTTCCTACGATTACGACTAGCGAGGTCATTGCCATCGGCTCCTTTAGCTTGGCGGGGACATTATGGGCGAGGGAACGGAGCGTCAACAGGCAATTGGGCGAAAAACCTGTCTCGTGGGGCCTGAAACGCGACATTTTCTTGCGCAGAATGCCGCAGGCTGCGACATTTCTGTAATTTGTCCCCGATCAAGTGGCCTCTTGCGACCTGTTTTGCGGCCCTATGCGCCGCAAACAGGCCAGATACAGCCGAGTCACCCGTCCAGTCTGGGAGAAAGATGGATGGGAGAAACGCGATGGAACTGCACGATCTGATCGACCTGGGCCGCTATCCGATCGACCGGCCCGATAGTGCTGCCTATGCCGCGTTGCTGACCGATCTCCGACGCGAGATTGCCGAGGACGGCTGTGCCGTTCTGCCCGGGTTTGCCAGTGCGCGCGGGGTTGCGCATTTGACTGCCGAGGCGGATGCGGTTGCCCATCTGGGACATCGGAGCTTTAGCCGAACAAACGTGTACTTCTCGCAGGACGATCCGTCTTTGCCCGCGGATCATCCGGTGCGGCAATTCTATGATCGGTCCAACGCTTTTGTCCCGGCAGACAACTTCCCGCCCGAAGGCCCGCTGCGGATGATTTACGAGGCCGCCCCCTTCATGCCGTTCATTCGCGATGCGCTGAACGAACCGGAGGACCGGTTCTTTCGTTATGACGATCCGCTGGCGGATGTGATCGTGAACGCGGTCGAGGCGGGGCAGGGGTTCCCCTGGCATTTCGATACCAACAATTTCACCGTCACGCTGGCCATCCAGAGCGGCAGTTCAGGTGGTGCGTTCGAATATGTGCCCGATCTGCGGACTGCCCAGGACGAGAACTTTGCAGGGGTCGCGCAGGTCCTGGCCGGAGATCGCAGCAAGGTCCGGGTCCTTGAGTTGCGGCCGGGCGACTTGCAGATTTTCAAGGGCCGCTACGCGCTGCACCGGGTTGCCCCGGTCGAGGGCCCCCGGCGGCGCTATGTCGGTATCTTTTCCTTTGTCGAGACCGAAGGGATGTGTGGCGGGGTAGAGCGGACCCGGCAGCTCTATGGCCGGGTCCTGCCGAGGCACTATGAGCGGGCAGGGCTCAGATCAGATGCCTTGAGGGATTGAGCGGGCGTCAGCTCAGCCCCATCCAGCCCAGATAGCCGACATAGACGGCGAGCATGCAAACGCCCGCAAGCCGCGAGATTCCGCCGAACCACAGGAGTGCGGTGAGCAGAAGCGCCGCGGCCAAGGCGATCGGTGTATCCAGTGTCAGGAATCGCGTGTCGGCCTGAATCGGTGCGATGACGGCGGTCACGCCCAGAATGCCCAGGATGTTGAACAAGTTCGATCCGATCACATTGCCCAGCGACATCGCCGAGTTGCGCCGGAACGCGGCGATGACCGAAGTTGCAAGCTCGGGCAGGGACGTGCCTATCGCAACGATGGTCAGGCCGATTACCGCCTCGGAAATATGTGCCATACGCGCCAATTCGGTGGCGCTGTCCACCAGCAGGCGCGCGCCAAAGACAAGGGCGACCAGGCCGCCGGCGATCTGAAGCACAGCCAGCGGACGAAAGCGGCGTTCGATCATCAGGTTGTCCTGTGGATCGGCATCGACCTGACGGATCGAGCTCCACAGGAACAGGGCCAGACCGGTGAGCATCAAGATACCATCCAGGCGGGACAGGCGGCCGTCCGCAAGCAGGGCGGCAAGCGCCAGAGTGGCGAGGATGACAAGTATGAGGTCCTTGCGCACTTCGATGAAACTACTGACGATGGGAAACAATACGGCGGCAAGACCGAGGATGAGCAGGATGTTGGCGGTATTTGATCCGATCACATTGCCAAGGGCGATGTCGGGCGCATGAGCCAGGGCCGCGTTGACCGAGACCAGCAGTTCGGGCAGCGAGGTTCCGAACCCGACGACGATCATGCCGATGACCAATGGAGGGATGCGCAAGGCGATAGCGGTCGAGGTTGCGCCGCGCACAAGAAAGTCGCCGCCGAGTATCAGGGCCGTCAGCCCGGCAGCGAAGGAGAGGAGGATCATGGCTACCTCGAAAGGGGAGTTGCCAGCAGCAAATGATCTGGTGGCACAGCCTTTGCAAGGGGGCGCGTGTGCTATTTTCGCGGCTTGGATAAAACCTGCCTAGAGCCCTACGCCTGTGCCCTGAAGCACCCCGTGTTCCAGAGCATAGCGGGTCAGTCCGGCGGTGGATGAAATACCCAGTTTGCGCTTGATGTTCTTGCGATGGGTCTCGACCGTGCGCACGGATATGTCCAGCGCGATGGCGACCTCCTTGTTGGACTTGCCCTGGGCCAGTTGCAGCAAGATCGTCTGTTCGCGCCCGGTCAGTGCCTCGCGCGCCTCTTCGCCCTCCTTGGGTTCCAGCGATCCCTTCGCCCCGGTGCAGAGATAGCGTTCGCCCCGCATCACTGCGTCGATGGCCTGTTTGATCTCTTCGGTGGGCACGTCTTTGAGTACATAGCCCATTGCGCCATGGCTGAGCGCGGTAGAGATGTATTCCGGGCTGTCATGCATCGACAGGATCAGGATACGGGTATCCGGCATCTGCTCCAGGATGATCTCGGTCGCGCTGAGCCCACCAAGGCCCGGCATGTTGAGGTCCATCAGGATCACGTCGGGACAAAGCGCCAGCGTCCGTCCCACCGCCTCGCGCCCGTCATGCACGGTTCCGATCACCTGAAGCCCGTCATAGCTCTCAAGGATTGCCTGGATGCCTTCGGCCACCATCGGATGGTCGTCGACGATCAGGATGCGGACGGGATCGGCGGTCATGGGGATACCTTTCTTTTCTGCGTCGCTTCCTCTTGCGGCGGCAACAGATGGCTGAGCGGCAGGCTGACTTCGATGACGGTTCCGGTCTGGGCGCCGCGGGACGACAGGATCCGAAGGGTTCCGTCAAGCTGCTCGATTCGTTCCTGCATATTGCGCAACCCAAGGCCCGGACCCGTCTTGCCGGGGCCGGAGCGGATACCTCGACCGTTGTCAGAGATGCGCATGGTTGCGCCCTTCTTGTGACCGCGCAGGTCGATCGAGACACGCGTTGCGCCCGAGTGGCGCTCGATGTTGGTGAGCGCCTCTTGCGCGATCCGGTAGAGCGCGATCTTGCTGTTCTGGTCCAGCCGGTTGCGGAACACCACGGTGGTGAATTCGGTCTCGATCCCGGTGCGCTCGCGGAAATCGTCGGTGAGGGATTTCAGGGCAGGACCAAGGCCAAGGTCATCCAGCACGCCGGGGCGCAGGTCGCGACTGATCCGGCGCACTTCGGTGATTGCGGTGCCCAGGTGCACGATTCCCTTGTCCAGCGGCGGTTCGGCCCCGTCCTTGTCACCGCGCGCCAGTTTGCGCCGGGCGCTGTCCAGCGCATAGCGCACGCCGACAAGTATCTGGCTGATGCCGTCATGCAATTCGCGGGCAACCCGGCCGCGCTCCTCCTCCTGTGCGTCGAACACGCGTTGGGTCAGTTCCTTGAGCTTGGCGTCCGCAAGCCGACGCTCGCGGATATTGATCACCATGCCCGAGCCAAAAACGACCAGCAGCGCCGCCAACGCAATGGCGCCGATGTAGAGAAAGGTTCGGCGCACGCGCAGTTGGGTTTCGGCCCGCGATGCCGCGACCGACGCTAGGACATCATCGATGAAAACCCCCGTTCCGACCGCCCAACGCCAGTCCTGAAGGCCGACCACATAGGCGACCATCTGTGCTTCTTCCCCGGTCGATGGTTTTTCCCACATGAAGGAGTGCCACCCGGCCCCTTGCCGGGCCAGCCGGATGAATTCGTCAACGACGGGGATGCCCTGGCTGTCGGTCAGCCCTTCCCAGTTGCGGTTGATGAATTCCGTCTGGCGCGGGCTGACAAGGTTCTTGCCGTCATAGTCGTAGACAAAGAAGAAGCCGTCCTGACCATAGATCATCGCGGCCAGAATCTGGGCGACCCGGGTCTTGGCCTCTTCGTCGTCGGGCGCGGCGGGGCCGTAGATATGGGCAAACCCGTTGCGGGCCTGGGTGACGTAGTTGCGTAGCTCGGCCTTCTTGGCGCTCAAGAGCTGCCGTTCCAACGCCTGGATCTCGCGTTCCGCCAGCGCCTGCGCCTGATACGCAACCAGTGCGGCAATCGCGGTGACTGCCACGACAAGCGGCAGCGTCGCCAGAAGCGAGATCTTCTGGGCGTAGTTGGGCCGGATCAGGGTTCGCAGCCGTCGCATGGCGAATCGATACGAAAAACGGACGCGAAAGCAAAGCCTGAGATCGCCCCCGGGTCACGCGTATCCGCCGTGCAGCGGAGCGACGAGGACAAAAAAAGGTGACTTGACGGGCTGTTCGCCCGTTTTTCCACCCCTGCTACGTAGTACTAGGTATTCCCTTACGGGATGACCTCTCGCTACCTTTGCGCCACTGAAACGATCCACCCGGAGGGAATGAACCCTCGGGTGTGTACGACTTGCAAGGGGAGGAAATACTCTATGGATCGTCGTTCTTTTCTGAAAACCTCGGCAATGGGCGGTGCTGCCGCTGCGGCCACCACCGCTCTGGCTGCTCCGGCCTATGCGCAGGGCAAGCGGACGCTGACCATGGTCACCACCTGGGGCCGTGGCCTGGCGGGCGTGCATGACTCGGCACAGCGCGTGGCCGACAACATCACCGCGATGTCGGACGGCAACCTGACCGTGGACCTGAAGGCCGCTGGCGAACTGGTGGGCGCGTTCGAAGTGTTCGACGCCGTTACCTCGGGTCAGGCTGACATGTACCATGGCGCTGACTACTACTTCGTGGGTCAGCACCCGGGTTATGCGTTCTTCACCGCCGTGCCGTTCGGCATGACCGCGCAGGAACTGGTCAACTGGTACTATTTCGACGGCGGCCACGAGCTGCATGACGAGCTGGGCCAGATCTTTGGCCTGAAATCCTTCCTGGCCGGCAACACCGGTGCACAGGCAGGCGGCTGGTTCTCGAAAGAGATCAACGGCCCCGAAGATTTCAACGGCCTGAAGTTCCGCATGCCCGGTCTGGGCGGCAAGGCGCTGGGCAAGCTGGGCGCATCGGTGCAGAACATTCCGGGTTCGGAAGTGTACCAGGCCCTGTCCTCGGGCGCCATCGACGGCACCGAGTGGATCGGCCCCTGGGCGGACGAAAAGGCCGGTTTCCAGGAAATCACCAAGACCTACTACACCGCTGGCTTCCACGAGCCGGGCGCAGGTCTGTCGGTTGCCACCAACCGCGAAGTCTTCGAGAGCCTGAGCCCCGCGCATCAGAAGATCATCGAAATCGCGGCTGGCGAGTGCCACCAGTGGAACCTGGCACAGTTCCTGTCCAACAACGGTGCGGCGCTCCAGCGTCTGCAAGCGGGCGGCGTGAAGGTCATGGAATTCCCCGACAGCGTCTGGGATGCCTTCGGCAAGGCCAGCCAGGAAGTCATGGCAGAGAACATGGGCGACGAGCTGTTCAAGAAGATCTACGACAGCGCGATGGCGTCGATGAAGTCGTCCTCGGCCTGGTTGAACCTGTCGTCGGGTGTCTACACCGCGCAGCGCGACCGCGTTCTGGGCTGATCCCGCACACAGTTCAAAAACGGTACCCCCGCCATCTGGCGGGGGGCTTTCCCTTTGCCTGAGCCCGGACTGATGGGGTCTGCATAAGCGGCTCGGCAAGCGTCTCTCGGGGGCAACATGCAGGAAGATAACGGTATCTCCTTTTTCGGCGCCCTATGGAACGGTCTGATATGGCTGGTTCAGAACATCGCCGAGTCCTTTTACAACTTTGGCTACGCGGTCACGCATCCCCAGCTCTGGCTTGATTGGTCGGACAAGGAAGCTGTGATGCGTTTCGTCTACTATGGCGGATCGGTCGAGTTCTTCTTTGTCGTCTTCACCTTCGTTTTGATCCTGACCGCCATCGGCATGTTCTATCGCAATTTCATGTGGGGCATGGTCCGGGTTCTCGAAGGCTTCGCCAACACGGTTGGCCGGTTCTTTGCCTGGGCTGGCCTCTTGATGGTGCTGCAGCAGATCATCATCGTGTTCATCCAGCGCGTGTTCGCGCGTCCGGACCTGTCATTCGGGTTGGGCATTCCGATCTCGTTCGATATCAGCTGGTGGTCCGAGGAGTTGAAGCTTTACAACGCGATGGTGGTGTGCCTCTGCGCGACATACACCTTCGTCCAGGGCGGTCACGTGCGCGTGGACCTGATCTATTCCGGCATCAGCCACCGGGCGAAGCGGGTGGTCGACATGTTCGGATCGCTGATGTTCATGATGCCGATGGCGGTGGTGACCTGGCTTTACGGCTGGTACTTCCTGTGGCGTCACCTGATCGTGCCGAACCCGTCGGCCAGTGACCAGCTTGACCGGCTCTTGATGAAATCGCGCGCCATGCGCTGGAACGTGGAAACCATCGGTTTCAGCCCCAATGGGTTCAACGGGTACTTCCTGTTCAAGATCCTGCTGGTGGCGTTTGCTGCGATGATCTTCATTCATGCGGTCGCGTTCTTCTATCGCTCCTGGCTGGAGTTCGTGGAAGGCGAGGGCAGTGTCGGAAAATACCTCGACAAGGATACGCTTGGCGAGGGTGAAGAGGCCTATGAAGGCACGCATTAAGAATAGGAACTGGGGACATGCTATTCGGTCTTGATGGCGTCGAAATCGGCCTCATTATTGTCTTTCTCTGCCTCTTCGGGGGCATTCTCTCGGGCTTCCCGGTGGCCTTTGCCATCGGCGGTGCCGGGATCATCTCCTTCGGCATCATCGCGGCGCTCGACAGCGCGGGGTTGCTGATCCATCAGGCCATCGACACCTCGTCGCAGGCCTATCACGATCTGGTCAATTCCGGTGTCAGGCCGGATACGATTTCGATCTTCCGATACCCGGATCTGCCGCGCGCCGCCGAACATGTGTTCTCGGGCGGTTGGCAAACCGCGATGGACCGCAACGTCGCCTTCATCGTCAACCGGATGAACGAGCGTGTGCTTGCGGGCCAGTCGATTGAAACGCTGCTTGCGGTGCTGATGTTCGTTCTCATGGGTATCACGCTGGAACGTTCGAAGATCGCCAACGACCTGCTGACCACCATGGCACGGGTGTTTGGCCCGCTGCCTGGCGGACTGGCAGTCTCCATCGTTGTCGTGGGGGCGTTCCTTGCCGCCTCGACCGGGATCGTCGGTGCAACGGTGGTCACCATGGGCCTGCTGGCCCTGCCGACCATGCTGCGCAACAACTACTCACCGGAACTGGCGACAGGGGTGATCGCCGCCTCTGGTACGCTGGGGCAGATCATCCCGCCCTCGATCGTGATCGTTCTTCTGGGAACGCTGGCTGGTGACCTTTACTCCACCGCGCAGGAAACCCGCGCCATCGAGGCTGGCTGTTCGGATGCCTTGACCTATCTTGGTGAACCGGCGGTGGTGTCGGTGGGTACGCTGTTCCAGGCGGCGCTGCTGCCCGGCATCATGCTGGCGGTGCTCTACGCGGTCTACGCCTTTGGCTTTGCACTGCTGAACCCCGAAAAAGCGCCTGCCGTCGCAATGGCCGGCAAGTCGGGAGAGGTTGTCACTCGGTCCGAGGCATTCACCTGGCTTCTGGGCGCGCCCATCGCGTTGATCGTCGGGACCATCCTGATGGCTAATGTCGGGATTGTGGGCAGCCAGGACCTGACGGTGTCGGGTTTCTCGGACAGTTCGAAATCCGCAAGCCTGCGCACCAACGTGTCCGAAGAGTGCAAGGTTTCGATGATCGCGCTGCATGGGCAGGAGGCATGGGATGCCGCCGTCGTCGAGCAGGAGGCCATCGACAAGGCGGGCGGCGTGCAGGAAGCGCACAAGCTGACCGAAGAAGAGATCGCCGCCGCGTTGGAGGCCAAGATCGCTGCGGCCGCGCCGATTGGCACCGGGGTTGCGACGCTCTTTGTCCTGCTGGGCCTGACGCTGGTCGTGGGTCGCGGTGTGGCACCGTCGCAGGATCCGCGTCCGCTGATGATCGGCGGGCTTGGTCTGGCGCTCATGCTGCTGGTCGACATCCTGCTGGTCGCGCCGACGACGTCGTCGGGGGTGACCGTGCTGTTGCTGGCGATCCCGACGGCCCTGGCTCTTTATGGGTGCAAGGCGGCCGCGGCGCGTTGTGCGACCAATGATCTGATCCGGGTGGTGTTCCCGCCACTGGTTCTGATCATCGCGGTTCTTGGCTCGATCCTGGGCGGTGTCACCAACCCCACTCCGGCGGCGGCGCTGGGTGCGGGCGGGGCGATCATGCTGGCGGCCTATCGCCGGTTGAAGGACGAAGGACGCTCGGGCGCGATCATCATCTGGTCGACTTTCGCCATCATCGTCTGTCTGCTGATCGGGGTGAACTTTGACCTGCGCATCAATCAGGGCAATGTATCGTTCGAAAGCTGGGTTGCCTTCACCTTTGCCTATGCCACTTATGCCTATGCGCTGTTCGGGCTGTTGTTCGGGTGCTGGGTTCTGTTCGCGGGCGGCGTGCTGTCACCCATCGTGCGGGAAACTGCCAAGGTGACCTCGATGGTGTTTACCATCCTGATCGGCTCGCAGCTGTTGAACCTGGTGGTGATCTCCTTTGGTGGCGAGCATTACATCCAGGACTTCCTGAAGAGTTTCGACAATGAATTCACGGTCTTCCTGATCGTGATGCTGGTGCTCTTCATCCTTGGGTTCGTGCTCGACTTCCTCGAGATCATCTATATCGTGATCCCGATCGTGGGGCCGGTGATCTATGGCGGATCCTTCGATCCGAAATGGGTGACGATCATGGTGGCGGTGAACCTGCAAACCTCGTTCCTGACACCTCCGTTCGGCTTTGCGCTGTTCTACCTGCGCGGGGTTGCACCCAAGGAAGTGACAACTGGTCACATCTATCGGGGCATCATACCCTTTGTGATCATCCAGGTGATCGGCATCGGCATCCTGTGGATGTTCCCGTCGATCGTGACCATTGTTCCGGCACTGATCCCGAACTGATGGGCAGTGGAAGATAGCAAAAAGGGGGCCTTCGGGCCCCCTTTCCTGTTTTTGGAAACGACTACGACTTGCGCCGGACAACCGTTAGGTCGTTGTCGGCCAGCGGTCCGGAAGTTGGATGTTCGCGACCTGTTCGGCGATTGGATCCGTGGACAGGGGATGGCGTGCGGCATCATGCGCCTCGGGATTGCTGAGTGGATGCCAGGCTCCGCCGCGATAGATCTCGAGCCCTGAGAACCGGGATTTGTACCCCATCTTGGGACTGCCGGGCACCCAATAGCCGAGATAGACATAGGGCAGGCCGGTTTCCCGCGCGATCTCGATGTGATCAAGGATCATGTAAGTGCCCAAAGAATTGCGGTGCTGATCGGGATCGTAGAAGGAATAGACCATGCTGAGCCCGTCATCGAGTACATCCGTCAGACTGACGGCGGTCAGCGCTCCGCTTTCGCGATCAGCATACTCGATGACGCGGCTGCGGATCGGCGTTTCCTCGATCATCGCCGCAAACTCGAACACATCCATGTCGGCCATGCCGCCATCGGCGTGTCGGCTGTCTAGATAGCTGCGGAACAGATCGAACTGCTCGTCCGTCGCCCAGGGCGATGTGGCGCGCCGGGTCAGGTGGTCGTTGCGTTTCAGCGTGCGTCGCTGACCGCGGGACAGGGAAAAGGCGTTGACGTCAATACGCGCGGAAAGGCATGCAGAACAATCGGCGCAGGAGGGCCGGTAAAGCACGTTCTGGGAACGCCGGAACCCCTGCTGTGAAAGGGAGTTGTTCAGGCGTTCGGCACCTTGGCCCTGAAGCGCCGTGAACAGTTTCCTTTCCATCCTGTCCGCCAGATAGGGGCAGGGTTGCGGTGCCGTCACATAGAATTGTGGCGCGATGGGCAGCGTATGGCGCATGGGTGTCCTGTGGTTGCTTGGCGGGATGATAGCAACCGATCCGAAACCCGCCAAGTGACCAAAGTCACATCATCAGGCATAGACCCTGCGATTGATCGCGACGGTGCCCAGCACTGCGTCGGTCAGACCCTGGGCACGTGCTCCAAGCAGCATCATCAGGATCGACACAACCTGAAGCACGGGGATCGCCATGCTGATCGTGTATCCGGCAGTGTGGGCCAGTGCAAGACCACCATCCAGCCGCGAGCCGTATGCATCGCGCAGTTCTATTCCGACAAACCGCATACCCCAGGTGGCAGACCCGCCAGCGATGGTGGCCACGCGGTATACAAAGCCCACGACCAAGTAGAGGATGGGCCAGACAAAAGCCCCGACAAAGGCGGTCAGCAAGACAACGATCAGGCTGAGAAACAGAATCACGCAAGTATCGAACACCCAGGCGAAAAAGCGTTTGACCGCGACGCTCTGGTAGAATTCGGGTTGATGGTCGGGATGGGGCAGGTGTGTCATTGGCTGGGTCCGTGGTGGATGGTCAGGCAGCCCCTTGCCGGAGCTGCCGGTGTGGCTCAGATGGAGTCCTCGTTGCGTTCACCGTCGCGGGCCTTGCGCACGCGTTCGTCCATGAACTCGTCGAATTCCGCTTTGTCCTTGGCCTCGCGCAGGCGGTGGAGGAAGGCTTCGAAATCCGCCTGTTCCTGTTCCAGGCGCGCCAGCGTGTCGGCCTTGTAGGCGTCAAAGGCGCTGTTTCCGGTGGTGGACATGGCGCGCATGCCATGATGGCTCCAGGATTTGCGGCGGGTGCAGGATTTGCTGAACATGCGTTTGCTCCAGATCATGTAGGCGAGAAGGGCGAGGCCAATGGGCCAGAAGAAGACAAAGCCAAGGACCATGGCGGCGATCCAGGCGCCCTTGCCCTTGCTGTCCAGCCAGGCTTCGCTTCGGTGCAGCCAACCCGGATTTGACGGGGCGGCGACGGGGTCGGTCATCATGGTCATTGTCGGTCTCCAGATCAGGTTTGAATGTGAATGTCTTTCACATTGTGAATGTGGGAGAAGGAGAGCGCCGTTGCAAGGGGCAATGTGAAAAAGATTTACATTGAGTCCGGAGCCGCCGTGAAAGCCATTGATAGCGGACAGAGATTCTTGTGATAGCCGACTGATAGCGGACACTTATTCTTGCAAACTTTGACAGAGATATTTGCAGCAAACAGTTTTCGGCCGAACACCGCCTTCAAATGTGCTCACATCAAGAGTGCTCGAAGACCAGTTTTTACGCCCGTACAAGCAACCTTCTCGACTTTGTTCGGCATGACCTGCTCGACGGGTTCTTCCTTGCCGCCCTTGACGCCGAAGAACATGGCGCGCTGAGTTGTATATTGCGGGGTTCGCGGAACCGGGCGGATCGGATTTGTCGTGGTTTGGTGCCGCTCCTTTGATCACATAATGTGCAGCAAAGGAGATGAACCATGGGCACAGGCAGAATGGATGAATTTCGCAAGGATGCGGCGCGGATTTAGTCAGAGTTTGCAGATATCCCTGTCCCAAACGCGCCGATTCTCCCCAAACGCCCGTTGAACCGAATTTGAATGACAAGCGAATTGCGTGTCGCCAGAAGATGTTGATCGCTTCAAGTCCCTGATTTTCAAAGCGCCTTCCAAGGCCTTCCGAGTTCTTCAAGGCTCTTGCGGTTATTGAAAGTTTGCCTGTCCCACATCATGCACGTAATATCGGTGGCGAGATTTGATGAATCCGTTGACCGAGGGCCAGAATGGCATCGTCCGCTTCTTCAGCAAGACCAGTGCCACCTGTGCAAGGCGGGCCAGGAGCGAGTGCCGGTTGGTGGCTGTTGCCCTCATGTCTCTTGGGCAGTCTTGCCTGGGCGATGATGCTGAACCGGTTGCTTGGCCTGGTTTAAGTCTTCGTTGTGAATCCGGCGCATTTAGCCTTTGCAAGTATCGCAAGCTTTTTCGGCTCGATTGCGAAAACATGGCGCGGTGTTCCGGCGGCTGCCCAGACAAGCGGAAACTCCATCAGGCTGGGATCCATGAAGGCGCGCGGACGGGAGAGGTGCCCAATGGGGGAAACGCCGCCAATCGCGAAGCCGGTGCGGGCGCGGACCCGGTCGGCCTCGGCTCGGTTCAGGGCTTCTCCGGCCAGCGCTGCCGCCAGTTCGGTGTCGACCTGACGGCTGCCCGCAGTCAGGAACAAAACGATCGCGCCGCTGGCGGCGCCTTCGAAAACGATCGACTTGACGATCTGATCCAACTGGCAACCGACAGCGGTCGCGGCGTCAAGGGCGGTGCGCGCATTTCCGGTCTCATGAATACGTGGAACTGTTCCGGCAGCTTGCAACGCTGCACGGACACGGGACAGGCTCTTGCTCATCCGCACAGACCTGCCCGAACCCGGTCGGGAGATCAAGCTTTGCCGCATTGACGCGGCGCGGTGGGGCTGCGCTATTGATGCCATGAACACCGGCCTTGCGATATCCCGACTTCCCCGTGCGTTTGACCTCGACCTTGCGAGGGAAGCGCGCAGTCTTTTTCCCGAATTCACTGGCGAGCTGTCGGACCTCGTGGCTGGCGCTGGCGGATCGAGCCCGTATCTGATGAGCCTGATGGCTCTTGAAACCGGCTGGCTTCCCGAGGCGCTGGCCGACCCGGACGTTTCGGTTGCGGCTGAACTGGCCACTGTTCGCGCCTTGCCTCCCGATCAGTTGAAGCCGGGGCTGCGGCGTGCGAAACGCAGACTGGCTTTGCTGACTGCGCTGGCCGACCTGTCGGGAGCCTGGCCGCTGGAACGGGTGACCGGGTTGCTCACCGATTTTGGTGCGCTGGCCGCCGATGTGGCTGCCAAGGCCGAGATTGCAGCGCTGATCCGACGGGGAAAGCTGCCCGGTCAATCCGAGCACGACATTGAAACCGCCGCCGGTCTGGTCATTCTGGCGATGGGCAAGATGGGTGCGCACGAGCTGAATTACAGTTCGGATATCGACCTGATCGTTCTGTTTGACGAAACCCGCTACGATCCGGATGATTTCTATGATGCGCGGCAGGGCATGGTGAGGGCCACGCGCAACTTCTGCGCTACGCTCAGTGACAAGACTGCCGATGGTTACGTGTTCCGCACCGATCTGCGGCTCAGGCCCGATCCGGCGGTGACCCCGGTCTGCATGGCGATGGAGGCGGCAGAGCGGTATTACGAAAGCTTGGGCCGGACCTGGGAGCGGGCTGCCTATATCAAGGCGCGCCCCTGTGCCGGCGACTTGGATGCGGGCGAGCGCTTTCTCAAGGCGCTGCGGCCTTTCGTCTGGCGGCGGCATCTGGATTTTGCCGCGATTCAGGATGCGCATGACATGCGCCTACGCATTCGCGAGAACAAGGGAACTGGCGGCCCGCTGACCATTCCCGGTCATGACATGAAGCTGGGACGGGGCGGCATTCGCGAGATCGAGTTCTTTACACAGACGCGCCAGCTTATTGCTGGCGGGCGCGATCCGGAACTGCGGCTGCGGGGCACGGTGCCTGGGCTTCAGGCGCTGGCCGCCAAGGAATGGGTGCCGCAGGATGTCGCGGACCGGCTTGCCGATCACTACAGGGCCCATCGCGATGTCGAACACCGTATCCAGATGGTGCATGACGCGCAAACCCACCGCTTGCCGCAAACCCCGGACGGGCTGGAGCGGGTCGCCTGCCTGATGGGTACCGATGTCGGGCAGATGACTGCGGACATCACCCGAAGGCTGAACGAGGTCCATGAACTGACCGAAGGGTTTTTCGCGCCGGGAAGCCGTGGCGGTCAAGCGCCACACCCTGCGGAAACGGTCGAGTTCGACGAGAACGTCCTGTCGCGCTGGCCCACATACCCCGCGCTGCGGTCGCAGCGGGGGCGGCGTATCTTCGAGCGCCTGAAACCGGAGCTGCTGGCACGGCTGGCCAAGACGGCAAAGCCCGACGAGGCATTGCTGGCGCTTGACGGTTTCCTGGCCGGCCTGCCTGCGGGCGTGCAGTTGTTCTCGCTCTTCGAAGCCAACCCGCAACTGATCGAGTTGCTGATCGACATTGTTGGCACCAGCAACATGCTGGCCAGTTACCTGTCCCGGAACTCCGGTGTTTTTGATGCGGTGATCGGTGGTTCCTTCTTTGATCGCTGGCCGGGGCTGGAGGCGTTGAAGGCAGAACTGTCCGAGAAGCTCGCAGCGGAACCCGACTATGAACTGCGTCTCGACATGGCGCGGCGCTGGACCAAGGAATGGCATTTCCGCATCGGTGTGCACCATCTGCGCGGATTGATCGGGGCGGACCGGGCCGGGGTGCAATATGCGGAACTGGCCGGGGCTGTGATTGCCGCCATACTGCCGGTGGTCGTCGATCAGTTCGCCGCCAAACATGGTATGCCACCCGGTCGGGGAGCCACCGTTCTGGGCATGGGATCGCTGGGGGCGGGACGCATCAATGCGCAATCGGATCTCGACTTGATCCTGATCTATGACCCCCTTGATGCCGAAACCTCGGACGGACCGCGCCCGCTGGCGACGCGACCCTATTATGCCCGGCTGACGCAGGCCCTGATCACAGCGCTGACGGCGCCGATGTCACAAGGCAAGCTCTATGAGGTGGACATGCGCCTCAGGCCGTCGGGGAATCAAGGGCCTGTTGCAACGAGCTGGGCAAGTTTCACCGCCTATCAGCAGACCGAGGCATGGGTCTGGGAGCATCTGGCCCTGACCCGCGCCCGCCCGGTGGCGGGATCACCTGAACTGGCCGCCGATATCGAGGCTTTCCGGCAAGAGCTGTTGTCACAAAGCGCGGACCGGGACCGGGTGTTGCGGGAGGTTGCCGAGATGCGCGCCAGACTGGCGGCTGCCAAGGTCCCGTCTGGCCTTTGGGATGCCAAGACCGGGCCGGGACGGATGCTGGACATCGAACTGGTGTCCCAGGCGGGTGCCTTGCTTGCGGGAAGCGCGGCGCGGGACGTGGCGTCGGGGCTCGACGCCACGGTCGCTGCCGGTTGGATGGAGGTCGCAGATGCGCAGTCTCTCAGACAGGCATACGATCTATTCTGGTCGGTACAGACAGCAACGCGGTTGCTCTCGGGTACGGTGATATCGCCTGAGACCATGGGCGAAGGCAGTGCGGCCTTCCTGTGTCGCAGCGCTGGATTTGAAACGCTCGATCAACTGGCCGCCGCGCTGGAGGAAAACTACACCTCGTCGGCGGGTCTGATCGACGCGGCGGTGGGAGAGTGGAAAGATGCCAAAGACGGGTGACCGGTTCGACCCAAAAGGATTGATTTTCGAATCCTATCGAATTGAGGGAATAACGCTTCAGGAGTGCCGCACCATCTTCCTGGACTGGGCGCTGAGCCTGCCCATCGGGCTGGATCAGCGCGAGGCGTTGAGCGACCTGAACGCCCGCTATGGCGCCGATGCGCCCGATCATCCAATGACCGCCGTCATCCGCGACGGGTTGAGCGCTGCGGCAACCCCCAAACGGCGCGGCGGCTGGCGTTCACGCGAGAGAAACTGATCGTGTCGATCCACGCAACAATCTTTGAAACGTACTGAATTTGTCGCAAAGTCGCCCCAATTCACCGTCAAATTCTCTTCAAACGGTAGCGGCTGCGGGAGTCGCAACCCGGTCAAGGAGAAGAAACGATGAAGACCTTGCGGATGTTCCTGGTTGCCGGATTGGGGCTGACTGTGACGGCCTGTACGGCCGTCGATGTTCCGACCCGTAACGCTCCTTTCGAAAATCTCCCGAATTCCATAGTCAGTGCACCGGCAGGTTATGACCCGATCCAGCCGCAGGTCGCGGCGAGACCGCAGGCGGCGATGGGGCAGGTTGTGATCCCGCACGGCGATGTGGTGGCACGCGCTGCAACCGATGACGTGGGCGGGCTGGCTGACGCGCCAGGGCAGTCGCCTGTGCGGGTCAACTCGGTCACGGTGGTTGTTCCCCGGGCTCTCAAGGTGTCAGAGCGCAACAGCTATCTGCCGCGTGGCGACATTGTCTGGCGCGAGGACCCGATCGGCGACCGTCACGCGCAGGTACAGAAGATCGTGCAGGATGCGATGGTGCGCGGCGTCGGCACCCTGAACGGCCCGGTCTCGGTCGATCTGGAAATCGTGGTGTCGCGCTTCCATGCCCTGACAGAGAAAGCCCGCTACACGACCGGTGGCATTCATGCGATCACCTTTGATCTGGTACTCAAGGATTCGGCGACAGGCGCGCAACTGACCCCGCCACGCACTATTCGTGCCGACCTCGAAGCGTTTGGCGGCCAGCAGGCGATCAACGCCGAGGCACGCGGTCAGACCCAAAAGGTGCGCATCACCGATCATCTGGCCTGGGTGATCCAGCAAGAACTGACCGATCCCGAGGGATATGAGAACGCATCGTTGGGCTTCTATCAGTTGCTGAACAAGATCTGACACTTCCCAGCCAAGGGGAATGAGATTAAGAGGGCGCTCATGACAGCGCCCTCTGACGTTTTTGACCGTCCCCGCATCCGCCTGAAGCCCAAGGCAAACGCCCGTGCCATCCGCCACGGCGCGCCCTGGGTGTTCGACAACGAGGTGGTCACCGACCGCCGCACCCGCAAGATCGCGCCGGGCACGGTTGCGGTACTCGAGGATGACAACCGCGCGCCTTTGGGGCTGGTTGCGGTCAATCCCGGCTCGCGCATTCTGGCCCGGATGCTGGACCGCGATCCGCAGGCGGAGTTGAACGCCGCCTGGTTCGAGGCGCGGTTGACCCGGGCGCTGGCGCTGCGCGAACGCCTGTTTGACGCGCCCTTCTACCGGCTCGTCCATGCCGAGGCCGATGGCTTTCCGGGGGTGATCATCGACCGGTTCGGCGAGGCTTGCGTGATCCAGCCCAACGCGGCCTGGGCCGAGGCGCATCTGGAGCTGCTGAGCGCGGCACTGCTCAAGGTGACCGGTGTCAGCACGGTTCTGAAGAACGCCTCGGGGCGCACGCGCGCGCTCGAAGGGCTTGATGATCAGAACGCGGTGCTGGCTGGGGCCGCCCCGACGGCACCGGTGCCGGTGCCGATGAATGGGGCGACCTATATGGCCGATCTGACCGGCGGCCAGAAAACCGGCCTTTTCTACGACCAGCGCCCGAACCATACCTTTGCCGCGCGGCTGGCGGGGCAGGGTGCGCGGGTGCTCGACGTGTTTTCCCATGTGGGCGGTTTCGCGCTTGCGATGCTGGCCGGCGGCGCAGGCAGCGCGCTGGCGGTCGATGGCTCGGCCCCGGCGCTGGCCTTGGCCGAACAGGGGGCGCTGGCCTCGGGGCTCGCCGGACGGTTCGACACCCGGCAGGGCGATGCCTTTGACGTGCTGACCGCGCTAGCCGAGGAGGGCGAGACATTCGACGTGGTGATCTGCGATCCGCCCGCCTTCGCGCCCTCGAAACAGGCGCTGGACGCGGGGTTGCGCGCTTACGAACGGGTGGCGCGGCTGGCGGCGGCGCTGGTGCGACCGGACGGCTATCTGGGTCTCTGCTCTTGCTCCCATGCCGCCGATCTGTCGCGGTTCCGCGAGGCCAGCGTGCGCGGCATTGGCCGCGCCGGGCGCAGCGCGCAGCTGATCCATACCGGCTTTGCCGGGCCGGACCATCCGCAATTGCCGCAACTGGCCGAGAGCGGCTATCTCAAGGCGGTGTTCTTTCGGCTGTGAAAGCGGTGCTCGACACTTGCGTGATCTATCCCACGGTCATGCGCGAGATGCTGCTGGGCGCGGCGCGGCTGGGGCATTTCACCCCGCTCTGGTCGGCCCGCATTTTGGAGGAATGGGCGCGTGCGGCGGTCAAGCTGGGACCGGCGGGCGAGGCGCAGGCGCGCGCCGAGATCGCCCTGACCCGCGCGGCCTGGCCCAGGGCCGAGGTGCCGCCCGCGCCGGGTGTCGAGGCGCGGCTGTGGCTGCCCGATCCAGCGGATATCCATGTGCTGGCCACCGCCGTTGCGGGGTCGGCGGATGTGATCGTGACTCTCAACCGCGCCGATTTCCCGCGCAACATCCTGGCCGAGGAAGGGCTGGAGCGGATCGACCCGGATGCGTTTCTTTTGCAATTTTTTGGCGACGACTCGGAAAATATGGCTCTCATGGCCGAAAAAGTGCTGGATGAGGCCAACCGTCTGTCGGACGAGGCATGGACGATCCGCAGTCTGATGAAAAAGGCGCGGCTGCCCCGGCTGGGCAAGGCGCTGGAACACCGCCGCTCAGAGTGAGCGCAGGATCCCGGCCGCGATCTCGAACGAACGTTTGCGCGCGGTGTGATCGTGGATTTGCCCGGTCAGGATCACTTCGTCGGGCAGATATCTGTTGATGATCTCGGACAATTTGGACCTGACCGTATCCGGGCTGCCCACAGCCGAGACATGCAGGGCCGCATTCACGTTCTCCAGAGTCACAGGATCCAGATGGGCGGTGATATCGTCAACCGGGGCTGGCAGCTTGCCCGGCATCCCTCGTCTGAGACGGGCAAAGGCCTGTTGCATGGTGGTGCGCAGGCGCACCCCTCCGGAATCGGTGTCGGCGGCAAAGACGTTGATCGCCATCATGACATGGGGTTGGGACAGAAACACCGAAGGTTTGAAGCTGCGGCGATAGACATCAAAGGCGTCGGCAAGCGCCGAAGGCGCGAAATGCGAGGCGAACGCGTAAGGAAGGCCTAGATGTGCCGCCAGTTGCGCGCCATAGAGGCTGGATCCAAGGATCCAGACCGGAACATTGGTGTTCTGGCCGGGAACGGCGCGCACCCGCGCCTCTGGATCCTCGGGCCCGAGAAAGCCGATCAGGTCGATTACCTCCTGCGGGAAACTGTCCTGTTGCGACAACCCCCGGCGCAGGGCGCGCGCGGTGGCCATGTCGGTGCCGGGCGCCCGCCCCAGCCCCAGATCGATGCGGTCGCCATAGAGCGACGCCAGCGTGCCAAAGGCCTCTGCCACCATGTAAGGCGAATGGTTGGGCAGCATGATACCGCCCGCACCGATCCGCATTGTCTTGGTCCGGCTGGCGATATGGCCGATCAGCACCGCGGTTGCGGCGCTGGCGATACCGGGCATGTTGTGATGTTCGGCCAGCCAGTAGCGGTGATAGCCCAGCGTCTCGGCATGAATGGCCAGATCGGTGCTGTTGGCCAGCGCCTGGGGAATGTCACTGCCCTCGGGTACCGGGGCAAGGTCGAGCAGAGAATAGAGCATGCGGATCTGTCCTGAGGATCAATGCGCCTGCCAGCGCGCTTCGAGCCGGTCGAGCGCGGCGATGCGCTCGGCGGTCTTTGGGTGGCTCAAAAGCCATGCGGGTACCACGCCGGCGCGCTGTGCAGTGAGCGCGTCAAGCTTGTGAAACAGTGCCTTTTGCGGCGCCACGCCGATACCCGCCTTGGTCAGCAGGGCGGCGGCATAGGCATCGGCCTCGTACTCATCCGCCCGGCTCAGCCGCGCGGCAAGCAGGGTGGTCAGCATATTTGCGATCCAGACCCCGAAAAAGGGGATGAACCGGCCCAGCAGCATGGCCAGCGCGGTGCGCATGGCGTTCTGGCCGGAAAAGTCGATCATCCGACGCCGCGAATGACCCAGCGCCACATGACCCAGCTCATGCGCAATGACCGAGGTCAGCTCTTCGCCGGAGACCTCGCCGCTTTGATATTTGCGATAGAAACCGCGGGTGATGAAGATGCGCCCGTCGGGTGCGGCCAAGCCGTTGACCGGGTCGATTTCATAGATATGCACCGGTACGCGGGCCACGCCCAGGGCCGCCGCCAGCCGGTCGGTCAGCCGTTTCAGCGCCGGGTCGGCCAGCTCGGTCGAGCGTGCATCCAGCTCGCGCCGGGTCCGCCAGGCCGAGAAATGGTACATGGCAAAGGCGTAGAGAACCGCCAGAAGGATCGGGGTGACGCGCAGCATGGCTTTGATATTGGGGCATTGATGACGCTTGGCAAGCGCTAGCGCTTGTCTGCCGCAGCTCGTGACTGGATTTCAGTGCACCAGCCCGTGCAATACCTGCGTCTCCAGCCGCGTCAGCGCCATGCGCGCGGTTTCTCCGGGCAGACCGCATCGGGTTTCGAGTTCGGGAAAGATCGAGAGCACCTCGTCCTGTGCGGCCTGTTCCAGTGCATTCAGCGCCTGGGGGCCGGGATAGAAGCTCTCGCTTGGGGCGCCGTTGGCGAACACGACCTCGTGCCGGTCAAAGAGCAGATGGACATAGGTGACCGGCCCAGACGGGGCCCGATGGACGCCATCGAGGCACAACAGGTGCTTGGCGGGGACCAGCACTTCGGGATCGCCGAAATACAGCTCGGCCCGTGCCGAAGAGACCAGCATCCGGTGATTGGGAGACACCCGCAATTCGCTGTGATTTGACAACGCCCCCGGTGCAAAAACGATGGGCGCGTTGCGGGAGGTTGCCCAGATGTGCCGCCGTCCGATCCAGCGCAGGGGCTGAAGGCCATGGTCCTGAGTTCGTATCAGGTCGCCCTCGCACAGCGTTTCGATGGGACGTTCTCCGGCTTTGGTGCGGATCAGCGTACCGGCGACAAAGCAGACCACCAGATCGTCATAGGCAACGGCGCCATCGGTGTTGAATGTGCGGAACGTATAGGTCACGCCCGGTTGCAGCGGGAAATCCGACGCCATCAGCGGACCATAGTCGCTGGTGCTGTTGGTGGCGATGAAATAGACCGTCCCGCTGGAACCGTCAGAGCCGGTGATCGTGTACTTGTAACGCAGATCGACGGTATCGCCCACGTCGATTCCGGCAACGGTCGATTCCGTCACATTCTGGTCGGGAACATCGGCGCCGCCGGTATGGGTGAAATCGCCAAATTCGCTATCGCGGAACCCATCGGAATCGTCGATCTTGATAAAGCCTGCGACGCCGATGGTGAACGAACCGCTATGCGGATAGGTGCTGTCACCGCTGGCGAAATTGTAGATCAGCACATGTTCTTGGGCCATCCCGCAGCATACCTTATTGCGAATAACTGATACCGGCGGTCACGAGACCGCAGACGCAGACCTGCTGCCTGACGGGAGTGTTCTAGTTGTGAATAAAGGCGAATCTTTGCGCGGAAGGTGTCATCCGGTGGGTGATGCCGCGCGTGGTCAGCGGGTCAGCACCCGCATGCCCTGTTCCAACCCCGACAGGGTCATGGGCACCATCCGGTCGTCAAAGATCTCGCGGATCATGCCGATTGAGTGGGTATATTCCCAGTATTTCTCGGGCACCGGGTTGATCCAGAGATTGCTGGCCCATTGCTCGCGTGCGCGGGTCAGCCAGACCTGGCCTGCCTCCTGGTTCCAATGCTCGTTGGCGCCGCCGGGATAGGCGATTTCGTAAGGGCTCATCGAGGCATCGCCCACGAAGATGCATTTGTAATCGGGCCCATAGGTGCGCAGCACCTCGTGGGTAGGAATCTGCGCATCCCAGCGGCGGCGGTTGTCGCGCCAGACGCCTTCGTACAGGCAATTGTGGAAATAGTAGTATTCCAGATGCTTGAACTCGGCGCGGGCGGCCGAAAACAGCTCTTCGACCACTTTCACATGCGGGTCCATCGAGCCGCCGACATCGAGAAATAGCACCACCTTGACCGCATTGTGCCGCTCGGGGCGTTCCTTGACGTCCAGATAGCCATGTTCGGCGGTGGCGCGGATGGTGCCATCCAGGTCCAGCTCCATCGCGGCGCCCTCGCGCGCCCAGCGGCGCAGCCGTTTCAGTGCCACCTTGATGTTGCGCGTGCCCAGTTCGACCGTGTCGTCGAGGTTCTTGAACTCGCGCTTGTCCCAGACCTTGACCGCGCGCTGGTGGCGGCTTTCCTTCTGGCCGATGCGCACCCCTTCGGGGTTGTAGCCATAGGCACCAAAGGGCGAGGTGCCGGCGGTGCCGATCCACTTGTTGCCGCCTTGGTGGCGACCCTCTTGCTCCTTAAGCCGCTCGCGCAGCGTTTCCATCAGCTTGTCGAACCCGCCGAGCGCCTCGATCTCGGCCATTTCTTCGGGTGACAGATGCTTTTCGGCCATCTTCTCCAGCCAGTCGGCGGGGATGTCCACGGCCTCCATCACCTGGTCAAAGGTGATCTCTTCGAGCCCCTTGAAACTGGCGGCAAAGGCGCGGTCGAACTTGTCGATATTGCGCTCGTCCTTCACCATCGAAACGCGGGCCAGATAATAGAAGGCCTCGACATCGTAAGTGGCCAGCCCTTTCTTCATACCTTCGAGAAAGGTCAGATATTCGCGCAACGACACCGGCACTCCGGCTTTGCGCAAATTCTCGAAAAAGGGCAGGAACATCAGTTTAGACCATCAGACGGTGGATCACCAATGTTGCTACCATCCCGAGGAGCGCGAAGGCAATTGCATAGCCCGCCGCATATTGCGCGATATCGGCTTTCGTGCCGTTACGTCGCTTGGCGGTAAGCCCGCCAAGAAGGGCGCCCACCAGCGCCGCCGCGATGACAATCATGCGTAGTTACCCGCCCAGTCTGTTGCGGGGGTTCAGCGCCGCGATCTCCTGCATCTTGGCCCGAACCGCCCAGTCCGAGCCGAACCCGTACCGCGCCCAGCCGATGCTGTCCAGCCGAACGGAGCGTGCTTTTTCGGCGTCGCCCAGGATCTCGAGCGCTTCCGCCTCCAGCATCATCAAGGTTGCCAGAAGGGCCGCGTTTTCCGAACGCTGTGCCACCGGCAGCATCGGCCGGATCTGTGCGAGCGCGCTGGCCGCATCCCCCAGTGTAATGGCATGTGCCGCGGTCTGGGTCGTCACATAGGCGCGGTGTAGTTCCGTTCCCGGGGTCGATTGCAGGTACTGCATGGCAGTCAGGAAATGCCGCTGGGCCAATTCCGGATCCCCGGATTGCAACATCCGGCCCATCATGTAGTGACCAAAGGCGCGGCGATGGTCGGTCCAGCCCCAGGACTGGGCCAGGCGCGCGCTGCGATTGGCGGATTCCAGGCGGGTCTGATAAGCGGTGCCGGGGCCAAGCGCGGTTTGGACCGCTTCGATCCACTCTCGCGGGGTGGCAATCACCGGTTGCGGCGCATAGGTGACACCACGCGGATTGAGACGGCCCAGGATATCGGGCAGGGCCGCAGTCACCTCGGCGCGGGTCATGCCGCTGCGCAGTTCCGGCGCATAGGTTGCCTTGAGCACCAGCATGTCGAACCCGGTCAGCACGGTATGGATGTTGTCATCGTTGAAGACCGAATCGGGCAGGCGATAGAGATCGTTCAGCGGGCCGATGGCCTGTGCCAGTTCCTCGTGCAGGCAGTCGCGCAACTCCTGCGGGCTGCTGTCATAGGGAACAAAGATGCCCAACCGTTCGCGGCTGCGCAGATTGCCCCAGTTGGTCTTGTCCTTGCGGCGGTCGCGACGGAATTCACTCAGGCTGGAGACGTTAGGCACTACGAAACAAGCGGCCTGCGGCAGCGCGCGGCCGATCTCCTCGCGGCTGACGGCCTCGATGGTGATATTGGCTGCACCTGCGGTGATCTGGCGGATGTCGATGCCCGCCTCGTTGCGCAGACGACCCAGCAGGCGGGTCAGGTCGGGTTGCAGGCTGGGTGAGGGCGAGCCGGTCACCCGGACCGTGATCGGGGTTTCAAAGCGGGTGAACACCGGCAACTCGCGCCCGCTCTCCAATTGGAAATGCAGCGACAGAAAGTCGGCTGCGATATTGCCATTGGAGCGCAGTGCAGGCTGCGGCTGCGGAAGGCCGAAGCTCTTCATCGGCTGCACCGAGAATTCCGTGGTCTGGGCGCGTGTCGGCGTATCTTGGAGCGGGACCGTCGCACAGGCTGTAAGACCAAGAACCGAGACCACTGAAAGCACACGAGTCAAACGCAGTCCGGTGCGGCTGCGGGGCTTGGACTTTGTCGGGGTAACGGTGGTGAAGATCTGCATATGTGTCACTGCTCAATGATACCAAGAACCTGTTGTCGCCTCGGCTCCGTGGGTGGACGGACCCGTTTTGCACGTTCATGGTCGCATCGGCAGCAGGGTCAAAGCAAGCGTGACAAGCGGATTTAAGGGCTTGTTTACCAGTATTTTCGAAACAAAACGGGCGGCTCCACCGGAACCGCCCACGTCTTGGAACCAATATGCCGGTTCAGCGCTTGTTTCGGGCCATGAAGGCGAGACGCTCGAACAGGTGGACATCCTGCTCGTTCTTGAGCAATGCGCCATGCAGTTTCGGCAGCGCGTTTGCGCCGTCGCGGCGCAGGTCTTCCGCGGTCAGATCCTCGGCCAGCAGCAGTTTCAGCCAATCGAGAACCTCGGATGTCGAGGGTTTTTTCTTCAGGCCCGAGGTCTCGCGAATCTCGTAGAACTGCGTCAGCGCGGTGCTCAGCAAGGCTTCCTTGATGCCGGGATGGTGGACCTCGACGATGCGCCGCATCGTGGTTTCATCGGGAAACCGGATGTAGTGAAAGAAGCAGCGGCGCAGGAAGGCGTCCGGCAGTTCCTTTTCGTTGTTCGATGTGATGATCACGATCGGCCGGTTCCGCGCCTTTATCGTTTCACCGGTTTCGTAGACGTGGAACTCCATCTTGTCGAGTTCCTGAAGCAGGTCGTTGGGAAACTCGATATCGGCCTTGTCGATCTCGTCGATCAGCAGAACCACCTTTTCATCCGCCTCGAAGGCCTGCCACAGCTTGCCCTTCTTGATATAGTTCGAAACGTCGTGCACCCGTTCTTCGCCCAGTTGGCTGTCACGCAGACGGCTGACGGCATCGTACTCATACAGGCCCTGCTGCGCGCGGGTTGTCGATTTGATGTTCCATTCGATCATCCGCAGACCAAGGGCGCCTGCGACCTGACGCGCCAGCTCGGTCTTGCCGGTGCCGGGCTCGCCCTTGACCAACAGGGGCCGTTCCAGTGTCACGGCGGCATTGACCGCTATGGTCAGATCCTCGGTCGCCACATATTCGGCGGTTCCCTGAAAACGTGCGGTCATGGCTAATCCCTTCGGCGGAGCGTATCGCTGGTGAGGTAAAGGGACACTGGCCGTTTGGCAAGGCACGCCGCTGCGTCGGAAACCGCGCATATGCTGTCTTCGGGGGCGGGATTGCGTTCCTGCGCCTGGGTTTCCGTAACGTAATAACGTGACGCTACGCTCTGCTTATTTAACGAATTGACAGAAAAACAAGGGTTTGAGCCTAAGATTTCAGCGCCTTGAAGATTTCCGCCCGTCGGCCCGATTTGGTCTCTTTTGCATGTCATTGTGTAGTGACATTCGCCGGGCTGTCAGTTAAAGGCAGCGGCAGAAGGGGGTGCCGAATGTCTGAACATACTACCGAAACGGACGTTGTTGGCCATACCGAGGGAGCAAAGATGAAGCCGGAATCCTTTCTGCCGGAAGACTATCGCCCGGCCGAAGACGAGCCATTCATGAATGACAGGCAGCTTGAGTATTTCCGCCGCAAGTTGCTGAATTGGAAAACCGAACTGATGGCGGGCAGCCGCGACACGATCGAAGGCTTGCAGGACAGTACACGCAACATTCCTGATGTGGCGGATCGCGCCAGTGAGGAAACGGATCGCGCCCTAGAGCTTCGGACGCGCGACCGCCAGCGCAAGCTGGTTGCAAAGATCGACGCCGCCCTGCGGCGGATCGACGAAGGCGAGTTCGGATATTGTCAGGTCACAGGAGACCCGATTTCCCTCAAGCGCCTTGATGCGCGCCCAATTGCCACCATGACGCTGGAGGCTCAGGAGCGTCACGAGCGTCGGGAAAAGGTGCATCGCGACGATTGATCCGCGATCCTGCGACAATCTGCGAAAACGCCGAGGCTTTTGCCTCGGCGTTTTTCCTTTAAGGGAGAGCCATGCAACTCAACGGTATCAAAATCGTCATCATCGGCGCCGGAATCGGCGGGTTGGCCGCGGCGTTGGCTTTGAAGGCGCGTGGTGCCGATGTGACCGTGCTGGAGCAGGCCGAAGCGATCACCGAAGTTGGCGCCGGCATTCAGGTCAGCCCGAATGGCGCGGCGGTCCTGACAGCGCTTGGTCTGCAAAAGGAATTCGAGGCGGTGTCGATCCGCTGTCGTGCTGTGGTACTGGGCGACTACAAGCGCCGCCGAGATGTTCTGCGCCTTGATCTGATGCGCCATGCAAGCGACCTTCGCTTTGCCTTTGTGCATCGGGCCGACATTGTCGACTTGCTGGCCGAAGCCGCGCGGCGGACAGGAGTCGGTATCCGCTTGTTGCAGAAAGTCGATTGTGTCGAGCCAGGCTCTCCTCCGGTCTTGCGCATGGCCAGCGGCGCCCGAATCTCGGCGGATCTGATTATCGGGGCCGACGGGCTTCATAGCCATGCGCGCAAGGCGTTGAACGGGTCGTCAAACCCGTTTTTCACGGGGCAAGTGGCTTGGCGGGCGACGGTACCGAATGATATCGGCCTTGCCGACGAGGCCCGCGTGTTCATGGCGCCTGGGCGGCACCTTGTGTGTTATCCCCTGAGAAACCGCAGTCTGGTCAATCTGGTGGCGGTGCAGGAACGCCGCGCCTGGGCGGCGGAAAGCTGGAGCCACTCGGACGACGCCAACAATCTGCGGACCGAGTTCAACGATTTCGCGGAACTGCCCAGATCGTTGTTAGACAGGGTTGCCGAGCCGGGCCTGTGGGGCCTGTTCCGTCACCCCGTGGCCAAGTGCTGGCACAAAGGTCGGGTGACCATTCTGGGTGACGCGGCGCATCCGACCCTGCCCTTCATGGCGCAGGGGGCGAACATGGCGCTGGAGGACGCCTGGGTTCTGGCCGAGGAGTTGTCACGGGCGCCTGGGATCGAAATCGCGCTGGAGGCCTATCAGAACCGGCGACGGCCTCGGGTCGAACGGGTGGTCGCGGCTGCCAATGGTAATGCCTGGAAATACCATCTGCGGTCAGGGCCGGTTCGCACGGCGGCGCATGTGGCGCTTCGCCTTGGTGGTATGGTCGCACCCGCACGGGTGGTCCGGCAGTTCGACTGGATCTATCGCCACGATGTGACCTGCGGCGATTGAGCGATCATAGGTCGAGCGTGATCCAGACCGGCACGTGGTCCGACGGCTTGTCGCCGCCGCGAACGGATTTGTCGATGCCGCAATCCGTCATCAGATCGGCAGCCTGCGGGCTGAGCAGCAGATGGTCGATCCGTATCCCGTCATTCCGGTTCCATGCACCGGCCTGATAGTCCCAGAAAGAATAGTGGCCCGGCCCCTGTTCCCGGGCGCGAAAGGCTTCGGTGTATCCAAGATTCAGTATCCGGCGAAACGCCGCCCGGCTTTCAGGCCGGAATAGCGCATCCTCGCGCCAGGCTTCGGGGCGCTTTGCGTCTTCGGACTGTGGGATGATATTGTAATCTCCGGCCATCAGGGCCGGTTCCTCTGCGACCAGCAATTCGGCGGCGCGGCGGCGCATCCGCTCCATCCAATCCAGCTTGTAGGCGTATTTGCCACCCGGAACCGGATTCCCATCTTCATCCAGTTCGACCGGGTTGCCGTTTGGCAGGTAGAGGCCGCAGATCCGCAGCGCCTTTTTCCCGACAACCGTGGCCTCGATCCAGCGCGCCTGTTCGTCCGTGTCGTCCCCCGGCAGGCCGCGGGTCACATCCTCGAGCGGGAGTTTCGAAAGGATCGCCACACCGTTGAAACTCTTCTGCCCGTGGGTTTCGACATTGTACCCCCGCTCTTCGAACAGCTCGCGCGGGAAGGCGTCGTCGACGCTCTTGATTTCCTGCAAGACGACAACATCGGGCTGAGCCAGGTCCAGCCAATCGGGCAGGGCGGCGATCCTTGCCTTGATCCCGTTGATGTTGAAGGTGGCGATCTTCATGGGTGGCGCTCCCTGTCCTGTTCACTCACGGTCTATCCCTGAATGGGACACAGGGGCAAGACACTGCCCCGCGCCTTGGCGGTATCACAGCCCGATTCCGGCAATTGATTCGCCAATGTGTTGAGGTGAATCGAGGCATTTTCATGAAATTCTTGCCTTGTGGATAAAAAAATTTCAACGTTTGCAATGCGATGCAAATTTATTGCTTGTCGTATTTCTGCCTTTATTTGTTAATGTGGATAACTTCTTATTTTACAATCTAGGATTGAAAAAAGGCTTTTCAGCGTGCTCGGGACTTGCAACCGTGAAGAGGTCAGACACACCAAAAAGGAGACCTAAGACCATGACTGCAATGTTCAAGATTGACTATTCCGCAGCTTTCGCAAGCGATCGTTTCAGCATGCTGGACGGTGATGTAACCGGCCTGTTCTCTTCCGGGTCCGCACCCAGAGCTCAGGCGAGCGGCCAAGTTGGCGAGGGGGTCGAGATGTTTTCGACCAGTTGTGGCCCGGTGCTGGGAGCAGACACGTTGGAGGGTGAGGGGACGCAGCTCTATTCGACCAGCTGCAACCCCGCCGGACGGTCAACGGTGATCGACGGCGAAGGCGTGCAAATGTTTTCGACCAGTTGCCAGATGAACGGGTCCAATTCGATGGCTGGAGAAGGAACCCAGATGTTCTCGACCAGCTGCCAGAAGTCGGATGCGGTCGCCGTCAAGCTGGGCGAAGGGACCCAAATGTTCTCGTCGGGCAGCTAAGACGCTCGGACCAATAGGCAGGCCGGCTTTCCACCGGGGGCCGCGAAACAGGAGAAAAATCTCATGTCGAACGTCATCCAGTTGAATGCCCGGCGTGCCCCGGCAGGGTCCCTTGCGGGGCCTGCCGCCCTCGTCGCCGGTTTTGCCGGTCACCGACGCTCCGGCGACGATGTTTTCTGGCTCAAGGAAAACGCGGAACTGCTGAATATCCTCGAATGCACAGGGCAGGTGCTGGACCCTGCCGCGCTTGCGCCGCATCTTGCCTTTTATCAAGAGATTGAAGAGCGGCTCGAGTTCTTCCCTCAGTATTACCGTTTCCTGCTCTCGCTCTGCCTGGATCTCGAAGATCTCGGCATCGGCGGATCCAAGGCAGAAGCAATGGCCGGCTGGGTTGCCGCGCAGGGTTTGCCCGAGGCCGAACTGTCGGATCTGCAACGGGCCGAGGCGCGGCGCCTTTTGGCCCGCCGCGGCGTTGTGTTGCGGTCCGAGGATGAGGCACTGACAGAGCGTTTGCATCAGTTCATTTCGCGGTCGGCGACATTCGCCTTGCCCAACAAGAAGGCGGCCTATGAGCTGACCCATATCGTCTTCTATCTGTCCGAATACGGGCGCAAGGATCCCGAATTGCCGCCACAAGCGCTGATCAGCTTGGAATATGCCGGTATTCTGGCCTATCTTGAGCAGAACGCGGATCTTTTGGCTGAAATTTGTGTCGCCATGCGTTACGCTGGCGCAACGCCTTCGTCGATTTGGGAAAACTGGGTTTTGGACACAGCAGGGACATTCACTGTTCTGGACGACCCAGGTCGGGCTGCGCAGGACGACTATCATGAATACCTTGTTTGTGGCTGGGCGGCGCGGGTCGCGGGCGCGCAGGCATTCGAGGAGCCGCTGCCTCCGGGCTCTGTTGCGTTCTACCGGGAAGCGGCCCTTGCTGGCCCTTTGCGGGCGATCTCGGAGTGCATTTTCCATATGGGGGCCGGTCGCAGCGACGATTGGGGGGTCATGGCGCCTCGGGTCAGGGCCGCGCTGGGACAAACCGGCCACGGTATCCTGACCGAGGCGGTTGCCAGCAGTACGCATTTCGACAGTTTCTTTGCGGGGTTTGCGCGGGCTGCGCGGATGCAGGTGGCGGTATGAGGGCGGCGCTGGCAGGCGGGCTGCTGGTCCTGGCCTATACCGCCGTTATCTCGTCGGCTGACGCCATCACAAAGTTCATCGCCCAAGGCTATGCCGCACCGCAATTGTTCGCCATTTCCGGGATGATCGTCGCAACGCTCAGCCTGATGGCGGCCGGCGGGCGGTCTGCTCGGGCGCTGCGTACCGCCTGCCCAAAGGCCATGGGATTGCGGGCGGCGGCGACGGTTCTGGCGTCGATCTGTTTCTTCTACGCCTTTCGGCTGCTGCCATTCGCGGATGTGTTTGTTTTCGTCGGGCTGATGCCGATCACGGCGGCGCTGATGTCGGGCCTGATGCTGGGCGAGCATCCGCGACCGGCCGCCTGGGCGGCGTTGATCGCGGGATTTGTTGGCCTCCTTTGCCTAATGCCTGGCGGTATCGGTGCGGCATCACCCGGCCATCTCTGGGCCCTGGGCGGTGTGCTGACCGGGACGTTTTCACTGGTCCTTTCCCGCTATATCGGCCGGTTCGAACAAAATGCGTTGGCGCAGGTGTTCTATCCCAACTTGGCGCTGGGGCTGAGCATGTGTCTGGCGTTGCCCTTTGTCTGGCAGCCGATGCCGCTGACCGATCTGGCCTGGGTTCTGGCTTATGCCGGGTTGCTCTTTGCGGCGCGTTGGCTGCTGGTCGTGGCGCTGCGCCTCTTGGCCGCTTATGTCGTGACGCCGTTGCTCAACCTGCAATTCATCTGGATGGTTGGTCTGGGCGCCTGGGCCTTTGGCGAATGGCCGCAACCCATGACGTGGCTCGGCGTGGCCATCGTGATAGGCTCTGGGCTGTTCCTGCTGTGGGATCAGGTTGCACCGCAGCGCACCCCGCTCTGGCGCATCCGGACCGATCCCTGAAGGTTGTTCAGATCGAGAACGACGTGCCGCAGCCGCAAGAAGATGTCGCGTTTGGGTTGTCGATGACAAATCGGGCGCCGATCAACTCTTCGGTGAAGTCGATTGTGGCATTCTCCAGAAACGGCAGAGACACCGCATCGACAACCACCCGCTCGCCCTGTCCTTCGAGAACCAGATCGTCCTCCTTGGGTTGATCCAGCGCAATCTCGTATTGAAAACCGGAACAGCCGCCGCCTTCGACGGCGACCCTCAGAACCTGACCCTGGTCCGAGGCGCCGATCTCGGCCAGCCGGGCAAAGGCGCGGTCGGTGACTTTGGGGGGCAAGAGCATGGCCGTCTCCACGGTTTCAATCTGCGGTATCGTGCAATATAGAAAGCCCGAGGACAGGCGACAAGGACTTGAAAGAGTGACAAGAGCGGGGTTCGCGTCGGATCCGGCCCGGACGCGGGGGCGTCTGGTGCCCGAGGAAGAAAGTGCGTTCCGGTCGTGTTTCCAGCGCGACCGGGACAGGATCATTCACGCCAGCGCGTTTCGGCGCCTGAAGCACAAGACACAGGTCTTTGTCGAACATGAGGGTGACAACTACCGCACCCGGCTGACCCATTCGATCGAGGTGGCGCAGGTTGCCCGCACCATCGCCGGCGCGTTGAACCTGAACGCGGAACTGACCGAGGCGGTGGCCCTGGCGCATGACCTCGGCCACACGCCCTTCGGTCATACGGGCGAGGACGCGTTGCATGCCCTGATGGCGCCTTACGGCGGCTTCGATCACAATGCTCAGGCGATCCGTATCGTCACCAGTCTGGAACGCCATTATGCCGCCTTTGACGGGCTGAACCTGACCTGGGAAACGCTCGAGGCGATCGCCAAGCATAACGGCCCGGTGCTGGGTGAATTGCCCTGGGCGCTGGCCGAATGCAATGCAGCCTTCGACCTGGAACTGCACACGCATGCCAGCGCCGAGGCGCAGGTTGCAGCACTGTCGGACGATATCGCTTACAACAATCATGACCTGCATGACGGATTGCGTGCCGGGCTGTTCTCCGACGCGCAGATCGCTGGCCTGCCGATCGTGGGAGAGTGTTACGCCGAGGTTGACCGGCTCTATCCTCGAACCGACGCGTTGCGACGCAGGCACGAAGCTTTGCGTCGGGTTTTTGGCGTGATGGTATCGGATGTGATCGAAACCTCGCGCGCCGCACTGGTCGCGTCGGGGGCGCAAACGGTCGAGGATGTCCGCGCCCTTGGCCACCCGGTGATCCGGTTTTCCGATAAGGTCTGGCGCGACCTCAAGGTGATCCGTGCGTTTCTTTTCACACGGATGTACCGGGCACCATCGGTGATGGTAAAACGGACACAAGTTGCAAAGGTGGTCGAGGACCTGTTTCCCATCTACCTAAATGATCCGCATCAGATGCCCGAACGCTGGCATCCCGAGATCGACGCCGCGCCCGATGAAACCGCGCTGGCCCGGATCGTCTCGGACTACATTGCCGGAATGACTGATAGGTTCGCCCTGTTGGATCATGCCCGCCTGACCGGTTCCGATCCGGCCCGGATTTGAGCGGAAACTCACGGTTCCATTGACCTTGCCGCTTTGCGTGGTAAACCGCCAACCAAGCAAAAGGACACAGAGATGAACCTCTTTACCGAGATCCGCGCCCTGGTCGTGACGGCGCTGGAACAGATGCAAGCTGAGGGCGCACTGCCCCAAGGGCTCGATTTCGCCAATGTCGCCGTCGAACCGCCGCGCGATGCGCTGCATGGCGACATGGCCACCAATGCTGCGATGGTTCTGGCCAAACCGGCTGGCCAGAAACCGCGCGGCATTGCCGAGGGCCTCGCTTCGAAACTGGCGGCCGATCCGCGCATTTCCAATGCCGAGGTGGCGGGCCCGGGTTTTCTCAACCTGACTCTCGCCCCCTCTGTCTGGCAGGGGGTGGTTGGTGTTGTGCTGCACCAGGGCACCGGTTTCGGCAAATCCGACATGGGCGCCGGCAAGACTGCCAATGTCGAATATGTCTCGGCCAACCCTACCGGCCCGCTGCACGTAGGTCATTGCCGGGGCGCGGTGTTCGGCGATGCCTTGGCCGGGTTGCTGGAATACGCGGGCTATGATGTGACCCGCGAATACTGGATCAATGACGGCGGCGCGCAGGTCGATGTGCTGGCCCGCTCGGCCTATGAACGTTACCGCGAGGCCAACGGTCTGGATTTCGAGGTCAAGGAAGGGCTCTATCCCGGCGATTATCTGGTGCCGGTCGGTGAGGCGCTGAAGGAAAAATTCGGCGACAGCCTGATCGACAAGCCGGAAAGCGAATGGCTCGACGCCATCCGCGAATTCACCATGACCGCGATGATGGAGCAGATCCGCGGCGATCTGGCGGCGCTGGGTGTCGAGATGGATGTCTGGTCTTCGGAACGGTCATATTATGAAAGCGGCAAGATCGAACGCACGCTGCAAGAGCTGACCGATATGGGGCTGATCTATCGCGGCACGCTGGAACCGCCAAAGGGCAAGGCCCCTCCCGAGGATTGGGAGCCGCGCGAGCAGATGCTGTTCAAGTCGACCGACTATGGCGATGACGTGGACCGCCCGGTGCAGAAATCCGATGGCGGCTGGACCTATTTTGCGCCTGATCTTGCCTATCACTATGACAAGGTGAAACGCGGGTTTGACGTGATCATCGACGTCTTTGGTGCCGACCATGGCGGCTATGTCAAACGGATGAAGGCGATTGTCGCGGCGCTCGACACCGAAAAGCGTGTGTCTTTCGACATCAAGCTGTGCCAGTTGGTCAAGCTGTTCAAGAACGGCGAACCGTTCAAGATGTCCAAGCGGGCAGGGACCTTTATCACCCTGCGCGACGTGATCGACCAGGTCGGCCCGGATGTGACCAGGTTTGTCATGTTGACCCGCCGCAACGACGCGCCGCTGGATTTCGATTTCGACAAGGTGCTGGAACAGAGCCGCGAAAACCCGGTGTTCTACGTGCAATACGCCCATGCCCGGGTCTCTTCGGTGCTGAGAAGGGCGGCCGAGGCTGGTATTGCCACCGATGATGCCACGCTGGCTGCGGCGGATCTCTCGTTGCTGGGCCACGAGGCTGAACTGGCCGTGATCCGCAAACTGGCCGAATGGCCGCGCCTGGTCGAGATTGCCGCGCGGACCAATGAACCACACCGGATTGCCTTCTATCTCTACGAGCTTGCGGGAGAGTTCCATTCGCTGTGGAACCGCGGCAACGAGGTGGTCGACCTCAGGTTCATCCAAGATGGCGATGTGGCCACAAGTCAGGCAAAAATCGCATTGGCCCGTTCGGTGGCGGTTGTGATTTCTGCCGGTCTTGCTATTCTCGGCGTCACTCCAGCGGAGGAGATGCGGTAATCTAAACAAAGCCGCCCGAACCGCTGACCGAGGCAGTGGCAAGAAAAACCTGAGCGCGACCAGAGAGTTGCGCGAACGGGCAGTGAGGCGGAGTATGGCGAGTTTTGATTACACGGGTCACGTGAACCCGAACCACGTGCATTATTCATACAAGGTGCCCGAGTTCGATGTGGTCGAGTTTCCTCTGGATGATGTCCAGCCTGAAGGCAGTGCACCCGAACAGGCGAACCCAAGACTGGGTCGGATTGTCAGCCTAATGGGGGCGGTCGGTTCGCTTGCATTGGTCGTCGGCATTGGAATCTGGGGCTACAAGCTGGTGATGCGGGATGTCAGCGGCGTGCCTGTTGTGCGCGCCCTCGAAGGGCCGATGCGCATTCAGCCCGACAATCCGGGTGGCTTACCTGCCGACCATCAGGGTCTTGCCGTGAACACGGTCGCGGCTCAAGGCACAGCCGCGCCGCCCGCTGATCGGCTTGTCCTTGCGCCGCGCCCGGTTTCGCTCAGCGATGAAGACGTTCCCATGGGCGAGATCAAGCCGATTCCGGTCTCGCTGTCCAACGCCGGTGATGTCCGGCCAGAAGCGGTAGAAGCTTTCCGCAACGGCCAGATTGATCAGCTGGTTCAGGAGCTTACGCAAGGTGCCGGTCAGCTCTCCGACAGCGAAAACGCCCTGTTGGAGGAAGAGAAGACTGAACTGGCCTCGATCGAGCAACCTGCACCGGTGACCGCAATCGATCCGGCCGATCTGGCCCAGGCGAGTTCCGGCAACCCGCTTGCCGGGGAGCCGGGCGTGCGACGCTCGCTGCGCCCATTGGCGCGACCGGGCCGCGCCGTTCCGGCGGATGGTACTGCCGAGGCCACGACCAATGCGGCGATCAACGCGGCGCTAGGCACGGCGACTGCCGTCGATCTCGACCCCGAGGCTCTGCCGACCGGCACGCGGCTGGCGCAGCTTGGCGCCTATGACACCCCGGATATCGCGCGCGCGGAATGGGATCGCCTCTATGGTCGTTTCGGCGAGTACATGGATGGCAAGCAACGCGTCATCCAAGAGGCGTCGAGTGGTGGGCGCACCTTTTACCGGCTGCGGGCCGCAGGGTTCGATGACCTGAGCGAGGCGCGCCATTTCTGCTCGGTCCTGGTTGCGGAACGCGCCGATTGCATTCCGGTGACCACGCGGTGAACTACGGCGCGACGATCCTCGATGCCGAGGGGCTGCGCCTGAATGCGGATGAAAAGGCGTTGTTTCGGGACGCCGATCCCTTCGGGTTCATCCTGTTCGGGCGCAACATCGACAGCGCCGAGCAGATACGCGCGCTTTGTTCCGACTTTCGCGAGGCGGTCGGGCGCGATTGCATGATCACGATTGACCAGGAGGGTGGCCGCGTCCAGCGGCTGCGCCCGCCGTTGGCCCGCAACTGGTTGCCGCCGCTCGATCACGTCGCGCGGGCGGGTGAAAATGCGGAACGGGCGATGTATCTGCGCTATCGCCTGATTGCCGCCGAGCTTCGCGACCTCGGGATCGACAGCAATTGCGCTCCGATGCTGGATCTCGCGGGGGACGATACTCATGCCTTTCTACATAACCGCTGCTATGGGGGTGCGGCCGAGACGGTGAGCCGTTTGGGGCGGGCCGTGGCCGATGGGCTGCTGGCGGGCGGAGTGCTGCCGGTTGTCAAGCATATGCCCGGCCACGGGCGCGCCACGCTCGACAGCCATCATGACCTGCCTCATGTCGCCGCGACCGCCGACATGCTGGACGTCACGGATTTCGCGCCATTCCGCGCGCTGAACGATCTACCGCTGGGAATGACCGCACATATCGTTCTTGACAAGATCGACCCACGCCCGGCGACGGTTTCGCCAGTCGTGATGCAACTGATCCGCGAGCGGATCGGCTTTCAGGGGCTGATCATGACCGACGATATCTCGATGAAGGCATTGGCCGGCACCATCGCGGAGAAAACCGCGCAAGCCATCGCGGCGGGCTGCGATATCGCGCTGGTCTGCAACCAGACCCTGAAGGACCGCGAGGCGGCGGTGCATGCCGCCGGTCGATTGACGGAACAGGCGCAGGCCCGTGCCGAGCGGGCCTTGGCCCAGCGTCAAAAGCCTGCGGAACTTGACATCCCTGCTGTCGAAGCGGAACTATCTCGCCTTATGGGCGGGCAGGTGTATGACGGACAACCTCTTTAGCGAAGAACAGGTCTCGGTCGCCGAGCGGCTTGCGGCCGAGGCACTGATCGTGGATGTGGACGGGTTCGAGGGGCCGCTCGACCTGCTGTTGACCCTGTCGCGCACGCAAAAGGTGGATCTGCGCAAGATCTCGGTGCTGGAACTGGCGCGGCAATACCTGGCCTTTGTCGAACGCGCCAAGGCGCTTCGGATCGAACTGGCGGCCGACTATCTGGTGATGGCGGCCTGGCTCGCCTTTCTGAAATCGCGCCTTCTGCTGCCGCCCGACCCGGAAGAGGACGGCCCTTCGGGCGAAGAACTCGCCGCGCATCTGGCATTCCAGCTGGAACGCCTTCAGGCCATGCGCGATGCCGCCGCCCGGCTGATGGGACGCGACCAGTTGGGGCGCGATTTCTTTCGCCGGGGGCAGGGCGAGGATATCGCGCGGATCAGGACCGTCACCTATTCCGCCTCGCTTTTGGATCTGATGCAGGCCTATGCCCGCATCCGCACGCGCGACGAGTTCCGGCCCTTTGTGATGGACCGCGACAAGGTCTATACGATGGAGCAGGCGCTGGAACGGATGCGCAGCCTGATTGGGTTCGCCGGCAGCTGGACCGACATGGCCAGCTATCTGCCCGAGGGCTGGGGGCTTGACCCTGTCCGCCGCCGCTCGGCCACGGCGGCGACTTTTGCCGCCTCGCTGCAACTGGTCAAGGAAGGTCATCTGGAAATCCGCCAAACCGAAAACTTCGCGCCCATCCATCTGCGCAGAAAGGACCCCGAGACGTGAGCGAGACGTCCGAAGACCGCACCGAGAGTTTGTTCGAGGCACCGCCGGTGGCGGAACAGGAGCGCATGGTCGAAGCCGTGCTGTTTGCCAGCCCCGAGCCGGTGAGCCTGTCCGACCTGGCGGCACGGATGCCGCATGGTAGCGATCCGGCGCAGGCCGTCGAGCTATTGCGCAAGCGCTACGAGGGGCGCGGCGTGCGCGTGGTTCAGGTCGGCGAAGCCTGGGCTATTCGCACCGCGCCCGATCTCGGCTTTCTGATGCAAAAGGAAACGGTTGAGACCCGCAAACTGTCGCGCGCCGCGATCGAAACGCTCGCGATCATTGCCTATCACCAGCCGGTGACACGGGCCGAAATCGAAGAGATCCGCGGTGTGTCCGTCTCGCGCGGAACCATCGACCAACTGCTTGAGATGGAGTGGATCAGGCTTGGGCGCCGCCGCATGACGCCGGGGCGGCCGGTTACCTTTGTCGTCACGCCGCATTTCCTCGATCACTTCGGATTGGAAAGCGCCCGCGACCTGCCTGGGCTGAAGGAACTGCGCGCGGCCGGACTGCTGGAAAACCGGCCGCCACCCGGGATGCTGCCAATCAGCGAACCCCGCGACGAGGAGGAGACAGAGTCCGGGCAGCCGGAATTATTTGCGGATGAGGGGTAGCGGCGCCCTGAAATCTCCCAATTTCGGCACTACATTCCCCGCGGGCAGCAAAAGGAACCTTGAAATGAACATGAACCAACTGATCGACATGATTGTGCGCACGGTCATTCGGCGGGCGGTCAACTCGGGTGTGAACGCAGGCTTCGACGCCGTGTCGAAGCTTGGGCAGAGAAGTGGTCCGGGACCGACGGACATGGACGAGGCCAAGTCGCAACCGGATCCCGAGCGCGAAAAGCTGCGCGCGATGCGTCAGGCACGCCGCGCCGCTCGGTCTTCGCAAGGGTAGAGCAGCCGTTCAGCCCGGGGTCTTGAAGTGTTTCGAGAGCTTCAGCCCCTGACCCTGATAGTTCGATGCGATGCCTGCGCCGTAAAGCTGCGTCGGGCGCTCTGCCATTTTCTCGTAGACCAGCCTGCCGACGATCTGACCGTGTTCCAGCACAAACGGTGCCTCATGGCAGCGCACCTCCAGAACACCGCGTGAGCCGGCGCCGCCGGCCTCTGTATGGCCGAATCCGGGGTCGAAAAAGCCCGCGTAATGCACCCGGAATTCGCCCACCATGGCAAGGTAAGGTGCCATTTCGGCAGCGTAGAGCGGCGGAATATGCACGGCCTCGCGGCTCACAAGAATGTAGAACGCACCAGGGTCGAGAATGATGCGTCCATCGCTGGTGCGCACTTCCTCCCAGTACTCCGAGGGCTCATAGGCGGCAATCCGGTCCAGATCTATGACGCCGGTATGGGGTTTGGCCCGATACCCCACCAGATCGCTGCCGGGCAGACGCAGATCGACGGAAAAGCCTAACCCGTCGTGAATGACGGCAGGGCCATCGACCAGGGGCGTCTGGGCGTGCAGGGCGCGCAGATCTTCGTCGCTCAGGCTGACCTGGCCGCTGCGAAAACGAATCTGGTTCAGTCGCATCCCCGGCCGCACCAGAACCGAAAAGGACCTGGGGCAGATTTCGGCATAGAGCGGGCCGCAATACCCGGCGGGAATCCGGTCGAACTCCGTCCCACCATCGGTAATGGTCCGTGTCAGCAGGTCGAGCCTTCCGGTCGAGCTTTTGGCATTGGCGACGGCGCTGACATCCTCGGGCAAGGCCAGTGCTTCCATGAGCGGAACCAGATAGACGCATCCTTTTTCGAGAACCGCGCCCTGGCTCAGGTCGATCCGATGCATCTCGAACTCGTTCAGGCGGCTGGAAACGCTGTTTCCGGCCCCGGCCAGAAACGAGGCACGCACGCGATACGCGACGTTTCCCAATCGAAGATCGAGGCTTGCGGGCTGAACTTGTGCCGGCAGTACCGGCTGCACCGCGCGGATTTGACCGGCGCCGATCATGGCTTCGATCTGCTGGTTCGGACAAACGCCTGTCATCCCATTTCCCCCGTCTTCCAGAGGCCCTGGTTTGCCATTTTTTCGTTACGTCGGTGTGATTTGGTCGGGCTAGCAGGACTCGAACCTGCGACCTTCCGTCCCCCAGACGGACGCGCTACCAGGCTGCGCCATAGCCCGACGTTGGAGTGTTCATACCGGTTTTCGCGGCAGGGGCAAGGGGAAAACATAACCTTTTTCGTTACCCTGCCTGCCGGGAGAGCCAGCCTTTCAACTGATCGACCAGGGGCTCGATTTCCGGTGTCGCATCCGGGGGCAGGTTTGTGACTTGCGCCAGCAATCCAAGCAGTCCGGGTTGAATTTCGGTCTCTTCTTCATGCGCAGTCTCGCGCTGACCGTCGGTCCGAGACTGGGGCTCGTCTTTCGGTCTTGGATCGTCCGCGCGCTGCTCCGACGCGGACAGGGTCACGATGTCGACACCCTCCGCCATGTCATCGCCATCGATATCCTCCGGCGCGTCCGAGTCATCCGTTTCCGAAGCTTCCGAGACGATATCGGGGAACAGGGAACCGAGGCTGTTTTCCTCGCCCAGATCCATGTCGATCTGCACAGCCCCGGACGGTACCTGTTTGGGGGCGTTGAATCGGACGACATTGCCGCTGTCTTCCAACTCGGCGCCCGCCGAATCGTCCAGGCCCTGTGATAAGGACGCGATATGAGCTACGCCTTGCTCGCGCAGAATTTTCTGGACACCCTTGATGGTCATGCCATCTTCGTGCAGCAGCTTCTTGATCCCGCCCAGCAACAGCATGTCCGCCGGACGATAATAGCGTCGTCCACCGGCGCGTTTCACCGGTTTGACCTGGCTGAACTTGCTTTCCCAGAACCGCAGAACATGCGCCTGAACACCGAGCCATTCCGCGACTTCGGAGATGGTACGAAATGCATCCGGCGATTTGCTCATGAGCTATGCCTTTGACCTACTTGCGGTTTCCGGCCGCGACTCGTTCCTTCATCAAATGCGAAGGGCGGAAGGTCAGAACCCGACGGGGCTGGATCGGCACCTCTTCGCCGGTTTTTGGATTGCGGCCAACACGGGCGGTTTTTTCCCGTACGCTGAACGTCCCGAATGACGAGATCTTCACCTGTTCGCCGCGCACCAGCGCGTCCGACATATGATTCAGCATGCTCTCGACCAGTTGCGCGCTTTCGTTGCGCGAAAGACCGACCTCGCGAAAAACCGCTTCGCTCAAATCCATTCGTGTCAGAGTTTTGTCACTCATGCGGGACCCCCGTGCTGTTGTGAGAGCATAGGGTGTGGGGAAAATCCCTGTCAATATCAATGAATTGCAAAGCGCAGGTTAGGCCGTTACCAGCGCAGCACCACGGCCCCCCAGGCAAGGCCGCCGCCAATCGCCTCGGTCACAACCAGATCGCCCTGTTTGATCTGGCCGCGCTGCTTACCCACAGACAGGGCAAGCGGGATCGAGGCGGCCGACGTGTTGCCGTGGTCCTGGACCGTGACAACCACCTTGTCCATCGGCAGGCCCATCTTTTTCGCGGTGCCTTGGATGATGCGGATATTGGCCTGATGTGGCACGATCCAGTCAACATCGGTACTGTGCAAACCGGCTTTTTCCAAAGCTGTTTCAGCGGTTTGCGCCAGTTTTTCAACAGCATGGCGGAACACCTGGTTGCCCTGCATGCGCAAATAACCGGTTGTTTGCGTCGACACGCCGCCATCGACATAAAGCAGGTCGCGATAGCGCCCGTCCGAATTCAGATCGACGGCAAGTATGCCTCGGTCCTGCGGGGTGCCCGACGATTCTTCGGCCTCCAGAACCAGCGCTCCGGCGCCATCTCCGAACAGGACACAGGTCGAACGGTCGGTCCAGTCCATGATCCGGCTGAACGTCTCGGCGCCGATCACCAGGACCCGTTTCGCCTGACCCGAAACGATCAATGCATTGGCGTTGCTCAGCGCATAGACAAAACCGGCGCAGACGGCCTGCACGTCAAAGGCATAGCCATTGGTCATGCCAAGGCGGGCCTGCACCATGGTCGCGGCAGAGGGAAAGGTCAGATCTGCGGTCGACGTCGCCAGCACGATTGCGTCGATCTGATCCGCGCGCAGCCCGGCATCCGCCAGAGCCGCCTGCGCGGCCTTGGTGGCAAGATCCGACGTGGTTTCGCCCTCGGCCGCGAAATGGCGCCTTTCGATGCCGGACCGGCTGCGGATCCAATCGTCCGTCGTATCCAGTGTCTTTTCGAACTCGGAGTTGGGAACGACTCGGGCGGGAAGATAGTGCCCGACCCCTTTTACGACTGCTCGGCCTGTCATCGGATCAGTTGCTTTCTTGTTCTTTGTTCGTGGCCGCCTCTGCGACCGTTGCGACATCCTGCGTCAGTTCGGCGACAGAGGCAACGCGGGCCGCGAGCCTTTCGGCAAAACCGGATCGCGCCAGCGTGAAGGCCAGTTTTATCGCGGCCGAAACACCGGTGGCATCGGCGCTGCCATGTGATTTGATCACGGTGCCGTTCAGCCCCAGAAACACCCCGCCATTCACCCGGCGAGGATCAATACGCTTGCTCAGGCGACGCAAAGAGGTGACGGCCAGCACCGAAGCCAGGCGGGAGAGCAGCGAATACTGGAACGCCTCGCGCAGTTGCGAGGCGATCATGCGCGCGGTGCCTTCGCCGGTCTTGATCGCGACATTGCCGGTGAAGCCGTCGGTCACGATCACATCGCAGCGGGTGCCCGGAATGTCGCTGCCTTCGACGAATCCCACGAATTCGAAATTCGCGGGTTCCGCATATTGCGCGATAAGCGCCTGCGCCTCTTTCAACTCGGCGCGGCCCTTGTGCTCTTCGGTGCCGACGTTCAGCAGGCCGACACGCGGGCGCGCCAGCTGCATGCCGTTGCGGGCATAAGAGGCTCCCATCAGCGCGTATTGCAGCAGGTCGGGCGCATCGGCGCGGATGTCGGCGCCGGCATCGAGCAGAACGTTGAACCCCTGAGGATTGCGCGAGGGAAACAGAATCGCAATCGCCGGGCGGGTTACCCCTGGCAACCGCCGCAGCCGCAGCATGCTGAGCGCCATCAGCGCACCGGTGTTGCCGCAGCTTACCGCACCCGCGGCCTCGCCCGAGCGCACCGATTCGAGCGTCGACCACATCGACGTGTTCTTGCCGTTGCGGACGACCTGGCTTGGCTTGTCCTCCATCGTGACGACGTCCGGACAATCACGAAAAACGACGCGCCCATCCAGGACACGTCGTTTCGCCACCAGGTCTCGCAGCGTTTCTTCGGGGCCGTGCAAGATGAACCCCAGTTCGGGGTTCTTCTCTGCTGAATTTGCAATCCCTGCCACCACGACCGAAGGACCCGCGTCCCCGCCCATAGCGTCAACCGAGATGATGATCTTTCCGGTCGCCGTGCCGGTCTGATCGGGCTGAGCTGTCATGCCGTGGCCTGCTCAGGGACGCGCTCAGGCCGCGTCTTCGTCCAGCTCGATCTCGTCGGCCTGAGCGACGACTTCGCGGTCGTCATAATGGCCGCAGGCGCCACACACGTGGTGGGGCCGCTTCAGCTCGCCGCAGTTCGGGCATTCATTCGGGTTGGCAGCAACCAGGGCGTCATGCGCACGGCGCATGTTGCGACGCGATTTGGATACTTTGTTCTGTTGGACAGCCATGGTCTCAACCTTTGTCTTAACTGAGGGCCCCGGACAAAGCCGTGGGCCGGTTTCATTCTTCGTTTCCTAGAAGGTGTGACGAGCGTTTAGGCTGCCGCCCGCGCGTTGTCCAACCCTAAATCCGATTGAGCGCGCGAAAATACTGCGATTCTCGCCACGTTCAAGGGGTTTTTCTGGCCGCCCCCTATCGCAGGTTTCCAGGCCCTTGTCATGGGTCTTTTTTCAGGCTGTCGCGCAACGCGGCCAAACCGGCAAAGGGACGGGTCTCCTCGTCGGTCATCGCCTTTTTGCCCGGCTCGGCGAACACTGCCTCGACCAGTTCGACACCGTCCTTGCGGGGATAGACAGGCAGTGCCAGCGCCAGCGCCTCGGTCATGACCGTCTCTAGATTGATGACGGGCCCGAGCGGCTCGGCTTCGTCGTTGTCGGGCATTTCGGCTTCTTCTTCGTCCGGGTCCGACCAGTCGGCAAGAAACAGCCGGCGCACCTCTGTGTCGATCCGGGTTGTCACCGGTTCCAGCGTCACGACACAGGGCTGCACCACCGTTGCGCCCAGCATTGCGGTCAGGCGCCAGTCGCGTTTGCCCTGGGCGCGGAGGTCCCCGACAAAAGAGAGCTTTCTCAGCCCATCGAGGCCAAGCGCGCGCGCAAGTTCGCCCAGGCCAGCCGAATCCGGCCTGAGTGAGAAGGTCGTGGCCCTGTTTTGCGGCAGATCCGAGACCCGCAGCACGGTTTCGTCAGTCATCAAGTGGCTTTCGTCTGTTGAACCGAAGCAAAGGTTTCTGTAATCGGGATAAAAGGCGCGCAAGGCCAAGGCAAGGGGGCAGGAATGTCAAAGACCGCAGGGCTGTTGAAACCGGTGTTCCGTATCCTCGCGATCGGTATCACCGTCGGCGTTGTGACCGCCTGCACCGCCATCTACCGAAATCACGGCTATGTTCCGACCGAAGAGGAACTGGCTGCGATCACCGTGGGCGTGGACACGCGCGACAGCGTGCTCGAAGCGGTGGGGTCCCCCAGCTCCTCAGGCCTGCTGAATGAAAGCGGCTATTTTTATGTTTCGACTCGCATGCGCCACTATGGCGCCCGCGCCCCTCAGGTGGTGTCGCGCCAGTTGGTTGCGATCAGCTTTGACCAGCGTGGCGTTGTGCGCAACATCGAGCGTTTCGGGCTGGAAGACGGCCGTGTGATCGCGCTGGATCGCCGGGTGACCAGTTCCAGCATCGAGGACAAGACCTTCCTGCGGCAGCTTTTGGGCAATATCGGCACCTTCAACCCCGCCAATGTGATCAACTGACCGGCGCCGTTTCCGGTCCGCCTGTCACCGGCCTGTCACGCTCTTGTGTGACGGGGCAGAGCGCAATAGCTTTGGTTTGATCTCGCAAAGGACCGGGTCATGAGTGACGCTGTGCTGTTGAGTAAGGGCCGCTATCGCGCACGGCTTGCGGCGTCGCCCGGGGATTTGCTGCTGGCGCAACAGTTGCGCACACTGGCTTTTGGCACGCGGGACCTGGATCAGGACCGGTTCGACACGATCTGTGAACATGTCCTGATAGAGGACATGAGTGAAAACGGGTCTCTGGTCTGTTGCTTCCGCATGTTGATCATGCAGCGCGGCAAAGAGATCGGCGACAGCTATTCGGCGCAGTTCTATGACCTCTCCGCGCTTCAGGATTTCAACGGGCCGATGGTGGAAATGGGTCGGTTCTGCCTGCATCCCGACCGCCATGATCCCGATATCCTGCGGCTGGCTTGGGGGGCGATGACAGCCTTTGTGGATCGCAACGGGATCGAGTTGCTGTTTGGCTGCTCCTCTTTTGCGGGGACAGAGACCGACATGTATCTCGACGCATTTGCCATGTTGAAACACCGGCATCTCGCGCCCAAGCGCTGGCTGCCGCGCGTCAAGGCGCCGGATGTCTTCCGGTTCGCGGCGCGGCTTCGGCGCAAACCGGATGCGAAAAAGGCGATGCTCAGGATGCCGCCATTGCTCAGAACCTATCTGATGATGGGGGGCTGGGTCAGCGATCATGCGGTGGTGGACCGGCAGATGAATACGCTGCACGTGTTCACCGGGGTCGAGATCGGTGCGATTCCAGCCGCGCGCAAACGGCTGTTGCGGGCGGTTGCGGGCTAGGCTGTCCACAAGGGGCGTTGACGTCCCGCAAGGCGCGGTTTAGCTGGCGCTCATGGCACGTATTCCTCTGTTGCAGATGACCGGTATCTCGCTGACCTTTGGCGGAGATCCGATTTTTTCCGGGCTCGACCTTGTGGTTCAGCCGGGTGACCGCGTCGCGCTTGTCGGGCGCAACGGATCGGGCAAGTCCACCCTGATGAAGGTGATGGCTGGCCTGGTCGAGCCTGATGCCGGAGAGATCGTGATACCACCTGGGAAATCAGTTGGTTACATGGAGCAGGACCCGACGATGACCGGGTTTGCGACGCTGGGCGACTACGCGTCCAGCGGGCTGGAGCCGGGTGAGCTTTACAGGGTTGAGCGCGCCGGAGAGGGTCTCAAGTTCGATCCGGCCCGCGCGGTCGGAACCGCTTCGGGTGGGGAGCGGCGGCGCGCGGCACTGGCCAAGCTGATGGCCGAGGCGCCCGAGTTGATGCTGCTGGACGAGCCGACCAACCATCTCGATATCGAGGCGATCGGCTGGCTGGAACGGGAGTTGTCGGCGACCCGCGCGGGTTATGTCCTGATCTCCCACGACCGCGCGTTCTTGCGTGCGCTGACACGCGCAACCCTTTGGATTGACAGAGGAATGGTGCGCCGGCAGGAGCGTGGATTCGAGGATTTCGAAGCCTGGCGCGACAAGGTCTGGGAGGACGAGGATGCCGCCCGCCACAAGCTGGACCGGCTGATCAAGTCCGAAGGTCGCTGGGCGGTCGAGGGAATCAGCGCGCGCCGCAAGCGCAACCAGGGCCGCGTGCGCGCCTTGCAGGCGCTGCGCGCGGAACGCACGGCGCAGATCAAGCGTCAGGGAACGGCGGCCATGTCATTGGAATCCGGGCCGAAATCCGGGCGCAAGGTGATCGAGGCCAAGGGGCTGAGCAAGGTCTTTGGCGGCAAGACCATCGTCAAGGGCTTCGACCTGACGGTTCTACGCGGCGACCGGGTCGCTTTTGTCGGGCCGAATGGTGTAGGCAAGACCACCGTCCTCAAGATGTTGTTGCAGCAGGTCGAACCGGACGCAGGTGTTGTGCAGTTGGGCACGAATCTGGAGGTTGCGGTCTTTGACCAGACGCGGGCCCAGCTTGACCCCGAGATGAGCCTGTGGGACAGCCTGACAGGGGATCCTGAAATGCGGGTCTCGGGCAAGGCGGATCAGGTGATGGTGCGGGGCGAACCTCGCCATGTGGTGGCCTATCTCAAGGACTTTCTGTTCGACGAGCGGCAGGCAAGAGCGGCTGTTAAGTCCTTGTCCGGTGGGGAAAAAGCGCGGCTTTTGTTGGCGCGGTTGATGGCGCGGCCTTCGAACCTGCTGGTGCTGGACGAACCGACCAACGATCTCGACGTGGAAACGCTGGACTTGCTTCAGGAGCTGCTGGATGACTATGACGGCACCGTGCTGCTGGTGAGCCACGACCGTGATTTCCTGGACCGCGTCGCCACCACCACGGTGGCGATGGAGGGCGATGGCAAGGCCGTGGTCTATGCCGGTGGTTGGTCGGATTACCGCGCGCAGCGACCCGAGCGAACTTTGGAAAATATAGAAAAACCAAAGATATCCACGCAAAAGGTGAAGTTGGATGCAAAGCCGAAACAGGGGCTGAGCTTCTCGGAGAAACACCGGCTGGAGGCGCTGCCGGGCGAGATCGCGCGGCTGGAGGCGGAGATCGGCAAGCTGAACGAGCTGATGTCGGATCCCGAGCTGTACAGTCGTGAACCGGTCAAGTTCCAGAAGGCGACCGAGGCGCTGGTGCAGCGGCAGGAAAAGCTGTCGGCGGCCGAGGAGGAATGGCTGGCTCTGGCCGAGAAGGCCGAGGCCGAACAGGCGTGAATTGACCGTTTTGTACCGGCCCGGGGGCCGGTATTGACCGTTTTGTACAAGACCGTAGAGGCCGGTTCAGCGCATCCGCAGCGCGCCGTCGAGGCGGATGACCTCGCCGTTCAGATAGCCCATCTGCACGATGAAGGCAGCCATGCGGCCGAACTCTTCGGGGCGGCCAAGGCGGGCCGGGCAGGTGACTTCGGCGGCAAGCGAATCCTGCGCCTCTTGCGGCAGACCGAGCAGCATGGGCGTCAGGAAGATGCCGGGCGCAATCGCCATGACACGGATGTTGTCGCGCGCCAGATCGCGGGCCATCGGCAGGGTCATGCCGACGATGCCGCCCTTGGAAGACGAGTAGGAGACCTGACCCTTTTGTCCGTCGAAGGCGGCGATGGAGGCGGTGTTGATGATCACGCCGCGTTCGCCATCGGCGTCGGGCTCGTTCCGGGCCATCTCGGCGGCGGCCAGGCGGGCGACGTTGAAGCTGCCCAGCAGATTGACGTCGAGCGTCATCTTGAAGGTCTTGAGCGGCAGCGGGCCGTCCTTGCCCAGGGTCTTGCCGACCGTACCGATACCGGCGCAGTTCACCGCGACGGTGATCTTGCCCATCTTGGCCTTGGCATGGGCGATGGCGGCGGCGACCGAGTCTTCGCTGGTCACGTCGGTCTGGGCAAAGTGGCCGCCGATCTCGGCGGCGATCCTTTCGCCCCGCTCGGCATCGCGGTCAAAAATGGTGACTTGCGCGCCATTGGCGGCGAAATAACGGGCGGTCGCCTCGCCCAGGCCGGAAGCGCCGCCGGTGATTACGGCTGCGGTGGTGTCGAGTTGCATGGGCCTCTCTCCCTGATATGAACATGTGTTCAATAATCCGGAGCGGGGGCCTCTGTCCAGCTTTGATACATGCGCGCGCGGTCGAGCCGGGCCAGCGGACGCAACGTTTTACCCAAGGGCGGCCACCAGGCCCAGGTACCGCCGAGGGGGCGGGCGCGGGCGCCGGTGCCCAGCTTGAACCGGGTCAGTCCGGGGGTCTGCTCGGTCTCCACCGGGCCGAGGTCGAGCCGGGTCGCGCCTTGGGTGGTGAGCCAGGTCATCGCCTGCCACATCAGCAGGGTCTGGGCGCTGGCGGCGCGGCCTGCCGGGGTGCTGTGGCCGATGTGATAGCTGGCCGCCATGCCGTGACGCAGGATCAGCAGGCCCGCGACGGGGATACCGCTTTGGTGGGCTGTGAACAGCTGCGCCGCGCCGGGATTGGCGCGGGCATAGGCCAGCGTCAGGGCGGTGGGCCAGTTGCGGTAGCCGCGCGCGCGCTGTTGCGCGGACTCGGCGGTGAGCAGCCAATGGGCGGGGGCCAGCGGCAGGGGGGCTTGGGTCATGTGCAGGCCCTGGCTGCGCGCGTGACGCAGGCGGTTGCGCCATTTCTGGTGCAACCCCGCCATCAGGTTGCCGGTGAGATCCAGTTCGGCGACATGGGCCGGGGTGATCAATGGTACCGCGCCCAGCCGTTCTAGACCCGGGCAGGGTGTTTCAGGGTTCATCAGAATCAGGTGTCGGCGCAGCCCGGCGCGGGCGATCAGACCGGGCAGGAGCGGTGGATCGAGGCGGGCGCGGCTGAGCAGGGCGATGGGTATCCCGCAGATGCGCCGTGTCAGCGCCAGTGTACCATCGTCCAGTTGCGCCGCTTGCTGGCCGCAAAACGCCAGTGCGGCGGCGAACTCGGCGCTTTGTTGCAAGGGGGGCGAAGCTAGGGCGATGGTGTCGAACATGGCGCCATTAACCGGTTCGAAACCTAAGACCGGGTTAATGCGTGTATGAGACGGGTATTTGGCCAGGAGATCGCCGCGCCGAGACCGACACGGGCGGCCGCGGCCCTGCTGGCGGCGATCCTGTCTGGCGTGCTGCTGTTGGGGGTTATGGCCCTGTTCTGAGCCCTTTGGGGGCAAGGGGGCGCTGCCCCCTCGGCCCTGGCGGGCCTCACCCCCGGAGTATTTGGGGCGAAATGAAGGGGCGGTTGATCTATGCCAGTTGTACCAGCGCGTGACGTTTCTTGCCCGCGCTGAGCTTGATCGGTTGGGCAAGGTCACCCGCCTCGATCATCATCCCGGCGTCGGTCAGGGGCGCGTCATTCAGGCGCGCGCCATCCTCGGCGATGAGGCGCTTGGCCTCCTTGCCGGATTTGGCGAGACCGGTCTTGACGATCAGCTGCACGATGGAGGCGGGCAGGTCGGCGGCGCCCAGCGTCAGCGTGGGCAGGTCGTCGCCGATGCCGCCCTTTTCGAACACTTCACGGGCGGTGGCCTCGGCTGCCGCCGCCGCCTCGGCCCCGTGGCAAAGCGCGGTGACCTCGTTGGCGAGGATCACCTTGGCGGCGTTGATCTCGGAGCCCGCCAGCGCGCCCAGACGGTCGCATTCGCCCACCGGAAGCTCGGTGTAGAGTTTCAGGAAGCGGCCCACATCGGCATCGGTGGTGTTGCGCCAGAACTGCCAGAATTCATAGGGCGACCGCATGTCGGGGTTCAGCCAGACGGCGCCGTCCTGGCTCTTGCCCATCTTCTTGCCGTCCGAGGTGGTCAGGAGCGGCGAGGTGAGGCCATAGACCTCGTGGTCGATCACCCGGCGGGTCAGGTCGATGCCGTTGACGATATTGCCCCACTGGTCCGAGCCACCCATTTGCAGGATGCAGCCATAGCGGCGGTTCAACTCCATGAAATCATAGGCTTGCAGGATCATGTAGTTGAATTCGAGGAAGCTGAGCGACTGTTCGCGGTCGAGGCGGGATTTCACGGACTCGAACGACAGCATCCGGTTGACGCTGAAATGCCGCCCGATGTCACGCAGGAAATCGAGATAGTTCAGATCGGCCAGCCATTCGTCGTTGTTGAGCATCAGCGCCGCGTTTTCGGCGCCGCTGTCGTAGTCGATATAGGCGGCGAATACCTTGCGGATCCCGGCGATGTTCTCGTCGATCTGCGCGGGCGTCAGCAGCGGGCGTTCATCGGCGCGGAAGGACGGATCACCCACCTTGGTGGTGCCGCCGCCCATCAGGGTGATCGGCTTGTGCCCGGTCTTTTGCAGCCAGCGCAGCATCATGATCTGGATGAGGCTGCCCACATGCAGCGACTTGGCAGTGGCGTCAAAGCCGATATAGCCGGGCTGGCATCCCTTGATCAGTGCCTCGTCGAGGCCCTGGTAATCGGTGCAGTCGGCGAGAAAGCCGCGCTCCATCATCACTGCGATGAAATCCGATTTGGGATGGTAGGTCATGTCTTGCCTCGGGGTTGGATTGCGGGGCACTTATAGGCGGCAGTTGAACAAAGGAAAAGGCCATGAAGAGGGCCATCGGGCGAGAGGGGCCGGTGACGGCGCTGGGGGCGATGTCGGGCACGTCGCTGGACGGGGTCGATGCGGCGGTGGTCGAGACCGACGGTCTGGCGATATTCGGATTCGGGCCGGTGGGGTACCGCGCCTATTCGGCGGAGGAACGCAGCGTGTTGCGCGCCGGGCTGGGGCGTTGGGCCGGGCCAGAGGTCGAGGCGGCGGGCGATCTGGTGACGCGGGCCCATGCGCAGGCGCTGGCCGGGTTCGAGGGTGTCGATCTGGTGGGGTTTCACGGCCAGACCCTGGCGCATGAGCCGCGCGGGCGGGGTACGCTTCAGGTGGGCGATGGCGCGGCTTTGGCGGCGGCCCTAGGGCGGCCGGTGGTCTGGGATTTCCGCAGCGACGATGTGCAATTGGGTGGCGAGGGCGCGCCCTTGGCGCCGTTCTTTCATTTTGCTTGCGCCAAGTGGATCGGCGCGACCGAGCCCTTGTGTTTCCTGAACCTCGGCGGGGTGGGCAACCTGACCTATGTGGATCCGGCTTTTGACCGACCCGAGGTGCCCGGCGCTCTGTTGGCCTTTGACACCGGTCCAGCCAATGCGCCGGTCAACGATCTGATGCAAGCGCGGCTGGGGTTGCCGATGGATGAGGGCGGCGCGGTGGCGCGGGGCGGGACGGTGGAGACCGGTGCGCTGGAGTTGTTTCTGGCCGAGCCCTATTTCGCAAGAATGCCGCCCAAGTCGCTGGATCGGAACGATTTTGCCGAGATGATCGAGTTGGTGTCCGAACTTTCCGACAGCGACGCGGTGGCAACGCTGACGGGTATGTGCGCGGCAGCGGTGGCGCAGGGGATGGAACATTGCCCGCGCCCGCCCGCACGGGTGCTGGTCACGGGCGGCGGGCGGCACAACCCGGTGCTGATGGAGATGCTGCAAGTCTCGCTGGATTGTGCCGTTGAACCGGTCGAAAGCGTTGGTCTGGACGGTGATATGCTGGAGGCGCAGGCCTTTGCCTATCTGGCGGTGCGGGTGGCGCGCGGGCTGCCGACCTCGTGCCCCGGCACGACCGGTGTTGGTGCGCTGGTGGGCGGCGGCATCGTCAGCCTGCCGGACGAGGCATGAAGGGGGCGCTGCCCCCTCGGCCTGGGGCCTCACCCCCGGGATATTTGGGGCAAGAGGAAGGGGCGATCAGTCGGGGAGACTGTCGAGGTAGTGCGCGGTGAAATCGGCATAGCCATTCGAGGTCGATTTCAGATGCGCCCGGGTCCAGCGGTGGAAGGCCGGAAGCCGGTGAAAGGGCACCGATGGAAAGGCGTGGTGTTCGGCGTGATAAGGCATGTTCCAGGTCAGGAAGCGCACCAGCCGGGTGGTGAAGGTGGTCCGCGAGTTTTCCAGCATATCGGCCACCGGCGGGCAGAGCCCGTGTTCGGCCAGCAGGTAGAGGCGGAGGAAGGGCTGTCCGATGACCAGCGGCAGCAGCCAGAGCCACAGGGCTAGCGGCGAGACGGCAAGGCTGGCCAGCACCAGGGCGTAGAGGGCGAGCAGCGCCCGCGCCTCGCGCCGCATGGCGGGGTGTTGGCGTTCCGGCAGGTAGGGGGCATCGAACCGGCCGCGGGCGTTGTCGATCAGGACCCGCGCCATGCTGGTCCAGTAGTACCATCCGGTCAGGTAGATCATGAGCGCGCGGCGGTTGCCCGGGCGCGGCCGGCCTGCCAGTTCGGGATCGCGGGCGGGGTCGTTTGTCCATTTGTGATGCGCCAGGTGGAAATAGCGAAACCAGGTGAAGGGCAGGGCGATCAGGGCGCCCGAGGCATGTCCCGCCGCCGTGTTCACCCAGGGTGTGCGGAACGGCGTCTGGTGGGTGCATTCGTGGCAGAGGGTGAAGAGGAAGACCAGCAGGATACCCTGTGGCAGCATCAGCAGCGGCCAGAGGGGGACTTGCATCAGAATGCCGAGGCTGCACAGGCCCAGCAGCGCCGCGTATATGGCCAGATGTCTCAGCCCGGCCAAGTCCGAGCGCGCAGTCAGGTGGTCGCGGGTTTCGGGCGGCAGGCTGGCGACAAGTGTCTTGTGGTCCATGCGGTCGAGCCTAGCCGGGCGGCGGGGCAGGTCAAGCGCGGGGGATGTCGAAACCGGGGCGCGCCAGTTCGAACCCTTCGAACCGGAAGCCGGGTGAGACGGTGCAACTGACCAACGTGTATTCGCCGCTGCTGCGCGCCGCCTGCCACCAGCCGGGCGGCACGATCTGTTGCGGGGCACCTGCGCTCAGGTCCGGCGTCAGCAGGTGATCGGTGGCAGGGCCGGTATCGGTCGCGCTCATCGACAGGACCAGCGGCGCGCCCGCGTGCCAGAGCCAGATCTCGGTCGCGTCTACCCGGTGCCAATGGCTGCGCTCTCCCGATTTTAGCAGGAAATAGATGCAGGTACCGCTGGCGCGGCCCGGAGTGTCGGCAATCCATGTCTGCCGGTACCAGCCGCCCTCGGGGTGGGGTTCCAGCTCCAGGTGGCGGATGATCTCTTCGGCTGTCATGGGATCGGGCATCGGCTCTCTCGCTTGGGGCTGGTCTTTCGCTCGGGCGAGCATATCTTGGGCGCATGACAATCGCGATCCCCTTCGACAACAGTTACGCCCGGCTGCCGGGCGGGTTTCACTCGGTACAGGCACCGACCCCGGTGCAGGCGCCGCGCCTGGTCGCATTCAACACCGAGTTGGCGACGCTTCTGGGCATCACCCCGGGCGAGATCGGGGAAATGGCGCAGGTCTTTGCCGGGAATGCGCTGCCGGAGGGGGCCGAGCCGCTGGCGCAGCTTTATTCCGGGCACCAGTTCGGCAATTACAACCCGCAACTGGGCGATGGGCGCGCGATTCTTTTGGGTGAGGTGGTGGGCAGCGATGGTATCCGCCGGGATATCCAGCTCAAAGGCGCGGGGCGCACGCCTTATTCGCGTGGCGGTGACGGGCGGGCCTGGCTGGGCCCGGTGCTGAGGGAATATGTGGTGAGCGAGGCGATGGCCGCGCTTGGCATTCCCAGCACCCGCGCGCTGGCGGCGGTCGAGACCGGCGAGGCGGTGCGGCGCGAGAGCACCTTGCCGGGCGCGGTCCTGACCCGGGTGGCGCAAAGCCACCTGCGGGTGGGCACGTTCCAGGTGTTTGCCGCGCGGGGCGAGATCGGGCATCTGAAACGGCTGACCGATTATGCCATCGCCCGTCATTACCCGGATGCCGAGGGGCCTATGGGTCTGCTGACGGCGGTGCGCGATGCCCAGGCGCGGCTGATCGCGCGCTGGATGGGGGTGGGGTTCATTCATGGGGTGATGAATACCGACAACAGTTCGATTTCGGGCGAGACCATCGATTATGGTCCCTGCGCCTTCATGGATACTTATCATCCCGACACGGTATATTCCTCGATCGACCGCTATGGGCGCTATGCCTATTCCAACCAGCCCGATATCGCGGTCTGGAACCTGGCACAGCTGGCCACCGCGCTGATCCAGCAGATGGAGGACAAGCAGGCGGCGGTTGAGGAGGCGACCGGAATCGTGCATGCCATGCCCGATCTGCTGGAGCGCGAATGGCTGCGCGTCTTTGCCGCCAAGATCGGGATTGCCGCGCCTGTCGAGCAGGACAAGGAACTGGTCACTGACCTGCTGGTGCAAATGGCACGGGGACAGGCCGATTTCACCAACACCTTTCGCGCGCTGGGTTCGCCAAAGGCCCGCGATCAGTTCACTGATCCTGGCGCCTTTGACAGTTGGGCCGAGGGCTGGCGGCAGCGTTTGGCGCGCGAGGCCGCGCCCGGGGCGCTGATGCGGGCCAGCAATCCTGCCTTTATCCCGCGCAACCACCGGGTCGAGCAGATGATCGACGCGGCGGTGAATGGCGACTATGTGCCGTTCCATCGGCTCAATTCCGTGCTTGCCCGACCCTACGAGGATCAGCCGGACCATGCCGAGTTCGCGCGCCCGCCCGCGGTGGATGAGGTTGTGCAGGCCACGTTCTGCGGCACCTGACCCTTCATTTCGCGCAAAATACTCCGGGGGAAGGGGGCAAAATTCTGAGAATTTTGGTCCGGGGGGCAGCGCCCCCCCTGCCGCCTTTGCGGCCTCAGCGCCGGTTGATCAGATAGATCCCGGCCGCCACCAGCGCCAGCGCCAGCCACACCTGGCCGCCGACATGCTCGCCCAGGACCAGCCAGCCAAAGATCACCGCCAGCACCGGCGACAGGAAGCTGAACGAGGCGACCCCGTTTGCCCGGTAGGTGGCCAGCAGCCGGAACCAGATCATGAAACCCAGGCCGACCACGCCGATGGCCTGGAACATCAGCCCGGCCCAGTGCAGCGGCTGCGGGTCACGAAACAGGTCGCCAAAGACGGGCGACAGCACCAGCAGGATCGGGGCCGAAACCACCAGCTGGCACATCAGCTGTAGTTCTGCCGAAACCCGCGACAGAGGTGTGACCCGTACCACCAGCGCCAGTCCGGCCCAGCACATGGCGGCAAAGACCGCCAGCGCGTCGCCTTTCAGGCTGACATGGGCCGCGTCGCGCTCCAGCAGCGCCAGCACCACGCCGCCCATCGCCAGCCCCAGCCCCGCGATCCGCAGGCCCGACAACCTCTCGCCTGGCAGCAGGACATGCGCGCCGAGCGCCAGCCAGATCGGCATGGAATAGAACAGGATCGAGGAGCGGGATACCGCCGTCAGGTCGAGCGCGGTAAAGATCGCCATGAACTCGATGGTAAAGAGCAGCCCGGTCACCAGCCCGCCCAGGATCGCGGCGCGGGGAAAGGCCAGCGGTTTACCCAGCACCCGCATCCAGCCCAGCAGAAAGATCAGCGCGATGGCCGAGCGCAGCCCGGCCTGGAACACCGGGCCGAACCCGCCACCGGTCATCTTGATCACAACCTGGTTGAAGGCCAGAAGCGCGGCGATGCCGATCAGGGCGGCGGCTCCGGCCGCGTCGACGGGGCGTTTTTCTTCCATGCGCCCAAAGGAGGCGCAGTTCCTGCACATGTCAAGCATATCCCGCCCCTTGCGTTGCGATGTCGTCTCCCGCATGACAGGGTAAAGAGATCACCGGCCGATCCGATGCACCGATCCCAGAGCCTGCGGCTTGCCAGCTACAATATCCAGAAATGCGTGGGTCTCGACCTGCGCCGCCAGCCGCGCCGCATCTTGCAGGTGCTGGGCGCGCTGGGGGCGGATGTTGTCGTGTTGCAGGAGGCCGACAAGCGGCTGCCGCCGCGCCCCGCCGCGCTGCCGCATTTCGTGCTGGACGAGGCGGGGTGGCAGATTGCCGATCTTGGCGGCGCAGGGTCGCTGGGCTGGCATGGCAACGCGGTGATCTGGCGGGGGGAGCACATTGCCCTGCGTGCCACCGCCCATCATGATCTGCCGGGACTGGAGCCGCGCGGCGCGGTGCGGGTCGAGTTCGATACGCCCATCGGCCCCTTGCGGGTGATCGGCATGCACCTGGGGCTGTTGGGCGCGTCACGGCGCGACCAGGTGGTACACCTGGCGCGCGACATGGAGCGGCTGGAGGACATGCCCACGGTCTGGGCCGGGGATTTCAACGAATGGTCGCGCCAGCCGGTGCTTGATCACCTGGCGCCGATGATGCAGTTCCTGCCGCCGCGCGCCAGCTTTCCGTCACCGCAACCCCTGGGCGCGCTCGACCGGATCGCGCATAGCGCCGGACTGGCGGTCACGGCGCATGGCGTGCATGCCGAGCGCCCGGCGCATATCGCCTCGGACCACCTGCCGGTCTGGGCCGATCTGGTCAGATCGACCTGATCCCATCCTCTTGCCGAAAATATCCCGGGGGGGGTCCGGGGGGGCTGCGCCCCCCCGGCCTGTCGCCGCCGTCAGGCGGCGAAATAAATCAGGCCGCCTTGCGCGGCCCGCCCCGGCCACGACCGCCCCTGCGGCTGCGGCGCGCGTCGCCGGGCTTGCCGCCGCCACCGCGCTGCGGGCCTTTCTTGGTGGCCGGTTTTGCGGGGTCTTCCATCGGTTGCCAGGGGCGTCCCGAGGCGACGGGGATCGCGGCCTTCATCACTTTCTGGATGGCGGCCAGTTCTTCCATCTCGTCCGGTGCGCAGAAGGCGATGGCGGCACCGTCCTTGCCCGCCCGCGCGGTGCGACCGATCCGGTGCACATAGGCATCGGGCACATTGGGCAGCTCATAGTTGTAGACATGCTTCACGTCGGGGATATCCAGCCCGCGCGCGGCCACGTCGGTGGCCACGAGAACCTTGACCTCGGCCTCCTTGAAGGCCGCGATGGCGCGGTCGCGCTGGCCCTGGCTCTTGTTGCCATGCACGGCGGCGGTGGCGAAACCGGCTTTCTCCAGCGTCTTGGACAGTTTCTCGCAGCCCCATTTGGTGCGGCCGAACACGATGGCGCGCTCGTCGCGATGGGTGTCCAGAAGCTCGATCAACAGATCGGTCTTGGCCGCCTTGGCGATGAAATGCACCACTTGCGTCACCTTGTCGGCGGCCTTGCCCGGGGGCGAGACCTCGATCCGGCGCGGGCTTTTCAGATAGCTCTGGGCGATCTCGTTCATCAGCTTGGGCATGGTGGCCGAGAACAGCATGGTCTGGCGTTCCTTCGGCAGCACCGCCGCGATCTTGCGGAGCGCATGGATGAAGCCCAGATCCAGCATCTGGTCGGCCTCGTCCAGCACCAGGAAGGCGCAGCTGCCCAGATCGACCGCGTCACGGTCCATCAGGTCCATCAGTCGGCCCGGGGTGGCGACCAGAATGTCGACGCCGCGTTCCAGCCGCTTGATCTGAGGGTTGATGGACACGCCACCCACCACGATCGCCACCTTGAGCGGGGTATCCTCGGTCAGCGCCTTCAGTGTCTCGGCGATCTGTTGCGCCAGTTCGCGGGTGGGGGCCAGAACCAGTCCGCGCACGGTGCCGCGCGCCGGTTTGCGGCCGACCTGACCCAAGAGGGTGATCAGCGGCACGCCAAAGGCGGCGGTCTTGCCGGTGCCGGTCTGCGCCAAGCCCATCACGTCATGGCCGTTCAGCGCCTCGGGGATGGCGCGGGCCTGAATCGGGGTCGGTTCGGTGATGCCCATCTTTTCCAGGCGGTTCACCAGGGCCTTGTCGAGACCCATCATGTCAAAATCGCTCACAATAATCCTTTCGCACCGCACCCCTAATGGCACGGCGTCACGAGCGGGTCCGCGGAGCCTCGGATCCGGCAGCCTCATGCCCCGGACCGGTCCAGCGGTTTGCCCCATGCGTGAATGTGGGAACGGTTGCGCCTGTCCTGTCGAGGCCCTTGCTTGCTCGGGCCGGCGGGTTGCCCCCGCACGTCTTTTTCATCTGCTCACGCGGCAGAGGACATTGGCGTTGGCGCTCATGTGGCGGCTTGGAGGGGAAAAGTCAACTGCCCGGTGGCAATCGCGGCTGGCCCTGTGGCGCAACAGCATGTAAACCCGATTCCCGAATACCGTGACAGGATACGCCCATGTCCAAACCGATCATCTCCCGTTGCGAGGCCAAGGGCCTGCGCATGACCGGCCAGCGCCGGACCATCGCGCAGGTGCTGGAGGAGAGCGAGGACCATCCGGATGTGGAGGAACTCTATGCCCGCGCCTCCAGGATGGATGCGGGCATCTCGATCGCGACGGTCTATCGCACGGTCAAACTGTTCGAGGAGGCGGGCATTCTCGACCGGCTGGAATTCGGCGACGGGCGGGCGCGCTACGAGGATGCCGAGCGCGACCATCACGACCACCTGATCGACCTGAACTCGGGCGAGGTGATCGAGTTCTGCGATCCCGAGATCGAGGCCCTGCAGGAACGCATCGCGGCCAAGCTGGGATACCGGCTCAAGGGGCACAAGCTGGAGCTCTACGGCGTGCCGCTGCGCAAGGGATAAGGGGCAGGGGGCGCTGCCCCCGTCGCCCGTGCCGGGCGACTCCCCCGGAGTATTTCGAACCAGAAAGAAGCAGCGGCCGGTCCCGGCGGGGGCGTCTGGCTCAGTTCTCGCGTTTTGCCTTGACCTGCCGCATGGCGCCGCCGGTGCCGGTGACCCGCAGGCTGTCGCCATTGTCCAGCAATTCCACATCGGCCTTGCTGAGCTTGCCTTTCCAGCCATGCTTGCTGCGTTCCAGCGCGGTGGTTTCCGGCGCGTTGCTGAGCCGGTCCCAGACCAGTTCGGTGCAATCGCCGTTGACGGCGAAGTCGCCATAGATGCCATGTTCGCTGAAGCTGTACTGGCCATCCGCCCAGGCGCAGGCGTCGGCGGCAAGTACGGGTGTGGAAAGACCAAGGCAGAGGGCGGAAAGCGTAAACAGACGTGTCATGGGGATACACCGTTGGTTGAGAATGAAGCGGTCCATTTTACAGTGTAGTGCAGGGGCGCTTGATCTCAAACCATTCCTGCACAGGTACCTTGCGGCTCGACAACTTTCGATCCTGGCGATCCCGGCCTAGTATTGCTGGTGCCAAGGGAGAACATGAAATGAGCGGAGAAACCGACCTCGACATCCTGTTGCAGAGCCTGTCGGCCCGGCTGGCGGAGGGGGTCTATGTTTTTGTCACGCTGGAGGACGGTGCGGTGCCTGCCGGGCTGCACCCCCGGATGATGTTTCGCGAGACCGAGGGCACAACGCTGATCCTTCTCAAGTCCGAGGCCGAGGCGCAGGGGCTGGCGTTTGAATTTCCCTGCCGGATGATCACGCTGGAGGTGCATTCCTCGCTGGCGGCGGTGGGGTTCATCGCGCGGATCGCCAGTGCGCTTGCACGTCATGGCATGGGGGTGAACCCGGTGTCGGGGTTCTATCACGATCACCTGTTCGTGCCCGAGGAACGCGCGGCGGACGCGATGCGCATCCTCTCGGACATCGCGCGCGGCGCGGGGGATTAGCGGCACGGCATCACGGGACGCGATGGGGCGGTTCACGTCTTTTCATCGACGCTGAGGGATTTGCCCTTGCGGCAGCGGCGCGCTTGCGCTTTGGCTGCCGGACAACCCGGCCCTCGGGGCCCTGTCGAGGCGTGCGCCCATGAACAATGTCAACGGTATCCTTCTGGTCGTCGCAGCGATGGCGGCGTTTTCGATCGAGGACATGTTCATCAAGCAACTGTCCGCCACGGTGCCCATCGGTCAGATCCTGCTGGTGCTGGGCGTGTTCTGCGGCGCCACCTTCCTGATCATGGCGGTGGCGACGCGGAAAAGGGTGTTCAGCCGGGCGGCCTGGTCGCCGCTGTTGCTGATCCGCGCCGCGACCGAGGCGGTGAGCGCGCTGACCTTTGCCACCGCGCTGTCGCTTGTCGATCTTTCCACCGTGGCGGCGGTGTTCCAGGCGATGCCGCTGGTGGTGACGATGGGGGCGGCGCTGTTCCTGGGCGAGCAGGTGGGCTGGCGCCGGTGGAGCGCCATCACCGTTGGTTTCATTGGCGTTCTGATGATCATCCGCCCCGGCATGGCCGGGTTCCAGCCCGCGCAGCTGCTTGTATTGGCCTCGGTCGTCAGCGTGGCGGCGCGCGACCTGATCACCCGGCGGATCGACGCGCATGTGGCCTCGGCCGTGGTGTCGTTCCAGGCCTATCTGGCGCTGATCCTTGGGGGCGCGGGAATACTGGTGCTGTCGGGGACCGCGCCGGTGCCGGTGGCGCCCGGGCACTGGCTTCCCTATGCCGGTGCGATCCTGTTCGGGGTTCTGGGCTATTATGGCATCGTCACCGCGATGCGGGTCGGCGAGGCCTCGGTGGTGACGCCGTTCCGGTATTCGCGGTTGCTGTTCTCGATCCTTGCCGGGATGCTGGTGTTCGGCGAGCGGCCCGACCTGCTGACACTTGCGGGGTCCGCGCTGATCATCGGGTCGGGGCTCTATACGTTCCTGCGCGAGCGGCGTCTGGCGCGCGAGATGGCCCGGGCCCGCATTCCGGCGCGGCACGGTGCCGCTGTGGCGTGAACCAGCGCGGCCTGTTGGCGCAAACAGTGAAATGTTAGCCCTAACCAGCGGTTTTTCTGCGTGTTAGCGGTAACGAACGTGGTTTACTTTCACAATGCGGCTGCTAAGAGGGCGGCAATCCAATTGCAGAGTCGGGGACCGATTTCATGAGCACCATCATCGACATTCACGCGCGCGAGATCCTGGACAGCCGGGGCAACCCGACCGTCGAGGTGGACGTGATCCTGGAAGACGGCACCATGGGACGCGCGGCCGTGCCCTCGGGCGCGTCGACCGGCGCCTATGAGGCGGTGGAGCGCCGCGATGGCGACAAGAGCCGCTACATGGGCAAGGGCGTGCTGGAGGCGGTGGCCGCCGTCAATGGCGAAATCGCCGAGGAGCTGGTGGGCTTTGACGCGACCGAGCAGGTCGCCATCGACGCCGCGATGATCGAACTGGACGGGACCGAGAACAAGAGCCGTCTGGGCGCCAATGCGATCCTGGGCGTGTCGCTGGCAGTTGCCAAGGCGGCCGCCGATTTCACCACCCAGCCGCTGTTCCGCTATGTCGGTGGCACCTCGGCCCGGGTTCTGCCGGTGCCGATGATGAACATCATCAATGGCGGCGAACACGCCGACAACCCGATCGACATCCAGGAATTCATGATCATGCCGGTGGCGGCGGAGAATATCCGTGACGCGGTGCGCATGGGTGCCGAGGTGTTCCACACGCTGAAGAAGGAACTGTCGGCGGCGGGTCTGGCGACCGGTGTGGGCGACGAGGGCGGGTTTGCCCCGAACCTGTCGAGCACCCGCGACGCGCTGGATTTCATCCTGAAGGCCATCGAAAAGGCGGGCTACAAGCCCGGCGACGAGATCCACCTGGCGCTGGATTGCGCGGCCACCGAGTATTTCAAGGGCGGCAAGTATGTGCTGGCCGGAGAAGGGAAGACCCTGTCGAGCGAAGAGAACGTGGATTATCTGGCGGCATTGGTGGCCGACTATCCGATCATCTCGATCGAGGATGGCATGGCCGAGGATGACTGGGCCGGCTGGAAGGCGCTGACCGACCGTCTGGGCGGCAAGGTGCAGCTGGTGGGCGACGACCTGTTCGTGACCAACCCGGCGCGCCTGGCCGAGGGGATTGCCAAGGGCTGCGCCAACTCGATGCTGGTGAAGGTGAACCAGATCGGCTCGCTCACCGAGACGCTGAAGGCGGTCGATATGGCGCATCGCGCGCGCTACACCAACGTGATGAGCCACCGCTCGGGCGAGACCGAGGACGCCACCATCGCCGATCTGGCTGTGGCGACCAATTGCGGTCAGATCAAGACCGGCTCGCTGGCGCGCTCGGACCGGCTGGCCAAGTACAACCAGCTGATCCGCATCGAGGAAGCGCTGGGAGAAGTGGCGGAATACGCGGGACGCTCGATCCTGCGCGGCTGATCGGGCGCGGGCAGAAAATCCGAGATTTTCTGGGGACATTTTTTCACGAAAAAATGCGGGGGCGCTGCCCCCGCCGCCCTTTGGGCGGCTCCCCCGGAGTATTTCTGACCAGAAAGAAGACTGTGTTCTGGGCGGGCGGGTTACACGCCTTCGACGATGATCAGGTCGGTCTCTGCCGCAGCCTCGCGCACCCGGCGCGCGGTGGTGTAGGCATCCGAGTCGTAGAAGGCGCGGGCCTGGTCAAGGCTGTCGAACTCGACCATGACACAGGTTCCGGTCGCGGCGCCTTCGCGGTGGTCGATATTCGGGTTGCGCACCAGAACGCGGCCGCCGAATTCCTTGATCGCGGGTCCCGACATGGATTTGAACTGTTCGAATTTCGCGGTGTCGTGCACCCGGATATGGGCAATCAGATAAGCTTTCGGCATTGAAATCCTCCCCTGTCTATGGCCCGATGATAGCAGGAAACGGGGGGCGTGGCATGGTCGAGGCGCTGATTTTCGATGTGTTCGGGACATGTGTGGACTGGCGGTCCTCGGTGGCGCGCGAGGTGGCGACGGTCTTGCCTGAGGTCGATGCCGAGGCCTTTGCCAGAGCCTGGCGGGCCGAATACGACCCGGCGATGGCGCGTATCCGCGAGGGTGCGCGGGGCTACGTGCCGCTGGAAGATCTTCACTTGGAGAACCTGGACAGCGTGGCGCGGGTGTTTGGTGTCCGGGTGCCGGACCGGGACGCGCTGAATGCCGCCTGGGAACGGCTGGATCCCTGGCCGGATGTGATCCGGGGTTTGAAGGCATTGAAGCGGCTTGCGATCATCGCGCCCTGTTCCAACGGATCGATCGCGCTGATGACCCGGCTGGCGCGCTATGGCGGCTTGCCGTGGGATTGCATCCTGGGCGCCGATATCGCGCGGGACTACAAGCCGCGGCCAGAGGTCTATCTGGCCAGTTGCGCGGCGCTCAGGCTGGCGCCGGATCGGGTGATGATGGTGGCCGCCCATAACGACGACCTGTTCGCGGCTCGGGCGGTCGGGCTGAAGACGGCGTTTGTGCCGCGCCCGACGGAACATGGGCCGGGCCAAAGCCGCGACCTGTGCGCCGAGAGCGACTGGGACATTGTCGCGGCGGATTTCAAGGACCTGTCGCGGCGGGTCGCGGCGCTGCAAGGTTAGGGGGATCCTGACGGATCAAAGCAGCCGGGTCATCTGCACATGGGTTTCGCGCGGCTCGAACCGGGCGCGGCCATAGAGCCGCAGGGCGGTTTCGTTACCGCGCTCGACCTGCACGCGCAGCGCCTTGAGCCCGGCCCCGGCCAATGCCTTGGGCAGGGCGTCGAGCACATCCGAGGCGATGCCGCGGCGGCGGATGGCGGGGCGGAGCCAGATCTCGTCCACCGATCCGACCATGCCGCCGCATTCGACCGACCAGCCGAAGGTGATGATGACATAGCCCAGCGGCGCGCGCGCAGGGCCGATCAGGTAGGCGCAGCCATGCTGGATGCCCTCGAGCAGAGGCAGGATCGCGGCCCGGCGGGCCGCCTCGGTTGTCTCGATCCCGGTTTCGGCATGGAACCCGGCCACCATGGCGGCGATCCGGTCCAGATCTTCGGGACGGGCAAGGTGCAATGCGGTGGTCATGTGCGTTTCTCCAGCGCCCGGGTTTCGGTCTTGTCGATCCAATGCGCCTTGCAGCGGTCATAGCTGTCGCCACCGTCGGGATGCCGGGCGGCGCAGCGGGCGCGCACGGCCGTATAGGCAGCGCGCAGCGGGGCGTTGCGGGTCAGCGCATCGCGAAAGGCAAGCGCGCGGGCGATGGCCGGGGCAGCCTGGGGCAGGCAGCGGGCCATGATGAGCATCGCGCCGGTCTCGGGATCATCCAGGCGCAGGCGGCGGCCCTCGGACGGGCCGCGATCCCGCAACCGTTCATAACCGAGGTCGTGCAGCGTCGGGCCGGCGGCGTCGCAGGTTTCGGGATCGGCGAAGACCGCCAGCAGGTCCAGCACCGGTCGGGCTGGCAGGCCCGGCACGGCGGTGGAGCCGATATGGTGGATGGTGACAAGACCGCTCAGGCCCGCGCCGCGCCAGCGGGCCGCCTCGGCCTGGGCCTGGGCGGGCCAGTGGGGATCGGGCGCGGCGAGCAGGCTCACAGCCGGGCCAGACGCTCTGTCAGCAGGTCGAAGAAGCCCTGGGCATCGATGACGCCGATGAAGAGCGCATTGGGCGCGCGGTCGGTGACCCGCCACCAGTCGGCGACGGTCATGCCGAGGGTCAGGTCCGAGGTGGTTTCGACCGTGACATTGATATGGCGGCCCGAGAAGAGATCGGGGCGCAGAATATAGGCGGTGACGCAGGGGTCGTGCAGGGGGGCGCCTTCGGAGCCGTATTTCTCCTTGTCGAAGCGTTCGAAGAAATCGGTCATCTGGGCGACCGCGATGCCGACGGGGGTGTCGAGCGCACGAAAGGCATCGTTGCGCGCCTTGGTGACCAGCGCCTTGTGGGTGACATCAAGCGGCATCACCACTATGGGTGCACCGGATTTGAGCACGATATCAGCGGCTTCTGGGTCGACATAGATGTTGAATTCGGCCGCGGGGGTGATGTTGCCCACCTCGAAATAGGCGCCGCCCATCAGCACGATTTCCTGCACGCGGGTGACGATGTCTGGGGCACGGGTGAAGGCGGTGGCGATATTGGTGAGCGGGCCCAGCGGGCAGAGCGTCACTGTGCCCGGCGCATGGGCGCGCAGGGTGTCGATGATGAAGTCGACGGCATGGGTGTCCTGGAGCGGCATCACCGGGTCGGGCAGGTCGGGGCCGTCGAGCCCGGTCTTGCCATGCACATGTTCGGCGGTGACCAGCTTGCGCGCGATGGGTGCGTCGCAACCGGCGTAGACCGGCACGTCGGGCCGCCCGGCCAGTTCGCAGATGATGCGGGCATTTTTTGCGGTCAGCGGCAGCGGCACGTTGCCCGCCACGGCGGTGATGCCCAGTACCTCGATCTCGTCGGGGCTGGCCAGTGCCAGCAGGATGGCGACCGCGTCGTCCTGGCCGGGATCGGTGTCAATGATGATGTTGCGGGGGGGCATGGGCGTCTCCGGTCATGTCGGGGTCAGTGGTGACAGGTGCGCAGGCGTCTGTCCAGAGGCAGGCAGGGGGGCGCTGCCCCCGCGCCTGGCGGCGCTCCCCCGGAGTATTTGCGGCGGAATGAAGGGTCAGGGGCGCGTTTTCTCCTGTGCCTTGACCTGGTTCCAGAGCGCGTCCATCTCTTCCAGCGTGCTGTCTTCGGGGGTCTTGCCCTTTGCGGCCAGATGCGCCTCGATCTGCGCGAAGCGGCGGGTGAACTTGGCATTGGTGCGGCGCAGGGCGGCTTCGGGCTCGACGCCGAGGTGGCGGCCGAGATTGACGAGGACAAAGAGCAGGTCGCCGAACTCGTCCTCGATCGCATCCGCATCGAGACTGTCGCGCGCCTCGACCAGTTCGCGGGTTTCTTCGGCGATCTTGTCGAGCACCGGGCCCACATCGCCCCAGTCGAAGCCCACGCGGGCGGCGCGTTTTTGCAGCTTGAAGGCGCGCAGGAGGGCGGGCAGGCCGAGGGCGACCCCGTCAAGCGCGCCTTGCTGCGCCTTTTCCGCCCGCTCGGCGGCCTTGATCGCCTCCCAATCGCGGGTCTGCTGCTCGGCGGACTTGTCGCGGGTCTCGTCTCCGAACACATGCGGGTGGCGGTCGACCATCTTGTCGGACATGGTGCGCACTACGTCCTGAAAGGTGAAATGACCCGCCTCGGTCGCCATCTGGGCGTGAAACACCGACTGAAACAGCAGATCGCCCAATTCGCCCTTGAGTTCGTCCCAAGCGCCGCGCTCGATCGCGTCGGCGACTTCATAGGCCTCTTCGATCGTGTAGGGGGCGATGGTGGCGAAGTCCTGTTCAATGTCCCAGGGGCAGCCGGTTTCCGGATCGCGCAGGCGGCGCATGATCTCCAGCAGGCGCTCGATTCCGGCTGTCTGGTCGTGGATCAGCGTGTCATCGGGCATTGCGGCGGTCCTCGTTCCTGTGTCACATGCATCCATCCCGCAGCAAGGCGCCGGAGTCCAGACCTCATGCCCGTCATCAACCGCATCGCCGATTTCGCAGCCGATATGGCCACGTGGCGCCAGCATCTTCACACCATCCCGGAGCTGGAGTTCGAATGCCATCAGACGGCGGCCTTTGTCGCCGAGCGGCTGCGCGAATTCGGGGTGGACGAGCTGCACGAGGGAATTGCCAAGACCGGCATCGTGGCGATCATCAACGGGCAGGGCGATGGGCCGACCATCGGGCTGCGCGCGGATATGGACGCGCTGCCGATCCCCGAGGAGACGGGGGTACCCTATGCCTCCACCAACCCGGGCAAGATGCATGCCTGCGGCCATGACGGGCATACCACCATGTTGTTGGGAGCGGCGCGCTATCTGGCCGAGACGCGGAAATTCAGCGGCCGGGTGGCGCTGATCTTTCAACCGGCCGAGGAAGAGGGTGGCGGCGCCAATGTGATGGTGCGAGAAGGCATCCTCGAGCGGTTCGATATCGGCGAGGTCTATGCGCTGCACAATGCGCCGGGCCATGCCGAAGGGTCGTTCTATACCACGCCTGGGCCGCTGATGGCGGCGGTGGATTCGTTCGAGATCCACATTCAGGGGCGCGGCGGCCATGGCGCCATGCCGCATGAAACGATCGACCCGGTGATGGCGGCCTGTGGTATCGCGCAGGCGATCCAGACCATCGTCAGCCGCAACCATTACGCGCTGGACGATCTGGTTGTGTCGGTCACCCAGATCCATACTGGCACGGTGAACAACGTCATTCCCGACACCGCCTATCTGAACGGTACGGTGCGGACCTTTGATCCGGCGGTGCAGCAGATGGTGATGCGCCGCATGAAGGAGATCGTGGCGGGGCAGGCGGCCTCTTATGGGGTGATGGCGGAGCTGGATTACCAGGTGGGTTATCCCGCCACCATCAACGATGCCGCCAAGACCGCGTTTGCCGCCGAGGTGGCGCGCGAGGTGTCGGGTGCGGCCAATGTGGTGGCAGATGGCGGGCGCGAGATGGGGGCCGAGGATTTCAGCTATATGCTCGAAAAACGGCCCGGATCCTATCTGTTCATCGGCCAGGGCGAGGGTGCCGGGCTGCACCATCCGAAATACAATTTCAACGACGAGATCGCGCCGGTGGGGGCGTCCTTTTTTGCGAGGATCGTGGAGAAGGCACAGCCGGTGGCTTGACGTTGACGCGCGTCGCCAACCCGCCGGGAACCCAAGGAGGAGCAAGAAAAAGTGGCTCTAGAAGATGCGAAGAATGCGGTCGACGAGGCGTTCACCGTACCGGAACTCAAGGGGCTGGCCTTTGAGAACACGTTTGGCGGGGCGGTGTCCTTCCTGCGACGGCTTTATACGAAGAACCTGCAAGGCGTCGATGTAGCGGTGACGGGCGTGCCGTTCGATCAGGCGGTGACCAACCGGACCGGCACCCGGATGGGACCGCGCGCCATCCGCGAGGCGAGCACGCTGCAATCCACGGACGAGCCCTATGGCTGGCCCTTCGGGGCGCTGAGCGAGCTGGCCATTGTCGACTATGGCGATCTGGCCTTTGATTATGCCGATGTGGCGGCCTTTCCGGACCGTCTGACCGACCATATCCGCACCATTCTTGCTGCGGATGTGCCGACAGTGGCGCTGGGGGGTGATCACTATATCAGCTTCCCGATCCTCAAGGCCTATGCCGAGAAATACGGGCCGATGTCGCTGGTGCATTTCGATGCCCATTCCGACACCTGGGCCGATGACAACATGGAGCGGATCGACCACGGCACCATGTTCTACAAGGCGGTGAAGCTTGGGCTGGTGGATCCGGCGCGCTCGGTGCAGATTGGGATCCGCACCACCAACCCGGACACGATGGGGTTCAACATCATCGACGCGCGCGCGGTCGAGGAGCGTGGCCCGGCAGCGGTCGCCAGACAGGTGCGCGAGATCGTGGGTGATCATCCGGTCTATCTGACCTTTGACATCGACGCGCTGGACCCGGCCTATGCCCCCGGCACCGGCACGCCGGTCTGGGGCGGGCTCAGTTCCAGACAGGCCGCGATCATGCTGCGTGACCTGGGTGGGATCAACATCAAGGGCGGTGACGTGGTCGAGGTCTCGCCACCCTATGACACCACCGGCGCCACAGCCATCGCGGGGGCGCATGTGGCGACCCAGATCATCTGCCTGTTGGGCTGGCACAAATGCTGCGGCGACGCGGTGGGCTGAGACGCGGTATTGCCGCCGCCGCTGCTTGAGCGGAGGCGGCTCAGCCGGGCTGGCTCAGATCCTGAGCCAGCATCAGCGCATTGCCGTCCGGGTCATAGAAGGTGGCGGTGCTCACCATGCCCTCGATCGTCTCGGTCGAGCCGTCAAAGCGGATGCCCGCCGCCTCCATCGCGGCGCGAGCGACGGCGATATCGGCCACGCCGAACACCGGCACGCTGTTGCCCAGCGCCGGTTCCGCCTGCTCGCCCAGACCCAGGGTCACGCCCGGTGTCAGGGTATGCATCTCGCTCCAGCCCGCGTCGTCGATGTGATGGATCAGTTCGAATCCCAATGTCTCGCGGTACCATTCGGCGCTGGCGTGGCGGTCCCGGACCGACAGCGCCAGTGTGATCGTGTTGTCCAATGTGACGAGGGGCATGGGGTTTATCCTTTGTGTGAAATATAGTAACTATACTTTATGGACATAAACCTGCTTGTCAAGCTGACCGCGCGGGCATGGTCCCTGCCAATCCTTGCCAACCTGCATCAGGGCGTGCCGGGGCGGCAGGCGCCGCTGCTGGCCGCGACCGGTGCGGGGCGCACCGCCTTTGCCGCAAGCCTGGTGCATCTCGCGCAGCTTGGTCTGCTGGAGCGTAACCCCGGCCATGGGCACCCGCTGCGGCCCGAATTCCGGCTGACCGCATCCGGGCGGGAGGCCGCCGCGATGGCGGCCCGGCTGCTTGGCACCGTGCCTTGCGCCGACGGTGCCTTGCTGCGGCGCAGCTGGACGGTGCCGATCCTGGCGTTGACCGGACAGCCCAGGCGGTTTTCGGCGATCCGGTCGGAGCTGTCTCCGATCACCGACCGGGCGCTGTCGGTGTCGCTGAAACAGCTAGAGGATCATGACTGGCTGCGGCGTGATCTGGACCTGTCGCAGCGGGTGCCGTTCCCGGTCTATCGCGCGGCGAATCTCGGGTTGGACCTGCATCGCGCCATTGGTCTTGGCCGCGGATAGGCGCGCGCGGCCCGCACCGGTTTCAGCAATTGTCAGTTGTGCGGAAATCTGGGAAAGCTTGTACCCGAACAGCAGGAGGGCGCGCATGAGCGAATTCAACCAGCCCATCGGTGGCAACGATCTGGCCCGGTTCTCGGGGCCGAACACCTTTATGCGGCTGCCGCAGGCGCAGGCGCTGGATGGGCTGGACGTGGCGGTTTTGGGGGTGCCGATGGATATCGGCACCTCGTGGCGTTCTGGCACGCGGTTCGGCCCGAAACAGATCCGGGCGGAAAGCGCCATGATCCGGCCCTATAACATGGCAACCGGGGCGGCGCCCTTTGACAGTTTGCAGATCGCCGATATCGGCGATCTGGCGATCAACACGTTTTCGCTGGCCGAGAGCCTGCGCATCATCAAGGAGAGCTATGATGCGATCCTGACCCATGACGTGATCCCGGTGGCGATGGGGGGCGATCATTCGATCACCTTGCCGATCCTGCGGGCGATTGCGGCCAAGCATGGCCCGGTGGCGCTGGTGCATGTGGATGCCCATGCCGATGTGAACGACCAGATGTTCGGCGAGCGCGAAACGCACGGCACCGTGTTCCGCCGCGCCTATGAGGAAGGGCTGATCCAGCCCGACAAGACCTATCAGATCGGCATTCGCGGCTCGGGCTATGCCGCCACCGATTTTACCGAGGCGCAGGGTTGGGGATTTCAGCATTTCCCGGCCTGGGAGCTGTGGCACCGCAGCCTGAAGCCCTTGGGCGACGAGATCCGCCGCGATATCGGCGACCGGCCGGTCTATGTCACCTATGACATCGACAGTCTGGACCCGGCCTATGCGCCCGGCACCGGCACGCCGGAGATCGGCGGGCTGACGACGCCACAGGCGCTGGAACTGATCCACGCGCTGAAGGGGCTGAACATCGTCGGCTGCGATCTGGTCGAGGTATCGCCGCCCTATGACACTTCGGGCAATACGGCGCTGACGGCGGCGAACCTTCTCTATGAGCTGATCTGTGTGTTGCCGGGGGTGACGGCCCGGTGAAGGTTATGGCGTGGCTTCTGGCTGTGCTGGTCGTGCTTGGGCTCGGCTGGATCCGGTTGGCTCCATCGGACCCGGCGCGCTGGCACCAGCGCCCCGAGGTGGCGGCGGACCGCGACATGAAGGGCGGTGTTCTGCGCGCGGTGACGACCGGGCCCGAGGGGCTGGCGCGGCTGGACACGGTGGTCCGCGCCGCACCGCGCACGCGGGTGCTGGCCGGGTCGGTCGGGCAGGGTATGGTAACCTATGTCACTCGCAGCCGGGTATTCGGATTTCCCGATTACACCACCGCCTGGCAGGATGGCGCTACGCTGCGGATCTGGGCGCGGCTCAGGTTCGGGCGCTCAGATCTTGGGGTAAACCGCGACCGTGTCGATCAGTGGCTGGCGGCGCTGGGGTACTAGGCCTGACGACAGGCAGCCCTTTGACACCTCGCGCCACATCGGCACGTTCAGCGACATCTGGCATTGCGCCATGAACATGCGCCCGTCGACTTGCAGGCAGATGGTTTCCCCCAGTTCCACCCGGCTGCCGGATGTGTCGGTGCAATAGCAGTCGATGGTCTTGCCGCCCGGACCGACAACATCGGCCAGCGCCGGGGACGCGATGAGCAGCATGAGGGCGAGAATCCGTATCATGCCCATAAGCTAGCACAGCCCAGCCCCTTGACCAACGCCCCCGGATATCGGACACCGCCGCAATGATCCCAGAAGAACGCCTCGACCAGATCACCCAGCGCTTCCAGTATCTGGAGGCGGCCATGGCCGATGGCGCCTCGGGCGGCGATATCGCGCGGCTGGCCAAGGAATATTCCGACCTGCGTCCGGTGGTCGAGCAAATTGCCGCCTGGCGGCAATTGCGCGCCGACATGGCCGACGCAAAAGAGATGCTGTCGGACCCGGACATGAAGGCACTAGCCGAGGAGGAACTGCCGGTCTTGAAGGCGCGCCTGCCCGAGGCCGAACGCGCGCTGCAACTGGCGCTGTTGCCCAAGGACGAGGCCGACGCGCGGCCTGCGATGTTGGAAATCCGGCCCGGAACCGGGGGCGACGAGGCGGCCTTGTTCGCGGGTGACTTGCTGCGCATGTATCAGCGTCATGCCGAGGCGCGCGGCTGGAAGCTGGAACTGATCGAACTGCAAGAGACCGAGCTGGGCGGCATCAAGGAAGTGGTGGCCCGGATCAGCGGCGAGAATGTCTTTGCCCGGTTGAAATACGAGAGCGGCGTGCACCGGGTACAGCGGGTGCCCGAGACCGAGAGCGGCGGGCGCATCCATACCTCGGCGGCCACCGTGGCCGTGTTGCCCGAGGCGCAGGATGTGGATATCCAGATCGACCCGGGCGATATCCGCATCGACACGATGCGGTCGTCTGGTGCGGGCGGGCAGCACGTGAACACCACCGATTCGGCGGTACGGATCACCCACTTGCCCAGCGGCATCGTGGTGACCAGTTCCGAGAAATCGCAGCACCGAAACCGAGAGATCGCCATGCAGGTGCTGAAAACCCGGCTCTACGATCTGGAACGCCAGCGGCTGGACAGCGAACGTTCGGCCAGCCGCTCGGCGCAAGTGGGGACGGGGGACCGGTCGGAACGCATTCGCACCTACAACTTTCCACAAGGTCGCATGACCGATCACCGGATCAACCTGACGCTCTACAAGCTCGATGCGGTAATGCAGGGCGATCTGGACGAGGTGATCGACGCGCTGATCGCCGACGGGCAGGCGCGGATGCTGGCCGAGATGGGGCAATGAGCGGGCAGACCGCCGCCCAGGCCATGGTTGCCGCCACCGCCCGGCTGCGCGCCGCAGGTGTGCCCGATCCGGCCCGCGACGCGCGGCTGCTCTTGGCCCATGCGGCCCGGATCGAGGCCAGCCGCGTGACCCTGATCGCGCCCGAGGATCTGGCCCTGGATATCGCCGAGCGCTACGACCAGCTGATTGCGCTGCGCGCGGTCCGGGTGCCGGTGTCGCATCTCTTGGGCGAGCGCGAGTTCTATGGCCGCCGGTTCAAGGTTTCGGGCGAGGTGCTGGACCCGCGCCCGGAGACCGAGATTCTGATCGAGGCGGCGCTGAGTGCGCCTTTTGAACGGGTTCTGGACCTCGGCACCGGATCCGGCTGCATCCTGGTGACGCTTCTGGCCGAACGGCCAGAGGCCACTGGTGTTGGTGTCGATCTGAGCGAAGCGGCCTGTTTGCAGGCCAGCGCCAACGCGGTGCTGCACCGGGTGGCCGACCGTGCGGATATATGTGCCTCGGACTGGTTCGCACAGGTGGCCGGGCGGTTCGACCTGATCGTCTCGAACCCGCCCTATATCGCGCTGGCCGAGATGCCGGATCTGGCGCCCGAGGTGATCGAGCACGAACCGCAGATGGCGCTGACCGATGGCGGCGACGGGTTGGGCGCCTATCGGCGGATCGCCGCGGGCGCGCCCGATCACCTGCGGCCTGGCGGTCGGCTGATGGTCGAGATCGGCCCGACACAGGCGCTGGCGGTGTCACAACTCTTCGAAGCGGCGGGTCTGTCGGGCGTCCGGGTGATTCCGGATCTGGACGGGCGCGACCGTGTCGTCGCGGCAATCTTGCCGGAGTAACCCGTTCGGGTGAGGCGCAAATGTGCCAATCCTGATCAAAATGCTGATATTTTTCTGCCAAACCTCTTGTCTGTGGCGGCTGGACGTGTTTACTCAGGGGTGTCGCGGCCCTTGATGCGCAGGTTACGGTGCATCCCCGACAACACGCCCAAAAAGTCGATGTCCCGGCAACACGTTCCGCAAGCGGCATCGAGGGGTTCATCGGCAGAGACCAACAAGGCTGACGTTAACACTATGAGATCGTCCAAATCCCGTTCGCGGTCGAAGAACAACCGCAACCGGCCCACTGGCGGCAATGTCGTCAACCGCGTGTTCGACAGCTCCGGCCCCGAGGGCAAGGTGCGCGGCACGCCGCAGCAGATCATCGAGAAATACAACCAGCTTGCCCGCGATGCGCAGCTGGCCAATGACCGGGTCGCGGCTGAGAACTTTCAGCAACATGCCGAACATTACACCAGGCTGCTGAGCGAGGCGCAGCGCGAGATTGACGCGCGCCGCGAAGAGCAGGAGCGTCACAACCGCGAACGTCAGGCCGAGCGCGACCGCGAACGGGCCGAACGGCAGGAGCGGGAAAGCAACACACCCGCGGATCTGGCCGATGCGCCGCAGCCGAGCGTGCTGGACATCGAATCGAACGACCAGGCCGAGGATGACTCGGGACTGGTGGAAACGCCCGAAAGCCGTGGCGGTGGCCGTCTGAAACGCAAGGAACCGGCGCCGCAGGGCGCCGTATCCGAGCCCGAGGCGGCAGCCGAGCCCGAGGGTGCGGCCGAGCCCAAACCCAAAAAGCCGCGCCGCCCGCGGACACGCAAACCCGTGGCGGCGGACGAGCCGACTGATCCGCAGCCCGGTGGGGACCCCGCCGAAGCGGCAGAATAAACGGGTCCGATCCTGAACAGACGCGCGCACCGCCCAATCGGGCGGTGCTTTTTTGTTGTTACGGGGGAATTGACCGAATCTGTGGCTTGCGGCACCGTTTGGCTGCTCAAGTCGGCAGGCAGTGAGTTTAATCGGTGTGTGCCATAACGCTCCTTTGACTTGGGAAACTGCCATGGAAACCAATATCGCCGCACCCCGCCGCACCCGTCGCCGCACAGCGCCAGCCCCGGAAATCACAACACCCGATGCATTCCGCGCATCGCCCGTATCGCTGGCGCAAACCCGGTTCGGGTTCCTGTCGGGCGACCAGATCTCCGATCTGCGCCGCCGCAGTCTTGATCTGCTGGCCGATTACGGCGTCGTGATCATCCATCCCCGCGCCCGCGCCGCGCTGCTGGCGGCGGGCGCCACGCCCGGGCGCGATGCCGACCGGCTGCGCTTTCCACGTGAACTGGTCGAGGAGGCGATTGCCGAGGCGCCGCGCGACTTTGCGCTTGCGGGCAAGCGGCGCGCGCTTGACCTGACCATTCCCCGGGCGGACGGCGGTTTCATCATGCGCACTGGCACCGGCGCGCATGGCTATGTCGACCCGCGCGATACCAGGTATCGCAATCTGGACCTGAAAGCGGTGCGCGAGATGGCCGCCGTGGCCAGCGGGTTGAACCAGATCGGCTTCATCGCGCATCCGTTTGTGCATGGCGTGCCCGAGGTGACCGCCGACGTGCATTCCTTTGCCGAGATGGTGTCGCACACCGACAAGCATTGCTGGATGCAGCCCTATGGCAAGGAGAACATCGAGTTCCTTCTGAAGATCGCGGCTGTGGCGGCGGGGGGCGAGGCGGCGTTGAAGGCGCATCCGATCACCTCGGTGATCACCTGTTCGTTCTCGCCTCTGGAATTCAAGTACATGGACACCGAGGTGATCCTGCAAGCGGGGGCACTGGGACTGCCGCTGCATGCCTGCTCGCTGCCCTCGGCGGGCGGAACAGCGCCGCTCAGCACTGCCGGGCTGGTTCTGATGGCGGCAGCCGAGATCCTGTCGATGCTGACGGTGGCCCATGTGCTGGCGCCGGGGACACCGGTGATCGCGGTGCCGCTGATGTTCACGCTCGACATGCGGACCGGCTCGGCGCTGCAATCCTGTCCGGAATCGATCCAGGCGGCCTCGATGGCGGTGCAGTTGATGAAACAGGGGTTCGGCCTGCCGACCCATACCTATGGTTCGGGTTCTGATACGCCGGATGCCGACCACCAGTCGATGGCCGAACGGGCCCTGATCACGCAGACCGTGGCGCTTTCGGGCGCCGATATCCTGGGCGGGATCGGGCAACTGGAATGCGCCACCGTGTTCAGCCCGGTGCAGGCGGTCCTGGATGACGAGGTGGGCGCGATGGTGCGGCGCTTCATGCAACCGGCCGAGATCAGCGCCGAGGCGCTGAACTGGGAGGAAATGTTGAAGGTGCGCGCGGGCGGCCATTTCCTCGACAGTAGCCATACCCTGGCGCTCTGCCGGGATCAGCACCAGCCGGGCGTGTTCCTGCGGCAGGGACGCGACGATTACGAGAAGTCGGGCCGACGCACCGCATTTGACGCGGCGCGCGACAAGGCGCTGTCGCTGATCGCCGCCGCGCCGGAGCAGGGGGTCCTGAACGAGGACCAGCGGTGCGAGATTGCCGATATCGTGGCGGCGGCCGACCGCTTCATCGTGGATGCCGTGCATCATGGCGCGGGGACGCAGGTGATCTGAGCCCGCCGTTTCCCGGCCCGGGAAACGGCCAGAAAATGGAACATTTTCTGTGACAGAATTTCGTGGAAATTCTGCCTTCGCCCGGTTCAGCGGTCCAGCTCTCTGGCGAGGGCGCAGAAGGCTTCGAGCGAGACTTGCTCGGCCCTTTCTGTGGGGGCAATTCCGGCGGCCGTCAAACGGTCCTCGATGTCGGGTGTCATGCCCTTGAGCGCGGCGCGCAGCATCTTGCGCCGCTGGTTGAACGCCGCCGCCACAACGCGGCTGAGAATGGCCGCGTTTGCCGGATACCGGGGTTCGGGCAGGGCGCTCAGATGGACAACGGCGCTCGACACTTTCGGCGGCGGCGTGAAGGCCTCGGGCGGCAGCGACAGCACGATCCGCGTCTCGGCCCGCCATTGCGCCAGGATCGCCAGCCTTCCATAGGCCTTGGACCCTGGCCGGGCGACGATGCGCTCGGCCACTTCGCGCTGGAACATCAGGGTCAGGCTCTGCCAGAAGGGCGGCCAGTCGGACGGGGTCAGCCAGCGCACCAGCAGCTCGGTGCCGACGTTATAGGGCAGGTTGGCGGCGATCCGGATCGGCGGCGTCAGATAGGCCAACGGGTCTATCTCGAGCGCGTCACCGTTTATCACCTTGAGCCGACCCGGGTAGGCCTCGGCAATCTCGGCCAGCGCTGGCAGGCAGCGCGGGTCTTTCTCGATCGCCAGGATCCGGCGTGCGCCTTCGGCCAGAAGCCCGCGGGTGAGGCCGCCGGGACCGGGACCGATTTCGAGCACGTCGCAATTGCTCAGATCACCCGCCTGGCGCGCGATCTTGGCGGTCAGGTTGAGGTCGAGCAGGAAGTTCTGGCCCAGCGACTTGCGGGCCGAGAGCTGGTGGGTGGCGATGACCTCGCGCAGCGGAGGCAGGGAGTCGATGGCGCTCATGGGTTCAGGATGTATGCGGTTCCGCGGGGGGAGTGCCAGAAGATTTCGCCTCCGGCGGGAGTATTTCCAGCGAAATGAAGGGGGTCAGATGGCCTGTGCCATATGTTTGGCCATTTTCAGGGCTTCGATCAGGCTGGAAGGATTGGCGATTCCTTGGCCTGCGATGTCGAAGGCGGTACCGTGATCGGGCGAGGTGCGGATGAACGGCAGTCCGAGGGTCACGTTGACGCCGCGGTCGAAGTCGAGCGTCTTGATCGGGATGAGCGCCTGGTCGTGATACATGCAGATTGCCGCGTCATAGCGGGCGCGGGCGGCGGCATGGAACATGGTGTCGGCCGGATGCGGGCCGGTGACGGTGAATTCGCCTTTGATTTGTTGCAGAAGCGGCGCGATCCAGTCGAGCTCCTCGCGCCCCATGGCGCCGCCTTCGCCCGCATGCGGGTTCAGTCCGGCCACCGCGATGCGGGGACGGGCGATGCCGAACTGGGTACGCAGGCCGGTGGCGGTGATCTCGATGGTGTCCCGCAGAAGCGCGGGCGTCAGCGCGCGCGGGACATCGGACAGGGCGATGTGGATGGTCGCGGGTACCACCCGCAACTGCTCGCTGGCCAGCATCATCACCACACGGTCGCGACCCGCGAGCGCGGCCAGGAACTCGGTATGACCGGGATAGGCGAAGCCCGCACCGACGATCAGCGCCTTCTTGTGTATGGGGGCGGTGCAAAGGGCCGAACAGTCTCCCGACTGAACCAGCGCCACGCCGCGTTCGATTGCGGCGATTACGCCCGGGGCGTTACGTGGATCGGTTTGGCCCGGAGTGTTTGGCGCGGCGAAGCTGAGCGGCAGGACGGGCAGGGCCTCTGCCGAGGCGCGGACCGCGTCGGCGGGGCGCTCGAGCAGTGCCACCGGTGTACCGGTCGGCAGGTGGCCGGGATCGCCGATCCACAGGAACGGACAATCGGCGCGCAGGGCGCGCCAGGCGGCCACGGCGATTTCAGGGCCGATACCGGCAGGCTCGCCGCAGCTCAGCGCGATGGGGCGCACGCGCTATTCCTCGGTGATGATGGCATCGGCGCGCAGCTGCTCGAGCAGGCTGTTGGCCAGGGTCTCGAGCCGCTGCTGGGTCAGGGCGTTGGCCACGTCCTCGCGCGAGGCGTCGCCACCCAGATCCCGGGTCCGGTTGCAGAGCATCAGGAACATCAATGTCTGGCCATTGTTCCGGGTGACCGCGATCGAGCTTTCGCCCGGGTCAAGCTTTGCCAGTTCCAGTGCGATGTCCTGCGGGATTTCTCCAGGTTTGGCGGTAACCCGGTCGAGCACTTCGGCGGGCTGCCCCTTGGCCACGCCATAAAGGTCATCGCAGGTGTCCACGCGCTGTTGCAGCTCGGCGGCGGCCTTGAGCGTTTCCGGGCTGCGCCCGCCCGCCATGGCATAGGCGGCGTATTCAATGGAAGCATAGCGCGGAGTTCCGACCGGGGCCTCGCGCAGGCCGCGCATCTGGAACAGCGCCACTGCATTGGGCAAGGTGATCGGTGCGGAAACCTCGCCCGGGTCAAGTTCAAGGATCACCGGTTGCAGCGCGGGGGGCAGTTGCGCCAGTGGCAACCACGGCATCTGACCGCCCTGCGCGCGGGTATCTGCGGCGGAAAATTGCGTCGCGGCAGTGGCGAAGGTGTCATAGCTTTTCAGCTCGGCGATCTGTGCGGCCAGGTCATCGACCTGGTCCACCGTCTGCGGCGTGATGGGGATGATGATTTCCGACAGCAGAACCTGCAAACCGCCGCCGCCGGAAAGGCCAAGCGCGCGGTTGATCTCGTCTTCGGTCGGGCGGGCTCGGGCCAGATAACGCGCGCTGATATAGTCTCGCCAGGCGATCTGGTTGCGCACAAAGTCGCGTACGGTTTCAGCCGAAACGCCTTCGTTCTCCAACGCGGCCAGGAACTCCTCGGTCGAGAGGCGGGTGCGGGCGGCGAAATCGTCGATGCCAAGTTGCACGTCCTCGGGCGGGACTTCGATCCCGGCCTCGGCGACCGCCTGCATCTTGAGCTTTTCCTCGATCAGGCTGCGGCGGGCATCCTTTGTCGGGTCACCGGGAATGCGCAGCACTTCCATCAGGCGAACGCGCTGTTCCAGCTCGAAATGGGTGATGATACCCTGGTTCACACGCACCGCAGGGCTGAACAGGCTTTGCGCGGCAATCGTGGTGGCCGACAGGCCAAGCGCCAAGACGGCACCGCCCATAAGCCGCGCCAGGGATCGGGACAGGTGGGTCAGGTTTTGCTGCATGTTCGCCTGTATTCTTTGTTTCCGCTCTCCACGGCAAAGCCGCTGAGGGCGATGGTAAATCCGAAATCGGTCGATGGCTCAACACTCGTCGACGATGTGTAGCGGCGATTGACCGAAATGTTAACCGAAACGCATTCGTTCTGGTAGATAAAGCCCACGCCGGCCCGTGTGGCCCGCGAGTCCTCGATATCGTAGCGGATATTGGCGGAGGCGGTCCAGTTCGGGTTGACCTTGTAGGCGCCATCGAACCAGAACTCGGAGACCGCCAATGTGCGGTTCTCGGCCAGGTCGCGCCCCAGCCACAGATAGGTGCCGCTGACATTGGTGCGGTCGTCGGTCCAGCTGCCGCGCAGCTCGACCTTGGAGAAGTTCAGAGATCCGTCCAACAGACCGCGCGCGGTCAGGCCCAGACCCTGGGGAAACAGCACCTGTCCGGCGAGCAGCAGATCCGACGCGGTGCCGCCCAGTCCCGAGGTTTTCGAAAACCGCGGGTCGGCGGTGCTGCGGAACACCTGGCCCACGGTCGCATAGGCCTGCCATCCCTTGTTCGAGTAATGCGCCCAGTTCAGGCCAAAGACGGCGCGCGTGCCTTCCTCGCGCTGGTCGGGGGCCGGGAAGCGGGACAGCGCCAACAGGTTGCCCTGGTCGTATTCGACGAAATTGCTTTCGTCATTGGGCAGGGCGGCGCCGGACACGTCGGACCAGCCGATCTGGGCGATGGGTTCCAGATAGTGAGTGCCGCCAGCGCCCCTGTACACGGTCGGATAGCGCAAGGTCAGCGCCGCACGCGGCGCGGTCCTGAGAGTGTCGCTGTTGTAGTTGCTGTCGTTCCAGACCCGGTAGTCATCGACCGCGACACCCATCTTCCAGTCGGCGCGCAGGCCGCTGGCAAAGGTCCAGCTGCGCAGCCATTCGGCGTCTATCGTGGCGCGGGCGATGTCGCGGCCGATCACGTCGGTGGTCGAGGAGCGCTGATGGCCGTGGCCGTCAAAGGCCAGCCGCACCTCTCCGCCGATGGCGGTGGGGAAATAGCGTTTCTCATAGTTCAGGTCGAACACGTCCGAGGGGATCTCGTCCTCGTTTTCGCTGTCACGCAGGGTCTCGTAATGGATGAAGCCGATGCGAAAGGCGGTGTCGCGCTTGACCCGGGTCAGCGCGATCTCGGTCCGCAGCCGGTCGTATTCGGGCAGACCGTAATCGGCGAGATAGCCGTTGTCGGAAACGGTCTGGACGTCAAAGCTGAACTTGTAGTCGTTGCGCAGGTCGAAGCGGCCCGAGGCGAAGACATAGCCGCGATCCTCTCCCGGCACCAGATCGTCACGGGTATAGGCGCCCTCGATCTCGATCCGGCCGCGGCGGAACGCCTGCCGGTAGCGCAGGTCGAGCGTTTTGGTCTTGGCCGAGATATAGGGCGAGAGGGTCAGGTCCTTGTTGTCGCCGAGACGGAAGAAATAGGGCACCTTGACCCCGGTTCCCAGTTGCGAGGTGGTGCGGATCGACGGGATCAGAAAGCCGGTGGCGCGTTTCAGGTTGGGGTCGGGCAGGCGGATCGCCGGGAAATAGAACACCGGCACATCGAGCACGCGGAACTGCGCGCCCTCGAAATAGAGCTGCTGTTCGAGCTGGTCATGGATGACCTTCTGCGCCCGGATCTGCCAGAGCGGCGGCTTGCCATCGTCGCAGACATGGCAGGAGGTGACCGAGGTCTTGTACAGCTGGGTATAGCGGCCGCCGACCCGCGTCATCTGTAACGCGGCCAGTTGAAGCTGCTGGTCGAACACCATCCGCGCCCCGCGCAAGAGACCGTTTTGCAGCCCCTTGTCCATCTCGGCGGCATCGGCCAGAATCGTTGCCCGGCCGCCCTGGTCGATCCGGATCGGGCCTTCGATCTCCAGCTTGCCGGTCTGCCGGTCAAAGGTGATCTTTTGCGCGCGCAGGCGCATGTCCCCCTGGAACGCCTCGACATTGCCTTCGGCGATCAGCTGGCGTTCGGGCGTGATGAACACGCGGTCGGCCACCAGCATGGCGGGGTGGGCCGTTTCCTGAGGATCCTCGGCCGTTTGCGCGAGCGCGGGGTTTGCCAGGTACAGGCAGGCGACACTGGCCAACAGGATGCGGAACAGGGGGCGCATCAACCGTCCTCCGCATGCAGCAGCAGGCCAAAGGTCAACATGATCGCCGCGACCGGCGGCGCCCATGCGGCCAGCGCCACCGGGATCTGGCCGTTCTCACCCAGAATTTGCGCGAAGTTGCGCATGAAGTAGAGCGAGAAACCCAGCAGCACCGCTGTCAGCACCGCAACCCCGGTGCCGCCGAACCGGGTGTGGCGCATGGTAAAGGCGGCACCCACCAGCACCATCGAGATCAGAAACAGCGGGCGAGCCAGCTCGACTTGCAGCCAGACCTGGTGGCGCCTGGTCGAGAAACCCGCCTGCTGCAATTCACCGATGGTCTGGGGCAGGTCGTAGATCGATATCGTGTCGCGGCGGCCCAGGGTGTCCTGTATCCGGTCCTGGGTCAGCGAGGTGGGCAGCTCGAACGTGTCGTGCCGGGTGGCACTCACCTCGGGATTCCCGCCGGTTTCCAGCGGCCAGACCTTGGCGTTGCTCAGCATCCATTGGCCGGGTTCCAGAACCGCGCTGTCGGCCAGAATCCGGCGCATCGGTCGGCCTTCGGGCGTGTAGCTGAGGATCGTCACCCGGAGCAGGGTCACACCGTCGCCGCCAAACCCTTCGGCGTGGATCACCGACTGACCCTGCGCATCGCCCTGACGCAACCACAGGCCTTCGCTGCTGAGCGACAGCGCCGAGGGGCCGCCATTGCGATAGGTGTCGGCCAGTGTCTGATACCGGACCGACGTCGCGGCAACGATCGGGTTGAGCATGGCAACCGCCAGCCCACCGATGACCACCGCGACCAGCACGGGACCGACAAGCACGCGTATGCCCGAGCGGCCGATGGCCCGGGTCACGACCAGTTCCGAACTGCGGGCAAGCCCGACGAACAGGACGATCGTGGACAGGATCATCAACAGCGGCAGAATCTCGCTGATCCCGGCCGGGACGTTCAGAAGCGTCAGGCCAAGCATCTGGCCGAAACTGACATTATGGCTTTCGAATCGGCGCAGTTGCTCGATCAGGTCGATAAGCATGACCAGCGCCACAAAGACCGCGCCGATAATCAGAAAGCTTTGCGTGAAACGCCGCGCGAAATACCGATCCAGAATCATGCGCCGCCTTTCCTGCAAAGGCGATGCTTTGGATCATCGGGAGCCGCAAAGCAGGTCTTGCCCACACAACCGTGGGGCGCCGTTGCGGACGGCGAGACATGCCTTGTAGTGTCTGACACCGCGATCCCCCAGGAGCCTGTCATGCGATTTTTTTGAAACCTTAGAGCAATTGCTTGGCGGGGAAAACTGCTATCTGGTCAAGATGCGGTGGGCAGGCTACCTGTTGTCGGACAGATGTTGAGGAGACCCAGATGACCAGCCTGATCCAGATCCGTTTCGAAGAGCCGCAGCTCGATGCCCTGGCGACCGCGACCGGTCGGGTCGCGGTGATCCTGCCGCCCGAAGGCACGCTCAGCCCGGCGGCGCGGCGGCTCAACCGGCTGACCCGGGGTGCGCTCTTGCGTCTGGTGGAAAGCGGGCGGTTTTCCAAGCTCAAGCCGGGTCAGACCGTGACGCTGGCTTGGCCTGCCGGGATGGCGGCCGAGTCGCTGGATATTCTGGTGCTGCCGCGCCGGGCCGATGCGCTGACCGCGCGCAAGGGCGGCGCGGCGCTGGCCAAGCTGGCGGGTGACAAGCCGATGCTGGTGATGGCGGGCGGGCAGGCGCGGACCGAACACCTGGCGCTGGGGCTGGCGCTGCGCGCCTATGACTTTACCGCCCACAAGACCCCCGGCGACGATGCCGAGGGCGACAAGGGCGCGGTCACCATCGCCCATAACAAGGCCGACGTCGTGGCCGAGGCCTTTGCGCCGCTGCTGGCGGTGGCCGAGGGCGTGCACATGACCCGCGATCTGGTCAATGAACCGGCCAATGTGCTGACGACCACGGAATTCGCCAACCGCCTCAAGGAGATGGAGGCGCTTGGGCTGGAGGTCGAGGTGCTGGAAGAGGACAAGCTGGCCGAGCTGGGCATGCGCACGCTGCTGAGTGTCGGGCAAGGGTCAGAGAGCCCATCGAAAGTGGTGGTGATGCACTGGAAAGGCGGCGAGAAGGATGCCGCCCCGCTGGCGTTGGTGGGCAAGGGTGTGGTGTTCGACACCGGTGGCATCTCCCTGAAACCCGCCGCCGGGATGGAAGACATGACCATGGACATGGGCGGCGCGGGCGTGGTCGCGGGCACCATGCGGGCGCTGGCCCTGCGCAAGGCCAAGGCCAATGTGGTGGGTCTGGTCGGCCTGGTCGAGAACATGCCCTCGGGCCGGGCCACCCGCCCGGGCGATGTGGTGAAGTCCATGAAAGGCGACACGGTCGAGATCATCAACACCGATGCCGAGGGGCGGCTCGTTCTGTGCGACGTGATGTGGTACGCGCAGGAGCGGTTCAAACCGTCGGGTATGATCGACCTCGCCACCCTGACCGGCGCGATCATCATCGGGCTGGGACATGAGAATGCCGGGGTGTTCTCCAATGACGACAGCTTGTGCAACGCCTTCCTCAAGGCCGCCGCCGCCGAGGGTGAGGGCGCCTGGCGGATGCCCCTGGGCAAGGCCTATGACGACATGCTGAAATCGCGCATTGCCGACATGAAGAATGTGGGTGGACGACCCGCCGGGTCGATCACCGCGGCGCAGTTCCTGGCGCGCTTTGTGCAGGATGGTACGCCCTGGATCCATCTGGATATCGCTGGTGTCGCCTCGGTCACCGCCGAGACCGACATGGCGCCCAAGGGCGCGACCGGCTGGGGCGTGATGGCGCTGAACCGGCTGGTGGACGATCTGGCGGGCTGAAACCGATGGGCGCCGCCTATTTCTATCACCTGACCCGCAACCCGCTGGAGGCGACGCTGCCGGTGCTGCTGACCAAGGCACTGGGCGCGGGCTGGCGGGTGGCGGTGCGGGGCGGCGATCCCGGGCGGCTCGAATGGCTGGACGAAAAACTGTGGTTGGGCGCGGATGACGGGTTCCTGCCGCATGGGATGGCGGGCGGGCCGCATGACGCTGAACAGCCCGTGCTGCTGACCGCCGGGCCCGAGCTTGCTAACGGCGCGACCTGTGTCATGTGCATCGACGGTGCCGCTGTCAGCCCCGAGGAAGTAACCGCGCTCGACCGGGTCTGTATCCTGTTCGATGGCAATGACCCCTCCGCGGTGGACGCGGCGCGCGGTCAATGGCGCGCGCTGACCGGCGCGGGCTGTACTGCACAATACTGGTCCGAGGAGTCGGGCCGCTGGGAGAAGAAGGCCGAGGCCGGCGGTTGAAACAGGCAAGCCTGTGATGTCGGGCCTTTTTGCATTTAAACATTGGTCTTAACATCGGAAACGGCGGAAGGCTTTGTGTGTTTCGATCGCCACGACCTGTTCGAACCCTGAATGACGACAAAGCGACAGGGTCACAGGATTGATGGTTTCCAGACAGGCGGGCGGTCCGTCGGCATCGCATTCTTCCGGTGATGCCCCGAACGCTGCCGACCCAAGGCCGTCACATGGCAAAGACCAGAACTGGGCAAAAGTACTTTTGCCTGGCTACCGCAGGCTCCGGGATAAAACCCCGCAAGCGAGCGCTCGGGATCGGGCCTTTGTTTCGGCTTTGAGACTCGAACTTAAAACATTTGGAATGTGGCCGGGTCGGCGTAATCTCTCCCGAAAGGGGAGGTTGAAATGAATATTTACAAGAGCACTTTTCCGGACGTAGCCCTTTCGGACCTGACGGTCACCCAACGGGTGTTCGCGGGGCTGGATCCTGCGGCGACGGTTCTGGTGGATGGGCCGTCGGGCCGCAGCCTGACCGGCGCGCAATTCATCGGCGGGGTCAAGGCGCTGGCCGGAGGGCTGACCACGCGCGGTTGGGGCGCGGGCAAGGTTGTGGCGCTGATGGCGCCCAATCTCCCCGAGTACTGCGTGGTCTTCCACGCTTCGGTCTGGGCTGGCGGAACGGTCACCACGATCAATCCGACCTATACCGCGCATGAGGTGAAACATCAGTTGAACGACGCGGGCGCCGATGTGCTGGTGACCATCGCGATGTTTGCCGACACCGCGCGCGCGGCGATCCAGGGCACCGGCGTCCGCGAGATCGTGATCATCGGCGACGCGCCCGAAGGGATGGTGCCGCTCTCGACACTGATGGGGCCACCTCTGGCCGAACAGGCGTCGGTCGATCTGGATGAGCACATTGCGGTGCTGCCCTATTCTTCGGGCACGACAGGGTTGCCCAAGGGCGTGATGCTGACGCATCGCAACCTTGTGGTGAATATCGACCAGACGCTGGCTGCCGCCGATCTGACCGCGCATGAAAAGACAGTCGCTTTTCTGCCGTTCTTTCACATCTACGGGCTTCAGGTGCTGATGAATATCTACATGGCGGCGGGGGGCGGTCTGGTGACCATGCCGCGTTTCGATCTGGAGATGTTCCTGAAGCTCATCACTCAATACCAGACACCGCGTCTGTGGATCGTGCCGCCGGTGGCGCTGGCACTTGCGAAACATCCGATGGTTGAAGGTTATGATCTGTCCTGCGTGCAGCACATCAATTGTGCGGCTGCGCCGCTGAGCGCCGATCTCAGCGACGCGATGGGGCAGCGGCTGGGCACCAATGCCGCCCAAGGCTATGGAATGACTGAACTGTCTCCGGTCAGCCATGTGTCTCCCTACGGCAAGGGCAAGCCTGGGGCTTCGGGGATCGCCATACCAAACACCGAATCCCGGATCGTGAACCCCGAAACGCTCGCCGACATGCCGCCGGGTGAGGACGGAGAGCTGTGGGTGCGGGGGCCGCAGGTGATGAAGGGATACCTGAACAACCCGGGCGCCACGGCCTCGACCATTGTCGAGGGGGGCTGGCTGCGCACGGGCGACATCGCCCATTTCGATGCGGACGGTTATCTCTACATTACCGACCGGCTGAAGGAACTGATCAAGTACAAGGGGTTCCAGGTGGCCCCGGCCGAGGTGGAGGCCGAGTTGCTGACGCATCCCGCCATCGCCGATGCCGCCGTGATCGGCAGGCCCGACAGCGATGCCGGGGAACTGCCGATGGCCTTTGTCGTCGCGGCGCCGGGGCAGACCGCGCCGACACTGGACGAACTGCAGGCCTATCTTGAAACCCGTCTGGCGCATTACAAGCAGGTGCGCGTTCTGGAAGTGGTCGAGGCGATCCCGAAATCGGCCTCGGGCAAGATCCTGCGTCGGCTCTTGCGCGATCAGATCGCGGGGTAAGCGGAGAGCCTAGCGGCTCAACACCAGTTTGCCTCCCGCGATCTCGATACTGCTGAACCTTTGCAGGTAGTCCATGCCAAGCAGAGATTCACTCATCTCACCCTCGTTCACCCAGGCGGTGACGCCCTGATCGGTGAACCCGCCCAGCTGCACCTGGCCCAGTTTCACCGGCGCGGTGCGCACCTCGCCATTGGCGGTATAGGCGCGGCCGAAATAGTTGAGCGCGCCGGTGTCGATGCCCAGCCGCTCGGCATCCGCGTGGCTCAGCACCACCTGGCTGGCGCCGGTATCGACCAGAAAGCGCAGCGGTTTGTCCTCGACGATGAGGGTGGCATAGTAGTGGCCGTCCGGGCTGCGCGGAATCTCGACCCTGTTCTCGCTGACCGACATGCGCGGCGTGCCCGCCACGGTGCCGCGAATGTCCTGCCACAGGCCCACCACCGCAATCGCCCCCATGAAGATGAACACCCAGGCCAGTGCCATTTGCAATGTCTTGCCCAGGTTGGCGCGATTATGGCTGATGAACCAGAACACCAGCGCCGCGCCAAGCAGCGAGAGATATATCAGGCGGGCGGTGTTGTCTGCGTCCATGGGCGGCCTTTCCTGCGGGGTCCTCCCCGATATGGGGTGTCAGCTGGCAAAGCCAAAGGCCCGGAGCCCGTCGAGGATGAACTGCACCGCCAGTGCCGCCAGCAGCATACCCAGAAGGCGGGTGACCACGTTGAGCCCGGTCTTGCCCAGAAGCCGCCCCAAGAGGCCCGAGATCAGGTAGAGAAACAGTACCACCGCCAGCACCGCCAGCATGACCGCAATCACCGTGGCCAGCCCCTCGGCGCCCGGATGCTGGCCTGCCAGCAGGATCATTGTGGCGATCGAGCCGGGGCCGGCGATCAGCGGAATGCCAAGTGGAAATACCGAGGGGTCGGCGTGTTCCTCGGCCTCGGCCCGGTCCTCGCGCCGCTTGGTGCGGCGCTCGAACAGCATGTCGAGCGCGGTGAGGAACAGCAGAACACCGCCCGCCACGCGAAAGGCGGGCATCGAGATGCCCACGAAGCCCAGCACCGCCTCGCCAAAGGCCGCGAACATGGCGAGGATCGCCGCCGCCGTCAGGCAGGCGCGCAGCGCGATGGCGCGTTTGGTACGGCTGTCCATGCCCTGGGTCAGCGCCATGAAGATCGGCGTCTGGCCCGGCGGGTCGATCACCACAAAAAGCGTGGTGAAAGCGGTGATCAGAAAGGCGGTGTCCATGGTAATCCAGTTTGCTTAGACCGTGCGCGCGCACCGTTTCTGAACACGAAAACGGGCGAAAGCCAAGCTTCGGCCCGGTTACAATCGAAAAAGCCGCCCCGAAGGGCGGCTTTCGCTCGTAGACAGATTCACAGGTATCAGTCGCCGACTGCCTGATTCATCTTGTCCATCACCTGATCCAGGCTGAAGCTCGCCGCCTTTTGCCGCGGGGGGAATTCCTGGAACGTGGCCAGGAAATTGCCGACATAGGCCTGTGCAGGTACCAGGAAATAGGCCCGGTCGATCATCCAGTCGTAATAGGTGTTCGAGGTCCGGTAGCTGCGTTCATAGGGATCGCGCCGCAGGTTGAAGATCAGCGGGACGCGCAGAGCGGTGAAAGGCTCGATCCAGGCCCGCAGGGTACCCCATGCCTTCTGTTCCATGAACATGATTTTCCAGTCCTGAAAGCGCAACGCTGTCAGGTCACCATCGTCCGAGAAATAGAAAACCTCGTTGCGCGGACTCTTGTCGGTCTCTCCGGTCAGCAATGGCAGGATGTTGTAACCGTCCAGGTGAACCTTGTAGTCACGGCCCATCGCAGGCGAGGAATAACCGGCCATAAGCTTTTCCTTGATGCCGGGATCACCGGCTGCCGCAAGGTAGGTCGGCAACCAGTCCATATGGTGGACGATCTCGTTGGTCACCGAACCGGGTTCGATATGACCGGGCCAGCGCACCATCGACGGGACCCGCCATCCGCCTTCCCAGTTGGTGTTCTTTTCGCCCCAGAACGGTGTAGCGGCGGCATCCGGCCAGGTGTTGTAATGCGGACCGTTGTCGGTGGAGTAATGCACGATCGTGTTGTCGGCGATGCCAAGCTCGTCGAGCAGATCGAGTAGCTGACCCACATGCATGTCGTGTTCGATCATGCCAGCGGTATATTCGTCGGCCACGCGCCCTGCGATTTCGTTAGCCTTCGCACGCATTTCTTCCTTTACATGCGTACGGAAATGCATGCGGGTGCCGTTCCACCAGACGTAAAAAGGCGTTCCCGCGTCATGCGCGCGTTTGATGAAGTCGATGGCGGCGGCGACGGTTTCATCGTCGACGGTTTCCATACGCTTCTTGGTCAGTGGGCCGGTGTCTTCGATGGTGCCGTCAGCCGAGGACTTGATGACGCCGCGCGGGCCGAAATTCTGGCGGAACTCCGATCCTTGCGGATAATCTTCGTTCTCCGGCTCTTCTTCCGCATTCAGATGATACAGGTTGCCAAAGAACTCGTCGAAACCGTGATTGCTTGGCAAATGTTCGTCACGGTCGCCCAGATGGTTCTTGCCGAATTGACCGGTCGCATAGCCGTGATCCTTCAGCAGGCCAGCGATGGTCGGATCTTCGATCTGCATGCCCTCTTTCGCACCGGGCAAGCCGACCTTGCTGAGGCCGGTCCGGAAAACCGACTGACCCATGATATAGGAGGAGCGGCCGGCGGTGCAGGATTGCTCGCCATAGTAGTCGGTAAAGATCATGCCTTCCTTGGCCACTCGATCAATGTTGGGCGTGCGATAGCCCATCAAACCCATCGTGTAAGCCGAGATGTTCGACTGGCCGATATCGTCGCCCCATATCACCAGGATGTTCGGTTTTTCCTGCGCGGCGGCAAGACCGCTGACGAACATCAGGACGGAAACTGTCACCGATCTGATCAATGATATTCGTGAAAGCGTTGAGTAGAGCATCATTTGTCTCCAATGAAAAACAATGGGTCAATGCACCGATCGTGCAGCTATGCCAAAGGGCACCATGAGATAATTTACTACGGGAATTGATCATTCAAAGAACTCTTTCGGTGAATGATCCATCCAAGCGGTGAGTCGCCCAAGAGTACAAAGAAACTGTTAATTTCTGCGAAAAATGTAAGTTCCGAAGGCCATTGCGGACATCATTCCTCGGCTTGGGGTACGATCAGCCTATAGCCCACCGCGCCTTGCAGTTTCCGGTAGGGTTGGAACCCCATCGATGAATAATAATGCAAGGCTTGAGCATTCGCTTCGCCGATGGTGGCGTCGATATGGATCAGCCCGGCGCGGCGCGCTGCTGCCAGCGTTTCGGCGAACAGCGCCCGCCCGATACCCCGGCGACCGGCATCGGCGGCGACGTAGGTGCCGATGATGCCCCAGCCGGCGGGCAGGTCGTAAACATTCTGGTCGCCTGCCACTTTCAGCGACTGAAAACCGAGGATGCGCGTACCCTCACAGGCCACCGCGCAGCTCAGCCGCTCGGGATCGTTGATGTAGCGGGTCAGGATCGTCTCGGCATCACCGCGACGGGTGCTGTTCCAGCCAGCCAGGATGGGCAACAACACTGCGCTCATCGCGGCGGCATCCGCCGTCTCGGCCTGTCGGACGATCATGTCGCCTGTGCCGCGTCGAGATTCTCCTGCGCTTCCATCCACAGCGTCTCCGCCCGGTCCATCGCGTCCTTCAACTCGGCATACTTGCGGTTCCAGACTTCGAGATCGGCGACCTTGTCATCGGCGTAAAGCGCGGGATCGGCCAGTTTGGCGGCGAGTTTGTCGTGCATGTCGGCCAGCTTCTCGACCCGCTCCTCGCATTTGCGCAACTCGGCCCGCAGCGCCAGCACCGTGTCGCGGCTGGCGCGCTTGGGCTTGGCCTCGGCCGGTTTGGCGGGCTCCGGCTTGTCACGCGCCAGCAGGAAGTCGCGATAGGCCTCCAGATCGCCTTCGAAGGGTTTCACCGACCCGTCCGAGACCAGCCACAGCCGGTCGGCCACAAGGCTGAGCAGGTGCATGTCGTGGCTGACCAAAATCACCGCGCCGGTATAATCGGTCAGCGCCTCGACCAGCGCCTCGCGGCTTTCGATATCGAGGTGGTTGGTCGGCTCGTCGAGGATCAGCATATGGGGCGCGTCAAGGGTGGCGATCAGCAGGCTGAGGCGTGCCTTCTGCCCGCCCGAGAGCCGCCCCACCGCGGTTTCCGCCTGCTCGGCGCCAAGGCCGAAGCCGGCCAGCCGCGCCCGTGCTTTCGCCGGGGCCTCGGCGGGGCGCAGGCGACGCAGGTGGTCGAGCGGGGTTTCGTCCACATATAGCTCGTCGACCTGATGCTGGGCGAAATAGCCAATGCGCAGCTTGGGCGAGCGGGTCATCCGCCCCGCCATAAGCGGCAGCCGGTCCGAGAGCAGTTTCGACAGGGTGGATTTGCCCTGGCCGTTCTTGCCCAACAGCGCGATCCGGTCGTCTTGGTCGATGCGCAGGTTCAGCCGTTTCAGGACCTCAGTCTGCCCATAGCCCGTGACCCCGCCTTCGAGATGGATGATCGGGGGCGACATCTCCTCGGGTTTGGGAAAGGTGAAGGCGCGCAATGCGGCCTCTTGCGGGCTGCTGATCGGCTGCATCCGGGCCAGCGCCTTGAGGCGCGATTGCGCCTGCTTGGCCTTGTCCGCCTTGTAGCGGAAGCGGTCGACATAAGATTGCAGATGCGCGCGGCGCGCTTCCTGCTTCTTGGCCATCGCCTGGGCCTGGGCCAGGTTATCGGCCCGCTGGCGGGCGAACTGGTCATAGGACCCCTGATAGAGGGTCAGCTTGCGATCCTCCAGATGCAGGATCGCACCCACCGCGCGATTGAGCAGCCCGCGATCATGGCTGATGATGATCACCGTATGGGGGTATCTTGCAAGATAGCTTTCCAGCCACAGCGCCCCTTCGAGGTCGAGATAGTTGGTCGGTTCATCGAGCAGCAGCAGGTCGGGCTGGGAAAACAGCACCGCCGCCAGCGCCACCCGCATCCGCCAGCCGCCCGAGAAATCGGAGCAGGGTTTGAGCTGTTCATCGTCATCGAATCCCAACCCCTTGAGGATCGAGGCGGCGCGCGCCGGGGCGCTCCAGGCGTCGATATCGGCCAGACGGGTCTGTACCTCGGCAATGCGCGCGGGGTCGGTGGCGGTTTCCGCCTCGGCCAAAAGCGCGGAGCGCTCAGTATCTGCCGCCAGAACCGTGTCAATGAGCGACACGTCCGAGGCGGGCGCCTCTTGCGCGACGCCGCCGATACGGGCGCGGCGGGGCAGGGCGATGGTGCCGGATTCCAGCGCCAGCTCGCCCCGGATCAGGCGAAACAGCGTGGTCTTGCCGGTGCCGTTGCGGCCCACAAGGCCCACCTTGTGGCCATCGGGAATGACGGCGCTGGCGCCGTCGAACAGCGGACGGCCCTCGACCGCGTAAGTGATGTTTTCGATCCTCAACATGGGCGCGCTCATAACAGAGAGGTGAGGGGGCCGCCAGCGGCTTGGGCCCGTTGCCGGGATGGTCAGGCGCGCGCGACCGTGATAGCGCAGAGAGACCGCCCCATCCGCCGGATTTCGCCCATGCGTCCCGCCACAAACCCGCCGCATCTGATCACGCTTGTTCTGGCCACCGCACTGGCGGTTCTGACCCTGAACATGTTCCTGCCGTCACTGGCGCATATCGCGTCGGATTTCGGGGTGGATTATGCGCTGGCGAACCTGTCGATCGCCGGATACCTGATCGTTACCGGGGTGTTGCAACTGATCATGGGCCCCTTGTCCGACCGCTATGGGCGGCGCCCGGTATTGTTGTGGTCGATGGGTGTTTTTGCGCTGGCCTCGGTCGGATGCGCGCTGGCCGAGAATATCTGGGTCTTTCTCGGCTTCCGGATGGTGCAGGGCGCGGTGATCGCGGGGCAGGTCCTGCCGCGCGCGTCGCTGCGCGATCTCTACCCGCCGTCGCAGGCCGCCGCGCGGCTGGGGCAATTGTCGATGGCGATGGCGCTGGCGCCGATGCTGGGGCCGATGCTGGGCGGTGTGCTGGAGAGCCTGTTCGGATGGCGGGCCGGGTTCATTCTCTATGCCGTCATGGGATTCGGAATGCTGGTGCTCGTCTGGGCGGATATGGGTGAAACGAACCAGAACCGCTCGGCCACCTTCGGGGCGCAGATGCGGCAGTATCCCGAGCTGTTCGGCTCACGCCGGTTCTGGGGTTACAGCCTGTGTGCCGCCTTCTCGGTGGGGGGCTTTTATGCCTTCATCACCGGAGCGCCCATGGTGGCGGCGGCTGCGTTCGACCTCAGCCCGGCGATGCTGGGCCTTGGCATCGGTATCATCACCCTGGGGTTCATGGCGGGCAACTTCGTCACCGGGCGCATTGCGCCGCGTGTGGGGCTGATGCCGCTGATCGTGGCCGGGCGCTGGGTGGCGAGCCTGGGGCCGCTGTTGGGGCTGGTGCTGTTTCTTGTCGGGCTGGGATCGGTCTGGGTGTTCTTTGCCTCGGCCATATTCGTGGGCTTTGGCAACGGGCTGACGCTGGCCAATGCCAATGCCGGGCTGATGTCGGTGCGCCCGCATCTGGCGGGCAGCGCCTCGGGCCTGTCTGGGGCGCTGACCGTGGCGCTGGGCGCGGCGCTGACCACGGCCACGGGCGTGATCGTGAACGCGCAGAATGCGCCCTATGCCGTTCTGGGGCTGATGCTGGCCGCCAGCCTGCTCAGCCTTGTCGCCGCGCTCTACACCCGCTGGGTTGACCTGCGCGACCCTCTGACCGAGACCTGACCGGGCAATCCGGTTTCCGGGTCCGGATTTGCCATCATGGCACTTTCCTTGTGCGTTCCATCGTGATAGGCGGCGCGCGATACATCCGGCGCGAAAGGCGCGCCGCCAGATTCAAGGAGAGCCCCGATGGCACTGGAACGCACCTTTTCGATCATCAAGCCCGATGCAACCCGCCGCAACCTGACCGGCAAGATCAACGCCAAGTTCGAGGATGCCGGCCTGCGCATCGTCGCGCAGAAGCGCATCCACATGACCAAGGAACAGGCGGGCAAGTTCTATGAAGTGCACGCCGCGCGCCCGTTTTATGACGAGCTGTGCGAATTCATGTCCTCGGCCCCGGTCGTGGTGCAGGTGCTGGAAGGCGAGAACGCCATTGCCAAGAACCGCGAAGTGATGGGCGCCACCAACCCCGCCGACGCGGCCCCCGGCACCATCCGCGCCGAGTTCGCCGAGTCGGTCGGTGAAAACTCGGTCCACGGTTCGGACGCGCCGGAAACCGCCGCTGTCGAGATCGCCTATTTCTTCTCGGGTATCGAACTGGTCGGCTGAGCCACCGGTCACCCGACCTGAACGAACAGGAAAAGCCGCCCCGGTTTCGAGGGCGGCTTTTTTATCGGGCGGGGTCGGGGGGCGCTGCCCCCATCGCGCCAGGGGCGCGATTCCCCCGGGATATTTGGAGCAAGAGGAAAGAGCAGATCTGCGTCAGGATTGCGGGCGCAGATCCTCGGGGCGGATACGGACGCCTAGTGCGTCGAGTTCTGCCACCAGTTTGCTGGCCGGGGCGGGTTTGGTCGCGGCCTTGATCGCGTCGAAACGGGCGCGCAGTTCAGCCTTTTCCTTGCCCTTGCAATCGTTCCACGGGCGGCCTTGCAGGCCCATCACCAGGACATAATAGCCAATGAAATGCGGCCGGGTTCCGGCGGCCAGGAGCCGGGCATAGGCGGCATCGGCGCCCAGCGCGCGCAGCTCATCCGCCGAATGGATGCCGGCGCGGGCGCAGGCCGCATCCATGGCGGGGCCGAGATTGCGGATGGAAGAGACGGGATCGGACATGGGTCGACCTTATGTGCGCCCGGGCGAAATGTCACCGGGTCCCGCTGCGTACTTGTCCGAGGCAACTCCCTGCGATAGTCACGGTTTCGTGAGGGGGGATTTGCATGAGCATATTGGGGCGCCTGTTTTATAAATCGCGAAAGTTCTATGACGACGATTTCGACTGGAGCAGCTACACGGCCGACAGTTACCACCGTCGTCTGAAGGGAGATGTTGAGAGCAATTTCAGAACGGTATCGGGCGAAGGTGATCTGTCGCTAGAGGTGGAAACCGGCAAGGTGAACGTCCGGGGCGATGCGCTTCATCCCAATGTGCAACTGATCCTGGAAGTCATCGGACAGTTGCAACCCACCTCGGTGCACGAAGTGGGCTGTGGGGGCGGCGATCATGTGGCGCATGCCTCGGTGCTGTTCCCGGATATTCAGGTGACCGGCGGCGATCGCGGCGCAACCCAGCTCGACCTGGCCATCGCACGGCACCCGCAGCTGTTAGGCAAGATCGGCATACAGGACATCACCATGCCCTTCTCCGACCAATGGCCACGGGCCGATCTGGTCTATAGCCAGGCGGTAATCATGCACATTCACACCGCCGTCAGCCATTTCGTGGCTCTGTCCAACATGGTGCGGCAGGCAAACAAATACGTATTGCTGGTCGAAAACGTCCAATGTCACAACTTTGTGCAGGATCTGATCGCGCTGGAGGAAGGCGGGCATCTGGCCTGGGGCAAGGCGCATCTCTACCAGGTCGAAGGGTCAACTGGTGCGCGCGGGATTCTGGTTTCCCGGGAACCGCTGGACTTGCCTGAACTTGTTTCGGACGCTCAGATGCGCGCCGGAGAGGCGCCTTCGGTCCGCCGGTTGCGCCGCTCGGACGAGGATAGCGGACGGGCCCTGACGGGGTTCGTGCGGGAATGGCGCAAGTGAGACACTCTGGAGGGGACGCTGCATGGATGACGCGGGCATACGAGACAAGGTGAAGGATCTGGACCTGACCGTGCCGCCGCCGGGGTTTCTGGAGAATCCGTTCCCGTTCTATGACGCGCTGTTGGCGCATGCGCCGGTGCTGCGGCAACCCGACGGGTCGGTTCTGCTGAGCCGTCATGCCGATCTTGACCGCATCTATCGCGACACCACGCTCTATTCCTCGGACAAGAAGGCCGCGTTTGGGCCGAAATTCGGGGTCGGGTCGCCGCTGTTTGAGCATCACACCACCTCGCTGGTGTTCAACGACCCGCCGCTGCACACACGGGTGCGCAAGATCATGACCTCGGCGCTGACACCGCGCGCCATCGCCCGGATGGAGCCGGGGCTGATCTCGACGGTCGATCACCTGCTGGACGCGATGGCGGGGCGGGAAACTGTCGATCTGATCGAGGAATTCGCCTCGACCATCCCGATCCAGATCATCGGCAACCTGCTGGATGTTCCGATGGAGGAACGCGGACCCCTTCGGGATTGGTCGCTGGTGATCCTGGGCGCGCTGGAACCGAAGCTGACCGACGATCAGCTGGCGCGCGGACAGGCGGCGGTGACCGAGTTCAAGACCTATCTGGAGGATCTGGTGGCGCGGCGCCGCGCCAGGCCGGGCGATCCGGAAACCGACGTGCTGACACGGCTGATCCGGGGCGAGGGCGCCGACCAGAAACTGTCGGAAATCGAGCTGCTGCAAAACTGTATCTTCATCCTGAACGCCGGGCACGAGACCACTTCGAACCTGATCGGCAATGGGCTGGCCTTGTTGAACGATTTCCCCGAAGAACGCCGAAAACTGCTTGAAGATCGGGATCTACTGCCTTTAGCTGTCGAGGAAATCCTGCGGTTCCGCTCGCCGAACCAATTTGGCAACCGGGAAACCACGGCCGAGATCGAACTGGACGGGCTGCGCCTGCCTGCAGGCACCAACCTGCATCTGTGCATTGGCGCGGCAAACCGTGATCCGGCTGTGTTCGACGATCCGGCGCGCTTCGATATCACGCGCAAGCCGAACCGGCACCTGGCCTTTGCCGGCGGGCCGCATGTCTGCGTTGGGCTGACCTTGGCGCGACTCGAAGGCCGGATCGCACTCGGGCGCCTGCTGGATCGTTGTCCCGACTATCGCCTGCGCGAGGGCCGGGTGCCCGGAGGGCGCATTCGGTTTCACGGCTACGCCACTCTGCCAGCACAGATGGCCCCTTGAAGCGGACGCGAAAGCATCGGGATAGATGAATGTTTCATTGCGGCGCGTGGCGTGATTTGATGCGCGCATGACCTGCACGATCGTCATCGCCGGTAAAGCCGCACCTCTGGTTCTGGCCAGGCCGTGCGAGGGCATGCGGTTTGCCGTTGGCGGCGCCCTGCGTCGTGATTTTGCACTTTACGATTGTTTCGACCAGCCCTTGCGCCGGTCGGGGCGGGTTCTGTTACGGACCGGCCGCGATCTTGTCCTGTTGTCTGACGATTCGGCGCCGGTTTCCCAAAAGGCGGAACCGGGACGAGGTAGCTTGCCCGCAATTGCACCCGGGGCGGTGTGCGATGCGCTGACCGGCCTGTCGCCGCTGCGGGCGCTGATGGAGCATTGCGCGGGCCGCGCGGAAACGATCTCGGTCGCGGTTCTGGACGATATGGAGAAAACCTGTCTACGGATGCAGGTCATTACCCTGTCGACCCGGTCCGGGGTGGCGACATTGGTTCTGATGGAACCGATGCGTGGGTATGACCGGGCGCATCAGCGCGTGGTCGATGCCCTGCTGGACTGTGAGGGCGCATCCCGGGGCGCGACCGGTCTTTGGCCTGTTTTGCTGCCTGGGGTGCAACCTTATCAGTCCAAGCCCGAGGTGCCGATCACTGCGGACGAGCCGGCACATGGTGTCGCGGCGGACCTGATCCGCTCTTCAATGTCGGTCTTCCGCCAGAACGAGGCAGGGATTATCGACGATGTAGATACCGAATTCCTGCATGACTATCGCATCGGATTGCGCCGCATCCGCTCGGTCCTGAGCCTGTTTCGCGACGTGTTTCCGCCCGAAGAGACAGAAGAATTGCAAAGGGCGTTCTCGGACCTGATGGCACCTACCGGAAGGGTGCGCGACCTCGACGTGTATCTGTTGGGACAGTCTGGGTTCCTTGCCCTTGTGCCCGAGGCGCTGCATCCCGGGTTGGACCTTCTCTTTGCCCGGATGAAGACAGAACGGGATGTAGCGCAACGGGCCCTGGCCCGTCACCTGCGCAGTGCCCGTTATACCGCACGCGTTGCCGCGCTGGAGGCGCGGCTGACCGATCCCGAAGGTCTCGCGCCCGGGCCCGAGAGCGAGCGTGCGGCGCTGCCTTATGCGCAGGCCCTGATCTGGAAGCGCTATCGCAAGGTGTGCAAGCTGGCGCGGCGCATAGATGCGGATACCCCGGATGATGATGTTCATCGCCTGCGCATCCACTGCAAGAAGCTGCGCTATCTCATGGAGTTTTTCGGGCCCTTGTTCCCAAAGAAGAAGTTCAGAAAAATTCTGAAACCCTTGAAAGGCTTGCAGGACAATCTTGGTCTCTTCAACGACTATTCGGTGCAGCAGATGGAACTCGGCCGGTACCTGCATCCCGACAATGATGCGCCGGTCGCGACCGATATGGCCGCAGCCGTTGGCGCGCTATTGGCAACGCTGTCGCGCTTGCAGGCTGGTGAACGGACGCGCGTTGTTGCCAGTTTCGCGGCATTCGACAATCGCGCGGTACGGTCCGTGTTCGAAGAGCTTTTTCACCAGCCAGAGGAGGCGCGGCGCTAGGCCATGCATGTGATCGCCTGCTACAGCAACAAGGGCGGTGTCGGCAAAACGGCGACATCGGTGAACCTTGCCCATGCCATCGCGCGTTCCGGGCGGCAGGTGCTGCTGTGCGATCTCGATCCGCAGGGGGCATCGAGTTACTATTTTCGGGTCAAACCGTCGAAAAGGCTGAGCGAGACGCGGTTTTTCGAGGATTCCGACCGCTTTGCCGATGCGATCCGCGCCAGCGATTTCGCGGGGCTCGACATCCTTCCCGCCAACCGAAGCTTTCGTGATTTCGATCGTTTCCTGAGCCGCATCCGCAGCAAGCGCTCGCGCCTGTCGAAGGCGCTGGTGGCCGGGGGCGCCGAATATGATGTCGTGGTGCTCGACTGTCCGCCGAACTTTTCCCTGCTGTCCGAGAACGTGTTTCGCGCCGCCGACCGGATCGTGGTGCCGGTTCCGCCCAGCACGCTGAGCGAGCGGACGTTCGAGCAATTGGTCGAATTCTTCAAGGATCAGGGATTGCCGCGCCGCAAGATTTCTGCGTTTTTCTCGATGGTTGAGGGGCGCAAGTCGCTGCATCGCGACACCATGGCGCGCATGCGCGCGGCCTATCCGAAACGGTTCCTCGCGGCCAGCATTCCCTATTCCGCGGATGTGGAACGAATGGGTCTGCGGCGGGCGCCGGTTGCCGAATACGCGCCCCGCAGCAAGGCGGCGGCCTGTTACGCCGACCTGTTCGCGGAACTGGCGCTCTGATCTCAGGACCTTGGCAGAACCAGCCGGGCCTCCAGCCCCGGGCTTGCATTGCGGGCCTCGAAGACGCCGCCATGCATCCGGGCAATGGCCGCCGCCAGCGCCAGACCAAGGCCCGAGTTACCCCCGGTCCGCGACGGGTCGAGCGTGACGAAAGGCTGCGTCAGGCGCTCCAGATCGGTCTCTGGCACGCCCGGGCCATGATCGCGCACCGACAGGATGACCGCATCCTCGGCGGCGGTGGTGTGCAACGCCACCTCGGTGCCGTCCGGCGCATAGCGCAACGCATTGTCGAGCAGGTTCGACAGCGCCTGCGCCAGCAAGGCGCGGTGACCCGGCAGGATGGCCGGGTCCGTCTCGACCGTGAGTGTGACGCCATTCTCTTGCGCCAGCGGTTCATAGAATTCAGCCACGTCGCGGGCCAGAGCCGCCAGATCCACGGCTTCGAACTCTTCCCTTCCCAGCCCCGCCTCGGCGCGCGAGATTTCGGTCAGCTGTGAAAACACCCTGAGCAGGTGGTCGACCTCGGCCAGCGCGCGGGCGGCGTCCGCATCCCGCTCGGCATCGGCCCGGCTGGGGTCGGTCAGGGCCTCGACCTTTTGGCGCAGGCGCGACAAGGGTGAGCGCAGGTCATGCGCGATCGAATTCGAGGTGGTCCGCAGATGGCCAACCAGTTCCTCGATCCGGTCCAGCATCTCGTTCAGGGTTCCGGCCATGCGGTCGAATTCATCCCCGGTTCCGCGCAGGGGAATGCGACGCGTCAGGTCGCCCGAGACGATTTCGGCGGCGGTGCGCGAGATGTCCTTGAACCGGGAAAACACCAGCCGCGTCAGAAACCAGCCGGTCAGCAGGCTGAGCGCCAGCGCGGCCAGCAGCGCCAGACCGACCGAGCGCAACAGCACCCGGTCAAACTGTCGCCGGGCGGAGGCGTCGCGCCCAACCAACAGCCGTTCACCACCGGGCAGCCGGATCGAGGCTGTAGAGACCGGGACGTTCTCGCCGGATTCGGTACGGATAAGGTCCAGTTCGACCCAACCGCTGCCCGGTTCCACATCGGGGGGCCAGCGCACGAGGTTTCCGGCAAGCACGATGCCAAACGGATCGGTCAGCAGATAGAGCGCGTCGCGCTCGGCGGCATCCTGGGTGCGGCGTTCGATGGCCTCGGTCAGCCCGAATATACCGCGCCGCTGGTACTCGTCGGACAGACCAGCCAGTTCGGCGGTGACTACCGAGCGCGTCTCGCCCGCGATGGTGCGGTTTGCGGTGACATAGACCAGCGCCAGCACGGCCGCAGTCAGAAGCGTGCTCAGCACCATGCTGAGCAGCACCAGCCGTGTTCTGGCATTTCGCATGATACCCAAGGACTTACCCATCAGAGATCATGTAGCCCGCGCCACGCACGGTCTCGATCAGAGGGGTATCGGCGCCCTCGTCGATCTGCCGGCGGAGTTTCGAGATATGGACATCCACGATGTTGGTGTTGGGGTCGAAATGATAGTCCCAGACGCCTTCGAGCAGCATGGTCCGGGTCACCACGCGGTTCTTGCGGCGCAGAAAGAATTCCAGGATCTGGAATTCGCGCGGGGTCAGGGTGATGTCGCGCCCACCTCGGGTCACTCTGCGGCGCAGCAGATCCATTTCCAGATCCCGGCAGGAAAGTGTCGCGGCTTCCTGCGTGTCCTTGGGACGTCTCAACAGGGCTTCTATGCGGGCCAGAAGTTCTTGAAAGGAAAAGGGTTTCACCAGATAGTCATCGGCGCCTGCGCGCAGCCCTTTGACGCGTTCATCGACCGCGCTCATCGCGGTCAGCATGATAACGGGGGTTTTCAACCCGGCGGCGCGGATCGACTTGATCAGAGACAGGCCGTCGAGGCCCGGCAGCATCCGGTCCAGCACCACCGCGTCAAACCCGCCATCGGTTGCGTGAAACAACCCCTCGCGCCCGTCGGCGGCGCTCTCCACGGCAAAGCCTTCCTCGGTAAAGCCCTTGGCCAGAAACTCACGGGTCTCGTCATCGTCTTCGACGATCAGAACACGTCGGCTCATGTAATTCCGGTCCTTGTTTTTGTCAGGATATATCCAAGACAATCCGCAAATGCACGCGCCGGGCGCGGATGGGGTCGCGCCCGGCGTGCCCGGGACAGGCATGAGATACCCGGGCGGTGCACTGCCGCCGCGCCAACAAGTGACTTGAGTGGTGGCGGCGCGGCGGCAGCGGGGGATCAGGCCAGTCGCACGGCGACAAACAAACGGTTGCCGTCGCGATTGATCAGAACCAGTGCCGGGTCGGTCTTTTCCTTGCCTAGTGCGGCCTTGAGCGCGGCCGGGCTGTCGGTATCGGTTCCGCCCACCCGTAGGATCACGTCACCCCGGCGCAGCCCCGCCTGCGCTGCGGGGCCATTGGCGTCGATGTCGGTGACGAGCACACCGCTGACATCGCTGCCAACCCCGGCCTGTGCCCGCATATCGTCGGTCAGCGGCGCCACGGTCAGGCCCAAGGCCGGCGTCTCGGCCGGATCGGCGGGGGCAACCCCGCTGGCCGAGGCCGATTGCTGATGCTGGCCGATGGTCACCGTCACATCCTGTGCCTTGCCGTTTCGGATGACCCGGACATTGGCCTTGGTCCCGATCTCGGTGGCGCCGACCAGACGCGGCAGGTCAGAGCTGGATTTCACGTCCTTGCCTTCGAAGGCCACGATCACGTCGCCCGGGTTCAGGTTGCCATCAGCGGGGCTGTCCTCGACCACATCCGAGACCAGGGCGCCGTTTGGACTGTCCAGCCCCATGGCGGCGGCGATATCGGCGCCGACGTTCTGAATCGACACGCCCAGCCAGCCACGGTCAACCTGGCCGTCCTCGCGCAGATCGTCGATCACATGCTCGACGATGTTCGAGGTGACGGCAAATCCCAGGCCCACCGAGCCGCCCGTCGGCGAATAGATGGCCGAGTTTACACCCACGACCTCGCCCTCCATGTTGAAGAGCGGCCCGCCCGAGTTGCCCTTGTTGATGGCGGCATCGGTCTGGATGAATTCGGCATAAGGCCCGTCCGAGATGTTGCGCCCCTTGGCCGACACGATGCCGGTGGTGACGGTGGAACTGAGACCAAAGGGGTTGCCGACGGCCACCACATCCTCGCCCACGCGGATGGCGTCGCTGTCGCCCAGAGTGACCGCAGGCAGATCCACACCGGCCTCAATGCGAAGCAGCGCCAGGTCGGTCAGCGGATCGGTACCAACCACTTCGGCGGTGAACTCGCGATCGTCGCTGAGCCGGACAGTCACCTTGTCTGCGCCTTCGACCACGTGGTTATTGGTGACGATATAGCCCTCGGCGTCGAGGATGAAGCCAGACCCCAAGCCCTGTCGCGGGCCGCTCTGCGGCGGTTGCATTCCGCCGGGTCCGCCGAACCGGTGGAAGAACTCTTCAAACGGTGTGCCTTCGAACGGGTTGGGTTGGCCCTTCATCTGCTGCGGCCTGGCCTCTTCCGAGGCCAGAACGGTAACCACCGCGGGCGAGACGCGCTCAACCAGATCGGCCAGCGCCTCGTCAGCCAGGCCGGGCAGGGCGGTCGAGCCCAAAAGCAGCGCGCCCAGGACAGGGGCGGCGGCCCAGTTCGGAAGCGAAGGGTTCAGTTTGCGGGACATGCGAATGCTCATCTTGTTCTCCTGTCAGTGTCCCGGTTGGCCCGGGTCTGACAAAAGGAATAAGCCCGCAGTCTGATCCTTTGCTGATCCTCGGATTAAGATTCGTTAATCCGGCTTCATTTGTCCGGCGGGGTCGCGCCGATATCCCAAAAGAGCCCCGCCATGACCTGTGTCGCCTGCCGCATCGTCGGGGCAAGGACATGTTCGTCGGGCGCGTGCTGGTTGCAGCCCGCATAGGAATGCGGCACCCAGATGGTGGGCAGCCCCAGGATGTCCGAGAAACACTCGTTGGGCAGCGAGCCGCCGAGATTGGGCAATACATGCGGGGCGGTGCCCACGGTTTCCGCGACCGAGGCGATGGCGAAGCGGGCCCAGGGATGGCCGGGGTCCAGCCGGGTGGCGGTGAACGGCAACTCGTCGCTGTCGACAATCTCGACCATGGGGAACCCTTGCCGGTCCAGATGCGCGCGCAGGGCGGGCAGGATGGCGTCTGGCCGGGTGCCGACCACAAAGCGCAGCTGGCAGGTGGCGCGCGCATCGCCCGCGATGGCATTCACCGGCGCCTCGGGCACGCCAGCGGTCATCGCGAGGATGGCGAAGGAATTCCAGCCATAGACGCGCTCGGCTGCGCTCAGCCCCGGTTCGCCCCAGTTGGGGTCGGCGCCGGCGGGCTCGGGCAGGGCGGCCAGCACCGCCCGGATCTCGTCGGTCAGGCTGTCGGGGCGCCATTCCGGTACCCGGATCGCGCCACGCGCATCGGTGATGCAGGCCAGCGCCTGCGCCAGGATCATCGCCGGGTCGGCCAGCAGGCCGCCCCAGTTGCCGGAATGATGCGCGCCGGGGCGCAGGCGCACCCGCAGGTCAAAGTTGAGCGCCCCGCGCGCGCCCATGAAGATCGTCGGATGCGCGGGGTCCAGCCGTGGCCCGTCGGAGGCGATCAGCACATCCGCCTGCAAGGCCTCCGCCTCGGTCCGGCAGAGGTCGGCCAGCCCGGGAGAGCCGATCTCTTCGCCCATTTCGATCAGCAGTTTCAGGTTGAACCCCAACCGCCCCCGTTCGGCCAACACGGCGCGCAGCGCGGTCAGGTTGACCAGATGCTGGCCCTTGTTGTCGGCGCTACCCCGGCCATAAAACCGGTCACCCCGCTGGGTCAGCTTGAACGGGCGCAGCCCATTGGCCCATGCATCGGTCTGGGCGCGGGTGACATCGCCGTGGCCATAGCTGAGCACCGTCGGCAAGTCCGGCGCTTCGATCCGTTCGGCCAGCAGAAACGGCGCGCCACCGGGGGCAGGGTTGGGCAAAAGGCGCGCGGTCATGCCAAGTGCGACCAGATGCGGAGCCAGCGCTTCGGTCAGATAGGCATGCAGCGCTTCGCCACGCCCTGGCACCTGGCTCTCGGTTTCCTGCGCGACCAGCACCGCCAGATCCCGCCAGAATTGGCCGCTGTCAAACCCCTGTTCCGCCCGTACAATCGCCTGTTGCCTGCTCATGTCACGCCCCTAGCTGTTCCACCATGCCTCAATGTCCTTCGGGGTGATCCGGCTCGCAAGGCCCAGAGCGACCAGCCCCGCGGTCGCGGTCTGCGCCGGGCGCAGATCGGCATGGGCGCCGACCACATGCACCTCGGTCATGCCATCGGGACCAGGGACAAAGCCCTTCAGCCGGTAGATCGCCGCCGGGCGTGTGGAGAGCTTGTCGCGCAAGGCGTCCCGGGTCATGGGCGCGGGCGCGGCGCAGGACCAGCCGCAATAGGCGGGATGTGCCGCACTTGTTGCCGATCCCGGGCGCGGCATCACATCAAAGAGCAGCGGCGCCAGCGCGCTATCCTGGGGCAGAGGCAAAGGCGCGGCAATCCCGGCCGCTGCCAGCGCCCGCGCCAGTTCGGGATCGGGGGTCGGCGTCTTCGTCAGCAACAGCAGGTCCGCCACCCGCATCTGCTGCGCCACCTGCGGCGCGATCAGCGGATCGGCCAGCAGTGCGGCGGCGTTCAACCCGTCAACCAGTGTCACGATACCGGCATAGCTCAGGTCCGGCTCGGCCTTGGCGGCATTGGCGATGGCTGCCGGGTCGGCGATACCGCTGGCCTCGATCACCAGGTGATCGGGGCGCGGGCTGCGGTCCAGCGCATCACCCAGCGCCAGGAACAGGTCCGCCCCCATGGTGCAGCAGACGCAGCCATTGGTCAGTGCGATGGTATCCTCGCCCATCGCGGCGATCAGGCCAGCGTCGATATTGATGGCGCCGAAATCGTTGACCATCACCAACAGGCGCAGCCCGTGATCCTCGGCCAGCAGGCGGTTGATCAGCGTGGTCTTGCCCGCGCCCAGATAGCCAGAGATGACGGTGAGCGGCAGACGCATCAGATCAGGTTCACCCGACCGCCCGACACGGTACCCAGCACCGGCACATCCTTCAGTGCCATCGGATCGACCTCGGTTGGATCCGCGCCCAGCACGGCGAAATCTGCGATCTTGCCGGTTTCGATAGAGCCGATCTCGGCATCGAGTTTCAGCGTATAGGCCGCGCCAAGGGTGATGGCGTAAAGCGCCTCGTCCACCGTGATCCGCTGCTCCGCGCCCAACGTCCGGCCCGACATGGTCTGGCGGTTGACCGCGCACCAGGCGGTAAAGAGCGGCCCCATCGAGGTCACCGGCGCATCGGAATGGATTGCCAGATGGACACCTGCATCCAGCGCCGAACGGGCGGCGTCCATGCGGGTGGCGCGATCCTCGCCGATGGTGAGCGCGGCGTGCTGGTCGCCAAAGAACCAGATGTGGTTCGAGAAGATATTGGTACATACACCCATTTCCGCACAGCGACGGAATTGATCGGGCCCCATCATCTGGCAATGCTGCAAGACATGCCGCGCACCTAGCCAGGGATGGGCGCGGCCTGCGGCCTCGAGCGCGTCGAGCGTGACCGAGGAGGCTTCGTCGCCGTTCACATGGATATGCATCTGCACGCCATGTTCCTGCATCGCGGCGCAAAGTTCGTGGATCAGGGCGGGTGGCGTGTTCCAGATCCCGTTGGGTTGGCCGCCGACATAGCCCGGCCATTTCACCCGCGCGGTCCAACCCTGGATCGAGCCGTCGGTCATCAGCTTGACCGCCCCCAGGCGAAGCTTGTCGGTGGAGTTCCCGCGCAGCGCCACGGCGCGTTTGGCGATGTCCTGCGGCGCGGCCCCGATTGCGCCCAGCACCGGCACGATGCGCAGGGCAAACCCCGGGTCCGAGGTGACGGCCAGCAGCGCGCCCAGGTCTTCGTCCTGCATCTCCGAGAACAGGTCCGTCACCGTGGTAACGCCCGCATGTTTGCAGACATCCCCATAGGCGCGGATCGCGCTCTCTTTTTGCGACAACCCGCGAAAATCGACGCCGGTGCGCCGCATCACCGGGAACATGGCGGCCATTTCCTGCAATTCACCGGTGGGCTCGCCATCCACGCCCTTGACCACGCCTTCGACATTGGTGTCGCGACTGTAACCGGCCATCTCCAGTGCTATGCTGTTGGCGCAGAGCAGATGAAAGTTCGAGAACATCACGACAACCGGCCGGTCCGACGCGATCTGGTCCAGATGATGCCGGTTCAGCCGTTCGGTGGGCAGAAAGATCGGATCGAACCCCCAGGCGATCAGCGGCTGGCCCTCGGGCAGGGTGGCGCTGTATTCCCGCAGGCGGGCGACCACGGCGCCGATATCGGTCATGCCCTTGTGCAGGTGGCCTTGCGGGTCGATCCGGTCGTGATACCCGGCATAGGCAAACTCCCACATCGCTCCGGCCATCATGTGCGCGTGTCCCTCGACAAGGCCCGGCATCAGCACGGCATGCGCCAGGCTGTCGTCACGGGCCACCGGCCCCCAGGCATCGGCACAATTGGCGCCGCCGACCGCCAGAATCTTGCCGTCGCGCACCGCGACATGGGTTGCGACCGGTCTGCTCGGATCCATGGTAATGATTTTCTGCGCTGCAAATACGGTGATGCCTGACATCTCGATTTCTCCCTGACCTGCAAAAGGGGTAGCTTGCGCTTGGGCGGCTGTAAATTGATATCCCCGCAGTCGATGGACCGCGTCCGGTCGCGATCCCGCCCGTTCTGGTTGCTGCTCTTTGCTTCTTTGGCAGAGGTCTCTTGCGGCGGCGAGATCCAGGGGCTGTTTCCCCGCCGCGCTATTTCAACGCGGAATACACCTTGCAAAACCATGTCCTGACCTGCCGGCAACGCCCCCGGGATCAAGCCCCGATGAGTCGCCGTCAGGCGGTTCAGGGCACTTGATTCGAACAGAAAACCGGGCCGATTGTTTGAAGATCGGAGAAAAAAAACAGTGTTTCTCGTGATTGATTACGAATGGGGCGACAAATTGGGGCGAAATCGTGGCGGCTCGATCCCGCGCTGCTGTGGATGCCACAATCTTGCCACTGTCTTCAAAAAGGAAACAAAAGCATGTACCTCGAATGGCGAGAATATTCCGCGGTCGACGGGAAGCCAAGAAACGTTAGGGTTTTCCCCGAATTTCACTAAAATTCATAGAAACAATTTTCAACCCTTGGGTGTGGGCCTGCGGCGGGCGGGTCGGATGAGGGGCGAGCGCGGCGGGAAATGTGGCAAATTCTGGACCTTTTTTCCCTTTGTGCCCCGATGCGCGTCCGGTATTTATGGATGCAGCCCATCTGGGGGGCGATGTTTGTTGGTCACGGGGGCGACCGCACCGAAATTGCGTCATTCGGGCGCGAGAAGATGTGTGATCGCACGGCGGCAGGGGTCGTCGGTGATGTAGGGAGACGTGCGCGCATTGCACAGTTGTCCTTGCTTCATGTTGCTTTCAAGCAGCCTTTCTCGGTTCCCCGGGCGAACGTTTCCGGTGCTGTCGCTGCCAGGCCGTCATCGCCGCGTTTAAACTTGTTTTCCGCAGGGGTGCGGATCGGCGCAGTTGCGTCGGGAAGGAGAATGGTATGGCGACGAACTTTGACAATCCGTACTCGGCCAATCTCATTGGTCTTTGGGATTTCCGTCCGGGTGCCGAGACGAATGATACCGGCCTTGATGACGGAATTGCGCAGGACGGCACGCCCGTAAACGGACCCCAGTTTGCTGCGGGTTGGATGTTTACCGGCCAGGCCGACCAGCGGATGGATGTCGATGATGGCGATGACGACCAGTTCGACCTGGAAGAGGGCACAATCGTCAGCTCCTTCCGGGTGTTCGGCACCGACCCGAACGGCCCGTCGACCGTTTTCAGCCGCGGCGTCGAGGACTCCGGCAATGTCGATGACGGTGCGGGCACCACGCCCGGCGCCGACAGCGGGTTCTTTGAACTGCGCGTGACCCATGATGGCAAGGTAGAGATTCTGCATCGCTCGAACGGCATCGAAGAGATCCTCAGCACCGCACCTGGTGTCTTTGCGCTTGGCGATGTCATCAGCGTCACCTACTCCTGGTCCGAGCACGGGCTGGACCTGAAGGTTGTGAACGAGACCCAGGGCACCGAGACCCTGGTTTCGAGCGACCAGACCGGCATGACACTGGATGTCACCACCAATACCGAACAGAGCTTCACCATTGGTGCCCGCGAGGCGACCGAAGGCAACTTCGACCAGCATTTCGAAGGTGGCATCGACTATGTCGGCGTTCTGGACGCCCCGGTTCTGGGCCAGCCCAACGGTATCGTCGACGGCACCCCGGGAGATGACGTCATCGACCTGGGTTACACCGGCGACCCCGAGGGCGACATGATCGACAACGGGGATGCGGTCGATCCGACCCATGGTCCGGATGACGATGTGGTCGACGGCGGCGCGGGCGATGATAGCATTGATGCGGGTCTGGGCGATGATACCGTCTATGCTGGCAGCGGCAGCGACACCGTCAACGGCGAAGAAGGCGACGATCTGCTGATCGGCGACAGCAACGCGCCCGGCGGCGGCGCGGGCGGTAGCACCCGCGAGGTGTTCGAATGGTTCCGCGCACCGGACCCGGACGATGGCGGTGCCATTGATGACGAGGACGACCTGAGCGGCGGATTCACCCAGAATACGGGCGGCGTCGATGTCACCTTTTCGGTTCTGAACGCCGATAGCGGTGTCACCACCGAGTTTTCGACCCAGGAACAGCATGTCGGCAATATCGACACCAATGGTCCGACCGCCAGCGACGATAGCGCGATGGAGTCCGAGCTGAACGGTCAGGCGAACACCGGCACCTATCAGCTGGCGTTCTCGGAAGCCGTGACCAACGTTTCCTTCCGGATCAACGATATCGACGGCGACGGGCGCGCAACGGTTCAGGCTTTCGATGTGAACGGCGACCCGATCACGGTGAACATTTCGGGTGGGCTGAACGTCAGCGAAAGCGATACCGATGGTGTGGCCGGGAATGAAACCGCGACCGGCGACGGCGGCTATGCCGATCCGAACAACTCGAACTATTCGATCCTGGTCACCATTCCCGGACCGGTGGCGCGCCTGACCATCGAACACGGCCAGTCGGGCCCGAACCCCAGCGAGATTAGCGTCTCGGATGTCTATTTCGATGTTCCCAACGCAGATACTGGCGTTGATGGCAACGACAGCCTGACCGGCGGCGACGGTGACGACACGCTGATCGGCGAGGGTGGCGATGACACTTTGACCGGCGGCGATGGCAATGACAGTGTCGATGGTGGCGATGGCGACGATGTGATCGACACCACCGGCAGCCTGTCCGGCAACCTGCCCGACCGTGGCTTCCCGTCTTACAATGGCCTGCCCGCAGTGCCCGCGGATCCGGTCGTCGACGACGACCGCGACACGGTCGACGGTGGCGCCGGCAATGACATGATCCTGACCGGGGACGACACCGACCTGATCACCGGCGGCGACGGCAACGACTCGATCGACGGCGGCCTTGATGACGATACCATTGATGGTGGCGACGGTGACGACCTGATTGTCGGCGGCGAAGGCGCCGACTCGATCCAGGCGGGCGCGGGCAATGATGTGGTCTATGGTGGCCTCGATCCGCGCTTCCCGGACGCCCTCAACATCCGCGACGATGGCACCGATGGTCCGGCCGACCCCGAGACCACCAACGGGCTTGACTTCATCGACGGCGGCGATGGCGACGACACGCTATACGGCCAGGACGATAACGACACCATCCTGGGCGGTTCCGGCAATGACTGGGTCGATGGCGGCATCGATCAGGACAGCATTGAAGGCGGCGACGGCAACGATACGCTGCTTGGCCGACATGGCGAGGACGAGATCCACGGCGGCACCGGCAATGATGTGATCCTGGGCGGAACCGAGGCCGACGTTCTCTATGGCGACGACGACCGCGACACCATTGGTGCCGGCATCGGCGATACGCTTTATGGTGGTGAGGGCGGCAATGACTATGACGTCGCGATTGCGACCGGTCTTGCAGTGGTCAGCTATGACCAGACCGATCCGACAGGTGAATCGGGCACCATCACCTATTTCAATGACGACCTTTCGATTGCCGGAACCGCCGAGTTCTCGGAAATCGAAAATGTTCTGGTGATTGGCAACCCGGGCATCGAAGGCGGACCGGATGGCCCCGGCTTTGGCCCGACCCCTCCCCCCGGTTCCGGCCCGACCCCGCCGCCGACCTTTGACGGCATCGTCGACGGCACCTCGGGCAATGACACCATCGACCTGGGCTATACCGGCGACCCCGAAGGCGACATGGTCGATAACGACGATGCCGTGCCACCGCTTGTCGACGAACAGGATGTAGTGATTGCGGGTGCCGGTGACGACCTGATCTACAGCGGCCTCGATACCGATGTTGTGTTTGCCGGTGCCGGTGACGACACCGTTTACGGCGAAGAGGGTGGCGACGCCATCGACGGCGGCGCAGGTAACGACTCGCTCGACGGTGGTGCAGGCCGCGACATCGTTGTTGGCGGCGACGGTGACGACACCCTGTCGGGCAGCAATGAAAATCCCGACGACGGTGGCGACATTCTGGCTGGCCAGTTCGGTGACGACGTCTTCGTCAACATCGGTCTGGGCGAAGTCATCATCGGCGGCGAAGATGCCGATGGTCTGGACGAGGACGTTCTGGACCTGACCAATGCCGGTGTCCCGGGTGGTTCGGTCACGGTCGAATACGACCCGACAGACAGCGAAGCCGGGACCGTGCGGTTCTTTGATGGCGGTGGTACCGAAATCGGCACCTCGACTTTCAGCGAGATCGAAACGGTCATCCTGCCCTGCTTTACCCCGGGCACCAAGATCGCGACCCCCAAGGGCGAGCGTCTGGTCGAGGAGCTGAAAGTCGGCGACCGCGTGATCACCCGCGACAACGGTATCCAGGAAATCCGCTGGGTCGGCGCCCGCACGCTGACCGGCGCGGAACTGGCCCGTGCCGGTCACCTGAACCCGGTCCTGATCCGTCAGGGCGCGCTGGGGGGCGGATTGCCGGAACGCGACATGATCGTCAGTCCGAACCACCGGATCCTGGTGGCCAACGACAAGACGGCGCTCTACTTCGAAGAGCGCGAGGTTCTGGTCGCGGCCAAGCACCTGATTGGTCTGGATGGCGTCGACATCGTGGAAATGTCCGAAGTGACCTATATCCACTTCATGTTCGAGCAGCACGAAGTGGTGCTGTCGGACGGCGCATGGACCGAAAGCTTCCAGCCGGGTGACCAGTCGCTGGCCGGGCTTGGCAACGCGCAGCGCAACGAGCTGTTCGAGCTGTTCCCCGAGCTGAAGACCGCCGAAGGGATCGAAGCTTATGCCGCCGCGCGCCGGTCGCTGAAGAAACACGAAGCCCGCCTGCTGATCTGACAGCGGGCTTCGGCCTTCCCCGAATATGCAGCTTGAACCGCGCGGTCTCGGGGCGCGCGGGCAGGGCGGGGCGCGGTTTTCGCGCCTCGCCTATTGCCGTTTGGCGCGCCAGTCGGCCCAGGCCTCGGGCGTGTCCAGATCGGTGCGGGCATTCTGGCCGGGCAGCAGGACCAGCATCTGCCTGTCCTTGTAGGTCTGTGCAACCGATTGCGCCCCGCCATCACCTGTCAGGGCCAGGAGTTCGGGAAACAGAGCCTTATGAAATACCACCGGATGGCCGGGGCGGCCGTCCTCGGTCGCGCCGCGCCAGACCAGATTTTTCGACGAAAAATCAATGGTGGCCAGTACATGCGACAGGTCCTGCGCTGTCAGGTCGGGCAGATCGGCAAGCAGTACCATCGCGGCGGGCGCGTCCTCGGGCAGCGCCGCGACCGCGCGGCGCAGACTGGCGTTCATGCCTTCTGCCGCGTCGGGAACCTCGACGATCTCAAGACCGAGACCCGCCAACGCCGCGTGGCGCGGGTGCGGTGACGGGGGCAGGGCCGCGATCACCGGACCGGCCGCCCGCGCGATCCGGGCCGAGCGGCGCAGCAAGGGCTCGCCGTCGATCTCTTGCATCAGCTTGTCGTCGCCGCCCATGCGGCGCGATTGGCCCGCGGCCAGAAGGAGGATGGGTATCTTGTCCATGCCGCCACTCTGGCCGCAGGCGCAGGCTTTGTCACCCGCGCATGCGCGCGCCATCCGCGTCAAACAGCGGCCGGCTGATCACCCGTGCCTTGCGCATCTGGCCCAGGATCTCGATCTCCACCTCCAGCCCCTCGGCGATGCGGTCGCTGGGCAGGAAGCCCTGGGCGATGGACTTGCCCGCATGATGCGAATAACCGCCCGAAGTGCAGAACCCAACCACCGCGCCGTCCAGCCAGATCGGTTCGTAGGCGTTGACATCTGCGTCGTCCGCCTCGACCTCAAAGGCGCAGAGACGGCGGGCGGGGCCTGCCGCCCGTTCTGCCTCGGCCGCTGCCCGACCGATGAAATCGGTGTTCTTCTTGAACGAGATGAACCGGTCCAGCCCGGTTTCGGCGGCCGTATAGTCGGGCGAGAACTCGCGCATCCACGAGCCAAAGAACTTGTCCAGCCGCAGGCTCATCATCGCACGCATGCCGAAGGGAACCATGCCATGCGCCTGCCCGGCCTGCCACAGGGTCCACCAAAGCTGCCGTTGCGCCATCGGATCGCAATAGATCTCGTATCCCAGATCGCCGGTATAGCTGACCCGCTGCACGATACAGTCGGTCATGCCCACCACCATCCGCCGCACATCCATGAAGCGCAGGCTGTCCACGTCGTCGCGGGTGCAGGCTGCCAGAACCGCCCGCGCCTTGGGGCCGGCGATCTGGAAGCCGTTGCGTTTGTCGCTTATATTCTCGATGGTTGCGCCATCTTCCTCATGTTGCTGAAACCAGCGCATATGATAGGCTTGCGAGCCGTAAGAGGCGGTCAGCTGAAACTCGGTCTCGCTCAGGCAGGAAACGGTGAAATCCCCGATCAGCTTGCCCTTGGCGCTCAGCATCGGGGTCAGCGACAGCCGCCCCGGCGCCGGGATCCGCCCTGCCATGATCCGGTCGAGCCAGGCGCGGGCGCGCGGGCCCTTGACCAGGTATTTGCCGAAGTTGTGGACCTCGTTGACGCCCACGCCCTGACGCACACCGCGCACCTCGCGGCCCGTGGCCGCAAACGCGTCGGAGCGACGGAACGAGGGGGTTTCATAGGTCGGTTCGTCCCCTTGGGCAAAGTAGTTGGCAACCTCCAGCCCGTATTGCTGGCCCCAGACCGCGCCCATGTCGGAAAAGATATCATACATCGGCGTGGTGCGGTTGGGACGCGCGGCAGGCAGTTCCTCGTTCGGATATGACACGCTGAACCGCTTCTGATAGTTCTCGATCACCTTGGGCCGGGTATAGCCGGGGCTGATCCAGCTGCCGAAGCGCGCCACATCCAGCGCCATGACATCGCGCTCGGGTTCGCCCTCGATCATCCATTGCGCCAGGGTCAGACCGACACCGCCGCCCTGGCTGAACCCTGCCATGACGCCGCAGGCCGACCAATAGTTGCGCATGCCCGGCACCGGTCCCACCAGCGGGTTGCCATCGGGGGCAAAGGTGAAGGGGCCGTGAATGACCGACTTGACCCCGGCACGGGCCAGAACGGGAAAGCGTTTGTAAGCGAATTCAATGCTTTCCTCGATCTTGTCAAAGTCGTCGGGCAGCAGTTCGTGGCCGAAGGTCCAGGGCGTGCCATCCACCGCCCAGGGCTTGCAGGGCTGTTCATAGAAACCGATGCACAGCCCGCGCCCCTCTTGCCGCAGATAGCTCTCACCGGCGGGGTCCATCACATGCGGGTGTTCGCTGCCACGCTCATAGATCTCGGGGATGTCGTCGGTGACGATATACTGGTGCTCCATCGGGTGCAGCGGGAAGTAGACGCCTGCCATCGCCCCCACCTCGCGCGCCCAAAGGCCACCAGCATTCACGATGTGCTCGGCATGGATGGTGCCCTTGTCGGTCACCACATCCCAACTGCCGTCCGGGCGCTGGTTGGTCTCGCGCACCATGCAGTGCGTTTCGATGGTGGCGCCGCCCATGCGGGCGGCCTTGGCATAGGCATGGGTGGTGCCAGAGGGGTCCAGATGCCCGTCGAGCGGGTCGTAAAGTGCGCCGATGATGCCATCCAGATTGGTGATGGGGGCGATTTTGGCAATCTCTTCGGGGCCGACAATCTCGGTCTCCAGCCCCATGAACCGGTGCTTGGCGCGTTCGGCCAGCAGCATGTCGAACCGGTCGCGATTGTCCGCCAGCGTAATGCCGCCCACATGGTGCAGTCCGCAGGACATGCCGGTGATCTCTTCCAACTCCTTGTAGAGCCGGATGGTATAGCCCTGAAGCGCGGCCATGTTGGTATCGCCGTTCAGGGTGTGAAAGCCGCCCGCCGCATGCCAGGTCGAACCCGAGGTGAGTTCCGAACGCTCCAGCAGCATCACGTCCGACCAGCCAAGCTTGGTCAGGTGATACAGGACGGAACAGCCGACAACGCCGCCGCCGATGACGGCCACTCGGGTGGTGGTTTTCATTTCACTCTCCGTTAATCTGGGCACAGGTCTGACCTATCAGTCACGGCAGATCCCGGGTGCATTCTTGTCGCTCAGCGACGGGATGTGTCGCAAATGAAATGTGGGATGGGTTCGAGAGGGCGATTTGCGAAATAAGGTGCTGAATATCCTGCGACGCATGCTGCGGCTGCTTTATGTACGGATCATCCTGATCGCGGCGCTCAGCCTGATGTCGGTACCGCTGGCGGCGCTTCTGGGCGACCTGATCCCGCCGGGGCTGGCCGACCGCATCGGGGCGGCGGCGGTGGACCCGATCCTGGCGACGCTGGCGACCAGCATGCTGGCGGTGACCACCTTTTCGCTGACGGTGATGACCGGTGCCCACCGCGCGGCCTGGGCGCAATGGGGGCCGCGCACCCATGTGATCCTCAAGGACGACACCGCCACCCATTCGATTCTGGCGGTGTTTGTCGGCGCTTATCTCTTTGCCATGTCGGGTATGGTGCTGCGGCGCACGCCCATTTTTGGCGAACAAGAGAGCGTGGCGCTCTTTGCCATGACGCTGCTTGTCATTGCCCTGATCGTGGTCTCGATCATCCGTTGGATCGCGCATCTGGAGGATCTGGGCAGTTTTGGTGAGACCCTGGTGCAGGTCGAGCGCCGCGTGGCGGTGTCACTGCGGACACTGGCAAAGAGGCCCTGTTACGGGGCCAATGCGTTGATCGAGGAAATGGACCTGCCCGAGGGCGGGCAGATCCTGCGGGCGTCGCAGCCCGGATATGTCCAGCAGATCTTTACCGGGATGTTGCAGGAGCTGGCTCAACAAGCCGAGACCCAGGTCTATGTTGCCGTGTCGGTTGGCGATTACGTGCAGGAGGGTCAGGACCTGGCCCGGTTCGATACAAGCGATCTGGACGAAGAGGTCGCCAAAGCCGCCCTTCGAGCCTTTGCCGTCGAGGGCGCGCGCACCTTTGTGCAGGACCCGCTGTTTGGCCTGTCGGTCTTGGGCGACATGGCCTGCCGGGCGCTGTCACCGGGAATCAACGATCCGTCGACCGCAATCACCGTGATCGACCGTTTGTCCTCGCTGTTGCTGCTTGCGGGCGCTGAGCCTGAGGGTGATGGCTCCGCATACGACCGGGTCTGGCTGCGCCCGCTGCCGCCCGAGGCGCTGTTTGCCGAGACCTTTGACCGGATCGCGCGGGATGGGGCAGGCAACATCGAGGTGCAACTGGCGGTGCAGCGGGCGTTGGCGGCAATATTCACGCGCGGCGATGGCGAGCTGGCGCAGGCCGCCCGCCGCTCTGCCGCGCGCAGCCTGGCCCGGGGAATCGCAGGGTTGAGCGCGGCCGAAGACCGTGAGCGGCTGGAACGGGCTAGTCGCGGCTCTTGAACCGGCTCCGCTGCACCAGCCAGACGGTGAGCAGGGGGACAATCACGGTGATCGCGGCCACCGTCATCAGCAGATAGCCAAGCTGCGAATAATCCGCGGGAACCGTTATGGTCCCATCCTCGGCGCGGACCTCGCGGGTGACGGTATAGATCTGGTTGAGATACTTGGTGCCAAGGCTGGAGGCCGACAGGGCCAGATTGGTGAACGACGCCATGACCGCAAAGAAGGTCGCCTTGAGGTTTGCTGGCGCATTGCGCGCGATCCAGGCCAGCATGGGGATCATTGCCACCTGACCCAGCGGCGATTCCACCGCCGTGTTGACGATTGCGATGAACCGCGCGTCGACAATCCCGCCGGTCATGGCGGCGGTCCAGTGGTGGACGCCATAATACAACCCGATACCAGGCAGCGACAGCACCCCCGCCGCCAATGTCAGCAGGATCACGATATCGGCGATGGTGCGCGAGGCGATCATCGGCCGCAGCACCACCATCCCCACCAGGGTCAGTACCGAGGTGATCAGGTACAAAAGCGACAGGAACTGCTGGTCAAAGCCCAGCACGTCGATATCGAACCAGGTCGAGGCCGCACCGTTCAGCGGCATGGCGCGGAACATGAATACGATGATCGCGGTACCGATCAGGGCGCGCGCATGTGCATGATCCAGATTGCGCACCAGCTGCCGCATCAGGGTCAGCACGATGGCCATCGATCCGGCAAAGACGATCTCCTGCGAAAACGGCAGGTCCATCAGCCCGACGGTCAGCGTCATCGCGACAAAGGCCGCGCCACCGGTGAAATACCAGTGATTCAGCCGCACCTTCTCGCCCTCGGGGTCGAACGCGGCCAGTGCGCGCACCCGGTCCATGCCGCCTGCGATCAGCCGCGCGATGGCCTGCCGTTTCTGCCACCCGGCCAGCAGCACGCCCGAGATCGAGATACAGGGGATCAGCAGCGCCAGCGCGTAGATCTGCCCGTAGCGCCCGGCTTTCTCGTCCGCGCTCAACGCTTCGACCCCGTCAAACAGCACAATGTTCAGCGCGGCAACTGCGCTGGCACCCCCGATCAGGGCGAACCGGCCCAGTGTCTGCATCGTGGTGTGCTGGGCGCGCTGCGCCTCGTCCGACAGCGGCGCGCCACTTTCGTCATGCCGCGGCACCGCCTCGACCGACATGGCGTCTGCGACGGCGTCCTGCACCACATAGCCGCAGGGGGCCAGCAGCACCGCCAGCACGTACCAGGCGGTCACCGACATGATGCCCGGCATCCACTCGGCCCGGGTCGCCAGCCCGTACATGATGGCGAAACTGGCCGCGATCAGCGCCGCGCCCAGATAGATCAGCCAGGCCTTCCAGCGCCAGATCAGGTCGACCAGATGGCCCAGAGGCATCTTCAGCGCCCAGGGGAGCCCGGCCCAGAAGGCCAGCCCGGCGATGAAGGCCGCCGAGACGTCCAGGTATTCCTTGACGAAGAACGTGCCGACAACCGCCGTCAGCCCCTGCGCGCCGGCCGCGAAATAGACCATCAGCGGTGGCAGGAACGACCAGCGCATCTGGCGGCCAAGGTCCAGCACCACCGCGTCGAACCACGACCAGAGACGCCGGGCGGCGGTCATAGCGGGCGCATCTTCAGGGCCGTGATGCGGTTGCCCTCGCGGCCCGTCACCTCGAACCGGAAGCCGTGAAAGGCAAACACCTGACCCACCGTCGGGATCATCTGCGCCTCGTGGATCACCAGACCGGCGACGGTGTTCGCCTCGTCATCGGGCAGGGCCCAGTCCAGCGCGCGATTGAGATCGCGGATGGTGGTGGCGCCATCGACCACGAACTGGCCGTCCTCGCTGCGGGTGACGGGCGTTTCGCTCTCCAGATCGAACTCGTCGGTGATCTCACCCACGATCTCTTCCAGAATATCCTCGAGCGTGATCAGCCCGCGCAGCGACCCGTATTCGTCCACCACCAGCGCGAAATGGCTGCGCATCCGCAGAAATGCGCGCATCTGGTCGTCAAGCGTGGTGGTTTCCGGCACGAAATAGGGGGCGGTTGCCACCTTGGTGATATCGAAATCCTTCAGCCGCCGTGTATTGCCATCGCTGCCGCCGACCTGAGCATACATGGCGCGGAACAGATCCTTGGCATGGACCACGCCGATGATGTTCTCCTGTTCACCCCGATAGACGGGCAGGCGGGTATGCGGGCTTTCCAGACATTGCGCCAGGATCGCCTCGGGCTCGGCATCGGCATCCAGCATCAGGATGTTCGAGCGGTGCAGCATGATTTCCTCGACCGTGCGCTCGGCCAGGTCCAGCGCGCCCAGGATGCGGTCGCGGTCCTCTTTTTCCACCACGCCTTCGGAATGGCCGAGATAGAGCGCGCCGGCAATCTCCTCGCGCACCGCCATGATATGGCTGTCGGGGTCGATCTGCACGCCAAAGAGGCGCAGAACCCCCCGCACCAGAACCCGGACCAGCGCCACCACCGGAGAAAACAGCATCACCACCACGCCGATGATCGGGGCTACGGCGGCGGCGGCCTTCTCGGCATTGGTGATGGCATAGGTCTTGGGCAGCACCTCGGCAAAGACCAGAACCAGCATCGTCATCACGATGGTGGCCAGCGCAACGCCGCTCTCTCCGAACAGCCGGGTGAACAGCGCGGTCGCCAGCGAGGCCGACAGGATGTTGACGATATTGTTGCCCAGCAGGACAGAGCCGATCAGCTTTTCATTGTTCTCGGTGATTTTCAGCGCCTTTTCGGCACCGCTTGATCCCCGGTCGGCTTGGCTGCGCAGCTTCCCGCGCGAGGCCGCGGTCAGGGCCGTCTCGGAGCCGGAAAAGAAGGCCGAAAGGACAAGCAGGCCAAGTATGGCACCGGCCGTGATCCAGAATGCGCTGTCAAGCGCCGAAGAAGAAGGGTCCATTGGTCCTGAAACTTGTTGATATGGCTACCGTTATGGGCATCGGCCCGCATCCGATCAAGGGGTCAGTCGGAATCCCGCGACTTTGTTCGCGCAAGAGGATGGTGCGACAGCACCAGTTCCGCCAGCCGTTCGTCCAGCACATGGGTGTAGATCTCGGTCGTTGCCACGTCAGCATGGCCCAACAGCGTCTGAATGGTTCGCAGATCGGCACCATTGGCCAGTAGGTGGGTGGCAAAGGCATGGCGCAAGGTGTGCGGCGTCACCTTGCCGGGGTCGATGCCGCCAGCCACCGCAAAATCCTTGATCAGCAGGTAGAAGGCATGGCGCGTCAGGTGGCCGCTTTTGCCGCGCGAGGGAAACAGATGCGCGCTGCGTGGCTTGCCCTTGGCGGCTGCCTCGTCCTCGGCCGCATCACGGGCCGACAACCAGGCCGCCAGCGCCGTGCGGGCAGGGGGCGATAGCGGCACCATACGCTCCTTGCCGCCCTTGCCGCGCACCAGCAGCATGCGGGGGTCGCCGCGCGCCGCCGACACCGGCAGCGACACCAGCTCGCTCACCCGCATGCCCGTGGCATAGAGAACTTCCATCAGGCAGGTGTTGCGCAACCTGTCAGCCTCGGTCCGGCCCGATTGACGGGCCGCATCGAGCAGGCGGTCCACCTCGACCACCTCCAGCGTCTTGGGCAGGGATTTCAGCCGTCCGGGCCCCCGGATCTGGATCGCCGGATTGTCGCTGCGCCAACCCTCGTCAAAGGCAAAGCGATAGAGTTGCTTGATCGCCGACAGGCGCCGGGCGCGGGTGGAGCGGGCCAGCCCCTCAGCGTCGCACCGGATGAGATAGGCCTCGACCATGTCGCGGTCGGCTTCGGCAAAACCGGTGCCGCGCCGCTCCAGGAAGGCGGCAAATTCCATCAGGTCGCGGCCATAGGCCAGCAGCGTGTTGGTCGCAGCACCCAGTTCAGCGGCCTGCGCCTCCAGAAAGATCGAGATCCAGCGGTCGGGGCTGGCGGGTGCGGTCATGGCTCAGCTCCGGTCCAGCAGCATCAGCTGCAACGCGGCCCGGCGCGCGGTGTCCTCCAGCCCGACACGGCGGAACAGGGCCAGCGCCATCGCCAGATCGCCATGATTGCCCTGTGCCCCGCGCGCGAACCGATCCATCCCTTCCAGTATGGCCTCGCCCAGATGTCCTTCGACCAGCATCAGCTCCAGCTCGGGCGACAGCCGCGCGTTGGGCAAGAACCCTTGTGCAATCGCGGCAGCGCGGGGCGACGGCGGCAGCACGTTACCCGGTTCTCCCTTGGCCAAGGCCGCAAGAAACCCCGCCTCGGCGTCGGTCCCGACCGGTGCGCGCGCCGCCATCTCGTAATCGGGCGATAACAGCCTTATCCGCCAGGCAAGCGCGGCAGCCTTTTGATCGGTCAGCGCCTGACCGGCCAGAGCTTCGGCAAACAGATGCGCAAAGGGAACCTCCAGCCGGGCTTGCTGCATCGCCTGCCAGACAATGGGCAGGGTCTTGGCCACTGCCTCGGGGCTGTTCGAATTCAGCGCGGTCTCGAACCGTTGCAGGGCAGTAACCCGGTCCCAGATTCCGCCCGAGGCCGCCGGGGTGCGTTGCGTATAGAGGCCCAGCAGCTGGTTCGGGGTCAGCGCACCGATCCGGGTCAGGCGTTCGGCCGCCTCCAGCTGCGCTTTCCACCCCGCCAGATCGCGCAGATCGGCATTGGCGAAGGAGCGCGGCAAGGTGGCCGTGGCCATCGGCTCGCCGATCGCCTCGAACAGGCGAAAGGTCAGAGGATCTGGGCGCGAGGGCCGTTGCGGCGGCGGCAGATCCTCGAAGATTTCGGGGCTGAGAAACCGGTCGAGCAGATCGAGCGACGCCGATGGCAGCAGCTCGAGCGCATGCGCGGCCTCCAGCGTCAGCGCGGCCGAGGTCCAGTCGCCACGTCGCGCGGTGCAGAAGATTTGCGCGCCATAATCCGGCGCCAGGTAGGGCTGAGCCACCAGCGCGGCGCAGCTGCGATCCTCGTCGCCGGTCAGCAGGGTGGCGTTGAACCAGCGGCCGAACCGTTCGGCGGTATCGGTCGGTCCGGCCAGTTGCACCAGCGCCTGCGCGGGGTCTACCGCACCCAGTTGCATCAACCGGTCCAGACGCGCCAGCAACAGGGTTTCGCCTGCCTCGGCCGATCCGTGCGGAGGTCGGGTTTCCGACAGCAGCAGGGTATAGAGCAGCGTCTGCATGGCCGGATTGTCGCGCACCGGCACGTTCATCAGCCGTTCGGCCAGTTGCCGCGCATCGCTGCGTTGCCAGAGATCGACCGGCAGTCCGGTAACGCTGGAGGCGACCAGCCCCAAGGGTGGGGCCAGCGATTCCAGCGGGGTCACCTCGATCTGCGGCTGCTGACCGCTGCGCGCCACGGGCGGCTCCAACAGGACCGTCCCCGGTAGATTCGCAGGCGGCGGCGTCTTCAGCCAGTCGATGACCGACAGGGGTTGCTGGGCCTGCGCCAACCCGATGCCGGGAAGGAGCAGCAGCAATACGGCCAGTCTAGTCGGCATTCAACACCACCGGTTGTCTTATCTCCTTCTGTGGCGCGGAAAAATCGACGCCAAAGAAGGGACCCACATAGGCATAACCGACCAGGCCGATGACGCTCAGACACACAATGTAGATCACGAGTTTGACCAGACGAGCCATCATTGGGAACTGCCTCATTTCTTTGTTTTGACCAAGTTATAACTGGCCTTTTTCACAAGATCACGTCATTCACGGTGGAATGAAGCAAATTGAGCATAACTCAGCCCATACAAAGGGCGTCCCGCGGTCTGTGCTGCGCAAGACCGTGGTGATGGTGGGCATGATGGGGGCGGGAAAAACCGCTGTCGGCAAGGCTTTGGCGCAAAAACTGGCGGTTCCCTTCCTCGACAGCGATGCCGAGATCGAAGCGGCGGCAAACATGTCGATCCCCGAGATTTTCTCGCGCGATGGCGAGGCGTTCTTTCGCGACAAGGAAAGCATGGTGATCGCCCGGTTGCTGGATGGCAGCCCTTGCGTGTTGTCCACCGGTGGCGGCGCCTTCCTGGCGCCGGCGAATCGCAAGATGATCTCCGAACGTGGCGTTTCGGTCTGGCTCAAGGCAGATCTGAGCGTGTTGTGGAACCGGGTCCGGCACAAGGATACCCGCCCCTTGCTGCGCACGCCCGACCCGCGTGCGACCTTGCGCGCGCTTCACGATGCGCGGGTTCCGATCTATGCCGAGGCCGATCTGACTGTGGTGTCGGATGCGGAAACCTCGATCGAACAGATGGCCGATCGGGTGATCGAAGCCTTGCAGTCGCGGCCGGACGTATTGGAACTGACCTGACATGATCAAGACGGTGCATGTGGCGCTGGGGACGCGCAGCTATGATGTGGAAATCGGGCCGGGCCTGCTGGCCCAAACGGGCGCGCGCATCGCGCCATTGATGAAACGGCGCCGGGTCTGCGTGCTGACCGACGAGACGGTGGCAAGCCTGCATCTGGAGGCGCTGCGCGACGGCTTGGCCGCCGCTGGGGTCGCGATGGAGGCGCTGGCGCTGCCGCCGGGCGAGGCCACCAAAAGCTGGCCGCATCTGCAACGCGCGGTCGACTGGCTGCTGGACCAGAAGGTCGAGCGCAACGATATCGTGGTCGCCTTTGGCGGTGGCGTGATCGGCGATTTGGCGGGCTTTGCCGCCGCCATTTTGCGCCGGGGTGTGCGGTTTGTGCAGATCCCGACCTCGCTTTTGGCGCAGGTGGACAGTTCGGTGGGCGGCAAGACCGGCATCAACGCCACCCACGGCAAGAACCTGATCGGCGCCTTTCACCAGCCTTCGCTGGTGCTCGCCGACACGGCCGTGCTGGGCACACTGACGGCGCGCGATTTCCTAGCCGGTTATGGCGAGGTGGTGAAATACGGGCTGCTGGGCGATGCCGCGTTCTTTGACTGGCTCGAAGGGCAGGGCCCGGCGCTGGCCGCGGGTGACATGGCTGCGCGGGTCGAGGCGGTGACCCGTTCGGTGCAGATGAAGGCCGATATCGTCGCCCGCGACGAGACCGAACAGGGCGACCGGGCGCTCTTGAACCTCGGTCATACCTTCTGTCACGCGCTTGAGGCCGCGACCGGCTATTCCGACCGCCTGTTGCATGGCGAAGGCGTGGCGATCGGCTGTGCGCTGGCGTTTGAACTCTCGGCGCGGCTGGGGCTCTGCTCGCAAGAGGACCCAAGCCGGGTGCGCGCGCATCTCAAGGCGATGGGGATGAAGACCGATCTGTCCGATATCCCCGGCGATCTGCCGGATGCGGCGGCGCTGGTCGATCTGATGGCGCAGGACAAGAAAGTGGTCGATGGCCAGTTGCGCTTTATTCTGGCGCGGGGCATCGGACAGGCCTTCGTCACCTCGGACGTGCCGCGCGAGATGGTGCTGTCCCTGCTTGAGGATGCGCTGGCAACCTGCTGAAAAAGGGGCGTTTATCGCCCCTGGATCACCATCAGCTCGCCTACGTTCTCACGGGTGACATAGCCCAGCATCCGCCCGTCAGTGGTCGTGACGGCCACCGCTGGCGCACCCTTGTAGAGGGCATCCAGCACCGTCTCCAAACCGCTGGTCAGCGGCATCTGCGGGATGTCACGCTCCATCACGGTTTCCGCCGAATCCGAACGTGGATGATCCGAGGCCAGCGCCGCGAACAGCCGTGCCCGTGTCACAAATCCCAAAAGACGCCCGTCCCCATCCAGCACCGGAAATTCATGCTGGGTGGTGTGCAGCACCGCCTGCGCGGCGGTGGCCAGCGTGTCGGCGGGGCCCAGCGCCTCGAACCGGGTGATCATCGCGTCGCGCGCCAGCAGACGGCGGGTCACCGCGCGCATGGCGACATCCTGCGCCTCGGCGTTGGCGGCGATAAAGACAAAGACTGCGATCAGCACCAGTACCGGGTTGCCGCCGCTGAGCCCAGCAAAGCCAAACAGCAGCGCCACAAGCTGCCCCGCAGCGGCGGCGATGCGGGTGGCGCGCACCCGGTCCATGCCCAGGCTGAGCGCTGCGCGCAGCACACGGCCCCCGTCCATCGGAAAGGCCGGGATCATGTTGAACACCGCCAGGAACAGGTTGACCATCGCCAATCGGGACAGGAAATCGGGCTCGGCACTGTCGATGGCGGTCAGCGTCTCCAGCCTTGTATCGACGCCGAGCAGGGTCAGCACGATCCAGATCGCGACATTCACCGCCGGACCGGCCAGCGCCACCACGATCTCTTGCCCCGGTTTCTCGGGCATCCGGTCCAGCCGGGCCAGCCCGCCGATGGGCAGTAACGTGATATCGGGGGTGCGGATGCCATAGCGGCGCGCGGTCAGGGCATGACCATATTCATGCGCCACCACACAGGCAAACAGCGCCAGCACAAAACCGGTGTTTTCCACCGCGCTCGGCCAGCCGCCCATCTGATAGGCGGAAACACCGATCCAGCCGATCAGCAGGAAAAAGGTGACATGGACCTTCAGTTCCGAGCCGAAGAGGCGGCCGAGGGAGAAGGACCATGTCATGATTAGCCTCCGGTCTTAGAACGGGATTTCGTCGTCGTCGATCCCGCCCGAGGCCGGAGCGCGGCCGCGACTGCCACCGCCCGAGGGGCCTCCGCCATAGGGGTCGCCCGAGGGGCCGCTGTCATAGCCGCCATACGGATCGCCGCCGCCCTGGCCGCCACCATAGTTGCCACCACCGCTGCCGCCGCCATCGCCGCGCCCGTCAAGCAAGGTCAGCTCGCCGCGATAGGGCCGCAGGACCACTTCGGTCGTATAGCGGTCCTGTCCGGACTGGTCCTGCCATTTGCGGGTCTCGAGCTGGCCTTCGATATAGACCTTGGAGCCCTTGCGCAGATACTGTTCGGCAATGCGGGCCAGCGGCTCCGAGAAAATCGCGACCGAATGCCATTCGGTGCGTTCCCGGCGCTCACCGGTGTTGCGGTCTTTCCAGGTCTCCGAGGTCGCGATTCGCAGGTTGCAGACCTTGCCGCCGTTCTGAAACGACCTCACCTCGGGGTCGCGGCCCAGATTTCCCACCAGAATGACTTTGTTGACCGAGCCAGCCATATGTTTCCCCGCTTTTCTCTCACTGTCTAATTCATATGTCGCGAATCTCACCGAGACCCACTGCGCAGACCCTACACGCGCCGGGCGGCAGAGGGAAACCGGAAGCGGCAGCCTGCCGATCCCATAGCGCAGGTCTCGCAAGGGTTCCAATTCGTGCCAAAGTTCGTATAGTTCCGCGCGTGGGGTTAACAACAGGTTACCAAGAATGCGCAGGCTTGTTTCCGGTTTTCTCGTTGCGGCGGTCACTGTTGCGGCCATGCCGGTGCAGGCGGACATGTTCTCGACCAAGAACCGGCGCGATATCTTTCAGAAACAGGCCAGGCTTCTGGATACCCGCGGTGCCAGCCAGTACGAGTCCTCGACCCGTCTGAAACCGCCATCGTCCCATGGCAGTTTCGACAAGCGCTATGTCGGCAAGTACAAGGGTGAATACCTGCAAATGGCGCGCGACGCGGCGCGCCGTCACAGCGTGCCCGAGGATCTGTTCCTGCGGCTGGTGCAGCAGGAAAGCGGCTGGAACCCGCGCGCCAAATCGCACAAGGGCGCCCTGGGTCTGGCCCAGCTGATGCCCGAGACCGCCCGGAGGTTGGGTGTCGATCCGCATAACCCCTATGAAAACCTGGATGGTGGCGCGCGCTACCTGTCGCGGCAATATTCAAGGTTCAAGTCCTGGCGCCTGGCGCTAGCGGCCTATAACGCCGGGCCCGAGGCGGTGACCAGACACGGCGGCGTGCCGCCTTACGAGGAAACCCGCAACTACGTCAAGGCGATCTGGGGCAGCTGAGAGCGGGGGGCGCTGCCCCCGTCGCGCGGATGCGCGACTCCCCCGGAGTATTTCGAACCAGAAAGAAGCGCTATGGCGGTCTCAGGCCGGATGCAGTGCCACGGGCAGACCGTTGAAGGCGGCGTTGCCGCTGAGCGGATCTGTGCGGCTGTCATCGGTCAGATCGTTGATCGAGACGGTGGCGGTTTGCGTCGCGGCGCTGAGACGGCCGTTTTTCTGGCCCCAGCCCTGCGGGATCGAAACAACCCCGGGGGCCATCGCCTCTGTGATCTCGACCGGCAGGGTGACCGATCCGGCGGCACTGCTGACCACCGCATCCGCCCCGTCGGACAGGCCCAGGCGGGTAGCATCCTCGGGATTGACCTCGACCGTGCAGCGGTTGCGGCCCTTGACCAGGCGGGCGCTGTTCTGGGTCCAGCTGTTGTGGCTGCGCACCTGCCTGCGCCCGATCAGGGACAGGGGGCGGGCCGCGTCGCGGCCCTCGGTCTGCGCCAAAAGGCGCGGCAGGTCATCGATAAAGGCCTGCGGCGCGAGGTTCAGCCGCCCCTCCGGGGTTTCCAGCCGGTCGCTCAGATTGGCCACCAGCGGGCCAAGGTCCATCGGGCGGCCCCGGGAGCGCAGCCCCTCAAGCGTGACCTTGTCGCCGTGAAACCCCTGAGGCAGCAGCATGGCAAGCACCTGCTCGGGCGCCGGGCCGATCTGGTTGGCACCGGTCAGCCGGGCCGCAAGCCGGGCGATCACCTCCCATTCCGAAGGGTTGCCATGGGGCGGCGCAAAGAGCGCGGGCGCAAAGCCCACCGTGTTTCGCACCGCGAAGGTGTGGAACACCATGTCATATATGGGTTCCTCCAGCGCCACGGTGCCGGGCAGGATCAGATCGGCATGCCGGGTGGTGTCGTTCACGTGAATATCAAGCGACATCATGAAATCGAGCCCGGTCAGTGCCCGTTCGATCCGCCGACCGTTGGGCGCGGTCAGAACCGGGTTGCCGGCCACCGTTACCAGTGCGCGGATCTGGCCCGGACCGGGTGTCTCGATTTCTTCGGCCAGGGTTGAGACAGGGAATTCACCATTATAAAGCGGCTGCCCCGACACCCGTGAGCGGCGCTCGGGATAGCTCCGCGCCTTGCCCTTGCGCGAAGTCAGCCCGACATAGTCGAGCGCGGGCGTAGTGAACATGGCACCGCCCTCGGCATCGAAATTGCCGGTCACGATGTTGAGCGCATTGGCCGCCCATTGGCACAGCGTGCCAAAGCTTTGGGTCGAGGCGCCCATGCGTGCATAACAGACGGCGCGCGGTGCTGCGGCGAAGTCGCGCGCCAGCGCCCGGATCGTGTCGGCCTCGATGCCGGTTACCTCTGCGGCGGCTTCGGGCGTGAATGGTTGAACGGCCTCTGTCAGCGCCTCCAGCCCGTCGACCAGCGGCGCCAGGTGGCCCAGCCGGGCAGGGCCGTCGGACAGGATCACATGGATCATCGACAGGATCAGCCAGGCATCGGTCTCGGGCCGGATGAAGTGATGCTCACCGGCGCGTTCGGCGGTCTCGGTCCGGCGGGGGTCGATCACCACCACCCGTCCTCCGCGCGCGCGGATGTCGTCCATGCGACGGCCATATCCCGGCGCGGTCATCATTGACCCGTTCGAGATCACCGGATTGCCGCCGATTATCAGCAGGAAATCGGTGCGGTCGATATCGGGGATCGGCATCAGCATCGGATGACCCAGCATATGGATCGACGCCACGTGATGCGGGATCTGGTCGGCGGTGGCGGAACTGTATCGGTTACGGGTGCCGATCGCCTTGACCAGTGTGGGCAGGTTCAGCAGGTTGCCGAATTTATGCGCGTTGGGATTGCCCAGATAGACGGCAACCGCATCCTGCCCATGCGCGGCCTGCACCGCGCGGATGCGCTCGGCAGCTTGGTCATAGGCTTCGTCCCAACTGATTTCCTCGAAATCGGTGCCGCGTTTAAGCAAAGGTTTCGTCACCCGGTCAGGATCGGTGCGGAAATCCTGCAAGGCCACCGCCTTGGGGCAGATATGACCGCGCGACAGCGGGTCGTCCGGATCCGGCCGGATCGACAGAACATCGCTCCCGTCATGGGTCACGATCAGGCCGCACATCGCCTCGCAGATGTTGCAGCTGCGGTACTGGACCATCGGCTCGGTCATCGGGACATCTCCTGTCGGGTACGGCAGACACAAATAGGGCGCCCGTTTGCCACGGACGCCCTGACCGAGGATTATTCCTCGTGAACCTTCTTCCAGCCGCCGTTCTCGACGATCAGAACATAGACCGAGTCCGCGCCCTGGTGGTCATCCGGGCCGTAGTTGATATGGTTGCCGACCAGATCATCCTGATAGTCCAGCGTCTCCATCGCCGCGATGAAGCTTTCCTGTGTCAGGTCGGGACCCGCAGCCTCAAGCGCCATGACCATCTGCTGCGCCGCGGCATAGCCCAGCATCGCGAAGCCCTGCGGATCTTCGCCGGCTGCGGCCTTGTATTCCTCGATGAACGCCTTGACGACGGGCTCTTCGGCCCGCGCCCACAGGTCCTGCCAGCTGGCCGCGGCATAGAAGCCCTCGGTCACGCCGCCCGGAACCTGCGCCACCACGGTCAGGAAGCTGGCCGAGGTGCCCATGAATTTCATGTCGGTGAGGCCCATCTTCTTGGCAGTGCCGACGATGGTGATCGCCTGACGCACGCCCAGCGCGATGGTCACGATCTCGCAGCCGGATTCCTTGAGCTTGCTCAGCGAGCCCACGAAATCGGTTTCATCCGGCTTGTGGGTGGTCTCGGCGGCAAAGGTCAGACCCGCTTCCTCGACCCCGGCCTGGGTCCCTTCCAGGATCTCCTTGCCGAAATCGGTGGGCAGATACATGGTGCAGACGTTCTTGGCCCCAAAGGTACTGGCCAGATACTTCACGCCCACCCGGCTCTGGTCGTAATAGCTCGAGAACGAGGTGAACTTGTTGTGCATCGGATCCTGGATCATCTGACGCGCGGCCGACAGCGGCGCGATGTTCGGGATGCCCATCGGATCGATCAGCTTGAACCCGGCCAGGTTCATCGGCGTGCCAAGGTTCTGCATCATCGCAAAGACCTTGTCGCGGTTCAGCAGCTTGTTGAAGCCCTGCATCGCGCGCGGCATCTGATAGCCGTGGTCCTCGACCACATAACGGATCTTGCGCCCGTGCACGCCGCCTGCGGCGTTGACCTTGTCGAAATAGACGTTGGCGCCCTTGGTCGCGGGCACGCCCACGGCGGCGAAGATGCCGCTCAGGTCGTTGACCGCGCCGATGACGATCTCGTCATCGGTCACGCCCTGCGCCTGGGCGTTGGCCAGTGTCGCCGCCGCCGTCAGCGCCGATGCGGCGACCAGACGTTTGATGAGTGTTTTCATAGTTCTCCTCCCTATGGATAACCCATTTATCATTAGTACATATCTTCGATGAGATGTGCGTGTTTCTTTTCGACGAAACTGCGTTTCAGCTTCATCGTCGCAGTCAGTTCCTCGTCCTCCGCCGTCAGCAGCACGTCGATCAGGCGGAAATCCTTGATCTGCTCGACGCGGGCGAACTCCTTGTTGACCGCCGCGACTTCGGCGGCGATCAGATCCTTGACCTCCTGCGCCGCGCAAAGCGAGGCGAAGTTGGAAAACGGCACCTTGCGGTCCTGCGCGAATTTCTCGACGTTCTCCTGGTCGATCATGATCAGGCAGGTCAGGTACTTGCGCTTGTCGCCGATGATCACCGCGTCCGAGATATAGTGGCTGAACTTCAGCCGGCTTTCGATCTCGGCGGGGGTGATGTTCTTGCCGCCCGCGGTGATGATGATGTCCTTGAGGCGCCCGGTGATGGTGACATAGCCCTCGGCATCGATCTTGCCGATGTCACCAGTGCGCAGCCAGCCGTCGGCGGTATAGGTCTCGGCGGTCTTTTCGTTGTTGCGCCAATAGCCCTTGAAGGTGTTGAGCCCCTTGACCTGAATCTCGCCGCCATCGGCGATGCGCACCTCGATGCCGGGGACCACCTTGCCGATGGTGCCCAGCCGGTTTTCCTCCAGCGTGTTGATGGTGGCGATCCCGGCGGTCTCGGTCATGCCATAGCCCTCGACCAGCGGCACGCCGATGGACCAGTACCATTTCAGCAACGCGGGCGAGATCGGCGCCGCCCCGGTGCCGCCCCGGCGCATCTTGTCCATGCCCAGCATCCGCCGCAGATTGCGCAGAACCAACCGGTCCCAAAGCCAGAAATTCGCCGCCACACCGGCAGGAACCGGTTTGTTTTCAATCAGGTATTCGGCGCGCTTCATTCCGGCCTTCAGCGCCATGCCAAAGGCCGCGCGCCCGGCGGGTGTGGCCTCCTGCGCCATGATCAGCACCTGGGAATAGATCTTCTCCCACACCCGCGGCACCGCCGTGAACGTGGCGGGCGACACCTCTTGCAGGTTGGCAAACACCGTTTCCGGGCTCTCGGCAAAGTTCACCGTGCTTTTTGACGCCAGTGGGAAATAGATCGACACGTCCCGCTCCAGGATGTGGCAGAGCGGCAGGAAACAGAGCTGTTCGTCATCGGGCTGGGTCGGCAGACGATGCGCACCCGCCTCGATGGCGGCCATGATATTCTCATGGCTCAGCATCGCGCCCTTGGGCATGCCCGTGGTGCCCGAGGTATAGATGAGCAGCGCCACATCCTCGGGGCGCGCCAGCGCGATCTCGGCCTCGAAGGCGGCCGGTTCGTCCTGCTCCGCCTGGCGGCCGATCTCATAGAGCCGGTCGATCATCACGCAGCGCGGATGATCCAGATCGTGCAGGCCCTCGTCCTCCAGGATGATCACGTTCAAAAGACCGGGAACCTCGCCCTCGATCTGCATGAACTTGTCCAGCTGCTCTTCGTTCTCGACGATCAGGAACCGGCTGTCGCTGTCATTGACCAGATATTTCAGCTGGTTGGCCGAATCCGTCGTGTAGACGCCCGAAGCGATGCCGCCGACCGCCTGAATGCCCATGTCGAAATAGGCCCATTCCTTGCGGTCCTCACTCAGGATCGAGACGACCTCGCCCCGTTGCAGGCCCAGCTTGCGCAGGGCCAGCCCGATCCATTTGGCATGCTGCCAGTAATCGGCCCAGGAATAGGTCTTCCAGATGCCGAAGTCCTTTTCCCGATGCGCCGTGCGGCTGCCCATCTCGGCACAGCGTTTCTGGAACAGGCCGACGATGGTCGTCGTGCCATCGACCAGCACCGGGCGCTGGCCCGGGGTGGCATTGAAACTGACGCCGTTGATCAGCGTCTGGGCGGGCAGGGTGCGTGTATCCATCTTGTCCACCTCTCCGGTTATCGCCATGTCTTCTTGCGTTTCCAGCGGCGGTTCTCCCGCGCGCCTTCCTCCTGAACCCCCAGATAGAAGTTCTGGATGTCCTCGGACGCCATCAGCGTCTGGGCCGAGCCGTCCATCACGATACGGCCCACCTCCATCACATAGCCATGATGCGCCAGGTTCAGCGCCGCGCTGGCGTTCTGTTCCACCAGCATCATCGTCATGTTCTGCTCTTCGTTCAACCGTTTGAGGATGGCAAAGATCTCCTGCACCAGGAGCGGCGACAGACCCAGGCTGGGTTCGTCCAGCAGCATGATGCGCGGATTGGCCATCAGGCCCCGGCCAATGGCCAGCATCTGCTGCTGACCGCCCGAGAGCGTCCCGGCCTCTTGCCCGCGCCGCTCCTTCAGGATCGGGAAATAGCTGAACACCAGTTCCCGGTCGCGCTCGATCTGCGCCTTGTCTGTGGCGGTATAGGCACCCAGCGTCAGGTTCTCGTCCACCGTCAGGAGCGGGAACACCTCGCGCCCCTCGGGGACGTGCACGATGCCCTTCTGCACCACCTTGTGCGGCTCCGATCCCTGGATCTCCTCCCCGTCAAAGGTGATGGTGCCCTTTTCGGGGTCCATCACGCCCGAGATCGTCTTCATCAGCGTGGTCTTGCCCGCGCCGTTTGCCCCCAGGATCGACACGATCTGACCCGGCCGCACCTCCAAGGAGACGCCCCGGATCGCCATGATCGGCCCGTAAAAGCTCTCGATGTTGCGGATCTTGAGTATTGCTTCGCTCATGACGCCTTCCCCAGATAGGCTTCGATCACCGCCGGGTGCGATTGCACCTCTGCCGGTGTTCCCAGCGCCAGTTTCGCGCCATCGGCCATCGCCAGCACCCGGTCGCTCACGCCCGAGACCAGCCCCATGTCATGTTCCACCATCAGCACGGTGATGCCCATCTGGCGGCGGATATCGTCGATCCACCAGCGCATGTCGGTGGTCTCCTCCACCGACAGGCCCGAGGCCGGTTCGTCCAGCAGCAACAGCTTGGGATCGGTCGACAGCGCACGCGCCACTTCGACCACCTTGCGAACGCCATAAGGCAGGCCCGCGATCATCTTGTCGCGATAGGCTTGCAGGTCGAGGAAGTCGATCACCTCTTCCACCTTTTCGCGGTTCTCCAACTCCTGCCGCCGCGCCGAGGGGGTAAAGAGGATCTCCGAGAACAGGTTGGTCTTGCGGTGCCGGTGACGGCCGACCAGCAGGTTCTGCAACACGGTCGCATGCTCGAACAACTCGATGTTCTGGAACGTGCGCGCCACCCCATAGGCGGCCACGCCCGAGGGTTTGACCTCCAACAGGTTATGCCCGTCGAACCGGATCTGGCCCGCATAAGGGTCGTAGAAGCGCGAAATCAGGTTGAACACCGTCGATTTGCCCGCCCCGTTGGGGCCGACGATGGCAAAGACCTCGCCTTCCTCGACCGTGAACGACAGGTTGTCGACCGCGGTCAGCCCGCCGAATTTCAGCGTGACGTTTTCAATCTCGAGCAGGCTCATCTCAGGCGCTCCGTCTTCAGATAGGACTTCTGCCGCTTGAACATGTCCTTGCGGTAGAAGGGGAACAGCTCAAAGAACGTCCGGATCTTGAGCCAGCGCCCGTAGATGCCCATCGGCTCGAACAAGATGAAGGCGATCAGGATCATGCCGAAGATGCCGAACTCCAGACCCGGAATGGCCACCGTGCTGCCGCCGAACAGCGCGCCCACGTATTCCTTGGCGATGGACAGGAACTGCGGCAGGAACCCGATCACGATGGCACCAAAGAACGCCCCGTGGATCGACCCCAGTCCGCCGATCACGATCATCATCAACAGCTCGATCGAGATCACCACGCTGAAGGTCTCGTTGTTGAACGCACCCGCGAACATTCCCATGAACGCGCCCGCCCAGCCGGTGACCATGCATGACAGGCCGAACGAGATCGTCTTGGTCCGGGCAATGTCCACGCCCATCGCCTGCGCCGAAACCTCGCTGTCGCGCACCGCGATGAAACTGCGCCCCAGCGGCGAGCGCAGCAGGTTGATGTAGCCCAGTGCCACGATGACCGTTACCGCCAGCACCAGCCAGTAGAACAGCATCGGCGTCCCCCAGCGGTCGATGCTCAGGCCAAACAGGTCGATCCCCGCGATATACTTGCCCGACACGCCGCCGCTCCAGGGTTCGGTCAGCACGATGATGTCGTCGACCAGGATCGACATCGCGAGCGTAAAGATCGCCAGGTAGATGCCATGCAGCCGCAGCGCCGGAATCGCCACCAGCGCGCCGATGATCCCGGTGATCACACCGGCCAGCGGAAAGGCGAGGATGAACGGTACCCCGGCCTCCAGCAGGATCACGTTGGAGTAACAGCCAAAGGCCAGAAAGGCCGCATGCCCCAGGCTGGCCTGACCGGTATGACCGGTCAGCACCATCAGCCCCATCCCGGCAATGGCCCAGATCAGCACGTTGGTCAGCTCGCCCAGATAGAACACATCCAGTATCCAGGGCGCGGCAAAGACCACGGCCAGCAGGATCAGGTAAAGGCTCAGCTGGTACCCGTCCTTCCAGGGGCGGATATCCTGCATGTAATCGGTCTTGAATACGATACGCATGGGCTCAGACCTTCTTCACTCGGACCTGACTGAACAGGCCGTGGGGACGGAAGACCAGCACCGCAAGCAGCAGCGCATAGGGTGCGATCTGGCTGTAACCGGCGGCGATATAGCGGCTGGCAAAGGGTTCGATGACCCCTACGATTAGGCCGCCGGCCAAAGCGCCCGGCAGGCTGCCGAACCCGCCGATCACGGCGGCGGCAAAGGCCTTGATACCCAGCAGGCCGGTGGAGGGATCGACCGATCCCTTGGCCGCGAACAGGATGCCCGCGATCGCCGCAACCGCGCCCGCCAAAGCCCAGATGAAGCCCTGCACCCGCTTTACCGGGATGCCCATGTAATAGGCCGCCAGCTGGTTCTGTGACGCGCCCTGCATGGCAAGGCCCAGCTTGGTGCGGCTGAAGAACAGGAACAGACTGCCGGTCAGCAGCACGGTGACCACGATTACCGCCACATCCTCCATGCCCAGCACCAGCCCGCCGAACGAGATCTCGCGCCCGGCCAGCGGGTTCTGCAAGGTTTGCGGCTCGTGACCCCAGATCAGCCCGGCGACAAATCGGATGACGAAACCCAGCGCGATGGTCAGGATCACAACCGCCGTCTGGCTCTGCCCGAACATGCGCCGGATCACCAGCCGGTCGAGCAGATAGCCGAGCCCGGCCATGATCCCGATCGAGATCGGCAGCGCCATCCAGAAGGGCAGGCCCATATATTCGGTGTTGGTCAACCCGATGGTGACAAAGGCGCCCAGCATCATGAAATCGCCCTGCGCGAAATTCACCGCCTCGGTCGCCTTGTATATCAGAACAAAGCCAAGCGCGATCAGGCCATAGACACAGCCATTCGCCAGCCCGCTGATCAGCAGCTGTACGTTATCCAAATTTTCCTCCCTGCGCCGGTATCCCGGCGTCCCGTTCTTTGGCCCAGCAGCATGTCGACCGCCGGGCCTCGCCTCACTATGGCGTGATCATCACCTTTCCGTCAGTCTTTTTCAGCGCCCCGGCCAGACCTGACACAACGTCACGAAGCGGAAGGTAGCCTGACACATCGGTTTTCCAACGCCCGTCGGCAAAACGCGCCTGCACCTCGGCCACCACGCGCGCCTGATCGGCAGGTGGCGTGGTCATCATCCACTGGGTGAGCCAGAAGCCTTCGATTCGCTTGCCCATGAAAATCAGCTGGCCCATCTGGGTCAGCACCGGCAATTCGGCATCCAGCTTGCCATAAGACACCCAGCGCGCGCCGTTCGGCATGGCGGTAAAGATGCGTTCCGAGGTCTGGTCTGACACCGCATCCAGGAACACGCGCGGTTTCAGCGCCCGGCTGATGGCGGCGAACTTCTGCCCCATCTCCGGATCCGAGATGACCAGAACCTCGGCCGCGCCCAGCGCCTTCAGTGGCTCTACCGCTTCGGCCCGGCGCACCAGCGCGATGGGTTTCAGCCCCAGATCGCGGCCCAGCGACACCATCAGCTTGCCCAGCTGACTGGTGGCCGCCGACACAATGAAAGCCTCGCCCTCGGACCGCGCGATATCGACCATCGCCATGGCGGTCATCGGGTTGACGATCTGCGCCGAACCGTCCTCGTCGCTGATATCGGGGCGCAACGGAATGCACATCTGCGCCTGCGTCACCACATATTCAGCCCAGGCCCCCGCGTTCACGGCGACAAACGCGACCCGCTGGCCCACCAGCCGCTCGGCGCCTTTGCCCACCGCGACCACGTCGCCGCAGCCCTCGAACCCGGCGGGCATGCCCTTGACACGCGGCTGGCCGTACTCGCCCTTGATGAAATGCAAATCGGACGGGTTGACCGAGGCCATGCGCAGCCGGATCAGCACCTGTCCCGGTCCGGGTGTCGGCACCGCGATCTGACCCGGCTCCAGCCAGTCGGCGGCATCGTCAATCGCCGGGCCGGTGGCCTTGCCGGAATAGCCGTCGCCGGTTTGCAGCACGGCATACATCGTTTCGGGAATGTCTGTCATCTTTGTCCTCGGTTCAGGGGATCAGGCGGGCAGGGCGCGCAGGCCCTGCATGGCAAAACGCACGATCTCTTCCGCAATCGCATCGTATTTCTCCGGCGTGTCGCCGGGGCGCGGGCGGAACCAGGCCACCGGCCCGTTCAGCGCGCTCATGAAGGTCTGGACCGTGATCGCCGGATCGGGACCGGCGCGCAGGCTGCCCTCGGCCAGCCCCATCGCCAGCAATTCGCGGAACCGCGCCTCATAGGCGTCGCGCCGGGCGATATGCTGGGACAGCGATTCCTTCTGAAAATCGGTCGTGGTGGTATAGCGCCGCATCAGCAGCCCGTCCTTCAGCACCAGCATGAAGGAATGATGTTGCAGCATCGCTCGGGCATGGCCACGCGCCATGGCTTCCAGCCGGTCCAATACCGGCAGATCCGCAAAATACCCCGGATCGGTGGCCTGAAACACGATGTCCATGCCTCGGTCGCGCACTGCGTTGAACAGATCCATCTTGGACGGGAAATAATGATAGACCCGGCCCTTGGTCGCGCCCAGATGGCGCGCCACCGTATCAATCGAGGTGGCATCGAATCCCCGGCTCTGGAAACACTCCGCCGCGGCCGTCAGCAATTCCTCGTACCGGTCGTTGCGGGCTGTGGTTGCAATCTCGGTCACGGGGCGCTGACTCCTCGGTTGGCAATGGCGACATACTCTCGGGTATGATCAAACATACCGATGGGTATGTCTGTCAACCGACCCAAACCGTGACGTGGCGGCAGGGTTTCGAATGCTGCACCCCGCAAAAACAAAAACCCCCGCCGCAGCGGGGGTTTGCAGGTGGGTGGACAGGTCCCGTCACATGCCAATCAAGGCGCGCAGTGCCTGTGCATGGACAGCGATGGCCTCGGGCGCCGACCGGATATCCTCCAGAATGCCCAGGATGCCGGTTTTGAGCGTCTCGTTCATCGTGCTGTCCTCGACGGCGGAAACCATGGTGTCATAGTCGAAGCCCGACGGGGTCAGCATGCCGTCTCTGTCCCAGCCTTCGACCATTTCGCGGGCCGAGGCGATGGCCGCCGTCGCCTCCTCGTTTGCAGTGGCAAGCGCGGTGCCCACGGCTTCGGTCGTGGCGTCGGTAGCGGCGCTGGCAGCCTCCCCTGCGGCCTCGGCGGCCTGCGACGCGGCCTCGCTGGCGGAGTCGATGGCCTGCGAAGCCGCTTCGGCAGCCGTGTCTCGGGCCTGACCCAACTGTTCCGCTGCTTGCCTGGCTGCGGCCTCAACCTCGGTGCGGGCGGTTTCGGCGGCCTGTTCGATCTGCGTGCCCAGCGTGGCTGCGCCTGGCTCCGCCGGTGTCACGGCGGCCGCGGCCGGCGGTTCGACAGCCGCTTGCTGGGGTTCGGTCCGGATCACAAGGAAATAGGCAGCGGCACCGGCCGCCGCCACTCCGAGAAGTACGAGAATGCGTGTCATGATGACCTCCAAGGCAGTTCTGCCGCCTAGATGGAGAGGGCATGAAGCATCGGCTAGGGGGAAAACCCGGGTCCGGTCGCCAACCGACCCCGCCCGGCGCTTTTCCGCCCGGCCTATCTGTTCCGCTGGGCAAGCCGCCGCCTCGCGTTCCTGCAAACAGAAAAGCCCTCGAGCAGGGCTCGAGGGCTTTTCATGGCTCCGGCGGTAGGGATCGAACCTACGACCAATTGATTAACAGTCAACTGCTCTACCGCTGAGCTACGCCGGAAC
>NZ_JAOWLB010000009.1 GCF_025751555.1 Ruegeria aquimaris
TCTTGCCGTGGTCAACGTGCCCAATCGTGCCGATGTTGACGTGCGGTTTCGTACGCGCGAACTTTTCCTTTGCCATTCCTCAGGCGCCCTTTTGCGGTTTGGGGGACCCTTGGTCCCGGGTTGCATCTGCGCGCGCGGGATATTTGGTTCAAAGGAGAAAATCAAGCCAATCGTGACCGATTATCAACCTTCCAGCGGTTTCAGCAGCCCGGCCGCCGCGTCAGAGGCGGGCGCGGCCTCTGGCCGCTTGTTGAACCAGCCCTTTTCCTTTTGCATCTCGACCAGCCAGTCCTCGATCTCGCCGACCGCGTTGCGCGACAGTCCCAGCAACTGTTCCTCGCGGGTGCGGGCATTGCCCGATCCGATCAGCCAGGATTCGCCGGTGGTGGCCTCGAACACGGTGAATTGTTCGACCTCGGGGTTCAGCTTGCTCTGGGTGGCGTCGTCCCACACGGTGACGTTGATGATCAGCGCCGATTTCGGGCTGTAGACCACCGGCACGCCCGGGGGCGCCAGCATGTAGCCCTCGACGCTGATGCCGAGATGGTAGAATTGCGAGCCCTGGTATTGCGGGAACCGTTCGCCAACGGCGGTCTTCAGCGCGGCCTCCCATTCCTCGGCGGTGGCATCGCGCGAGATCGGGCCCTTTTGCGCCTTGCCGGCAAAGACCACATAATGGCCCAGCTTGAATTCGCCGAGATCCTCGAGCGGCTCTTCGGGGGTCGCGGCGGTGCAGGCGGCCAGCAGGGCCATCCCGGTCAACAGGGCAAGAATACGGATCATGAGCAGGTCTCGACAGGCCTCGGGTTTGAGGGGATGTAACGCAGCGATGCCCCTGATGCCAAGCGGCATCGCCCGGATTTCACCAATCGCGCCCTTTTGATCACGTGAATCTATAGGTGCGGGGGAAGCCGTATGGCGGTTTCTTGCCGACGCTGGCGCGTTTCGACAGCCATTGGCCCAGATCGGTCTCGTGACGGGTCTTGTCGCCGCCCATCGACCATTTCAGCCCCTCGTCCCAGTTGAACGTGGTCACGTCCGACAGGCCGCCGTCGAGTTCGAGCGTGCCCTGGCGACCGCGCGCCATGTTGTACTTTTGCAGGCGGACACCCTTGCCGCGGCCCATCTCGGGCAGTTCGGCGATGGGGAAGACCAGGAACTTGCCGTTCTGCGACACCACGGCCACATGGTCGCCCTGGACCGGGTGGCAGATCAGCGCGCGCTCGTCGGCGCCGACATTGAGCACCTGCTTGCCGGTGCGGGTCTGGGCCAGCACGTCCTCTTCGGGCACGAGGAAGCCATTACCGGCGTTCGAGGCGACGATCAGCTTGCGGCCCGGACGGTGGATCAGGATATCGACGATCTCGGCCTCGTTGGGCAGATCGACCATCAGGCGCAGGGGTTCGCCCATGCCACGCCCGCCGGGCAGGTTCGAGGCGCCGACGGTGTAGAACCGCCCGTTCGAGGCAAAGACCAGGAGCTTGTCGGTGGTTTCGGCGTGGAAGATGAAGCGCGGGCCGTCGCCATCCTTGAACTTCAACTCGCGGGTCAGGTCGATATGGCCGGTCATGGCGCGGATCCAGCCCATCTGCGAACAGACCACGGTGATCGGCTCGCGTTCGATCATCGCCTCCAGCGGCACTTCTTCGACTTCGCCCGCCTCGGCAAAGCGGGTGCGGCGGGCGCCGCCGGGAAAGTCCTTGCCGAAGGTCTTTCTCGTCTCTTTCAACTGCTCCGAGATGCGCGCCCATTGCAGGGCGGGATCGGCCAGCAGGTCCTCGATCTCGGCGCGCTCGGCCATCAGGGCGTCGCGCTCGCGGATCAGTTCAATCTCTTCCAGTCGGCGCAGGCTGCGCAGGCGCATGTTGAGGATCGCCTCGGCCTGCACCTCGCTCAGCTCGCCCTCGCCCGGCGCGGGCGAGACATAATCACCCTCGTTCAGCGCACGGGGGTGGTCGATGCCCCATTCCTCGCGCATCAACGCGGCCTTGGGATCCTCGTCGTAGCGGATGATGTCGATCACCCGGTCGAGATTGAGGAAGGCGATGATGAAGCCTTCGAGCACTTCGAGCCGGTGGTCGATCTTGCCCAGCCGGTGGCGCGAGCGACGCAGGAGCACCTCTTGCCGGTGATCCAGAAAGGCGCGCAGCACCTCCTTCATCGAGCAGACCTTGGGCGTGACCCCGTCGATCAGCACGTTCATGTTCAGACTGAACCGCACCTCGAGATCCGAGTTGCGGTAGAGCATCCCCATCAGCACCTCGGGATCCACGTTCTTGGTGCGCGGCTCCAGCACGACGCGGATGTCGTCGGCGCTCTCGTCGCGGACATCGGCGAGGATCGGCACTTTCTTGGTCTGGATGACCTCGGCCAGTTTCTCGATCAGCTTCGATTTCTGGACCTGATAAGGGATTTCGGTGACCACGATCTGCCACTGGCCGCGGCCCAGATCCTCGACCTCGTATTTGCAGCGCAGGCGGAAGGAACCGCGCCCGGTGCGATAGGCCTGGGCGATGCTTTCGGCCGGTTCGACGATGATGCCGCCGGTGGGGAAATCGGGGCCGGGCACATAGTTCAACAGCGTGTCGTCACGCGCATCGGGCGTCTTGATCAGATGCAGGCAGGCGTCGCACAGCTCGGCGATGTTATGGGGCGGAATGTTGGTGGCCATCCCCACGGCGATGCCGCTGCTGCCATTGGCCAAGAGGTTCGGAAACTGCGCGGGCAACACCACCGGTTCGGAAAGGGTGCCATCATAGTTGTCACGGAAATCGACCGCATCCTCGTTCAGACCATCCAGCAGCGCTTCGGCCACGATGGTCATCCGCGCTTCGGTGTATCGGCTGGCGGCCGGGTTGTCGCCGTCTATATTGCCGAAATTGCCCTGCCCGTCGACCAGCGGGTAGCGGACGTTGAAATCCTGCGCCAGACGCGCCATCGCATCATAGATCGCGGCATCCCCATGCGGGTGATAGTTACCCATCACGTCGCCCGAGATCTTGGCCGACTTGCGGAACCCGCCCCCGGAACTGAGTCGCAATTCGCGCATGGCATAGAGAATCCGGCGGTGTACCGGCTTCAGCCCGTCGCGCGCATCGGGCAGTGCCCGGTGCATGATCGTGCTCAGCGCATAGGTCAGATACCGCTCGCCAATGGCGCGGCGCAGCGGTTCGGCCACCTCGTGCCCACCGCCGTCTTCCTTCATGTTGGGGTCGTCGATCGTTTCGCTCATAGATGATGTGATACGCGCTCTGTCGTTTCTGGTAAAGCAACAGGCGCGGAATTTGCTGGGGACAAGTCGGGGTTTCTGGACAGTCGCGGGGAAAACCCAAAGGTTTTATCCCTTTTTAGACTCATCCTGACGGCTATGCTAAGATTCACCCGGTCAGTCTGCGGCCGGTTTTTGTCATCGGATTTTGTTCGCTGGAGTTCCGGGAGGCGCGTGCAATGCGCTTTGTCATCATTTCATTTCTGTTTCTCGGCTGGGCTTTCTGGGAGCTCAGCGGGGGCGAGGATTTCGAGCCGCGCGGTATCCGCGCACCCAAGGTGGAACAGGCTGCCGCTGTTCCGGAAAAACCCGCCGCGCCGCTGGTCAGGACCGAAGCCGCGACATTGGTGGCCAAGGTCAAGCTGACGCCTCGCAAGCCGGAACCGGCGGTGCAGGAAGAGACAGCCGCGATGAGCGAGCTGACCTCGGAGGAGCGGCTGGCGGTGCTGGCCCGTTCGCGCGCGAGCCTGGGCAAGGGGTTGTCCCTGTTCGAAGTCGATCCGGGCAAGACGATCACGCTGGCCTCGCTGGAACAGGGCGCGCTGTCGTTCCGCGTGGAACCGACCGAGCCCGGCCCCGAACAGGACGAGGCCCAGCCGGATGTGATCGCAGCCCCTGCCCCGGACCTGCGCGAGGTGGCGGCGGCGCGGGTGAACATGCGTGACGGTCCCGGCACCATTTATCCGGTTGTCGCCCGGCTGACCATCGGCCACAAGGTCGAGGTGCTGGACGACACCGGCACCGGCTGGTTGCGGCTGCGTGTGTTGCCGGAACAACAGATCGGCTGGATCGCCGCATCACTTGTCAGCAAAAAGTCGAATTGAGGCACCGGAAGCATTGCCGTGAGCCAGCCCAGCGCCTAGCACTGGGCAAAACTTGGGGCGGTGCGGTCATTCACAATGTCAAAATCCATTCTTATTACCGGCTGTTCGTCGGGCATCGGTCTGGCGGCCGCGCATGGTTTGCGGGCGCAGGGCTGGCGGGTCTTTGCCTCTTGTCGGCAGCAGCGCGACTGTGACCGGCTACGGGCGCAGGGGTTCGAAAGCCCACGGATCGACTATGCCGATGCCGACAGCATCTCTGCCGGGCTGAGCGAGGTTCTGGCCGCAACCGGCGGCACGCTGGACGCGCTGTTCAACAACGGGGCGTTTGGCATGCCCGGCGCGGTCGAGGACGTGCCGACCGAAGGACTGCGGCATATCTTCGAGGCAAACTTCTTTGGCTGGCACGAGTTGACGCGCCTGGTGATCCCGGTGATGCGGGCACAGGGGCATGGGCGGATCGTGCAATGCTCGTCGGTTCTGGGGCTGGTGGCCTATCCCTGGCGCGGCGCCTATACGGCGACCAAATTCGCGCTGGAAGGGTTGAGCGACACGCTGCGGCTGGAACTGAAGGGCACCGGCATTCACGTAGTGCTGATCGAGCCGGGGCCGATCACCTCGAAACTGCGGGAAAAGGCGATACCCCATTTCGAGCGGTTCATCGACTGGCAGAACTCGGCTCTGCGGGACAAGTACGAGGGCGGGTTGCTGAAACGGCTGTATGAGGATCGCGGGCCGGACCGGTTCGAACTGCCGCCCTCGGCGGTGACGGCCAAACTGATCCGGGCGCTGGAGGCGCGGCGGCCGGCGGCGCGCTATTATGTCACCACGCCGACCTATATCGCCGGAATCCTGCGCCGAATCCTGCCCACGCGGCTGAGCGATCTGGTGCTGGGGCGCGTCTGAGCCGAAAAAGCGGTTCGCTTTTGCGCCGCGCCCGGCTAGATCACCGGCAACGATGAAACTGAAAAGGCGAGGCGCCAGATGGACCTGTTGATGATCGTGCTGCTGATGGCAATGGCTTCGGTCGTTGTTGTTCTGATGATCGGGCTGGGCGGATTTGCCAAAGGCGGCGCGTTCAACGCCAAGTACGGCAACAAGATGATGCAGCTGCGCCTGTTGATGCAGTTCATCGCGGTCGTTCTGATTGTGCTCTATGTCTATCTGCGCGGCACGGGGAACTGATCCATGGTGGTCCTGAACAAGATCTACACCCGCACTGGCGACAAGGGGCAGACCGCCCTGGGCAATGGCGATCGGGTCGCCAAATACTCGGACCGGGTGACCGCCTATGGCACGGTAGACGAGCTGAACAGCTTTGTGGGCGTGGCGCGGCTGGCGGCCGAGGGAGAGATGGACAAGGCGCTGTCGCATATCCAGAACGATCTCTTCGACCTGGGCGCGGACCTGTGCCGCCCGGATATGGAGAAGGATGCGCAGGCGGAGTACCCGCCGCTGCGCATGGCCGCCAGCCAGGTGGCCCGGCTGGAAGCGGAGATCGACGCAATGAACGCCGCTCTCGACCCGCTGCGCAGTTTCATCCTGCCGGGTGGGGCGGCGCTGGCCGCGCATCTGCATGTCTGTCGCACCGTGGCCCGGCGCGCCGAACGGCTGGCGGTGGAACTGGCGGGAAGCGAGACGGTGAACCCCGAGGCCATCACCTATCTCAACCGCCTGAGCGACTGGTTCTTCGTCGCCGCCCGCACCGCCAACAACGGCGGCAAGGACGATGTCTTGTGGGTTCCCGGAGCGAACCGCTGAGCATAGCGAAGCGGCGGGGCGCCCGGTGGACGGCCCGGCGACGGGAAGGGCGAACCGCTGAGCATAGCGAGGCGGCGGGACGTCCGGTGGACGGCCCGGCGACGGGAAGCGCGAACCGCTGAGCATAGCGAGGCGGCGGGACGTCCGGTGGACGACCCGGCGACGGGAAGGGCGAACCGCTGAGCATAGCGAAGCGGCGGGGCGCCCGGTGGACGGCCCGGCGACGGGAAGGGCGAACCGCCGAGCGGCGCCTTGGCCCCGAAACCTTTTCGTAACCTCGGAGCAGCGAGAAAATTCTTGAGGAAGAATTTTTGCCAAAAAATTCGAACTTTTTGGGTCCGCCCGTGTCAGGCCGGCTGCCAGAGTGCGGTCGGATTGCCCTCGGCATCGGTGAGCCGGGCGAAATGGCCGTTTGGATAAGGTGAACCCGGATCTGGTTGCACCTCGATCCCGGCCGCGCGCAACTGCGCGATCATCGCTTCCAGGTCACCGACCCGGAAGTTCAGCATGAAGCTCTTGTCCGGATCACCAAATTATTCGGTATCCTGGGCAAAGGGGGCGAAAATTGTCGCACCCGGCGCCTGTTCCCAACAGCGCCCTGAGTAACCGCCCGGAGCCGGGTCGATCCCCAGATGCCGCTGGTACCAGTCGGCCAGCGCCTTTGGGTCTTTCGCCCTGAAAAAGAAGCCCCCGAACCCGTCGACCTTTTCCATCCTCTCCCCCCGGCATTGCCCTGTCGGGAGGGTAACAAAATTTCCCATGCGGCACGAGAATTGGCGAAAACGCGACGTCGATTGCACATGACGTGACGATTTTGCCCTGTCCCGGCGCGCGTCAAGTCGCTATCAAACGCGGCGAGAGCATTGGGAGTCGCATGGCGGCTTGCCGTTTTTGAAGGAGAAAACGCAGAGATGAAGGTCCTGGTACCCGTCAAGCGCGTGATCGACTACAACGTGAAGGTTCGCGTCAAAGCGGACGGATCGGGTGTCGATCTCGCCAATGTGAAGATGTCGATGAACCCGTTCGACGAGATTGCCGTCGAAGAGGCCATCCGCCTGAAGGAAGCAGGCAAGGCCGATGAGATCGTCGTGGTCTCGATCGGCGTCAAGCAGGCGCAGGAAACCCTGCGCACCGCGCTGGCCATGGGCGCCGACCGCGCCATCCTGGTGGTGGCTGCCGATGACGTGCACACCGATATCGAGCCGCTGGCTGTGGCCAAGATCCTGGCCAAGGTGGTCGAGGAAGAGCAGCCGGGCCTCGTTCTGGCTGGTAAACAGGCGATCGACAACGACATGAACGCCACCGGACAGATGCTGTCGGCTCTCTTGGGCTGGTCCCAGGGCACCTTTGCCTCGGAACTGAGCGTCGAGGGCGATCACGCGCTGGTCACCCGCGAGGTGGATGGCGGCCTGCAGACCATCAAGGTCAAGATGCCCGCTATCATCACCGTTGACCTGCGCCTGAACGAGCCGCGCTATGCGTCGCTGCCCAACATCATGAAGGCGAAGAAAAAGCCGCTGGATGAGAAAACCGCCGCCGATTACGGCGTCGATGTCACCCCGCGCCTGGAAATCGTCAAGACCGCAGAGCCGCCGGCGCGCGCCGCGGGCATCATCGTCGGCTCGGTCGACGAGCTGGTTGCGAAACTGAAAGAAGCGGGGGCTGTGTAATGGCTGTTCTTCTCCTTGCCGAAGTGACCGGTGGCGAACTGTCGGTCGACGCAACCGCCAAGGCGGTGAGCGCCGCCAAGGCGCTGGGTGATGTGACCGTTCTGGCCGCAGGCGCATCCGCCGCAGCCGCCGGTGAAGCCGCCGCTAAAATCGACGGCGTGTCGAAGGTGCTGGTCGCCGAGGATGCCTCGCTGGGCCATCGCCTGGCCGAAGCAACCGCCGCGCTGATCGTGAGCCTCGCCGATGGCTACGAGCATATCGCTGCCCCCGCCACCACCGATGCCAAGAACGTGATGCCGCGCGTGGCCGCGCTGCTGGACGCGATGGTGATCTCGGACGTGTCCGGCGTGGTCGACGGTTCGACCTTCGAGCGTCCGATCTATGCCGGCAACGCGGTGCAGACCGTCAAGTCGAAGGATGCCAAGAAGGTCATCACCTTCCGCACCTCGACCTTCGATGCCGCAGGTCAGGGCGGGTCCGCCCCGGTCGAGACCATCTCGGTCGGCGCCAACCCGGGCCTGAGCGAGTGGGTCGAGGATAAGGTTGCCGCCTCTGACCGCCCCGAACTGACCTCGGCCGGGATCGTCGTTTCGGGCGGTCGTGGCGTGGGTTCGGAAGCGGACTTCAAGCTGATCGAAGGCCTGGCAGACAAGCTGGGCGCCGCTGTTGGCGCATCCCGCGCGGCGGTCGATTCGGGCTATGCCCCGAACGACTGGCAGGTGGGCCAGACCGGCAAGGTCGTGGCGCCGCAGCTCTACGTCGCGGTTGGCATCTCGGGTGCGATCCAGCACCTGGCCGGCATGAAGGACTCCAAGATCATCGTCGCCATCAACAAGGACGAAGAAGCGCCGATCTTCCAGGTCGCGGACTTCGGCCTCGTGGCCGACCTGTTCCAGGCGGTACCGGAACTGACCGAAAAGCTCGGTTGAGACCGGGACCAGATTTTTCGGCAAGAACTTGCAAAGGCCCGCCACATGGCGGGCCTTTCGCGTTTCAAGTGTCGAGATCCTGCAAGGCCCGAAACAGCCTGTCCGCGATGAGGCGATGCGTCGCCGGGCCGATCATGTGTTCGGCGGCGGGTTCTTGCAGCATTCCGAAGATCATGTCGTCCAGCTCGTCCGATTGGCCCGCCATCTGCACCCGGACCTCGACGGTGTCCAACGCCGCAGGCGACAGGGCCGCGACCATCTCGGGCGTGACCATCAGCGGTTCGGTGCCCAGCGCCTCGGCCGGATCGTCGGGGCGCATGTGTTTGTAACGCAGCCAGAGCAGGATCACGCGACCACCAAAAGCGTCGATCAGGCTGCGCATTCGCGCCGACCAGGCCTGTTGCAGCTCGGTCCGGACGGTTGCGAAACGGTCCGGCGACACCGTGTGGAGCCGACCCAGCATGTGCTTATTGAAATGAAACTCGGTGAAATCCACCTCGTCATACAGGCGCGCCAGCAGCGGCGAGGCCTGGAGGAACCGGTCGTTGCGGCGCGGATGCACCCGGTAGAGCCGGTTCGACAGGTTGTGCGCGGCAGGCAGTTGCAGGATGCAGGCCTCGGCCCCCGTGGCGATGCGCGACAGCTCGGGGTCGTGCAACAGAGCATCGAGCCCGCTGTTGACACTGCCGAGGTTGACGCAGGCCTCGCCCAGGCGTGCCTCCAACAGCGCCGAATAGGGGGCGGCAACAAAGCGGCCATAGGTTTCGCTGCCACCGATACAGGCCAGATAGGGGGCCGCAAGATCGCGGCACGGGCCGCGAAAGCGCAGCTTGGACACGCCATACCGACAGGTTACGGCATCGGGCGCCCCCGCGCCCGGCAATTCATAACTCATGGCTCCCACCATTCCTAATTTTCACCCGATGGTCACCTTGCCGCCCCAACCGTTGCGATTCGCCTAATGCGCGGATTTGAAGCGAATTGATCGGGTCGCGCCCCCTTGCCGCCGCCCCCGGCCTGCCGATATGGTCGCGGCAACGCAAGCAGGGGCAGAACAGCGATGGACATTCAGAAGGTCGGGGTGATCGGGGCGGGGCAGATGGGCAACGGGATTGCTCATGTGATGGCCCTTGCGGGCTATGACGTGCTGCTCAGTGATGTCAGCCAGCAGGCGCTGGACAATGCTCTGACCATTGTTCGCGGCAACATGGCGCGCCAGGCCAGCCGCGGCAAGATCGGCGAAGACGAGATGGAGGCCGCGCTGGCGCGGATCTCGACCACGCTGACGCTGGCCGATATCGGCAAGACCGATCTGGTGATCGAAGCCGCTACAGAGCGCGAGACCATCAAGCAGGCGATCTTTGAGGATCTGCAACCGCATCTGCTGCCGCATACGATCCTGACGTCGAACACCTCCTCGATCTCGATCACCCGGCTGGCCAGCCGGACCGACCGGCCCGAGCGGTTCATGGGGTTCCATTTCATGAACCCGGTGCCGGTGATGCAGCTGGTGGAGCTGATCCGCGGCATCGCCACCGACGAGGAGACCTTTGCCGCCTGCAAGGCGGTGGTCGACAAGTTGGGCAAGACCGCAGCCAGCGCCGAGGACTTCCCGGCCTTCATCGTCAACCGCATCCTGATGCCGATGATCAACGAGGCGGTCTATACGCTCTATGAAGGGGTAGGCAACGTGCGCTCCATCGACGAGTCGATGAAGCTGGGCGCCAATCACCCGATGGGACCGCTGGAACTGGCCGATTTCATCGGGCTGGATACCTGTCTGGCGATCATGAACGTGCTGCATGACGGGCTGGCCGATACCAAGTACCGCCCCTGCCCCTTGCTGACCAAATATGTTGAGGCGGGCTGGCTGGGCCGCAAGACCCAGCGCGGGTTCTACGACTATCGCGGCGAGGTGCCGGTTCCGACGCGCTGAGGGGGCGCTGCCCCGCCGCCCGTTCCGGGCGGCTCCCCCGGAGTATTTTTAGCGAAATGAAGCCTGGGGTCAGGACTTGTCGCCGAGAGACAGCGTGTGGCGGCGCAGCCATGCCATGAAACCGCGCGGATCGCGGCCCAGCAGCTCCATATCGGCTTCAGAGACCGGTTCGCCGATCACCGGTGCCTGCGGTTTCTTGCAGGAGCGCACGATCTCGTGCAGCAGCAGACCCTGGCGCAGGATCGGCGAAACCTGACAGGCGATCTGATAGGCGCGCGAATTGCGGCCGGGGAAGTAGATCGGCACCACCCGGGCGCCGGAGCGGCGGATCATCTGCGCGGTGAACACGTTCCATTCGCGCTCGATCGGTTTGCCCCACCAGCTGTCCGAGGACATTACCACGCCTGAGGGGAACAGCGCCACCACCCCGCCGGCCTTGAGATGCTCCATCGCCCTGGCGCGCATCTCGACCATCTTGCGCTGCGCCTCGGGGTCGTGCGGGAACGGCACCGGGATCATGAAACTGGTCGCGGCCTCGTCCAGCCCGGTCAACACCGAACGGGTGAGGATGCGGTAATCCTGCCGGACGCGGCCGATGAGCTCGGCCAGGATCATGCCGTCGACCATGCCATGGGGATGGTTGGCCACCACCACCACCGGCCCCTCGCGCGGGATGCGGGCGATCTGCTCGGCGGGGGTCAGCAGGTCGATACCCATGATGCCAAGCGCGCCGCCCCAGAATTTTTGGCCGCGATACTTCTCGTTCTGCTTCTCGAACCGGCTGACCATCCGCAGGATCGTCAGCTTGCCGGTAAACCATTCGATGGCGCGAATTGCGAAGCTGGTCCAGGGATCATCGAAGGAATTGGCATAGGTCAGCGTCCGGCGGTCATAGATCTCGCCCTCCGGTGCGGGTTGGTCCACCGATCCGGTCGACTTGTCGTTATGCGCGGTTTCCGCCAATGCGTGTTTTTCCGTTCTTCGCACCGCTTGCGCGGAGTGGTCAGTGGCCTTCGCCGAACCTGTCGTTGACCAGAGCCTCCAGCGCATCCGCCAGGGCATCGGCATCGGGCCCGTCCGTTTCGACGTCAATAGTGGTTCCGCGCGATGCTGCCAACATCAAAAGGCCCATGATGCTGTCGCCCGAGGCCGAAAGCCCGTCGCGCGAAACCTCGGCGGTGGCGTCAAACCCTTCGACAACCTCGACCAGCTTGGCCGAGGCCCGGGCGTGCAGGCCCTTTTCATTGATGATTTTCAAACTGCGTCGCGCCATGCAAATCCGTCCAGGGTCAATCGAAGGAAACGTTTTGAGTGTTGATGTACTTGCGGCCCGCCTCCATCGCGGCGCGCACCGCATCGCCCACCGGCAGATGGCGGCTCTTGGCCAGCTTGATCAGCATCGGCAGGTTGGCACCATAAAGAATGCGCCGGTTCGCCGGGGCACAGGCCCGGAGGCTGAGATTTGACGGAGAGCCGCCAAAGAGGTCGGTCACCACGACCACACCGCTACCGGTATCGACCGCGTCAGCAGCCGCGATGATTTCCTGCTGCTTGGCCTCCCGATCATGATCGGCCTCGATGGTGATGGCCGCCAGTCCGGGTTGCTGGCCGACCACATGCTGCATCGCGGCCAGATACTCCTTGGCCAGTCCACCATGTGCAACGATCACAATCCCGATCAATCCGGCCTCACATCCATTCTGCGGCGTTCCATCTCGCGGTGCCTAATTGACACTTGCTGGCCCGCCTCTGCAAGGGTCTTTGCGACCGCTTCGGCGAGCGTGACCGAACGGTGTTGCCCGCCGGTACAACCAAACCCGACGCTGAGATGCGCCTTTCCCTCGCTGCGGAACGCCGGCAGCAGGGAAATCAGCATGTCCGTGACCCGGTCAAAGAACGGCCCGTATTGCGGGTCGGCCCCGACAAAAGCGGCGACCGCCGGGTCCCGTCCGTCCGCCGCGCGGAGCGCCGGTTCCCAATGCGGGTTGGCCAGGAAACGGCAATCGAACACCATGTCCAGGCTGCGCGGCAAGCCGCGCTTGTACGAGAAACTTTCGATGGAAACCGCCAGTTGACGCCCCTCGGAGGGGGCGAACCAGCGCTCGACCTCGGCGCGCAACTGGTGGACGTTCATCATCGATGTGTCGATCAGCGTATCCGCGACGCCGCGGATGGGTTGCAGCAGGTCCAGTTCGCGGGCAACGCCCGCCTCGGGGCTTGCGCCCTGCGCCATCGGGTGGCGGCGGCGTGTTTCCGAGAAGCGGCGCAGCAGGACCTCGACACTGCAATCCAGATAGAGCGTGGTGACGTTCAGCCCGTCGATGGCGCCCAGTTTCTTGAGCAGGTCAAGAAACCCGTCGCTGGAGAAGTCGCGATTGCGGACGTCGATGCCCAGCGCGAGCGGGCGATCGAGGGCAGGACCGTCCAGGAGCCGCAGCAAGAGGCCCATGGGCAGGTTGTCGATCGCCTCGAAGCCCAAATCTTCGAGCACATGGATCGCGGTCGAGCGCCCCGCGCCCGAGGGACCGGTCACCAATACGAGCTGCGATACCTGTGTCATCGGTCCGTTCCATCAGGGGCGGCGCGCCCGGCTTTCAGCAGTTGCGCCAGAGATGGAGCCAAATGGGGCAAAGGTGGGCGGAAAAGCAAGGGAACGGAATGTCCCAGGAGGCGGATTTCCCGGTGTGGCGGCAAGCGCTGTGGCTCTTGCCGATCAAGGTCCAGCACCCAGGCCAGCGGGGTGGGAGCCTGGGCCGACACATGCAGCAGGCCCAGGCCGCGCGCCTCGATCAGGCCGCCGATCTCGGGCGCGGCGGTGGCAATGACCGAGGATACCATGCGGCGCAGCGCCACCCTGTCATCGGAGATCAGCCCCGCACCCAGCGCCATGAGATCGAGCGCCAATGCCGACTTGCCGCTGCCCGAGGCCCCGACGATCAGCAGCGCGCGCCCGGAAAGCGCGACACAGGAGGCGTGAACGATGGCTGTTTCGCCGGTGTCAAAGTTGGCCAACGCCGGCGGTGTCATGGATCAGACCGGCAAGCCCACGACAAAGCGGGCGCCGAGCGGGTCCGAGGCAACGTCGGCCTCGGTCGGGCGGATGTTTTCGGCCCAGATCACGCCGCCATGGGCCTCGACGATCTGTTTCGAGATGGCCAGCCCCAGACCCGAATTGTTGCCAAAATGCTCTTCGGGGCGCTGCGAGTAGAAGCGTTTGAAGATCTTGGCCAGCGCTTCGTCCGGGATACCGGGGCCGGTATCCTCGACCACCACCAGCACACGATTGGCACGCCGCCGCGCCCAGACGCGGATGGCGTCGCCGTCTTCGCAGAAGGAGATCGCGTTGGTGATCAGGTTGACAAACACCTGCGCCAGCCGCGCCTCGAGCCCCTGAATGACGATCGGATCGGGCGGCATGTCGGTGATATAGTCGATACCTTTGGAATGCGCATCCTCGCCCAGGTACTGGTTAAGATTGTCGAGCATCGCGATCAGGTTGAAGGATTTCTCTTCTTCCTTGACCAGTTCGGCATCCAGCCGCGAGGCGTTGGAGATGTCGCTGACCAGACGGTCGAGACGGCGCACATCATGTTCGATCACCGACAGAAGCTTGTCGCGCTGATCCTCTCGCTTGACCATGCGCAGGGTGCCGACGGCGGATTGCAGGCTGGCCAGCGGGTTCTTGATTTCGTGCGCGACATCTGCGGCGAACTGCTCGTTGCCGTCGATCCGGTTGTAAAGCGCCGAGACCATCCCGCGCAGGGCGCGACTGAGGCGACCGATCTCGTCGGGGCGTGCTGACAGGTCGGGGATACGGATGCGGCCCGGGTTCATCTGGCGCGAGTTTCGGTCCCGCCCCAGCTCTGCCGCTTCGGCCAGATCAGCCAGAGGATTGGCGATGGTCGAGGCAAGCACGAGGCTGAGACCGATCGAAACCAGGAGAGCGACGACGAACATTTGCAGCACCCTTTCGCGATCCCGGCGCGCAAGCGCGTCGATCTCGCCCGCCGGGCTGGCCATCGCCACGGCGCCAATAGGGCGGCCACCTTGCAGGATCGGCGTCGCCGCGGCGATCACCGTGCCACCCGCGGTGTTCAGAACGGTCTCGATCCGGCTTTCGCCTTGCAGAGCATCCGGCACCAGTTTGGCGATCTGCTGGTCCAGCGGCGGGGCCGCGGCCTGCGGCCGTCCGGCAAACACCGACGACACCCCGCCCCACAGCGCGCTAAGCGTGTCGGTAATGATGGTTGTGCCCACCACATCGCGGTTCAGCGCCTCGAGCTCGGGGTGAATCCTGATCCCTTTGGTCTGCCCGACAAGGTTTTGCGCCATGTCGAAGACAAATACTTCGGCTCCGCGCCGCAGCGTCAGACCCTCGAGCGTCGCGCCAACATCGAACCCGTCACCGGTGGCAAGGTTGACGGGCGAGGTATCGGTGATCTGTGCCTCGAAAACATCGGCGATCAGCTGAGTTTCGCCAACCATCGCCCCGGCGCGCTGCACCACCAGCCCGTCGCGGGCATCGTTCAGATAGAGAATGCCAGCCACCAGAATGATCAGCGCGATCAGGTTGAAGGTGATGATCTTGCGGGTCAGCGGTGAGCCGCGCAGTGAAAAGACGCTGCGCCGTGCGCGTTTGACGCGCAGTTCCTGCGACACAGTGCTTTTGGGGGCGACCCAGTCGTCGCCCAGCACAACATCACCGTTGTGAACATTCTCTGAGGTGCCCGTGTCGCGCACGCGATCCCCCCGGTACCGCCCGTTCAGGCTGATTATTCTTCGTTATATCTGTAACCGATCCCGTACAGCGTCTCAATCGCCGCGAAATCCGGATCGGCCGAACGCATCTTCTTGCGCAGGCGCTTGATGTGGCTGTCGATGGTGCGGTCGTCGACATAGACCTGATCGTCATAGGCGACATCCATCAGCTGATCACGGCTCTTGACGAAACCAGGCCGCTGCGCGAGCGCCTGCAACAGCAGGAATTCGGTCACCGTCAGCGAAACGTCCGAGCCTTTCCAGCTGACCGCATGGCGCAGCGGGTCCATCCGCAGGTGCCCGCGCTCCATCACCTTGGTTTCAGGCGTCGTGCCGGTCACATCGCCCGCCACGGCCTCTTGCCGCCGCAACAGCGCCCGGATCCGCTCGACCAGCAGACGCTGCGAGAATGGTTTCTTGACATAGTCGTCGGCGCCCATGCGCAGGCCCAGAACCTCGTCGATCTCGTCATCCTTGGAGGTGAGGAAGATCACCGGCATCTGGGTCTTCTGCCGCAGGCGCTGCAACAAATCCATGCCATCCATGCGTGGCATCTTGATATCCAGAACCGCCATATCCGGCAGTTTCTTGTTGAACGCGTCGAGGGCGGCCTGACCATCGTTATAAGTTTCAACTTCGAAACCCTCGGCCTCGAGAGTCATCGAAACGGACGTCAGAATGTTTCTGTCGTCATCAACCAAAGCAATCTTTGACATCGTGAGTGCCCCTATGCTGCTCGCATCTGTATTATTTTTTCCACATTCATCGCTCTTTTGGCGTTGCGAATCAATCCGAAACTGCGATTCGCACGCCCGTCGTAGAGGATTGAGACAAAAAAATCCTAACCGGTTCTGAATCCATGCTCTTGAAATAGGCCGGAAATTCATGGTTGCGCTAAACTGCAACTTGGTTGCGCTAACTGCGCCAAAGCGTCCTGTTCATGCCCCAAAACGTCATGATAAGAGGCGCTCACACCGGCCTTTGCCGGAGCCAAGCCCAAAGGGCGCGATGGTGCCGCAATGGCCCCGGGCCGCCGACACACGGAGAATGACGCATGACATCTGGACGGGTTAACCCGCAATTCCGCCTCGAAGATCAGGGCATCGAGGGTCTGGGCAATGTCTATTACAACTTCATGGAACCGGCGCTGATCGAAGCGGCGCTGCAGCGGGGCGAAGGCACGCTGGGCAATGGCGGGGCGTTCCTGGTCACCACCGGCAAGTTCACCGGCCGCTCGCCCAAGGACAAGCACGTGGTCAAGACCGCCAGCGTTGCCGACAGCATCTGGTGGGACAACAACGCCGCGATGAGCCCCGAAGGGTTTGACGCGCTTTATGACGACATGCTGGCCCATATGAAGGGCAAGGACTATTTCGTACAGGATCTGGTCGGCGGCGCCGATCCTGCCTATTCGATCAACGTGCGCATGGTCACCGAACTGGCCTGGCACAATCTGTTCATCCGCCACCTTCTGCGCCGTCCGGCGCGCGAGGATCTGAACGACTTCATCGCCGATTTCACCGTCATCAACTGCCCCAGCTTCCAGGCCGATCCGGCCAAGCATGGCTGCCGCAGCGAGACCGTGATCGCGATGAATTTCGACCGCAAGCTGATCCTGATCGGCGGCACCGAATATGCGGGCGAGAACAAGAAATCGGTGTTCACCCTGCTGAACTACATGCTGCCGGAAAAAGGCGTGATGCCGATGCATTGCTCGGCCAACCACGCGGTCGGCAACCCGGTCGACACCGCGGTGTTCTTTGGCCTCAGCGGCACCGGCAAGACCACGTTGTCGGCAGACCCGGCGCGTGTGCTGATCGGCGATGACGAGCATGGCTGGTCGGATCGCGGCACCTTCAACTTCGAAGGCGGCTGCTATGCCAAGACCATCAACCTCAACCCTGAGGCCGAGCCGGAAATCTACGCCACCACCACCAAGTTCGCGACCGTGATCGAAAACATGGTGTTCGATGAAGAAACCAAGGAACTGGATTTCGACGATGACAGCCTGACGGCCAACATGCGTTGCGCCTATCCGCTGGAATACATCTCGAACGCCTCGGCCTCGGCGCTGGGTGGGCATCCCAAGAACATCATCATGCTGACCTGTGACGCCTTTGGCGTGCTGCCGCCGATCGCGCGGCTGACCCCGGCGCAGGCGATGTATCACTTCCTGTCGGGCTTCACCTCGAAGGTGGCGGGAACCGAGAGGGGCGTGACCGAACCGCAGCCGACCTTCTCGACCTGTTTCGGTGCGCCCTTCATGCCGCGCCGCCCCGAGGTCTATGGCAACCTGCTGCGCGACAAGATCGCCCGTCATGGCGCGACCTGCTGGCTGGTCAACACCGGCTGGACCGGCGGCGCCTATGGCGTTGGCAGCCGGATGCCGATCAAGGCCACCCGCGCCCTGCTGACCGCCGCGCTCAATGGCTCGCTCAACAATGCCGAGTTCCGCAAGGACGGCAATTTCGGCTTTGACGTGCCAGTATCGGTGCCGGGCGTGGCCGAGGTTCTGCTGGACCCGCGCCGCACCTGGGACGATCAGGGCGCCTTTGACAAGCAGGCGGCCAAGCTGGTGCAGATGTTCGCCGACAATTTCGAGCAATACGTCCCCTATATCGACGAGGACGTGAAGGCCGTCGCCATCGGCTGATCGGTTCGAAACCAGATCAAGGGCCCCGCCATCCGGCGGGGCCTTTTTCGTTCAGTGGTGCCGCCCGCCCTGACGCTCCAGCTCCTTCTGGATCAGCAGCGGGTCGATCTCGTCGAGCGGGCGGTTCGATTTCACCGATAGCGCCGCCGCGATACCCGCCCCCTGCCCGGTCACCGCGCAGCAGGCCATGTTGCGGGTCGCGGCATGGCTGATCCGGTCACCACCGGTGATGCGGCCCGCGACCAGCAGGTTTCTCACCTTGCGGGGCAGCAGGTTGCGATAGGGCATCTGGAAATAGCGTCCGGTGGTGGGCAGGATCAGGATGCCGTAGCCGTCGATGAACTCGGGGAAGATGCCGATGGAATCCTCGAACCGGCCCTGTTCGCGCACATCCGTCTCGGTCATGTTGTAAAAGCAATCGACCTTGCGGGTATCGCGGATACCGATCGACATGCCGAAGTTGCGCAGCCGGATATTCTCGCAGCCGGGGGTGTAGCGCCGCAACGCCTCGATGGCCAGCATGGTCTGGCGGCGGCCCTCGATCTCATAAGTGGTCAGGCTGTCGGGGTCGGTGCCGTCGCAGCCATCGAGATGGATGAGGTTCATGTAGGTGAGTTCGCCGGTGTCATGCACCGCGCCCCAGGTGCCCGAGATGGTGTTCAGATGCGGCGGGATCAGCCCGTCGCGGATCGCCTGCTGGAACGGCTTCTTGAGGAAGGGCGAGAACATGTCATCCTCTTTCCCCGAGGTCTCGATATTCCACTCGCCGCCACCCCAGTCCTTGTAGGTCTGCGGATCAGCCTTGATCCCATCCATGAACCGCTGCTTGTCCACGCCCGCAAGGTGGAACATGACCGAGGCCGCCATCATCTGTTCGGCAGGCGTCTTGTGAACGGGCGCTCCGGCGCGGGCCACAACATCGGCATCGCCTGTGGCATCAATCACCCGCTTGGCCAGGATCGCCTCGCGCCCCGACTTCGATTCGGTGACGATGCCGATGATCGTGTCGCCCTCCATCAGGGGCGCCACGAAAAAACGGTGCAGCATGGGGCGGATATTAGGCTCGTCCAGCACCATCCGGTCGGCGACCAGCTTGAACCCCTCGCTGTCGATCTCGTGGCTCAGTGACTGGCTTTCCGGCACGGCGGCGCCCATTTCCTTGGCCTTTTCCTCGAATTCGCGGGCGATGCCGTTCGATTCGATGGTCTGCTCGTGGCGATACCAGTGCATCCCCTCGACCCCGACGACGGTCAGGTTGCCGCCAAAACAGCCGAACCGTTCGACCAGCGTGACCTCGGCCCCCGCCCGCGCCGCCGCCAGCGCGGCAGGCAGCCCGCCCGGCCCCGAGCCCACCACCAGCACGTCGGTTTCGTGTACAACGTCGATCTCGCGCGCAGGTTCCGTTATCTGTCTTGCCATCCCTGGCCTCCCCCTCAGACATGCGGTTACACAGCTATTGCGCGTAGACGCGTTCTGAGCAATGGCGGTTTTGATGCCAGCAGCGTTGACCCTGCTACAGGTCATTTGCGCCCAGCCCGAAATATCCACACTGATGATGAAACTTTCTTCGAAAGGTCATTAAACTGTTACCCATTTTTGTTTTTTGTGGATTTATGACGAAATTTGTGTGTTTGCTAGCATGATGAAGGATACCGACACCAAAGTTCCCCACCGGGGGCACGAGCTTCTGGATGTGCTGGCCCGACTTGGTGGATCTGCACGCAACGGGCAGATCGCACAGGTCATGGACGTGTCAGAAGAAACCGTTCGCCGGTTGGTCAAGACCCTTGCCAAGCAGGGCAAGGTCGAGCGGGTACACGGCGGCACCTACCTGCGCGGATCGCAGGATGCGCCGATGTACTCGGGTGCGCTGGAACAATTGCCCAAGGAAAAGACCCGCATCGCCAAAGGGGTGATGAGCCTGATTCAGGACGGCATGACGATCTTTGTGAATGTCGGCTCCACCACCACCTATGTCGCCGAGCAGCTGCGCGAGCTCAAGGACCTGATCGTTGTCACCAACTCGATCTCGGTCGTTGCGGCGCTGGCCGATCACAATGGCAGCCGTGTGTTTCTGGCGGGCGGCGAGGTCTCGCGCGCCGAACGCGGCAGCTTTGGTCGCGCGACCGAGGAGTTCTCGAAACAGTTCTCTTATGACGCGCTGATCATCGGCGCCGATGCGGTTTCGCCGGACCTGGGTGTTCTGGCCAACAATCCGCGCGAGGCGGAACTAACACGCGCCCTGACGGGACATGCACGGCGTGTTATCGTCGCCGCAGATTGCAGGAAATTCACCGCGACCGCGCCCTGTATTGCCTGTCCGATGGACAAGGTGACCGATCTGGTCACCGATGGTGACCCGCCCGGCCCATTGGTCGAAGCGCTGAACCAGGTAGGCGCGCGGACGCATGTTACTTCGAAATCCGGCCGGATCACGACCCGGACACCTCTGCCCGACGCGGCGGAGCAATAATCAGAACTGAGCGTTTTCTTTACCGATGGGAGGTCTCATGAAACGCATTCTTCTTTGTGGTGTTGCAGCCATCGCCCTGCCGGGCGCGGCACTTGCCAATTGCCCGGCGGTTACTGTCGCCGACCCGATGGGTGTGGCAGCGGGCGCCAATCCGCAGCAATACGACCTGGCCGAGTTCCAGTCGGCTGCGGGCTGCACGATGGAGTTTTCAGAAAACCCGGCGATTGGTGATCTGAACGCCCGGATCAAGGGAAACCCGGACCTGCCGCCGCTGGCTGAACGTCTACCCTCCGAGCCGCTGGTTGTCGCCCCCTATGACGGGATCGGTCAGTATGGCGGGGTGTTCGACGCCCTGTCGAACGCCACCGAATCCGGCACTTCGGATTTCCTTTCGGTGCGTCACGTGAACCTGTTCCGCTATTCAGACGACCTGCAAACCGTGGTGCCGAATGTCGCCAAGTCCTGGGAATGGAACGAGGATTTCACCCAGCTGACGGTGCATCTGCGTGCCGGTCACAAATGGTCGGACGGCGCGCCCTTTACCGCCGCCGACGTGGTGTTCTGGTATGACAACCTGATGATGGACACCAATGTCATGGCCGAGCCCAAGGATTACGCCCTGGCCGGTGGCAAGCCGATGAAGGTCGAGGCTGTCGATGACACCACCGTGCGCTTCACGCTGGAAGCGCCCAAGCCGGGCCTGATCGAGACCTTCTCGTTCACCTATGTGCAGCCCTTCCAACCCAAGCATTTCTTTGGACAGTTCCACCCGGCGCTGGATGCCAACGCGGACGCCAATGCGCAGGCGCTTGGCTATGAAAACGGCTATGAGCTGATCAAGGCCTATTACGGCAACTCGGACTGGATGGACACGCCCTCGCCGATGCTGACGGCGGGAGACAAGCTGGCCGGACTGCCCAAGGACACCATGCCGACGCTGGAAAGCCATATCCTGGTGAAGGAAACCACCGAGGGTCGGCACTATGTCGCCAACCCCTATTTCTTCCAGGTGGACACGGCGGGCAACCAGCTGCCCTATATCTCGGAAATGGACGAGACCTATGTGGGCGACGAGGAAGTCCGCACCCTGAAACTGTTGAACGGCGAGGTGGATTACAAGTCGCAGGCGGTCAACCTGACCCAGGCGCCGGTGCTGCTGGAAGGCCAGGAAAAGGGCAACTACACTGTCGACGTGAAACCCGGCATCGCCAGCGCGACGCTGACCTTCAACGTCACCTCCGAGGACATGGGCAAGCGCGCCGTCTTCAATGATGTGCGGTTCCGTACTGCCATGTCGGTGGCCATAGACCGCGATCAGCTGAACGAAGTCGTTGCCTTTGGTCTGGGCACGCCCAACCAGTATATCGGCTTCTCGCCGCGCCCCGATTTCATCGACGAGAAATGGTCGAACCACGAGATTGCCTTTGATCCCGACCGCGCCCGCGCGCTGCTGGACGAGATCGGCGTTGTCGACAAGGATGGCGACGGTGACCGCGATCTGCCCAATGGCGACCCGTTCGTGCTGGACTGGCAGTTCTCGACCCAAGCCAGCTCCTCGCAGTTGGTGGAACTGATCGCGCAAAACTGGACCGATGTGGGCGTGACCACCACCATCAAGGAAGTCACCTCGGACGAATACCGCGCGTCGCAATCGGCCAATACGCTGGATGTGATGATGTGGGGCAAGGGCCAGCCCGCCGGTTCGATCCTGGGTGACGGTGAAATCTGGGTACCGCCGTTTGACGGCTATTTCGATGTGCGCACCGGCATGCTCTGGGCCGAATGGATCAGCTCGAACGGATCCGCCGGGGTGGAACCGCCCGCATGGGTGGCCGAGCTGAAGGGTGAGCTGGACACTTACCAGTCGAGCGCCCCGGGCACCGAAGCCTCGATTGCCGCCGCGCAGAAGATGGTCGAGATCATGACCGGCCAGGTCCTGTTCATCGGCACCATCAACGCCCCGGCGCCGGTCTATCACTCGAACAAGCTCAAGAACTTCCCCGAGTTCAAGACGCAATCCTACGAGTTCTACCGGACCTATCCCTATCGCCCCGCCCAGTGGTGGCTGAGCGAATAAGACCACTCTGGAAACGGGCGGCGCGGCTGCCCGTTTCTCCTTCTCCTCGACGAGGTTTCCATGCTTCATTTCGCGCGATTTGCCGCCACGCGGGCGGTCATGGCATTGGTCACGCTGGTGATCGTGTCGCTGATCGTCTTTTCGCTGATGGAGCTGGTGCCCGGCGACTGTGCCGAGCGTTACCTCGCCTACAAGAATACCCAAGGGTCCGCCATCACGCTGGCCGATATCGCGGCCGAGCGCGCCCGGCTGGGGCTGGACCAACCGTTTCTGACCCGATGGACAAGCTGGCTGGCCGGTGCGTTCCGGGGCGATTTTGGCGATAGCTGCATCCTGCGCGTCGATATCGCGCAACTCTTGGGCGACAAGTTCTGGATTTCGCTCTGGATCTGTCTGGGCGCGTTGTTCCTGGCCTATATGATCGCCATTCCGGTCGGCATCATCTCGGCCGCCTCGCGCAATCCGTACCTGAACAACTCGTTGCGCGTGGTCAGCTATCTGGGGCTGGCGATGCCGAATTTCCTGCTGGCGCTGATGGTGATGCTGGTCTCGACCGTCTATTTCGGCGAGACGCTGACGGGCCTGTTCTCGCCCGAGTACAAGGAGGCGCCCTGGTCGGTGGACCGGGTGCTGGACCTGTTGAAACACGCCTGGTTGCCCGTATTTATCCTGGGCTGGTCGGCCACCGCGTTTGCGCTGCAAACCGTGCGCGCGCTGATGTCGGACGAGATCGGCAAGCTATACGTCACCGCCGCCGCCGCGCGGGGGCTTTATGGCCGGCGCTTGTTGTGGCGCTATCCGGCGCGGCACGCGCTGGGGCCGATCGTCAATTCGCTGGGTTTCGACCTCAACCGCATCTTCAACGAACTGCCCATCGTGGCGCTGATACTGACCCTGACCGAGGCCGGGTCGCTGCTGCTCGAGGCGCTGGCGCGCTCGAACGACCAGCAATTGGCGGGCGCCATCATTTTCCTTCTGACCGCCTCGATCGTGACGTTGAACTTTGCCACCGACATCCTGCTGGCGGTGATCGACCCGCGCGTGCGCAAGAGCATCCTGAGGTGATCCGATGACAGCCCCAAGCCAGACCGCCAAGGAAGCCTATTTCACCGCCTCGCAGCGGCAGTTGATCTGGGCAAGGTTCAAGAAACAGCGCGCCGCCATGGTGGCGGCAACGGTGCTGGTGGTGTTGATCCTGTCGGGCCTGTTCGCGCCTTTTCTGTCGCCCTATGACCCCACGGTCGCGGGACGCGACAAGGATTACCTGAACGGCGCACCGCAAGTTCCGAAGTTCTGCGACAAGAACGGCTGTTCGCTGCGCCCATTCCTGCACACGGTCACCCGTGAACGCTCGCTTGCCACCAATTTCCGCTGGGTGGAAAAGGTGAACGAGGATGAACGGCGCTATGTGCAGTTCTTCGTTCAGGGCGACAGTTACAAGCTCTTTGGCTTCATCCCCGGCAACATCCACCTGTTCGGGATGGATCAGGGCTATGTCCACCTGTTTGGCACCGACAGCGCCGGCAAGGATATCTTCAGCCGCACCCTGCACGCGGTCTGGACTTCGCTTCAGGTTGGAACATTGGGGGTTCTGATCTCGTTCGTGCTGGCGCTCGCCATCGGGGGGATCGCGGGCTATTATGGCGGCATGATCGACAGCGTGATCCAGATGGTGACGGATGCGGTGCGCACCATACCCTCGATCCCGCTCTTCATGGCCATCGCCGCATTCATCCCGCCGGAATGGTCAGCCGAGACGCGGTTCTTTGTCATCACCCTGATCCTGGGCCTGGTGGGCTGGCCGACGCTGGCGCGGCGGGTACGCACCCATCTCTTGACCGAGCGCAATCAGGAATACGTGCTGGCTGCGCAGCTGTGCGGCGCCTCGCCCAGCCACATCATCCGGCGCCACCTGCTGCCCAGTTTCACCAGTTACATCATCGTCGATCTGGTGATCTCGTTTCCTTATGTCGTGCTCAGCGAAACGGCGCTCAGCTTTATCGGGCTTGGCCTCAAGGACCCGGTCAACAGCTTGGGCGTGATGCTGCAGAACGTGACCAAGGCCGATGTTCTGCTGAACTATCAGTGGTATTTCATCCCGGTCCTGTTCTTCATTGCGCTGGTCATGGCCTTTGTCTTTGTCGGCGACGGGCTGCGCGATGCGGCCGATCCCTATTCGGAGAGCCGCAAATGAGCCTGATCGACGTCGAGAACCTGACCCTGGAATTCCGCACCGACGAAGGGCTGATCACCGCGGTCGAGGATGTGTCCTTCTCGCTGGCCCCGGGCGAGGTGATGGGGCTGGTGGGCGAAAGCGGCTCGGGCAAGTCGGTGACCGCCAAGGCGCTGATGAAGCTGAACGCCGCCAATGCCGTCTATGACCCCGCCACCCGGATCACCCTGCATCTGGATGGTGGACCGGTGGATGTGATGTCGCTGAAACGTCCACGTGACATGGAGATCGTGCGCGGCGGGGCTGTCAGCATGATCTTTCAGGAACCGATGGCCAGTTTCGCGCCAGCGATGACCATCGGCAGCCAGATGGTGGAACAACTGCTGATCCATACCGATCTGAGCAAGCGCGCCGCGCGCGACCTGTCGATCGAGATGCTCGACCGGGTCGGGATTTCAGACGCGGCCAGCCGGTTCAACCAATACGCGTTCGAACTGTCGGGTGGGATGCGCCAGCGCGCGATGATCGCCATGGCGCTGTCGACGCGGCCGAAACTGTTGATTGCGGATGAACCGACCACGGCGCTCGATGTGACCATCCAGGCGCAGGTGATCGACCTGATGAAGGATCTGGTGGCCGAATTCGGCATGGGCATCATTTTTATCACCCATGACCTGGGCGTGGTGGCGCAGACCGCTGACAAGGTGGCGGTGATGTATCTGGGCCGCATGGTCGAGCAGGGCCCGGTGCGCGAGGTGATCCGAAACCCGCAACACCCCTATACCCGGGGCCTGATCGACGCACTGCCGCAACTGGACGATCTGGACAAACCTTTGCAACCGGTGCCGGGCGACATCCCCTCGCCGCTGGAACGGCCCGAGGGCTGCGTGTTCCACACCCGCTGCACCCGGATCATCGGTGATATCTGCCGCACGGCGGTGCCCGGCTGGACCGATACCGGCCCGCATCACCGCACCGCCTGCCATCTCTGCCATCAGGACACCGCCGCATGACCGAGGAACTGCTGATCGAAACCCGCGATCTGACGGTGGGCTTTCCCGTCGGCGGGCGTCTCTTCAACAAGAAGACGCTCAAGGCGGTGGACGGGATTTCCATTGGTATTCCACGCGGGTCGTTCTTTGGCGTTGTGGGCGAAAGCGGCTCGGGCAAGACCACGCTGGGCCGGGCGCTGCTCAACGCGGTGCCGATCACCGGCGGGCATGCAACCTATCACGATGGCGAGGTGCGTTACGACCTCTCCACCTTGTCCGGCACCGAGTTGAAGGATTACCGCAAACGTGCGCAGCTGATCTTTCAAGACCCATACGCCGCGCTCAGCCCGCGCATGACGGTGCGCGACATCATCGCCGAACCGCTTGAGGTGATGGGGCTGACCGCCTCGCGCGAGGAAACCGATGCCCGCGTGCGCGAGATTGCCGCGAAATGCCGGTTGAACCTGGAACATCTGCGGCGCTTTCCACACGCTTTTTCGGGCGGGCAGCGGCAGCGGATCTCGATCGCGCGCGCGCTGGTCTCGGGGCCGCGTTTCGTGGTGGCCGACGAATCCGTCGCCGCGCTGGATGTGTCGATCCAGGCCGATATCCTGAACCTGTTGAAAAACCTCCAGTCCGAGTTGGGCCTGACTTATATGTTCATCAGCCACGACCTGAGCGTGGTGGCCCATAGCTGTGACCATGTGGCGGTAATGTATCTGGGCCGGATCGTGGAAAGCGCGCCGACGCGAAAACTGTTCGCCGCACCACGCCACCCCTATACCAAGGCGCTGTTCTCGGCGATCCCGTCGCTCGACCCCGATGACCGGGGTCGTGCGCAAAAGCTCGAAGGCGAGATTCCCTCGCCTACCAACCAGCCACCTGGGTGCAAGTTTCACACCCGCTGTCCGCATGCCACCGACCTTTGCAAGGCCCGTGAACCCGTGTTGCAAACGGAGAGCGGCCACGCGGTTGCCTGCCACCGCTGGCAAGAGCTTCTTTAGACTGCGGTTTTCCGATCTTTGAGCTGTAGGATCGCCTGACCGGGTCAGACGACCCCTTTAACTGTCCCAGAAAGCGGTTGCTTTTTCGATTTGTTAGCGCTAACAAATTCTCAACAGAACCAACTCGCGCATGGATGGAGGACGGCATGACACTGAAAGTGGCAATCAACGGCTTTGGACGCATCGGGCGCGGGGTGCTCAGGGCGCTGGTCGAAAGCGGCGCCGAGGATATCGAGGTGGTTGCGATCAACGATCTGGCCAGCCCCGAGACCCTGGCGCATCTGCTGAAATATGACAGCGTACATGGCCGCCTGCGGGCACGGGTGCTGGTCGAGGGTGATCGCATGATCGTGGGCCGCAACAGCATTCGCCTGACAGCGATCCGCAACCCCGAGGATCTGCCCTGGTCCGATGTCGATATTGCTTATGAATGCACCGGGTTGTTCACTGTGCGCGAACAGGCCGCGCGGCATCTGGAGAACGGGTCGAAACGGGTGCTGATCTCGGCCCCCGGCAAGGAAGCGGACCGTACCGTGGTCTTTGGTGTCAACGACAATACGCTGACGGCCAATGATCTGATCGTGTCGAATGCCTCGTGCACCACCAACTGCCTGGCCCCGGTGGCGATGGTGCTGGACCGCGCCTTTGGCATCAAGACCGGCTACATGACCACTATCCACGCCTATACTGGCGACCAGCCGACCCATGACACCGCCCATCGCGATCTTTACCGCGCGCGGGCGGCATCGGTGTCGATGATCCCCACCTCGACCGGCGCGGCGCGCGCCATTTCCGAGGTGCTGCCGCATCTCAAGGGCCGGCTCGAAGGCTCGGCGATCCGGGTGCCGACGCCGAATGTCTCGCTGGTCGATCTGAGCTTTGTGCCCGAGCGTCCGGCGACCCGCGAGGCGGTGAATGCAGCTATCCGCGCCGCCGCCGAGGGACCGCTGGCCGGTATCCTTGCCTATGAAGAGGATCCGCTTGTCTCGGTCGATTTCAACCATGACAGCCATTCCTCGTGCTTTGCCGCCGCCCAGACCAGCGTCACCGCCGACGGGCTGGTGCGGGTGGTCAGCTGGTATGACAACGAATGGGGCTTTTCCAACCGGATGCTGGATACCGGTCGCCGCATCGGTGCGCTGATGGCAACGCCTCAAAGGCTTGCCGGTTAAGGACAGGACCGCCCTTGCCGCTGCCGCAAAAGAGCGGCAGACTCTCGGGCATGACCGATACCCGCCCCCAGCCCGTCCAGAAACTGCGCATCGTTTTCGACGAGGGCGAGATGGTCGGACCCGGCAAGGCGGAGTTGCTGGAGCATATCCGGGACACCGGCTCAATCGCCGCGGCGGGCCGGGCCATGGGGATGAGCTACAAGCGCGCCTGGCAACTGGTCGAGACGATGAACGCGATGTTTCGCGCGCCGCTGGTTGTCCGATCGCGCGGTGGGGCGCAGGGCGGAAGCGCCACCCTGACCCAGACCGGCACGGCGGTACTGGCCGCCTATCGCGACTATGAGAGTGCCGCGCACAGTGCTGGCCAGCCCCATGTCGACCGGCTGACCGCCCTCCTGCGACCAAAGGACAGGGGCGTTTAGGTCTTGCACCCGCCCCGGCACGGGGCGATATTTCCACTCGGACATATCGCTTGCAGGAGACCGTTCTTGCCCACCTTTGCCCCTCTGATCCGGGTCGCACTTTGCGCCCTGCTGCTGGCTGGCCCTGCCGCTGCGGATCGGATCACGGTTTTTGCCGCCGCCAGCCTGAAAACCGCGCTGGACGAAGCGAGCGCCGGTTTCGAAGCGGAAACCGGCCATGAGGTGGTGGTTTCCTTTGCGGGGTCCTCGGTGCTTGCCCGCCAGATCGGGCTGGGGGCACCGGCGGATCTGTTCATCTCGGCCAACGCAGAGTGGATGGACAGTCTGGAGGCGCAGGGCCATATCGTCGCAACGTCGCGCCGCGACCTGCTTTCGAACCGGTTGGTGCTGGTGGGGCCTCCCCGTCAGAAACCGTCCGAACTGGCGCCCGCGCTGGCGCGCGATACCGGGCGAGTCGCGATGGCGCTCGTCGATGCGGTGCCCGCTGGCATCTATGGCAAGGCCGCGCTCGGCAATCTGGGCCTTTGGAGTCTCGTGGAGCCCCGGGTTGCACAGACCGACAATGTCCGGGCCGCGCTTGCGCTGGTGGCTACCGGTGCAACGCCGCTGGGTATCGTCTATGCCACGGATGCGCTGGCCGAGCCGCAAGTGAGCATCATCGCCACCTTTCCCGAGGACAGTCACCCGCCAATCCGCTATCCGGCGGCGCTGGTTACCGGGCGTGTCACCGATCCGGCACGGGACTTTCTCACCTATCTCTTCGGCCCCGAGGCGCAGGCGGTTTTTTCCCGGCACGGGTTCCTGCCGGTCGGAAACTAGCGAATGGCGATGCTTGGCCCAGATGAATGGCAGGCCGTAACCCTGTCTTTGAAGGTCTCCGCCTGGGCAACCCTTCTGTCGTTGCCGTTGGCCATGCTGGCTGCGCATGCCCTGGCCCGCTGGCGGTTTCCCGGACGGGCGCTGCTGAACGGGCTGGTGCATCTGCCGCTGATCATGCCGCCGGTGGTTACCGGTTATGTGCTGTTGATGGTCTTTGGTCCGGCGGGGGCCGCAGGACGCCTACTGCAATCGCTTGGCCTGACGCTGGCCTTCAACTGGACCGGGGCGGCACTGGCGGCGGCGGTGATGGGCTTTCCCCTGATGGTGCGCGCCATCCGCCTGTCGATCGAGGCGGTCGATCCCCGGCTGGAACAGGCCGCCGCAACATTGGGCGCATCGCGGGTCTGGGTCTTTGTCACCGTCACCCTGCCGCTGATCCTGCCCGGCCTGATCGCCGGGGCGATCCTGGGCTTTGCCAAAGCGATGGGGGAGTTCGGCGCAACCATCACCTTTGTCTCCAATATTCCGGGTCAGACGCAGACCATCCCCTCGGCCATCTATGCATTTCTTCAGGTTCCAGGCGGCGAAACCACCGCTGCACGTCTTGTTGCAATCTCCATCGTGCTGGCGCTGGGCGCGCTGCTCTTGTCGGAAAGCGTGGCACGCCGGGCCGCACGGCGGGTGGGTGGACAATGAAACTGACGGTTGAAATGTACCAACCCCTCGACGCCCTGACGCTGGACCTGGCGTTTTCGGCCCCGCCCGGTGTGACCGTCCTGTTTGGTCGGTCCGGCAGCGGAAAAACCACGGTGGTGAATGCCGTCGCGGGCCTGATGAAGCCCGTCAGGGGGCGGATATCACTGGGCGATCTAACATTGCAGGATAGCGACCAGGGCCTCTGGTTGCCGCCACATCGGCGCCGCCTGGGGTACGTGTTTCAGGATGCCCGCCTGTTTCCGCATCTGAGCGTGCACCAGAACCTTGTCTATGGCCGCCGTTTCGCGCCCCGAGGCAGCGCCATCGAACCCGAAGAGCGCGTGATCGAGATGCTGGGCATCGGCCCGCTGCTGCAGCGCCGTCCGGGCGCGCTCTCGGGCGGGGAACGGCAAAGGGTGGCCTTGGGCCGGGCGCTGTTGTCCGCGCCCCGCGCCATTCTGGCCGATGAGCCGCTGGCCGCGCTGGACGAGGCCCGCAAGGCCGAGATCCTGCCCTATTTCGAGCGCCTGCGTGACGAGGTTGCGATCCCAATTCTCTATGTCACACATTCCGCAGCCGAAGTGGCCCGCCTGGCGACCACTGTTGTGGTGTTGCAGGACGGCCGGGTTGTCCGGCAAGGCACGGCGGCCGAGGTTCTGAGCGACCCGTCCGTCACCCCATTGGGCGCGCGTGCGGCCGGTGCCGTCTTGCTGGGCACCGTGGTGGCCCATCACGAGGATGGTCTTTGCGAGTTGGACGCCGGAGGCGTCCGCCTGTTCCTGCCCGGCAGCGTGCATCCCGTGGGCACGGCCCTGCGCCTGCGGGTCGCGGCGCAGGAGGTTATCTTGTCCCGGGCCAGGCCAGAGGGATTGTCGGCGCTGAACATCCTGCCCGGTACGGTGGTTCAGATCCGCTCAGGCGAGGGTCCGGGCGCCTTGGTGTCGATCCGCACTCAGGCCGGCACAGTTCTTGCACGGATCACACGGCGCTCGGCCGCCGCGCTGGATCTGAACGTTGGTACGGAATGCCATGCCGTCATCAAATCGGTCGCCATCGCGCCTGAAGACGTCGGCGGCTGATGGTGATTGCGAAAGACAGTTTTTGGCCAAGCCCCCTTGCGCCCGCGATCCGGCTTGGCTAAATCCGCTGCGCAGGGGTGATTAGCTCAGTTGGTAGAGCGCTTCGTTTACACCGAAGATGTCGGGAGTTCGAGTCTCTCATCACCCACCACGTCCTCTCCTTGAAGTCACCTGGGACCCGTCGGCTGTAGGCCTTTCAACCAGCTGCGCGTGGCAGATGTCCGGCAACCGATGCAGTGGCGTGTTCTGATGCCGAAGCGCCTCTATATGTCAGACCGGTTCGTCAGTCTTGAAGAGCCTGCGCAAAAGTTGGAGGCTCATCCGGAGGTCAGGGCCAAAGTCGAATGACACCGTGCCAAGACAAGCAAGGCAGAGATCATGGGACGAGACACTCCGTTCGAAACTCGAAAACCGCGGCGGTGAGGTGATGGCACATCTGTCTGAGAACAAGGGGCATGTACGTGGAAGAAGGACTGGTAATGGCCTTTGTCGCCTTTGCGGCCGGTGGCTTGTTGAAGGGGGCAATAGGAGCAGGCACTCCGGTAATCGCCGTGCCCATCATGTCGATTTACTATGGCGTCCCATTCGCTGTCGCGGTGTTCGCATTGCCCGCCTTTCTGTCCAACCTCTGGCAGCTCTGGCGGTATCGCGCAGACTTGCCATCGCGCCGCTTTGTGCTGACCATGATGGTTGCCGCCGCCACAGGTGCAGCAATCGGCAGCCTGGCTCTGGCCAGCCTGCCGTCGCGATTGCTGATGGGATGCGTCGCGGCGATGGCGCTGGTGTATGTGGTTTTTCGTCTTGCACGACCCTCATGGCATCTGCCCTGGCAAACCGCCGAAAAGGCCGTTGGTCCAGTGGCTCTGGCCTCGGGCGTGTTGCAGGGGGCCGCGGGCATCTCGGCGCCGCTTTCGTTGACCTTTGTCAGTTCATTGGGGTTGGAACGCACCGCTTTCATCGCCACCATATCGGCCTTTTTCCTGTCGATGTCCGTGCTGCAACTTCCGACCCTTTGGACACTGGGCATTCTAACCCCCCAGAGGCTCGCCATCAGCGCGGTCGCGTGTTTACCCCTGTTCGGGGCAATGCCGGTTGGCGCGTGGCTGGCGCGATTCGTCGATCGGCGCAGCTTTGACCGAATTGTGCTGGTGTTGTTGACAGTGGTGGCCTTGCGTCTCTTGGTCGAAGCCTTCTGAAGAAAAGCCCGGCACCATCGCTGGCACCGGGCGTTAGAATCTGAAAACGCTTTTCAGCTGCCACCACTCACAATTTAATCGCAGCCATATCGTACTAAGATTGTAAGAGATTGGCTGCGGGTGTCAACATGATACCATCAAACAGCTGCCGACAACGCGAGGCGCGCGAGGTTGCATAAAACTTCAACCTTGGTATTCAAAAGACAGGCAAAATTGAAACCTCTTCAGAACCTGAAAACTGACATTACATGTATAAGATCTCCAAACTGGCGGAACTCCGCAAACTTGTGCACGGCATGGAGCGGTCTCTTGGATTGCAGGATCTAAGCCCGGTGGAACGGGATCTGTATTATGCGGCAAGCGAGCTTTTCGAAGATGATAGGCAAGTCCGCACCGTTGGCCTGATCGAGCATTCCCTGCTGACGGACGTTTCGCGCCCGACATTCTTCCGGGCGCTGAGATCTCTTGTGAGCAAGGGCTACCTGTCGCAATGCGCGTCGGCGAACCGAGGGTGCTATGTCGTGAACCAGCCCAAGTTCTGAATGCCTCATGCCGGTACGCACGGGTCGCATGCACGAGTTCCTTCTGGAAACGACGATTGCCTCTTCGGTGTATTTCCTTACTGTGGCGTTCACCTTTCTGATCGTGATCCCGGTGCAGAACATTCTGTTCCCCGAGTATCCCAGCCGCGCCAGCCTGCTTTTCCTGCCGCATGGCGTACGGGTATTAAGCGCGTGGCTGATGGGATGGCGGGCAATTCCGGCCCTGCTGCCGGGCGTGATCGCCGCATTTGTCTATGTGGCGGGATGGGACGCATTCCTGCCCAGTCGACTGGCAGCAATGGTTGTGGCGGTGAGCGTCGCCCCCGTTACCTTCTTTGCCCTGCGAGCCGCAGGCTGGAACCTGTTTCCCGCGGCCGGGCGATCCCCCTGCTGGATCTGCATTCTGGTGGTCGGTGCAATAACATCCGTTCTGACGTCCGCCCTGACCAACCTTGCCTTCGGAACCAGCGCGGTTGAATTCGTGGCCTATCTGATCGGCGATATGTCCGGCCTGTTTTTCGGGTTGCTGGCGCTGATCTACCTGTTCCGGTTTGTCGATCGCCCGCGCTGAGCGTATGTCACGGTCCTGACCCGATGGCCGTTCGGGTACGGGCGTTGTCAGCCTGCTGGCTAGCCGACCAATGCCCGCCGCAAAAGGTTGAGGCCCGCAACCAGAAGCACCAGCAAGGTGATCTTGCGGAACATGACCTGATCGATCCGGTCCTGGGCCAGCCCGCCAAGCCACATGCCAAAGACTGCGGGAACCACCAGAAAACACGAAAACAGTATCGTTTCGGCCCGCAGAATTCCGGATACCAGATGAGCGCCAACCAAACCCAGCGCACCCAGACCGTATATGACGCCCTGGATCCGCATCTGATCCCGCTTTTCCGTGTTCAACGCGGTCAGATAAGCGACCGTGGGCGGCCCCCAGACACCGGACATGCCGCCAACAGCCCCGGCCACGGCCCCCACGCAAGCTTCCACCGGAAGCGATTGCCGCGACAGGGTGAAGCCCAGCCCAAGCAGTTGCATCCCTGCAAACAGAACCACCGGAACCGCGATCATCAGCAGGAAGGTTTCTGGCGCGACCTGGGTGACCAATTGAGCACTGACCAAAAGGAATACGAAGCCCACAATCAGGAACACGCGAAAGCGTTTCACGGAAGCCATTGCCGCCGATGTACCCTGTCGCAAGGCCTGCATGCCGTTGGTCACAAGGGTCGGCATGATCAAACCCGCCAGAGCCCAGTCTGGCGGCAGCACCATGCTGAGCCCCGAAATCGAGATCATCGGCATGGCAAAACCGACCATGCCCTTGATGCAACCGGCCAGCAGCACGATCACAACGGCAAGGACCCAGTCTTGAAGCGAAAGCAGGTCGAGAATGCTCATCATACCCCCTCATAGCACTCTGAACCGGCGCTGCACTGCAAAATTTCAAACGCAACATTGAAACGTTTTAAGGGTAAATTGCGCATTTTTGTTGCGCTGCATGTGCAAAATGATATGACCGGACGGACCACGAGAGGATGTGATTCATGGCCCATGACGGACAGGACCCGATGACGATGACCACGCAAACCGTTCTATTGCCCGACCTTCTGCGCCTGACCGGCGCGGCGCTTGCCCCGGTGGATGCGCTGTTCGAGCGCGCCCGCGACTCCGTGCGCGAGATGGTGAGCGAAGGCGGCCGCGTGTCCGGGGCCCTGATCGACGCCAACCAGACCGCCGCGCATGGCCTGTCCTGGCTGGCCACCTATCAGCAATCGCTGCGCCAGATGCAGCGCTGGGCCGAGGCGTTGCAGGCCGAGGGCAAGTTCGGCGAGATCGAAAAGCTGATCCACCAGATCGGTTTTGGCGAGTACCTGCACCAGATGGCCGGTGGCATACCGATGAACCAGGGCGAGGTGGTCCGGCTTCAGGACCTGGGCCTGGGTTGGGACGCGCTGTCGGGCTTCCAGGCCGCCGAAGTGCAGACCCTGATGGCGCAGGCCAATACACAGGCCGCCCGCACCCGTCTGGTCGAGCTGATGCAGGATCAGGCCGGCGCCACCATGTACGGTGCCTCGGGTCTGGACGAAGAGTTGGAGATGATCCGCGACCAGTTCCGCCGCTACGCGGTGGAAAAGGTAGAACCCTTTGCCCATGACTGGCACCTCAAGGACGAGCTGATCCCGATGGAAGTCATCGAGGAACTGGCCGAGATGGGTGTGTTCGGCCTGACCATCCCAGAGGAATTCGGCGGCTTTGGCCTGTCGAAAGCGTCGATGGTGGTGGTGTCCGAGGAACTCAGCCGTGGCTATATCGGCGTCGGCTCGCTGGGCACCCGCTCCGAGATTGCCGCCGAACTGATCATCGCAGGCGGCACCGACGAGCAGAAGGCCAGCTGGCTGCCCCGCATCGCCAGCGCCGAGATCCTGCCCACCGCCGTGTTTACCGAGCCGAACACCGGTTCGGACCTTGGCAGTCTGCGCACCCGCGCGGTCAAGGACGAGAACGGCGATTACAAGGTCACCGGCAACAAGACCTGGATCACCCATGCCGCGCGCACCCATGTGATGACGCTGTTGGCGCGCACCGACCCCAACACCACCGATTACCGTGGCCTTTCCATGTTCCTGGCGGAAAAGACGCCGGGCACCGATGCCGAGCCCTTCCCCACCCCTGGCATGACCGGTGGCGAGATCGAGGTTCTGGGTTATCGCGGCATGAAGGAATACGAGCTTGGCTTTGACGGGTTCCACGTCAAGGGCGAGAACCTGCTGGGCGGTGAAGAGGGCAAGGGCTTCAAACAGCTGATGGAGACCTTTGAAAGCGCCCGCATCCAGACCGCCGCCCGCGCCATCGGCGTGGCGCAATCGGCGCTGGATATCGCGATGCAATATGCGCAGGACCGCAAGCAGTTCGGCCGCGCCCTGATCGCGTTTCCCCGCGTCTCCAGCAAGCTGGCGATGATGGCGGTCGAGATCATGATCGCGCGCCAGCTGACCTATTTCAGCGCCTGGGAAAAGGATCACGGCCACCGCTGCGATCTCGAGGCCGGGATGGCCAAGCTGCTGGGCGCCCGCGTGGCCTGGGCCGCGGCCGACAACGGCTTGCAGATCCATGGCGGCAATGGCTTTGCGCTGGAGTACAAGATCAGCCGCGTGCTCTGCGATGCGCGCATCCTGAACATCTTTGAAGGGGCCGCCGAGATTCAGGCCCAGGTGATCGCCCGCCGCCTGCTGGGCTGATCCATCCTCAATGGTTTGAAAAGCCCGGCCCGGTGCCGGGCTTTTTCGTTGCCTCAGGTTACCCGCAGGAACCCGGTCAGCCCGGTCTTCTGATGCTCGATCACATGGCAATGGAACGCCCAGTCGCCCGGATTGTCGGCCACCAGCGCGATGTCGATCACCTCGTCCTTCAACAGCAGCATCGTATCGGTCCAGAGCGGCGGCAGGCTGCGCCGGTTCGACGCGATCGGCACGAAGGCCAGCCCGTGCAGGTGGATCGGATGAAGGTTGGGCGATTCGTTGCGCAGCCGCAGAACATAGCTCTTGCCGCGTTCCAGCACCGCCAGCGGCGCCGTGCCCGTCGCCGCATCACCAGCCCAGGCTGCGCGATTGATCGACCAGAACGAATAGCCCATCGTGCCGCAGAACCCGTCATTGGGCGCGTTCCCCTCTGGGGTCCAGCCAAAGACGAATTCGTGCAGCTCGGCGCGGTCGAGATCAGGTTGCGACAGCGGGTTCTGGGCCAGCGACTTCAACTCGGCCAAAGCGCGCTTGGGGCCAGACCCCACCGCGCGCAGCCCCGCCATCAGCCGGGGCGGCTGGCCGGGTAGATCGGCCATGAGGTCGACCTGCTGCCCCTCCTCCACCGGCATGACCACCGCGAGGTCGACCCGTTGACCGGGCGCCAGCAGCAGCGGCGCGCCCATGCGCGGTACCGGCAACTCGACGCTGACCGGGTGCCCATCCCAGGCGATGATCCGCGCCGTGCCACCATCGAGATAGAGTCTGTAGATGCGGGTCGTGTCGGTATTGACCACCCGCAGCCGCACCAGCGACCCGGCGCCATGGTCATAGACCGGCCCCTGCCGCCAGTTGGCAGTCTGGACATTGCCCATGGTGCCCCCGCGCGCCGCGCCGCGCGCTGTATAGGCAGGCAGGAAGGCATCCGCCGCATCCAGCCGGAAATCGCGCAGATTTATGACCTCTTCGCTGTCAAACCCCGGATCCTCGGCATCGGCGATGACTATCACCCCGGTCAGGCCATGGGCCATCTGCTCCATCGTCATGCAATGAGGGTGATACCAATACGTACCCGCATCGGGCGGGGTGAAGGCATATGCGAACCCCTCTCCCGGGCCGATCGGCATCTGGGTCAGATAGGGCACCCCGTCCATCGCATTGGCGATCCGCAGCCCGTGCCAATGCATCGCGGTGTAGTCGTCCAGCGTGTTGCGGACAGTGAACCGCATCTCTTGCCCCTGCCGCCCGTACAGAACCGGCGGCGGCGCATCGGACGACAGGCTGACCATGCCCGCCGTCTGCTGGTGGCGTAGCTGGTAGGTAGCTTGCTGAACCACCAACTCCTGCATCCCGTGTGGGGCCATGGCGGATCCCAGATGCGCCAAGCCGGCGGCCCCCAACAGGGCGGCGCCTCCAAACAACAGATCGCGACGAAACATGCGACACCTCATTTCTGCAATTGGGAAAGAGGCCGGGCTGTCAGTTGGCTGGACCTGAGCCACAGGCTGGCATGGGCGGCCGACATCCGCAATGCGCCCTCTGGTCGCTGACATGGCTTTTGCCTCTGGCGAGACCCGGCAAAACCTTGTAGAGGGTGCGACTTGCAACCAGGACCCGCCCATGACCACACGTGCCGGATTTGTCGCCCTGATCGGAGAGCCCAACGCGGGCAAATCGACCCTGTTGAACCGCATGGTCGGGGCCAAGGTCTCGATCGTCACTCACAAGGTGCAGACCACGCGCACCCGCATTCGCGGCGTCGCGATGGAGGGCGAGGCGCAGATCGTCTTTGTCGACACGCCGGGCCTGTTCCAGCCGCGTCGGCGGCTTGACCGCGCCATGGTCGCCGCAGCCTGGGGGGGTGCTGCGGATGCCGATATCGTGGTTCTGATGGTCGAGGCGCATCGCGGCATCACCGAAGGGGTCGAGCGCATCCTCGAAGGTCTGACCGAGATCGCCAAGGGCCGCACCGTGGCGCTGGCCATCAACAAGATCGACCGGGTGCCTGCGGAAAAGCTGTTGAGCCTTTCCGAGGCGCTGAACGCGCGTTTTGAATTTGCGCGCACTTTCATGATCTCGGCCGAGCGTGGCCACGGGGTCGCGGACCTGCGCAAATGGCTGGCGGCGGAACTGCCCGAAAGCCCCTGGCTCTATCCCGAGGATCAGATCGCCGATCTGCCGATGCGGATGATCGCAGCCGAGATCACCCGCGAGAAGCTGACCCTGCGCCTGCATCAGGAGCTGCCCTATCAACTGACCGTCGAGACCGAGAACTGGGAAGAGCGCAAGGATGGCTCGGCCCGGATCGACCAGGTGATCTATGTCATGCGCGACGGCCACAAGGGTATAGTGCTGGGCAAGCGCGGCGAAACCGTCAAGGCAGTGGGCCAGGCGGCGCGGGCCGAACTGGAAGAGTTCCTGGACCGCAAGATCCACCTCTTCCTTCAGGTCAAGGTGCGCCCCAACTGGCTGGAAGAGGCCGAGCGCTATTCCGAGATGGGCCTCGATTTCAAGGACGGCAACTGACGGCATTGGGCCGAAGGGCAGCGCATGGCACGACTGACGGCGGAATTCTGGGTGCACGCATATATTGCCCGGCTCAGGTTCAACGATATCCCGGCCTTTGTCACCGCCCATGGCGACAACACCGCCGGTGCCGTCCTGGTCAAGCTGAACACGCTCGATGGGCGCGCAGTCGCGCTGCACCGGGAATACGACCTGATGACCGGGGCCCGCAAATGGACGGAATTGGCCGCGGGCGGCGAGGCGGATGTGGATGCCGCCATCGCCCGGCAACGGGGTTTCGACCCTGACCTTTGGGTGATCGAAGTCGAGGACCGGCAGGGCCGCCACCTGTTGGACGAAGACGGGTTGGGATAACCACCCTTGCAGCCGACTGCCGCCTGCGGTCATTCTGTCGGCATGTTCAGGGGGGCCAAGTGGACTGGCGCGATCAGGGTATATTGCTGGCTGTGCGCCGCCACGGAGAGACCTCGGCGATCATCGAGGTCTTTACACAGGAACATGGCCGTCACGCAGGGGTGGTGCGCGGTGGAACCAGCCGCAAGATTGCGCCGATCCTGCAACCGGGCGCGCAACTGGATGTATCCTGGCGGGCCCGGCTGGAGGATCACATCGGCAGTTTCACGGTCGAACCGCTACGGTCGCGGGCGGCTGCGGCCATGTCCGGGCAGATGGCGCTGGCGGGTCTCAATGCGGTGACCGCGCTTTTGTCCTTTTGCCTGCCCGAACGGGAGCCGCATCCAAATCTCTATCGGCAGAGCGAGCGACTGCTCGACCTGCTGGGACAGGACGAGATCTGGCCCCTGGCCTATCTGCGCTGGGAACTTGGTCTGCTGGAGGAGCTTGGCTTCGGCCTTGATCTGAGGGCCTGCGCGGTGACCGGTACAACCGAAGATCTGGTGTTCGTTTCACCGCGCACCGGGCGCGCGGTGAGCGCTGCGGCGGCGGGGGTATGGGCCGACCGCTTGCTGCCGCTGCCCCCCTGTCTGCGCGGGCAGGGTCCGGCCCCCGATACCGAGATTGCCGAAGCTTTGGGCACCACCGGATATTTCATGGAGAACCGGCTGGCTCCCTCGTTGGGCGACCGCCCCCTGCCCGAGGCGCGGAGGCGGTTTGTCGATCTTGTCAGTCGACCGCGTTGAACAGCATTTCGTGTCCGGCCTCGTTCCGCAGGATCAGAATACCGCCGGAAACCTCGGACTGCTCCATCGCCATCAAGGCAGCAAAGAAGGTGCCTTCGGCCTCCAGATCGGGACAGGCCGCGCGTGTGGCCGCAAGATCGCGGAGTTCGAACCAGGGGTAAGGGACGTCCAGCGTGGCGGAATACCCGTTGCAAGGCCCCTGCCCCGCGACACGCCCGGCCTCCGGGAATTCAAGCGCGGCGAAAGCGGGGAACTCAGTACCGTCGATACTGCGCAGGACCCACTCCCGCCCGCCAGCACCATAAGCGGCCACGGTCTCATCCTGCCCGCATTGAATGAGCGACACCACCGGCAGCAACAGCGCCGCGCGAAGCATCAGCCCGCCTCGCCTTCGAGACGGTCCAGCAGGGCCCGCGCGGCGGATTGTTCGGCCTGGCGTTTCGACCCGGCAGTTGCCTTTGCCTCACCGCCATCAGTCAGACGCACCACGATGGTGAACACCGGCGCGTGGTCGGGTCCCGAGCGGGACACGAGGTCGTAAGCGGGCGGTTTCTGCCCGCGTGCCTGCGCCCATTCCTGAAGTGCGGTCTTGGCGTCCCGGGCATCGGCTTCGACCTGATGGATACGCGCACCCCAAAGCCGCAGAATGACCTCTTGCGCGGCCTCGAACCCGCCGTCGCGGTAGATCGCGGCAATCACCGCCTCCATCGCGTCGCCCAGGAGAGCCTGTTTGCGTCGGCCGCCCGACATCATCTCGGACCGGCCGAGCTTCAGCACCGCGCCCAGATCGATCTGCCGCGCCACATCGGCGCAAGTCTCCTTGCGCACCAGCGCGTTGAAACGTGGCGCAAGCTGGCCTTCGGTTGCGGCTTTGTCTGCCTCAAGCAAGGCCGAGGCCATCACCAGCCCCAGCACCCGGTCGCCCAGAAACTCCAACCGCTGATTATCGGCGCGTGTGGACGAGGATATCGAACCATGCGTCAATGCACGCACCAGCAGTTCCGGCCGGGCAAACTCATAGCCAAGCCGATCCTGAAAGGCAGACATGTCAGCTGACAGTTTCACTCGACCCCCTTGAAGAAGCGGTCGCTGCGCCAGGTCCAGAAAAACAGCATCGAGCGGCCAGCGGAGGAGAACATGATGCGGTCGGCCCGACCGATCAGATTCTCATAGGGCACATAACCGACCCCACCGGCTGACTGCGGCAGACGGCTGTCGCTGGAGTTGTCGCGGTTATCCCCCATGAAGAAATAGTATCCCTCGGGCACCGTATAGACACCGGTGTGATCGGACGCCTGATTACCGATGTTCAGGATTTTGTGGCTGACGCCGTTTGGCAAGGTCTCGATCTGGCGGGATTTCTGGCAGACGCCACCGTCGCCCACCGGTCCGTTCTCGCAGCGTGGCCGCAGGCGCTGTGGCCCCTGTGCCTCGGCGGTTTCCTCGAAAACCCCGTTATCCTCAAGCTGGACCGCGGTGTCATTGATATGCAGCACGCCATCCTTGACCTGGATTCGGTCCCCCGGCAGGCCGATCAGCCGCTTGATGAAATCGCGCCCCGAAACCGGGTGGCGAAACACCACGACGTCACCCCGTTCCGGCGTACCGCCCAGGATGCGTGTATTGTCGCCCTTCATCCAGCCGCACACGTCTTCGGCGTCGATGTCGATACCGAAGCGCGGGATGATCAGGCTGGGACACGAGGCATAGGAATAGCCATAGGCCATCTTGTTGACGAACAGGAAATCGCCGATCAGCAGTGTTTCCTTCATCGAGCCCGAGGGGATCCAGAATGGCTGGAAGAACAGGGTGCGGAAGACACCGGCGATCAGCAGCGCGTAAACAATCGTCTTGATCGTCTCGACAAAGGAATTTCCTGACTTGGCTTTGCTGGCCATTCGGCTCTCCAGTTTCAGCGGGCGTTTCGTGGGGCTACATGCGTGGCGGGGTCGGGTAAGTCAAGCTTGCCCCACCCTGATCGGCGCTGGGGCGCGCCTCGATCACGACAAAGGCCTGTGCCCAGGGATGATCGTCGGTCAGGGTAACGTGGATGATCGCCTCATGCCCGTCAGGTGTCATCTCGCGCAGGCGCTTCGCCGCCCAGCCGGTGACATGCATGACCGGCTGGCCGCTGCGCAGATTTGTGACCGCCATGTCGCGCCAGCTGATACCCATACGCAGGCCGGTGCCCAGAGCCTTGGAACAGGCCTCTTTCGCGGCCCAGCGCTTGGCATAGGTGCCGGCGGTGTCAGAGCGGCGCTCGGCCTTGCGCTGTTCGGTCTCGGTAAAGACCCGGTTGCGGAAGCGGTCGCCAAAGCGGTCGAGCGTGCGCTCGATCCGCTCGATATTGGCCAGATCGGTGCCGATGCCAAGGATCATTCCTGAACCTCCGACGCGCTGTTGAACCAGTATTCAACCCAGTTGTTAAGGACAGAGGCAGCATTTTCGCCCCAGCTAACGGCATATGTGCCGACATTGCCCACGACTGCCGACCAGTCCGCACCTGCCAGTGTGTCATAGTAACCGGTTGCTTTGTCCCAGGCCTTCTCCGGCGCCGAACTGACTTCGCCCCATATTTGATCTTTCGTGGGCAGGTCATCATAGTTCGGAATCAGGTCCGCGCAGTCGAATGCCGCTGCTGCCGCCTCTCGCGCCGCTTGGGCGTCGCCCTCAGTCTCGATGGCCGCAACAAGCGCAGTCATGTCGCGGGCCGTGTCGCAGCTGTCCTTGACTTCCAGCACAAGCGCAGCAGCGATGACGCCCACACCGACGACGGGGATCGCCTCGGCAAACACCGATGCCGAGTTGCGTGCGGCCTGCCTTGCGAGGCGGTCGCCGATTGCGTCCCGAGTCGAGGCCGCAACACGGTTCACCGCGAGACGACGTTCAGCCGCTTCGCGCAGCGCCGTCTCGCGTGCCTCGCGCGCAGCTTTTTCCGATGCCTCTCGCGTGGCGCGCTCAAGTGCTTCGCGGTTGGCCTTGTCCGCTGCTTCCCGGCGCAGCGCCGCCTCGGCGGATTCTCGGGCGGCAACGGTTGACAAACCCGCCGCCGACAGGATCCCGGACGCGGCAGTAAATGCGCCGGAAACGGTTAACGTCAGAATGTTGAACACCAATCCGCCAATCACCAGCAGGGCCAGCAGGGTGCGCGGCAGGCTTCTCACCACGCGAACCGGAAAGCCCAGTATCGCCAGCAATGGCGACCGTTGACGGCTCACGCGCGCGCCTCGTCCATCAGGCGGCGCATCTGGCGAACCGCCGGTTCAAGGCCCATAAAGATCGCCTCACCGATCAGGAAATGCCCAATGTTGAGTTCGCGCACCTCGGGAAAGGCCGCGATCGGCTGCACCGTTTCATAGGTCAGCCCGTGGCCCGCGTGCACCTCAAGACCCAGCGAATGGGCAAAGGCCGACATCTCGCGCAGGGCCTCCAACTCGCGGTCGCGCGCGGCATAGTCGCCCTCGGCATGGGCGTCGCAATAGGCGCCGGTATGCAGTTCGATCACCTGCGCGCCGATCCGGTGCGCGGCCTCGATCTGCCGTTGGTCGGCGGCGATGAAAATCGAGACACGGCAGCCGACCTCGCGCAGGGGGGCGATGAAATGGGCCAGCCGGTTTTCCTCGCGCGCAACCTCAAGCCCGCCTTCGGTGGTGCGTTCCTCGCGCTTTTCCGGCACGATGCAGACCGCGTGCGGCTTGTGGCGGAGCGCGATCTTCTGCATCTCGTCAGTGGCGGCCATCTCGAAGTTCAGCGGCACGCTCAGCGCCGCCATCAACCCGTCGATATCGGCATCGGTGATATGGCGGCGATCCTCGCGCAGATGCGCGGTGATGCCATCCGCGCCCGCCTGTTCGGCGATTTTGGCGGCGCGGATCGGGTCGGGATAGGCGCCGCCACGCGCATTTCGCACCGTCGCCACATGGTCAATGTTCACGCCAAGACGCAGTTGTTCAGCAGACATCAGGGGGTTCCTTTCCGACTCGCTTGTGGCCGACCCTAGCCGGGTTTCCTGGGGTTTGGCAGGGCGGCCTCGGCCTTTTTCTTGATCGCCTGGAACTTGGCCTTGATCTTGGCACGCCGACGCTGCTGGTACGTGCGGATCAATGGCAGGCTAAGGTAGTAACAGACCACGGCGGCGACGATTCCGGGGAGAATCCCGCCGATCATGTAGGGGTAGAACACCTCGTCATAGAAGAGCTTCAAGGCGTGCCAGTCGGCGGTCTGATCGGTGAACAGGGCAATGGAGTTGTTCTTGAGATCGCCCGCCGCACTGGCGAACTTGCCCATGAGACCGTGTTCCGAGCCTTCCTCGAAATGGGTTCCGAGAATGAAATGCCCGGTTTGCAGCGAGATGACGCCAATCGGCACATAGGTCAGCGGATTGCCGAAGAACGTCCCGCTGAGGCTAGCCAGGATGTTGCCGTTGATCAGCCGCGCCAAGACGATCGCGATGACGAAGTGCATCCCGTAGAATGGGGTAAACGAGGCAAAGACTCCAGCCCCCACGCCACGGGCTATGCGCTCGGGCCGGTCCGGCAACCGGCGGACCCTGTGTTTGACGTAGTGAAAAGCCCGGGTCCAACCGCCGCGCGGCCAGATCAGTTCCCACAGCACCTGCAGCAGGGACCGGCGATCTCGGCGCTTGAAAACCACGCGTGGACGTCCTTTCCGTACCCTCTGACCCTTAGTTCACCGCGGCGCCTGCCTTGGCCTTTTCCCTGTAGCGTTCGACCGAGGCCACATCGCTTTCCGCTTCAAGCGTCAGCATCAATGAGTGCAACTGTTCGACATCACGCAATTCGACACTGATCATCAACCGGTAGAAATCCGGCTTGCGGTCAATAAATTCCAGGTTGGAGATATTCGCCTTCTTCTCGCCGATCAATGTGCAAATACGCCCCAGAACACCCGCATCGTTGCCAATGGTCAGTTCCAGGGTCGCACCATAGACCGCCGGATGCGTACCCGAGTGCCAATGGAGATCGACCCAGCGCCCCGGCTGGTCCTCGAACTCGCTCAGCTTCTCGCAATCTATGGCGTGCACCACCACCCCTTTGCCGCGATAGGTAATCCCGACAATGCGTTCGCCAGGCAACGGTTGACAACAGGGCGCGCGGTCAAAGCTTTGCCCCGGTTCCAGGCCGATCACGGCCCGCCTTGGCGGAATGGCATCGCCATGGTCGGGCGCAAGCTCCGGATAGACCGCCTGCACCACATCATGCGCCGTCAATTCGGCCGACCCAAGCCGGGCCAGCAACTCATCCCGGTTCTTGAGCCTCAGGTGCTTGGCCGCCGTGTCCAGCGCCTTGTCGGTGGCCTTGCGCCCTACATGTTCAAATGCGGAACGCGCCAGCTCATGCCCGAGCTTGATGAACCGCTCGCGGTCCACCTCGCGCAGCGCGCGCCGGATCGCGGTCTTGGCCTTGCCGGTGACGGCAATTTCAAGCCAACTCACTTGCGGGGTCTGGCCTTCGGCGGTGATAATCTCGACCGACTGGCCGTTCTTGAGCCGGGTCCACAGCGGCACCCGGATGCCGTCCACCTTGGCGCCCACACAGGCGTGGCCGATCCGGGTGTGGATCGCATAGGCATAGTCGATCGGGGTCGCTCCACGCGGCAGCTTGACCACATCGCCCTTGGGCGAGAAGCAGAACACCTGGTCGGAGTACATCTCGAGCTTGACCGCTTCGAGGAAATCCTCGTGATCTTCCTCGTTGTCGAACTGCTCGGTCAGGCCCGCGATCCACTTCGCCGGGTCGACGGCAAACGGGTTCTGGGTGCGCACCCCATCGCGATAGGACCAATGCGCCGCAACCCCGGTTTCGGCCACGTCATGCATCTGGCGGGTCCGAATCTGCACCTCGACCCGCTTGCCGTCACGCCCGGACACGGTGGTGTGGATCGACCGGTAACCGTTCGATTTCGGCTGGCTGATATAGTCCTTGAACCGGCCCGGCACCGCGCGCCAGCGCTGATGGATGGCGCCCAGCGTGCGGTAACAATCCTCTTCGGACCCGGTGATGATGCGGAACCCGTAAATGTCGGACAGGCGCGAGAAGCCCTGATCCTTTTCCTGCATCTTGCGCCAGATCGAATAGGGCTTCTTGGCGCGCCCGAACACCTCTGCCTCGATCCCCGCCTTTTCCAGTTCGTGCCGCATGTCGCCGGTGATCCGATGGATCACGTCGCCGGTTTCGCGTTGCAGCGTGATGAAACGGCGGATGATCGACTGGCGCCCCTCGGGGTTGAGCACGCGAAAAGCCAGATCCTCCAGCTCTTCGCGCATCCACTGCATGCCCATGCGGCCGGCAAGCGGGGCATAGATATCCATGGTCTCGCGCGCCTTGATCACCTGCTTTTCCGGGCGCATCGCCTTGATCGTGCGCATGTTGTGCAGACGGTCGGCCAGCTTGACCAGGATCACCCGCAGGTCCTTGGACATGGCCATAAAAAGTTTGCGGAAGTTCTCGGCCTGCTTGGTCTCGCGCGACGAGAGTTGCAGATTGGTCAGCTTAGTCACACCATCGACCAGCATCGCCACCTCTTCGCCGAACAACTCGGACACCTGACCATAGTTGGCCTTGGTGTCCTCGATCGTGTCGTGCAGCAGCGCGGTGATGATGGTGGCATCGTCCAACCGCTGTTCGGTCAGAATGGCGGCGACGGCGACGGGATGGGTGAAGTACGGCTCGCCAGAATGTCGGAACTGGCCGTCATGCATTCTGCGCCCGAACTCATAAGCCCGGGTAATGCGCTCGACATTGGTCTTGGGGTTGTAGTTGCGGACCAGCGCAATCAGATCGTCAACAGAAATCATCCTGTCCGCATCCTTTCGCGCGGCGCGCTCAGCCCTGCCCCTGCGCCTCCATCAGGGCACGTAGCAGGCGTTCCTCCGACATGTCGTCTTCGGCTGGGCGGTCCGATTCGGCCCCCATCAGCAGCGCCATCTGGTCGTCTTCGGGCTCGTCGACTTCAATCTGAGTCTGGTTGGCCTCGATCAGGCGCTCCCGCAGGCCATCGGCGCTCTGTGTTTCGTCGGCGATCTCGCGGAGCGAAACGACCGGGTTCTTGTCGTTGTCCCGATCCACGGTGATCGGCGCGCCTGCAGAGATTTCGCGCGCGCGGTGAGCGGCGAGCAATACCAGCTCGAACCGGTTCGGAACCTTGTCTACGCAGTCTTCTACCGTCACGCGGGCCATAAGCGACTCTCCAAAGTGCAACCTTGTCCAGAAAGGACGTATCTAGGCGCGTTTCCCGCGCTTGACAAGCAGGAAATCCCCTGTTTCACGGCAATAACGGCTTAACTCCGGCCACGTCCTCGGGCGGCAGATCTGCCAGCAGCTCAACCACGGTCTTGCCCAGAACCGGATGGCGCCAATCCGGCGCCACGTCAGCCATCGGTACAAGGACGAAGGCCCGGTCCTGCACACGCGGGTGCGGGAGGATCAGCTCTGAGGGCGCGGCTTTCGCCTGAATCTCAGGCGGAAGGCGGCGCCATTTCTCGTATTCTTCGAGCGTCGGGACAATGCGATCGCCATGACAGATCAGGTCGAGATCCAGCGTGCGCATGCCCCAGCGTTGCTCGCGCCTGCGGCCAAACATCTCTTCGACCCGGTGCAGCACCGCAAGGATGGCAACCTCTGATAGATTTCCATTGATGGTGATCGCCGCATTGACGTAGTCTGGTCCCGCTCCGGGTGGAAAGCAGGGCGTCACATAGAATCGGCTTTCGGCGCCAACAGACAAGCCTTGTCCCGCCAGTTCCCGGATAGCATGCCGCAACGTCAAGGCAGGGGGAGTTTGATCAAAACTTAGATTTGCGCCCAAGGCGATAACGGATTCTCGTTGTTTTTTGATCATCGCATGCTTCCGTTCACGTCAAGTGCACCCTTGCCATAAATGGCGTTTCACTTACATTGGAAAGACCATTTCGCCGTTTTTTTATCACTCACTCACGGACACAGGCGAAACGGTTCATACCGGAAGGAACAATTATGTTTTATAAAGACGAACGGCTTGCGCTGTTCATCGACGGTTCGAATCTTTATGCAGCGGCAAAGGCTCTTGGTTTTGACATCGACTACAAGCTGCTGCGCCAAGAGTTCATGCGGCGCGGCAAGATGTTGAGAGCCTTCTACTACACAGCGCTGCTGGAGAATGACGAATACTCGCCGATCCGTCCCCTTGTCGATTGGTTGCACTACAATGGCTTCACCATGGTGACCAAACCCGCGAAGGAATACACCGACAGCATGGGGCGTCGTAAGGTCAAGGGGAACATGGATATCGAGCTGACCGTAGATGCCATGGAACTGGCGCCACGCGTCGATCATATCGTGCTGTTCTCGGGCGATGGCGATTTCCGGCCGCTCGTGGCCAGTCTCCAGCGTCAGGGGGTTCGGGTCTCGGTCGTGTCGACGATTCGCAGCCAGCCACCGATGATTTCGGACGAGTTGCGTCGCCAGGCTGACAATTTCATCGAACTCGAGGAATTGCGTGACGTGATCGGTCGCCCCCCGCGCGACATGCCGATGGAACCGCGATCAATCGCAGCCAACGCGCAGTGAACCTAGCGCACCATGGCGCATGGTTCGAACAGTGAGTATAGGACGGCCGGGCGAATGATCACCCGGCCGTTCTGCGTTCTGAAATGAATTGTGATCAACACCCTCTTCCTAGCAACCTCTCGTGACGGTTCTGTGAAGCCCTGACCCGGGCTGGACCTTCGCCAGCCAAAGCCTTACCTGTTCCGGGCAAGGAGATGCAGCCATGACCAAACCGCCCCTGACCCTGTACCTGGCCGCTCCGCGCGGGTTCTGCGCTGGCGTCGATCGCGCCATCAAGATCGTGGAGATGGCGATCGAGAAATGGGGCGCGCCGGTCTATGTCCGTCACGAGATCGTGCATAACAAGTTCGTGGTCGACGGGCTGCGCGCCAAGGGGGCCGTGTTTGTCGAGGAACTGGATGAATGCCCCGGTGACCGGCCGGTGATCTTTTCCGCCCACGGGGTTCCCAAAGCGATTCCGGCCGAGGCCGAGCGGCGCCAGATGGTCTATGTCGATGCCACCTGCCCGCTGGTGTCCAAGGTCCATATCGAGGCCGAGCGGCACGCGGAACGCGGGCTGCAAATCATCATGATCGGTCATCGCGGCCACCCCGAGACCATCGGCACCATGGGACAATTGCCCGAGGGCGAGGTGCTTCTGGTCGAAACGGTCGCGGATGTGGCCCGCATCGCGGTGCGTAACCCCAAACGCCTTGCGTTTGTCACCCAGACCACCCTGTCGGTGGACGACACCCGTGATATCGTGGCAGCACTTCAGGCGCGGTTCCCGCAGATCGTCGGCCCGCACAAGGAAGACATCTGCTACGCCACCACCAACCGGCAAGAGGCGGTCAAGGCGGTGGCGCCAAAATCGGACGCGCTCCTGGTCGTTGGGGCGCCCAACTCGTCGAATTCACGCCGCCTGGTCGAGGTCGCCGCCAAGGCGGGCTGTTCCTATGCGCAGCTGGTACAACGTGCCGAAGACATCGACTGGCGCGCGTTGGACGGTATCGCAACCGTCGCCGTCTCTGCTGGTGCCTCGGCCCCCGAATTGCTGGTGAACGAGGTGATCGACGCCTTTCGCGCGCGCTTCGAAGTAACGCTCGAGGTGGTGGAAACCGCCGTTGAACATGTAGAGTTCAAGGTGCCGCGCGTGCTGCGGCAACCGGCGTGACCCCGCATCGGCCGACCCTGACCGGCTATCGCTACAGCGTCTATACGCGGGCGGCGCGGCTGGCGCTGATCGAAAAGGCGGTCGCATACGACTATCACGAACACGACCCCTTTGCCCCCGGCGCGCAGGGACAGCACCCGTTCGGCCGGGTACCGGTGCTGCATCACGCAGGCGCGCGGTTCTATGAAACCGCCGCGATCACCGCCTATGTCGATCTGGCCTTTCCCGGCCCCGCACTGATGCCTGAACACCCCGCAGCGGTGGCGCGTGTGGTGCAGGTGATCTCGATCGTGGACGCCTATGCCTATTGGCCCCTGGTCCGGCAGGTCTATTCCCACGCGGTGTTTCGCCCGGCGATGGGCGAACCCGCATCGCAGCAGAGCCTGCGCGAGGGGATGGAGCGTGCCCCGACGGTTCTGGCCACGCTTGACGAGATCGCGGCCGAAGGGCTGGTCCTGTCCGGACAGATGACCCGCGCCGATTGCCATCTGGCGCCGATGATCGCAGCCTTTGTACAGGCGCCACAGGCGGCGGACCTGCTGCGCCGCTATCCCGCGTTAACGAACTGGTGGCTGGATATGGCCGGGCGGGACAGCCTGCGCCTCACCGAAACCCCGCTTCCCTAACCACAGGTTCACCGCTAGGCTGCATGGCAACCGGCAGCGGACCGGCGACAGATAAAGGGTTAGATTCATGATTTCATTGCAATTTCTCATCACCGCCTTTGTCGTTATCCTGGCTCCCGGTACCGGTGTGATCTATACGCTCGCGATCGGTCTGGGGCGCGGACGCACTGCGGCGGCCTGGACGGCGCTGGGCTGTACGCTTGGCATTCTGCCGCATCTGGCGGCGGCCATTCTGGGGCTAGCCGCGATCCTGCACAGCTCGGCGCTTTTGTTCCAGCTGGTCAAGGCCGCGGGCGTCGCCTATCTGCTCTACCTCGCCTGGCAGGCGCTGCGCAGTGACGGCGCGCTGGCGATCCGGTCCGAGCACAGCTACCAGCCCGGCTGGCGGATCGCCTGGCGCGGGGCGCTGATCAACATCCTGAACCCCAAGCTTTCTGTCTTTTTCCTGGCGCTGCTGCCGCCGTTCCTGTCCGGTAATCCGGCCAGCGCCACGACCGAGATGGGCCTGTTGGGACTCGTCTTCATGGCGATGACCTTTGCCGTGTTCCTGATTTATGGCGCCTTCGCCTCGGCGGCACGCACCTATCTGATGCAGAGCGAGCGCGCGCTGCGCTGGATGGGGCGCGGCTTTGCCCTGGTCTTTGCCGGGCTTGCCGCCCGCCTGGCGATGGAGCGCGCATGACCGCCATTCCCCGCGCACCGCTGATCCTGGGCCTTGCCGGGCTGATCCCGTTCCTCTGGGGCGCCCTCACCTATCTGAGTCCCGCCTTGCAGGCCTGGGGCGCCGCTGCCCTCGGCCCGCGTTTTGTGGGGCCATATGTGCAGATCGCCTATGGCCAGATCATCCTGGCCTTCATGTCCGGCGTGCTCTGGGGCTTTGCCACCAAGGCCGATGGCCGCCGCGCCGCGACCGGCTATGCGCTTGCGGTGCTGCCCGCGCTCTGGGCCTTTTTCATGACCGGGGGCGGCCCGACCGGCGCGGCGATCAACCTGATCTTCGGCTTTCTGGGCCTGTTGATGCTGGATGCGGCCTTTGCCAGCTGGGGGCTGGCGCCGATCTGGTGGATGCGGCTTCGCCTCTTGCTGACGGCGGTCGTTACCCTGTGCCTGGCGGTGGGGGCCTTCTTGTGAGCGACCCGGAAACGATCCGGATCTATGACGACCGCGCCAGCGACTATGCCGCGCTGACCGAGGATCACAACGCCGCCGACCCCATGCTGCAGGCCTTTGTCGCCATGCTGCCAAGCGGCGGCCGGGTACTGGATCTCGGGTGCGGCCCGGGCACCTCCGCGGCCCAAATGGCGCGGGCAGGACTTGCGGTCGTTGCCGTCGATGCCTCGGCCGAAATGGTGGCGCTGGCTGCCCGGCAGCCGGGCGTCGCAGCCCGGCTAGCCCGGTTCGACGAGATCGAGGATACCGCCGCCTATGACGGCATCTGGGCCAATTTCAGCCTGTTGCATGCCCCCCATGCCGAGTTTCCCGGCCATCTCGCGCGCCTGTTTCGGGCCTTGAAACCCGGCGGGATTTTCCATATCGCCCTCAAACTCGGAACCGGCGAAGGGCGCGACAGCCTCGGCCGGTTCTACAGCTACCATCAGGAGGACGCGTTGGAGCATCTGTTGCAGCAGGCCGGTTTCACCATCACCGACCGCACATTCGGCGCCGGGCCGGGCCTCAGCGGCAAGGTCGAGGACTGGATCGCGATGCGCGCCCATGCCTGAGATCTTTGCCTATACCGACGGCGCCTGTTCCGGCAATCCCGGCCCCGGCGGCTGGGGCGTACTGTTGCGCGCCATCGAGGGCGAGACCGTACTGAAGGAACGCGAGCTGTGCGGCGGCGAGGCGGAGACCACCAACAACCGGATGGAGTTGCTGGCCGCGATCAACGCGCTGGAAACGCTGGAGCGGCCCTCGAAAATCACCGTGGTCACCGACAGCGCCTATGTAAAGAACGGCGTGACCGGCTGGATCTTCGGCTGGAAGCGCAACGGCTGGAAGACCGCTGGCAAGAAACCGGTCAAGAATGTCGAACTGTGGCAACGGCTGGATGCGGCACAGTCACGCCATGACGTGACCTGGGAATGGGTCAAGGGCCATGCAGGGCACCCGGAAAACGAACGCGCCGACGAGTTGGCGCGCGCAGGCATGAAACCCTTCAAACCGACAAAGGCCCAGACATGAGCCTGCTGGCCCTGCTCGATTACGCCTCGGTCCTGGTCTTTGCCCTGACCGGCGCGCTGGTGGCCAGCCGGGCGCAGCTCGACCTGGTTGGGTTTGCCTTTGTCGCCTGCCTGACAGCGGTGGGCGGCGGCACCATGCGCGACCTGCTTTTGGGCCGCGACCCGGTGTTCTGGGTGGGCCAGCCCGCCTATATCCTGATCGCTTCGGGCGCCGCGGCGCTGGTCTTCTTCACCGCGCATCTGGTCGAAAGCCGCTATCGGTTGCTGATCTGGCTGGACAGTTTCGCACTGTCCATTGCAGTGGCGGCAGGCACCGGGGTCGCACTGGCGCAGGGGCAACCGCCGGTGATCGTGGTGCTGATGGGGATGATGACCGGCTGTCTCGGCGGGCTGATGCGCGATGTGGTCTGTAACGAGGTGCCGCTGGTCCTGAAACAAGGCGAACTCTATGTCTCTTGCGCTCTGGCGGGAGCGGTGGCGGCCGTGATCGCCACCGGGCTGGGGCTGGCCACCCTGCCCGCGCTGGGCCTCTGCGCGCTTGTCTGCTGGGGTCTGCGCGCCGGCTCGCTGATCTTTGGCTGGCGCCTGCCGGTCTACAAAAGCCGCCCGCCGCGCACGCGCGGCTGACCCCCCTTCATTTCGCCCAAAATACTCCGGAGCGCGAGGCAGAGCCTCGCATTCGCCCGCACGTCTCAGCGCCGCCGCAGATAGGTCTGCCAGAGCCAGACCACCAGAAGCGCCCCCAGCACCGCGCCGACAAAACCCGACAGCCATCCCATCATCGTCAACAGCGCCCGCAGGATCAGCCCGCCGATCAGCGCGCCCACGATGCCGATCAGCATGGTGGTGGGAATATCCGCCTCGACCCGCATCAGCCGGGTGGCCAGGAAACCGGCAGCGGCACCGATGATGATCAGGACAACGATATGCATCTCATTTCCTCCAATGGAAGGGGACGATGATCAGCGCGCCGATAGACGAAAGAATGGCATTCATCCCCGGAGATCCGAAACCGATCCCGAACATGATCCGCAAGAAATAGAACAGGAAGGCCCCGCCGACGCAGATGATGATGGATTGCAGATAGCCGTTATGGGTGAACCCCGATTTCTCGGAGATGTAGCCGACGATCCCGGCGATCACCACCGTTCCCATCAGAACCATGAACATACGCGATCCCCTTCTACAGGCGGGTTCCCTTTGGCACGGGCCAGCCGCGCAGGAAGATGTCGGCATCCTGCGCCCCTTTGCCCGCCCGTTGCAAGCGGGTGAGTGAGACAGCGCCGGTGCCACAGGCGATGGTCAGGGCATCGTCCAGCACCTCACCCGGGGTGCCCTGCCCCTCGTCCAGGCGTGAGGCGAGCAGTTTCACCCGTTCGCCCGCGATCTCGGTCCAGGCGCCGGGAAACGGCGAGAGGCCACGAATCTGCCGGTCGATCTCGACCGCCGGGCGGGTCCAGTCCACCCGCGCCTCTGCCTTGTCGATCTTGGCGGCATAGGTGACGCCATCCTCGGGTTGCGGCTCGGGCGTCAGTTCGGGCAGGCGTGCCAGCGCCTCGACAATCAGGTCGGCGCCCATCATCGACAGCCGATCGTGCAGGGCGCCGGTGGTTTCCTCCCCTGCGATGGGTGTCGCAGCGCGCAGCAGCACCGGACCGGTATCCAGCCCCGCCTCCATCTGCATGATGCAAATGCCCGTTTCAGCATCTCCCGCCATGATCGCCCGGTGAATGGGCGCCGCGCCGCGCCAGCGCGGCAACAGGCTGGCGTGGATATTGAGGCATCCGTGGCGCGGCGCGTCCAGCACCGCTTGCGGCAGGATCAGCCCATAGGCCACCACCACCGCCACATCGGCGCCCAGCGCCGCGAAATCCGCCTGCGCCTTGGCCCCTTTCAGCGAGACCGGGTGGCGCACCTCCAGCCCCAGTTCCAGCGCGCGGGCATGGACGGGCGTGGGGCGGTCCTTTTTGCCGCGCCCCGCCGGGCGCGGCGGCTGGCAATAGACGGCGGCGATCTCGTGCCCGGCCGCGACCAGCGCCTCCAGCACCGGAACCGAGAAATCGGGGGTTCCCATGAACACGACGCGCATGACCTCAGCCCCCCAGCTTGCGCGCCTTGCGCAGCAGCATGTCGCGTTTGACCTTGCTGAGATTGTCGAAATACATCCGCCCGTTCAGGTGATCAATCTGGTGTTGCACGCTGGTCGCCTCGATGCCGACAAAATCGCGCCGGTCGACCTGCCCCTGTTCGTTCAGGAACCGCACCGTCACCGCACGCGGGCGCTTCAGCTTTGCCGAGACGCCGGGCAGGTTGGGGCTCGCCTCGTCATGTTCGCGCAGCTCGACCGAGGCATGCAGGATCTCGGGGTTGGCCATCCGAACCGCACGGCCCCGCTCGGACGAGCCATCGACCACCGCCAATCGCAGCATCACCCCGATCTGTGGCGCGGCCAGGCCCACGCCCGGCATCGCCTCCATCGTGTCGATCATGTCGTTCCAGATGGCGCGGATCTCGTCGGTGATCTCGCTCACCTCGGCGGCGCGGCTGCGCAGGTGCTTGTCGGGCCAGGGCAGACAACGACGGACGGTCATGGACGGTTTCCCTCATATTCGGACAGCATGGCAGCACGCGCTTGCGGGTCCAGATGATCCAGCGTGACGACCCCGTTCAGATGGTCGAATTCGTGCTGGATGCAGCGCGCCTCGAACCCGTCGAAATCGGCCATGTGAATGTCGCCCTCGGGCGCGGTCCATTGCACGGTTACCGCCTTGGGCCGGGTGACGGGCACCGAGAGGCCGGGGATCGACAGGCAGGCCTCCTCCATCTCGACCGGCACCCGCTCGGCGGCCATGATCACCGGGTTGATCATCGCCATCGGGCTGGGCGCGCCCTCTTTCCAGCCGACATCCATGACGAAAAACCGCTGCATCACGCCCACCTGCGGCGCGGCCAGCCCGCGCCCCTTGGCGGCATACATGGTGTCGAACATGTCGCGGATCAGATCGTCGGGCACGATCCCCTCGACCGGCGCACAACGCCGCGACAAGCGCGCATCGGGCCAGGTCAGGATCGGCAGGACACTCACACCCGGGCCCGCTCGCGCTTCAGCTTTTGCATCTTGCGGGTGATCATCTGGCGTTTCAGCGGCTTGAGGTAGTCGATGAACAGCTTGCCATCCAGATGGTCGATCTCATGCTGCACGCAAGTGGCCCAGAGCCCGTCAAAGGTCTCGCTTTGCAATTTGCCGTCGCGGTCGATCCATTCGACATCCACCACCTTGGGGCGGGTCACCTCGGCATATTGCTCGGGGATCGACAGGCAGCCTTCCTCGTAAACATTGGTCTCGTCCGAGGCGGCCACCACGCGCGGGTTGAACATCACCAGCGGGCGGGCGGCAGCACCCTCTTCCTTGACGCAATCCAACACGATCAAGCGGTCGAGCACACCGATCTGCGGCGCTGCCAGGCCGATGCCCGGCGCGTCATACATGGTCTCCAGCATGTCGTCGGCCAGCGCCCGCAATTCGTCCGAGATATCGGCCACGGGCGCGCAGACCTTTTTCAGGCGCGGATCGGGATGAATGAGAATAGCACGTTTCATGGTCCCGATTTAGGCGATTGCCCGCCCTGCTGCAACGCCCCTTGCGCATGGCGGCAAACTGGCTAGCCTCTGGCCGACCAGATGACCCCGGAGACAGACATGAGCTTTGACGACCTGATCGACCGCCGCGGAACCTTTTGTTCGAAATGGGACATGATGGAGCCCATCTATGGCGTGCCCGCCCAGGACGGGCTGGCCATGTGGGTCGCCGACATGGATTTCCGCGCACCCGATCACGTGCTGGCCAAGCTGCGCGAGATGACCGACCATGGCGTGCTGGGCTACGTCAACTATGACAAACCTTATACCGATGCGATCCGCTGGTGGATGCGCAGCCGCCACGACTGGGATGTGGCGCCCGAGGCGATATTTACCACCACCGGGCTGGTGAACGGGGTCGGCATGTGCCTTGACACCTATACCCAGCCGGGCGACGGGATCGTGCTGTTCACTCCGGTCTATCACGCCTTTGCCAAGGTGATCCGCAATGCGGGCCGGCAGGTGGTGGAATGCCAGATGGTCAACACCGATGGCCGGTACGAGATGGATTTCGCGGCCTATGACGCGCAGATGACCGGCAACGAGCGCATGTTGATCCTCTGCTCGCCGCACAATCCCGGCGGCCGGGTCTGGACACAGGAGGAGCTGCGCGCCGTAGCCGATTTCGCCAAGCGGCACGACCTTTTGCTGCTGTCAGACGAAATCCACCATGACCTGGTCTATCCGGGACACACCCATATCCCGATGCCGAATGCGGCCCCCGATGTCGTCGACCGGTTGTTGATGCTGACCGCACCCTCCAAGACCTTCAACATCGCGGGCCTGCATACCGGGCAGGTGATCATCCCCGACCCCGAACTGCGTGGACGTTTCGCCAAGCGGATGGCCGCGCTCTCTCTGGCACCGAACTCGACCGGGCAGATGGCGACGCTGACCGCCTATTCGCCCGAGGGGGCGGAATGGGTCGACGGGCTGCTGGCCTATCTGGACGAGAACCGGCGCCTGTTCGACAACGCCATCGCGGCGATCCCCGGTCTGCGCTCGATGCCGCTCGAGGCGACCTATCTCGCCTGGGTGGATTTCTCCGGCACCGGCATGGAGCGGGCCGAGTTCACCGAACGGGTCGAACAGCAGGCCAGGATCGCGGTGAACCACGGCACCAGCTTTGGCACCGGTGGTGAAAGCTTCTTGCGTTTCAACCTGGGCACCCAACGGGCCCGGATCGAAGAGGCGATCGACCGGCTGAACCAAGCCTTTGGCGATTTACAATAGCAATGACGTGGCTCTTCGCCGCGTTTTACCCAGCGCGGCGAAGGGTGCACTCACCCCTTGCCAATAAGACCGGCAGGCGCGTCAGGCGATCGGGCGAAGTCGAGCGGCGCCCGGTCCATTGCCAGCGTGTGCCGCTTGAACTCGTAGATCATCTCGCCGCCCTCGGCGCCCGAGGCCACGATCAGGCATTGATAGAGCAGGTTCGGCCCCTCATAGATATCGACCAACCCGCGCAAGGGCGGCGTGCTCTCTGCCTCGACTGCAAACCCGTCGCGCCACAGGCGCAACACCGTATACAGCATCCCATCCTGTTCGACGCGCAGGCGGCTGATCCTCTTGAGCCCGGATATCCGGGCCGCAGCCAGACCTTCGCTGATCTCCTTGGAAACGTAGGTACTCATTGGATCCTCCTCGCGCGTGCCACAAGGGTGTCTCGGCAATTGTAAAAAACAAGCAAAGTTTTTGCTGCCAAGATGTTGTTTTCTGTTGTGAGTGGCGGCGGGGCATCAGGGGATGTGCGTCAGTGCATAGAGCCTGCGCGTCTTTGGCGTGGCCAATCCACCGGCTCGACCCTAGGTTTCAGGTAGCAAAAAGCGGAGGCCGACATGGGACAGCTGGTTGACGGAGTGTGGCAGGATGTCTGGTACGACACCAAGTCCACTGGTGGATCCTTCCGCCGGAGCGAGGCCGGATTCCGCAACTGGATCACCCCCGACGGCTCGGTCGGCCCGACAGGTTCAGGCGGTTTTGCCGCCGCCTCGGGGCGCTATCACCTCTATGTCAGCCTTGCTTGCCCCTGGGCTCATAGGACGTTGATCTTTCGCGCAATCAAGGGGTTGCATAATCATATCGGGGTCTCGGTTGTTCATCCGGACATGCTGGAAAACGGCTGGTCCTTTGACAAGGACCGCGATGGGGCAACCGGCGACCAGCTCTATGGGCTTGAATTTGCGCATCAACTCTATACGCGCGTCGACCCGACCTATTCAGGCCGGGTGACGGTCCCGATCCTGTGGGATACCGAGCGTCAGACCATCGTGTCCAACGAGAGCTCTGAAATCATCCGGATGTTCAACTCTGCCTTCGACAGGATCACCGGGAACACCGACGATTACTGGCCCGAGGCCGCCCGTGACGAGATCGAGGAGATCAATGCGCGGATCTACGATACGGTCAACAATGGCGTCTACAAATGTGGATTTTCCACGACTCAGGCGGCATATGACGCCGCCGTTCATCCGTTGTTCGACACGCTCGACTGGCTAGAAACGCGGCTGTCGCAAAATCGGTATCTGATGGGCGACCGCGTGACCGAAGCTGATTGGCGGCTGTTCACAACCTTGATCCGGTTTGACCCGGTGTATCACCTGCATTTCAAATGCAACCGCCGCCGGTTGACCGACTATCCCAACCTGTGGGCCTATACCCGTGAACTCTATCAATGGCCCGGCGTCTCGGAGACGGTCAACCTGGACCACATCGTGCGCCACTATCATTTCAGCCACGACAGCATCAATCCACACCGGATCATTCCGATCAACCCGCAACTCGACTATCTCGCGCCGCATGGCCGCGATCAGCGTCCCGTCGCATAATGTTCGACCATCGCTGCCAAATCCTCGGGCGGGGTATCGCCATGGATATATGCGCATGCGTTGGGGCTGTGAGCGAATATCGAGCCATCGGAAAAGAAGGTCGTGTTGGTCACGAAGATAACGCGCGCCTGTGGTTGACGATAGCTCGCAAAATCCGCAACCGCCAAGGCGCTGCCCTGCGCAAGAACCAGATCCAGAACGATGATCTCGAACTCGCTACGGTACAACGCCAGGATTGCGTCTTCTTGTGACTGGACAAGCGCGACCTCGGCCCCTTGCCGCTGCAAGTGGCGTTGCCAGAGCTCTCCCAACTCCGGGTTACTTTCTACAATCAGCACATTCATAACAGCTAACCTGGCACGTATTTTGGTGTCATACATGGTGCCGTCCCCAAGCACCGTGATCTGATCAAATGTTTTACAAATTGTTAACACTCGGCAAGCCAGCTTGGAAGACATGCAACCATCTTGAGCTTTGCCTAGAAATCCGCTTCAAGCTGAATGCCAAGCCGGGACAATGTGAAGAATGAAATCCGAACTTGCTGCATCGCCACAAACGGGTGAAGAGTTAACCGATCCGCGCGCCCGCCGTGACCATGGCGGCGGGTTGGATCACGCCATCCGGCGGTTCGGAGGCGCGCGCCAACAATGGATCGACCTTTCCACCGGAATCAATCCCGTTCCCTACCCTTTGGGCGCGCTTGCGGCTGAAGATTGGGCCGCGCTGCCTGACCACGGTGCATTTTCCCAACTGACAGCCGCCGCCCGCAGGTTCTGGGGCGTTCCCGATGGTGCCGCGATCCTGCCAGCGCCCGGAGCCTCGGCGCTGATCGCACGCATTCCGGCTCTGATGAAACCCGGAAAGGTGCACATCACGACACCAACCTACAATGAACATGCCGCAGCATTCTCGGCACATGGCTGGCAGGTCACGGAGAGCGGCAAGGCCGACGCACGGGTCGTTGTTCACCCGAACAATCCGGACGGCCGCTGGTGGACTCCCGCAGACACGGATGCGCCGCTCAGCGTGATCGATGAAAGTTTCTGTGATGTCGTGCCGGAGGCGACCATGATCCACCTGGCAGAACGCCCCGGCACGATCGTGCTAAAAAGCTTCGGAAAGTTCTGGGGGTTGGCCGGATTGCGGCTGGGTTTTGCCATTGCCCGGCCCGACACCATCGCAAGGCTGAACGACATGACCGGGCCTTGGGCTGTCTCTGGCCCGGCCTTGCGCATCGGTGCGCGCGCGCTGGACGATCTGGATTGGGCAAAGGAAACCCGGCAGCGACTGACCCGTGACGCCAACCGTCTTGACGCGGTGATGACCGCACGTGGCGCGGCCCTGATCGGCGGAACCAGCCTCTTTCGGCTGTACCATGTCGACAACGCCGCAGAGTGGCAGGAACGGCTGGCCCGGGTCCAGATCTGGAGCCGGATCTTTCCCTATTCCGACCATTTTCTGCGCCTTGGCCTGCCTCCGGCCAACGGTTGGCGACAGCTGGAGAGCGCATTGTGACAACCCCGATGCTCCTCGGTTTTGCCATGCTGCTGGACGCCGCGTTCGGTGAACCCGAGTGGCTATGGTCACGAATCAAACACCCGGCCGTCCTGATCGGCAACATCGTCTCGACCCTCGATCAGGAATTGAACGAGGGAGAGCACAAGCGCCTGAAGGGCCTAGCCCTCACCATCATTCTGTCGCTGGGTGCATTGTCGGTCGGCGCGATCCTGTCGCTGTTGGGACCCTTAGCCGAGGTCCTGGCCTGCGCCATACTGCTGGCACAGCGATCGTTGGCGACACATGTGGCCGACGTTGCCGATGCATTGCGCCTGTCCCTGCCCGAAGCTCGCCGCAGCGTCGCGCGCATCGTATCCCGGGACACCGCGGCAATGACCGAACCGCAAGTCGCGCGTTCGGCTATTGAAAGCGCCGCCGAAAACCTCAGTGACGGTGTGATAGCGCCCGCATTCTGGTTTCTGATCGGTGGTTTGCCGGGTCTTCTGCTCTACAAGACCATCAACACCGCCGACAGCATGATCGGCTACATGAACGAGAAATACATCCAATTCGGCTGGGCTGCTGCAAAACTCGACGATCTGCTGAACCTGATCCCGGCTCGCCTGACCTGCCTGATGATCATGGGATTGTCAAACAACTGGCGCCAATGGCGCGGGATCGTCGAGGATGCCGAACGCCACGTCTCGCCAAACGCGGGCTGGCCCGAAGCCGCCATGGCGCGCGCCCTGGGGGTGGCCCTTGCAGGTCCGCGCAGTTATCATGGGCAAATCCGCCATCTCGCCTGGGTCAACGAGGACGGGCGCAAGGAAATCGGCCCGCGTGAGATCGAGCGCGCGGTGACGCTGCTATGGCAGGTCTGGGCACTGGCCTTGGGTCTGACCTTGACGCTGGTGGCGCTGGCGGCGATCTTCTGATCGTATTCAAGGACCAAACCAACAGGACATCATGCGCATTCTTCCCCAGATCATGGCCGCTATTGTGCTGGCCTCTCCGGCGCTGGCACAATGTGGGGGCGGTTTTTCAAGCTTTGTCGATGGTCTCAAGGCCGAAGCTGTTTCGATGGGCCATGACCCGGCGCTGGTCGACCGCTTCTTTCAGGGCGCGGCGCAGGACGCCAAGGTGCTCAAGGCCGACCGCGCGCAGGGCGTGTTCCAGAAACCCTTTGTCGAATTCTCGCGCCGTCTGATCTCGCAAAACCGGCTCGATACCGGCAAGGCGATGGGCCGCAAATATGATGCGGTGTTCGACCGGATCGAGGCGGAATACGGCGTGTCGCGGGGCGTGCTTTTGGCGTTCTGGGCGTTCGAGACCGATTTCGGCGGCTATCAGGGCGATTTCAACACCCGCAACGCGCTGGTCACGCTGGCGCATGATTGCCGCCGGCCCGAGTTGTTCCGACCGCAGATCTTTGCTGCGATCGAGCTTTACAGCCATGGCGATTTCGACCCCGCCCGCACCACCGGTGCATGGGCGGGCGAGATCGGCATGGTGCAGATGCTGCCGCGCGATATCCTTGAAAACGGTGTCGATGGCGATGGCGACGGGCACGTGACCCTCAAGACCTCGGCGCCGGATGCGCTATTGTCGGGCGCGCGGATGCTGTCTCATCTGGGCTGGCGCGCGGGCGAACCCTGGCTGCAAGAGGTAAATGTGCCCGCACAAATGGACTGGTCGCTGAGCGGGCCGGGCAAGCCGCGTTCAGCGGCAGAGTGGCAGGCGATGGGCGTGCGCCCGCGCGCGGGCGACCTCGCCGACCTGCCCGCCTCGCTGATCCTGCCGCAGGGTCACAAGGGGCCGGCCTTCCTCGCCTATCCGAATTTCGACGTCTATTTCGAATGGAACCAGAGCTTTGTCTACGTGCTGACAGCGGCCTATTTCGCCACACGGCTGGAGGGCGGGCAGGTCTATGACGCAGGTACCCCCGCGTCCGGGCTGGACGGCGCGGGAATGAAGGCGCTGCAGCAGAAGCTGCAAGCGCGCGGCCATGACGTGGGCAAGATCGACGGCATCCTGGGCGCGGGCACACGGGCTGCGGTCCAGGCCGAACAGGCCCGGCTGGGCCTGCCCGCCGATGCCTGGCCCACGGCGGAACTGCTGAACCGCTTGTGAGAGGATAGCTCACTCTGGCCGGACCGGATACCTCTCACCTTTCTCGGTGATCAGCAGCATCCGGGTGCCGTTCAGCACATAGAGGTCGCAGCGACCCAGACCGTTGCGGAAGCGGGTGCAGATGCTGCCATCCTCGGCGATATGATAGGTGCCGAATACGGTACCGCCGCCATTGGCCAGGGAATAGGTATAGGAAAACGACCCCCCCGCCGAATAGGTCGAGCGGCCATCGTCGTAGAAGGTCAGCGTGCGCCCGGCCAGCCCCGCCAACTCGGCAGCATTCAGGGGGCGGTCGCCCTCTTTCAGGCGCCATTCGGTGGCCATCAACGGTGTCGCGACAAGGGTGCAGGCAAGGGCAAGGCGCAGGATCATGGGCCAAACCTAGCCCGGCATCGCCCGCGCCCCCAGTCACGTTGCAGTGAGGCGGATCAGGCGACCAGCGCCTCGGCCTTCTTCAGGTCGACCGAGACCAGCTGGCTGACGCCCTTTTCCTGCATGGTCACGCCAAACAGCCTGTCCATCCGCGCCATAGTCACCGCGTGGTGGGTGATGATCAGGAACCTTGTGTCGGTCTGGCGGCACATCTCGTCCAAGAGGTCGCAGAACCGGGTCACGTTGGCATCGTCAAGCGGCGCGTCCACCTCGTCGAGCACGCAGATCGGCGCAGGGTTGGCCAGGAACACGGCAAAGATTAGCGCCATCGCAGTCAGCGTCTGCTCGCCGCCCGACAAAAGCGACAGGGTCGACAGTTTCTTGCCCGGCGGTTGGCACATGATTTCGAGGCCCGCATCCAGCGGGTCGTCGCTTTCGACCATGACCAGATTGGCCTCGCCGCCGCCAAACAGGTGGCGGAACAGCATGGCAAAGTTCGAGTTGACCTGCTCAAACGCGGTAAGCAGCCGCTCGCGCCCCTCGCGGTTGAGGCTGGCAATGCCGCTGCGCAAGGTCTTGACCGCCTCTTCCAGGTCGCTCTTTTCCTTGGACAGCGAGTCGAACTCTTCCTGCACCTCGCGTGCATCCTCTTCGGCGCGCAGGTTGACCGCGCCCATCGCGTCGCGCTGGCGCTTGTGGCGGTTGACCTCGGCCTCGAGCGCATCGCTGTCGGGCATGGCATCGGGTTCCACGCCCAGCTTGGACAACAACTGGTTCGGCGTCACCTGCTGTTCCTCGGCGATACGTTCGGCGGCGGCCTGCATGGTCTCGCGGGCGGCCTCGGCCCGGGCCTCGGCAGCCGCCCGGCCCTCGCGCGCCTCAGAGGCGAGGCGGGCAGCCTCGCGCTCGGCCAAAGCGGCCTCGCGGTGTTTCGTCTCGCCTGCGGCGAGCCGATCCGCGGCCTCGGCCCTGCGGGCCTCGGCCGTTTCCGTCTGTTCCGCCAGCTCCTCCCGCGCCTCGGCGATTTCGCCGGGCACCTGGATCGCTTCGGTCAGTTCCTCTTCCGAAGCGGCCTTACGTTCTTCCAGTTCGGCGATGCGCTTGCCCGCGGTCTCCAGCCGGTGGCGCCAGCCGCTGAGGTCCTTGGTCACCTCCTGCGCGCGCTTGGTGCGGGCCTCGCCCTCGCGGCGCACCTCGTCATGGTTGGAACGATGCGTCAGCATGGTGATCCGCGCCGCCTCGACCGCGTGGCGGATATCCTCGACCGAGGCGCGCGCGGTGTCGAGATCACCCAGGTCGGCCAACCCCGCCTCGGCCTCGCGCAGCTGCGCGCGGGCGGCCATCGCGTCTTCCTTGTGGCGGGTGACGGCCAGGCCAAGCGTTTCCAGCCGGCCCTGGGCCAGGTTGCGCTCAGCCTCGGCCCGGCTTTGGGCGCGGGCGGCTTCGGCCATCCGCTGGTCGGCGGCGCGGCGGGCATCGCGGGCCTGACGGTCGGCCTCGGTCACCTCACGCAGGCGCTGCAACAGGCGGTTATGGGCGGCGCGCGCGCCTTCGGCGCGGGCACTGACCTGCGCCATTTCCTGTTTCAGCGCCTCCAGCCGGTTGAGCTGTTCCAGCCGCATCGCCGCCGCACTGGGGGCGTCCTGCGCCCAGGCGCGGAACCCGTCCCAGCGCCACAGATCGCCTTCGAGACTGACCAGCCGCTGACCGGGTTTCAGCGCCGCCTGTAAGCGGGCCCCGGTGGCGGCATCGACCAGACCGATCTGCGCGATGCGGCGGCTCAGCCGGTCGGGGCCGGAGACATGCAGCGCCAGCGGCTCGGCGCCCTCGGGCAATGGCTGGCCGTGGTCGTAATCGGGAAGGTCGAGCCAGCCCGAGGGCCCCTCGCCCTCGACCAGCGGTGCGCGCAGGTCGTCGGCCAGCGCCGCGCCCAGCGCCTTTTCATAACCCGGCTGCACCCGCATCAGGTCGAGCACATGCCCGCCCTCGGCGGTATCGCGTTCGACCAGTTTGGACAGAGCGCCGGTTTCGGCGCGGATGGCACCCAGCTCGCCCTCGGCCTCGGAGAGCTGCGCGCGGGCTTCGGCCTCGCGCGCCTGTGTCTCGCCGCGCAACTCGTCAGCGGCGGCCAGCGCCTCTTCGGCAGCCTCGGCAGCCTCGGCAGCCTCTTCGGCGGCACTCTCGGCACCCTCATAGGCCTCGCCCGCGCGGCCCAGCGCCGAGTGGGCCTCCTCGACCGCGCCCCGGGCGCGGGTCTCCTCGGCCTCGGAGCGGGCCAGCGTCTTGCGGCTGTCCTCGACCAGACGCTGGGCCGATTGGTGGCGGGCCGCCAGCCGCGCCACGTCCTCGGTCACCTGGCTCAGATGATCCTCGCGCTCTTGCAGGACGGCAGCCGCCTCTCGGGCCAGTTCCCCCGCCTCGGCCAGACGGTCGGCATGGCCGGCACCGGCCTTGGACAGCTCGCGCGCCTCCCATTCCAGCCGCTCGATCGTGTCGCCCGCGTCGCGGTTCAGCCCGGTCTCGCGCTCGATATCGCGGCCCAATTGCGCAATGCGCGCGGTCAGAACCTCGATCTGCTGGCGGGCGCGCTGTTCCTGATCGTTGAGCGCGTCGCGCTGCACATGCAAACGCTGGAGCACGGCACCGGCAATTGCCTCTTCCTCGCGCAGTGCAGGCAGCGCCGCCTCGGTCTCGGCGCGCAATGTCTCGGCCTGCCGCGCGGCCGCCTCGGCCCGCGAGGCATCAAGCGTGCGATGGCGCAACACCTCTTCGGCCTTGGCGCGCGCCTCGTCGGCATCGCGCCAACGGCGATAGAGCAACTGCCCTTCGGCCAACCGCAACTGCTCACCGATCTCGCGATAGCGCGCCGCCTGCCGGGCCTGACGCGCCAGTTGCGCCAGTTGGGTGCCCAGTTGCTCCAGCACGTCATCAACACGGGTCAGGTTGGTCTCGGTGCCCTTCAGCTTCAACTCGGCCTCGTGCCGCCGCTGGTAAAGCCCGGAAATCCCCGCCGCCTCTTCCAGGATGCGGCGGCGCGAGGTGGGTTTGGCGTTGATCAGCTCGGCGATCTGGCCCTGGCGCACCAGCGCCGGGGAATGCGCCCCGGTCGAGGCATCGGCGAACAGGATCTGGATGTCGCGGGCGCGCACGTCCTTGCCGTTGGCCTTGTAGGCGCTGCCCACATCGCGGGTGATACGGCGCACGATTTCCAGCTGGTCGGCATCGTTGAACCCCGAGGGCGCCAAGCGCTCGGAATTGTCCAAGAGCAGCGTGACCTCGGCAAAGTTGCGCGCCGGGCGCGAAGATGCCCCGGCAAAGATCACGTCCTCCATACCGCCGCCACGCATCGCCTTGGGGCGGTTCTCGCCCATCACCCAGCGCAGCGCCTCCAGCAGGTTGGATTTCCCGCACCCATTCGGCCCCACGACACCAGTCAACCCGTCCGCTATGATCAGATCGGTCGGGTCAACAAAGCTCTTGAAGCCGTTCAGTTTGAGGCGCGTGAAACGCAAGGGCGTGCTTTCGTGATTCCTGTGTCGGATCAGACTGCATGCCCCGGTTGCCCTCTGTCAACGCCAGAGCCCTGCATGTGGATGAATCTCAGAGGTTATCCACAATATCTGGCGGTTCACTGCTCGATACGGCGGGTATTCGAAGCCGAAACAGAACGTTGAATGCGTTTTTCAGTCAGCACTTTGATTTGCCCGCAACAGAACACCCAGACGCTTCATCCCCTCCTCGATCATCGGCTCGGATGCGCACGAGAAACTGAGACGCAAGCTGTTCGCCCCGGACCCGTCGGCGAAAAAGGCGCGGCCCGGAACAAAGGCGACCTTCACCGTTTCCAGCGAGCGCGCCAACAGCGCTGCGCCGTCCTGCCCCTCTGGTAAGGTCAGCCAGACGAACATGCCGCCTTCGGGTCGGGTCCAGGTGACGCCAACCGGCATATGGCGCGCCAGCGCATCCAGCATGGCATCCCGCCTGCGCTGGTAGACGGCGCGTAGTTCGGCGACATGGCTGTCGAACAGGCGCTCTGCCACGGTATGAATGGCGATCTGGTTGATGCTGGACGAATGCAGGTCCGCCGCCTGTTTCATCAGCACCAGTTGCCGGATCACCGCTTGGGGGGCGACCACCCACCCCACCCGGAGGCCGGGTGACAAGGTCTTGGAGAACGAGCCGCAATAGATCGTCCTGCAGGCCTCGATCGTTCCCTTGCGCGCGATCTCCAATGATAGAATGGGGGGTACCGCCTCCCCATCATAGCGCAGCGCCTGATAGGCAGCGTCTTCTATGACCGCGCATCCCATCGCTTCGGCCTGATCCAGCAGGTGTTCACGCCCGGCCCGGTCGACCGTTTCACCGGTCGGGTTGGAGAAATCAGCCGAGAGATAGGCGAACTTGACACGCCCGCCCGCGGCTTCGGCCGCCGCGATGTAATCGGCCGGGGCACGATTTGTACCGATCCGCAGGCGGTCATAGACCGGCTCATACGCGTTGAACGCCGCCAAAGCCCCCAGATAGGTCGGCCAGCCAACGAGCGCCGTATCGCCAGGCGAGAGGAACAACTTGCCCAGGTAGTCCAGCGCCTGCTGAGAGCCAGAGGTGATCAGGATATTGTCCACTGTACATGGCACACCGATGGTTTCCATGTGATTGACAAGCCAGCGGCGCAACGGCAGGTATCCCTCGCTGACCGAATATTGCAGCGCCTGTGCCTGCCGGGCCGGTGTCAGTGCATCAGAGAAGGCCTGTGCAAAAGCTTCGGCGGGAAACAGCGACGGGTCAGGAATGCCACCGGCAAAGGACAGGATGTCGGGCTGGTCCAGCAGTTTCAGCAACTCGCGTATCTCTGATGCTTTCAGCCGCGCGGCGCGGGTTGCGAATATCTGTTCAAGGGTCATGGTCACTCCTCCACCATCGCCGCGAGCGTAAGACAGCGCAAAACAAAGTCAATATTGCTGACCATTATTACAAGAGACGTGAACTTGCGTCGGTCATCCGCCATCAATATGTTTTCGGGCAAAGACAAAGGGACATTCGACGTAAATGCCGTTTCAAAAGGTCCAGTCCGAGAAACTCTCGACCTCGGTGGTGCGCCAGATCGAACAGTTGATCCTTCGCGGCATCCTGCGGCCGGGCGAACGCCTGCCTGCCGAGCGTGACCTGGCCGAGCGGTTGGGGGTCTCACGACCCTCGTTGCGCGACGCGGTGGCGGAACTGCAATGCGAAGGTCTCCTGACGACCAAGGCAGGCTCGGGGGTCTATGTTGCCGAGGTGCTCGGGAATGCGTTTTCTCCCGCGCTGACCCGCCTCTTTGCCTCTCATGACGAGGCGATGTTCGACTACCTCTCGTTCCGCCGGGATATGGAAGGGCTGGCAGCAGAGCGCGCCGCCCGGCTGGGATCGGAAAGTGACATGAAGGTGATCCAGACCATCTTTGACAAGATGGTCGAGGCCCATAACCGCAACAAGGGCGACGAGGAAGCGCGCCTGGATGCCGAGTTTCACATGGCGATCATCGAAGCCAGCCACAACGTGGTGATGTTGCACATGTTGCGCTCGATGTTCGATCTGCTCCGCCAGGGGGTTTTCTACAACAGGCAGATCATGTTCCACCAGCGCACCACGCGCGAGGCGATCCTGGATCAGCACCGGATGATCAACAACGCACTTCAAGAGCGTGATCCCGCCGGCGCCCGGGCCGCGGTCGAGGCGCATCTGAGCTATGTCGAGACGTGTCTCTCCGACCAGAAAAAGGCGGAAAAGAACGAGGCCATTGCCCGCCAGCGCCTGGAACACGAAAACGCAAGGCTCTGATCCTGCTGTCACAAAAAGAAACCCGGCTCGATGAGCCGGGTTTCTTCAATGCCGATCATTACTGCGTTCAGTGCAGCTTCGCGCCAACGTCAGCGATCGAAGACTCAATCAGCTTGTTCGCTTCGGCGGCGGTCATCTGCTTGGCGATGACGTCACCTGCTGCGGCGACGGCCACCGCGATGGCCCGGTCTCGCACGTCGCGGATCGCGGCCGCCTCGGCCGACGCGATCTGGTCCTGGGCTGCAGCCAACCGGCGGGCGATCGACGCTTCGAGGTCCACTTTGGCCTGTTCGGCCGCGCGCACAGCTTCGTCCTTGGCCGCGGCAACGATGGCATTGGCCTGTCCCTGGACTTCCTTCTGCTTGCGCTCGTACGACGCCAGAAGAGCCTGTGCCTCTTCCCGCAGTTTACGGGCCTCTTCCAGATCCGACTTGATGCCGTCAGAGCGCTTGTCCAGCGCGCCGCCGATCATCGAAGGCACCTTGAAGTAGAACAGCACCGCAACAAACACGAGGAACGCGATGGTCACCACGAAATCGGTGTTCTTCAGAGAAAAGAACGGACCGCTTGCGGCGAGCGCCGGGCTGGCGAAGCCTGTGGTCAGGACAAGGGCGAGAATGTTACGCATGTCGCTTATCCTTTCATCCGGGCTTCGACGGCGCCGGCAACGGTCGCGTCATCGGCCTGGCCACCCAGCACATTCACCAATTCGCCAGCGGTATCTTTGGCAACCGCCTCGATGCTTTCCAGCGCCCCTGCCCGGATCTCGGCAATAGCCTTCTCCGATTCAGCGGCTTTGGCGGCGATTTCCGCGTCTGCCTTGGCGATGGCGTCGTTCAGTTCGGCCTGAATCTCGGCCCGGGCTTCACCGGCGATGCGCTGTGCTTCGGCGCGGGCTTCGGCCAATGCTTTGGTATAGGCTTCTTCCGCTGCAAGCGCCTTGGCCTTAAGGTCTTCGGCAGCGGCGAGGTCGTTTGTGATGGTCCCCTGCCGTTCGGCCAGGATTGCCGCGATACGCGGCAGGGCCACGCGCGACAGGACCAGAAAGACGACGACCAGCGTGATGACAAGCCAGAAGATCTGGTTCGGGAACCAGTCGAAACAGAGCTGCGGCATACCGATGGCAGAGCCATGGGAATCGACGCAGGTGCTGACAGCTCCAGTTGTTTCAGTCGCCATGTTGTCCTCCGTCGGAACGTTGTCTTTACAACAGGTGGGCCGCTATGGCCTGGGCCCACCTGCGCGTAAGGATCAGGTTCCGCGAATTAGACGGCGAACATCAGCAGCAGAGCGACGAGGAATGCGAAGATCCCCAGAGCTTCTGCAAATGCGATGCCGATGAACAGGGTCGCGGTTTGCGACGCGGCGGCCGAGGGGTTGCGCAGGGCGCCGGCCAGGAAGTTGCCGGCCACGTTGCCCACACCGATTGCGGCTGCGCCGGAACCGATTGCTGCCAGGCCTGCGCCGATATGTGCGAGATCGCCTTCCATGATGTGTCTCCTTACGATTGGAAGTTGAATGTCAGGGTTATCAGGTGCGTAGGGTGGGCAGTTTGCCCACCGCTGCATTAGTGATGCGGATGCAGTGCGTCCTTGAGGTAGACGCAGGTCAGGATGGTGAACACGTAGGCCTGGATAAAGGCGACCAGCACCTCGAGACCGTACATCGCGGTAATCGCCAGAACCGACACCGGGCTGATCGCGGCGATGGCGGCAAAGCCTGCGAACACCTTGATCACCGCGTGGCCCGCCATGACGTTGCCGGCAAGACGGATGGAGTGGCTGACCGGACGCACGAAGTAGGAGATCAGTTCGATGATCGCCAGGATGGGGCGCAGCGCCAGCGGCGCGCTCGACACCCAGAACAGGCTCAGGAACCCGGCGCCGTTCTTGACGAAGCCCAGGATGGTCACGGTCAGGAACACCGCCAGCGCCAGCACCATGGTCACCGCGAAATGCGAGGTGGTGGTGAAGGACTTGGGCAGCAGGCCCAGGAAGTTGGCGGTCACGATGAACATGAACAGGGTCATGACATAAGGGAAGTACTTCACCCCGTCCTTGCCGCAGATGTCCTCGACCATCTTGTAGATGAAACCATAGGCAAGTTCCGCGATCGACTGCATGCGGCCCGGAACGATGGCGCGTTTCGAGGTACTCAGCACCAGCAGGCCGATGATCGCCAGCACCGCCAGACCCATCCACAGGGTCGAGTTGGTGATGGTGAACATGCCCACCGCGCCGTCGCCGAACAGCGGCTTGACGATGAACTGATCCATCGGGTGGAAGACCAGGCTACCACCCTCTGCCGCGTGTTCTGCTGCCTTGTCTGCGGCGTGTGCTTCGCTTGCCACGTCTAGTCCCTCTCGTCTCTCTCGACCGTTGCCTTTGCGGCTTCGGCCTCTGTCTTCGCCTGTATCTCGCGCGCGCTGCGGAGCATGACATTCACCCCGGCGGCAAGACCCAGCAATGTGAACAGCACCAGGAAGATCGGGATTGTCCCGAACAGGCTGTCCAGCCCGTACCCGATGCCAAATCCGATCCCCAGACCGGAAACCATCTCGATCACCATCCGCCAGGCCAATTCGCCTTGGGCATGGCTTGCATCCGCGCGTTTTTCGGCCTTGCTTCCGGCCTTCTTGGCCGCCGCGATCCGCGCCTCCAGCTGCGTCAGCCGCTGCTTTTGGTCGTCTTCGGTCACGGGCGGAGCTCCCACGCAGTGTTGGCACTCTGCTAAGGGGCAAGCGCCTCAGAGTCAACGCCGCACCACCGACCTTCAAAAATCATATAAGAGTTTGTTTTTATTGTAAATTATACATCTTCAAACTTGCCGCGCGAATGCGCCGCATCCGCTGTTAGCGCCAAACGGGCCAAAAGGCATATTCAACCAAATGGTTGACGATCGTTTCGCCATATGGTTCTGGCAAGACATGCCGGAACCGCTTGACGACGTCTTTGCTGCCCTTGCCGACCCTACAAGGCGCGCCATCCTCGCGATGCTGCTCGAGGATGACATGGCCGTGACCGATGTCGCCGAACCCTTTGAGATGTCTCTGGCCGCGATCTCGAAGCATCTAGTCATCCTGACCCGCGCCGGGCTGATCAGCCAGGAGAAGCGGGGCCGGGTGAAATGGTGCAAGCTGGAGCCGGACTCGCTGCGCGCGGCCAGCGTCTGGATGCAAGGATTCGGCCAGTTCGAACCGGTCAACCTGGATGCGTTCGAAAGGTTCCTGGAAACCGAGCTGGGCGAAGACGCCCAGCCCGACAGCTAGGTGCCAACCCGGTCAGACCGCCGCCTTGCGGACCGGGCTTTCCAGCAGCATGATCAGCGCGACCACCGTCATGGCGATACCGATCAGAACCAGACCCGTCGGCACACCATTGCCCAGCGCGGTCTCCCAGCAGATCACCCAGCTTGGCGTCAGATAGGTGTAGGCCATCACCTTGGCCGAAGGCAGCCGGAGCGTTGCGTATTGCAACAGCACAAATGTCATGGCGCTGGCGCAGATCGACACATAGAGAAGCCCAATCCAAACGATCGGGGGCAAATGCATCCAATCGGTCGCACGGATGTCCTGCCATCCATAGACCGTCAGGATCACGCAGCCTGCGACCAGCATCCCCAGCGTGAAGACGACCGCTGGCTCACCACGGTTCAGCTTGCGCACCATCGGCGTGTAGACTGCATGTGCGACGCAGCCCCAGAAATAGATGATTTCTCCCTGACCGATCTCAAAGGCACGAAAGGCGGCCCAATCGGCGCGAAAGATCACCCAAAGCGCCCCGGTTGCGCCGATGGCAAGCGCCAGCGCCATACGGGCGGTGGTGACCTGTTGCAGCAGAAACCACCCCGCCAGCGCCGAAAGGATCGGGGTCAGGGTAAAGACCGCCGCCGCGCTGACCGGAGGTGCGGTCTTCAAGCCTTCGAACATCATCACGAAATAGGCGGCAAAGAGGCCCCCCAGAACGAAGTAGCGCCAAGGCGCGCGCAGCGCGCCGCGTGGCACGCCGGTGGTGAGCGAAGCAACCGCCGCGATCACCATCGCGGCCAGGGCAAACCGGGCTGCGTTCAGGGCCGCTGGCGCAATCTCGTTGGCGACCATGGAACCGAGGGAAAAGCTGCCCGCGACCAGCGCCGAAAAGCACAACATCGCAAGATGCCCGCGCCCTTCGGGGCTTAACCCACCCAAGATTGCGCCTCCTGCTTAAGAAACTTGAGAAAGCTCTGAACCTTGGGCGTCCGATGCAGGTCGACATGCGTCACCAGCCAAAGCTTGCCCGCCCATTCGTCCTGGGGCGGCATCATCTCTATCAAATCGGGATGCCGCAGCGCCTCCCAGCGCGACACAAAGCCTATACCAGCCCCGGCAAGAACGGCCTGCTGGATCGCGGCATTGTCCGAACACCGGAACACGATCTTGTCCGCCGGAGCGTTCTGCCTAAGCCAGATATGGAACGGCGCCCGGCTGTTTTCATCATCGGTTCCGACAAAGACATGGTTCTTCATGTCTTCCGCTCCTCCAAGGCTGCCGTGGCGCTCGACATAATCCTTGCTGGCATAAAATCCCGCTTCCTGAGACACAAATGGCTGAACCACATTGTCCGGTTGGTCCGGCACCTTTCCGGCCCGGATCGCCACATGCGCCTCGCCATATTCCAGACGGAACAGTCTGGCCCCCGTCAGAAACCGCACGATCAATCCGGGATGCTGGCGCTGAAACGCGGTCAGCACCGGCACCACCAATGGCGCCAGCGACTCGAGCGATGTCACGACCAGTTCACCCGAGACATCGTCTCCGACTCCCTTCAGGCGGCCAACCAGCTGGTTGAACTGGTCATCCGTGGCCTGCGCCACCCGCAACAGATCCTGACCGGCCTCTGTCGGCGTGTAGCCCCGGGCATGCCGCTGGAACAGCTTTACGCCCAGCCGCGCCTCAAGCGCGTCGATATGGCGGATGACGGTGGCGTGATGCACCCCCAACACCTCTGCCGCACCGCTTACCGTCCCCATCCGGGCCACCTGATAAGCGGTTCGAACCTCGTCCCAATTTTCCATTCGACAATTTATCCATCTGTGCGCACATCAACATGTGATGTGATTTTTCACGCGTTGCGTTCACATTTGCAATAACCAATTTCCCCCTATCGCATCTAAACCTCGAAGGGGTTCTCATGACACAGACTGTTCTGCATATCGACGCATCCGCCCGCCGCCAGGGATCGACAACCCGAGAGCTCTCGGGAGACATCGTCAGGCGGCTTACCCCGGCGCGCATTATCCGCCGCGACTTGTCCACCCCCCTCCCCCTGCTGACCGAAGCTTGGGTGAACGCCAACTTTACCCCTGCTGACAGCCGGACCGAAGAGCAGCGCAAGACACTGGCGCTGTCCGATCAGCTGGTACAGGAGTTGAAAGACGCCGACACGATCGTCATCGGCCTGCCTATCTACAACTTCTCGGTTCCGGCCGCGTTCAAGGCCTGGATCGACCTTGTCGCGCGCGCAGGTGTGACCTTTGCCTACTCCGAAAACGGCCCCAAGGGTCTCTTGACCGGGAAACGGGTGATCCTGGCGGTAGCGTCCGGCGGAACTCAGGTAGACTCCGACATCGACTTTGCCACGGGCTATGTCCGCCATGTGCTGGGGTTCATCGGCATCACCGATGTTAGTGTAGTCGCCGCGGATCGCATGGCCGTGGATCCCGAGGCCGCGCTGACCGCAGCCCGGACCAAGATCGGTCAGCTCGCCGCCTGACCGCTCTGGCAATTGTCGGCGCCGCGCGCAATGATCGCGTGCGGCGCAGATGATCCGAGAGGGAACGGGCATGAAGAAGATAGGAATCCTGGGTGGCGTCGGCTGGCCCTCGACCATCGACTATTATCGCGCCATCGCCGAAGGTGCCGGACGGTTCTTTGCCAACCGGGGGCACACCGCGCCCCTGCCTATCCCGCGCATGACCATCGAATCGGTCACGCAATCCCAGACACGCGCCCTGCGCGGCCGCGCCGGTGACGAGCGCAGCTGGTCCGGCTTTGACGCGGTGTTCCGCGATGCCTTGCTGACCCTCCAGACTGCCGGCTGCGATTTCGCCATCATCGCCTCGAACACGCCGCACGCCCGGCTGCACGCGATCCGGCTGGGGGTCTCTATGCCGATCCTGTCGATACTCGACGCAACTGCCGAGGCCACGGCCCAAACCGGTCTGACCCGCGCGCTGGTTCTGGGAACGACCGTGACCATGCAGGCCCGTGACTATGCAAATACCTTGGCCCGCTTCGGCATCGTGGCCAATGACCCGTTGGATGACGCCGAGATTTCCGAGATGCAGGCCCTGATCGACGAAGACCTCTATGCCGGTGTTTCACCGCGTGCGCGCGACAGGCTGCTTGCCTTTTGCGACCGCAATGCCGCTCCGGGCACCGCGATCCTGCTGGCCTGTACCGAATTGCCGCTGGCTTTTCCCGAACACACAGACGATGTGACCTTCAGCGCTGGAGGGCATCTGTTCGTCAACCCCTCGGCGGCACATGTTGCCGCCGCGTTGCAACTAGCTCTTGAAGACGAAGCCTGATGGTTCAGGCATGCCCGGCGCTGGCCGAGAGCAGCAGCGCATCTATTCCCAGCGTCTTCAGCGCAGCCTCCCATTTATCCCCGTCCGGCGTGTTGAAAACCAGATCGCTGTCGGCATCGGCAGTAAGCCACCCATTGTCAGAGATTTCCGCCTCCAACTGCCCCGGACCCCAACCGGAATAGCCAAGCATCAGCGCCTTTCGCGCCGGGCCCCGCCCGTTTGCAATGTCTTCCAGAATGTCGAGCGTCGCAGTCATGCTGAACCCGTCCGAAACCTTCAGAGAATGCAGGTTTGCCGCGTAGTCGGACGAGTGCAACACAAAACCCCGCCCGGTCTCGACCGGGCCACCGAACCGCACCGGAGACTTGGCGACGGCGGGGTCCTTGCAGGCCAGGTCCATCTGTTCCAAGAGTTCGGCCAGGCGCAGATCAGCGGGTTTGTTGACAATCAGACCCATTGCGCCATCCGTGTCATGGCTGCACATGAAGATGACCGAGCGGTCAAATCGAGGGTCGCCCATACCCGGCATGGCGATCAGCAGTTTTCCGGTCAGATCCAGCATCGATAGTCGTGTCTCCTTGCCTGTCAACAATGGGGTCCGGGCGCGCGCGGCGCAAGCCGTTGCCTGACAGCCGCGCGGAAATTGCACAGCCTGAACCGATCGTGACTTGGCAAACGTCGGTTACGGGGCCATCTTTGCCGCATGAACCGCATCTTGTTCGGCGCGCTCGCGCTTGCCTCGCTCAGCTTTTCGGTGGCTGGTACCTCCAGGGCGACCAGCCTTGACGATCTTGTGCAGGTCGAAATCCTCGACGGCGGCATGACCGCGCGCGGTACCGTTCTGGGCGCGATCCGGCTTACCCTTGCGGACGGCTGGAAAACCTATTGGCGCGCGCCGGGCGAGGCGGGCATTCCGCCCAGTTTCAACTGGCGCGGGTCGCGCAATGTCGGGGAGTTGACGATCACTTGGCCTGCGCCGCATGTGTTCGAGCAAAGCGGGCTGCGGTCGATCGGGTACAAGGATCAGGTGGTCCTGCCGATCGAGATCACCCCCCGGAAAGCGGGGCAACCGGTGCGTCTCAAGGGTGAGATGGAGTTTGGTGTCTGCAAGGACATTTGCGTGCCCGCAAGCCGGGGCATTGACCACACGCTTGATGCCGAGGCGCCGCGCAACCCGGCGATTGCCGCGGCGCTCGCGCAACGACCCTACTCGGCCAGCGAGGCCGGTGTCCGCTCTGCAACCTGTCGGCTGGTGCCCACCGGCAATGGCATGCAGATCGAGGCCGAGATCGCCTTGCCCGATACCGGCGGCAGCGAACTGGCCGTTTTCGAACCCAGCGATCCCTCCCTTTGGGCCACCGAGGCCGAGACGCGCCGTCAGGGAAACACGCTCTATGCCCGGTCCGAGATTCTGAACGCCACCGGCGGCGCCTTCGCGCTTGACCGGTCGCAGATGCGGATCACCGTGCTTGGCAGCAAACATGCGGTCGACATCATCGGCTGTCAGCCGGGGTAACCTATGCAGCAACGGCCGCTGATCGGCGCCCTCGCCGTTGTTCTTCATGACGATCATGTTCTGCTCGCCCAGCGCGGCAAGGATCCGGGCCGTGGCCTGTGGGGCTTCCCCGGCGGCCATGTGGAATGGGGCGAGACCGTGCGCGACGCCGCCATTCGCGAGCTGTTCGAGGAGACAGGTATCAGCGCCCGCCCACAGCGCTACCTTACGCATTTCGACCTGATCCGGCGCGGTGACAGTGGAGAGACGTTGGTGCACTACCTGTTGGTCAGTGTTCTATGCCGTTATGTCGAGGGCGACCCGCGCGGCGGCGACGACGCGCTGGATGCCAGATGGGTGCATGTCGAAGATGTCCGGCAAGGGACATTGCCCTTGCTGGACCGGGTCGCAGAACTGTTGAGCATCGCCCAGCGCGAAGGATAAGTTCGGCGGTCTATTGCGGCTGGCGACCGCGCCGACGGGCGAACAATGCGCTCGAGACCGCCATCGTCAACAGCATCAAGGCAAATGCACCCGTCACGAACAGGGCCATGCCTGCCACCATGGGGGGCCGGTCCGCGATTTGCGGCAGCGATTCGACAAGGCGCTGAGGCAGGGTGCCAAAGACCACCGGCCAAACAACGGTTGCGCCAAGCCAGCCAAGCGTCGCGCCGCCGCAGGCGACAACCGCCCAGCGCGCCAACCTGTCCGGTCCGCGCAGCGCACGCTTCAGCGCGGTCAGGGGCCGGACCACATCGCGCTGAATTGCCAGCAGGGCCGGCACAACCAGCAGCACGAGCAGCACACCAAACCCCAGCCCGTAGACCAGAGTGATCACGGTCGGTTTCAGGAATTGCGCCTGTTGCGAGCTCTCATACAGCAGCGGCGCAAGGCCCAGCACCGTCGTGAGCGAGGTCAGCAGAACCGGCCGCAACCGATCCGCGGTACCGTCGATGATCGAGGGGATCAGTCCGCGCGTTTCGGCATATTCGTCAATCGTCGTCACCAGAACGATCGAGTCGTTGATGATGATCCCGGTCATCCCCAACAACCCTACCACCGTGAACATGCTGAGCGGAACCTCCCAGATGTAATGACCCCAGATCGTGCCGACCAGCCCGAAGGGAATGATCGCCATCACCACCAGTGGCCGGGTCCAGCTGGCAAAGACCCAGGCCAGTACCAGGTAGATGCCGGTCAGGCACAGGATCAGGCCCGAGGCCGCCTCGGTCAGGAAGGTATCCTCTTGTTCGCTCAACCCCGCCAGCCGCCACTCGACCTGACGTTCGCTGGCGATCCGTGGCAGGATCTCGGTTTCCAGCGCCGTCGAGATCTCGGCCGCCCGCGCCGGATCGTCTTCGGAAACATCCCCGGTTACCGAGACAACCCGAATGCCGTTTTCCCGTTTCACGGTGGAAAACCCGGTGCGCTGAGTGACCGAAACGATATCGGCCAACGGAACATAGGTACCTTGCGGCGTCCGCATCAAAGTCCGCTCCAGGAAATCGGCGGTCAGCTCGTTCTCTGGCAGCTCGACCCGGATCTGCGCGCTGCGTGGCCCGTCGGGATAGGTTGCCGCCTCGATCCCGTTCAGCCGCGCCCTCAGCGCCCGGCCCAGCGCATCGACGGTAAAGCCCAGCGCCTGACCCTGCGCCGTCAGGTCCAATACGATCTCTTCCTTGTCATAGCTCAGATCGTCCTCGACCGCCGAAACCTCCGGGTACCGCGACAGCGCGGTTTGCAGATCCTCAGCGGCCGATTTCAGCACCTGCGCCGAGGCGCCATAGAACTGCACGTCAAGCGCATCGCCACCCGGCCCCGAACGCCAGCCACGAAAGCTCAGCGTCTCGACCTTGGGGTGGCGGTTCACGAAATCCTGCAACTCTCCGACAAAAGCAAAGCTGGAATAGGGGCGCTCATCGGCGTCGATCAATTCGATCGAGATCCCGCCCAGCAGATCCGCATCCTTGGTGTCGGCACCGGCCAGCCCGGGCCCCGCATTGCCGCCGATCTCGGCCATCACAAAGTCTATCGGGTTGCGGCCGTGGCGCTCTTCGTAGATGCGGCCAAGTTCCTCGGTGGCGCGCTGCAACTCGCGCATCATCGCCATCGTGTCGTCGCGGGTGGCGCCTTCAACCATGCTGAAATTACCGGTGACCGAGCCGCGTTCGGGCGCATTGAAAAACCGCCATTGCACATCGCCGGTGATGAACAGCGCCGCCTGGCTGGCAAGAACCGTCACCGTGCCCGCCAGAACGACATAGCGCGCCCGCACGACCCAGCCCACGAAACGGCGGAACAGATGGTCGCGCAGCCAGCGAAACCCCCTGTTCACCACCCGGTTCGGCCAGTCGTACCAGTGCTCCTTGGCTGAATGCGCAATGGCATGGGACATGTGGTTGGGCAGGATCAGGAAACATTCAACCAGCGACGCGGCCAGCACGGCGATCACGGTAAAGGGGATATCCTTTATCAGATCGCCGAACCGCCCTCCGATGAACACGAGGCCGAAAAACGCGATGATCGTGGTCAGCGTCGCGGCAAAGACCGGCATCGCCATGCGTCTTGCGGCGGTTTCCGCGGCCACGACCGGATGCTCCCCCAGCCTCCGCGCCCGGAAATCGGCATGCTCCCCGACCACGATGGCATCATCCACCACGATACCCAGCGTGATGATCAGCCCGAACAGCGACACCATGTTGATCGTGAGCCCGGCTGCATACATCAGGGCCACCGCCGCGAACATCGAGGCCGGGATACCCGCCGCCACCCAGAACGCCGTCCGCGCGTTCAGGAACAAGAACAGCAGCAGAACGACCAGTCCCAACCCGACAAGCCCGTTGTCGACCAGAATGTTCAGACGGTCGGTGATCGCTTCGGCCCGGGTCCGGATCAGATCCATGGTCACGCCCTGCGGCAGACCTGCCTCCATCACCTCGACCAGCTCTTCGACCTGATGCTGAACCTTGATCGCATCGCCCTGATCCGACCGATCCACCCGGACCGACATCGCGGGCTGGTCCCCGACCCAATAGCTCCGGTTGCGCGTGACCCCTTCGACCCGGATCGTCGCCACATCCGAAACACGCAGCTTGGACCCATCGGGGTTCGAGCGCAGGACGATCCCGCCGATCTCTTCGGGGCTGCGTTTTTCCACCCCGGTGCGGATGCGCGCGTTTGCTCCGGCCACATCGCCCGCCGGATCACCCGTGACCTCGGCCTCAATCGCCGTCGCGATTTCGGACATGGACACATCATTGGCGATCAGCTTGGCCGATGGCACTTCGACGACCGTGCGCGGCGCGGCCAGACCCCGGATCGTGGTCCGCGTCACCCCGATCTCGAACAGCCGGACGATCAGTTCATCGGTAAATCGCGCCAACTGCTCGGGCGAGACGGGCCCGGTGATGACAACATCGGTTACCCGATCCCGCCAGACCCCACGACGCACCGAGGGCTCCTCGGCATCCTCCGGCAATGTCGTTATTGCATCCACCGCCGCCTGCACGTCATCGGCGGCCTGCGCCATGTCCCAGCCGGGTTCGAATTCCAGCGTGACATCGGCGCGCCCCTCACGCGAGGTGGCTGTCGAGCTTTCCACGCCGTCGACCGCCAGCAAGGCAGGTTCCAGAACCTGCACGATGGCGCTGTCCACATCTTCGGGCCCGGCCCCTTCCCATTCGACATTGACCGTCACGTTCTGCACGATCACATCGGGAAAGAACTGCGCCCGCATGTTCGGAATGGCCGCGGCGCCCAGCACCAGAAGGACCATAAGCAGCAGATTCGCGGCAGTCCGATGGCGCGTGAAGTAGCTCAGAAGCCCGCCAGCGGCTTTGGGGATATCGCGGACCATGCCGGTCAGCCCCCAGCCCGCTCTTCCAGCCGCTGCACCAGGCGTGCGGGCACGTGGGTTTCGCCAAGCTGGCCCAGCAGCCGCTGTTTCACATCCGCCGGCATCCGGTCATTTCCTTCGACAAACGCGACCAGGCGCGCCCGGCGTTCGTCGGACAGTTCCAGCAGCGAGACATCCGGTTCACCGACCTCCGCTTCGACCCGCAGCGGGCGAACCTTGATTCCCGGCCCCAGCAATGGCGTGCGGCCGATCACCACCTCGCGCCCCTCCAGCCCTTCGCCCCGGACCAGAACATGGTCGCCCTGGCGCCGCAGCAACGTCACTGACAGAACCTCCAGACGGTCTTCGGCACCCAGCACCAGCACTGTCCCCGATGCATCCAGCGCCGAGGCGGGCAGTTGCACGACATTGGCAAGCGGGGGTTCTTCGACCCGAACCGTTACGAAATCGCCCGGCTTGAACCCCGGCGCCGCATCCAGCCCGGCATAGATGACGCGACCCGACTGGCCTTCGCCCGCCGCCGCGCTGTCACGACTGATGCTGCCCTTGGCGACCAGATCGGCGCCGGTTACATCCAACTCGACGGTGACGGGGGCACCGATCAACCTGCCGGAAACGTCAAGCAAGCGCGCATATTGCGCCGTCGAAATCCGAAAGGCCACTTCCAATGCGGTCGGGTCGATCAGTTCGGCCAGTTTCTCGTTCACCGAGACCAACCTCCCCTTGACCAGCGTTACTCCGCTGAGCGTGCCGTCAAAGCTCGCGAACACTTCGGTTTCAGCCAGATCGCGCCCGGCCATATCCAGCGCCAGCCGCGCCCGCGCCAGCCGGGTCGCGGCCTGATCCACCCGCGCCTCGGCCTGGGCCACCGCGATCCGGCGGGACAGAACCGCCTGACGTGCCTGGGCATCCGCCAGTTCGGCGGATTCCGCCGTGGCGGCACTGCCCACCCCGCGCTCGACCAGATCCTGCTGACGCTTCATCGCCTGCGCGCGCAGGGCGGCCTGATCCTCGGCCGCCTGTAACTCGTGGCCTGCAAGGACCAGGGCCCGGGCGGCATCGCGCGCCTCGGCCTCGGCATCCATCAGATCCGAGCGTGCCCGGTCCAGTTCGGTCTGCGCCTTGGCCGGGTCTATCTGCATCAGAACCTCGCCCGCACGAACCGCGCCGCCCTCGACAAAATTGTCGGATAGGCTGACGACCCGCCCGCCCATGGCGCTGCGCAATTCAAGCGTTCGGCGGCTTTGTACCTTGCCAAATGCTTCCAGAACCGGCGTGACAGTGCCGGTTTGTGCGGTTTGTACATTGACCGCAAACACCCGTTCACGGGCTGCGGGCGGTTTCTTGTCGGCGTTCATCCGGGATTGCACGGCGTCCGACACCAATTGCCCAGCCCAGATCAGCAGGGCCAGGGCGATCGAGGCAAGAAAGACACCAAGCAGGCTTTGCCGAAGAAATCGCATCGTTTACCGGGTTCCGGTCGCAAGTGACAGTATCATAACAAGCTAGGAGGCCCGGGAAAATTGCCAAGCCTCACATGCTTGAACGTGATCCTGACCTATTTCCGTCGCAGATGCTCATCCAATCGTGGCATGATCTCGACAAAGTTGCAGGGACGATGGCGGTAATCGAGCTGTTTTTCCAGGATCGCGTCCCAGGCATCCTTGCAGGCGCCCGGGCTGCCGGGCAGCGCAAACAGGTAAGTGCCCCCCGCAACCCCGCCCGTGGCGCGCGACTGAACCGCCGACGTTCCGATCTTTTCCATCGAGATCAGGGTAAAGACGGTGGCGAATGCCTCGATCTCTTTTTCATAGACATCGCGATGCGCCTCGACCGTCACGTCGCGCCCGGTCAGGCCGGTGCCGCCGGTCGATATGATGACATCGACACCCGGATCGGCGACCCAGGCACGCAGCTGGTCGGCGATCTGGGCGCGTTCGTCGCGAATGATGCGCCGGTCGGCCAGCACATGCCCCGCCCGCGCAATCCGGTCGACCAGGGTCTGGCCCGAACGGTCCTCTTCCAGCGAGCGGGTATCGGACACGGTCAGCACCGCGATGCGGACAGGAATGAATTCGAGGCTTTCGTCGATGCGCGGCATGGCGGATCAGGTCCTTTCAAGAATGGCGAGCCGCAGCGCCAGCGCGGCAAAGATGCCCGCCGTCACCCGGCCCAGGATGCGGGCCAGGCGCGGATTGCCTGTTAGCTGGCGCCCGAGGCCGCCCGCAAAAAGCCCCACCAACCCGTTGATGACAAACCCGCCGACCCCGATGATGGCACCGAAGACCAGAAACTGTGGCAGGATCGGGTCCGCCTCGGGCGATACGAATTGAGGGATAAAGGCCAGCACAAACAGGATCACCTTGGGGTTGGTCAGGTTCACCAGCATCCCGTCGCGAAAGGCATGCCGCGCGGCACGCGGCGGGGTATCGGCGGCAACGGCCCCTTGCCGCAGCGCCCCCCAGGCCAGCCACAGCAGATAGGCCACGCCGACCCAGCGGATGGCGTCGAACAGCCAGGGCATCGCCTGCACGGCAGCCCCCAGACCCAGCCCGGCCACCGCGACATGCACCATGCCGCCCGCCGAGATACCGGCGCTGGCCGCCCAGGCGGCACGCGGACCAGATCGCAACCCTTGGCCGAGGCAGAACATCATGTCGGCACCCGGCGTCAGGTTCAGCGCCAGCGCGGCAGGCAAAAACGTCAAGAGCGTGATAGGGTCGATCATTGCGGCCACTCGAACCAGTTCACGGTGGGACCCAGGTTTGCAAGCCGCGTCCGCCCCATGCTGCCCCGCGCGCCCCAGCTGTCATGGATATGACCACACAGCGCCAGTTGCGGCTGCACCCGTTCGATCGCGTCGCGGATCGCGGTCGACCCGACCGACTTGCCATCCGAGGTGACATCCCCGAACCCCTTTGGCGGCGAATGGGTGATCAGGATATCGGCAGCGGTGCAGCGCGCCAGCATCTCCGAGGCCTCGCCCTCGGTCATGTCGCAGGACCAGGCGCCAAAGGGCGTGGGCGGCACGCCATAGCCCAGCCCGAACATCCGTATTCCGTCCACCGTGGCCGAAGTGCCGTGCAGCACATGCACGCCTTCGGGTGCGGCGGCCTCCAGTTCGGCAGCGCTTTCGGCGTTTCCCGGAACCAGGACCAGCGGCACCATGATCCCGGCCAGCATCGCCATCGCCTGATCCAACCCCTGTCTGCCGTTGCAGAAATCCCCTGCCCCGATCACGATATCGGCTTCCAGGCTGGCCTCAACCAAGGCGGCGGCCCGGGCGCGCGCCATGTGCAGATCGGAAAAGGCCAGTATGCGCATCACTGCTCCCTCAATTTTGCCTTGAGTTCCAGAAGATCGGCCCAGGCCTGCCGCTTCATCTGCGGCTGGCGCAGCAGATAGGCGGGATGGAACATCGGCATGACCGGCAGGTTCATCGCCTGGGTCCATTGGCCCCTGAGCCGGGTTATGCCCCGTTTTCCCAGCACCGCGTCACAGCTGATATTGCCCATCAGCACCAGAACCTGTGGCTGTGCCAGCGCCACATGCCGTTCCAGGAACGGTTTCATCATGCCGATCTCGAGCGGCAGCGGGTCGCGGTTCTGCGGCGGCCGCCAGGGCAGGACATTGGTGATATAGACGTTTTTCTGCCGGTCGAGGCCAATGGCCGCCAGCATCCGGTCCAGAAGTTGCCCGGCCCGGCCGACAAAGGGCCGGCCCTCGCGGTCCTCGTCCCGGCCCGGCGCCTCGCCAATGATCATCACCCGCGATCCCGGCATCCCGTCGGCAAAGACAAGGTTGCGCGCGCCCTTCTTCAACTCGCAATCGTCGAACTCCGCCAGTGCCTGGCGCAGCGACGGCAGCGCGGTCGCGCTGGCCGCAGCCTTGCGCGCCTCTTGCACCGGATCCATTGCAGGCGCCTTTTGCGGCACGGCTGGGGCGGTAGACGCCACGACAGCAGCGCGGTCCAGGCGCGGCGCGGTATCGGCCAAGGCATAGCGATCCACCGGCGCGTCGCCGATCGCTTCGGTCACGCCCAGTTCCACCTGCCATTCCAGCAGGGCCAGCGCCGCATGAGGATCAAGTGCCGATTCCATGCCCCCAATCTAACCGTCTGCGCGGCAAGGGAAAGCGGATTGCCGCTGGACAGCGCGCGACGCGCAGCCGAGCATGGCAACATGTTTCGCCTGTTACCACTATGCCTGATCATCTTGTTTGTCGCCGCGTTTCATGACGCTCGGGCAGCAGAATGTCCGGCAGGTACCGCCCAATGTGGGGCGTCAAACTGCTGCGGCCTGTCGCAGAGTTGCAGCTGGGACGGGTATTGCGTGCCCTTGGGTGGCATCTATTGCGGCGGCGGCCGGTCCTGCGGGCCATTCGAGGATTGCGTCGCCGGGGGCACCCGATGCGCGCCCAAGGGCGTGGGCAAATGCCAGACAGGCCTGACCTGCGGGCCCGGGATGACCTGTTCGGTTTCCGGCGATTGTATCCCCCTGCCGAAACCGGAGCTGACCCTGCCCCAGAGCCCACCCTGCAAGGACGGGCGGGTCTGTCCGGCGGGGACTCAGTGCCTGCCCGGGGGAGGGTGCAGCCGCGTCGGCTGGTACCTGTGCGAAGAGACCGGATCGCAATGCAGGCCCGGCTTCAAATGTTCGGCCGAACGGGGCTGCGTGCCGCAACTGGCGGTCGATTGCGGACGCGGCGCCTGGTGCAAGCCCGGCGAGACCTGCCTGCCCGAAGGCGGCTGCGCCCCAGCCAACTGAGGCGACGGGCCGTATTGCCCCCGGCCCGCGCGCTTTCTATAAGCGGCGCAATCGCCTGACCGGAGCCGCCCATGTCATTTGCCCACCGACACCTGCTTGGCATCGAACAGCTGTCTCCCGCCGATATCACCGCCATTCTGGACCTGGCCGAGACCTATGTGGATCTGAACCGGCAATCGGCCAAGCATTCCGACGTGCTGTCGGGGCTGACCCAGATCAACATGTTCTTTGAAAACTCGACCCGCACACAGGCCAGTTTCGAACTGGCGGGCAAGCGGCTGGGCGCGGATGTGATGAACATGTCGATGCAGGCCAGCTCGATCAAGAAGGGCGAGACCCTGATCGACACCGCGATGACGCTGAACGCCATGCATCCCGACCTGCTCGTGGTACGGCACCCCCATTCGGGCGCGGTGGACCTGCTGGCGCAGAAGGTCAATTGCGCGGTGCTGAATGCGGGCGACGGGCGGCACGAACACCCGACCCAGGCGCTTTTGGATGCGCTGACGATCCGCCGGGCGAAAGGGCGGCTGCACCGGCTGAACATCGCCATCTGCGGCGACATCGCGCACAGCCGCGTGGCGCGTTCCAATTTGATTCTGCTAGGAAAAATGGAAAACCGCATCCGCCTGATCGGGCCGCCGACGCTGGTTCCCGCGCAGTTCGCCGCGTTCGGCGCCGAGGTCTATGACGACATGCGAGAGGGTCTGAAAGACGTCGATGTGGTGATGATGCTGCGGCTTCAGAAAGAGCGGATGGATGGCGGTTTCATCCCGTCCGAGCGCGAGTATTACCACCGCTACGGGCTGGACCGCGAGAAGCTGGGACTGGCCAAGGCGGATGCGATTGTGATGCATCCGGGGCCGATGAATCGGGGGGTCGAGATTGATGGGACCCTGGCGGATGACATCAACCGGTCGGTGATCCAGGAGCAGGTGGAGATGGGTGTCGCCGTGCGCATGGCGGCGATGGAGCTGTTGGCGCGCAACCTGCGCGGGGCGGCATGACCCGGCTGAGCGTCCCCCGGAACGAGAGCGGCCTGATCCGCCTCTACGCCCTGAACATGCGGCCCGAGGAGGCGCGGTTCCTGCGCGAGCCGGGGGCGGTGGCGCAACTCCTGGGGCTCGATGCGCTCGACATGGATCATGTCGAGGTCTTCCCGGTCTCCGACCTCGAAGACCTCGGTCTTTATGTTTATCTTACAGAGGGTTGCGGGATATCCGAGGACCATCTGGACCGCGCAGAACTGGCCGCGCACAAGGGCTGGATACTGCTTTTGAGAAGCCGGGCGTTCGGCGGGAACCCGGTCGAAATTACCTTGCCCGAAACGCTGGAGCCGGTGGGAGAATATCGCGAAGAAGACACCGATTGGAGCGGGACACCGATCGAGACGGCGAGCGCCCTGCCCCATTCCGCGCCGCGTCTGCCGCCGCGCGAGGCGAGGCGCAAGGCGCGTAATATCGGGTTTACGCTTTTTGCCGTCGTCATGTCGCTGATCATCGGGGGGCTGGCATGGCTGATCTTTTGACCCGCGAATTGACCGTTTTGTACCGGCCCCAGACGGCGAATGTGCCGTTTTGTACAACGGCAATTTCATCATCTGTTAACGGCTTCGGCGGCCTGACCGCCGTCCGGGGGGCACGGACATGAGCGGCGCGACACTCCGCTTTCCCGCCGACCGTGGGGCCTATATCCGCAACCACACCTGGATGGCGGCGATTGCCATGGGCGGCGCCATGGCGGTGCTCTGGGCGATGGACAACCCCTATGTCTGGACCGGTGCGCCGGCGGGCCTCGCCGCGATTGCGCTGAGGGGCTGGTACCTGGCGTCGGAGGAACTGGCGGTGGTCTGGGAAATCTCGGACGGCATTCTGAGCGGCCCGGGTCACCGGGTGCCGCTCGGCCAGATCGAGATGGTGCGGACCATGGGCAGCTATGTGCAGGTGATCACCAGGGGTGGTGACAAGCACCTGATCAAGTACCAGGCGGACCCGGCCGCCACCAAGGCCGCCATCGAAAGGGCGATGACATGAGTAACATCCTTTTCACCAATGCCCGGCTGATCGACCCCGAGGCGGGCACCGATGAACGCGGCGCGCTGCTGGTCGAAGGCGGGCGGATCGTGGCGCAGGGCCACGAGATCGGCGTGCCCGACAATGTCGAGGTGGTCGATTGCGGCGGCAAATGCCTGGCCCCCGGTATCGTCGATATCGGCGTCAAGGTGGGCGAGCCGGGCGAGCGCCACAAGGAGAGCTATAAATCCGCAGGACAGGCTGCGGCGGCGGGCGGTGTCACCACCATCGTCACCCGGCCCGACACCAACCCCGCCATCGACACGCCCGAGGCGCTGGAGTTTGTCACCCGCCGGGCGCAGGCCGATACGCCGGTCAACGTGCTGCCTATGGCGGCGCTGACCAAGGGGCGGCAGGGGCGCGAGATGACCGAGATCGGCTTCCTGCTGGATGCGGGCGCGGTGGCGTTTACCGATTGCGACCATGTGGTTGCCAATACCAAGGTGTTTTCCCGCGCGCTGACCTATGCCCGGTCGTTGGGCGCGCTGGTCATCGCGCATCCGCAGGAGCCGGGGCTGAGCGAGGGGGCGGCGGCCACCAGCGGCAAGTTCGCAGCGCTCTATGGCCTGCCCGCCGTGTCGCCCATGGCCGAGCGGATGGGTCTGGACCGCGATATCGCGTTGCTGGAAATGACCGGGGCGAAGTATCACGCCGACCAGATCACCACCGCGCGCGCCCTGCCTGCGCTGGAACGCGCCAAGCGCAATGGGCTGGACATTACCGCCGGTACCTCGATCCACCATCTGACCCTGAACGAGCTGGATGTGTCGGGCTATCGCACCTTTTTCAAGGTCAAGCCTCCCTTGCGGTCTGAGGATGACCGGCAGGCGGTGATCGAGGCCGTGCGCACGGGCCTGATCGACACGATCAGTTCCATGCACACGCCACAGGACGAGGAAAGCAAGCGGCTGCCGTTCGAGGAGGCCGCGAGCGGGGCGGTGGCGCTGGAAACGCTGCTTCCGGCGGCGCTGCGGCTTTATCATGCAGGCCAGCTCGACCTGCCCACCCTGTTCCGCGCCATGGCGCTGAACCCGGCGCGGCGGTTGGGGCTGGCCTCGGGGCGGCTGAGCGCGGGGGCGCCCGCCGATCTGGTGCTGTTCGACCCGGATGTGCCCTTTGTGCTGGACCGGTTCACGCTCAGGTCAAAATCGCAGAACACCCCGTTTGACGGCCAGCGGATGCAAGGTAGGGTGCTGGCGACCTATGTGGCCGGACAGGCCGTCTACCGGAGAGACTGATGCCCGCTTTCGACACGCCCGTGATGTTGCTGATCCTGTGGGCCGCGGTCGGCTACGGTCTGGGCTCGGTACCGTTTGGCCTGATTCTGACCCGCGCCATGGGGTTGGGCGATCTGCGCAAGATCGGCTCGGGCAATATCGGCACCACCAATGTGCTGCGCACCGGCAACAAGGGGGCGGCGGCGCTGACCCTGCTTTTGGATGGTGGCAAGGGGGCGGTGGCGGTGCTGCTGGCGCGGCTGTTCGCGGGCGAGGACGCGGCACAGGTGGCGGCGCTGGCGGCGTTCATCGGCCATTGCTATCCGGTCTGGCTGGGGTTCAAGGGCGGCAAGGGGGTTGCGACCTTTCTGGGGTTATGGCTGGCGCTGGCCTGGCCGGTCGGCATCGCCTGCTGCCTGAGCTGGCTGGCAGGGGCGGCGGTGACGCGGATCTCGTCCATGGGGGCGCTGGTGGCGGCGGCCAGCTCGACCTTCTGGCTGGTGGCTCTGGGTCATGGCAGCGGATTTGCTCTGGGCGTCGTACTGACGCTGATGGTGTTCTGGCGGCACCGGGCCAATATCGCGCGGCTGAGGGCCGGGACCGAGCCGAAGATCGGCCAGAAATCGGCGTGAGGGATCAGGCGCTGGCGCGGTTGCGCGCCTGGCCCATTGGCACGAATACTGGCCGGTCCGGCGGGCGGCGGTATTCCGTGTCCAAATCCGTGTTTGCCGGGGGGCGGTCGGTCAAGCTGGTGGCGACCGAGCTGGGCGGCCGCGATTACATCAGCCTCAACCTGTATGACCTGAGCGGCGGCGCGCGGCTGTTTCCCTGCGAGATGCCGGTTGCAAAGGTCGTGGCCTTTCTCGCCGATCTGGTGGAAGACTGATCATTTACCGATCTGTCAACCCGGAATTTTCGCACAGGCGCTCTGGACCTGCGCACGATCAACTTGAGTTGCTTTGAACGTGATCGGGTGGCTGCCCATCTGGGGATCACCGCGGCGAGATTGCGCCGTGCAGGATCCAACAGGCCCGGCCGGAAATTGCGCCGACGGGTCAGCCAAAAACGAAAGGCATGACAATGAACACCTTCAAGACCTTCCTGGGCGGCGTCGCCCTGTCCGTCGCGCTGGCCACCTCGGCCCTGGCCGCCGGTGTCGAGCTGAACGCAAGCTCGACCGGCCTGGCGATGCAGGGCTATGACCCGGTGGCCTATTTCACCGACGGTCACCCGGTCAAAGGCAGCTACAAGATCACCACGCTTCACAACGAGGCGCTGTACCGCTTTGCATCCGAAGAGCACAAGGCCGCGTTCGAGGCCAACCCGGAAGCCTACCTGCCGGCCTATGGCGGCTATTGCGCCTTTGGCGCGGCGCTGGGCTTCAAGTTCGATGGCGACCCGAACAACTGGAAAATCGTCGACAACCAGCTGTACCTGAACCTGTCGGACGAGATCCAGGCCAAGTGGGAAGAGGACGTCCCCGGCTATATCGTGAAGGCCGACGCCAACTGGACCGACATCGCCGACAAGGCCCCGGCGGAACTGCAGAAGTAAGCCGATTGACACTCGGGAAACCGGCGGCAGAGCGATCTGCCGCCGGTTTTCTTTTTGGAACGGTGGTGAGCAGAGATACGTTTCGGCCCTGTGTTGGATTTGCTGTGCGGGGAAATGCGGCGCCGGATACCGGGATTCCCATCGCACACCGAATGCCTGTCAAACTGTCAGCAAAAGACACAAACCACGAGGGCGGCGGGCACAATTGTGGCGAGGACTGCCAAATATGGAAGCCGCCTGCGCCGCGTGATTTTTAATCTTTCGGAGGGCTCTGAAACACGTGGGACATATGCATTGGTATGTTCATTCAACAAATCGAAGCGAGCCATCTGAACATTCCCTGGAGTTGTTGCCATTCATCCGGGATCGGGCCGGATGCTCCCAGTTTGCGTTTGCGCCGCGAAAGGATCGCTTACCGAACATCAGGGCGATTGTGGAAATCGATAACGCGCCGTGAAAAAAGCGCTTATTGTCCCAAGGACAACGTCAATTCGACGACTGGGAACGTGGCGAGGTGGCTGACCCAGGAAAGGTCAAAGCGCGGATACGTTTGTTGGGCGGCTTCGAGATGACTGCGCCCGATGGGGTTCCTGTGGCGATCTCCGGGCGCAAGATCCAGGGGCTTCTTTCCATCCTTGCCTTGTCGCCGGGTCTGACGGCGAGCCGCGACCGGCTGGTCGGGCTGTTATGGTCGGATCGTGACGACGACCATTCGCGCGCAGCCTGCGTCAGGCGCTTGTTGTGCTGAGTGGAATGCCCCAGCTGACTAGGTCCACCGTTATGTCTAGGGAACGGAGGACAAAGAATGGCAAACAAGCGGCACAAGCCCGAGGAGATAGTTCAGAAGTTACGTCAGGTTGATGTGCTTGTCGGCCAGGGGATGCAGCGTGTGGATGCGATCCGCGAAGTGCACATTACCGAGCAGACCTATTACCGATGGCGCAAGCAGTATGGCGGTATGGGAAGCGACAAACTCAAGGAACTCAAACGGCTCCAGAAAGAGAATGAACGGCTTCGGAAAGCCGTGTCGGACCTGACCCTACCAGCCGCAGGAACGTCAGCTTGCGATCCAGAAGAAGAAAGGCACGCTGGTCGATCGGGCGCGGGCGGGAACGCTGGTGTTTCGGCTCGCGCGGCAGGAGCGGGATGTCTGGGTCACCCGGCCCGGACGGGTGGCGGCCCTGTTGGCGGCGCAGATCTCGGCAGAGGTGGAACGACAGACCGGGGCATCGGTCACGATCGAAACCGCGATCCTGCAGAGGGTGCTGGAAGCCCATGTCCGAGACCAGCTCGACGCCCTCGCAGATCTCCGGGTCTCCCTCGGATGATGGTGATCTGACCGACACCGACCTGACCAAAGGTCTCGACCTCAGCTTCGATGGCGCCGCGGACATTCTGCGCGCCTGGTCCAGGGGTTTGCGGCCCGACCCGAACCTGACGGTGTCGGAATGGGCAGATCAGCACCGCTGGCTCAGTTCCCGCGCTTCGGCCGAGCCGGGACGGTACCGGACCGCCCGCACGCCCTATCTGCGGGCCATCATGGATGCGCTGAGCCCGGGCCATCCGGCGCAGCGCATCAGCTTCATGAAGGCCGCACAGGTCGGGGCCACAGAGGCTGGCAACAACTGGATCGGCTTTGTCATCCATCATGCACCCGGCCCGATGCTGGCTGTGCTGCCGATGGTCGAGATGGCCAAGCGCTCCTCGCGCGGTCGGATTGATCCGCTCATCGCTGACAGCCCGGCGCTGCGAGACCGGGTCAACCCGGCCCGGTCGCGTGACGCGGGCAATTCGATGCTGTCGAAGGGTATTGTCGATTGTGCGGTTTCCCGCTCATTTCGGACCGAGCGGGTTGATCCTACACCCTCGTTTCGTATTCAGGAACGAACGAAGTTAAAATTGGATTTGTCCTGAATGGATAACCAAAATACACGCATTCGCATAGTTCGCGCGCTATGCTTGGCGCTTGTCTGCCTTTGGATCTCCGGTGCAACCACTATGGCAGCTGTCTCCTGCAATGCGTCACTTGTGCAGGGATCGTCTGTTCATACAGCCCACGCAATGCCAGCCAGCAGCGTCATGCCCAAGATTGGCGAAGCCGCCGGACCGAGCCGGGATCGGGCGATCGTCAAGGAAATCCTGAAGGGAAACTTTCCCAGTTTCATAAAGGATCTGGTGCCTTTGACGCTCACAGGTATTGGATCGACCGGCAAGAAGATCTCAGTCACCTTGTGCGTCACACCTGAATACCTCGCCGTTGGCAACGACCGGGACTTCATTCGGGTTCCACTGGGGTTGCCTGCAGCCGCACATCTTGCCATGGAAATGGGATATGTGCTTCCCACAACCAAGATTGTCGATGCGATTTACCAGCAGGCAGCGGCGCGTGTTTCGCCCAGTCCCATGAACCCGACATCGCAGATGACGACGACGTCGTACTTCGTCGACCACAACCGGACAATTGAAAAACAACTGTCCGAAGTAAGGGGATCGATGCACGTGCTTTCGGCTGGGCACAAGAAGGATCTGGTGCTGTCCAACCGGCTCAAATCCAAGCCGGGGAGTGTGGCAATTTATGGTTGGCACCGAAAGAACGGCAAGCCTATCCAGCCGCTCAGTACGGTACATGGAGCAGAATATGCCGATTACAGCCACGGCGTCCGGCTGATTAGCAAAATGGCCTACGTGGATGGTCGCCCCGTTTTGCTGAGCGAAATCATGCGTGATCGAGAACTTTCACAACTGATCAGCAACGAAGGACCTATCGAAGACATCGTGGCCCTGATGCAAAGCTACGCACGGATCGCGGCAAACTAGACCTGCTAGTCGATCGTCTTGCAGCATCTGAATCCGAGGTGATAGTTCGCGTGGCTTGAAGGGCTCATGACCCGCGTCCCATGCCAGTAGGGTGCGCGCCAACGACACCAATCGGGATGGGCATAGTAGCGATCGAAGATAAACCAGCTGCCTTTCATCTCGGTCACGCCCAAGGTACGGCTGCCGGCACTGGCCATCTGGTCCGGCGACAACGGCAGGTTCATGTGTTCGGCCGCGTTGCCATGTTGGTCATAGACCCCCAAGGGACTCTTGCAGCCCGGGAAACTGCCTGTCGGATAAGTATTCGATCCGCAACTGTTGAACCCGCCCCCGCCGCAAGACGCGCTTTTCTGGCTTGCGGCAGCACAGATGCCCCGTTGATAGGCGTTGCCATAGGCCCAGTTCTTGCTGGCGCCATATTGGGCATTATGCGCCTTTTGCATCGCCGCCACGGACCCCAGTCCGAACCGGTAGTCAGGGGGTTCGAGCGCCCCTGCACAAGCCCCCTCCCATTCATGCGCATCGCATAGCCGCTTGCCGACCGCCGCGCAGATCTCTGCCGCTTCCCGCGCCTTGACCCAGACCACGGGATAGGTGCAGGGGATGTTGGGAAATTCGAACTGGTCGATGCAGACCTTTGCGTCAGACGGTTTCTCTCGCCGCGGATCATAGAGCGGTGCCATGTAGCGGTCGCCGCAGATGCGGCGGTTCTGTGCATTCTCGTATCCCGATGCTCCTCCGGGTACCCGCGCCTGACAGTCCTGTGGTGTCATCGGGTGCTTCGTGATCCGGGGATTTCCCTGACCGATGTAACCGGATCTTTGAAAGATCGCCCGAACCTCCTGCATCTGCGCGGAAGTCAATCGGTGCACATTTGCCAGCTGGCTGAACAGTGTCTCGTTGGCCTCCTGCAATGTCTCGCCATTCATCACAGACGCAAGCGAGAACAGAAAGCCCGCCGCGACGAGAGACAGCCTGCGCGGTTTCATTTCACGGCCTCCTTCTTCATTACGTAGAACAGGTCCCTGTTGTCGGGATATCCGATGAACCGTGGCAGGACCTTTCCGCCGGGCATCTTCTTGTCGATCAATCCCATACCGGGCACGATGTGAGCGACATGGATCTTGCCTCCGCGCGGCACGTAGAGGCCGAGATAGGTATGCTCCAGCGCATTCATGTCCAGCAACATGGCATAGCGGCACCCATAGGCCTGAAATGTACGCGTCATGGCTGAAGGCGTCGCCGTTGAAAAATAGCCGTACAAGAGGTATTGCGTCTGCCCGGTCTCGACGAGGCACCCCCCTGCGCGCAGCGTGCGCAACTGGGCATCGGCCGACCCCGACCAGTTGCCGCCCCCCCATTGCGTCACGAGGTTTCCGGGCACGCCCTGCCCCGTTGCCGCATCGAACTCCACAAGTGGTACGCCGTTCTGGCGGGCAAACCGGATCAGCGGCAGCAGAGCATTGTCCGCCTCCTGCCAGGTCTTCATGTGAACCGTGCCGTCATTCAGCACGATAATCGTCGAGAGATCGGGCTGCAACTTGCTGAAGATCACACCGTTCTCGATGAAGCCATAGTGGTGGCCCATGTTGTAGGTGGCCATCTCTCCGAACTTGAAGGCGCCATGCTGCCGCTTGAAGCCACCGGTGAAGGTGGCGATGGTCCGGTTCGCCGCGACCGGGTTGACCATGCCCAGACGCACCAGAGGGGCTGTAGAGGATATCCCGTCAGGCCCCGGCAGGCCGCGCGGACGCGCCGATGCAGAGGGACGGGGCGACCAGCCAACGCCCGGATGATCCGTGCCCAGCGCAAAACCGATGTCGAAGGCCGACAAGTCAAAGGCGACCATGTACCCCGTAGCGTTGGCTTCGACTGCATCGAGCCGATTCACCTTTCCCGGGCCACTCAAAACCGAACGCGCTATGGCGCCCGGTTGGAACGCGCTGGCAAACACGCCGTGCAGGCCGGTCACCGGATACCAAGCGCCAACTGCCATGCGGCCGTTCTCGGCCCCGGTCACGGCTATGTCCAGAAGTGTACCTATCACCGGTCTCTGATCCTCGGGGGCTTCGATCAGCATCGGCGGTGGGCCGACAGGGTTCACCGAGCCACCGTTTCCGGCCTCGACCGGGCTGACCTCGAGCTCGGAATCCTTGAAGAAGGTTCCGCGCACGAAACCGACAATGGTTTCGCCGCCCCAGATATTGTCGCGCAGGAACTCTGCCGTCGCTTCCAGACTGGTGCGGGCTCCGGTCGACTTGACCCGAAGGAACGCCGCTCCCCCACAGACCGGAGCATAGGGCAACCCGGTCCGTCTTGCGGCTTCCAGCTCGGCCAGCCCGAAATTGCAGGACACGGCCCCCTCTGGTCCGGCCAGAACCAGTGCATGTCCTTGGTTGTTCAAAGACAGGGACATGTCGTCCGGCACGGGGATTTCAATGTGGTAGCTCTGAAGCGGAGTGCCCTTGGCATCGACCTTCTGCAACAGGTACCAAGCGCCGATCGCGGGGTTGAGCGATACCAGTACAAGGCTGCCTGCGCCGTCCGGCAAGGAGACAGACCTGGTTTCGCGGAAGGGCTGCAAATCAAGCACTGTCTTGGGCGCTACCGCTTCGTAGTCCGCACGCTGCCTGGCGAGCGCCTCGGGGGGGGATTGGGCAAAGACGGGTACCGCATCCCAGGCCAACGCCAAAAGCGCAGCCATTGCCAACAGCCTTTTGGGGTCGGATCTGAGAAACAGGGTCATCAAGCCTCCTTTCCCGCTTGAATCTAGAGCACCAAACGAAGCAGCTTCAGAGCGCCGCGCTTCCACGGGACGCGGTGGGTCACGCCCGATGTCGTAGATATCCTGTCATGGTTTTCCACGTACCAGTCGTAGTTGCGGATCAGCGCCTCTTCGTTCGAGTAGCGCGGTGCATAGCCCAACCGGTCGGTGATCTTGTCGATGCTGACGAAACTGTCCTTGCCGGCGGTCTCGTAGATCCACTTGTAGAGCGGCGACAGGCCCACGGCTTCGAGCGCCCGCAACGTCCAGATGGCCGGAGCGGAAGGTAGGCCGACGATCCGCTTGCCATGCCCCGCACGGTCGAGTACCGCCTGAAAGCTTTCGCGCAGGCTGCCATAGCGCGCGGCACCTACGTTGAACGTGTCGTTGACGCGATCCTCGTCTGCCGTGGCGCACAGGAGCACCGCCTGATTCAGGTCTTCGACATCCAGCAGTTGATACAGATTGTTGCCCGATCCCAGAACCGGAAAGCCATGCCCCCCATAGGCGAAATCATAAAGGAGCTCGAAGGCGCCCAGTCGCTCGGGACCGACAAAGGATTTGGGCCGCAGCACCGGCAGACACAGCCCCCTTTTTCGGAACTCGGAGCACGCTTTTTCGGCCAGAACCTTGGACTCACCATAAGGCCCGACCCCGTGCATCGGGTCATCCTCGGTCAATGGATGATGGTCAGGGACCCCATAGACAGCCGTGCTGGAGATGTGAATAAAGCGACTGATGCCTTTCTGAATCGCCGTTTCCAGAAGCATGCGGGTTCCATCGACATTGGTAGAACGTATCTCTGATGGTATGCTCAGCGGCAAGGCCGCGGCGCAGTGGACAACCACGTCCACATCTTCGAAAGCTTCGTCGTGACGGCCTTGATCACGAATGTCGGCTTGCAAGACGCAGATCCGATCCGCTTCGGGGTAGTTGAAGGGGGCAATGTCGTAGCTGCGCACCCGATGCCCGCCAGCCAGTAGGTGGCGAACTAGATTGATACCCATGAAACCGGCACCGCCGGTGACGAGAAAGTTCATCTTTTCCCTTTTCGACCGGCCCTATCCGAAAAACCGATCTGCAACAGCAACGCTCGTTTTCGTCGTCAAGCCTGACGCACGCACCCATCTTGAAAACATGATCTGAATCAAGAACAGGACGAGAATATCCGAAGATGGTGTCAATTAAGGAAGGGAAGCGAAAGATACCGCGAGGCCAGCGACAGGAAACATTCGGGGAGAAACAGCGGTCAATGGAAGGACAGATCAAGGACCAGAACTCCGAGACGACTCCGCTTGTACTGGATGTCGATGGAACGCTCCTGCGCACCGACCTGCTGCTCGAGACAATCTGGGCCGCGCTGGCGCACAACACCGTTGCTGCCTTGCGGATCATCTTCCGGAACCTTGCAAAACCCCAGTTGTTGAAAAGGGAGCTCCTGACCATTGCCCGCCCGGACATCGCCCTTTTGCCCGCAAGGCAGGAGGTTCTGGACATGGCGCAAGCGGTGAAATCGCAGGGAGGCACGGTGCACCTGGCCTCGGGAGCGGACAAGGAATTGGTCGACGCCGTCGCAGAACGTTTCGACATTCAGGGACCCAACTGGGGGACGACCCCGGAACGAAACCTGACACTCGAAGAAAAGGCGGCACTGATTTGCGACAGGCTTGGTCCCGAAGGGTATGATTATGCGGGAAACTCCTGGGCCGACCTGCCGTCCTGGAAATCCGCGAGGCGGATCATCGCGGTTGCGCCCGGCGCGCGGTTGAAGGCCGAAATCGACCGGATAGGCAAGCCAATTCAGATTTTGGTGGACGGTTGGACTCTGCGGGACGCGCTTGGCGAAATGCGATTGTTGCAGTGGATCAAGAACCTGCTTGTTTTGCTTCCGATGCTGGCCAGCCTGCCGGCAAGTCCACATGTCGTTCTAAAGGTACTTGCCGCGACCCTGAGCTTTGGCTTGGCGGCCTCTGCAATTTACATCTTCAATGATCTGACCGATCTGGACTCCGATCGCCGTCATCCGGAAAAAAAGGAACGTCCAATAGCCTCGGGGCGATTGCCGATCTCCGTGGCAATGGGGCTCGGCATCGTCTTGGTTGTCCTGTCTTGGAGCCTGGCGCTTGCGGTGGGTCCATGGGTCTGGGCCACGATCGTCCTCTACATGGTGCTCAACCTGGCCTATTCCCTGTCCCTGAAAAGGAAGCGCTGGATCGACGTCGTCGTGCTGGCAGCGTTCTTTCTGATCCGCTTTTTGACGGGCGCAATTGCCGCCGATGTAGTTGTTCCCCCGCTGTTTCTTGGCTTCGTGTTCGCAGTCTTTCTATCGCTTGCCTGCGTCAAACGACTGACCGCACTTGCTCGAAGTCGGAGCAAAGAGCGTCTGCCCGGCCGCGGGTATCGGCCGGCGGACGCGCGCAACCTGCAGATCCTCGCTTACGGCAGTGCCCTTTTTTCCATTGTCCTTTTTCTTTTGGCCACCTTGCCAGCAGGAGCAGTGCCGGATGTCAGCACACCACTGTTGATGTCACTCTCCATGCTACCGTTCGGTGTTTGGCTTGTCCGGATAATCTGGCTCAGTTTCCAGGGCCGCGAAGACTATGATCCTGTGGTCTTCGTCACCCACGACAGGGTCGGATTGGGCATGCTGGCCCTCTCAATACTCATCGTTCTAATTTCTCTTTGAGGTCTCGACCTGGAACACGTAGGCAAGGTCCAACCGGTACTTTATCGAATACCCTAGAACGAGCCCCAAAATCGCTCCGACCTCGCGCATCCGCTCGGTCTGCCAGACAATCAGGAACAACGTTTCGGTGCCCCAGAACAATAGCGTCGTGGCGACGCCAGTCAGGGTATAAAGCGAGAATTTCCCTACCTCTCTGCGGAAATCTTGCGGCTGGTCGAAAAATATCCACTTCTTGTCAAGCATGTATTTCACGACAAGCCCGGCTCCGGTTCCCAAGACCAGAGCCAGAACATACCCGGACACACCTACGAATTCTGTCAGCACCAAACGCTGAATACCGAGGTTGACCAGCACCGCGACAATCGCAAAAATAGCGTAGCTAATTGCCCTGACTGCCAAACGTTCCCTCTCTTCCGGTTATCTGAAACGGCCGATCCTGAGATAATGGGCCCGACGACCCGCAAATGCCAACCCTGATCGCGCGAGAAGCTCCGGTCCCAGGTTCAAGGGCGCACGCTCAGCCGGTTCGTCGCCGCCGGGCAAGTCAGCGGCGACATCAGTGGGCGGGCTTTGCCGAGCAGCCTGCCCAAGGTCAAATAGCGGATCGGGGATTGTTGCTATGCCTTGGAGCCATCGAGGGAGTGGCACGCGGAAACCAACCGGGGCTCGCTACGACGACGTATCAGGCCGCTCTTGAAAGCCGGGTATCCGTCAGCAATAGTGATCATCGAACCGGACCCAATAAGACCGTTGCAATCTGGCGGGTTCCATTTGCGTCCACACATAGCAAGTTCGGCAACGCCATTCAGGTCGGTGCTCCACCGCAAGTGAGCTTGCTCTGACAAGCCCCTCTGCCACCGTGTTCCCGGTTGGCGACGGTACGCCGGTGATGCCATAGTAGTGTCGTCACAAGTGCGCAGACACAACGGAAGGCTTCATGTCAACACATCCCCGCTCCGAGCAGAATCGTTTTCCGATTTCGGAGAAAGTTCGGTTCCTATCCGGGGTTGCCGCATATCCTCATGGGCCGAAATCCGTGGAAGTGATTGAAACGCACATGTCATGGGTCTTTCTCGCAGATGAATTGGTCTACAAGCTGAAGAAGCCGGTAAGATACGATTTTCTCGATTTCAGCACGGTTGAAAAACGCTGCGCCGCTGTCGCCGACGAAGTTCGCCTCAACCGTCGACTTGCCAGTGATGTTTACCTTTCAGAGCGTCCCCTACGGATTGGCACCGATGGAAGACTTACGCTGAACGGGTACGGGCAGGCCATCGACTGGATGGTGGAAATGCGAAGGTTGGCGCAAGAACAAGATCTCGAACACGTGATTGCATCTGGTGGTCCGAGGCAAGTCGACCTTTCCCGTTTGACGGATCTTCTTGCCGAGTTCTATCTAGGGCTTCCGCCCGCAGATATCGATCAGGACACCTATTGCTCTCAGTTCGCCGACGAGGCCCAATTGACCGAGAATGTCCTCACCGACCGCACACTCAAGCTGGACGAACCGTTGCTGGCATCCGCTCTCGATGGTTTCCGGCGCGCCTTCGAAACGGCGACTCCACTGCTGCGTCACCGGGTCCAGAAGGGTTGTATCGTCGAGGGGCACGGGGACCTGCGCCCGCAGCATGTTTTTATGAGCGAGCCACCGGTCATCATTGACTGTATCGAGTTCAACCTTCGCCTTCGTCTTGTCGATCCCCTGGACGAGATCGTCTTTCTGGGCATGGAATGTGCGCATCTCGGTGCAAGTTGGGTTGCGGGAAAGCTTGTGCGAAGGTTGAACTCGGTGATTGGCGAACCGTCGGCCGATCTAGCCGACTTCTACTGGCGCTACCGCGCACTTTTGCGCGCGAGACTGGCGCTTTTGCACTTGGTTCTTCAGCCCGGCCGCACTCCTGAAAAATGGCGACCACTGGCGGGGGCTTATGTTGCTTTGTCGACCAGACCAGACCTCATGCGCCGGCAGCCGGGAGGTCTACAATCGGACGACAGTTGTGCAGGCACTGGATAGCCTGTCCGAACAACGGAGCTGCGGATACGATCTCTATCCGGCTCGCAACATCACTGGTCAGGCGGAACGGCGGCACCGTGTCGGTAATCACCCAACCTTTGATAGCGGGGTCCGACAAAGCCTCGGTTGCGCCGCTGGTGAACAATCCGTGGGCAGCCAAAGCCCACACGTCGCGGGCTCCGCGACGCATGATTTCTCGGGCAGCGCGAACCATGGTCCCGCCAGAGGCGATCAGGTCATCGACTATCAGAACGCGCGCGCCCTCGACCTGCCCTGCAAAAAGCTCTCCTGTGACCACTCCCGCGCTGCGTCGTTTTTCCATGAGAGCAAAACCGACCTCGCGCTGAAGTTTTTCTTCAAGCGCCTCTCGAAACAGCTGAGCACGTTTTACTCCGCCGGGATCTGGCGAAGCGACGCAGATTGGTGCGTCCGAGGCCAGTTCGATTGAGCGGTCCAACAAGACCCCACGCGTATCAAGCGCAACGGTCTCGCAGCGGAAGGAATTCTGGAATGCAGCGATGTTGTGAAGTTCCATCGCCACAACACGATCCGTCCCGACCGCCTCAGTCAGTTGCGCGACATAGCGCGCCGTCACCGGATCGCGCGGCTTTGTCTGCCGATCTTTTCGCGCGTAGGCGAGATAAGGCAGTACCGCCGTCACGCGGCCCGCACCACTTGCACGAAGTGCTCCGATGAAAAACAGCAGTTTGCACAGCTTGTCGTTTGGACTTTCATCCGGTCCGCCATGAAGCCCCTGGATCACGTAAACGTCCGCGCCGCGCACCTCTTCTAGAGGGCGCGCCTTGTGTTCCCCGTCTTCAAAGTTGCGCTCTTCCATGGTGGCCAGTGACGTACCCGCCTCCTTTGCCACGGCGAGGCCAAAGGGCCGAGTAGCATTGAGAGCAAAAATCTTGAGTTCCAATGATAGGTCACTCCTTGATGGATTATCCATGATCAGGCGTGCGCCAAACCTACCCGCGAATCTAATGCTGTGTCACCGTTCGAGGATTTTTTTCGAGACGGAGGTGTTAGCCAGGCTGTGTCTTTTGAGAGGCGTCGGACAGCTTCTGACCAGTTTCAGTTTCCCAATCACTGAGACAACCCAGTCGGAAAACAGCTAACGCACCACAGAAAAAGCATCGGCGCGGTTGGGCTTGAAATTTGCTGGGGTGTAAAGGCCGCGCGCCTTGACTTAAATGTTTGTAGACCGACGAATAAACAGCGACGATTTTCTGCAAACTTCACATCTGCCTTTAGCGCAGCATCCCCCGATCTTGCAGTCGGAACGGCAAGGGTGGATTCTCTGTGCAGTTGTTGAACCATTGGCCGGATTTCTGTCAGTCGGCATTGCCGATATCTTTCATCGCCGCGCCGTAGGAGCGGAGCGTGTCGGTAACCTGGACAAGAGATCGACCGTGGCGTTTCACTGATTTTCCGAGGAATTTCAATACGGCCAATTTGTCTCTCGTCTTCGCCACGAAGCTTTCCACGACCTCACCTTCGCGATAGGCGTCGCGCCAAGGATAGCACCGTACTCCATTGATATTTATGACACTGCGGCCAGGTGCCGACGCCACTGCGACCAGGGCCGACGCAGATCGGCGCGTTTCTTGCGGACCTCGGAGGTGAAGATCGGGCCGAAACGCGGCCACCAGATTCGGGCCCGTTTTGATATGGATCATTGCGTGCCAGTCAACCGCTCCAGCAAGGTCAACGTGGGAGGGGGCCATGATGCAGAACATCATCAGAAAGCGCCCGCAGCATTTGGGAAACTCGAAGTCGACGCCCGACGTCGGGGCCGTTCGGTTGGATGCCTACGAGATGGGACGCGTGCTGGTTACGGGTCTGCCGGATGGGGCGCTAAACATCGGGTTCGAAGCGGTGGACCGGCATGTGGCGCAGGGGCATGGCAATCAAACAGCGATAATCTGGTTGTCAAAAGATGGTCGGCGCGAGGTCATCAGCTATCGGTACCTTGCCGAACTTTCCTCCCGATTTGCCAATGTGCTGAAATCGCATGGCATAGAGCAAGGAGCCCGCGTCTTTTCCGCCATGAGCCGCGAACCAGAACTGTACGCGGCGGCGCTGGGCACCTGGAAGGCGGGCATGGTGTTCACGCCGCTCTTCGCCGCCTTCGGACCCGAGCCGTTCAGAACCCGGATGGAGATCGGAGAGGCGAACGTTCTGGTCACCAGCCGGTCACTCTATGAACGCAAGATCGTCGCCTGGCGGGAGGACATCCCGACGCTGCGTCTTGTGTTGATCGTTGGCGATGAGGCGCCCGAGGGATGTGTCGCGCTGGGTCCGGCGTTGCGCGCAGCCTCGCCGGAATACGAGACGCTCCACACCCGGCCCGAAGACCCGGCTCTGATCCATTTCACCTCGGGCACCACCGGCAAGCCCAAGGGTGCCTTGCATGTTCACCAGGCGGTTCTCTACCACGCCCTGTCCGGGCGCCATGCGCTGGGGTTGCGACCCGGCATTCGCTACTGGTGCACCGCCGATCCCGGCTGGGTCACGGGGACGACCTATGGCATCATCGCCCCGCTGGTGAACCGGGCCACGATGATCGTTGACGAGGCGGAGTTCGATCTTGACCGCTGGTACGGGACGATTCAGCGGGAAAAGGTCCAGATCTGGTATTCCGCCCCGACCGCGATACGGATGATGATGAGAGCAGGCAAGGACGCCGCGGAACCCTTTGATTTTTCCTCCCTCGAGTTTCTGGCCAGTGTTGGCGAGCCGCTGAACCCCGAGGCGGTGATCTGGTCGAACGAGGTGTTCGGGCTGCCGTTCCACGACAACTGGTGGCAGACCGAAACCGGCGGGATCATGATCGCCAACACGCAGGACGCGGACATCAAGCCCGGTTCGATGGGCAAGCCGCTGCCGGGGATCATCGCCGGGATCGTCGAAAACACGGGCGATGGCCTGCGTGAACTGCCGGATGGCGAGATCGGCGAACTGGCGCTGCGGCCGGGCTGGCCGTCGATGATGCGGGCCTATCTGAATGAGCAGGCGCGCTATGACAAATGCTTTGCCGATGGCTGGTACCTGTCCGGCGACCTGGCCATGCGCGATGCCGACGGGTATTACTGGTTCGTCGGGCGGGCCGACGACCTGATCAAGTCCTCGGGCCACCTGATCGGACCATTCGAGGTGGAAAGCGCGCTGATCGAACATGATGCCGTGGCCGAAGCGGCGGTGATCGGCGTTCCCGACGAAACCGCCGGCGAGGTGGTCAAGGCTTTCGTCACGCTCAATCGCGGTGCGGAACCCGGCCCCGAACTTGAACGCGACATTCGCGGTTTTGCCCGCAAACGCCTGGGGGCCGCCGTGGCCCCGCGCGAGATCGTGTTCCGCAACACGCTGCCGAAAACGAGATCGGGCAAGATCATGCGCCGCCTGTTGAAGGCGCGCGAACTGGGGTTGCCCGAAGGAGACACCTCGACACTGGAGACGGAGGAGACATGAGCGCGGAGGAAAAACCGAAACTCGGTCGCGACGCTGTCCGGCGGCTTCTCGGGGACATGATCCGGATCAGGCGCTTCGAAGAAAAATGCGCGGAACTCTATACCGAGGAAAAGATCCGGGGGTTCCTGCATCTCTACGATGGTGAAGAGGCGATTGCCGCCGGGATAATCCCGCTGCTGGACGAGAAGGACCGGGTTGTCGCCACCTATCGCGAACATGGCCACGCCCTGATGCGCGGTGTGCCGATGACAACTGTCATGGCCGAGATGTATGGCAAGGCCGAGGGCTGCTCCGGCGGTCGCGGCGGCTCCATGCACCTGTTCGATGACACGCGCAACTTCTACGGGGGAAACGCCATCGTGGGCGGCGGCCTGCCGCTGGCCGCCGGACTTGCGCTGGCTGACAGGATGCGGGGCGACGACACGGTCACCGCCTGTTTCTTTGGCGAAGGCGCGGTGGCCGAAGGCGAGTTTCACGAGGCGATGAACCTTGCCGCGCTCTGGACCCTGCCAGTTCTGTTCGTCTGCGAGAACAATGGCTATGCCATGGGAACCGCGTTGGACCGGTCCGAGTCGGAAACAGATATCGGCCGCAAGGCTGCCGTCTTTGGCATCGAAACGCAGGTTGTCGACGGCATGGATGTCGTTGCTGTCGAGGTGGCCGCAGCGAAGGCGCTGCGCCGGATACGCGCGGGCGAAGGCCCTGTGTTCCTTGAATGCCGGACCTATCGGTTCCGGGCGCATTCGATGTTCGACGCCCAGCTCTATCGCGACAAGGCCGAGGTTGAAGCGTGGAGGCAAAAAGGGCCGATCCTGCGATTCCAGTCCTGGCTCTTGGACAACGGTCTGATCCATGACGAGGAGATCATGGCGATCGAGGCCCGTGCCGAGGCCGAGATCGCCGAGGCGGTACAGTTCGCCGAGGCAGGCACCTGGGAGCCGGTCGAAAGCCTGACCCGCGACGTGGTGGCCGCCGAGACGCCACCGGTCGCAGCATCCCAACCCACCGGGGAGAAGATCGAGACCACCTATCGAGAAGCCATTCGCGCGGCGATTTCCGAAGCGATGCGACGCGATGAACGGGTGTTCCTGATGGGAGAGGACGTGGGCGCCTATGGGGGCTGCTATGCGGTGTCCAAGGGGTTGATGGACGAATTCGGCGAGGCCCGCGTGCGCGATACCCCGCTGTCGGAATCCGGCTTTACCGGCGCCGGGATCGGGGCAGCCTGCGCCGGCATGCGCCCCATCGTAGAGCTGATGACGGTGAATTTCAGCCTGCTCGCTCTGGACCAGATCCTGAACACCGCAGCGACGCTCAGGCATATGTCCGGCGGGCAGTTCAACGTGCCCGTGGTGATCCGCATGGCAACTGGCGCGGGCAAGCAATTGGCCGCGCAGCATTCCCACAGCCTCGAAGGCTGGTACGCGCATATTCCGGGGCTCAGGGTGCTCGCCCCCGCCACGCTGGAGGATGCGCGCGGCATGCTGTGGACGGCGCTGGAAGATCCCGACCCGGTGCTGATCTTCGAAAACGTGATGCTCTACAATCGCAGCGGCGAGATCGACGCGGGCGTAGGTGCCGTCGACATCTCGCGCGCGGCGATCCGGCGCGAGGGCGGAGACATCACCCTGATCACCTATGGCGGCTCGCTCTACAAGACGCTGGAGGCCGCCGAAGCGCTGGCCGGCGACGGGATCGCGGCCGAAGTGATCGATCTGCGCGTGTTGCGACCACTTGACGATGAAACCATCATGGCCTCGGTCGCGCGGACACGGAGGGCGGTCATCGTCGACGAGGGCTGGCGCAGCGGCTCGCTGGCGGCAGAGCTATCGGCGCGCATCATGGAACAGGTGTTCTGGACACTCGACGCACCGGTCGGGCGGGTCTGTTCGGCAGAGGTGCCGATCCCCTATCCGAAACATCTGGAAGATGCCGCGATCCCGCAGGTTTCGACCATTGTCGCCGCCGCCAAAACGGCATTGGGGCGCGGCTGAGATGGGTGTTTTCCGAATGCCATCGCTGGGGGCCGACATGGAGGCCGGGACACTGGTCGAATGGCTGGTGAACCCCGGTGACACGGTCGCGCGCGGTGATGTGGTCGCCGTGGTCGAGACCCAGAAGGGCGCGATCGAGATCGAGGTTTTCGAGGCAGGTACGGTCACGGAACTCTTGGCGGAGATCGGGCAGACCCTGCCGGTTGGTGCCCCCATGGCCCGGATCGGCGACGACGAAGAAACGGGTGCGGAGCCAAAGCCGCCGGAAGAGGAAACACGACCGGCGCCGAAGGAGCGGAGCGCCCCTACCCCGCCAGCAGAAGCCGAAGCGCCCTCGGAAAAGCCCGCGCAGCCCCGGCAAGAGCCACCAGCGTCCGCCGCCGGTGCAAGCCCGGCGGCCCGCCGCGCTGCGCAAGAGGCCGGGATCGACCTCGTCCAGGTCAAGGGCTCGGGCCCCCAAGGCGCAATTGTTCTGGCTGATGTCGAGGCGCAAATGGGACAGGCCACGCCCACCAGCCGGCCAGCCGGAGAAGGCCTGTCGGACATGCGCCAGGCCGTCGCCGCCGCGATGAGCCGGTCCAAGCGCGAGATACCGCATTTCTATGTCTCGCACACGGTCGAAACCCAACCGGTTTCGGAATGGCTCGCGCAGCAGAACGCCGAGCGACCGCCAGCCGAACGAATTTTGCTGGGAGCCGTCCTTGTCAAGGCGGCGGCCATGGCGGCCCGGCAGGTCGCGGCTCTCAACGGTCATTTCACAGAGGGTGGTTTTGTCCCCTCGGAAACGGCGAACATCGGCGTGGTCATTTCCCTGCGCGGTGGCGGGTTGGTGGCCCCTGCGCTGGCCGATGTCGACAAGATGAGCTTGTCGGATGTCATGGCCGGGCTGCGCGACATGGTCACGCGGGCGCGTTCCGGACGCTTGCGCGGTTCCGAGCTGACACGCGGCACCCTGACCGTGTCGAGCCTGGGCGAGGATGGCGCAGAGGGCATGACCGGAGTGATCTTTCCCCCGCAGGTCGGGCTTCTTGCCGTGGGCGCGCCACAGATACGACCATGGGTAACCGGGGCCGGGGTGGAACCGCGCCAGGTCACGACCCTTGTTCTGTCCGCCGACCACCGTGTTTGCGACGGGCGGCAGGCGTCCCGGTTTCTCGTCGCCATCCAAGACTGCCTTGCCAGACCGGAGGAGCTATGAACGAAACCGAAACGAGGGCGATCTTTCTGGAGGAGCTCAACCGGGTCGCGCCCGACATAGACCCGGCAACGGTAAGGGACACAGACCATCTTCAGGATGATCTGGACCTGGATTCCATGGATATCCTCAATCTCGTGACGGCGCTGCATGCGCGTCTCGACGTTTCAATCCCCGAGTCCGACTACAAGGAGATTGAAACGCCACGGAAAGCCAGCGGATATCTTGCCAGACGGCTGCGCGAGCCGGAGTAACGGGCGCTGCTGCCAGCGCGTCATCAATCCGCTTGCGTGGTGCTTCGGCCTGCGCGCAACCACACGCCCCCGACCACAATGGGAAACAGGCTCGCACCGACCGCCAGCGCCATTTGCCGCCAGCCCAGCGGCGTCAGTTGCAACGCCTCTGAAACGGCCGGGATCTGGAACGCGGCCACCAGCAAACCCATGCAGAACGCCAACGCGGCATAGACCCAAGGGTTTCTGGTGATGCTGTTGACCAAGCCACGTTCGCCCCGGTCACGCATGTTGAACACGTGCCACAGCTGCGCAAGAGCAAGGGTCAGAAACGCGACGGACACGGCATCACGAGCATCCATGTCCAGCCGGGCTAGCGCAATCCAGAACGCCCCCAGCGTGGCAATGGTGATGGCAAGGCCGAAGACGACGATATCAACCCATTGCAGCATTCCGACGATCGGCTCTTTCGGGTTGCGCGGCGGGCGTTTCATGACGCTGCGATCCCCCTCGCCCAGACCCAGTGCAAAGGCGGGAAAGACATCCGTCACGATGTTCAGGAACAGGATCTGAAGTGGCAGCAGCGGCGCGGGCAGCCCCGCGGCAATGGCCAGCCCGACGATCAGTATCTCACTGAAATTGCAGGACATGAGGTAGATGACAAAGCGTCGGATATTGCTAAAGATGACACGCCCCTGCCACATTGCCGCAACGATCGATGAGAAAGCATCATCCTTGAGAATGACATCCGCCGCATCGCGTGCGACCTGAGTGCCGCGCTGACCCATGGCGATACCGATATCGGATTTCTTCAGAGCGGGCGCATCGTTCACACCGTCACCGGTCATCGCAACGATATGACCGGCGTCCTGGTAGTGGGCGACCAGCTTCAGCTTGGTTTCCGGAGCAACGCGGGCGAAAACATCGACCTGTTCCAGCTGATCCCGCATCTCGGCATCGTTGCCCCCCGTTTTCAGACCTTCGAGAGAATTTTCTGAAAGCGCGACGATACGGCCATCCTCCCCGAGACCGGCCTGAAACGCGATTTGCTTGGCGGTCGCGATATGGTCACCGGTCATCATGACAACGCGCACACCGGCGCCACGGCACTCTGCTATCGCGGTGGGCACATCCGGGCGCAGCGGATCCAGAAGCATGACGAACCCGACAAGGATCAGCGACTGATAGAACGGCGCGCCATCGGTGTTCTTCTGCTTATAGGCCAGCCCGATCAGGCGATAGCCCATGCCTGCGGCATCCTCGACCCGTTTCAGCCATTCCTGCCGCTGTGCCTCCGACAACTCTCGGACGCCTTCGGCCGTCAACACCCGATCCGAGGCTTCGATGACCGCTTCGGGCGCCCCCTTTACCGCTGTGAAGACGTCGCGGCCTGCGGAATGCAGTGTCGCCATCATCTTGAACTCCGGATCATAGGGATGCTTGGCGATTTCCGGCCGGTCCTCGGCGTCGAGGTCGGGACGAACGCCAAGCAGTTCGGCAAAATGCAGCAACGCGATTTCCATCGGGTCGCCGACACCGTGTTGCGTGCCGGCCTGGCCGATCTCCGCGGTATTGCACAGCACTCCGATTTCCAGAGCGAGGCGCAGATCGGGCTCGGATAACGCCGCCCCTGCCTCCAGCAAGTCGGCAGCCGCCACATCGCGCCCGTCCAGCAGGAAACCGGCGACGGTCATCCGGTTCTCGGTCAGGGTACCGGTCTTGTCCGTCAGGATCAACGTCGTCGCGCCCAGGGTCTCGACTGCGGAAAGCCGCTCAATCAGCGTGTTCCGCCGCGCCATCCGCAACATGCCGCGGGCAAGCGCAAGGGTAGCGACGACCGGCAACCCCTCGGGTACCGCCGCAACGGCCAGCGCGATTGCGGTCTCTATCATGTCTACCAGCACAAGGCCGCGCGCGAACCCGATAGCGGCGATCAGGGTGGACAAAGCGATGGTGAGCAAAACCAGGGTGCGCCCCAACCTGTCCAGCCGTTTTTCCAGGGGATGCGCGGCGGCCTCGGCGGTCTGGACCAATGTCGATATCCGGCCCAGCTCCGTTTCCGATCCGATCATCGTCACCATACCGACACCGGCGCCGCGCGTCACGCCTGTGCCCTTGAAGGCCATGTTGGTCCTGTCCGCAACGGCGGTTGCCGCAGGAAGGGCTGCGGCACTCTTCGAGACGGGGGCCGATTCACCGGTGAGCGCGGACTCATTGCACTGCAGGTTCTCGACTTGGATCAGCCGCAAGTCTGCCGGCACGACATCGCCAGCCTCGACGACAACGATGTCACCCGGCGTGATCTCGTTTACCGGCAACATGACCGAATGCCCGTCGCGCCGAATCCGTGCCGTTGCAACGGTAAGGCTGAACAGCGCCTCCATCGAGCGCAGGGCCTTCCAGCTGGTGAAGAAGCCGATGGCTGTATTGATGGCCAGCACAAAGAGGATCGCAACCGCCTCGCGGTAGTCGCCCACCGCTACCGACAACAATGCAGCGGCGCTCAGCAGCCAGACGATTACGCTGCGAAACTGGTCGAGCAGAAGGGCAAAGGGAGAGGTACTCTTGACCCGGTCAAGCCGGTTTTCCCCATAGATCTGTTGCCGCAGAGCGGCTTCATCCGAGTTCAGCCCGGTTTCCACATGAACGCCGAGAAGGCGGAGCACCTCCTCGGCGCTGCGCGCGTGGAGCTGTGATCGTTTCTCGTACTCTGCACCGCTATCAGACATGGGCATTCGCGATCTGTAGGCAGGGGGACGCCCACCTGAAAATCTCTGGTCGCATCCCCGTCGCGCGTTGTGTCCAGTGATTTATACATGCTGGAATTGTGATACAATCTGGTGAAAGGTCACGCCATGCCAACTGTTACGCGGTCAGAAACTCATCATATTGTCGGGGCCGGCATCGCGGGGCTGGCGACGGCAGTGTATCTGTGCCGTGATACAGGATTTTCGGGGCGGAACATCCATATCTACGAAGCCTCTGAATCAGCCGGTGGTTCGCTTGACGGGGCCGGCAGCGCCGAGACCGGATACGTGGTCCGGGGCGGGCGCATGTTCGAGGAACAGTTTCTCTGCACGCTGGACCTGCTCGACAGCATTCCATTGCCGAGCGATCCGGCGGTGTCTCTCAAGGATGATCTGTTTGCCTTCAACCTAATGGTCCCGGGATCGTCCAATTGCAGGCTGGTCCGGGATGGCAAGCCAGCCGAGGACCGCAGTGACCTGACGCTAAGCGCACGCGACATCGTCGACATCAACAGGCTGTTTCTGCATGGCGAACGGGGTCTTGGTGGCGAATCCATCGAAGACTGGTTTCGTCCTACTTTCTTTGACAGCAATTTCTGGCTGATGTGGTCTACGATGTTCTCGTTCCAGCCGTGGCATTCGCTGACCGAAATGCAGCGCTACCTGTGGCGTTTCATTCACCTGTTCCCCGGCTTCACCCGGATCGCCGGCATATTGCGGACGCGCCATAACCAGTACGATTCAATTGTCGCTCCGATCCTGGCATGGCTGAAAGACCGCGGCGTCCGGCTCGAAACCAAAACACATGTCGAGGAGGTCACGATAAATGGCACGAAACTGGATCGTCGGGTCACCGCTCTTGGTCTGAGCAACGGCAAGACGGTAGTAGTCGGAGCAAGCGATTTTGTCTATCTGACCCTTGGGTCGATGACCGAGGGTTCCACTCTGGGCTCCCGCGACCGTGCACCTGACTGCGGGACCAGCTTCGGGGCAAGCTGGAGCCTTTGGCGCAAACTGGCAAAAGCGCATGAGGGTCTCGGAAATCCCGACGTTTTCGTGGACCATTCACGCCATACCGCGTGGACGTCCTTTACGGTCACGATGGATGGCCCGGATTTCTTCGAGTTCATGGAGGATTTCACCAACAACCGCACCGGAACCGGCGGACTTGTGACCTTTGCTGGTTCTGGCTGGACGCTTTCGCTCGTGATGTTCCACCAGCCGCATTTCCGCTCACAAAGGCACGGAACCTATACCTTCTGGGGCTACGGGCTGCGGGGAGACCGGGCGGGCGATTTCGTGAAAAAGCCGATGTGGGAGGCCACAGGCGCAGAGATCGTCGAGGAACTGTGCGGGCAGCTGCGCCTGACCGAAGAACAGAGAACCTGGTTTGCCTCGGCGCGTATCGTTCCCTGCCGGATGCCCTTCATCACCAGCCAGTTCATGCCGCGCAAACCCGGTGATCGTCCCGATGTACGCCCACCCGGTGCGCGAAACTTTGCGATCATCGGGCAATATTGCGAGTTGCCCCGCGATTGCGTCTTCACAGTGGAGTATTCCGTGCGATCTGCTCGTAGCGCGGTATCGCAATTGACTGGCCTTGTCGACGAGCCACCACCTGTGGTACGTACCGATCTTGATCCGATTGTATTGGGCCGAGCGGCCAGAGTATTGCTGGGAATTTAACTCCTTCCGCCGTTCTGGTTGCCGAAACCAACGCCCCCGGCAGTCAGGTAACGGGCCGGTCCCCTTGATCACCAGTCCGCTTGAGATTCTTGGCCCCAATCACGATCACCGGACAGCGCGCTGCCGAGAAAAGGTGCCTCAGGTCCGCTTCGCTTCTCAATGGGCCCAGGTTGAGATCGACGACAATCGCCGTGACGCGACTGCGATCAACCCGTTTGAAAACCGCTGCAACTTCTTCGGTGGATTGCACTTCGAATATCCTTGCCAAGACCGCATCTGAAAGCGCGCGCACCATGGTCCGGACCGCGGTCGAGTGTAAGTTGGCCGAGCCGATCAATAGCACATTGCCATGGAACCCAAACAAAGGACGTTGGCAGAGCAACAAGATATCTTCGTCGGCAGCGGCGGCGCATGCACATGTGACCAGGTCACCTTCGGCCACCTCGCAACTCCAGAGCTTAGATCGTCCTGATGCCAATTCGGCGATGAGCGTCCCCAGCGCGCTTGCCTCCCTTTTCATGGTCCGCTGCAACTGCGCGTCAGTTGGTATCTCCCGAAGCGTCCCGTTGCTGGCGACGATCCTGTGCCCCGCACCAATAGCCAGACCCGAAATCCGCGTATCCACCAGCAGCCCCTTCGGGACGGCTGACAGCGTGTCGAGCAGGATACGCGCATATGACAGCGTGGCCTTGACATCGGAACTGCTCATGCCAACGACCAGCAAATGAGGTTCAGGACGCGGGGCCCGGCTCATGACCGATCACCCTCGCTTGTCGGTTCGGTGCGCGCAGAGAATGCCCTGCGATCCCTGGCAAAGGCACGGAGCCTTGCTTCGACCTCTGCATTGACGCTGCCATCCGGGAACTCTCCCGTTTCCGCCCGCGCCCCTGCGATGCGGCCGGTCATGATCTCCACACCTTCATCGACAGACCGGATCGGGATGATCCGGAAACGCCCCTGAGCGACCGCGTCGACGACCCGGTCGCGCAGCATGAGATGTTCAATGTTCGAGGCCGGGATGATCACGCCCTGAGTCCCGGTCAACCCCCGTTCAGCGCAGACGTCGAAGAATCCCTCGATCTTTTCATTGACGCCGCCGATGGCCTGAACCTCTCCAAGTTGATTGACCGAACCGGTGATCGCGAGATCCTGTCGAACCGGCCTGCCCGAAAGCGCTGACAGCAGCGCGATCAGTTCGGCGCAAGACGCGCTGTCGCCGTCGACGCCGCCATAGCTCTGCTCGAAGACGAGGCTGGCATGCAGCGAGAAAGGGGCGTCAAGCGCATAGGTCGATGTCAGATAGCCCCCAAGGATCATGACACCCTTGGAATGCAGGGCGCCGCCAAGCTCCACCTCGCGTTCGATGTCGATCAGCTTGCCGGTTCCCATCCGGACACGCGCGGTGATGCGCGAAGGGCGACCGAAGCGATACGACCCTGTTTCGATGACGGAAAGACCATTGATCTGACCAACCCTCGCCCCCTCTGTATCGACCAGGACGATCTGTCTTGAAATGGCCTCCTGAAAACGTTCCTGTACGCGCGATGCACGCCGCTCGCGCTCGCCCACCGCGCGATTGATGTCGGTTTCGCTCACGATCGAATTCCCGTCCGATCGCGCATAGTGTTCCGCCTCGCAAAGCAGGTCGGTCAATTGGCCGAGTTGCAGCGTCAGCTTGCGCGCATCGCCGGCAATCCGCGTGGCCTCGTCCAAGAGCCTTGCCACGCCGGAGTCGGTCAGCGCAAGCAGGCCCTGCTTGCGCGTGAAGTCGTGAATGACCGAAGCGAGATCGATCAGCGTTTCATCGCTGCGGGCCACGGTGCCTTCGAAATCGGCCTGCACCTTGAACAATTCCGAGAACTCCGGATCCAGCATGACAAGCAGGCTGTGCAGCCTGCGGTCGCCAACCAGAACCACCCTGACGTCGAGCGGAATTGGTTCGGGCTCCAGCGAAGTGGTCGAGAACAGGCTCATGCGATCAACCAGTGAGGTGATGGTGATCGACCGTTTCTTGAGGCAACGTTTCAGAGCATCCCATGCGTATGGTTCTCCGAGAATGCGCCGTGCATCGACGAGAAGGTATCCGCCATTTGCAAGATGCAGCGCGCCAGGGCGAATGAGGGAAAAGTCGGTCACCAACGAACCCATTTGGGAGATATGCTCGATCCGCCCGGCCAACCGTTCCAAAGAAGGAAGATCCTCGACAATGACAGGCGCCGCAGGGGTCGCCGCCGGGTCATGGGACACGATCACGTTGACCTTGTAGCGCTGAAAGATCGGGTCCAGATGCGATTTGGCCACTGCTTCTGGAAACGGCCCATTCTGTCGCTGGGCTGCCGCCTGGAGAAAGATCTCGGGGTTCTCGATCATGTCTTTTCGGACACGATCGAGATAGTCGGACACCCCATCGACAGCGGCAAAGGCTGATTCCGCCTCGCCGATCCGGCTGGACACCGCGCGCTCTGCCATCTCGGCATTCAGGGCCTCGACCCGTGACCTATGCTCACGCTCCATTTTCGAGGCTTCACCGAGGATATCGGAGAGTTGGCTCTGAAAGCGCTCGATCTTCTCCTCGATCGCCGTCCTTTCGTCTTCCGACAGCTTCTTGAACTCCTCGCTCTTGAGAACATTCCCCTCCTTGGTGGCGGCGACCATGAATCCCATCGGGGTCCTGATCAGTGTCGTGTCTTCCGCATGGGCGCGCTCGGCGAAATCGGCCATTGCCTGTTCGTGCCGCTCGCTGAAGTTCTCTTCGATTGCGCGCATCTGCGCCTGATATTCCTCAGACTCGAAAAGCGCCGGCATGTCGCCAGCCAGGTCGTCTATGATGTCCTCCATCTCGACCTTCAGCCGATCAGCCATACCAATGGGCAACCTCAGCGCGACCGGCTTATGGGGCGCATCGAAATTGTTCACATATACCCAATCGCAGGGTGTTTCGCGCGTGGCTGCGTGAGCACGCAGAACCTGTTCGACCGTGGAATGGCGCCCCGTGCCATGTGGGCCGAGAACGAAAAGGTTGAAGTCTTCGTGGCGAATTTCCACTGCCAGACTGAGGGCGCGAAGCGCGCGTTCTTGACCGATCAACCCACCGTTGCCGGTTTCCCAGGTTCCTGCACTTATAAGTATCGCGGGATCACATTTTCGCCTCAACTGTTCGACCGACAGTTCACGCTCCGATCGTGTCGGCATGATAGCCACCTCGCGTGCTCCAGTTGCCTCCAATCTAGGCATCGAGGAAAAGCGCGCGTTGATCTCTATCAAGCGTTTGCGGCTTCTCTATACTGGTCCTTTGTCCCGCCAATCATGCGGCCGAGGGCTCCATATGCTGGCAAGCGAAATCAAGCCGGGATGCTGCAGTATCCCTACTCCTCCAGCCCTTGGATCTTGCCGAGCAACATATCGATGTCTTCGCTTTCGTGCAGTTTAATTTCCCGACCGGTCGAAAGCAGCAGAACTCGGTCGCCGGAGTTGTTGCCAGTGATTGCAACAATGTGCTGGACATTGACTACATGTCCGGTGAGTTCCTCATCTATGATTTCGATCATCTGCAACATTTCATAACCTAAGCTTTCTTCTCGTTCGCGCGACCCAGGCCCGCAGCCAGACAGACAATAACCGGTCTACATAAACTCAGAAAGAAAGACCCAGGGGTGCTGTAAAACAGACTCGAACTGATCTCACCTCGGGCACCTGCGGGCCATGAATTCAGGCAATTGCTTTCGTCGGTGACCTGCCGCTGCCTGCGTTTTCGTGATTTTACCCACGGTTGCTGGTTTTGGGATTTGGCGTTGATGTAAACGCGGGAGAGCGTGTGGTATGGGAATACCATCGGCCTATGCGTTTGATCTTGTTTGACAAAATGGTTGCGGGAGCAGGATTTGAACCTGCGACCTTCAGGTTATGAGCCGAAGCCTCTGCATTTCGCCATCCCAATAATTTCAATGACTTATATCGCAAGCCTTTGAAATGGCGCATTCTTTGACCTGCTCCTAACCGTTTTCGCCGTCTTTCGCCGGAGCAGATCCTTCTCGAAACCGCATTCACGGGTTGACCAGACGTTGACAAGAAGAAGGGCGCCAAACTCACGACTACGATCACGTGCGTTTCGGTAACTGCGCATTCACCCACACGAAGGGCGGAAGCCGGGCCTTTGCTGCGAAGAGCATGAGCGTCACTCCATCAACCGTTGCGCTTTTGGGGGTATGCCGCTCAAGGGTAGAAATGGGTGTTCAAATGCTTGATAAAGGCCGCAAAGCTGCCTGAGGGGACGTATTCTCATGAGCCTAGAATCGGAAATCAAAGAAGCGCGACAAACCGTCGTTACCGACGGCTACGACATGTCTATCGGCGAGGTCATCAATCTTTACAAAAATGAAGAGCTCGTGATCGCACCCGCATTCCAGCGGCTCTTCCGCTGGGACGACGAACGCAAAACTCGTTTTATCGAGTCCATTATTCTTGGTATCCCCTTCCCCCCAATATTTGTTCATCAAGATTCCGAAGGGGTGTGGGAACTTATCGACGGTCTCCAGAGGGTCTCCACGATTCTCCAACTGACAGGAGACCTTCAAGGTGAACGTGCCGATCAACTAGGCCCGCTGGTACTAAATGGTACAAAGTTTCTCCCTAGCCTGAGCGGAAAACGCTGGACTGAATCGGCTGAAGGTGCAGGCGACGGTCTGGGAACGTCCATCCAACTCGCTATCAAGCGCTCCCGAGTAAGAGTTGAAATCCTGCAAGCTGGAAGCTCTAAGACCGCTAAGTACGAGTTGTTTCAACGATTAAACACTGGTGGCGCCGACCTGAGTCCCCAAGAGGTCCGGAACAGCATCGCCGTCTCGATCAATAACGACTTCTTCAATTGGCTCGTTCAGCTCGCAAGCAGCCCGTCTTTCGTGGCGACCACACGCCAGACTCAGGCCGCTCTAGAGTCTCAAGCAGGTGTCGAACTTGCTCTACGCTTCATCGCCTTCCGCAACATTCCATATCAAAGCGGAATGGATGTTCATGAGTATCTGGATGACGCTTTGATCAATCTCGCCAGCGACGAGAACTTCGACAAGGATGCTGAAGAGGAAAATTTCAATAGGACGTTCGAGTTTTTGAATGCAGCGCTTGGTGACAAGGCATTTCAACGTTGGGACGGCCAGAATTTCTCTGGAAAGTTCCTGATGTCGATTTTCGAAGTACTTGCGATCGGGCTCTCCAAGAACCTCGCATCTTACGAGGCGATGGGGGAAGTCGAACGAAATCATTCAATTGAGACAAAGGCGCAATCACTAAACGGCATACCGGTTTTCGTCGAAAATTCTGGTGCAGGAATAAGGGGCACCACGCGCTTGTCCAAACTGCTCCCAGTGGCGGAAGCTCTAATCAAGCCGTGAGGTTGGTATGGCCGCTACACGAACGTTGGATCAGTTGCAGGACGCCATGGACCAAGAATTGTCTTGGCGCATCAAAGAGATTAGCACCTTCCGCGTTGAATCTGCAAAGGGCGGGCAAAAGAGCAAGGCGTTCACTCGCGCTGGCGTCGCCCTGCTGTACGCCCACTGGGAAGGTTTCGTAAAACGATCGGCAGAGCTCTACCTTGAATACGTTTCGAACCGAGGTCTCAAATACGAAGAACTCACAACTTGTTTCGTCCTCTTTGGACTTAAAGGAAAGTTGAACACCCTTGTCGACTCGCGAAAATCGGCGCCAAATATCGAAGCTATCGAGTTCATCCGCAGTTCTCTTGGCGAGGTAGCCGCCTTGAAATTAGCGGGTGCAGTAAACACAGAGTCTAATCTCTCTTCGAGCGTCTTCGAAAACATTGCCAACTCTGTCGGAGTGTCCACCGCCCCCTACAAAACAAAATTCAATCTGATTGATTCAAGTCTCGTAGATCGACGAAACAAGATAGCCCACGGAGAGTATCTCGATCTGAAATCCGGCGACTTTGGCCCACTTGTCGACGAAGTCTTGAACCTCATGCGTTCGTTTAAGAACGATTTGCTCAATGCCGCCGCGACCGAGGCATACAAGAAAACCGCCTAGCAGTGTGTCGGAGAATTCCTGAGTCGATGCAGGCTACACTGGGCCTGAAGGCCTGCTTTCGGCTGACCTGGACATTCATTGGCCTAGGCGCGAATGACCGCTCTGGGTCACAAGCTATCATAATAAACCTGTTTGAACGGTGCTCCAGCGGGACAACCCTATGACCCGATTGACCGGAATTGCCCTCCCCGACCCAATTCCACCTTCCGCCTGTATTCCGGTCCCAGCCTTGTGATCCGACTTGATCGTGGCGCGGGTCTAGGCCTGTGTCGGAGGACAAGGAGGTGAGTTGCATGGTCAAGAGGCTGAAACTGAATGAGAAAACCCTGCGCGAGGCCGAGCCGAGGGCGGGCGCCAGCTATCAGATCTTCGACACCGAGGTGATCGGTTTCGCCGCCCGGGTCCAGGCCTCCGGCGCGCGGACCTTCACCATCGACTATCGCCATGCCGGACGGCAGCGGCGGATGACCATCGGTCGCTGGCCCGAATGGAGCGTGACAGCCGCGCGCGAACGCGCCAAGGAGCTGCGCCGCGCAATCGATGACGGACAGGATCCGCTGGCGGCTCGGGAAGAGATCCGCGGCGCCCCGCGCGTCACGGACATGATCGACCGCTACATCGCCGAGCATCTGCCGAAGCTGTCCAAGACCAACGCGGGCGATCAGATCTCGATGCTGAAGAAAATGGTCGAACCTGCCTGGGGCACCAAGCTCGTGACGGAGATCACCAAACCCGACGTGGCGCGGTTCCTGGATGTCGTGGCCGAAGGCCGTCCCCGCCCCTGCAAGCAAAAACCCAACAACCGGGCGCGCAAGCTGCAGGGCCACAAACCCACCCCGATCCGCGCCAACCGAATGGGCGAGGTGCTGCGCAAGATGTTCACACTGGCGATGGAATGGGAGTGGCGGCAGGATAATCCGGCACAAGGTTTTCACCGGCGCATCGAGCATGCCCGTGAACGCTTCCTCTCCCCCGAAGAACTGATCCGTCTGGCAACCGTACTCGACGGCGCCGAGGATCAGCGGGCAGCCGCGATCATCCGCATGTGCATGCTGACCGGCGCCCGGGTCGGAGAGGTCCGGACAGCACGGTTCGAACAGTTCAACCTCGACTATGCCATCTGGTCGAAACCTGCCTCGACCACGAAACAACGCAAGATCCATCGCGTGCCGGTCTCGCAGGAAGTCGTGGCCATCGTGCGTCAGCGCCAGCTTGTCGTGCCGAGGGGCAATCCCTGGCTCTTCCCCGGCGATATTGTCGGCCAGCCGGTGCGGGAAATCCGGCGGTTCTGGGCGAGGGTCCAGAAAGATGCCAGTCTGGCCGATGTCCGTATCCATGACCTGCGCCATACCTTCGCCTCGCTGCTGGTAAGCGGTGGCTCTTCCCTGGAAATGATCGGCAAGCTCTTGGGTCACAGCCAGATGCAGACGACGCAGCGCTATGCGCATCTGATGGATTCCCCATTGCGCGCAGGGGTTGATACGGTGGCCAGCCTCCTGCGCCCGCGGCCGCGCCTCGTGCATGACGCCGCGCTGGACGAAGCCGATCTCCCGAAATCGGCCTGACTGTCAGGCCGGCTCCTCGCCCCGCAACCGGTGCCAGAGCGAGGTCAGGCGCTTGCGGATGGTGCTTTCATCCGGAACCTCGCCGGACTTCGAGTTCTGCACGAACCAGTCCTGAACCAGAACGATCAGAGCGGTCTTTGTATCGGGAATCCCCTTCTCGTAGAGGAACCAGGTCAGCCAGGCATACATCGCATCCCATTCATAGCGCGGGCTGGCTCCGGTACTCATGGCCGGGCGACGCAACAGGTCCCGCTCTTCTTCGAACTGCTGCAATGTCCCGGCATCGACCAGTAGGTCTGAGGACCGGACCAGTACACCATCGGCGGGGTCCGTGACCCTGAGCCAGGTATTGGAGCCCAGCGGCATGACCCGCCTGAGCCTGGCCTGCTCGTCGCTGGGACCAATTCTTCGGAACATCGGCATCAGCTCGGCGATCGGCACTGCAACCAGCCCGGCGATTGTCTCCTCGCCGCAGCTGACCGGAGGGATACCGGCCAGAACCTGCAAATGCCCTGCCGCCGCCCAGCCTGCAACATCGGCCGGATGGCATCCCCAGCGAACAGCGATCTCGTAAATGGAATAGAAGGCAATGGGCGGTAGGGGCATGCGGAAACTCCATTTGGCATGCGGCATCCCGCGGCCAGAGCCGTCGGCATGCAGATTACAAAACCCGCTGTGCCAGGCACGCGGGCGGATTTGGGGTGCAGAGCTGGTGTTCGAGGATACCCATCGCCAAACCAGACCATCCCACCAACGGGAGTGCAAGCTGCTGGCATGGTTCGTGTTTTTGATTCTGTTCGACTGCTCGCCGGGACGCTACGCAACTTCAGGATGCGCCTCAAGACTGCAGGTAGTGACGTGCCGCGCGGTCAACTCCAACCCAGCGCTACGCCGCCGAATGTCGGCGGAACACGACCGGAATAACCCTTTCCGGCAATTCCGGTCCCTGTAAATCCCGCCGATCCGTCTGAATACCGGCCAATCGGCCCAACTTTGATGAGGCGGCGCCAATCGCGCCAGTATCGGCGCTCTGAAACGACCCAGCCCGGCGCCGATATTTGCGGTGACCTCTCTCGTCTAACCCTGCCCCGCGCCACGAAACCCCAATGAAACATGGGGCGGAATTGAGAGGCGGTGTTCAATTCCACCTTCCGCCTGTCTTCCGCCCCCAAGGCTCTGCTTCGCTGGCCCCGCGCCCCGAGTATCGGGGCGGATGTTGAACGGAGCAGATCATGAACGACCCCCTTCCGGATACCCCAGAGGATATCCCCGACCTTCTGGCCGACTGGATCAGTCGCGAGCAGCTGGCCTACGCGCTCGGTCTCACCACGGATACGCTCTCCCGATGGGAGGCACGTCGCAAGGGGCCGCCCTGCACCCGCATAGGCAGAAAGGTCTACTATCGCCGGGCCGCCGTGCAGGACTGGATCCGGGCACAGGAACAGGCGCATCCGGTCCGCAAATCACGGGGGCGGGCATGACGGCCCGGCCCAATGGCCCCACCTGGCCGGCCGAGCGCCTTACCGAGGCCCGCGCCGTCCTGGCCGATGTCGCCCATCATTCCGACCCCCTGATCCGGCTCGCCTGTGGCGTGCTGATCCGGCATGGCGAAACCGCGGACGAGCGTGAAGCTGCACAGCGGCTCCTCGTGGTCGTCGATGCCCGGCGGCCGGTTCAGCGCGCCCAGCGCGAGGATGCCGGGAGGGTGCGCTCATGAAGCGCCGTGGCACACCTGAGGCTGATCTACAGCGGGCGGTCGTGCAGGCGCTGCGCTTCGCCCTGCCCCGCACCGCCATTATCCATCACTGCGCCAACGAGGTGACCAAGGCCGGTCCCCGCGGAGCAAAGCGCCAGGCCATCCTGGTCGGCATGGGTGTCCATGCCGGCTTTGCCGATCTGGTGGTGCTCTGCGACGGGCGCGTGCTGTTCCTGGAACTGAAGTCGGTCAAGGGCAAGCTCAGCCCGGCGCAGGTGGCGTTCCGCGATGCGGTGCTGGCGCAGGGCTTTGGCTGGGCGCTGGTCCGCAGTCTTGACGATGCGCTGGGCGCACTGGCTGATCATGGATTCACCACCCGTATTGCAGCACCTGCCCGGAGTCCGTTTCCATGAGTCATGAGGCGACGAACTGGGCAATCCGGCAGCGCGGACTCAAACCCACCACCAAGATCGTGCTCTGGCATCTCTGCGACCGGTTCAACCCGGACTATGGGTGTTTTCCATCACAGGCCCGGCTGGCACATGACTGCGAGATCAGCCGCTCCACCCTGAACGATCATCTCGGCCGGCTTGAAGCGGCCGGGCTGTTGCGCCGTGTGCCGCGGATCGACCCGGCGACAAAGCGCCAGCTGCCCACCCGCTACATCCTGGGGTTTGAGCCGGGCTTTACGCCGTCGGATGGGACCCCGCGTCCGAAAACCGGACACGGTGAAACGACGCCCGTGGACGTCATGGATGATGCAACTTGCATGCCCTTCGCCGAGGATGTCGATGCCCTGCCGTGTCCGGAATTCGGACATAGAATTGAGGCAAAAGCCGTGTCCGGTTTTTTTCCAAAGCCGTGTCCGGAAAATCGGGAATCCCGTGTCCGAAATCCGGACACTAACCTTGTAAGAGAACCACTAAGTAAACCAGTAAAGGAGGAGGAGGGCGCGCAAGCGCGCGCGGCGATCTCTGATCAATTTTTTGGGGAGCTGCTCGCAGCATTGCGCCTCGACCCTGCCGCCCTGCCCGGCTGGTGGCAAGGCTGGCCGCCCCGGCAACACGTTCAGCGCTGGCGAGACGAGCTGGGCCTCACAGAGGCCGAGATCATCGCCACGGCCCAGGCCACCCGCCAGGACCATCCCGAACCACCCGATGGGCCGAAAGCGCTCGACCGCGCCATGCAGCGCGCCGCCCAGCGCAAGTCAGATGATGCCGGACGGAAACGCCGACGAGGGAAACCCGACGACTCGGTTCCGGCGGCAACGCCCAGCGCCGATGTGCCGGCCTTTTACGCGGCTTGGGTGAACTCCGACAGCCACCTGCCGGCCTGCGCCATCAGCAGCTCCATGCGCAACACCATGCTGGACCGCGGCCTCGTGACCGCGGACCGGATGCGGGACCGCGGGGTGCTGTGAATGACCAAACTCAAGGGACCAAAACCATGAGTTACCAGGGACGGATCAACCGCACGGGCGGCACGAGAGTGAAACGGGCGCTGGGCGTGCAGGCGGCGCTGGAATGGGCCTTCCGGGTCGAGAAGGCGCAGCTTGAGCTGCCGGCGCCACAGGACGCAAACGAAGAGGGATTTGGCTTCGGCCTCGAATATGTCCTGCTGCACCGCGCGGCGCTGGGCTGCAAGATCGACGGCGGTCAGCACAAGATCGGTACATACACCCATGAGGACGCAGAAGTGATCGCCGCAACCGTGGCCGGGATGCCGGACAGTCTCGGCGGCAAGCGAATGGCCATCCGCGTGGCGGAGCTGGCGCGGGCCGGACTAACGCCCGACTGGATGCCTGGTGCTGTCCCGCGCTGCGTCCCGGTGGAGGTGAAGCGCAATCAGCATGGGGAGCGGGCAATCACAGTCGTGGTTGGTACCGAGCGTGTGCTGTCTCGTGGCAAGTGGCGCACAGTGGATGTGCTGGCATGCCCGGTGACCTACGTTCCGCACCCGCAGCAGATCGAAGCCGCGCGGCGTGCCTACGCGGATTGGTGGCAGGCGCTGGGCTGGGTGCGGGATGGGTTGTGTGAAGGAGGGTGCCTGAAGGATCTGGAACTAAAACCAGATATGCCCAGGCCCGATCCTTGGGTTCGCTGCAGGTAAAAAAGCTCGGGAGTTAGTGGAATGTTCTTGCTTTCGGGAAATCAATTCAACACAGTGTCAGAAAAATGCCCAGGGACAGAGCAGAAATGACTGAGTTTGAAGAACTGCTGATGAAGGCAGGATACACGGTGCCGGAAGCGGCAAAAGCGCTCGGTTACTCAGAAGGTCATATCTACCGGTTCAAACGAGGGGAAGATACACCACGGGAAAGCGTTCTCGAATTACTCCGCATGAAGGTTGCTGCGCGTTCTGCGGGTTCCGGCGAGCCTGCGTCGTTTACTTTCGTTGATCTTTTTGCCGGAATAGGCGGGCTTCGGAAGGCTATGGAATCCAACGACGGAAGATGTGTATTCACCTCCGAATGGGACCGTTTTGCGCAACAGACCTACCTCGCAAATTTTCCCGACAACCGACCAATCGCCGGTGACATCCGGGAGGTAACTGCCGATGACATTCCTGGCCATGATGTACTAGTAGCCGGTTTCCCCTGCCAGCCATTCTCGATTGCCGGCGTCTCCAAGAAAAACGCGCTGGGCAGGCTGCACGGGTTTCAGGACGAAACGCAGGGAACTCTGTTTTTTGATGTCCTTCGCATCCTGAAGGCCCATCGCCCTGCAGCGTTCCTGCTGGAAAACGTCAAGAACCTGAAAAGCCATGACAAAGGCAGGACTTTTGAGGTCATAAAGCGAAAGCTGACCGAAGAGCTCGGCTACACTTTGCACACGATGATCATCGACGCCGCGCACTTTGTGCCACAGCACCGTGAGCGTATCGTTATGGTCGGCTTCCGTGAACAGACGGGATTTTGCTGGGATGACCTCGAGTTACCTGTGCGCGGTCACCGCCGCATGCGGGACATTCTGCACCCCGAAAACGGAACCGAAGTCTCGGAGGGGCATTACACATTAGGTGATGAAGCCCGGGTGAACGACAAGTACACGCTGACCGACAAACTCTGGAAGTACCTTCAGGACTACGCCGCCAAACACAAGGCCAAGGGCAACGGATTCGGGTTCGGGCTGGTTGACGGAGAAAGCATCGCGCGGACCCTGTCGGCCCGGTATTTCAAAGACGGCTCCGAGATACTCGTCAGCCGGGGCGCCGGGAACAACCCCCGCCGCCTGACGCCGCGCGAATGCGCGCGCCTGATGGGATACGGTGAAGAGTTCCGGATTCCGGTTTCCGACACGCAGGCCTACAAACAGTTCGGAAACTCGGTCGCGGTGCCGGTTTTCGCTGAGGTGGCCCGGATCATGAAACCGCACATCCTGGAGATCCTTGGGCGGTCCGGAACTGAGCAAATACCGGAACCGGCGCGCCAGGTTGGCTGACGTACACGACAGCGAAACCCGCCGCCGCAACATGGCGGCAATACGAGGTGCCGACACGAAACCTGAACTGGAGATCAGGCGGCGGCTGCATGCGCTTGGGTTTCGGTATCGCCTGCACGACAGGAAGCTGCCTGGCCGCCCCGATCTGGTTTTCCCGATGTACCGGGCCGCCCTGTTCGTCAACGGCTGTTTCTGGCATGGGCATGATTGCGATCGGTTTCGCTGGCCGAAAACCAGCCCGGAATTCTGGCATGCGAAGATCTGCAGCAACGTGGGCCGCGATTTGCGGAATGAGAAGGCACTTGGCCAGCTGGGCTGGCGAGTAGGTATTGTATGGGAATGCGCCATAAAAGGTCCCGGCCGTCTTCCCCCTGAAAACCTAGACAAAAAAGTTGCTGTTTTTCTGACAGGGACGGAACAGTCACTCTGGGTTCAGGGGAGCGTTAATTTAGGTCTCCGCGGGCATGATGAGTTGCGAGGAGACCCGAACATTTTGCGTCGCGCATCCCAGTCTGCCTGAATTGGTCAGCCAGCCAATTCGTCGGAAAGAGCAATGATCCGGACATCGGTGTAGAGGTCGTGTGCAGCCGCTGCGATGTCATTTACCCTCCACTGTGAACGGCGCTTATTCAGCTTTGGGTTTCCCGGGCAGAACTTCGGCGCAGGATCAAGAAAAAGCGTCCCATTGTACAGCGCCTCGAACAATTGCTCGGCAGATGTTTCGCGGCACCACATCACCTGATCCGAGAATTCGACAAGATGCCCGTAGCCTTCCGCCTTGAGATCTTTGTCGGTGCATTTCGACTTCGTAGCCGGAATGTAAACGGCTTCGTTGTGTTTTGAAGTCCAGCAGTTGAGGATCCGGTCCAGCGACCATCCGGCAGCAAGTTCGTCATTGTCATCGGTCAGAGCAAGGTGGACGCCCTTGTCGGCACTTGACGCAAGTGTTGTGCCCCGATCGTGATTTTTGACCTCAAGCGTCAGGCCACTCTTGTCGCAGCGGATACCTACACGGTGTATCCCGGTCAAACGGTAGTGACCGCTACCATCCAGATACCCATGTTTTTCCATGAACCTGTCGAAGTTTTCCGAATAGAGACCCATATCAGGCTCAGGTGTGAAGAGAGTAACCTTTTTCTGGGTATGGGTTTTGAGTTCAATCCCCTCAAAATCGCCGTGCTTGTCGCTGTTCGGGACAATGCCCAAAGCATGCTCGAGTGTGTAGCCACAAACCTGCGTTCCGTTGAATGGTAACGTCCGGCCAGCTGAATCCAGCCTACATCCCGGCATAGGCCTTCCGGCAGCTCCGGCAAGCATTGAAATGAGCCGGGCAGGCGCTGTAGCGCGGAGCCGGAGGTGTTTCCAGACGCGCGATCCGGTGGCATTCGGCAGCTCCGCAACCTCATCCATGAAGGTGTTGGCTGGGTCTGCAACCATGACGGCAACGGCTTCACCACTCCCCCGCCGGCCAAGTACAAGATAACGTGGGACGTCTGGATAGCGCTTGGTGAATTCCACCGACATTGCTTCGGGCATAGTGTTATCGACGGTCTGGAAACCGCTCAGCCTGGTTTCCGGGTACTGAGCGTAAATGATCATTTTGACGTTGCGGGCCGGTATTTCCCGACCGGAAGCGTCTACCCAGACAAACCGCCGGAAGACAGCTTCGGGAATAGCCTGGCCCTTAGTCTTTGAACCCTTTTTCCGGCTGGTCGACGCACCCCTGAAGCTGAACTTCATATCAAACGTGGGAAACAACGGGCGGAAGTCTGAACCGGAGTAGATCTGGTTCTTGTCGTTGTGGTTTTTACTGAGAGGTTTGATGAGTGCCTCGTGCGCGCCGTGGGAAGCGAGCAAGGTTTCGACCTCTTTCAGTGAAGCTGGCGACCGTTCAAAAAACATTCAGATACCTCTTTTTTGGGTGAGTACCTGAAGGATCTATAGAAGCGGAGTTGGGATTACAATCCCAGTATCACGGCTAAAACCAGTAATATTTCTATATCATATTGATTTTTATCGGTTTAATTTTTTTGCCAGCGACTTAACAAAGACTTTTCCCTCTGTGTTCTCTTTGACCGGGCGCCGGTGATAGCCCATAGTGGGACAAGATTGCCAGCGTCCTGAAACGTTGCAAAGTCGCACTTCCCGCCGCAGAAAGTCGCAATCGAGCTTCTTTTCGCTGTTCCGCAAATCAACCCAATGAGTCAGCCACCCCCCTCCTCTGGTTCCTCCCCGTTGCCAAACGTATGCGGGGGGGCTCAGCGCAGAGGTTCGCTAGCGACTGGATTCCTCACCGGGGAATCCACCTGGAATCCACCCTGAAGGTGCCGACCGGAAATTCGACTCCAAATCAAAGGCTTACGAAATCATGAACTGGCCAGGGTGGATTCCCGGCCGGAATCCAGGGAATCCACCCCGGACGGAAGCCACCCTGTTGGGAAGGCTTTGAATCTACTCCACTTTTCAGATCGACAAAGCTGCCCCCCTTGACCTACCCATTGATCATCGAAGAATAGCGCCCGGAGGACACCCCTCGCGGGCGCTTTCGTTTTCCCCTACATCCGAGACCTGCCCCATGGACCTCGTCTTCGCGCCGAGCCAGATCGAAACCTGGCCGATCGAGCGGCTGCGCCCCTATGCCCGCAATGCCAAGATGCACGGCGAGGACCAGGTGGCGAAGATCGCCGCCAGCATGGCCAGGTTCGGCTGGACGGTTCCCTGCATGGTGGCCGAAGATGGCGAACTGATCGCCGGTCACGGTCGGGTGCTGGCCGCCACGGTGCTGGGGCTGACCGAGGTGCCCGTAATCCGGCTCAGCCATCTCGACGATGCCGAGCGCCGGGCCTACCGGATCGCCGACAACAAGCTGACCGAACTCGGCGACTGGGACGAAGCTCTGCTGCGTGACGAGATCGCGGGACTGCTGGCCGAGGATTTCGACCTGGATGTTCTCGGCATCAGTGACGATGAACTGGACGCCCTGCTGCGCGACCCCGAGGCGCTGGGCGGTGATGGCCCGGTCGAGGGTGAGAACGATGTACCCGATTTGCCCGTTTCGCCCGTGTCAGCGCCGGGCGATATCTGGCAGCTCGGGCCGCATCGCCTGATTTGTGGCGACAGCACCAGCGCGGATGTGGTCGGGCGACTGCTGGGCGATGTGCGGCCGTTGCTGATGGTCACCGACCCACCCTATGGCGTGGAATATGACCCGTCCTGGCGCAACCAGGCCGGCGCGGCGAAGACCAAGCGAACGGGAAAGGTGCTGAACGACGACCGCGCCGACTGGCGCGAGGCGTGGGCGCTGTTTCCCGGCGATGTCGCCTATGTCTGGCACGGGGCGCTGCATGCCACGACGGTGGCCGAGAGCCTGGTGGCCGCGGGCTTCGCCATCCGGTCTCAGATCATCTGGGCGAAGGATCGTCTGGTCTTGAGCCGCGGTGATTACCACTGGCAGCACGAACCCTGCTGGTATGCTGTACGGGCCAAGGGCAAGGGCCACTGGGCTGGCGATCGCAAACAGACCACCCTTTGGCAGATCGCCAACCGCGATCAGGATGTCGATACGGTGCACGGCACCCAGAAGCCGGTAGACTGCATGCGCCGGCCGATCCTGCACAACTCGAGCCCCGGCCAGGCGGTCTATGAGCCGTTCATGGGATCTGGCACCACGCTGATCGCGGCCGAGACCACCGGCCGGGTCTGCTTTGGCGTGGAACTGAACCCGGCCTATGTCGATGTTGCCATCGAGCGCTGGCAATTCTTCACCGGGGAAGAAGCTGTGCTGGCGGAAACCGGCGAGAGTTTTTCAGCTCTCAAGAACAGCAGAGCGCGCTCCCCGGCAAGCTGACTTTCCGCCATTCCAGGGGATCAAGTTTCCGGAGCTTCCGGAAAGATACCGATAAGTCAGACTGTGGATGCCTTGGACAGGAGATCAATCCGATAGACCATCCCCCTGCCCTCAACCTTCTCAGCGATGATAGGCAGGCCCAGTTTCTTCTTGAGCGCGCCCGAGATCATCCCCCTCGCAGTGTGGGGCAACCATCCGGTCGCAGCGGCGATCTCCGCGATGGTCGCGCCCTCTTGCCTCTGCAACAACGCAATGACCTGCGCCTGCTTTGTTCCTGCGCGACTCTTGGGCCGGGAGGGAACCTCGGACGTCACGCCCGTCTCTACCTTCGCCCTCCGCGCCCGGGCGACTACACCCGCCACCACCGGCTCGATCCCGATGGCCGCGAGCCCGGCTTCGGTGACAATGAGCGTCGTACCGTGACCATCGCCCGTCTCGCGCCACAGGGGTTCGCCCCGGCGCAGGTTGGCGTCGACCTCCTCGAGCCAACCACGGGACATCATCTTGCCGACGACTGTCCTGGCGGCAGCGCCGTGCAGCCCGTCAGGCAGCGGCAGGGCCAGGTTCCCCGGCCGGGCCGCGGCACGGGACAGAATGGTGGATTGGGTATTGGTGAGATTTGACATTGGGACCTCCGGCGTTCCGGCGCGCGCCTCGCGCACCTTCTACGGAGGCAAGCCCCGCAACAGCGGGTCGGCCGTTGCGGCTTTGGGTGCCTCAGGAGGCGTGTTCACCCTCGCCAAAAAGGAAGTCGGTGATCTTGCGCAGATCGGCGGCGACGGTGTTGAGCGATCCAACGGCACCCCAGTTGATGGCGTCCGGGTCGAACGCGAAGTGGTCGTCGCTGAGGGCCTTCAGGCGATCCAGAATCACGTCGATTTCGGCCTTGGCGGCAATGAAAGCACTCAGGGCCTCGTCGTTGTTCCGGGTCTTGCGGCGGGGGGTCATAGCAGGGTGATCCTTGGGTGAGTTGCATCGTTTTCTTGCGATCAGAGTCGCTCTGTCCCGCCGATCTATCAACTCAAATCCAAATGATATCATCGGCTTGAGTGGAGTATTCTGGCCATGCAAGGAATGAGCGAGCGGGAGTATGCCGCCCATGCCGAACTGTCGCGCGGCGGCGTGCAGAAGGCCCGCCGGAACGGGCGGCTGGTGCTCTTCGACGATGGCTCGATCGATGCAGACGGCTCCGATGCGCGGCGGGCGGAAATGACCGATCCCGACCAGCAACGCCGGTCCCTGGGCGGGGACGGATTGATCAGCGGACCGGGAGAGACCTCGTCTTATCTGAAGGCACGTACGGCGCTGACGATCTACCAGGCGCAGGAACGACAGATTGCGATCCAGAAGAAGAAAGGCGCACTGGTCGAACGGGCGCGGGCGGAAACGCTGGTGTTTCGGTTCGCACGGCAGGAACGGGATGTCTGGGTCACCTGGCCCGGACGGGTGGCGGCCCTGATGGCAGCGCAGATCTCGGCGGAGGTGGAACGACAGACCGGGATATCGGTGACGATCGAAACCGCGCTCATGAGGCAGATCCTCGACATTGCGCAGTGACAGGGGAAATCTGACGTACAACATCACCACCAGACGAATGATCTCTGGGCTGATGTGGAAATATTTGAACAGATCAGGTTTCGGTGCGCCGAGAAACCACGAGACCGCCCTGGCCGTCTGAACCAGATTCCTTCTGACACCACCGTCTGGAGCCGACAAGATCCTCAGCTGCTATAGTCCTCGACCAGCAGCGGCTGCATCGAATAGCTGACAGAAACCGGGGCCTGTCCGTCGACATAGCTAACCGTCTGAACCGAACTCTGGGCGACCATGGTCCCGGTGATCCATACGGGGGTGAAGAGGCCGTTCACCTCGATGCCCTTGGGATACACGACATGGACGATCTGGTTGGCGGGGGGTGGCGGGGTGTGGATACAGGCGCCCACCGTCGGCACGAGAAGAAACTCGACGACCTTGCGGTCCTTGAATTCCAGGGGCAGAACATAGCCCGGCAGGCGGACGCTCATGCCAACGAGGTCCTCGTTCACCGCCGAGGCCGCCGCTTCGCGTTTCTCCATGATCGCCAGACGCGCGGCGAACAATCCGTCGACATCGAGGCCGTCCTTGGCCAGCTGTTCTCGTAAAGCTTGCGCTTCGGCGCGGGCTTCAGCGTCATCGCTCCGCTCGGCCCCTGCCTCGAACCGCAGGATCTGGCGCAAGCTGTCCATCTGATCATCGGTGAGGGTTTCGAACGGGTTTTCAATCACGGTGGCGGGAGGTGCAAGCGTATCCCACGAGATTTCCTGAGGTTCGGTCGCCCGTGCAAGGCCCGGAGAAACGGCAAGCGAGAATATCAAGACGAAACGGGCGAACATGGTCATGGAGAAATCCCCTTCATTTGTCATAGCCGAACCGACAGCCCGTCGGCTAGCGTCATGCGGTAGACCCGGACCGCCGGGATAAGCGAGGCGAAGAGCCCGGCCCAGAAGATGAGGAAAAGGGTGGCCAATTCGCGCATACCGAAAACATTCAATCCCGACCTCAGGCCGAAGCGGGCAGACAGGATCGGGTCAATCACGAACGTGGCCGCCGTGAGCAGAACAAGGCCAAGGATCAAACCCGCCGCGGTGAGAATGGCGGCCTCGGCAACGATTAGCGCAACGATACGGTTGGGCGTGGCACCAACAGACCGCAGTATCGCGAATTCGCGGCGGCGGGTGTCGAGGGTCGCAGAGAGCATGACCACCATACCGATCATTCCCGCCAAAGCCACGGCCCACGCCATCAGTTGCATCGCGCGCTCCGCTGTCCCGGTAATCCCCCAGAGCTCGGCGAGCGCGACCGCCGGGAGGACTGCGCTCAACGCATCGGAGGGGCGTTCGTTGACGGCCCGCTGCAGACCGAGGACATTCGTCCGATCGATCAGCCCAACGTAGACGGCATTGATCCGGTCCGGTTCGTGACTGTGTTTGGCCTCCGTGCCCTCGTGTTCGCCATGATCGTCATGCCCGTCATGATCGTCGGTGGGCATGGCGGCCGGATCGAGAGGGTCGGCAGCAGGCGCGTCTTCTTCCGCATGCAGGGCGTCGAACCCTTCGAGCGTGACAAAGACCATCCGGTCGACGGCGGTACCCGTCGGCTCGAGTACACCCGATATCGTGAAGGGCGCGTCGTCGTGCAGCTCGAAGGAAACCTCGCCCGAGCCGTGGGCGTTGACGATCAACGCACCGGGGGCATAGTCGAACCGCGCCGCGACCTCGGCCCCGACCACGGCGGCATCCGCCCCGTCACCGGTAAGAATCGTGCCTGCGGCGAGGGTCAGAGGCTGACCGCCAGAGTGCCGGAAATGCTCAAAATACGATGCATCCGTCCCGATCACCGGATAGCCGCGATGATTGTCGCCCATCTGGATCGGAACCGCCCAGGCCACCTCGGGCCGATCTTCCAGCCACTCGAAGCTGTCCCATGTCATGCCCGTCCCGGTGCCGCCGACGCCGAAGACGGTAGCCATGAGGATCTGCACCGGATTGCCGCGCGGCGCCACGATCAGGTCGATCCCGGACGCGGAGTTGGCAAAGCTGTCGCGCGCGCCGTCCCTGAGCCGCTCGACACCGAGGATCAGCGCGACGCTGAGGCTGATGGCCAGCACGGTCAGGCCGGCCACGAAGCGGCGGTTCCACAGGCTGCGCAGGCTGAACACCAGCATCAGGCCGCGCCCCCGTTGAGGGCCAGGAAATCAACACTGCGGTCGAAATGATGCTCCAGGCTGCGGTCATGACTGACGAAGAGCAGCGCACTGCCCGCTTCGGCGCATTCCCTTGCCAGCAGGTCGACAAAGGCTGCCTTGGCCGCCTCATCGAGCGCCGAGGTCGGCTCGTCCGCCAGGATCAGGTCCGGCTTGCCGATCAGCGCGCGCGCGGCGGCAACCCGTTGTTGCTGGCCCACGCTGAGTTCGCTAGCCGGCTTGGATACCAGGGACGTATCCGACAGCCCTAGTTCGCCGAGCAGATGTCGGGCCGCTCCCGCAGGATCCTCACCCGCACGCGCGAGCCGACGCTTGGAGAATCTACAGGGCAGAAGGACGTTCTCGAGCGCGCTCAGCCACGGAATGAGGTTGAACACCTGAAAGATCATGCCGATATGGTCCACCCGGAACCGATCCCGCGCACCGCCATTCAACGCGCCTATGTCGTTGTTCGCGACCAGGATAGCCCCCGGTGAAACATCCACCACGCCTGCGATAGCTGAGAGGAGCGTGGATTTTCCGCACCCGCTGGGGCCAAACAAGAAATTCCGCTCACCCTGAGCTAGCGACAGGTTTGGTATGCGCAGCGTCGCATTTTCCGACCCTGGCCAATTGAAAGTCAGGTTTTCGACGTGCAACGCCCTCATTCGATACACCCCTCGGTTATTTTGACACAGCCCAACAGGGTTAGAATACTGCTCTCAAACGTACTCCGAAGACCGCGATGGCGTCAGCGCTCGGATCGCCGATCGGATTCACAACATATTGAACCTGAGGCGTAATCTGGAAGAAATCGTTCAGATCATAACGATAAAACGCTTCCAGCGTGTACTGATTCAGCGAACTTCCAGGTGCACGTCCCCAATTCAATCCAAGGCCGGCTAAGTCCTTACCACCGCGTGCCTCGTATGCAGTCGCAAAGCTGATCGAACGATCCAGTGCAGTACCACCACCGTTTGCATATCCGAGGCGGAACGTACGATGCCAGGAACCGGAACGACCGCTTACGGCAAATGAGATACCATGACCCTCCGGAACGCCGGCTGCAGTGCGTTCATCAACCTGCCAGACTGTAAGCTGCAAGAGCCGATCAAAGAGTGCCCCCCAATCAGGGGTCCAGCCGATTGCGAAATGCTTGAAGGTTTCGCCGGTCTCGAAAAGGTCTTTTGCGCTTCGACCTGGGTCAGATGGATCACCATTTGCATGTGCGAAACCAGCCAGAATGACCCAATTACTATCGACCCGCCACCTGAGTGCAGCGCCCAAACCCTGACTGGGGGCCGGAAAGGTTGATTGCTGCTGAAACTCAAGATTTGTAAACGCCGTCCAGGGGTTCGCCAACCCATCGACATTCACATAGTCGGTGACATCGACCTGTCCGATCACGAAACTGCCGCGACCGCTCGCAAAGCGCTGGCGCCAATAGAAATTGGTCAAGACCCAGCCCGCATCGCTGAAGGTGGATGAGAACAGACCGGCATACCCAAGAGACGGCCCAAGCGCCTGTGTGGACATCCTGTTTCCGATGGCGGATCGGTTCTCGACCTTGAAAACCAATGTACCGTCGTTCGACGTGTTCTGACCCACGGCTCTCCATGTGCCATAGATGCGAAACGCATTCGAAGATGCGTCAGAAGGTTTTTTGCCGGAATTCGTGCCCAAGTATTGGATTTGATTGTCGATACCGAAGGAGACGCCGGTTCGAGCTTCGAAGTTCTTTCTCTGGGCGATTGCCCCCTCAAGGAGACCAGTTCTCTGACCCTCGGCCTCAGCCGCGAGTGTTCCAGCTACACTGAGGCGTGACTCGAATCCGAGATTGTCCAAGCTTTGTGCATGCGACTGCTCCGGATATGTGAAAAGCAACAAAAGGGAGAAAATCACCAGTCCCGCCTTGCTCCGGCAAGGACGAGGGCCGAGCAAAGACCCAGGTTGCGCAAAGATCATCTGTGAGCGCCCAAAGGAATTAAGCTGGTGAAACACATCAAGGCTTCGTTTCAGGCTGTTCATTCCGAACCCTGCACGACGGCCAAAGGATCGATACCGCCCTGCGCGCCTTGGCCGATCTGGGTCTCCGCGACTGGTCCCTGCACGGTGATCCTGTAAGCAGACAAATTCCACATGCTGGTCATGCGCACGGTGCCGTCCAACATGAATATTGTCTGATCTTTCGGGTCCGTAGACAAGGTGCCCATAACGCGGACTGGCACATACAGGTTTCTGGTTGGAAAACTTCCCTCATAACGGACGCGCACCAACTGGTTCGGCGGCGGTGACGGTTTGTGACTGCATAGCCCGATCTCGGACACTAGATAACCTACCGAAGCACCATCCGGGCCGGTTTGAGCGGGTATCAGGAACCCATCCAGGACAACTTCGGCACTGTCATAAGCAGGATTGGTTGCGAGCTTGGCGCGTTTTCGTTGAATTGCCACCTCCCAACGGGCCGCCAGCAGTTCCTCAATGTCATGGCCTTCTTGCGCCAGCGATTTGCGGGCCTCATTGACCTGAGCAGCAAGCCTGTTTCGCGTGTTGGCGTCAAACGTCTCGCTGTCCAGTCGCTCTTGCAAGCGCACGACAGTGCGTAGATCTTCGAGGTCCTTCAGTTCCATCTCGAGGAATGGATCGTCAAATGCCAACGCGGCAGGATCCGGCAGTTGGTCGAAATCGATGACGCGAGGATCGGCCAACATCGGCGTGGCGGCCAGAATGGCCGCCACAGTTGTCAAAAAGAACCGCATTCCACACCTCTCAAACGCAAAAGGCAGTCTCAATTGCCGCCCTTTGCAGGTATGCCGGGCGCCACATCCGGCATGCCGGTCGAGAAATCGCGGTTCCAGCCCTCTTCCGAAACCGGCTCGAAACGCGGCTTGTCTTCAGGCTCGAAGCGGATCGGTTGACCGGCGAAAACCTCTAGCAGCTCGTCATCTCGCACCGTCACAGCACCGTTTACGATCACGGCCTTGAATCCGGTCGAGGGGATCGAGCCCTGATCATAGGTCGCATTGTCGGCAACGGTTTCGGGGTCGAACACCACGATATCGGCAACCATGCCCTCCTGCATTCGGCCCCGCTCCTGCATGGCCTTCAGCCCCGTACGGCCCAGGTGGTGCGCTGCGTTGTAGCTGAGGATCGACAAAAGCTGCATCATCGGTATGTCGTTTTCCCGCCCAAGGCGCAGTGTTGCAGCGCGCGCCCCGGCGCCGCGCGGATGCATGTTGCCCAACTTCTCAAATGGAGTATTCCAAGGCGCCATAAGAGGCTCTGCGAACATCGCATCGCTGGCCATTGTTGTCCCCCTGAGAGTCAACCATTTGACTGAGTCCTCTGGCGGAGTCTTGAACAACAGAATTTCCTGGGTCGGATTATCCTTCAGGACCTGATCGTATTTTTCCTGCGTATAGAAATCACCTGTAATCGGATCCTGCATCGTGTCTTCGTAGCGATGCCCCTGTCTTTCAACCCAGTTTTCGGGCTTGAGGAAGACAGCGTTCACCGTGGTAGATCCGGCGGAATAGGGGTAGATCTCGCCCCAGATATTATGGCCGTTTTCCTGAAGCCGCGCGATGAGTTCATGCGTGAGTCGCCAGCCGGGATTGTTGAAGTGCTGCAGTATTGCGGGCGCGTTCAGAGCCAATGCATTGGCAATGACTTCTTGCGCACCGACGTTTTCCAACACGTCGCCATCGGGTGTGAAACGCGTATGAACGGCAGTTTGGCGACCATATCGCGCGCCAACCTTCTGCACCTCGAACAACTCACGCGTGGTGACACCATCGCGCATGTATCCCAATGTCGATCCGATACCGAGCGCGCCAGCCTGAAGGCCTTCATCGATGATCTGCAGAATCTTGTTACCAGCGTCGTAATCAGCCTTGTCCAAACTCCAACCCGATCCCTTGCGGGAGGTAAGCGCCGCCGCCGGCCCCAGCAGAAGGGTTTCCTCGTCGTCGAAACCGTCGAGCACGATGGCGCGGGCTTGTTCGTGGCTGGAAGCGCACCCGAAATTCGCCTGGTTCTTGCCTTCGCGTTCTTCGTACCACCGCGCGATGAATGTTCCTGCGCAGCCCTCCTCGAGGTCCATGCTCGACGTCAGTCCGTCACGAAGGCCAAGCGCATAGCCCATCGGTTGTTGCCAGTGGAAATGCGTGTCGATGAATCCTGGTGCTACGATGTGACCCGTGGCGTCGATTTCCTCGGCCCCGGTCAGCGCGTCCTTGGAAATCTCGACAATGCGACCGTCCTTGATGCCAACATTAGCGACGCTGTCATACAGCGTTTCGGGGTCCATCACGCGACCGTTTGAAATTACCAGATCATAGTCTTGGGCAATGGCGCCAGAGGCGAGGAAAAACGTCGCCGTGACCACCAGTGTTGCAAACTTCGTTTGTCGTTGCATAACAGCTTGCCCTTTCAAGGTTGGATTGTGCAGAGTTGCTGGCATCATCTTGACGCCGACTTCCTTGGCCAACGCGATTACCCCTGGATCCAGCTGTAAATGAAATTCTTCACAACCGGTGATATCGAAAAGTTGATAGACCAGTCCTGGCCAAAGGCGTCATTCGACTTGGCATAGTAATCGACGCCCGCGCTGAACTTGACAGGCAGGTTGCTGATCTTGGTGACCTTGCTGACCGAAAGGTTGATCGGAATGGTGGCCTGATCGTTGACCCAGTCATAGCTCAACTTGGAGTCGGTATATATTGTCCAGGCATTGGGCAGATAGAACCCACCGAAAATTTCCAACTGCGTGGTCGAGTAGTCGTAGTTGCGACCGCCAACATCCCATTGGTGTGATGGAAAGATCGCCCAGTATCCTTTCTTGTAGATACGCGCGATCAGAGCTTCTGGCCCGAGGCGCCATTGTCCGCCGGAAACATCGCTATTGGTCGGAATCGTGCCTTGGATACCTGCGATGGTGACCAATCCGGATTCGTATGTCTTCCCGATGGCCACATCAAAACCGATATCTGCCCAGCCGCTCTTTTTCTCGAACTGGCCGGTGACTGTGTTGAACACAGGTTGCCGGGTCACATAAGCGAATGCGGGGCGCACGAACAGGTTTGTGGAGCCGCCTTCTTGAAGCGGAAAGGGAAAAACCGGCTGGAACAGTGTCGAAACGCTGGATTGATCGCCCGCCCCCGGCAGAGTGCCGTCAAAAGCTGTGTAGGTCTGCTTGAACACGAGGCTCGACAAGGGGGTGTTCGGATTGGACAACTCCTTGGCCAGATCATCTGCCGAACTGGATTCATGTTCGGTGGTTGGCGTTCCGTATGTGGACCCATCCTGCGCGAAAACAGCTGTGGTCATCGTGATTACGCAGGCTGCTAGCGTTAAAGTCTGCTTGACCTTCATGAGATGTCCCTCGGCTTCGCGGTTGAAATAACGACGATGCGGCCATCGGTGACGCCGACGTTGGTAACGGCACCGTAAAGCGTTTCCGGATCCATCAGGCGACCGTTTGAAATTACCAGGTCATAGTCTTGGGCACTGGCGCCGGAAGCGAGAAAAACCGTCGCCGTGACACGCATTGTTGCAAACGTCCTATATCGTTGCATAACAAGTTGTTCTTTCAAGGTTCGATTGTGCAGAGGTCCTGGCATCAGCTCAATCCAGGGAATTCTTGTAGATCACGCCATTCTTCATGATGACGTCGAAATTCGCGTTCGGGTCGGCGACAAGACCCAGGTCCTCCAAGGGGTTGCCATCGACCAGGATCAGATCGGCGTAGGCCCCTTCCGCGATCACGCCCAATGCACCTTCCTGGTACGGGTGGCGTGGGCCGGCCAGCATGAGCAGTTCTGCATTATCTGACGTCGCCATCTTCAGAGCCTCGTAAGGGGTGAACCAGCGTGTCATCTTGGCGAGGAACTTACCCTGTTTGGCCGCGGTCGCCGGGTCGAAAAGCATGTCGGTCCCGAATGCCATCTTGACGCCGATCTCCTTGGCCAACGGGATGACCCTGTCGGTTCCGTCGGTCGCCTCGATCCATTTCGCGGCGCTGGCTGGATTATTAAAGGTAAAGGCGTCCTCGTCGTCGATCAGCGGCTGCACCGATAGCCAGGCGCCTTTCTCGGCCATGAGTTCGATCGTTTCCCGGCTCAGAAGATTGCCGTGCTCGATCGACTTCACACCCGCTTCGAGAGCGGTTCTGGTGGCCTTGTCGGTGAAGATGTGCGCCGCCACATAGGTGTTCCAGGTTTCGGCAACATCCACGACCGCTTTCATCTCCTCGAATGTGTACTCCTGCACGTCCAGTGGGTCGAATACGGACGAAACGCCACCTCCGCCCGCGATCTTGATCTGCGTAGCCCCCATCCGAAGGATTTCACGCGTGCGCTTGGTCACCTCCGGAACACCGTCAGCCAGCATGAGCAGCCCGTTCCGGTTCCAGTAGTCCAGGGGATCAGCCGGGTTTGACGGGACGGCCTGAAGCGCACGATAGTCGAAATGCCCCGAAGTCTGGCTCATCGGCGGGCCCGAGGGCAGGATGCGAGGCCCCAAGATGTCGCCGCCGTCGATCATCTTCTTTATAGAGAACGGGTTGCCGCCCATGTCACGCACAGTGGTAAAACCGCGTAGCAATGTCGATTCGGCTCCAAGTGCTCCCCTGATGGCCACTTCGGACATATCGCCCGTGAACAATACGTTCTGCGACACGCAGCAGTAGGTGGAATGCCAGTGTACGTCGATCAGGCCGGGGATCATGGTGCGCCCGCCGCCGTCGATGACTCGGCCACCGGCCACCATCAACGGCTCTGTCGAGACGGCGGTGATCAGGTTGTCGGTCACGACCACATTGGCGTTTTCGATCAACGCTTCGTTGATGCCGTCGAACACGTTGACGTTGGTGAACAAAATCACCTTCGGATCGGCGTCCTGCGCCTGAACCGCGGGGGCTGTCACGGACGCTGCGACGACCCATGCAGCAAGAGCGAAAGGTCTGAGTGTTCTGTTGCTCATTGCATTTGCTCCCGCCGGATCGGCTGGCCGTGAGGGGCATCTAAAACAAGTGCACCGTCCCGAACGACGAATCCGCCGTTCACCAGAACCGTTTGTACTCCGACCGCTGGCTGGTTGGCGTTGTCATAAGTCGCCTTGTCGGACACGGTCTGTGGATCGAAAACCACAATGTCGGCGTCCATTCCCACCTGGATCCGGCCCTTCTTCTTCATCTGGGGCACGAAATCCTCCAGCGTCTGCGCCGGCATCAGCGACATCTTGCGGATCGCCTCGCTCATCGAAAGAACGCCGCGCTCGCGCACGTAGGAGCGCAGGATCTTGGCGTAGGACCCGGCCGAGCGAGGATGCGCAAACACGTTGTCGGGCAGCGGCCATTCGTCCCCGGTATATGTCTGGATATTGCCGCTATCGTCAAAATAGGACCAGAAGGTCGCGTCCGAGGCGATCAGCGTCGCGGGGTGGGTAACCGACCGGTCGAGCATCGCCAGGTCTTCGGACTTCTCCTCGTCGAGGAAATGCCAGGTGATGAAGGTACCGGGCTTGTTCTTCTGGTAATCCGCCAGTTGGTCTTCCGTCATCCGATCCTGGCCGAGTTGAAAGTTCTCGGATGTCGACTGCATCCGGTCGCGCCAGTCCGGGCCGGTGAACATGGCAGCCCCGACAACGGTGCTGGCTGCGCCGTAGGGATAGGCCTCGACCGTGATGTTGATGCCCCTGGCCATCGCCTCTTCAACAAGGGCGAGCGTGGCCTCGATATCGGCCATCGAGGTGCTGTTGATGTGGCAGATGTGCATGTGGGCGCCGGTTATTGCGGCATTCGAGATCAGTTCCTTGAGTGCCTCGAAGGAGCTTTGCGGTTCAATGACGCTGGCATAGCGGACATGGGTGTAGGTCGCGACACCATATTCATTGGCCAGTTCGGCCAACGCGAAATATTCTTTTTGCCCGTATCCCGGCGCATAGCCCGCGTTGACCCCGATACCCAGTCCGCCCTCCTTCAACCCCTGTTCGACCAAGGACAGGATTCTCTGGGACTGGGCCGGGTCGGCGACGTCCATCTTCCAGTTGTTTTCTGCCTGCGCCTGTTGGAAGAACTCGACGGTTGCAAGCGGATCAGTGTTGTCGAAGGTGGCAATCCGGCCATAGGTCCAGCCCGCCGCCGCACCGTAGTTGATCGGCAGTTTCTTGGAAGCCTGTCCGTCGTACCAGTCGCCGATTGGCAACACGCCGGATTCAAGCTCGAGCGCTGTCGTCACACCCTGCATGGCCTGCATGCGGTAGTCGCCAATGCTCTGCCCATGTGCATGCAGGTCGATGAAACCGGGAGATACGACATGACCCGTGGCATCGACCACGATATTGCCCTCAAGCGGGAATTCGCTGATCGCCGAGATACGGCCATCTTGGATCGCTACATTGCGAATTGCATCCAAGCCCGTCTCAGGGTCGATCACACGACCGTTCATGATGACGATGTCGTTGGCCAGAGCCGCGCTGGCAGTGGCGACCAAGATGGCAAAGGTGCAGCTAGAGTGGAGTGCGTTTTTCAAGAACATAAGCGATATCTGACACTGTTGATGGGCTTCAGGAGTCGTGGTGCTCGCGTTAGACCATACATATCGCCGACACAAAAAAGCGTACCGCTGATGGACAGTTGCAGTTGATTTCTGTCCTCAAGAGATAAGTACATAGAAGCAATGCAAAAGCTTGCGTATCACCGGGTCGAGTTTTCGAACGGAAGACAGCCGAATGATCAATGACGGGATCGCCTTCAACCGTGCACTGCAGCTGCAGCCGTTTCTTGAACTATTCGAGCGGCTAGGCGGCAACACCGATCGAGTGCTCAGGGCCGCACACCTCGAAAGCTTCGACCTCTCGGACCCCGCGACGCTCATTACAGGCAATGCGCTTTACCGTGCGGAGCAGGAAATGGCTGATGCGCTCGGTGATCCTTACTTCGCGGCCCGCGCCGCAGCGATGTTCGTCGAGGCTGGTCCAGTTTTTGTTCGAGAAAGCTTCAAAGCATCACGCACGCTGGCCGAGTTCCTTCCTCGTGCAATCCTCGAAATCGATCGGCAGATCAGTAATATCCGCTATTCCCTTAAGATTAATGCCGATTCCACCGTGATCTTGGGCAAGAGAACTTTCAATCCGTCGGCACCGATCATTCAGGCCGATGCCGCATTCGTGAGTAGTTGGGTAACCTTACTGAGATTGGCGGTCGCCCAAGAGTTCGACTCCTCGCGGATCTTGATCGTAGTGCAGGAAGACGCCGGCATTCCACCAGACCTCGTACCAAAGCATTCGATCGTCAAACAAAAATGGAACGGCGTAAAGATCCGATTTCCCACGGAATGGTTACAGCTGCCATTGGAATTGAACTGGAAAATCCCGTCTACCAGGCGTGGAGAGTTCGATGATAAATCGCGACGCGAGGCCATAAAAGTTTGGTTGGAAATCGTTTGTCACAAAGGGATCAGCGAAGGATCCTTTGGCATGGAAGACCTTGCCCATCGCCTCGATGTGCATCCAAAGAGTTTGCAGCGCACCTTCACTTGGCTGGGGACGTCGTTCCAGAAGGTTCGAGACAATGTTCGAAAACAGAAGGCACTAGAGGTCCTTGGCCGCGAGCGATCCATGAAAAACGAGGAAATCGCCGAAATGCTCGGTTTTTCCAACGCTGCAGGTTTTTCTAGAGCATTCAAGAGATGGACCGGCGTCACACCTACCGAGTTTCGGTTAAAGCTGTGATCGGAGCTGCCATTTGAAGACGTATATGGACCCCGCCTGATTGCAACGGCCTGGTTGGACTTGGTTCGGTGATCAAGCTTGCCAACGTATATCCGCCTTCTAGGCGCGGCCTGATACATTCTCGCTGCGAGCCCCGATGGCTTTCTAAGCCCCTGTCACAGCAAATAGGACACGATTATTCCTTTGCCCCGATCTGCAATACTGCTGCACGAGCCTTCCTGACCTTGGCTCAATCCAAGCAGGCGAAGGCGACCGGCGCTGAGATAACGATTGAGGAGCGTGGCAGGCCGATTTGTTCTCACAACACCAACGGATGTAGATCATGACCGCCAAACGGTTGATCTACAGTCCGCTCAGTTTCCGATGCCCGAAGGAAGCTTCGCGTTGCAGATCGGTGACCTGATCTCTCAACCCGCGGCAGTTAAGGGTCGGTGGTCAAAGAACTGGCCCGACGGTTGCCAAAGCGTTGTTCCAAAGCCGTTCGTGCCAAGGCCAGCCCTGTACCTGCTCCAGGGTGACCGCCATGCTTGCGGCTATGTATAGCTTCTGGCGCGCAAGCATGTCAGCGGTCAGCCTAGTGTCATGGAAAAGGATGTTGTTTTCGTAGTTCAGGTCGAAGCTGCGCCGGTCCATGTTCGCCGACCCGATCAGCGTTATCTCGCCGTCCACGGTCATGGATTTCGTGTGCAGAAGGCCGGGTTGAAATTCGTAGATCTTTACGCCTGCGGTCAGCAGATCCTCGTAATAGGACCGGCTCGTCGCGCCAACCGCGAAATCGTCGTTGCGTGCCGGGAACACGATGGTGACATCGACACCCCGGTTGGCCGCGGCACAGAGAGCCGCCTGAATTGCCTCGGTCGGCACATAGTAGGGCGTCGTGATGACAAGCTGTCGCCGTGCCGTGTACATGATGCTCTCGAACATCTCGGGCATCGCAGAATTTCGTACTGTCGGCCCCGTCGCCACCACCTGTGCGGTGAAGCCAGGCGTTTGCGGGCCCAACGGCGCGTCGAGGACATCGCTGATATCCTCGTCGAAGTTGGCCATCCAGTCGCTGGCGAAGAGGTGCTGCGCCTGTCGCACCACTGGCCCCTCGAACCGCATGACCGCATCAACCCAAGGCGCGTATTTCGCCTTGGGGCGAAAGGCGGGGTCGGCGCAGTTCTGGCTGCCGCAGTAGGTGACGCGGTTGTCGATCACCAGGATCTTGCGATGGTCTCGAAGATCGACCCGGCCGTCGAAAACCCGCCAGAGCGGATTGCCTATCTTCAAGGCACGGGCCAACTTCACACCCGCATAGCCCATCGCCTCCCAATGCGGACTTCGGATCAGGTCCCGCGAGCCGAGATCGTCAACCATGGCGCGGCAGGTCACACCGCGCGCCGCCGCGCGCTTCAGGGCCTCGACCATCTTGCCGCCGTTACCGTCAGGTAGCCAGATGTAGAACATCAGATGGACGTGGTCCTGAGCCCCGTCGATATCGGCGATCATCTCGTCGATCGCAGCATCGGAATCTTTCATCAACCTCGCCCGGTTTCCGCCAACAGGGTCGTATCCGCTGATCGAGCGGCCAATGTTGAATAGCTGCGCGTATCGGTCCGGGACAGGGGTCGCGAGAACCTCGTTTTGCGCCGGTTCGGGTCCCGGTGGCTTCGGAAGTTCCCGAAGAACTTGTCTCAGTCGCTCTACACGCTTTCGGCCAATGCTCGTTTCGCCAAGGAGCAGGTAAGCGACAACGCCCGCGACCGGCAGCGCGAAAAGCACCGCCAACCATGCGACGCGCGCAGACGGGTCACGGTGCGGCCGCAGAAGAACGCGCGCCGCGCAGGCAAGTACCATGGCATAGTGCAGGGCGATCCAGATCATAGGCTCGTGCCTCCTCGCTTGCGCCAGATGCTGCAAATGCCGCCCGTGCGCGAATGCGAAACTTCTCCCAGCCGAAATCAGTCTGACGCTGCCAGTGGCCGAACTCTTCCGGTTGGGTGCCGGTAGCCGACCGCAACGCCCGCGCACCGATGTTTGTCTTGCCGGGTGTGACCTTGTCTAACCTACGTTGCATACAGTGTTATTGTCACGCTGCATTTGCGGTCGGGTTGGTGACCGCGGCCTTCAACGCGGTGCGGCGCTTCCTGGCCGCGGCGGCGTGGCGCTCGCGCACGTGGCCGTAACCTCGGATATGCTCGGGCAGGTCCAGCAATTCGGTGATCTGGTCAGCCGAAGCCGGTGAGGAATTGGCCAACGCGAATTCGATATCTTCGCGGTAGTCGGCCAGCAGCCTGCGGGCAAGCCGCGCCTCTTCCGAGTTGCGGAAGGGATCCAGAAGCGTGCCGCGCAGTCCGCGCATCCGGTTCATCAGGTTGAAGAAGCGTATGGCCGTCTTGCCCCTGACCGCGCCCTTGACCATCTTTCCGGTCTTCTCGTCGCGCCCGCCATAGGGCCAGGCGCCAAAGTAGAAGGTCAGGTCCAGATCGCCATCAAAGGTCTGCGACAGGGCGTTCTTGAACGAAGGCTTGCCGTAGAGGCGCGCGACCTCCCACTCGTCCTTTACCGCCATCAGCTTGTAAAGACCGCGCGCAACCGCCATAACCGCCGTGTCGCCAAGGCCCGCTGCCCTGACCTTTTCGACCGTATCGCTGTAACTGCGGGCGAATTCCGCATCCTTGTAAGCGGTCAATTCTTCGACACGTCGGACCACAACCTCCTGCAACGTCGGCGCCCGGTGTGCCTCCAGCAGGATCGGCGCGGTCTCGCCGGCAAGGGCGCGCACCGCCTCCGGATCGGCAAAGGCAAGGCGGCCAAGGTCGAACGCCTGCTTGTTGCGCGCGACTGAGACACCGTTGAGTTCGATTGCCCGGTGAATTGCGGCCAGCGACAGCGGGATGCCACCCTGCTGCCACGAGGCGCCCATCAGCAGCATGTTGGCAAACACCCGGTCGCCCACGACCCGTTCGGCGAGGTCCTGTGCGTTCATCCCGTGCGCTCGCTCGCCCAGAACCCGGTGCAGCCGCTCGAACTGCTCGCTGCCGTTCAGATGCCAGTCAGGGTTCCTGGAGAACTCGGCCGTCGGCACCAGGCTGGCATCCGTTACCGCCACGGACTTGCCCGGCGTCAGCTTGGAGAGGGCCTCGTCCCCCGCCGCGACCACGAGGTCACAGCCGATCAGCGCATCCGCTTCGCCCATCGCGATCCGAGTCGCGCGCATCTGGTCGGGGCTGACCGCCAGCTTGATATGGCTGTGCACCGCGCCGTATTTCTGCGCCAGCCCGGTGATGTCGAGATTGGACGAGAAATAGCCATCCGCATGGGCGGCCACGGCCAGCGTCTGACCGATGGTCACCACCCCTGCCCCGCCGATACCGGAAACGAGGATCGACCAGGACCCGTCGATATCACGCTGGGCGGGCATCGGCAGGTGGCTCACATCAATCGCGAAGTCGGCCTTTTTCGCCTTGCGCGGCGTGGCCCCTGAGACCGTCACGAAGGACGGGCAGAACCCCTCGACGCAGGAGAAGTCCTTGTTGCACGAGGACTGGTTGATCACGCGCTTGCGCCCGAACTCGGTTTCCAGCGGTTCGATCGCCATGCAGCCCGACACGGTCGAACAGTCGCCGCATCCCTCGCAGACTTCGGGGTTGATGAACACCCGCTTGTCCGGGTCCACCCATTTGCCGCGCCTGCGCAGGCGGCGGCGCTCGGTGGCGCAGGGCTGATCGTAGATGATCACCGAAACGCCCTTGTGGGTGCGGATGTCCTTCTGAACCATCTCCAGTTCGGCGCGCGGATGCAGCGTGACCCCGACGCCCAGCGACTTGCCTTCATATTTCTCGGGCTCGTCGGTGACCAGCGCGATGCGCTCCACTCCTTCGGCGCGGACCTGATCGATCATCTGCAGGGGCGAGAGGTCGCCATCATGCGGCTGCCCGCCGGTCATCGACACGAACCCGTTGTGCAAGAGCTTGTAGGTCATCGTGGCCTTGGCCGCGACGGCCGCCCGGATCGCCATCATCCCGGAGTGGAAATAGGTGCCGTCGCCCATGTTGGCAAAGACATGCTGCTCGTCGGTGAACGGGAATTGTCCCAGCCAGAGCGCGCCTTCGCCGCCCATGTGGCTAATTGAGTTGGTGGTCGTCGGATCGCGCATGACCGCCATCGTATGACAGCCGATCCCTGCCAGCGCCCGGCTTCCCGCCACGACCTGGGTCGAGCGTCCATGCGGGCAACCCGCGCAGAAGGAAGGCGGGCGGATCGTGCCGCCGCCAAGGGCGGGTGGCGCATCCGGGCGGTTCGGCATCGAGATGCCGCATTCGGGGTCGGCTTCATTGGCGACGCGCACCAGAACCCGCGTCACAAGGTTGGGATCGATTTCACCGGTCTTTGGAAAGGCGCAATCCTCTACCGCCGCCGTGTAGGCATGGCCATGGAAGGTCTTGCCCACGATGCGCGGGTTCAGGCCCGAACCGTATAGGATCGACCGGATCTGGTCTTCGAGCAGCGGGCGCTTTTCCTCGACGACGAGGATGGTTTGCAGCCCTTCGGCAAACTGGCGGATTTCCGCGTCATCCAGTGGCCAGACCATGCCCAGTTTCAACCGGCGCACTTCCATGTTGCCAATCTTGCCATTGCGGTAGCCAAGCCCTGCCAGCGCCTGGTTCAGATCCTGCCAGGCCTTGCCCGCCGCCACGATCCCGATCCGCGCCGTCGCCGGACCATCATGCCGGTTCAGGCCATTGGCCCGGGCATAGGCCAGCACCTTGCCCAGCTTGACGTCCCACAGAAGCCGCTCCTGATCGAGAATCGGCACGAAGGGCTTGATCGCGGTATCCGGGCCGCTGTCTTCGGGCAAGGTGATCTTCGGGCTGTCGGGCGCCACATGAACCGAACCACCGCCCTCGACCACGTCGGTCACCAGCTTCATGCCCACGATGGTCGAGCTGAACCGGCTCATCGCGATCCCGTGCAGGCCGAAATCCAGCACATCCTGCGCATTCGCCGGCGCCAGCAGCGGCATGCCGAGCGAGGCGAAATTCATGTCCGAATAGCAGGCCACCGTCGAAGACTTGGCCCCGTGGTCATCCCCCACCAGCAAGAGCGAGCCACCCTTCGGGTTGGTTCCGGCCAGGTTGGCGTGTCGCAACGGATCCATCGAACGATCCATACCCGGCGCCTTGCCGTACCAGATCGAAAAGACCCCATCGACCTTGGCTCCGGGGAACAGCCCGACCATCTGGGACCCCCATGTCGCCGTGGCGGCAAGGTCTTCGTTCACACCGGGTTGGAAGTAGATGTTGTTTTCCTTCAGCACCTTGGCCGCCTGCCAGAGGCTCATGTCATAAGTGCCAACCGGAGAGCCGCGATAGCCCGAAATGTAGCCGCCCGTGTTCAGGCCCGCGGCCACATCCCGCTTTCGCTGCTGGATCGGCAACCGCACCAGGGCCTGCATGCCGGTCATGTAAACCCAACCCTCCTCCTGATGCAGCCGGTCCTCCAGCGTCATTTCAAGGCGTTTTACGGAGAGGTGCTTGTTCATTGGTGCGTTCCTTTCGCAGCCGGGTCACGTGACAAGTTCCGTGATAGCAATTCGACGAACCGGAAGATTCATCCACGGCTTCAGATTGGGCCAAACCATTTGACCGTGTGTCTCAGTTTTTCAGGGTTCCAGAATACCATTCCGAGCCATCTCATCCGACCGGTTCAATCGTCTTGCCCGGGTTCAGGATACTATCCGGATCCAGCACGTTGCGGATGGTTTGCATGAGGGAGATGGCCGACGAGGTTTTCCCCATTTCGAACCAGGGCAACTTGTCCATCCCTATGCCGTGCTCAGCCGAGATGCTTCCATTCATCACCGTGACCCTATTATAGACGATATTACTGATGTCGGCCTTATGGGAGATCGTATCCTGACCGATACTCACGACGATATGCAGGTTGTTGTCGCCCATGTGCCCGAAGCGCGCAAATCGGGTTTTCGGCCATCGAGTGGTCAGTGTCGTCTCCAGTTCCTGGACACAAAGCTCCATCTTTGAAACCGGCAGCGAAACATCAAAAGCCAGAAAAGGAGACAAGTTTCGAATGATAGCATCTATGTCGTTGCGGATTGCCCACATGTCCCGTCGATCCGCTTCGGACGCGGCGATGGCCATATCCTCGACAAGGCCATCTTGATACAGCGCGGCCATCGCGGTTTCAAAGGCTTCCGGATCGCGGGCGGTCCCTGCTTCGCTTTCGAACAGAAGATAGATGCCAGAGGCAACCGGGAGCGGAAGCCGCCCGGTCCTGTGACGTGTCGCTATTTCATAGAATTCCGGCCACATCACCTCGAACGCGGTCAGATCGTTGCCCAACGCCGCTTCGACCCGATGCCGCACCTCAAGGGCCGAGGCAAAATCGGGAACCAGTGCAAAAGCGGTGTTGACATTCGGCAGTTGCGGGCGAAGCCGCAATTGAGCGCGGGTAACGATGCCAAGCGTCCCTTCGGCACCGATGAACAGATGCTTGAGGTCGTAGCCGGTATTGTTCTTGATCATGGCGTTGGACAGATCGAGGATCTGACCCGAGGCGGTGACAACCTCCAAGCCCAGGACCTGCTCGCGCATCATGCCAAAGCGAAACGCTTTTTCTCCCCCGGCATCGGTCGAGATCAACCCGCCGACCGTTGCGCTGCCTCGGGAACCAAGGTCCATCGGGAAAGAGAGGCCTGCGTCTTCTGCGGCCTGTTGCAGGTTCTGCAAAACCACCCCGGCCTGAACCGTCGCCACGCGGTTGACGGGATCGATGCTTTCGATCTGGTTCATCAGTTCCAGCGACAGGTACAATTCCTTGCCCGTATGGCGAAGGCCGCCGACCAGCCCCGTGCTGCCGCCCATCGGGATGACAGGCGTCTTGTGGGCCGAGCAGATTTCGAGGGCCTTGGCCAATTCCTCGGTATCGCGCGGACGCAGGATAGGGACAGGTGGCATTGCCTCGCCAGTGACCGAGATCAGACGACCCTCCGCATCTTCAGGCCTAACTATGCGGTCTTTGCCAATTTGTTTCGAAATGGTTTCGCAAACCGTTGTCCACATGGGTCAGCTTTTCTTGTCAGTCTCTGGGATCGCTGCGACAGCTTCGATCTCGACCAATGCACCGGGGATAGCCAGGGCAGAAGTCACTGTCGAACGCGCGGGGAAGGCATCTCCGAACGCTTCGGCATAGGCCGTGTTGAATTCCGCGAAGTTTGCTAGGTCGGTCAGCCAGACGGTTGTCTTGGCGACGTCGGCCAGGGTCGCTCCTGCCTCGGCCAGAACGGCTTTGAGATTGGCGATGGCTTGGCGGGTCTGCGCCCCGACGCCGCCATCGACAGGTTTGAAACTGGCATCAACACCCAGCGCACCCGAGCAGAAGATCAGGTTTCCGACGCGGGTTGCCGGAACCAGTGGAACCTTGGCTCCGTTCTGCAGGACGGGGGGGAGACCGATGCGGTGAACTGTCATTGCTTGATCCTTCAGTTGAACGGGTTTTCGACCTTGGGCCAGAAGTTGCCATCGCGCTTGGTAAAGGGAATGATGGTCATGTCGGGTGTCACGGTGCCGGGGGTGCGCACATGGACCACCTGCGGGCTGATCCGCTCGAAATTCTGATAGAAATGGTTGGTCGATTTCGGGATCAGGGCGCGCATCTGGGTGATGTCGATGCCCAGATCGGTATAGACCGAGGGCGAGAAATTCTGCGTGCGCAGCGAGGACACGATCAGGTGCACGCCGTCGGCATCAAGCCAGACACCGGTGCCCATGGGCATATCGGTTTCGCCCAGTTTCTGTGTCATGTTCTCGCGGATGGCGCGGACGGTCACATCCAGATCCACCGCATCACCCGATTCCTTGCAGATCTTGCCGCCAAGGCGCACCCGCAAGCGCGCACCGACACCGGCATCCTGGCACATGGTCACCAGCACAGGATCCCAGAAGATGCCGTGGGCAATATCCTTCATCCCGCGCCGGAGGATCTCTTGCAGGAAGAAGGTGGAATCCGCAGGCGCGCCACCGCCGGCATTGTCCCCCATGTCCGCCAGCGCGATCGGGCCGTGATTTGCCGCAGATACGATATCGAGCGCCGCCGAAATATCGGGATAGTTCATCCGCAACCCATCGCGGATATTCCAAAGCTTGTCCGCAAACTCCTTGGCAACGCGCGCGGCCTTGTCTGCATCTCCATCTGCGATAACCAGCGTTTTTGCACCGACGTCTGCCACATCGGCCCAGGGAAACCCATGGGTCAGTGAGACCGATAGGATACCATCCTTGCCCTCGGCGTCCTTCATGGCCTGCACATAGGTCTTGGCAGGCTCTTTCATGGTCTCGATGATCGTCAGCATCCGGCAGTCCTGCGCCCGCATCACCGGCTTGGTCTTGCCCTCGGCGGCGTCGGCGGCCATCACGAACAGCTCGCGCGCGCGCTCGGGCGCATCGACATGCGGGTATTCCTTGAAGTTGATGATCAACGTCGCGTTGTCCAGCATCGTCTGAGTCAGGTGGTTGTGCGGGTCAAGCTCCAGCCCGATCACCTTGTCCGGCCCCATGATCGCGCGGGCGCGCGCCATCATGTCTCCTTCGCAATCGTCATAACCGTCGGCGACCATAGCGCCGTGCATCGACATCAACAGGACATCGGGTTGATACCGTTCAATATCGGCGAGGATCTCGTCGCGGAAACCTTCGTAGACCGCGCGCACAGTCGGGCCCGCCGGCTGCGCCGCAGCGGTCAGGCTTTCGATGACCTCCCAGCCTTTTTCCTCTGCCATACGGCACCATTCGTGCAGGGGCGCGCTGAACAGCATGGCGGGCTGGCGCGTCGCCTCGCGCGAGACCATGCCGGCCTCGAAAGCGAGCAGGCCAGTCGGCATCGGTGAAAACGTATTGGTTTCGGTTGCCAGGCAGGCAATGAGCAGTTTCACGGCAGTCGGTCCTCGGTCTTATGCGATGCGATCAGGCGAAGGGGTTTTCGACCCTGGGCCAGAAGTTTCCGTCACGCTTGGTGAAAGGAATATTCGGGATGTCCGGCGTAACTGCTCCGGGCGATCCGACATGGATTACCTGCGCGCTGACGCGGTCGAAATTCTGGTAGAAATGGTTCGTGGACTTCGGGATCATGATCCGCAGGCGCCCGATATCCAACCCGAGATCTGAGAAGACCGATGGCGAATAACACTGTGCGCGCTTGGACGACAGGATCAGGTGAACACCATCGGCCTCCAGCCAAACGCCCGTGCCCATCGACATCGACATTTCATTTACCGTCTGAAACATGTTCTCGCGAATGCCGCGCACGGTAACGTCGAGATCTATCGCCTCGCCCGACTCGGCGCATATCTTGCCACCGATCCGAACCCGCATTTGGGCGCCGACGCCCGCGTCCTGGCACATGGCCACAAGCACGGGATCCCAGAACTGTGCGAGGCCGACATCCTTTATCCCGCGCCTGAGAATTTCCTTAAGAAAATAGGTGGAATCCGAGGGCGCGCCGCCTCCGGCATTGTCACCCATGTCCGCCAATGTGACGGGAAACTCGTTGGCTGCTTCGGCCATGTCGAGCGCGGTGGAAACATCAGGGTAGTCCAGACGCAAGCCATCGCGGATATCCCAAAGCCGGGCGGCGAATTCTTCGGCGACACTTGCCGCCTTGTCCGCATCACCGTCGGCGATCACCAGTGTCTTGGCCCCGACATCGGCCACGTCCCCCCAGGGAAATCCATGCGTGAGGGAAACCGACAGGATGCCACCCTTACCCTCGGCGTCTTTCATCGCCTGCACAAAGGATTTGCCCGGTTCCGTCAGGGTTCGGATGATGGTCAGCATTCGACAGTCATGCGCGCGCATCACCGGACGCGTCTGTCCTTCGGCGGCGTCAGCAGCCATGTTGAACAGTTCGACCGCGCGGTCCGCAGGGTCGATATGGGGATATTCCTTGTAGTTGACGATCAGGGTCGCGTTGTCGAGCATGGCCTGGGTCAGGTGGTTGTGCGGATCGAGTTCAAGCCCGATCACCTTGTCCCTGCCCATGATGGTCCGCGCGCGCTGCATCATGTCACCTTCGCAATCGTCATAGCCGTCCGCGATCATCGCCCCGTGCATGTTGATCAGGAAGATGTCCGGTCTTTGCGCTTCGAGGTCGCGCAGAATCTCGTCGCGAAACTCTTCGTAGACCGCGCGGGTCGTCAGCCCCGCGGGCTGCGCCGCCGCGGTCAGACTTTCGGCGACGTCCCAGCCCCGTTCCTGCGCCATGCGGCGCCAGACATGCAGCGACACATTGTGCATGCGTGGCTCTGCCGTGCTTCCCTCCCGCGTAAGAAGCTGTGCTTCGAAGGCAAGCCGTCCGGTCGGGATCGGCGAGAAACTGTTGGTTTCCGTGGTCAGCGCCGCAATCATCAGCTTCATGTCATGTCTCTTTCGGCTGCATCAGTGCTGTCGAAAGATTTGCCAGCAAGTGAAGCATGATCAGGCCAAAGCCGATTGGAATGGCCATTGCGAAAACGGACATCGGTACGTCGAGGGTTTCCGCCGTGACCCGCGCGTTTCGGGCGATATACCCTGAGGCAATCTTTCCGTTCAGCCCGTAGAGGCTGTACCAAAGGATCGGCGCGACAAAGATGAACGCGCCGATCGCACGCACCACCGCATAGACGCGGCCCACCCCGTCAGTACGCTCGCGCGCGGCGGGGAACAGCGACGGATCGACCCGGAACCGGAAGGCACAGGATGCGCCGAGCAATCCGGCCCAGACCATGAGGTAGCGTGCAAGCTCCTCTGTCCAGGCCGGCGGTTGATCGAGAAGATAGCGCGCGGCGGCCTGCCATCCCGCGATCAGCACCAGCGAAGCCACCGCCAGCACCGCGCCCCAAAGGGCAACGCGGTTCAGGAAAGCCGAAAAGCGATCAAGCCAGGAAACCGCCGCGCGCATCGTATTATTCTCCGATCGCAGCCTGCCAGGCGGCCAACGCGCCTTCGGGCAGGGGCACCATGTTGTGCAGGGGCGCGCTCAGTGCCTTGAATTCGGCCCAGGCTTCAGGGGTCAGTTCGGTCACCTCGATGCCGGCTTCGCGCAGCTTGTCCATCTCGGCCGACCGGGTCGCGAGCCACGCGCGGTTAGCCTCGGTGGCGGCCTTGGCAGCGTCCATTACGATCGCCTGCTGTTCGGCCGAAAGCCCCTGGTACCAGTCCTCGGACACGATGATGGTGCGGCTTCCCAATCCGACCTTGGCGTTGGTGAAATACTTGATGAACCCGGTATGCCCGAACATGATCGGAACCATCGGAGGGTTGATGTAGCCATCCGCGATGCCGGTCTGAAGAGCGTTGGGCACTTCGTCCCATGCCACGATGGTGCCGTTGGTGCCCCAGAGCTTGTAGACGCCGATCTGGTTTTCATCCAGAGCCCGCATCCGCAGATCGGCGAGATCAGCCGCTTTTTCGACAGGGTGCTTGGTGTTGAAGATCCCGGCGGCAGACCCCAGCGCGGCCATGCCGATGACGCGCACGCCTTGCGGAACTGTGCCTGCGTTGATCTTGTCCATCATGCCGTTGGCAAGACCGCGATCCAGGCTTTGCCAATCCGGGAAGAGATAGGGCAGCGTGGTCGGAATGAGGTGCCCGTCCAGGGCGCCGACGCCCTTGGTGTCGGACAGGGACACTTCGAGCAGCCCTTGCTGCACCTGGTCCATCTTCTCGGCCTCGCCACCTAGCGCGCCGCGTTCGTATTCCACGGCTTCCATGCCGTTGGCATTGAGGTATTCCGAGAACGCATTCGCCCAGACATAGGATCCGGAGTTTTCCAGGTCCTTGGCTGAATCGAGCGCGATCTTGATCTCTGCCGATACGGGGCCGGCGATTGCCAGGGTCAGCGTGAGGCAGGCGGGCCCCACAAGCTTCATGAACGACATTCTAGTTCCTCCTCTTTTTTCCCCCTGCTTTCGGGGAATTTGTTTTCAGTTCCACAATCCAAACGCGCGCGGCAGGTAGAGGCTGATCTCGGGGACGAAGACCAACACCCCCAGCACCAGAATTTCGACCAGCACGAACGGGATGACAGCGCGGGCCAGGGTCCAGTAGTTCAGCCCCGTGACCGTCGAGACGATCAGCAGGCAGCCGCCCATCGGTGGCGACACCAGGCCAATGGTCAGGTTGAAGCAGATCACGATACCCAAGTGCACCGGGTCTGCCCCGTTGGCCAAGGCGACCGGCGCTACAAGTGGAACCAGCAGGGCCAGCGCCATGGGGATGTCCAGAAACATGCCCGCCAAGATGAAGAGCAGATTCATCGCCAGCATGAAGCCGACAGGTCCCAGTCCCAGATCGGTGATCAGGGCCGAGATCGCCTGCGGCACCTTTTCCAGCGATGCCAGATGGCCAAAAGCGGCGATGGCGCACAGAACCACAAAAATGGAGCCGGTCAGCATCGCGGTGCGGCGAAGACTTTCGACCACGTCCTCGAGTTTCAGCCCCTCGTAGAAGATGGCGGCCAGGGCAGCGACGATGACGGCGACGGCGGCGGCCTCTGTCGGCGTCATCCAGCCCAGAACGATCCCGCCCACGATGATCAGGGGCAGCAAGAGCGCGGGCAAGGCCCGGGCGATTGCAGGCAGGATCGGCGGCGCCTCTCCCTTTTCGATACGGGGATGGTCATCGCGCACCGCGTAGTACCCGTTGAGGGCAAACAGAGCGCAGGCAAGCAAAAGGCCGGGAAGGATGCCGGCCACGAACAGGGCGGCCACCGAGGTCTGCATGATCGCGCCATAGAAGATCAGGATGATCGACGGGGGAACGATCGGGCCAATGATCGAAGAGGCCGCGGTGATCGCCCCGGCATAGAGGCGTGTATAGCCGCGTTGTTCCATTGCAGGCACAAGGGTGTTCGACAGCGAGGCGGCGTCGGCAACCGCCGAACCGCTGATCCCGGCAAAGAATACCGAGGTCATGATGTTTACGTGCCCCAGTCCCCCGCGAATGCGCCCGACCATGGCCATGGAGACATCGATCAGCGCCTTGGTCACGCCGCCTCGGTTCATCAACTCGCCTGCGAGGATGAAAAGTGGCATCGACAACAATGCGAAAACGCTGATCTGCGAAAAGACCTTTTGCGGCAGAATGGCAAGGTAGCGGGCGTTTTCGGTCATCAGGAACGAGACGACCGCCGTGGCCCCGACCACATAGGCCAGCCCCAATCCCGATGCGAGCAGGACTGCAAGCAATATCGGAACCAACCAGATCATGCTCCGATCCCTTTGCGCCCGGGCCGGATGCTATCCGGTTTCAGGTTTTCAGCTTGAATGTGTCCGGGAATTTCCAGCCCCATAACCTCGGCCGCGGCCAGTTGCGCCAGGGCGGGAGCGGACTGGATCCCATATCCGCCCTGCCCGGCCAGCCAGTAGAAGCCGTCGACCTGGCGCGAAAAACCGACGACCGGGCATTTGTCCGCCACGAAGCTGCGCAACCCGGCCCAGGAGTTCTCGATCCGTCGCACCGAAATTTCAAAGGCGCGTTCGATCCGGTCGACGCAGATCGCGATGTCCATCTCGTCAGGCTGCACATCGCAAGGCGGTTCGGGGTCTTCGTTCGCAGGCGAAACCAGAAGTTTGCCTGCGTCCGGTTTCAGGTAGAACTGCTCGTCGACATCAACCACAAGGGGCAATCCATGCACGTCGCACCCTTGGGGTGCCGCGATCATCAAGGCCGAGCGACGTTTGGGGACAAGGCCGATACGCTCGGCCCCGGCCAGCCTGCCCACTTCGTCGACCCATGCCCCGGCGGCATTGATGACGACACGCGCCGTTACTTCGGAGCTCCCGGTCTGGATCTTCCAGCCGTCCCCGGTTTTCCCAAGCGCAGTGACCGGAGCACGGGTCAGCAAGGTGCCTCCGCTGGCCTTGAAGCGCCGCAGGTAGCCCTGATGTAATGCGGCCACGTCGATCTCTGAGGTCCCGTGGTCCCACAAGGCCCCTATTGCGTAACCTTCGCGCAGAAGCGGAAGGCGGGCTTGAAGGTCCTCGGCGTCGATGCGCGTGACGGTGGATGCATCGACCAGTTCGTGCTGCATCGCGTCGAGACTGTTCTTCTGATCTTCGCGTGCCACAAAGGCCGCGGCGATCGGCTTGAGAAGGTCCTGGTCGGTGAACCCCTGCGGCGGGTTCTGGAAAAAATCCAGCGATGCCCGCGTCAGCGCGCGGATCGGCTGCGGACCATAGATGGGCGCGTAGACCGCCGCGGATCGGCCGGTCGTGTGGTACCCCGGCTGGCTTTCCTGTTCGATAAGAACGACCCGCCCCGATGCGGCGAGTTCCGCCGCGACCGAGGCCCCGGCGATGCCCGCGCCAATGACGGCAAAATCACAATCTGATGACGAATTCGGCACGCTTCACAGTCCCAGGGTCGGTTTCATTTTCAATTTCGGTATCAAGACGCTACAATATTTTCCAATAGGAAAACAACGGAAATTTTCCAATAGGAAAAAATGCAGAAAATTCTGAACGATCTCGAGCCCAGTCCCACCGCGACCGAAACCAGTCTGGGAGCGCGTGTCCGGCAAATCAGGAAGACGCGGAAGTGGACCTTGAAAGAACTGTCCGATCGAACCGGCCTTGCGATTTCGACGATTTCCAAGATGGAACGTGGCGAGATTTCATTGACTTATGATCGCTTCATGCGGCTCGCCCAAGGGCTCGGGCTGGACGTGGGCGAGCTTTTCGATGCCGAGGCGGAAGGTTTCGCACATGGGACAATCACGGTCACACGCGCGGGCGAAGCACCGATCCATCGTTCCGCCACTTACGACTATGACATGCTGGCGTCGGACGTGAGCGGCAAGCACATGGTGCCCATGGTCGGGCGAATCAAGGCGCATAGTTTCGCGGCCTTCGAAGACTTCATCTCTCACCCAGGCGAAGAGTTCATCTATGTACTCGCAGGAGAGGTCACCGTTTTCCTCAAGGGGCGCGATGCGATTACCCTCGGGCGAGGCGACAGCATCTATTTCGACAGCGGTATCGGCCATGCCTATGTCTCGGCCGGAGATCAGGATGCGATGGTTTTGGGGGTGTGTTGGAAGCCGACGTGAACCAACGGGAAAGGTGTCACTTGCGGACGAATATAGCCCCCGCCTGATCGCAATTGCCTGATTGGGTCTGGTTCGGCGATCACGATTGCTGACGGATAACCGGCTTTCTTGTGCGGCCCGATATTTCGTCGCCGCGAGCCCGAAGGGCGGCCTCGCCGAATGTTGACTGAGCGTTGACAAGAATTGGTGATGGTGGAGGCTGAACGGTTGATCGCCTCGTAACGCATTGATAAATTTTGTGATTTGGTTGCGGGAGCAGGATTTGAACCTGCGACCTTCAGGTTATGAGCCTGACGAGCTACCTGGCTGCTCCATCCCGCG